>JAFZBN010000018.1 GCA_017561715.1 Clostridiales bacterium | reverse complement strand
TTAACGGCGCTTAACCAAAGTTAAAGGAGATGGGTAAGCTATAGTCGTACTATAGCTTACCTGTTTCAAAAAAATGAATGTACAACAATTAATCGATATCGACAACACAAAGAGATTTGTTATATGGCATATCCCCCAAAATCAGAAGACACAGTGGGGCTTTATTTTGTTTTCAGGACTTGGTGAAAACCTTTGTGATCTGGATTACTTTATGAAATATCTCGCGACAGATTTGTGCGATAACGGGATTCTGACACTTCAAATTGATTTGTTCGGTCATGGAGAAAGTAGTGGGGACTTTGATTCGATAGATGAGAGTGTACTGATACAGGATATCAGACATGCTGTATCTTTATTGAGGGGAAAAGGTATATCCAAAATTGGAATAATAACGAGAGGTTATATTTCCAATCTGTATCCGGAAATAGTCGAAGGGAATCAGATTTCAATGTTTATTGGAATCAGTCCCATTATGCTTAATGAATCGGCTCGGGAAGAGTTTTTAGAATCTTACAAGTATGATTCTGAACAGCCTCTTTTTTCCGGATTTGATTCCATTGAGAAAAGCGATACATTGATAACAATGTTGGGTTCGGAACCTCAAAACCTATATACCGAACGAATTAACAAGTTGTTTTGGGAACAAATTGTTGAACGAATTTCATCTAGCGATTGCCCGGTTGAAGTGGAGGGCGTGAATACGATCTGGTTTTCTTTCAATTTAGATGAAAATCGATACTTTGTATTCGAAAAAGCAGAAAATATCCCGGAAAAGACGCTGCCTTTTTACTTCGGCTACGCTTTTCCGAGAAGTATCGTTATAGAAAGCGATTTGAGATTGCGATTGCTCTCTCTTATATGCAGAAGGGTGATGGAAGAAATATGAAATCCTTTGTTCAAATCGAAGGTCCATATAATGAGTCGATATCTGTAGTGATAAATGAAGCAGATACTGATGAAAAACAGATTGCGATCATTATGTGCTATGGAATGAATGGAAACAGAGTATGTCAACATCGACTGGGAGTAAAACTGGAGAGAGAATTAGAAAACCTTGGAGTCTCATTAATCCGTTTTGACTATGAGAATGTCGGCACAAGTACAGGTTTCTTTGAAGCCAGTACTATTCGCCAGCGCATTTTCGATTTGGAGAAAGTCTATGATTATGTGAAATACAATCTGAATTATCACAAAGTCTATTTGTTAGGTTTCAGTGATGGAGCGAGGAATGTTATGCAATCCCAATTAAAATCGGTTTGTGACGGTTTAATTCTTTGGAATCCTATCTTAGGAGGAGTTGAGTCTGAAAAAGGAGATAAGGGTGTCTCAAGAATGATCTTGCATCCGTTTCACAGAATTGCTGTTAAGGAACTCCTGGGGGTTGGCATTAATATGCAAATGCTTGCAGAAATGAAAAAGGATAAGTCTGTTTTTGAAATAGAAAACATTAACAAGCCATGCATGATTGTATTCGGTGGAGGCGATTCACTTTCGAAAGATGTTCAGAAGTATGTTCAAGAAAAGAATCTAAGTTTTTTGTCTGTCAATTATATTGAAGATGCAGATCATTTATTTAACCGTAAGACATGGGAAGAAAAAGCAATAAAATGCACATGCGATTTCGTTGGAGGTAGTTTATGATACAGACACTTGCGGGTGGTATTGAGGAAACTTTGTTGGGGAAAACATTGATGCATGAGCATGTTTTTAATCGATTCCCCATCGGGTTTAAGGATCGAAACACTGCATATACATTGCAACTTCTTAGAAGATGCAAGGATTCAGGCATTGATACAGTTGTTGATCTGACACCATATACAAGTATCGGTAGTTTTGATGATGTTATCGAAAATTCTCCGGTAAACATATTAGGATGTATCGGCTTCTATTTGGAACGCTATATGACACCTGATATACGCGGTGCGGATTATCAGCAACTGCTTTTGAGAATGAGCAGAAAGATAGAGAAGGGTTTTGGGAAGAAGAAATATAAACCCGGGATAATTAAAGTAGCTTGTTCTGGAGACTCAATGTCACCCTTTGAGAAAAAAAGCATGCTTGTTGCAGCTAAATTGAACCAGGAGTACGGATTGCCAATAGCTGTCCACTCTCCGGAAGGGACATTGATGCATTATGGGTACCTTGTTGAAATGGGGGCAGATCCTCACAAAATCGTCATGTCGCATTCTGAGTTTAAGCTTTCTGAATGTTCATTCCATGAAAAAGTATCAGAAGCGGAAAAAGTGATAGATTCAGGCGGTTATATCTTGTTGAGCAAATTTGGAACTACTACTTCAGGGAAACGATCAAAAAGATCGATTGAATATATAACTGAACTGAAACGTCAAGGACTAATCGATCATCTTCTTGTGAGTTCGGATTGCAATTGGAAATGGAGAGGTGGAGAGCCTCGATTGCAAAATGGTTCTATTGTGGATTATTCGTATGCAGTCGAATATATATGTCCATTGCTGGTAGCGAATGGATTTAGCGAAGAAGATGTATCAATTATGATGAAGAACAATCCAAGAAAAATACTTGGAAGAAATGAGGCTTAAGATGAAAGAACTGAATATTTACAGCATTTCCGGTTTGTATTATGAGTATTATGATTTAGATTATTCAACAATCGCTTGTAATGCGGGCGAAAAGAGTATTCTTGAGAATGTAAACGGCTTTTTTTGGAAAGAAGTTTTTTCCGATGACGCTATAAATACAATCCTTTCGTGTTTGCAAAAAGAAACAAGACGGTTAAAGAACAATAAATTCAGAGCAGTTGCAAACAATCCGAAACGATTTGTTGAGAATGTGAAGGATGCGCTGTACAAAACTTCCTTCCACGATTTGAATATGAAGGAGTTCTTTAGTGCATTAGAAACGTTGAATATCTATTGCGAGTTGTACTCGGAATACATTTCTTATCCGCATGTTTTAACACTGGAAGACGGATTTAAAGTTAACGAGATGGATTCTCGTAATATGATCGAAATTGCTATGAATGCAAGTAGAAATCCGTATTATAAGTTTTTAAACTCCGGAGCATTTGAAGAACTGAAGAATCAGAACCCCGACATTATCTGGATGAGGGGAAAAATCCGATTGTCATCGTTAGCTCTGGCTATCTATGCAAAGCAATTGAATCCTGATGTTCATATTTGTGTTGTTGGTCACTCTTCAGAATACTATTCTCTTAACAAGATCACAGACTATCTTAAGTGTAATGATGAATTGTTCCAAATCATCGATAGTATTGTTCTAAATGATGACAAGAACACTGTCAATGCAGTATACAAAGCTATCGAAAATGGTGATAGTTTAGATACCGTAAATAATCTTCTGTACTATGACCGAGCCTCGAAGGAAATCAAGCAAACTGCGTATAAAAACAGTGTTCTATCTACTTACGATTGGGTTACAAGACGACCGAATGATCTCAAAGAAGATAAAACAATTGCAGCATATAATGTCGTCAATTCTCGTTTGTGGCCGAATTCTATATGCTTTTGGAACAAGTGCACTTTTTGCGGAATAAATAAGAAGTATGTCGATATGGGCGAAAGTGTATTTGGTAATGTGAGTGAGAAAGTAGACATACTTTCAGAACTCTATAGCAATGACGCAAGATATTTCTGGTTTATTGATGAGGCAATAGTCCCAAGCGCAATTGAAGAGATCGCAAAGCTGCTTGTTGATAAAAATATCGATATAAAATGGCAGATTCGCTCGAGAATAGACTACGAGTGGGATGATGTAGATTTTGATTTGCTCTATAAAAGCGGACTGCGTGAAATTCGACTTGGTTTAGAATCGGGATCGGTTCGTGTCAGAAGAGCAATGAAAAAGTTTTCAAGAGATATAGAGAACTCATACATTGAAAACCTTATCAAGAAGTTTAATGATCACAAAATCTCAGTGCATTTCCCTATCATTATTGGATTCCCGACTGAGACTGAATCCGAAAGAAATGAAACATACTCATTCTTGAGAGAAATGAGAAGTAAATACCCACTTATGTCTTTTAATGTTAATTTGCTGGGTCTCGATGTATCTAGTGCTCTTTTTAAAGAACATTATAAGTTTGGTATTAGTGAACTCAAATTTCCTTGTGATCCTAGAAGATTTATCGGAAATCTCGTTAATTTCAGGATGTGGGATGATTCATTTGATTTCAAGCGATTGAATAATGAGCGCGAAAGCTTTATGAGACAGGTCCTCTATCCGTGGATGCCTACAAATACAATCATGGAAGTCGTCATCTTCTACAGATTGTGCGAGACCAGTAGAAACACATTGATCTGGAAATGCAGTTCAAGCGAGGATATTGAAATTGAACCTAACAGCAGTATTTGCATATCTAAAGATGTTTCTGTTCTGGAAAACGAAGACAATAAGGTTCTTGCATACAGTTTCAAGACCCATCATGAAGTTATGGGTGACGGAAGTACAGCAACCCTTTTGAATACGTTGATCAGTAACGCTGAAAACTGCGTATGCATTCAAGATCTGATTGAGGAACTGATTATCAAAGACTCCAATGATTATGATTGGGAAAACTATTGGAAGGAGATTAATCTGTTGATTGAACTCGGATTCATTGAGGTAAAAAAATGAACGAGCAGCTGCAGAAGTACATAAATGATTGGTACGTTCAGTATCATACGACTACAGAAGGACAGTTGTATTTTCAGTTCCACATAACAAATACATGTGAAGGAAGATGCCAGCATTGTTATTTCAACGAGTTGCCGGCAGATCAGCAAGTATTTGTGGATTTTGAACTGATAAAACGTACTATAGATCAAATAGTGCAATACAGTCGAGAATTAGGATTGAAACCAACCATCGACTTTACAGGGGGAGATCCTTTACTGCATCCGAAGATCGATGAAGTTTTGTTGTATGCGCATGATAAGGGGGCTTCAATAGGACTGAAATGCTGCTCGAATAAGATAAACGACAAGACTGTACATCTCTTTAAGCTCGCTAATATTGAGAGGGTGTGCTTGAGTTTGGAGGGGATGAAGACCTTCAATGATATGATGCGAGGCAAAGGAGATTTTGACCGGACTGTTAATGCGTTAAGTCTTCTGAAAAAAGAGGGTTTCTATGTTCGTATCAAAATGACTATAAGCAAGCTTAATAAGCATCAAGTTGCTCCGTTAATGCTTTTTCTGATAAACAACGATTTTCAAATTGATTCGTTTATGTGGGCTAGATACTGGACAAAGGAAAACACCAAACTTTGCGTCAGCAAGATGGAGTATGAGCAGCTTATCAAGCAACAATTTGAGTTGCTTGATGACCTTTATAATTCTCCTCAGTTCTATGTAACCAGGAATAATAAACAGATACCCAAGTTGTTTTATGATTTTAAAGAGCATCTGTGGTATCCCTTTTTGGTGGAGAAAGGATGCATATACAAAGAGAATAAAGAGACCTTTGAAAAGAAAAGATATTCTACTGGATGTACAATTGCCAAAAATGTCTATGTTATAGATTTTAACGGCGATGTGCTGAAATGCAGAAAAATGGATAGCTCTCTTATCGGAAATATTAAAAACTCGGGTATTCCGCAAATTGTTGAAGGACCGCTGCATGAAGCCTTCGTTCGACGCATAACTGATAATATGTGTTCTCAGTGCAACTATTTCAATTCGTGCGGCGGGTGTAGAGCCATGTCAGAGGCCATTCTTGGGGACGAATTGGCAATCGATCCTTGTTGCGGTGATTCATTATATCGTGAGGCTTGATAGTAAATGCGAAATGTAGCGATTATAGCTGAAAATTCTGTAGATTATGTTCGGGTTTTTACTGAGAACTTAGAACGAGAAGATACAACGGTCTTGATTGATTGGCGGTTGCCGGATATTAAGATAGTTGAAATTGTAAAAGAGTTAAAAGTTGAAAAACTGTTTTGCGATCCTCAGGTTTCTGCTCGTTTGAATAATCGCGGGTTGAATGGAATATCAATTACTTTATTGAAAAAAGATGAAGGCATATCTCCCATTCCGGATGACATTATTAAAAAATGGGAATCCTTGGGACTCAACTATAGTGAAAATACGGCAGTTATTCTTTTCAGCTCCGGAACAACGGGAGCCGCAAAAGGAGTTAAATTATCGTATCGGGCAATAAATAATAATTCGGACTCAATCATTGACTATATTGACCGAGACAATGTAGAGTCGATACTTGTATCGAAGACTTTCTCTCACTCATCAACTATTGTCGGTGAGATTATCGTAGCATTAAAACTTGGATTAAGTATTCATATCGCCCCTTCAATTACTCAACCAAAAACGATTCTGGATTATATAGCTTTCAAGAAAATTGACATGTATTGTATCAATCCTTCGATGCTGTATTTGCTCTTACTGACTATGAAGAAGAGTGAAACAGTTGTTAATGAACTTCATTATTTGTATGTAAGCGGATCCCGTTGTTCGAAAGATCTGTTGCAAAAGGCAAGTTCTCTGTTTCCACAAGCGCATATACATAATGTCTATGGCGCGACTGAGGTCGGACCAAGAATTACTGCTCAACGTAGTAAGTATGATACTGTCGGTAGCGTAGGCACCCCAATTAAAAATGTTGAAGTTGAAGTAGTATCCGAATCTGGGATGCTTTGTGAAAATGGAGACATAGGAATAGTGCATGTAAAAACTAATTCCCTGATGACGGGGTATAGCAATTGCAGTGAGCCAAGAGTTTCACTTTATGAGGGTTGGTATAATACAGGGGATTTAGGGTACAAAAACAAGAATGGGGAGCTTTTCTTAGTCGGCAGATTTGATAATATGATTATCTCTGCCGGACACAATGTTTTTCCTGAAACTGTCGAAGAAGTCGTAGAGATGATCGATTCGGTAAATGAGTGTATGGTATATGGGAACCCGGATTCGATGTATGGCGAAAAAATAGTCTGTCTTTACTCCTTAAGAGATAAATCATTATGTGAATTGAGCAAGGAAAAGATGCGCGCTTTTTGCAAAAACTATCTTGCTCCTTATGAGATTCCACACGACTTCATCTGTGTGGAATCTATAGAAAAAACAACAGGTGGGAAGAAAAAACGAAAGCAATCCGTAAATGAGGCAATATCATGAGTATAAGCGTAATCATTCCAGTAAAAGATCAGTACGATTCGTTGATTCGAGTGTTGCAAGGATTTGGGCATCAGACGATGACAGATTTTGAAATCGTTGTTGTAGATGACGGGTCTTCCGACAAGACTTCTGTTTTAACATCTCAAGATATTGTAGATATTTCCCATGTCGATAGCAGAATAATACATCAAGTGAATGCCGGAAGAGCAGCAGCACGAAATGCCGGGATTGAAAACTCAGAAGGAAGTTTTCTGGTCTTTAATGATGGGGATCGGGTACCTGCTCGTAATCTCATTGATGTATATTGTGAGAAATCAAATAGCGATGTGATATGTGTGGGATATAGTTATGATTATTTCGGCATGGACCTGAACCGGATAGACAATATGGAATGGGACTTTATCGAACGATTTTCACGATTGCCACGTTATTACAAGGATGTTGTCTCGAAGTGCGATTCTGAGAACTTCAACAGTTTTAAATATCCATGGATGAGTTTTATGGTTGGAAACTCTTGTGTAAGTAGAGAGGTTCTCAATTCTTCGGGTTTTTTTGATGAACGCTTTAAAGAATGGGGAGGAGAGCACTTTGAACTTGGGTATAGGATGTATAGATCAGGATATAAGTTTCTGATATGTGATAGCGCAAGGAACTACCATATTCCTCATAAAAGAGAAAAAGGCTTTTACAAGAAGTACATAACTGAGAGCTTTCAGTTGATCAATGAGATTCATAAAGAGATTGATATATCAGATTGTATGAAGTATTTAGGAATAGATATATAAACAGCTGCATTAGATTAAAGGAGTGGTGAAAAACGATGACAAGAGATGAGATTTTCAGCTGTATCAGTGAAATAATCGGGGATCAAATCAGCATGGATGCACCAAAAAGCAAAAGCGATAAATTGCTGGACTTGGGTGTTGACTCTATAGGATTAATGGCACTTATTGTATATTTGGAAGAAAAACTGGAAATACAAGTATCTATCGAAGAAATAGCAGATTTGGACAGTTATGGTGAAGGTGTAACGATAGATAATATTATCGATGTTGTTCAAAAGAGTCTTGATGATAGCAAATAACGGATTGAGTAAAAATATGAAAAAAAGAAACGGTAGACTGGTCAAAAAAAGCATTAAAGTATTATTCCCCAGAGTTGCGTTAACTACTCTTATGAATGTAGTTAATGCATGTGTGGCCTTTTTGGTTCAAATATGGCTTTTGAAATATATCCTAAATTCTGTCGGAAAACATAGTTTTTCTCATATTCTTTTGGTATTAGCGATTGTGTTTGTTATTCGATTGATAATAAGCTCAATCAATGCATATCTGAATACCACATTGTATCCATGTATGGACAATAGCATAAGAAAGAGCTTCCAATCATATGTTTTTGACTTTACAGCGAAATCAGATATCGAACTATATGATAATCAAGAGTTTTTTGATCGGATGCATCGAGTAGTATTTCAATCCAATGAAAGGATAATCGGATTGGTCAATATATACGGTAATCTTATATATTCGACCGTTTCGCTTCTTCTTATCGGATTGTACTTGTTCAAAGCATCGATAATTCTCTTAGTAATGATAATTGTTCCGGTTGTCATAAATGTCCTAATTGGGAGAATAAAGAATAGACGAAATTATCAGAAGAGTTTGGAATTAACCGGCGAAACACGAAAAAGCGAGTATTTTAAGCGAGTAATCTATCAAAAAAAGCATGCAAAGGATGTTCGAGTGACCAACATCGTTGGTGTGGTACGGAAAATGCTTTCCGGTTCGATAGATCAAAGCATTTCAATTACTAAGAATTATAGTTCGACCAATGTTTTCCTGGATGTTACCAAGAAAGCAGTCAATTCGATTGCAATCAACATAGGAATTGTGCTTTATGTCGCATACAAATCTATGGTGGAAGACTCGATTAACGGAACAGACGTAATTGTAATGATCAGAGCGATTTGGCAACTAAATGAGAACTCATCTCGAATGGCGGACAATATATTGCAATTGCACGAGCAGTCTCTGTATATTCGCGATGTTAAGATGTTTTTGAACTTGCGCCCGAGTATTAATATTTCGGATAAAAAAGATCAAAAAGAAATCAGCCGCTTCAATAATGACATCGTTTTCGAAAATGTATCATTCAAGTATCGCAATTCGAAAGAAAATGTGCTTAAGAATGTTGATCTACGGATCGGAAAAGGTCAAAAAATCGCGTTAGTCGGCACTAATGGTTCTGGGAAAACCACATTGGTAAAACTATTGCTTCGACTTTACGATCCTTCTGAAGGTGTGATTAAGATCGATGGAGAAGATATTAAGAACATAAACTACCTGAATTATCGGCAACTTTTTGGGGTTGAACTTCAAGCATATCGATTATTCGCTATATCATTTAAAGAGAACATATATATTGATAAAACTCCACATAATGAGCAAGACCTGTGTAATGCAATTGGAATAGGAGGGATTATTCAAAGGAGCAGCCATGGCTTTGAGACAAATGTTACCAAGGAATTTGATGAGACCGGTGAGAATTTGTCTGGAGGCGAAGAGCAAAAAATCGCGCTAGCCAGGGCATATGCAAAAGAAGCAGACATAATGGTTCTCGACGAGCCATCCAGTGCACTGGATCCGATTGCAGAGAATGAGATGTTCAAAAGTATGATGGAGATTTGCAAGGATAAAACTTTAATAATGATCTCCCATAGATTGTCATCGGTTCTTGATTCAGATTGCATTTTCATGTTGGAAAACGGGGAAATAGTGGAAATGGGAACACATGATGAATTGATGAATATGTCAGGAAAGTATTCTGAATTGTTTGACGTACAGGCTAAAAGCTATATAGAGGGACTAAAAGTATGAGAAATAAAGATGTCGTTCGAAACGTGACGCAGCTGATTGGTACTTTACGGAGAAAGAATCCGTTCTTCTTCTGGAGCACAATTATTGTATATGCATTAATCGGCGGTGTGAGTACATACGTAAATGTTTATCTTTTAATGAAAGTATTGCTTACGATCGAAAGGAAAGAAGCATTCTCCTCTTTGGTTTATTTGATCATTCTGGTCGTTTTTGTCGAAATATCACTAAAACTGATTGAATCATATTATTTGAACAGGATGCATCCGGTTCAAAGTCTGAAACTTAAACAAACAATCAATAATGAGATTATTGAAAAGGCGTCAACTATTGACTACAAATGTTATGATGACTCCAAGTTTTATGATGATATTATGCTGTCTTTGGAGAAAAGTGACGAGTCATTGACTAATTCCCTCGATATTATTGGAGTGTATGCAAAAGGTATTGTCGGAATTGTAGCGGTCATCCCACTTTTTGATGAGATTAGTCCCTTTTTGCTTCTGTTTGTCTTGCTGTCAGTCGTTACTGGAATAATCGTTCAAAAGAAACTGAATAAGTGCTACTATGAGCGATATTTAAGTATGGTTCCGTATATAAAAAGGAACAGCTATATAATGACAAGATTTGCATTTTGGGAGTACTCAGAAGAACTGCGTATTAACAATTTCCCGAGTGTTCTAATCAAACATTTTAAGAACACTTATCAGAACATGAATAAGGTAATAAAACAACATGGAAGAAAGATCATATTATATTCGATCTGCAAGGGATTAGTCTCATACATAGTTATCGAATTAATTGTTGTCGGATACCTGTCATACAATCTGTTTGTGACAAAGACCCTGTCTGCTGCTGTCTTTATGGTAGCGCTTGCAGCAGTTTTAAATGTAAAAGACTACTTGAATAACATGGCAGAGAATTACGAAAAACTGATGGAAAACAGTTTGTATGTATCCAAAATACAGAGTTTTATGAATTATGAGAACACCGTTGTCGGAGGTGATATTCATCCTCAAGAAGGTGTTTATGACATAGAATTCAAGCATGTATATTTCAAGTATCCGTTTTCTGAGAATTATGTACTGAAGGACTTTTCTCTGCACATTAGAAAAGGGGAAAAAGCAGCCATTGTCGGTCTAAATGGAGCCGGAAAAACAACAATCGTTAATTTGTTGCTGAGACTGTATGATATTCAAGAAGGTGTTATCGAGGTAAATGGTGTAGATATAAAGCAATATGATCTGGATGAGTACAGAAGAAGTTTTGGTGTAGTATTCCAAGATTTCAATCTATATTCTGTTTCATTAGAAGAAAACATCGAACTGGGTCAGTCTGAAGATACTCAGACAATTGAAAACGCTTTAAAGAAACTGGAGTTTGATCTGGAAAAAATAGGTCTGGACAGTGAAATTTCGAGTGAGTTTGATGATGACGGAATTAAACTTTCCGGTGGAGAGTCACAGAAGATTGCTATTGCCAGAGCATTGGTAAATGACAGAGGCACTAATATTCTAGATGAGCCGTCAAGTTCATTGGATCCGTTTATGGAATCAAAAATGAATAGTATTCTCTGTAAAGAAATGGAAGGGAAAACGATTGTATTCATTTCACATAGACTCACAACAACAACGCTAGCGGACAGAATTTTCTATATAGAGAATGGAAGTGTGATAGAGAGTGGCTCGCATAAAGAGCTGATGAATAAGCATGGAATGTACGAGAAAATGTATAACATCCAGGCAAGTAAATATATCAAAAAAGAATGTTGCCAGGAATGAGTGCTTCGTTAATTGATTTCTTTATAAACTGAAACATCCATCTGTTAGGAAAAGGAAGGAGAATGAAAAATGCGAAAAGAATTGCCACTGGAAAATCCTTTAATTGAAACATATCAAGGAGAGTCTTTTGTCCTTGCTGTTATGATGTCTTATAAGAACACAAGGAATGTAGTATTCAATAATTACATCAATTTATCGACGAATATCAGCACAATGGATTTGCTTCGTTTGCACTTTTTAAATTCCACATGGGAAAATTACCGTCGAGAAGGGTATTCTTCAATAACAGAATATTGGATCAGATCATTAGAAGAAGATAGTTTTGGAGATCTGCTCCGAGGTTTAATTGATGAGGATAATTATCTACTTGTTTTTGGTGTGGATGATTTTTATTTGCCTCATACTGAACTGTATAACAAGGAACACAACTTACATGACATTTACTTGTATGGATATGAAGATGATCAATTTATGGCTTTGGCATACAATGGTAATCATTTGTCGAGAATAATGGTTGATTTAAATAATTTAAAAAAGAGTTTGTTTAAACGGAAAATTGACGAAAATGATAACGTCGTATGCTCGTACAAGGTGGCTGATGATGTTTATGTAGATCTCGATATTAATAGGATTATCAGTGAATTAAAGGATTATCTTGCTGGGGTCGGATATGATAGTGTGCTGGAACCAGATAAAGCAGGTGTTGATATCTATGACGAAATCATCAAAGCTCTGAAAAAGTATGCTAAGAGAAAAAGAGCATTCTTTGACCTGCGTGTGTTTCGAGCGCTTTGGGAACACAAGAAGCTTATGACATACCGAATTGCCGAGCTTGAACCGTATCTTCCAGATGAAGAGTTACTTAATCGGAGTAAGGAATTAGAAGGAATATCAAGGAAGTTGTTTCTTCTTTCAATGAAGCATTCATTGAAAAATGATAAAGAAGATATCGAAGAGATGATATCTATTGTTGAAACGATTAGAGAAAAAGATATTGCAATTACGACTTCGCTGATAGAAAAACTGTCTGATTCAAAAAAACCTTAAAAACTGCCCGCGCATATCCCCCTGTCTTTGTCGGCTATTTCCTGTTCGACTTAAGGTATATAATAATATGGTGACAGGTAGAAAGAGTCCGTCAGCTGTCGATTAAAGGGGGATAAGAAATGAGAACACTGAAAAGAATAGGGGCGCTGGTGGTTGCGGGGACGGTGCTTTTCGCGATGACCGGATGCAAGAAGAAGGCAAAGGCTCACGAGGGAGCGAAGTCCGCGGAGGAACTGGTCACGAAGGTCATCGATTACATTAACGGGGATATCAAGTTTAAAGAGGTCAAGGACTGGATCGACTGGTACGGATGGATCGCCTATTACATCGGGGACCATACCGGGATCGATTGCGACTTTAATACCGTGCGTGAGGCAGTCGACGATCTGGAAGAGGGCCCGGATTATATCAAGAAGCACCACAAGGAATTCGCCGAGGCTTACGAAGACGCGACGGGGCGTGAGATCAACGAGGAGGACCTTGAGAGATATATTGAGTTCAAAGAAGAAATCGACGGGTATCTAAAGGCCGATGAGGAATCGATCTACGAGCAGTTCCGTGAGTTCGCGCCGTATGACAATGAGTTCGACGAAGATAATCTCTATGAAAGAGAAGATTCCGATTTCGGGTCCTACAGCATCCCGATCGATGATGAAGAGTATCACTATCTGGAGATCCAGTACTATGTAGATGACGGGAAGTACATCTGCTTCGGGATCAACTATGTGTGCTGATGTGGGTTTCTATTTCAAAATGACGACTCAGTCGCGGATTGTCCTCGATCCTTGTTCTTGCTATAGGTTAATTGCGTTATCGTCCAACAGAAAGTCTTCGATGCCAATATAAAGGATGCCTCGTTCGTCGTGCCATGGCGTGATGTTGTCCTTGACTACGACTACTTTTTTGAAAGAATCGGTCATTGCGTTGAGAGAGGCGGTCTCCTGAATGCGTTTGTTTTCATCCGGGATAGCAAATGCAGATTGAATATACACGCGGTTACTTCCGCTGTTTGCGACAAAATCGATCTCTCTTTGTACACGGTTGCTTTTTCCTGATTCGTCCTTGGCATATGTGTTAACAATACCGACATCGACATTGACACCTCGGATGATCAGTTCGTTATAGATTATATTCTCCATTATGTGGTTTTCTTCTTGCTGTCTGAATCCGAGACGAGCATTCCGGAGTCCGATATCGCTGAAATAATACTTAAACGGAGATGCTATGTATTTGCGCCCCTTCACATCATAGCGTCGGGCTTTAGTGATAAGAAATGCATCGGCAAAATAGTCAAGATACCTGGCGATCGTATCATCTGTTATTCTTGTTCTTTTTTCGGATTCAAATGTTTTTTGGATCTTGATAGGGTTGGTAAGTGAACCCACGGATGAAGATATGATATCCAATAGATCATCAAGCACGCCTTTGTCTTTGGTGATATTATTCCGGTTCATTATGTCATCAAGGTAGATCTTATCAAAGAGCGAAGTCAGATAGGCGGATTTGTCTGAAACGGTTTTCTGAGACATGATGAAAGGCATTCCACCGAAGGTGAAATAATCACGCCATGCATTGCGCTTGTCATTCCCGTAGGCATCATAGAATTCTTTGTAACTGAGAGGATGTATTCTTACCTCATCCCCCTTGCCTCGAAATTCAGTCAGTATATCCGATGACAGCATCTTGGAATTGCTGCCGGTGACATACAGATCAACATTTTTGATCTTCATAAGACCGAGGATCACATCGACAAAACCAATCTTCTCATTGCTGTCGGGAAGATAAGGGTTAGGAATATCAGCGACCTTCTGGATCTCGTCGATGAACACATAGTACATCTTTTCTTTGTCAACGATCAAACTTCTGATATATTCTCCAAGCTCCAGGGGATTGCGGTATCGGATGTTCTGATCATCATCAAGTGCCAGTTCGATTATATGATCATCACTGATTCCGATAGAATTCAGGTATTGATGATATATATTGAAGAGAAGATAGGACTTGCCGCATCTGCGAATACCGGTGATCACTTTTACTACACCGTTATCCTTTTTGTTGATCAGTTTCTGCAGGTAGAGATCTCTGTGTATCATACGGCCTCCTTTAGAATAAAATGATGCATACCGCAAAATATTCTAATGAGATAATACATCAATTACGCGGCTTTTTCAATTAGTTATTAGAAGAAAGCGTGGAAAACCGCATTTTTCTCTAACGGATAGCGGATCATTAGCCAATGGACTCGTCACGAAGGTCATTGATTACATTAACGGGGATGTGAGATGGAAGATCTTATTGAGATAATCTGTTTTGCAGGTCTCGCATGCTTTATAATGGTCATAGGACAGGCGGATTGGGATGTGGTTTTGCTTGCCTGATTCTTTGGGGGTATTTGGGTATGAGAACGATGAAAAGGGTTGGTGCCCTGGTCTTGGTTTTGGCGGTGCTTCTGGCATCTTCCGGTTGTAAGCATAAGCGAAAAGCACACGCGGGGGCTTCTTCCGTGGAGGAACTTGCCACGAATGTGCTGAAGGTCATTAACGGGGAAGAGGAGTATTCGAAAATCGCGGACTGGATGGACTGGTACGGCGCGATCGGCGTTCGCATGGTCGCTGATATCGGGATCGAATGCGACTTTTTAACAGCGCGTGATGTGGTCGCGGATCTGGACGAGGGCGCGGGCTACATCAAGAAGCACCATAAGGATTTCGCGAAGGCCTGGGAAGAAAAGAAGGGCAAGGAGATCACGCAGAATTCTTTAAGTGCATACGCGAACTTAAAGAAGAAAATCGATGATGCTCTCGCCAAAAATCCCGATGAGATCTACGAAGAGTTTAAGCAATTCGCTCCTTACGACACGACGTTTGATCCGGAAAGAGTCTTCGAAAGACCCGAGTACAATATCGGGCACTATAGCGTCAGGACCGGCGATGAGACATTGCATCACCTCGAGATCAACTACTACATCGATGAAGGCAATTACGTGTGCTACGGGATGAACTGGGTGGCGTGACCGATGAAGACGAACGTCGGATCCATACTTGAGATAACAAAAGCGGTGGTCATCCGGGCCACCGCTTTCTTTTGATGTTATTTTGAAATTAACCAATTGATTAATTTCGTTGAGCGAGATATAATAAATTAACTAAATAGTTAACTTGATGGTGACGGCTTGGAAATCAGATATGCAAATGACAGAGTAGAAAAATACTTTTCGAATTGGGGAGAGATGAAACGGAAGCTTCCCATGGATTGGGTGCGTACGATAAAAAAGCATATCGACAGATTGAAGGCAGCGGAAACATTTGGAGATTTTATGTCTTTGGGTGTCGGCCATCCGGAGGCGTTGAAAGGTAAAGATCTGGGGAAATACTCAGTTCGCGTTAATGGGAATGTAAGAATGATCCTCGAACCAGTGAAAATCGGGGAACGCATTGAGGTCAGTGTAGAGATCATTATTGAAGGAGTAGTGGACTATCATGGGGGCAAAGACAATTGGTTTATCTCGTGATCTGCTGATCCATCCGGGAGAGACGATCGCAGATGTTCTCGAAGAGAGAAATATCACGCAGAAGGAATTAGCGAGAAGGGCAGGAGTTTCTGAACCGTTCTTGTGTGATGTTATACGTGGACGTAAGGACATCTCCAAGGGACTGGCGAAGGGACTTGAATACGCGCTTGGTGTTAAGAGTTCTTTCTGGCTCAATCTGCAGGCGAATTATGATGCTGAATTGCTGATGCTGGATGAAGAAGATTCAATCGAGAAGGAAGAGCGATCAGTCTATGTGAAAATGAAAGAGATCGTCGCTTATCTAAAGAGACAGTCTAAGATCGAGGAGTCCAAAACAGAGAGTGAAGCGATCATATCCTTGCGGAAGTATCTGCGTGTAAACAGATTAACCGGATTGAAATCATTTGCGACGGATGGAGCCATCCGTATCTCGGATAAGAAAACAGTTGATCCGTATATTCTCGGAGCATGGATATGTATGTGCCAGGCAGATGCTTTGGATCGTAAGTTGTCGTCGAAATTCGACAAAGCGAAGATGGATAAACTGATATCTGCGCTCAAACGGATAATGAAGAAACATGCCGATTCTCAACCGGAACTGGTCGATCTGTTTGCGGATTACGGTGTTGATTTTAGTGTGGCGCCGAATTTCAGAGGGGCTCCCGTCCAGGGGTATCTGGCTAAGAAGAACGAAGAGCATTATCAGATGGTGCTCACAATAAGAGGTGCGTCAGCAGATATCTTCTGGTTTTCGCTCTTCCATGAATTGGGACATATTGCGAATGGTGATATGGGAAAACAAAGAAGTTATATTGATAGTGAAGATAATAGCGATGGAAAAGAACTGGCAGCTGATGTGTTTGCAAGAAACGCCTTGATCGATCCTGTCGACTATGATCTGTTTATTCAGAAGAAAGATTTCGGGATTCGAGCGATCAAGGCATTCGCGGATTCACAGGATATACCTGATTATATCGTCATCGCCAGACTTCAACACGAGCAAAAGATCCCATCGACACGCTTTACCAAATACAAGGTCACATACAAATGGATGATGAGGGATGTTTGAAGTGGATCAGGTTATAAATAATTCTGAATCTTCATATAAGTGCAGATAAAAAGAAGAACCCTTGGAATTGATAATTCTGAGGGTTCTTTCTTATTCTCAAAATGAAAAAACATCTTTGAAAAAATGAATGCAACTGTGATACTATAAGTACATATAAAGATGGCAACTTTATTATTTTTCTATAGGAGGACTTTATTATGAGAAAAGTATTTGCGCTTTTCATGGCGGCAGCATGCATTTTGGGGGCTGCCGTTCTTTCCAAACCGAAAGCAGGGACTACAGGCGGAGTAAAGGCAGAGGTATTTTTGGTTTCGCCCACTAGCGGACTCAATTTTGCGAGTGCTTTCGTTTGTTTTTCGGGGAATACTTCTTTGGTAGATGTATCGTGCAGTATAAATCGATATAAAGATAAGCTCTACCGAAATTGTAGCGCACACGCTGGTCAAAATAGCGTTGTTCTCAAGTCGGATTATTCGCATAGTTGGCATTTGTCAGGAGATGGTGCTAACAGCATGGATTCAAACGTGTCCTACAGCGGTGGTGTCGGTTCAAAGTCAGATGAGGCTCGGAAGACATTTTAATGTTTTCTATAGGACCTGTTCAATTGAATATTGTTCATTGGACAGGTCTTTCCGTTATTATTTATAGGATGGCATAGGGTGAAATATACTCGGTCGTTTATTTCGTATATTCGCAGGAATTTGGGCATCAATATCTTGCTTGTTTGTGTTATGGGCGTAATACTCTTCGCTCTTATTATTTTGAGCGGGTATAAAGATGGTCTTGAGGAACAAGATTTTTGGCATACCGGCTCAGATGAGTGTGAGTATTATACGCCCGATGAACTTGATCTTACTTGTGGACAGGTTGAGGAGTTCTATCAGGCTGTATCGAACACTGTTGGAGGCATTGATCGTCTTGTCGTTCAAAGTGAGAATGACATTGAAATATTCAACTATTATGAAGAGAACCAAGCCCCCATTACTTCCTTCTACCCCTTTGATATCTCCTTTGTTTCTGGTACGGTGACCGATGCTTCTTTAGAAAATTACAATTTGTATTATGTTCCCTATAACGAGCAGTACAGACTGACAACGTTCTTTTCACATGCTGAGGCATCTGGCATAATTACCATCGATCTACCAAGTCCGAATGAAATCACTATTTCTTTGGCATCGGATGAGGAATCAGCGGTAAATTTTCGGTTTGTCGGTCTTTCGTTTGAACAGATTTCTCCTCGTTCCGAGTCATTGTCGATCATCACCTCATGGGAGAAGATGAAATCGACAGCATCGCCGATAACGGGTGTTTCTTTTGTTCTTCCTGGTGTGTTGACAAAAGAAGAACTCACTGAAGTGAATCGTTTATCGAAGTATTTGCTCGGTTCAGAATTCGTACTGCATACCGAAGCCCAAGCGGCCTCCCAAAAGTTTGAGGGGGGATTGCTTTATGTTGGAGCCGGATTAGCTGTCTATGCCTTGTTGCAGGTTTTCCTGTACATATGCAACATGAGAAAACAGGAGTTTCTGGTATTTGAATTATGCGGGGAGACTCCCTGGGGAATACTGTTTCATTGTCTGTACCATTTTGCTGTATTACTCCTCTTTACAGACGTGTTCGGAATAGGATTGGCAATGCTTTTCAATATGATGTCGCAACGATATAATTTGTTGCTTATCTTTACGTCTTGCCATATAGCGATAAATGTCATCGTTTTCGATCTCTTGGCCTTGATGATATGTTCTGTACGTGTCTTTATCAGTGAAGTAAGGAGAAAGGATCTGCGTCTATGAAGAAACTGGTTTTGTATTTTCTGACAGTCTATGACAATGCGATTCGTAATCTCATACTGCTTTCAGGGTGCTTTATCTCCTGCTTGTTGTTACTGGGCATTCTCTATTCGGCAGATGAGTATAATACCATATTCTCCTATGCGAAAAATGGTCATATCGAAGACTATGTTTTCGTCAGTGACAACCGGGATTATATGTTAAGTTGCGACAACAATTCTGACCTTACGTTAGAAGAAGCCCTTGCAGATATTCATGATACTGAAGTATCATACTTTGTGGCTGACCTTCAAGTTATGTGCACAGATAGAGTTGATGAAGATGGCGAAATAATTGAGTTGAACATCGCGTATCCCGGCACACCTTCTTTTGTTGAAATGAAGCAGAGAATAGCGGAGGGCCGCTTGCCGGAAGCGCGAAATGAAATTGTGCTGAGTCATGAAGCGAAAGCCTTCTTTTCTCTCGGAGATTCGATCGAACTTGGCTATCTGGATATACACGAGGACCATACTTTTGATTCATACCCTCTTACAGTGAAAGTGGTCGGGTTTATGCCTAAAGATCCCATTACAAAAGATGCGACAAGCGGCGCCTGCACAGCGAACAGCCTCCATAACTTTTTCAATAGAGAACATTCTTCTTCAGGATTTATCGAAGGTTTTATCGGACAACCTTTCGATTATACGGATGACGGTGTTCCGGTAAAGCTTCGTCACGGTGCCAACATTAAAACTTGTCGTGCAACCGACGGAAGGACAGCGGAGGAATTATATGAGGATATTCTGAAAACATATCCCGGATTGGGCGAGAGTATAGTAACCGGTACTATGTTGAAGGAACATTATTGGCAGGAGATCCGACCGACGGTCGTGAAATTGCTGATCGCTTTTGTTCTTTCCATTATGCTGTTTGCATGTTTTCTCATCGGATCTCTCTACCTTCAGGCCAGAGAAAAATCTTTGGAGATCTGTGTTCTGTATGCTCATGGGATGACATGGACCGAAGCTTCGTTTTTAGTCTGTGCTTCATACTTCCCCGGAATTATTCTCGGAATGATATGTGCAGTAATCGTTTTCTTTGGCAATGCAGAACAGGCTTTCGGCCTGGTTTGTGATTTCCGATTCTCATATGTGGCATGGACCTGTCTCATATGTTTAGGCATTTCAATACTTTGTACTATTCCTATCTTTATTCGAATGGCTCGTCAATCTCCGATTGAAGTCATCCGAAAAGACTAAAGAAGTAACGTGAAAGAAGAGGTGATAAAAGTGATTCAGATCGAACACATTTCCAAACAATACCGTCCCAAGAAAAGTTTGCCCGTTCAAGCTTTAGATGATCTGTCGCTCCATGTGAATAAGGGCGAATTTGTCGCAGTCACCGGTGTATCCGGATCCGGTAAGTCTACGCTGCTTCACGTGCTGGGAGGGATGGATACTGTTGACAGCGGATCGATAAAAGTGTGTGGTGAGGAGATCACTTCTTATACACGAAAACAGCTGGCGCAGTATCGAAATGCACGTGTCGGTTTTGTCCTTCAGGATTTCGGACTGATCCCTTATCGCTCGGCCATAGAGAACGTGACCGTTCCGCTTTATATCCACCAGAAGAATAAGGGGAAGATTCCGCAGCAGGCAGAAACCATGCTTAAAAAGATGGGGATCTTGGACTTGCGTGACAGATATGTTTATTCCCTTTCCGGAGGACAGAAACAGCGCGTGGCTATTGCGCGTGCGATGATCAATGACCCCGATATTATTCTGGCCGACGAACCGACGGGAGCTCTTGATTCGAAGACAAAGACGGAGATCATGGACCTCTTTGTAGATCTTCATAAGAACGGCACCACCATTCTCATGGTAACTCACGATAATGAGATCAGCGCTTATGCCGACCGTGTGTTGAAGATCAGTGACGGAAAGATCATCGCTGATGAGAAAAACTGAGGTTGAGTATGTCTTTCTTTCGTAAAGTGAAAACTTATCGTGTGGCGAAACGCGGCACCTCGATTCTTCTGATACTTCTCCTTATCCTGCAGATGGGAGCGGTGTCCGCATGTAAGCGAAGTAAGCCCGCAAAAATCGCCACAAAAGATGGCGAATACTTATTCGCTGCCTTTCAGAACAATGCATGTGAAGAGCGCATGAAAGAAGCAGATCTCTATTCTGTTTATGATACAAAAGCTTTTTTCGACGCGGATGGAAACATGTATGCACTTGCCCATACTGAAAAAGAGAGTTTCTTAGCGGAACAGGAAATGGGCAGTGATACTTGCCGATCCTTATCGATTCCCATTACAGATAGGATCGACGCCGCGACTATCTCTCCGGCGAAAGAGATCTGGGTGCTTTCGTCCCACTTGGACGAAACGTACCACATTCAGTATGCTCTGCAATCTATTTCTGTTTCGGGCGAAGCTGTTCGATCCGCCGTGCATATTCCGGATCTGGTCGATCAGGACATTATTGCCCTGCGCGTCCTTGACGACGAACGCCTGATCGTTGCTTTATCCAATGAACTTCGCATATTCGATACGCAGGGAAACGCCGTCGATACGATTTCTCTGGACTCCAAGAGCCGGGTGAAAGATATCTCCGTTTCCGACGATAAAACGATCGGTGTGATCAGTGTTTCGCTTTCGGAAGAGGATACTTCCGAGCTTCTGCTCCTTGATGATTCAGGGAAGAAGGTGAAGAGTTTTTCTTTGCCTCCGCATGCAAAAGAACCGACTATTTTCGGCGGGGCAAACGGTTTTTCTTCGTCGTTTCTGATTGCTTCCGATTGTTTTGTGGGAGTACTTGATCTGAATACTCTATCCTTTGAACACTGGGTACAGGCAGAAGAGTTTCAGAATGATACTCCCGATGAGGACTCGGCGTATTATTGGTTTAGCGATATTTACAACATATACGCTGCCGGAATGGTCGGCGACACCATTTTGTTTTATGGAACAGCAAGAGACATCATGGACTACTTTACCATCGGGCTCTTTCAGCTTTCTTTTCACACTTATACGGACGATCGCACCAAGGTTTCGATCGGTGCTTTGCTCGATGATTCTCTTTTCCATCTGAATGAGCTGGTCGATTACTATAACCGGATGCAGGACAAGGTATATATTGAGATACGAGACTATACGGAGTCCAATGATCCGCAGATATCGGGTGCGGACAACTGGCGCAGAAGCGTTACGACCATGCTCACGGAGTTTACCAACCATTCCGGACCGGACATGTATCTTTTAGAGCCGTCCGTTCTGATCGATCTGCAGAAGCAGGGTGCGCTTTTCGATATGACTACGTATCTTGATCAGATGGAAGAATCCGATTATCTGCCCGGCGTTTTTGCTCTTTTCGAGAACGGCTTCAGTAATCAGTACCATCAGGACGGCACGTACTTTATCGCGCCCTACTTCAGTATTGAAGGGATGGCCTACGACCAGAAGATCGCGGACGAAATAGCCGAAAACCAATACACCTATGCAGATCTTTTCCGGATGGGTGAAGAAAACAACTGTTACGTCACGGGAACAGACGAATATCCATATGCTTTATTCCCGTTGCCCCTGTGTGAAATGCTTTCCGGGGAAGGTGCTTTTGCCGCGGAAAAAACGGACGCGGTGATGAACGAACTGACGCAATTACTAAATGATGTCCTTGTGTTCAATAAGCATAAGGAAGCAGCGCCGGATCTGGATATCGATCATCCTTATTTCCGTCCGGTCACGATCGAACGGTTTGACGACTATATACAGACCATGATGTCTTTTTCCGGCGGCGGCTCGATCGGAAACTATCCCTTCACGAAAAGCACCTGTGGCATTTCCGTTTCGAATTGTTTCTGCATCTCCGAGCAATCGTCACATAAGCAGGAGGCCTGGGATTTCCTTGCTTTCCTGCTTGCGCCTCATACGCAGTCCCAGATGGCTCACGATGGCCAGATCCCTGTCGCAAAAGAGGCTTTTGAAAAGGATGTCGCCGAAGGTATGAAGAGTTCTTTCTTTGTGGCTCCGGGGTCATACGAGGATAATCGGCAATTCTTAGGATATCCCACATACGTGATCGAAGATCCGGAGGCATGCCAGGCAGAATACCGCGCATTAGTCGACTCCCTGCTCTCCGATCACTCCTCCGTACTCTACTACGACGAAGTGATCAAACTTCGATGCAAAGACGCCGTCCAGCGTGTAAGCTTCGGAGAAGAGACCCCCCAACAGGCCGCCGATTCCCTGTACAAGTTCGTCAAACTCTACCGCCAGGAAAAAGAAGTGTGATTGTACCAACCCTGAAAAGAAACTTTGCCAAGTTTTTTATAGACGTGACAGGTAAACAGAAGTAGAATGAAGTGAATTCTATAAGTCTTGTGGTTTTTTATGGGTGAACAGTTGCCGGTCAGTGTCATTGTGCCGGTCTTTAATGTGAAAGATTATGTGTCGGAAGCGCTCGAAAGTGTGCTTTCGCAGTCGTATACGAATCTGGAAGTGATCGTGGTGGACGACGGATCGACGGATGGTTCAGGGGAACTGTGCGATGATTTCGCGTCCCGGGATCCGCGGGTGCGGGTATTCCATCAGAAAAACAGCGGCATCAGTACGGCGAGAAATACCGGGCTGGAAAACGCGCATGGAGATCTGATCGCGTTTTTGGACCCGGACGATGCTTTTTGCGAGGACATGATCGAAACGCTTCTGAAAGTGATCTTGAAAGATCAGTCAGATATTGCCATGTGCGGGTTTTCCTGGCACGATACCACCGCTTCTCTTCCCAAAGAAAGAAAGGACAGAGACCTGGCGAAAAGCACCGTGATCACAAGGACAAGTGCTTTTGGAAAGATAGTGGAAGAAAAGATCGAGACCGCCGTGTGGAACAAACTCTACAGAAGGAAGATCTTCGAGGACTTAAGATTTCCGGACGGACTTATCTTCGAAGGTAGATATACGGTCTTCGATATCTTCGAACGGGCGGAGAAAATCTCGGTCATCGATGAGGACCTGGTGCGGCATAGAAGACGTATGGGGAGTATCTGCCATTCGTATTCACTTAAGCATGTGCTGGATCGGGAATACGCGCAGGACCATTATGTGGAGTTCATCAAGCAGCATGCGGAGAGTTTCGGGGACAGGTCGGTCATCAAGCGGATGATCCGCCTTCGTATGCGTAGTATGGTGGCGGTGTATCTGCGCTATTGCAGGAAAAATCCGGAAGATATCGACGGACAAAACGAGATCCGAAGGAGACTTCTGGAGCTGAAAAAGAGAGAAGGCCTTCACTATAGCAGCCTTTCGGAGCGCTGCGGTTACTACGGCGTCCGGTTTTTCCCGAAAGGCGCGACCCGGCTCTACGGGGTGTACAGCCGGCTGTTCTGAGTGAGACCAACGGATCGTTTAAAAACCTCGAGATTATTTAATCTTCGAGGTTTTTCTGATTTTTTGCAACAAAAGAACATTCCCGATCGTCTATATGTTATACTCCTCAATACGAGGGAACGGTTTTGGCTGGGAACCATGGAGAAGGGAACAGCAATTAGAAGAAAGAGGTAAATGGATGAAAGGGCTTACTAAGAGACTGTCATGCATTGCGATGGCAGCGATTATGATCGGTTCTTTGGCCGCATGTAAAAAGTCGGACAAGGCGCCGAGTGGTCTGACCGAGGCGACGAATAATGTTATGGAAGCGCTTATCGGCAGAAGCGGGAAAAAGTTAAAGAAGACCGGTGATTTTTCCGAAGGATCGCTCATGACGATCGACCTGATGAGTGATTGCGACGCGGTCTCTGCGGTCATGGACAAAGCGACTTTTGAAATGGACGCGGACAGCATCAAGGAGACAAAGAAGGGTACTTCCGTAAAGGTCGTTGTTACTCTTCCGGACGCGGGCGCAGCTCTCGAGGATGCGGAGGATGAAGATGAGTTCATCGACGCCATCAAGGACCAGAAGGAAAAGTCTTACACCAAGATCAACCTGACGCTGAAGTTCGAGGTGGACGAGGATAAGTACACGCTCACCAATGGTGACGATGTGGTCAGTGATCTGTTTGGCGGAGATCTCGGGGAAGTTAATGCGGCGTTCGGCAAGATCAAGGGCCTTCCGGATCCGACGGACGAACCGCCGACACCTTCTGACGATTTTGATCCGACTCCGACACCGAGACCGACAGATCCGCCGAAGGCATCTTCGGATGTTTACGATGTCATTGTTTACCAGGACGACAAGACCGTCATCCACTTTAACAAAGTTGACTCTGACGGTGTGCATTTCACGGTAGATAACCTTGCCGCATACGAGGTAACGGTCCAGTGCGATTCTCTTGCGATCGACGGCATTTCCATCCTGGATTACATCATGAGTGATAAGGTTGCGGCTGGTACTTCCGCGGAAGTTGTTACCAAGTGCGAGTTCGCTGAGGTTCCGCAGAAGATCGGTACCGTCAGCGGCCAGCTCAATATCGTTGACTTCGATGATTATTCGAATACATATCCGGCGCTTTTCGATACGACTGTGATCGATTCGTCTGTTGCACCGGCACCGGCTCCGACAGGCACGCTGCTCTATTCGGATGACTATCTGCAGGTCTACTTTAAGGAACTGACGGGCGATGGTGCTGTCTTTGAGATGGTCAACCCGACAGCTCAGGATGTTGAGCCGAGAATCACGGCACTTGCGATCAACGGCAGAAACATCACAGATCCGACATGGTATGACTGCGAGCTCGCACCGCACAGCATGGGCAATCTTGTAACCATTCAGGATGATTCGATCGATCCGTCTGAGGCGGTCGGCACGATCAGTGCTCAGTTCGAGGTCAATAACGATGTATCTCAGTACAACACATATTACGCTACGGTCAACACAACGGTCATCGACGCGAATGTAACGGTTACGCCTCCGGCTCTCGAAGGTACGGTCATCTACGAAGACTCCAATGTCAAGATCACTTGCGTCGGATTGTCTCCGGAAGGCCCGATCCTCGGTGTCGAAAACCTGACGGACGTAGGAATCATCGTTCAGGCTGAGTCTCTGTCCATCAACATGATCGGTATCTATGACGTATATCTCAGCTACTATACAGCTCCGCACAGTGTCAGCAGATTCCTCGCAGAGGGTGAAGTCGATGCTTCTCAGCAGGTCGGTATGATCGGCGGTGCTTTCATCATCGCGAACCCGGCAGAGAGAAAGGGCAACTATATGGTTCACCTGGACAATGTGGTGGTCGATGCTTCCGTAACGGTAGCTGCTCCTACAGCGACAGGAACACTGCTCCACGAAGATAAGAACGTGAAGATCTACTTTAAGGAAGTCCGTGAAAAGGGCATTGTCTTTGATGTTGAGAACCTTACTCAGTATTCTCTCACGATCCAGGACCGCGGTGTGCTTCTTAATGGTGTGGAACCGGGCATAGCGACCTTGAGCGATTCTTGTGCGCCGCACAGTGTCACTGAAGTCATGCTCTCGTGCAGCCCGGATACTTCAACTCCGGCCACGACCATCTCGGTCAATTTCGCGATTTTCTCCTGGGATGACTCGATTAAGCACTACGAGGTCGAGCTCACGGATAAGGCGATCGGATAAGGATTTTCTGAATGATGATCTGCTGATCGATCGATCTGGTCAATCAGCAGAAAGCAAGCATCAATAAGTTTAAGAAAGGCTCTGCTTCTTTTTGAAGCGGAGCCTTTTTCTTCTTGCGTGCGGGCAGCGGGTAAAGGAAGAGCCCTGCCTCTTATGAGGCAGAGCTCTTTTAGGAAACAAGGATAATTGGGTTTAATTAGTTATTTCGTTTGATCAGACGGATCCTATCCTGCAAAGATATCGTACTTATATTTGCAAACATCGTTTCTGAATTCAGCGGAGTTCGCAATCTCCTGGATGATGGAGACTCTGCTCGATCCGCCTCTCAGACGGCCGACCCAGTAGTTGAAGCCGGAGCTGTCCGGATTTCTGGTCAGAACACCCTTATAGAGCATGTTTACAAATGCCTCGTTACTGGTGTTTCTGTTGAGGAATTCAGCGGATGTGAAGAATTCATATGCAACACGTGCAGAACCCATGGTACCCTTTGTGATCTTGGCTGCCCAGTAGTTTCTTTCGTCGGCGGAAGGTGTTCTTCCGAGGGCCTGCTGATAGAGGTTGGTGACGAAATCAAGCGCGCCTGTCGAGATCGTGAATCTCGGTCTGCCATAACCGAGGATACGGTTATAGTTGAACGAATAGGTCTTTCTCTGAACGCTGTTGCTTGTATTTCCTTCAATGACCGTTACGGTTGAGTTGTTGTAGTTGACGGATTCTACAAGACCTGTGTGAGTTACACCGGATTCGTAATTGGTGCTGGTTCCGAAGAAGACCTGGTCTCCGGCGAGCGGGAGTTTCGTTCCTCTGCTGAAATACTGACCGTAGTCCATAAAATAGTGCAGGGAATAATAGCAGCCCGCACCGCATGATTTTGTCGGCTGACGAAGGAGTTCTCTTGCATTCGCTTCCCCAAAAGCGGTTACAAAACACCAGTCAACGAAGATATCACACCAATCTGCGCCCTGCTTCGGATAGTTGTAGAAGTTGGGCCATTTTGTGTCGAAATCATTGGCGTACTTGGTCCATTTACCGGAACCTGCCGTGTAGCCGATCTGATTTCTTGCGACGTTTACTGCGCTTTCTGCCAAACAGTCTTTTGAGAGAGCACTTACTTTTTTCGGAGTAAGGACTGCAGCAGAGAGCATAGTGATAATTGCCAAGGTGCCTGACAGCACCTTGACGGATACTTTTGTGTTTGCCATATTTATGCCTCCAGAAAGTTTGCCTTGTTTCCGACTATTATTTTATCAAATGTTTTTCCCTAATGGACTTTCTGTGGTGTATTATTGTTAGGAATGCGCGGAAAAAGGAGCAGGGGCAGTTGTCTGATCGTACCCAAAACGCAAAACGCAATATCGTGTTTGGATTTATCCAGGTCCTGATCTCGATGGTCCTGCCTTTTGTCGTGCGCACGATCATCCTTTACCGCTACGGCGTGGACTACTCGGGACTCAGTAATCTTTTTGCCTCGGTACTGACGGTCTTGTCTCTTATGGAGCTCGGCTTCGGAGTGGCGATCGTCTACTGCATGTATAAGCCGGTCGCGGAGAAAGATGAGGAGCAGATCTGCGCATATCTTTCTTATTTCCGAAAAGTATATCTCGTGGTGGGACTTCTGGTCCTGCTTCTGGGGCTTTCCCTGATGCCCGTCCTTCCGAGACTGGTCAGGGACACGACGATGCCGGGCGGCCTGAATCTATATTTCTGCTATCTGTTTTTTCTTGGGAATACAGTCATAAGTTACGTCCTTTTCGGATATGTTTCCGTCATTCCGCTGGCGCATCAGAGAAGAGATATCCTCTCGCGGATCGATCTTTTCGGATCTGTACTTCAGTGCACGTTATCGTCTTTGGTGCTGCTTTTAACTCATAACTTCTACTTATATCTTCTTTCGCTTCCGCTTTCGACCGTGGTACATAACCTCGTTCTGGCTTATGTGGTCCGGAAAAGGTACCCGCACATCCGCTGCCGGGGAGTGCTTTCCGAGGAGAAAAAGAAAGACCTGAAAAAACGGGTATGCGGCATCCTGATCAATAAGATCACGGGCGTTTCCAGAAACAGTATCGACAATATGTGTATCTCGGCGTTCATCGGTCTTGCCGTGACGGGCATGTACAATAACTACTATTTCGTGCTCGCGGCAATCTTATCTTTCAGCAGCATGCTCTGCCGGTCCCTGATGCCCGGGGTCGGCAACAGTATCGTTCTTGAGACGCCCGAAAAGAACTATGCGGACATGCGGAAGTTCAATTTCATCTTTATGAATTGCGGCACATGGGCGGTAACCTGTATGCTGTGCCTTTTCCAGCCGTTCATGAAGACATGGGTCGGGGAGGACATGATGCTCGGGCTTCCGGTGGTGCTTTCGATCAGCGCGTATTTTTATATCCTTCTGAGCGGAGAGATCTGCTGGGTCTACGAGGAGAGCGCGGGGCTCTGGTGGGAGTGCCGGTACATCATGATCGGTGAGGCGGTGGCAAATGTGATCCTGAACATCCTGCTTTGTAAGTTCTTCGGGGTCACGGGCATCATCCTGGCGACGGTCGTCTCGGTATTTACGAGCAACATGATATTGTTCCCGAGGGTGGTCTTCCGCGAGTATTTCAAAAACGGGAAGGTCTGGGAGTACCGGAAGGACCATCTTCTTTACGCGCTGACGATGCTTCTTGCGGCGGGGATCTCGTTTTTTACCTGCCACATGGTCCTGCCGCTCAGCATGATCGACCGGGAGAATATCCCGATGTGCATCCTCTGTCTTGGCGGGCGCCTTCTGATCAGTTCTTCGATCTGGGTAATGGTGGCGTGGCTTTTGTGGCACAGGACAGAGCGCTGCAAAAACGCGGTGGCGTGGATCGGCGGGGTGCTTCGTAAGAAGGCCTGATGGCTTTTGGGTCTTCATTACCGAATTGTCACGCACTTTCGGATGCTTTCTCTATAATGAATGCAGAAGGGCAAAAGATCTTCTTCGGATCGGAAGGCTTCGGGATCTCTTCCTTCTAGTTTTTAATGTTGGGGTAACTCATGAAAAGAGTATTTGCAAGTATTTTAGTTTTATCTGTGATCAGCGGTCTCATGGCCGGATGCTCGAACAGTACGACGGTGAGCAGGCCGTTTGAATCGACGGCCGGTTTTTCGGGAAAGGAGGCGACCGGAAGTTCTGAAGGCGATGTAAGCACGATCGCGCCGCCGTCGGAGACAAGTGCTTTTGGCGAGGACAGCGGAACGGGGATCGGAGCGTCGTCTGATCTTTCGGATGCGTCTTCGGCGCTTCCCGCGGATACGACTTCTTCGGAGGCGACGCAGCCATCGGCTCCGGAAATGACGCTTTCGCCGAATGAGGGATCGGACTACCTGACGATGCTGCAGCAGCAGCGCCAGTCGATCATTGCCAAGGCTTCGGAATATGACGCTTTAGATAACACCATGAAGGAGAGCTGGTGCTTCCAGAGAAAGACCGACCACTCGGTCTCGGGGTCGTACGAGTTCTTCGACATCGAGGAATATAACGGCTACTACGCCAATCTCAACGTGCCGGAGGGCGATAAGGTCATCTACCTGACGTTCGACTGCGGCTATCCGTCGGACAAGACGGTGTCGATCCTGGATACGCTCAAAAAGCACAACGCCAAGGCGAGCTTTTTCGTAACGAAGATGTACCTCGAGGAATGCTCCGATTACGCGGTCCGCATGAAGGAAGAGGGCCACATGGTCTGCAACCACACGGTGACGCATTCGGATCTGGTGCCGATGACGGTCGAGGAGATCGCAAATGAGATCTTCGACACGGAGGAGTATTTCTATGAGAAGACGGGCTATACGCTGGATCCGTATTTCCGCACCCCGAAAGGCACTTATACCAAGCGCCTGATGACGATCCTTACGGACGCGGGCTATACCACGGTGTTCTGGAGCATCGCGTATAACGACTACACGCCGAGCGCCCAGCCGGAGCCGGGTTACGTCACGGATCACTTTAAGACGTATCACCATAACGGCGCGATCGCCCTGATGCACAATGATTCTTCGAGCAATGTCAACGAGCTCGACGCGGTCCTGACTTTCTTGGAGGGCGAGGGCTACCGCTTCGGCCTTCTGGATGAACTGAATCAGGCGTGATCTTCGGCGAGATTCTTACCGAATCAAAAGCGGCTCCGCATCTTTTTGATGCGAGCCGCTTCTTGTTTGCTTTGTTTTGGTTTGTGGCTATCGGCTACCGGTTACCGGGTGCCGGATACCGGATACCGGATCAGTCCGTGATGGCCTCGATCTTACGAAGCTCGGAAAGTGCTTTTGCCACGTCGGCTTTAATGATCTCTTCGTCAGCGCCTTCAAACTGTGCCTTCAGGCTCTCGACGATGCCTTCTTCGGTGGTCTCGTCCTTCAGGCACGAAATGATCGCGCCGAAGGTCTTGTTGCCGCGGACGACTCCGGAAAACTTGGCGTCGCTGACGGGGATGAGAAGATGCTCATCATCCTGTACATGGATCAGAAAATTCGGTGAAAGTTTCACTTTAGCGCCTCCTTTTGGATCACATATCTTCGATCGGGACGAACGGGAGCTCGATCGCGGACGGAGCCTGGGACTGTGTCGGCTTGGAGGTCGGTTTAGTCGTGGAGTTGGATCCGCCGTTACCGCCACCGTTTCCATTACCGCTGCCATTTCCGTTTCCGTTATCGTTTCCACCCGGGGTATCGTCGATGATCACGATCTCGCCTTCGCCCTCGTGCTGAGTCTGGAGAGGCTCGGTTGCCTTGCTTTCAGATTCCTTAGTCGTGCCGTCGGACGGATCGGATTCCTTCTTGGAAGGATCCTTGGACTTGGAGCTGTCGCTCGTGCTCGGATCGGCGCTTTCCGACGGGTCGGAAGGATCGGTCACATCGGAAGAACCGGATGCTGTCGTTCCGTTTTCGGTGTTGTCCGTGTCGCTGTCGCTCGGCGGCGCGATGGTGTTTCCGTCAGAATCTGTCTGAACGGCAGAAGAAGAGGAATCCGTCGTGTCGGTCGTACCGGACTTTTTCGAGCAGCCTCGGATGATCAGGACAACAGCCAGAATCAGGGCCAGGGCGGCAACAACGATGAGAGTGATGATTTGTTTTTTCTTAGTCATAGTATGTGAACTCCCAAACTTTGGTTTTCTTTTTCCCTTACTGTTAGACATTATAGCATTTATTTAAAATAATCTACAAACTACTCATATATCATGTAGATATTTGGACAGCATCCGCGATATACTGATTTTGTCAGATCGATCTTTTCCTCTTTTCGGTGTGGGGGAAGGCTTGATCTGGAGAAAGATATTTTCTGCCCTCGGGCGGAGAAGGAAAAAATGGTTTCTCTCTTTGAAACTTCGGGCTTGACCGACTTTGTAACATGTGATATTCTATCTCGTGCTGCGAAGGATGCAGTTAACATATAGATTATATGTGAGAAATATCCTCGCTCTCATCGAAATAGGTATGAGAGCCGTTCTAGTCCAGGAGGAGGTGAGAAATCATGGCGAACAAGTATGAAATGATGGTCGTTCTGAGTCCTGTACTCGGTGATGAAGGTATTACTTCTACAACTGAGGCAATCAAGGCTAAGATCGAGTCCGGCGCTACTGTTGATTCTATGGAGTCTATCGGTATGAAGCGTATGGCTTACGAGATCGAGGATCAGAAGGACGGTTTCTATCTTCTGTTCAACTTCACATCTGATGCCGATTTCCCGAAGGAGATCGAGCGTGTGCTGAAGATCACAGAAGGCGTACTGCGTTTCCTTGTTATCCGCATTGAGGAGTAATTCGGTAAAAGGGAGTAACGACTATGAACAAAGTAATTCTAATGGGTAGATTGACCAAGGATCCGGAAGTAAAGCAGACTCCGAGCAATATCGCTGTTTGCTCTTTCACGATCGCATGTGACAGACGCTTCAAGAGCCAGAACGGCGAGAGACAGTCTGATTTCATCAACTGTGTCGCTTGGCGTCAGCAGGCAACTCTTCTCGGAAACTATTTCCACAAGGGTTCCCGTATCGCAGTGGTCGGTTCCCTGCAGTCCAGAAGCTATGATGACCAGAATGGTCAGAAGAGATATGTGACCGAGGTCGTTGTCGACGAGATCGAATTCGTCGATACAAGATCTGAAGGTCAGGCTTCTGCTCCGGCACAGTCCGCAGCTCCGGCTGCTTCTACGGCATCTGTCGTAGCACAGACTCCGCCGCCGGCACAGCAGATCGATCCGGGCTTCGAGGCTTCTGTAGATTCAGACGATAGTTCACAGCTTCCTTTTGACGTAATGGGTTATTAACAGGAAAGGGATGCATTGATTTTCGATGTGTCCGATATCTTTCGAAAGGAGATTACATTACTATGGCTGAAAATAGAGCACCTAAGGCACCGGCTCGTGAGTTCGGTGACCGCGGCATGAAGCAGAGACGTTCCAGAAGAAAGGTCTGCGCTTTCTGTGCCGATAAGGTTGAAGCAATTGATTACAAGGACGCAGCTCGTCTCAGAAAGTTCGTTTCCGAGCGCGGCAAGATCCTGCCGAAGCGTATGACAGGTACATGCGCTAAGCACCAGAGAGAGCTCACAATTGCTATCAAGCGTGCAAGACATGTTGCACTTCTGCCGTTCGTAGCGGACTAATTTCCGTTTACATAAAGGCTTTTAGAGTTTATAATGATAAGCACCTGTATTATTGATACGGGTGCTTATTTTTTGCCGAAAAACGCCGCGCAAGGGAGCGTGGAAAGCCGTAAAGTACGGGCTTTAACGCCATGCGGGGCGGGCAAATAAGAAAAACAAGGAATCCGGAGGAAAAGGGAAATGAAGTGCATTTTATTAGCAGACGTCAAGGGTCTCGGAAAGAAAGATGATATCGTCGAGGTAAATGACGGATATGCCAGAAATTTCCTTCTGAAAAAGAAACTGGCCTGCGAAGCTACCGCAGATAACATGAATAAGAACAAGCTCAAGAAGGGCGCCGAGGCAGAACAGGCCCGCCGTCTCCTTGAGGAAGCAAAAGCCAATGGTAAGCTCCTCGACGGAAAGACCGTTAAGCTCGAAGTAAAGACAGGTGAGGGCGGACGTCTCTACGGCGCCGTTACCGCTATGGACGTAGCTGAGGCTATTAAGAAGGCGGGCTTTGAGGTAGATAAGAAGAACGTCGACATCAAGAACCCGATCAAGGCCTGCGGCACCTACGAAGTTACCGCGAAGCTGCACGCGAAGGTTTCCGTTAAGGTCAACGTAGAAGTCGTTGCTGCTGAGTAAGGAGTTTTTGAATGCCAAATCCGGAGACGACAGATAGATCTATCCTGACACGCGTACCCCCGCAGAATAACGACGCGGAGATCGCGGTACTGTGTTGCTGTTTGGATTCACAGAAGGTGATCCCGACCGTTGCCGCATATCTTGTCGCGAACGATTTCTATTCTCCGGCACATCAGAAGATCTTTGAGACGATCTATCGTCTTTATTCCGAATCAAAGTCCATCGACCTCATCACGGTCGGTGATGAACTCAAAAAACAGGGTGAACTCGACAAAGTCGGCGGCATGGCGTACTTAAGTTCCATCGTGGACGCGCACGCGCTTCTTTCGAACCTGACCGAGTACTGCAGGATCGTCCGCCAGAAGTCCATGAGCCGAAAGATCATCAAGTCGATGGAAGACCTGACACGTCAGACCTACGAGGGTGAGACGGATCCGGGTAACCTCATCGAGATCGCGATCTCCAGACTCGCCGAGCTTCGTGACAGCAAGTCCGATGACTCGCTGGTTTCTCTTAAGGACGTCCTTAAGGAGACCGTTGCCAATATCGTAAATCCGCCGAAGGATAAGGTCGTTCGAAGCCATTTCACGCAGCTCGACTACGTTACGAACGGCTTCCGTCCGGGTACGCTTACGATCGTCGCGGCCCGTCCTTCCATGGGTAAATCGGCTTTTGTTATCAATATCGCCGTGAATGTCGCGCTGAAAGATGACCTTCCGGTCGCTTTCTTCTCCCTGGAAATGAACGCGCAGGAGATCGCCAACCGTATCCTGGCCTCCCGCTGCGATATCTCGATCTCCACACTTCAGAGATCCAAGTCCCTGTCTTCGGATGAGTTTACAAGGATCAACGCCTCGCTTCCGAGACTCGGTAACACGCCACTTTATATCGACGAGCACTCGGGCTTAAATACCGCCGAGATCTTAACGCGCTGCAGAGAACTGCAGAACCGACTGGGCAAGAAGCTCGGACTTATCTGTATCGACTACCTGCAGCTCATGAATCCGGTATCGGAAAGAAAGAACGCTTCCCGTCAGCAGGAAGTTTCGGATATTTCCCGTGCCTTAAAGCTCATGGCAAAAGAACTGGAAGTACCGATCATCGCGCTGGCTCAGCTGTCGCGTGAATCGGAAAGACGTGATGACCACCGTCCGATCCTTTCTGACCTTCGTGACTCCGGTGCGATCGAGCAGGACGCCGATATGGTCATGTTTATCCACCGTCCGGATTACTACAAGCACAAGGAAGAATCCGATGACGAAGAAGAGAACAACAATAATCAGCAGAAGTTCAAAAAGTACGACGCGGAAGAGATCCAGCGCGCGATGATCATCGTCGCTAAGAACCGTCAGGGCCCGACCAGAGACGTTTACCTCTCTTGGAACGGCTCCAGAACGACGTTCTTCGAAAAGGAAAAGGCCGATCCGAATGCCGTTGCCGGTCCTTCGGATGCGGACGCACCGCCGCCGTGGAGTGATGAAGCGGTTCCGGTTCCGGAAGAGCTTTTCGGTGAGCCCTCGCTTCAGATCCCGGATGCCGTGATCGAGAGCGCGCCTGCGGCTCCGGCTGCACCTGCACCAGCGCCTGAGGCATCCCTGCCTCCGATCGCTTCTGCGCCTTCGGCACCTGAGGCATCCCTGCCTCCGATCGCTTCTGCTCCGGCACCTGCCGCGGCACCCGTACCTGCGCCGATCCCGAAGCCTGCTCCGAACGCCCTTGACGCGGCGCTTTTCGGCGGGGATTCCGAGATGGAGTTTGAAGAACTTGATTCGATCGACTGGTCGTCCGATAAGTACGACGATCCGGGCGAAAGTTCCGAGCCGGGTTACTTTGACGATCCCGGGCAGTTTTAAGGACGGGAATTTAACGTGAAAGACCTGATCACTTTGGTCGAAGAATATATTGAGAAGAACCGGCTGCTTTCGGCAGGCCCGTTGGTGGTCGGTGTATCCGGGGGCGCCGATTCGATGGCGCTTCTGTTCGTTTTAAAGGATATCTGTGACCGAAAATATCCGGATATCTCCCTTTCCTGCGCACACATCCATCACGGGATCCGAGAAGAAGCAGACCACGACGAGAAGGTCGTTTCCGAGTTCTGTAAAGATCTCGGCGTGCCGCTTCACGTCGCGCACATCGATATCCCGAAGGTCGCAAAAGAAGAGGGACTGAGCCTCGAGACCGCGGGAAGGCTCCAAAGATACGCGTTCTTTAACGAGATCTGCGGAGAAGAAGGGACCGTCGCTGTCGCGCATCACATGGAAGATCAGGCGGAAAGTATCGCCATGCACATCTTCCGAGGCGCGGGAATGGAAGGCCTTTGCGGCATCCGACCGAAAAACGGCAACGTCATCCACCCGTTTTTGTGCCTGCATAAAGAAGATATCCTTTCGTTCTGTAAAGCCCGAAATATCAAGGTTTGTAACGATGTTACAAACGAAGATACCGCCTATGATCGAAACTTTTTCCGCCATGAGATCTTCCCGAAGATCGAAGAAGGGACGGGAAGAGATCCGGTCTCCGCTCTGGTCGGTCTTTCGGAAAGAGTTTCGGAAGAAAATGACTATCTCGATTCTCTTGCCGAGAAGGCGCTGGAGGATCTTTCCGGAGATGAGGACCTAAGTATTTCGCAGTCTGCGCTTGCTGACATGCCGCGCGCGCTTCGAAGAAGAGTCTTAAGGCTCCTGGCGATCCGGACGTTCGGGGATGTCGTCGATATCGAATCCGTCCACTGGGAAGCGGTACTGGAACTTTCCGAAAAGGCCGAAGGATCCGCGTCCATCGACCTTCCCGGTGAGAGGGTCGCAGTCCGTGAAAACGGCGAGATCAGCTTTCGCGGGACAGGTGCTTTTGCCATGGAAGAAGGCGGGTATCTTAAGGGCACGGGAATCGTGGTCCCGATGGGGCAGGAGTATCAGGAAATTGCCCTTTCGTCGCTCCCTATAGGGGAAATAGTAAATTTTTGTCAAAGTTTTGCGCCAATGCGTCTCCGCTTTCTTGAGAATGAGGGGGACATAGTATATAATAATCTGACGTGGTTTTTCCCGCCCTCGGTGCTTTCTGACGCAGTGATCAGGACCCGAAGGAAGGGCGATACCATAAGCCGGGCAGGAAGCTCCTGCACCAAGGAATTGCGCCGATTCATGAATGAAGCGCATATCCCGCAGAGGTTTCGGGACCGGGTGCTCCTGATAGGGAGGGGCAATGAGACCTTGTGGCTGCCGGGGGTGGCACACGCCGTAGGCTTTACGGATGCTTTTTCCGCGGAAAAGTACAGGGCTGAAAAGGAAAAGGAAACAAACGGCAGGGAAGAAGCCCTGTGCGTGTTGGAATTTTTCGAAGAGACGACATGAATGGGAGGACCGGAAGATGGAAAAGATTACCGAAGTAATGATCACACGTGAAGAAATTGCGGAAGCAGTCGACCGGTTGGGCAAACAGATCACGAAGGATTACGCTGATAAAGATCTCGTCGTGATCGGCATCTTAAAGGGCGCGTCCGTGTTCCTTGCCGATCTGATCCGTAAGATCGAAGTGCCGATGATCCTTGATTTCATGCAGGTCTCCAGTTACTACAACGGTACGAAGTCAACCGGGAATGTCCAGATCCGTAAGGACGTGGACAATGATATCCGAGGCAAGGATGTCCTGATCGTGGAAGACATCATCGATTCCGGCGTCACGATGCAGTGCCTGATCCGTGAGCTCGGCGCGAGAGAGCCGAAGAGCGTGAAGGTCGTGGCCGCTTTTGACAAACCGTCCCGCCGTAAGGTGGATTACTCGGCAGATTACATCGGCATCGAGGTGCCGGATGAGTTTATCGTCGGGTACGGACTGGATTATGCCGGAAAGTACAGAAATCTCCCGGATGTTTGCGTACTCGAACTTGATGGAGGTGACAAATGAGTCAAACTGAAAAAAGACCGAAAAAGTCATTTAGCGGATTGCCGTTCTACCTGGTCCTGATCGTGATCCTGGTAGTCGCGTGCATGATGTTCTTAAATGACAGTTCCGGAAAAAGCACTTCACTTTCCGAAGCGCTGAATATGATCGAGGATAAGAGCATTACGAAAGAAGATGTCGTCTTAAACGGCAACACGCTTTCTTTCAAGTACAAGGATCCTGAGACCGGAAAGAAGAAAGAAGTCAGCAAGAAGGTTCCTTACGAATCCGAGGACCACGTCCTGACGATCCTTATGGAAGCCGAAAAGTCCGGCTCGATCGAGAGCTTCGAGTACAAGCAGCCGACAGACGTTTCCGCGATCATGTCGGGCGTCATGATCTTCCTGATGATCGGTGCGATGGTATTCTTCATCTGGGTCAACTTCAGCAGAAACGCAGGTGAAGGCAGATCCGCGATGAACTTCGGAAGATCCAAGGCGAAGCTTTTCGACCCGTCTAAGAACAAGGTCAACTTCTCCGATGTTGCCGGCGCGGACGAAGAAAAAGAAGAACTCACGGAGGTCGTTGACTTCCTTAAGAACCCGAAGAAGTATTCCGCGCTCGGCGCGAAGATCCCGAAGGGCATCCTCCTTCACGGCGCGCCTGGTACAGGTAAGACTTTGCTGGCTAAGGCCGTAGCAGGTGAGGCGGGCGTTCCGTTCTTTAGCATTTCCGGTTCCGACTTCGTTGAAATGTTCGTCGGTGTCGGTGCAAGCCGTGTAAGAGACCTTTTCGACAGCGCGAAGAAGAATTCTCCGTGCATCATCTTCATCGATGAGATCGATGCCGTAGGTCGTCACCGTGGTGCCGGCATGGGCGGCGGTCACGATGAGCGCGAGCAGACATTGAACCAGTTGCTCGTTGAGATGGACGGTTTCGGTCCGAATGAGGGCGTTATCGTTATCGCGGCAACAAACCGTGTCGATATCCTTGACCCGGCGCTCCTGCGTCCGGGACGTTTCGACCGTCGTGTCGCGGTTTCCCGTCCTGACATCAAGGGCCGTGCGGACATCCTGAAAGTACACGCAAAGAATAAGCCGCTCGAGGACGATGTCGATCTTAAGGAGATCGCGAAGATCACTCCCGGTTACACAGGTGCCGATCTTGCGAACCTTCTTAATGAGGCAGCTCTCCTGGCAGCCCGCCGTAACGCGAAGAAGATCTCTAAGGCTGACGTTTCCGAGGCCGTCTTTAAGGTCATGGTAGGACCGGAGAAGAAGAGCCGTGTCATCACCGACAAGGAAAAGCGCCTGACCGCTTTCCACGAGGCAGGACACGCGATCGTACTCCGTACGGTTTCCGAGACCGAGCACGTCGAGAGAGTATCCATCATCCCTGCAGGCGGTGCCGGCGGTTATACCGCGCACAAGCCGGATGAGGACATCTACTATACAACGAAGAAACAGCTTATCGATTCCATCATGATCTCTTTGGGCGGACGTGCCGCGGAGCAGATCATCCTGGGCGAGATCAGCACAGGTGCTTCGTCTGACCTTCAGCACTGCAACGGTATTGCCCGTGAGATGATCACCCGTTACGGTATGTCCGAGAAGTTCCCGAACGTGATCTTCGACGACGACGATGAGGTATTCATCGGTAAGAGCTATGGTCACACACGTGTTTACAGTGAGCAGTCCGCTGCCGAGATCGATGCCGAGATCGCTCGCATCATCGATAAGGCGTATAAGGACGTTCTCGATATCCTCAACGATAAGATGGATATCCTCAACGCCGTTGCCCAGAGACTTCTCGAAAAAGAGAAGATCGAAGGACCGGAGTTCGAAGAGATCTACGTCAGTGGCGGCGCAGTCGTTACTGCTGCGGTTGAGGCTCCGGCTTCTGAGGCTGAGGGCGAGGGTGCTTCCACTGAGGGTGCCGGAGCGGATGCTTCCGAGAGTGCTTCCGAAGGCAGCGTTGGCGTAACCGCTGACGAGATGCTCGCCGACAGTGCGGCCATCGCAAAAGAGATCGAAAGACTCGAGCAGACCGATAAGAAAGACAAGGCAGAGCGCGAGGCGCAGGCTTCTGAGGATGCTTCTGCTGAGGCAAAGGAAGAGAAGAAGGACTGATTTCTTCTTCCTCTTGTGAAATGAATGATGAAAGGGTTGCCTTTTTCGGAAGGCGGCCCTTTTCTTTTACTGATAAGATCTTTTGGAGGAAAACAGCGATTTAATCTTATCCGGAAGAGCGGAAGATAAGATCATTTGGCGAAATACGGCGGTTTGATCTTATCTGGATGAGGGGGAGATAAGATCGTTTGGAGGAAAACAGCGATTTGATCTTATCCGGAAGAGCGGCAGGTAAGATCATTTGGCGAAATACGGCGGTTTGATCTTATCTGGATGAGGGGAAGATAAGATCTTTTGGAGGAAAACAGCGATTTGATCTTATCCGGACGAGGGGAAGATAAGATCATTTGGTGGAAATCATCGATTTGATCTTATTCGGAAGAGCGGAAGGTAAGATCATTTGGCGAAATACAGCGCTTTGATCTTATCTGGGTCCTCGAATCATTTGTAAGAAAGAGGCTGCCTCGTGTGAGACAGCCTCTTTGGATTTTTGCGTATCGTGGATTGGATCAGCCGGCGTATCTGATGCCGTCGAAGACGTCGTCCTGATTCTCGCCGTTGATAAGGACGGTGTAGCCGTCGATGGCATAATCGATCGATACGAGCTTGTTTTTCGTCGCGTCTTTGTTCAACGTCATGGCTTCGAGTTCGTTACCGTCTGCCTCATAACCGAAGAGAAGAACGACGGTGCCCGCGGGGATCGTATAATCATCTCCGGATTGATCTTTGCAAGGAATGTCCTTGGCAGCGACGACAACAGCATCCTTGTAGTAATAATCGCTGATCGGTTCCGGGATAGCGGTCTTTACCCCGGAGAAATCCCTGCCGGCGATTCCCGTTCCGAATACTTCGCTGTACTGTGTGAGAACAAATTGTACCGGATCATACCAGGTGTCGGTGAAGCTGCCGGTGAATTTGCCGACGTATTCAAAGCCCGCGCTTCCTGTTAATTCGAAAACATAGTTGTTGCATGCGTCTTCTTCCAAAGCCATGGTGATGTAAGCGTAGTAGGTGTTGTTACCTTTTACGAGCTTCATGCCCATGAACTGATCACCCTCGACCAGATCGGCATCCGGAACTGATACACGCATCAGATCGTCCATGACAAGATCGATACCGACGATGCTGTCGTACTCATCGGTGATAAACTCCGGATGGATCTCTTCCAGAACTCCGTCCTCGTAGATATCCCATGTGATACGGCCGTAGCCGTCGTTGGAAAGCGTGTAGGTTTCGGGCGTTTTGCCGAAATAGCTCATGTCGATATAATCGGCGCAATACATGGCCGGGATCTTGAAAATGGTCGGATATACATTGTTTTCGGAATAGACGAAGTAGATGCCGTCATAACCGAGAAGGAACTCGACCGGGAAAGCAAATTCGTCGTCAACGAGCATGTTGCCTGCCAGATCTCTTGCCTGCCTGATCTCAAAATCGTAGTAATCGCCATTGGAGATATACTCGATGAAGAAATCGGAGAAGCCCTGCTTGTCGGTGACGATATCGTTAAAACTGATCTCGCGTCCGTCAGATGTAGCGTAGTTATATGTCTTGATCGAAGCATTCTCCATATCACAGTCATAATCCTGCTTGATCATGAAAGAGAAATACTCGGTATCGGCACGGAAGAAAGTGAGTTTTTCTTTCATCGTGTAATCCTTCGCTTTTCCCTGGGCGATATTATCGCAGAACTGCGGAAGAAGCTTCTCGTATAGTTCATCATAGTTTATGTCCAGCTGACCAAACATCGCTTCGAGCGTGTTCCAGAGCTGACTGTAAGTATCTTGCTCTTCTGCCTCGAAACGGATCGAATCGATCTCTTTAAACATGAGACATGCCATGGTGCGGCCATTGTTATCGTACGGCTCACCGTATGCGCTGAGATGTGAGACTCTGGAATAGTAGACATTCTCCGCATCGTGGGAGATCACGAAATCAGGGGAGATCGGATAATCCTTCGGAGTCGCGATCCTGTGGCCGTCGCCGGAGCTGATGGACGGATCTGTATCTGATTCGGTTTGCGTATCGGATTCCGATTCAGACTCGGACTCGGATTCGGTTTCAAAAGGATCTTCTGTCTCTTCCGTTACCTCGGTTGCCTTTGTCTTTTTGGTCTTCTTGGTTTCCTTCTCGTCCTTCTTACCACATCCCGCGAGTGCGAGGACCATGGAAGCGGAGAGAAGAACAGCGATCAAACGTTTCATGGTTTGATACCTCCTGAAATATCTGTTTCCTTTTCTTTGTCCTTTGTTCTTTGTGATCTTGCGATCTAATGTGCGGCGCCGACAGTCCGAAACCGGTCCGTCAGGCGCCGCATATTGTATCTATATGAAATTATACCATGACGCGCATTCTTGCGGGAAGATCAGTCCAGGTATGCTTTCTTGCGGAAAGATCAGCCCCAGAACATGATCGAGTAGAACAGATCGTTGATGTCTTTTCCGTTTACGGTGAGGTTCCAGTCTTCGTCCTTCTTGAAGTCGAGCTCGACGTACTGGTTCGCGTCCAGATCCGTTGTCAGGGTCTCGACGATCAGGCTCTGTGTCATCGGGTTATAAAGGTATGTACGGACACATGTGCCTGCCGGGATCGTGACCTCTTCGATCGGATCCAGGGTTTCCGGATCGATACTGGTTCCCTTAATGTCTTTTTTGCATGTAACGGCATCCTCCTGACAGCTCCAGTAATCGTACAGATAATCCGGCTTGCCGTCGTTACCGAGGATGCTTGCTTCGTTATAGAAAACACCGGAACCGAGAGTGTCCATGAAACCTGCAACTCCGAAGCAGCTCGGATCGATCATTGCACCGGAACGGAAGAAGTCGTAGCACATGTCAACGTATGTGAGCTGGTTGTTCTCGATCTTAAAGATGTAGGTATCTACGTAAGAATCGGGCGCGGTCATTCTGACATAGAGATAGTTGCCGTCGTTGGACTTCATGAAAAGAAGCTCTTCTATGCCGTAGGAGATGACATCAAGGTTTTCGGCTTTGGAGTCGAAGGTGTAGTCATTGTAGCGGATGGTGATGGTGACGAATTCCGGTCCCGCAGAATCGTTATATACGCTGCTGGCTTCGATCTCATCGAGCTGTCCGTCACCGTCTACGTCCCAGACGAGTTTGTCGTTGATATCGCCACGGATGGAATAAACATTCGGCGTTTTTCCGAAATACTCGACGTTAAAGAGTTCCTCATGACCGATGACCGGGATCTTGTACGCATAGTAGTTGTTATCGAGGCTATAGCCCTCGGTAAGAACGTAGATGGCATCGTAGGACATAGTGAATTCCAGACGTCCGTCGAGGATGTCGCCGACCTCTTTTTGAATCCATTCGAGGTACTCATTGTCGGCATCCGCTTTATTGAAGAGTTCGATGAAATAATCTGACATGCGGTCACGGTCCAAAATGACGTCATCCTGGTAGAGGCGCTCGCCGGTCGCGGAGAGATAGTTATATGTCAGGAATTCGCCCGTTTCAAGATCCGTGGCTTCGGTAAGGGCAAAGGAGAGGATCTGCGAATCGGCACGGAAGATCGGGGTTCTGAAACCCTTGATGAGCGTGGAGACCGTTTTTCCGTCGGCATGGTCCTGAAGGAACTGAACACCTTCTTCGTAGAAGTAGTCGATCTCGGGATCGCGCATGATCGCTATATCAGAATCGATCGCCTGCTGAAGCGCATCGTAGCCGGGTTCTTGGATCTCAAGCCTGTCCGCGACCAGACCGTAGGTATACGTCTCTCCCTGGTTCTCGTCGAATACGGCGTAGAAGCCCCAGTCTTCAAAAGGAGTGGAAATACCGATGTAGTCGAGCGACTCGTCAAAGGTCAGGACGCTCGGAGGAGGAGTGGTAGGTTCCGTTTCGGTCTCTGTCGGAGATTCGGAAGGTGTCTCGGTAGGCTCTTCCGTTTCATCCGTTTCGATCTCTGTCTTTTTCGTCTTCTTCGTCTTTTTTGTCTTCTTGGTGTCTTTGCTCTTGCCTGTGCAGGCGGCAAGCGAAAGCGCCATGGCGACGGTGAGAAGGATAGCAGTGAATTTTTTCATGTAAAATCCCCCTAATTGTTTCAAAGTTTTTTTACCATATACTTCAAAAGAAAACCGGATCGAAGCCGGCTTCTATTTGAGATCTGATTGAAATGTCCGGGAAAAGTGCTTTTGGCGCGGGCGCGGCAGAAAGTGTAATTCCGAAAACAGCGGCTGCGCCCGAAGGATCAGGCTTCTTCTGCCGGAGCGATATCGGCCACCTGCATGGAAAGCTGCTCGATGGCTTCCTTGTACTTCGCGAGGACCTGAGAAGAGATGATCTCACGGAACTCGGAGTTGATGGGGTGAACGATGTCCTTGAACTCGCCTTCGGGAGTTCTTCGGCTCGGCATGGCAATAAAAAGACCATTGTTGCCTTCGACGACTTTGACATCGTGGACGACGAACGACTGGTCAAATGTAATGGAAACTATGGCTTTCATTTTGCTGTCCAAAGAAAGTTTGCGAATCACGATGTCAGTTATTTCCATACATACCTCCCGGCCCTGCCTTGGACCTTTATACCCACTAATCTGTAGAATAACATATTTTTTAATCACATTCATCATATTACGGCGCAAAAAGGGTATAATAATAGGGCAAATGCGTTGGCCTTTGCGCGAGGGTATCTTTATTTTTTTAGAAATACCCGCGATCACATGACATTGGGAGATCATTGGAGACAATTTATGAGTGAGGGAATGAAAGACTTGCCGTCCGGCAAGAGAGTATTTTTCGTAGGCATCGGCGGCATCAGCATGAGCGGCCTTGCCCGTATTGCCGTAAATTACGGCCTGATCGTAGGCGGATCGGACATGCACCCGTCTGAAAGGACCGAGGAATTAAAGGAAGTCGGCATCACCGTTTACGGCGGCCACAGTGCTGAAAATATTAAGGAATTCAACCCGGATATCGTGGTGCATACTGCGGCGATCCTTCCCGGAAATCCGGAACTCGCTTATGCCCGTGAAAAAGGACTCACCGTGATGGAGAGATCCGTGTTCCTGGGCCTGATCACGAGAAACTTCAATAACGTCATCAACATCTCCGGAACGCACGGTAAGACGACCACCACATCGATGGTCTCGCTGATCCTTCTGGCGAGCGGCGCGAACCCGACGGTTCATCTCGGCGCGGAGCTCGACGCGTTCGGCGGAAGCGTTTATCTCGGATCGAAGGACCAGCTCCTCGTTTCCGAAGCATGTGAGTATCACAGATCTTTCCTGGAATTTTATTCCACGATCGCGGCGATCACGAATATCGATTACGACCACGTCGACTGCTACAGTAGCATCGATGAGGTCATCGACGTTTTCGCGCAGTTTACCGAGAAGCTTTCTCCGGAGGGAACGCTCGTTATCCCGGCCGGTGACAAGAACGTGCAGGAGTGCGTGAAGCGCATCCCGGGCGTTCGCGCCAAACTCGGCATGGAAGAGCCGCGCATCCTGACGACGGGCCTTGCGGGCGAGGGCTTCGACTTCTTTAAGAGAGACCCGGATTTCTGCGCCGTCAACATCGAATACACTGACGGCAAGGCGGGCTTTGACGTCCTTTTCAAAGGCCGTCCGTACACGCACATCCAGCTCGCGATCCCGGGCACGCATAACGTTTACAACGCCCTGACGGCAATTGCCTGCGCTTCTCTGGCAGGCGGTACCGGCGAGGCCGCTCGAAAAGCACTGTCCGAGTTCACCGGAGCAGAGGGCCGCTTCACCATCAAGGGCTACTTCAAGGGCGCGATGGTCGTTACCGACTACGCGCATCACCCGAGCGCCGCGAGAGCCACTCTCGACGCGGCTTCTCATGTACCGCACAATAAGACATGGGTGGTCTTCCAGCCGCTCACATACTCCCGTACCAAGGTGCTTTTCGAGGATTACGTAACGTCACTTCTTCCTTGCGAAGACGTATTCTTCGACGAGATCTTCTCTGACCGTGAGGTCAATCCGGGCGACATTTCCTCGAAGGACATCGCCGACGAGATCAATAAGCGCGGCGGCAACGCGATCTTCTTTAACTCCAAAGACGAGATCGTCGACAAGCTTTCTTCCGTCGTAAGTAAGGACGACATGATCCTTATCCTGGGACCTGAGGACATCCGCGCGCTGGGCGACCGTCTGGTGGCGATGGAGTAACGGGAGAGGTCAATGAAGAAGATCCGCCTGATCCGCTTGATATGCGTCATAGTCCTGGCTGTGATCCTTATTGTCGCGTCGCTTTTTATCCTGATCCCGAAACGAAATGACAGCTCGAGCGGGCGCGCCGCGATCTGCTTCGTCCACGAGGACATCATGTTCCCGCAGATGGACTACAGTCAGATGTTTTCGAGAATGGACATCGCGTCGTATTACGTGATCGACGACTCCTGCTCGAAAGAAGAGATGCAAAAGAAGATCGATAAGGTCTCCGCGCCGAAAGGACTGATCCTTTTCTGTGAGGGCGACTACGCGCTTCCCGGCCTTGAGATCGCGGCCGAAAGCGATAAGATCTCCGATCTGTTTTTAGTTTCTCCGGAACTTGACGGCAATGCCGATCTGGGCGATATCGGGACGACGTCGCCTTCTTGCCGCGTGGCGATCTTCGCCGAATCCGGGAAGACCGCGGACAGCCTTTACGAGAGGCTTTCCGGTGAGGATACGAAGTTTACTTCCGGAACGAGATCCGAAAGCTCGGCACCGGAGCTTTTCCTTTCTTCCGACGCGAACCGTTATTTCGCGAGGACCGGCAGCAGAAGCAATCCGGAGATCGCATCCGTGATCGTTCTGAATAACCCGCAGATGCAGACGTATATGGTCAACTACATCAAGAACCATATCCTGCTCCAAAAGGGCGTTTCCAAGGCACCGCTCCTTACCTGGTCGATGAAGATGATCTGCACGATCTTTACGGTCGTTTCGTTCTTCGTCTATGCGGCGACGCTTCCGCCGAATAAAAAGCTCGCGCCGGCCAATGCCGGAAACCGCGGAGGCGGGGAAGACGGCGCGGGAACCAGAGACGCGACAGGTGCAGGCGCTGACCCCGCAACCGCAGGCGCGGCCCCTGAACTTGCGAGAAACCGTTCCGGTAAGCTCCGCGGCCGTTCGATCGCGGAAAAGTACAGGAGCGCACTGAACCACCTTCTGGCGCTGCAGGGCTTCCTGGGAGTGCTTTTCGCGCTGGTAACATTGTTCTTTATCCTAAGAAAACAGTCGGCATATCAGGTCGTGCTGCTTCTTTGGGTATGCGTGACGTACTTAAGCTCCGCGTTCTTCCTGATGCCGTTTCTTAAAAAGGTCAAGAACCGAAAGGTCAGATCGAACCGCTCGATGTGGCCGATCCACGCGGCGTTCACGTTCCTTCTGGCGGGCGTATTCTTCATGCTCACACTCCTGTGGAAAGGCGCCGGATTCCTGAAACTCGACATTTTCCTCCTGGTCGAATTTGTCCTTTCGATCATGGTATTTGTCTCGATCACCATGCTGCAGCTCTGCGACAACTTCTTCGGACGTATCCAGGGCAGCGGACAGAGCGTCCTCGATTCTGTGAAATTTTTGGTAATTCGACTCGTCCCCATGGTGATAGTTTTCGTTTTCTCGATTATAATGAAAAGAGAGCTTTTCGCGATCAAGGTACTTCTCCTTGCGATATCACTCCTTCTTGCGTCATACATGAGAAGGATCGTGAAAAGGGGAGCTTTGGGAGAGACCTTATCGGTGGTATTGTTCTCTTGCCTTTACTGGATGATGTTTTGACCGAGGAGGATAAGGGCCTATGTCATCTACGATCAAAGATGTTGCTAAAATGGCAGGTGTTTCGATCTCGACCGTTTCGAAGTTCATTAACGGGGGAAATGTACTCGAAGAGAATCGTCAGCAGATCGAAAACGCGATCGCTGCCCTGAATTATCAGGTAAATACCGTCGCGCGCGGCATGAAGACGAGAAAGACGATGTCTGTCGGCGTTCTGATCCCGAGCCTTTCCGATTACTACGGCGTTTCGATCCTTTCCTTTATCGACCAGGAGCTGTACGCCAACGGCTACAGTATGATCATCTGCGACTATAACCAGGGCGATCCGACGGGCGCTTCCGATAAGATCAACTTCCTGATCAACAAGCAGATCGACGGCATCATCATGCAGCCGATGAACGTGCGCCAGGAGGACATCGACCGCGCGACCAAGGCAGACGTCCCGATCGTTTTCATCGATATGGAATACCCGCAGGTCTCCTGCGACTCCGTTACCATCGATAACGTAGACATCGCTTACCGCATCACGAAGCACCTGATCGATAACGGTCACAAGAAGATCGGTTTCATCGGCGGAACGCAGGGCTTTAACACCACGGATGACCGTGTCGCGGGCTATCGAAAAGCACACGAAGAGGCGGGCCTTTCCGTCGACCCCGAGCTCCTGTATCTCGAGAACGTTTCGGAAGAAAGCGGATACACGGCCATGGTTCGTTTTATGCAGAAAAAGGACCGTCCGACGGCCGTTTTCGCGAGCGGTAATGACCTTACCTGCGGTGCCGTCATGTACATCAACGAAAAGAAGATCGTGATCCCGGATGAGCTGTCATTTGTCGGCTTTGAGAACCAGACGATCGCGCACGTGTATAATCCGACGCTGACCATCGGCATCCAGCCGATCCGAAAGATCGGCCAGACCGCGGTGCGCCTCCTTCTCGAGCGCATGAAGGAAGAGTATAACGGCGACCCGAGAAACATCCGTCTGAAAGCCGTCATCGACTTCGGCGCATCAGTGAAGAAGATTAAATAATCTGCGTGTCTGCGCGGCGGAAAGATCTGTCGGCGGCGACGAGTTTTGCTCCGCAAACTGTCTGAGGAGCAGAAGACAGGATCTTCCGCCACGCAAAACTCGTATATATATAATATTTTTACTTGACGTACCCCCAAACGCATGGTATTCTATTGCGGTGACCGCATGTGCCGGGCTCCTAAATCTGTGCCTTTTTTTGAGCGCAAACGCACGAACCATAGTGCTTTTCGCAAAGAAAAGAAGGCAAGTGCCTAGGATAAGACAGCGAGACTGGATGAACAGGAGGGAAACGTTTTTATGCAGTATGCAGTTATTCTGACAGGCGGCAAGCAGTACAAGGTTGCCGAGGGCGACGAGATCTTCGTAGAGAAGCTCGAGGGCGAAGCCGGTGAAAAGATCACTTTTGACCAGGTTATCGCAGTTGCTGATGATAACGGTATCAAGGCCGGCGCTGATGTTAAGGCATCCGTTGAGGGCGAGATCGTTAAGCAGGGCAAGAACAAGAAGATCGTCGTATTCAAGATGAAGGCTAAGAAGGGCTATAGAAGAACAAATGGCCACAGACAGCCGTATACACGCGTCCGCATCACAGGCATCAAGGGCTGAGACGGATAATTAGAAGGTTGTACCTGTATCATGATCTCGATCGTCATATGGAAAGATCAAAAGGGAAGGATCCTCGGGTTCTCAAGTGAGGGCCACGCGGGATACGAGGAAGAAGGAAAAGATATCATCTGTTCTTCGATCTCGACACTCTTTACCACTTGCGTAAATGCACTGGAAGAGCAGCTTGCCTGGAAAGACTTCTATATGGTCACAGGAAACGAAAGTAATTTCTGTGAGGTATGGACACCGGAAAGCATCACGGAAAAGGAGCGGGAGACCGCCCAGGTGATCTTTAAGACAATCGTCCGGGGCATCCTGGATGTAGAAGAAAGTGTCAAAGAGAATTACGGTACGAGTTATCTGCGGGTGACAACGAAGACTAAATGAGAAAATGGAGGGCTTGACCATGTTAAAGATGAATTTGCAACTCTTCGCTCATAAAAAGGGTATGGGTTCGACCAAGAACGGTCGTGACTCTGAATCTAAGCGCCTTGGTGCTAAGAAGGGTGACGGACAGCTCGTTACTGCCGGCAACATCCTCGTAAGACAGCGCGGCACAAAGATCCACCCGGGCACAAACGTTGGCATCGGTTCCGACGATACTCTCTATGCACGTATCGACGGCCATGTTAAGTATGAGCGTATGGGCCGTGACAAGAAGAAGGTCAGCGTTTATCCGGCTGAGTAATTTTTCGCTCGGATATTTCGGGGACTTTCCCTTGGTAATGGAAAAGAATTGATCAAAGGGTCTGACCTGAAGAATATTCGGTCAGACCTTTATTTCGCTCAAGTTTTTCCCGATTCGTTCCCGCTGAGCGCCTTTGTCGAGAATTATTCGGGAAAAGCACCTGTCTTGAGCAGCAAAAGTACGATTTTTCCCGATTCGTTCCCGCTGAGCGGCGGAATCGGGAAAAAAGCAAGAAAAAGGAGGCAGATATGTTTATCGATCATGCGAAGATCCATCTGAAAGCCGGCGACGGCGGAAACGGAATGGTTTCTTTTCATACGGAAAAATACATCACCAACGGCGGACCTGACGGCGGCGACGGCGGTAAGGGCGGCGATGTTGTTTTCTATGCCTCCGAAGAGCTGACCACGCTCAGCAATTTCCGCTTTAAGCATAAGTTCGTTGCCGAGAACGGCAGCAACGGCATGAACCGAAAGATGTACGGCAAGGGCGGAGAAGATCTCCGTATCGCCGTTCCGGTCGGAACGATCATGAAGGATCTCGAGACCGGCAAAGTCATCGCCGATTTTACGACTCCCGGCCAGGAAGAGATCATCTGCAAAGGCGGCCGCGGCGGTCAGGGTAACATCCACTTCAGTAACGCGATCCGTCAGGCACCGAAGTTTGCGCGTGCCGGTATCCCGGGCGAAGAAAGAGATGTTTCCATCGAATTGAAACTCATCGCGGACGTAGGTCTCGTCGGGTTCCCGAACGCGGGTAAATCCACGCTCCTGTCCGTCATTACATCCGCAAAACCGAAGATCGCGGACTATCCGTTTACGACTCTCGAGCCGATGCTCGGCGTCGTTTCCGTGGATGACACCAGCTTCGTTGTGGCCGACATTCCGGGTCTCATCGAGGGTGCTTCCGAGGGTAACGGACTGGGTCACGACTTCTTAAGACATATCGAGAGAACGCGCCTTCTGATCCATGTCGTGGACGTTTCCGCGCAGGACGGAAGAGACCCGATCTCCGACTTCGATCAGATCAACGAAGAACTCCGTCAGTTCAATCCGCTCCTCGAGTCGCGTCCGCAGGTCGTCGTCGGCAACAAGATCGACCAGGCGGATGACGAGGTCGTTAAGGCCTTTAAGGACGAGATGGAAAGCCGCGGCTACAAGGTCTTCCTCATGAGCGCCGCGATCGCCGAGGGCACAAAAGAACTGGTCAACTACGTTGCGTCTGAGATCCAGAAGCTCCCGCCGACGATCCTGATCGAGGAAGCGAAAGAAGAGACGATCTACGAGTTCAAGCCGGAAGAAAAGTTCAAGATCGAGATCGAAGATGGCGTTTACTGCGTCGTCGGCGACTGGATCCGTGTCGTGCTTGAGTCCACGAACTTCGACGATCCGGAGTCTATGGCGTACTTCCAGAGAACGATCCGAAAGAACGGCGTCATCGAGGCTCTCGAAAAAGCAGGCTGTAAGGAAGGCGATCCGGTCAAGATCTACGACCTCGAGTTCGACTACATCGAGTGATCGAAAAGCACCGGCCGGCGTCCGGCCGACCACCCGCCGCTCCCAAAAGAAGAAAACAAAATGACCGCCCGAGTGCTTTTCGAGCGGCCTTTTTATCGTTATGGAGGAAGCGGCGGTCTATCCATGATATAATGCAGACAGGGGTTTTAAATCGTAAGGGGGATAATACGATGCTTTTGTACTACGAGATCCTGCTCGGACTTTCCATATTGTTTTCACTGGCGTATGCATTTATGTGGCACAAGCACTTCGACGTGAATATCACGCTGGTGTTTTTCCTCGTGCCGCTCAACATTCTGGCTCACCTCGGAGTGGCGAAAGCCTTGACGATCGATGAGGCGGTCCTGGCATTAAAACTTATCTATTTCACGACCGTTTTCAGTATCCTGTTTGTCACGTTCTCGATCTTCGACCTTTGCCACTTAAAACTGCCGCGCATCGCAAGAGGCAGTCTGATCTGCATCTCGATGCTCGTCTACCTTCCGGTCCTGACGATCGGCTACAACGACATGTATTATAAGTCTGTCGACATCGTGACCAGGAACGGCATCACCGTTATGACCGGAAAAGAATACGGCGTCTTTCACACGATCTTATATCTTTGGATCTTCGCGTGCTTCGCATTCTGCGTCGGCGCCCTGATCTACAGCCACGTCAAAAAGAGCGACGTCTCGCATAAGATCATCTACTTCCTGTTTATCCCCGTATTCATCTCGATGCTTTCTTTCTTCATCGGAAGAAAGGTAACATCCGATATCGAACTTGCCGCGGCGTCATATGTTTTCGCGCAGTTCTTCTACCTGCTGATCGTTTATCGCCTTGCACTTTATAACATCATCGAATCGGGCATCGACACATTGATCCAAAACGGCGACACCGCGTTTATTTCCTTCGATTACCGCCTTCGCTACCTCGGCAGCAACGAGACCGCGAAGCAGTGGCTTCCTTTCTTAAAGGACCTGCACGTCGATCAGTCCGTGCGCGATAACGAGAAGTGCAAGAGCACGATCATCGCATGGATCAAGGCATTTAACGGCGGCGAGATCACTGATGAAAACCCGATCCACTACCACAGTGAAGACGGTCAGAGGATCTTAGATGTTACCGTCAATCACCTTTTCGACGGACGAAAGAACAGAGGCTATCAGTTCTTCATCACGGACGATACGGCGGACGTCAAGAACATCGAATTCCAGGAGAAATTCAACACGGTACTGCGCTTCGAAGTCGATCAGAAAACACAGCATATCCTCTTCATGAATAACCACCTTCTGATCTCCATGGCGACCATGGTTGAAAGCCGTGACCCGTTTACCGGCGGCCACATCAAACGCACCAGTGAAGGTGTCCGCATGCTGGTTGAGGAGATGAAGAACGATCCTGAAGTCACTCTTTCGAAGAAGTTTTATGAGAGTGTCGTGAAGGCCGCGCCAATGCACGACCTCGGTAAGATCGCTGTTCCGGATGCCGTTCTTCTGAAGCCGGGAAGATATGAACCCGAAGAGTATGAGATCATGAAGTCGCATTCGGCAGAAGGCGCGCGTGTCGTCAAAGAGATCTTAAGCGCCTCCGACGATATGGAGTTCCGCCGCATCGCGGAGAATGTCGCGCATTTCCATCACGAGAGATGGGATGGCAAAGGATATCCGAATCAGCTTTCCGGAAACGACATCCCGATCGAGGCGCGCATCATGGCGGTCGCCGACGTTTACGACGCGCTCGTAAGTAAGCGTGTGTATAAAGAGAAGATGCCGTTTGAAAAAGCAAACGCGATCATCCTGGAAGGCATGGGAACGCAGTTCGATCCGGCACTTCGTAAGTACTACGAAGCGGCCAGAGAAAAGCTTGAATCCTACTACGAAAGCCAGCTGGAAGCTGACGCGACACAGAAAGAAGAAAAGGATCAGGGCAATGCCTGATCCTTTTTAGTTGTGCCACGCGCTGTCACGCTTATGAAGACGCATCGCTTTCGTGCGCATCGGAAAGTGCTTTTCACAAAGTCGCAACCTTCTTCTTAAATTGTTAACAAATGAGCCATAGTGAATACACTTTTCTTTTCTATCATAAAGCCATAGAAAGAACAAAGGAGGACAGACCGATGCAGGACGAACATTCAACTCAGGCAACATGGTCGATGGAATCCTCCGGTTGCTTGAGTGTAGATATTAGTAGAGTTTCTCTCTAAGTTTTTGAGTTTGTAATTAGTCAAGTTTGACGACAAAGATAGGCCCCCGATCGATAACCTCGGGGGTTTTCTTTATGCTCGCAAATTGTTCTGCAAATCGTTCTACAAAAGAAAGATTTGTAGAACAATATGCTGAACAAGAGCGATGTTCTACAATTCGTTCTACAAAAAGATGATTTATAGAACAATTTGTTGAACCTGAGCGATGTTCTACAAAACGTTCTACAAAAGAAAGATTTGTAGAACACTTTGTAGAACAGGGAAGTGTATTTGGAAAAAAGTATGAAGAAGGGCCAGATCCGCGATGGGATCTGACCCTTTTTACTTTGTATGTGAGGACGAGTGCTTTTCGAGAGGACGAAAAGCCTTGGCGGAAAATCACTCTTCCTTTAAGATACGTACCGGCTCGAGCTTGCTGATGGATCTGCTGTTCAGCCAGCATGTGACGACCGCGCAGGAGACGATGATGAGAAGTGTCACGAGGAACCACAGAGGATTGGTCGAGAGGTTCGACTTCGCGATACCGAAGGACGAAAGTCCGATGCCCATCATCTTGTTGTTTAATGTGACCTGCAGAACGAATCCGACGAGGACTCCGATGATGACGACCGGGAGTGTGCTCATGATCATTCTTCGGATCAGTTCGCCGGAGGTGTAACCGATCGCTTTGCTGACGCCGAGCTCGGATCTTTCTCGGATGATCTGAGATCTTGTCAGCAGGATCTCGGTCAGGATGACGACGAAGCAGGTGAGGGCGACGAAGATGAAGCAGATCGCGCTCATGGCCGATACGAGAGTATCGATCGTGGATCCGATGAGATCATCGACCAGGATGAAAGCTTCTCTCGGATAAAGCTTCGACCATTCTCTCTGGAAGTCTTTGACGGAGACACCATCTTTCAGGAAGATCAAGCAGTCCACATATTTGTGATCCGGATCGAGGCGCTTGATACCCGCGTCATTCAGCAGGGCCTTATTCCCCATGTTGTTGATCTTCTGGTCAATGCCGCTTACTGTGTACGGAATGGCTTCGCCTGTTGTCGGATTGATGACATTGACGACGTCGCCGACTTTGGCATCGAGTTTTTTCGAGTTAACGATGGTCAGCACGATCTCGTTTTCGTTCTGCGGAACTCGTCCTTCCAGGATGAATTCGTACTGCAGAGCGTCTACATCGTTATAAGCGTCGATACCAAGCGAAGTGTTCTTTTCCGCGGAGCGTACTTCGACGTTTGAAACACTTCTCATAAGGAGAGTGCGTTCTACACGAGGATCTTCGTTCAGAAGGTCGACGATCTGCGGATTCTCGACGCAGGTGCACTGGACATCGGCAGCTTCAAATCCGACGAGCTTAAGAAGGGATTCCTGCTCGAGCGCGAAGTTCTGATAGATCGTAAATCCCTGAAGTGTCGAGAAGGTAAGAAGAGCGATGATCAGCGCGATGAAGATGTTCTTCTTCGGTCGTCCGAGGATCTGCTTGCCGGAAAGAGCGAGGCTCAAAGGGAGATTGCTCTTTTCGAGCGCGAAGTGATTCTTCTTGAAGTTGTGGTTCTGAATGCCGGATCTTAAAGACTCGAGGACCGTCAGCTTCTTATAGCTTCTGGACGCAACGAGAGTTCCGAGGAATACGGCGACCGGGATACCGATCAGGGTCGCGATGAGCGCCGGAACGCAGATGCCGGAGAAAGCGGAAAGTCCCATCAGAGATCCTTCGAGAGAGTTCAAGGGTGTCGTGATCAGGCAGCCGAGGCCGATCGCGAGGGCAGTGGCCACACCGCAGATAAGCATTTCTTCCATCACACAGGAAAAGCGCAGTGCTTTTGCCGAATAACCTGTGGCCTGAAGAAGGCCGATGTTCTGAATATTCATCTCGATGAAGTTCTTGATCGAGAAGTGCATGATGATCAGCGCGAGACCGACCAGGATGATGGTGAACAGAAGAACGATCGCGGAAGCGATGTCTGCGGTGGCAAGAGTCGCCATATGCATCAGAGGATAAGCAACGGTCGAAGGTGTTTTCTGCCCGTCAAAAAGATGCTGGACGGCTTTGTCGTATGCTTCGATGTCAGTGCCTTCGGCAACTTGGCAGTAGATGAACGAACCTTTCATGTCCTTCATGGTATTGCTTTCAAAGTACTCGAAGTCGCTGTGGCTGACGATGCAGTAGTATCCACTGACGTTCATGGCTGTCGCGAAATACAGGTGCTCGACATACCCTTTGACGGTGAATTCTTTAAACTCGGATCCGACCTTCATGTAGAGGGGATCTCCGACCTTGATGGTGTCCTTCATATAGTAAGGAACGCAGATCTCGGAATCGTTGAGGTTTTCGAATTCTTCCGGGAAGGAATTGAGGTATGTGTTTTTGCTGGAGTCAGCGATGAAGAACTGATACGAGATCGCGTCGTCTTCGCTCTTGCTTCCGGTATAGTATTCGCCCAGGTAGTTGACGACCGGGATCGACTCGACCATTTCCGTCTCTTCGAGAGATTCGATCTTTGCCAGGGCTTCCGGAAGATTTTCATCCATCTCCGTCGTAGAGAAGACCAAAAAATCGGATGTGTGGTACTTCTCGTCGTGCTCCTTAATGGCAGCGGGACCGCTGAGCATCAGGGAAAGGCTGCAGAAGAGAAGAAGCGCTGCCAGGAAGATCAGGATGAAAAGGATCGCGACCTCACCCTTGTGCTTCTTGAGATTATTCTTAGCGATAAAAAACAGTGAATACATATCTTACCACCCCATGTTCGAAAGGAATGTGCGCAGAGCGACGTGGCGCTCTCTGTCCGGGCCGTTATAAGGTGTCAGCTCGATCTCGTCGCAGATGACGCCGTCTCTTAAGTAGAGGATGCGGTTTCCGCGCTCGGCGGCCGCGACGGTATGTGTGACCATGACGATGCTCTGGCCGCGGTTATTCATCTCGGTGAGAACGTCTAAAACGGCGTTGGTGTTCTGGGAGTTAAGAGCTCCCGTCGGTTCATCCGCGAAAAGCACCTCGGGGTCATTGATGACGGATCTTACGAGGGCAACACGCTGCTGCTCACCGCCACTGAGCTGGTTCGGGAATTTGCCGTAGCTCTTTTCGTCGAGACCGACCTGGGCAAGAAGCTTTTTCGCCTTCTCGGCGAGTTCTTTTCGATTCTTATTCTTCAAAAGTCCACTGACCATGATGTTATCGAGGACACTCATCGTGTCGTTCAAGTAGTTCTGCTGGAAAACGAATCCGCAGTGGTTTCTTCTGAAAAGCGCGAGCTTGTCGTTACTGTACTTGGAGATCTCTTCGGCGCCGTAGGAGATCGAGCCGAGGCTCGGGCGGTCCATGCCGGAGAGCGCATACATCAGTGTGGACTTACCGGCACCGGAGTCGCCCATGATGACCGTGAAGTCGCCCTTTCGGATCTGGATATTGAGGTTCTTCAGAACGTGCTGCTGGATGCTCTCGTTTGAGAAGGTCTTGCAGAGGTCTTTCGCCTGAAGGATCGTTTCTCTTGTAGGAAGGTTGGTTACATCCTGCATCTTCGATGTGTTGTCTTTGACTTGAATCGTTGTCTGCATTTTGTTGTCTCCTTAGTAATGTGTTTCTTTTTTGTTTGTGTTTTTCTTTTTCGGATCTTTTCCTCGGCGCGTCCGCCGGCTTTCTTTTCGATCTTACGATTCTAGTGTAGAACTCTTGCGGTGGGAATGCTTTACATGAATCTTGTGCAATTCTTACTTATTTCTTAACTCGTGATTTTGAACTCGGGGAAAGTGTTCTATGTTTGGTTCTATTTTGAGGTGACTTTTAGAACAAAACCTAGAACAAGGGACAGATGTTCTATGTTTCGTTCTATTTTTCACTGGTTTTTAGAACCAAACCTAGAACAAATGGTGAAATTCTATGTTTCGTTCTATTTTTCGGTGTTTTTTAGAACAAAACATAGAACCAGGCCGCTGTTCAACAAAGTGTTCTGCAAAACCCCATTTTGTAGAACAAATTGTAGAACAAATCGTAGAACAAATCGGAGGTGATATAATATATAAGGCGGCAGGGGACCGCGGGAGCGCTTGCGCTCTTTCAGAAGGAGAATAGTTAAGACATGCACGTAAACTGTTTACTGATCGATGATGAAGTCGAACTTACCAAGATGACGAAGGAATACTTCGAGATGTTCGGTGTGACCTGTGAGATCGCGGCCGATTCGGAGTCGTGCCTTGCGTTCCTGAAAGAAAACACGGCGGACGTTTTCCTTCTCGACATCAACCTCGGAAACGAGAGCGGCTTTACTCTCTGCAAAAAGCTCCGTGAGGAGTACGATACGCCGATCCTTTTCATCAGCGCGCGCCAGAGCGATGACGACGTGCTGGTCGCTCTGAATATCGGCGGCGACGACTATATAAAGAAGCCATACACATTAAGTGTCCTTCTTGCCAAGGTAAAAGTGCAGCTCAAGCGTCTGGAGAACATGAAAGGTAATACCTCGCAGAAAGCACCGGAGACAAGTGCTTTTGCCGTAGATGAATCGACGATGAGCGCCATCGTGGAAGGAAAGACCATCCCGCTTAAGGCCAAGGAATTCCAGCTGCTTTCGTGCCTGTTTGAGAACAGGAATACGATCGTTACGAAGGAAAAGCTCTTTTCGGAGGTCTGGGGCGATTCGTTCTACACGGACGGAACTTTGAACGTGCACATAAGAAGACTTCGCGAGAAGATCGAGACGGACCCCAATAACCCGAAGTGGATCAAGACGATCTGGGGCACGGGCTATAAACTGGAGATCCCCTCATGAAGATCCGTTATCTGGCGATCCTTTATATCGTTGTGCTCATCGTGACGGGCGCGTTTCTTTATCGCAGGATCGAGGACCGCGAAGTCTACGATATCGATATGCTTGCCCTAAATACCGAGGCGTATGAGATCTCGCAGGAACTTACTGCGGGAACGGCTCCGGAGGCTTTGGAAGATAAATACGATTGTAAGATCGTGCTCTGTTCGGAAGCCCAGTATGAGTCTGAAAACAACATGTACATCAAAGAGGGTTACTCAGTCTTCGACTATGTCAAAGACGGCACCATTTCCGGAAAGATCGCGTTTGCCGCGAGAGACGAAGAATATATCAGCAGAGAAAATAACGAGAAGAGGATCCTTGTGACGATCCTTTCCGCGGTATTGCTTCTGGGCCTCGGCATCCTTTTTGTCGTGTGGTATTTCTTCGTGCGTCCGTTTAACGACCTCAAGGTCTTTGCCGAGCACGTTTCGAAAGGTAATCTCGACCTGCCTCTGAAGATGCGAAAGCATAACTACTTCGGTGCGTTTACCGAGTCGTTCGACCGAATGCGCGAGGAGCTGAAGAAGGCGTCCGAGCGCGAGATCGAGGCGAGCCGCAGCAAAAAGGAACTTGTCGCGGAGCTTTCGCACGACATCAAGACGCCGGTCGCGACGATCCAGGCGACGTGCGAGGTCATGGAAGTCAAGTATAAGGACAAGGATCCGGATATTCTTGAAAAGGTCGAGGTCATTAAAGCGAAAGCATCTTCGGTCGACCACCTGATCGACAACATGTTCAAGGCAACGCTCGACGAGCTCGAGGAGCTTAAGGTCGAGCAGACGGAAGAGTCTTCGAAGATCCTTTCCGACATTATCTCCGAGCTTCGTTTCTACGGCACGGTTGAGCAGAAGACCGAGGTGCCCGAGTGCCTGATCTACGCGGATCGTCTGCGCCTCGAGCAGGTCATCGACAATATCGCCGGTAACTCCTTTAAGTACGCGGGCACGCCTCTCGAGATCGAGTTTCATTCCGACATGGACAACCTCCACGTGATCTTTATGGACAGAGGTCCGGGCGTTCCGGAGGAAGAGATCCCGCTTCTGACTTCGAAGTTCTATCGCGGAAGCCTCGCTTCCGGAAAAGACGGCTCCGGCTTAGGATTGTATCTCGCGGCTATCTTTATGGAAAGAATGGGCGGCGGCCTCGAAGTCCGTAACAGAGAAGGCGGCGGATTTGTCGTCGAGATCGTGCTGAAGAAGGTCTGAGAGAAGGGCGGCCGCGGCGCGCGGTGCTTTTCGAGCGGTCTGAGACGCGCCGCATCCCCGGACATGACTTTAGTCATACCCCAAATCGTGCCTTTTTTCACTTATCCCGTTGAATGTAAATTGCTATGCTCTTATCAGTGGAAGACGGGATGCCGCAAAGTTCCTCCGAGTGGCACCCTCCTCCCGGCTTCCCGGCAAAAACACATCAAACGGAGTGAATCTTATGGAAACGATTCTGAAACTTACGGATCTGACGAAGAAGTACGGCAACAAAGTCGTTGTCGACAATCTCAACATCGAGATCGAAAAGGGCGAGATCTTCGGCCTTCTCGGACCGAACGGCGCCGGTAAATCCACCACCATGAACATGATCTGCAACATCGTCCGCCCGACACTCGGCTCGGTCGAATTCATGGGCAAGGATTTCCGAAAGAACAGAAAAGAATTGAGCCGCCACCTCGGCTACATCCCGCAGGACCTCGCGATCCACGGACGACTGAAGGCCTGGGAGAATGTCGAGCTTTTTACTTCGCTTTACGGCATTAAGGGAAAAGAACTGAAAGAGAGGATCGACGAGTCTCTCGAGTACGTCGGACTGATCGATCGAAGAAACGACTACGCGAAAAACTTCAGCGGCGGCATGAAGCGCCGACTGAACATCGCGTGTGCGATCGGCCATCACCCGGATCTTCTGATCTTCGACGAGCCGACGATCGGCATCGATCCGCAGTCGAGAAACTTCATCTTGAACCGCGTCAAGGAAACGAATAAGAACGGCGCGACGGTCATCTACACGTCGCACTACATGGAAGAAGTCGAAGCGATCTGCACGAGGATCGCGATCATGGACAACGGCAAGATCATCGCGATCGGAACCTCCGAAGAACTGAAAAAACTCGTTGTCGACGACACGTCGAGCATCACGCTCGAAGAAGTCTTCCTGACACTTACGGGAAAGAAACTGAGGGACATTTGATGATTAGGTATTTGATCAAAAACAATGCCAAGCTCATGGGCAGGAGCTGGGTCAATGTTCTTCTTTTTGCGTTCTGCCCGGTGATCGTCTCCGCGGTCCTGATCAGTGCTTTTTCCAGCCTGATGGAAGGCTATAAAGAGCACGGCGAGATGCGATGCGGGTATTCGATCGAAGCGGGATCTCCGTGGGAGATGGCCGAAGAAGCGCTGAAAGCTTCCGGCGCGAACGCGGACATCATCTTCACCGAATTTGAAGGCGGCGAGCCAGACAAGCTCATCTCGAATAACGACCTTTCGGGATTCGTGAAGTTCGAAGGCAACAAGTACACGATCTATCGTGTGTCCGACCAGCCGACGCAGGGAGCGGCGCTTGAATACTTCATGTCGATCTTCTGCGACGAAGCCATGAATGCTTCCGCGGCAAAAGCACCGGTCGACGCGGCCGCGAAAGATTACTCCTACGAAGACGTCAAACTCGCCATCGAGCATCCGTCATTTCTTAAGCCCGTGGACTCCACCGGCTACTACGGGATCGTGTTCGTTCTTTACTACTCATGGTGCGCGATCATCTGCGCGTCGGGACTTCTGACGAGCGAGAAGAAGTACGGCATCCGGAGAAGATATGTCGTGTCTGCGCTTTCCGACACGCAGCTCTACTTAGGCAAATTCCTGCCGCTCGCGGTCGTCGTCTTTTTCGGCACGATCGGTGCCGCGATCATCAACTCGATCTGCTTCGGCACGAGCTGGGGAAACCTCCTTTACGCGGCATTTCTGTTCCTCATCATGACGGCGGCATCTTCCGCGCTGGGCCTGATGTTTCAGAGCATCACGGACAACATGATCATCACGGTCATCCTGACCTTCTCGCTGGTCTGGATCGCGGGTTTTTTCGGTGGCAGCTTTGAGACGTACATGTTCTCGAGCCAGCCGGAATACCTGAAAGTCCTTTCGCCGATCTATCACTGCAATCGCGCGATGGTCGAACAGGCATCGTCCGGCAGGACCGATTATTTTCCCAGCGCGATCCTTTACTGCGCAGGAATCGTCGTCGTATGCTCGTTGATCTCAGTTGCGGCAAATTCGATCAGAAGGAGGGGAAGAGCATGAAAACACTTATCAGATCAAGTCTTAAACTACTTATGAGAAACAAGAGCTTCTGGTTCTTCCTGGTGATCGTTCCGCTCCTTTCCACATTCGTTTTGAATATTCACCAGATGAATTCGATCTCGCTGTCGAAGCAGGCGGAAAATCAAATCGCCGAGCTCGACGATGCAGACGAAAAGGTCGCGTACTATGCCAGCCAGGGCGCGTTCGTCGTCAAGGTCTATGACGCTTGCGGAAGCGAGCTTTCCGAGTACATGCTCAATAAAGTTGCAAGTAACGGTGCTTTTTCCGTCGTACGCGCCAAGGCACCGGACATGGATAAGGCCGCGGCCGACGCGAAGATCAAGCGCGACGGTGAATTCGACCGAATGGGCGCCGCGCTCTTCATCGACAAGAACTTCGATCAGCTCATGGCCGAGGGAAAAGAGACGGAGGCACTCACTTGCTATGTGCTTTCCGACGACGGGCGTTTCGAGATGCTCGATCATTCCTTGCGAAAAGAACTCGCCGGCATCAAACAGGCGATCGACGAAGCCGGCCTCGCCAACGCGGCAAATGCACTGAACGCAAGACTTGCGGCCGCTCCCGAAAAGGAAGTCGTCAAGATCTCAAGCGGCTCCACGAGAACGCTCACGATGGAGCAGGAAAACCGAAAGACCGCGATCGGATACGCGATTGCCTTCATGACACTGGGCTATGTATTCACCGGGATCTTCATCGCCCACACGGTCATTAAGGACGAGCACGACAAGGTCCTCACGAGACTTCGCCTGACGGGCATGTCCTCCTTCAAATACTTTGCTTCGAAGTTCGTCGTCAGCACGATCGCGACTTTCCTGATGACCGTCGTTCTCGGCATCACCTCGTTCGCGATCGACACCGAAAAGTTCGGTATCGGAAGAGCGAAGTTTCTGCTGATGATGTTCCTCCTGGGATTGATCTTCAGTTCCATCAGCCTTGTGATCGGCGTCATCTTAGGCGACGTCATGAATGCCAACATCGCGGCGTTCGCGCTCTTCTCGCTGTCCTCGCTTCTGGCGGGAACGTTCTTCCCGATGGACGCCACCTCCAGCCTCATCAAGGCACTGTCCTCGATGATGCCGCAGAAGTGGTTCCTGGACGCGACGGAGATGCTCTTCGTCGGCGACAGCAAAGCGTACTTTGTGCTATTATGTGTTACGTTAGCATACCTCGTTCTGGCGCTGAGCCTGGGCGGTGTGGGGATCAAAGTCCGAAACGGCGAGGAGTAATAGAAAGCGGCGTGAGACCGCATAGAGGAGAAGAATTTTGGAGCGCCTGAAGAACAATTATTTTGTGCTGGTACGGCTCTTCTTAATGGTGACCTTCAGCATATACGGAATAACCGAAGGAACGCGCGAGTCGGGAGTGTCCGCCTGGATACTCCTGCTCGCTTCGCTGTATATCGCCGTCATGGCTTTCGGCGAGCTTGTGCCCGAAAAGTACCGGTTTGTCTGCGTACTTCTCGGTATCGTCGTTTTTGCCGTCATGATGCTGCTTGGCGAAAAGAGCTTCATCCTTCTGGGTTTCTTCTCGGCGTACGAGTTGCTGGCGCTTTTCAAGGATCTGAATCCGAAACTGTACTTTGTCCCGATCGCCGGGATCTTCATCCCGAGCCCGATCCCGCTCCTGACGATGCTCATCGCGACTTCCATGATGACCGTCTGCTACATCCAGCACAACTTCGTTATCCGCTCGTACCGAAAGCAGATGATGGAGGACACGATCACGGAACAGAACTTAAAGCGCGACATCAAGGAGAAGGAGTTCGCCGCGAAGATGGAGCAGCGAAAGAGCATGCTCATGGCGGAAAACCAGATCCTCGAAGAAAGAGCGTCGCTTTCGCAGACGCTTCACGATAAGCTCGGTCATAACATCAACGGCTCGGTCTACCAGCTCGAGGCCGCGAAGGTCCTGCTCGAAAAGGACCCGAAGAAGTCCGAGACGATCATCCAGGCGGTCATCGACCAGCTCCGATCCGGTATGGACGAGATCCGCGTGATCCTCCGTAAGGAGCGTCCCGCGAAAAAAGAACTGGCCATGCTGCAGCTCTATAAGCTCTGCGAGGACTGCAACAACAAGGGCGTCAAGACGGAGCTTTTGACCGAGGGCGACACGGCCTTGATCCCCGATCCGATCTGGGAAGTGATCCTGGACAATGCTTTTGAAGCGGTATCCAATTCCATGAAATACAGTAAATGTAGCAGTATCGATATCACGATCTGTGTCATGAAACAGCGCGTGCGTGTCTCGATCGCCGATAACGGCATCGGCTGCCCGCAGATCGAGGACGGCATGGGCATTTCCGGCATGCGACAGCGTGTGCGCGCCGCGTCCGGGACGATCGATTTTCAGACCGATCCCGGTTTTACTGTGACGATGCTTTTGCCGATCTGATCCGGCGCGCGCTTCGACCCCGCGGGAGCATCGCTTCGGCCCTGCGCGGCACCCCGCCCGCGCGCGAGTAGTTGAGAATAGTAAGATCCGCCGCGCGCCGCCGGCGCCCGCGCAAACGATAGGAGGAACGAAAATGGAAAAGATAAAAGTCATCATCGCAGACGACAGTGATTTTGTCAGAGACGGCATGAAGATCATCCTCGACGTCGACGACGAATTCGAGGTCTTAGGCTGCGCGAGCAACGGCCGCGAAGCGATCGAGATCGCCGAGAAGAATAAACCCGACGTGTTCCTCATGGACATCCAGATGCCTGTCATGGACGGCATCGATGCGACCGCCGAGATCGTTGAAAAAGACCTCGGAAAAGTTTTGATCCTGACGACTTTCGATGACGATGATCTCGTCCGTCGGGCCCTTGCCAATGGTGCGAAAGGGTACCTCATCAAGAACCATACTCCGGATCACTTAAAGCAGATGATCAAGTCCGTCTATAACGGCACGAGCGTCATGGAAGAAAACCTTCTTCAGTCGATCAGCAAGTCGGCGGCGACAACGACCGCAGGGAAGGGCTTTGACGAAAGCGGCTACACCGAGCGTGAACTCGAGATCGTGCGCGCCGTCGCCGACGGCCTTTCCAATAAAGAGATCGCGAGCAAACTCTACATCTCCGAAGGCACCGTGAAGAATTACATCACATCGATCCTCGCAAAAGAGGGCCTTTCACACAGAACCGCGCTCGCCGTTTACTACATCACGGGAAAGAAGTGATCGTCAGGGAAGGAGTGAACGTTAAGTTTCGGCCGGCAGCTTGATCTCGATGGATAATGTCCCGCCGAGTGCGTTGGCGATCTTTTCCAATGTTCCCACGGAAGGATTTGCTATCCCTCTTTCGATCTTTGAAATATCGGACTGGTCGATGCCGGAAGAAGTGGCCAGTTCTTTTTGCGTGACTCCCGCGATCGCGCGTGCGTATGCGACGGCTCGAGCCGAAGCCTCGTGAACAGAAACTTTCTGGATCTCAATCGTTCTCCCGCTTTCATAGATGGTCTCAACTTCAATGTCCAGATCCTCGTTCCAGATGATCCCATACTCGCCCATCAATTCTCCGGACAAGAAAAGGTCGCGATTTTTGAGTGCCTTCAACTGGGGGTACTTCTTAAAAAGGGTACTCATATCGAAGTATTTGACGGTCCCGTCTTTAAATGCCACGATCAATGCCGTTCCTTCCAAAAACTTAACACTTAAAGCTTTATGAAACATACTGTTTCCTCCTAATAAGATCCGATATCATTCTAATGGCGGCAGCTTCCGATACTTCTCGGTTTCCCACATCTCGAGGAGTTCCTGTCTGTATTTTTGGATGAACTCTTTCACCAGTGCCTGGGCTTTGGGAGGAAAGAATCCGTCAAGAACTTCTCCTGTGCGAATATCGAATGGAGCATCAAAAGATTGTGTGATGGCATGAATATGCGGGGGATTATGTTCCTTGTCCCTAAGATACATCACGATGATGATCCCGTAGAAACAACTGATTGTCGGCATATTCATTCTCCTTTCTTGACTACAGTATAGGGTATATAACCCATAAGGTCAATAACCCATATTACTGTCAAGAAAAGGAGGAGATGGCAGATATACTCACCAGGTATAATCCCGCAAGAGAAAAACGGTCCCTGATTGTTCTTTGGATTCATATCTGAGCGTATCGATTTTACCCTTTTCATGCATGCTCAGGTGGTAATAGCATTCGCAAGTATTCTCCGCATTTTCAAAAGAGGTCTTATCCTTGCAACAGTAAATGTTGAATTCGCAGATCTCATCTCTGTCCTTACAGATGTCGATGATCTTTTCTGTCATGACTTCACTATCCGGAAATACGCCGCTTTTTCTGTATATGATGATGTCGACATACTTCATCTGCAAATAGTTTTGTACGTATTCTTCTGCAGACATATCTTTAACGGGCGAGGCTCTACGTAAGCTATTATCTCTTACTTTACAATCATCACATACAAATTTGTTGGTAAAATAGTCGCGGAAATATTCTTCAGACTCTTTTTGGTATCGGATACTGTTGTAATTCGATGTGAGATCATCACTCGGACCCCACACGAAGATTTCTTCATTCGGGTATTTTTCTGATTTGACCCTTGCTTCATTTGCTGCCTGCCCACCTAGGATATCAAAGCCGGCCCCTTGGTATTTGAAGTGGTCATCAGTGAATGCTTCATTCATCTGCTCGACCCATTTCTTCTGTTCTTTTGCTTCTTGTTTGCTGATCGTGCAACCGGTAAAGAGCGCGGCAAGAAGGCACAAGATGATTCCCGCGGCAGCTGCTTTTCGAATAGTACGCTTCATTGAATCCATCTTTCCTCTCCAAGAAAACCCCATGCATCTTTCTAATTGCCATTGACACAATTATAATATAGCTAGAGTTGAATTGAGAATACAAAAGGGGTTGTCGTGCAAATGTATTCCAAGGATCAATTTAGAACAACGAATAGTTCTTTCCGAAAAGCACTGGTGATGCTGGTGACAGTCATTACCTGCGTCTGTGTTTTTGCCTCAGCGGTATATGCCGATTTCGGACCGAAGCCGGAAATTAATCTTACGATCGAAAACGCGCCGTCAGAGGATTACTTTGTCGCATTGATCTCCAGGGAAGAAAGCATTGTGCCGGAATTTTCACCGAATCCGAATTTAACTGAAAAAGAGAATGAGATCGTCAGGATGCTTTTTGAGTACGACGAAGACGGGTATACACTTTTCGAAAATGGACGAATGGGGTTTGGGGACTATTATGACCGTTCGAATGACACATCGTACTATCGCTTTTCCGGAGAGATGGGATGCTTGCCGGATACATACAAGATCCTCCTGATCACATTCGACGGAGAGATCTATGTAAGTAATGAGATCACACAGAGGTTTTTGCATGCGGAATGCGTTTTCGACTGTGAGACCGGTATCCTGAAAGAATATCAGCTCACGTTTTATTCATTTGGCAGCTGGATGCGTGCGGTCTTTATCTGCTTTGTTATTACCATCATAATCGAAGGAATATTGCTCGCGACTTTCATGTTGTGGAATTTGGATAACTTGGGATGGTTCTTCCTGGTAAATTCACTGACACAACTCTTTTTGAATATTGCGGTCTTTCTCGGGGAATACTTCGGAACGGGAATTATCAGCTTTGGGACGTACTACTTGATCTTGGAAGTGTTCATTATTGTGGCCGAAGCTCTTATATACAGGAAAAGACTGCAGACGGTCGACTTAAATGTGTACCCCGTGCTGAATATAATCTATGCCGTTGTGGCAAATGCGGCCAGTGCATATTTCGGATATGGCATCTTGCACGTTATGACCATAATGAACTAAGGAAACGTGTAGTATAATCAGATTTGAGTGAGATAACTGAAGCATCGGAGCGCCGCGGAAACGGCACAGGTGCTTTTCGCGAGGAAGTGAGCTGAATAATGGGTATTGAAGATTTTTTGAGTTCGGGCAATCCGCGTCTGGATCAGCAGCTGAAGTTTTCCGCAGAGATCGATAAGATGACGGAGGTCTATCGCCGCACGATGCTGATCTCCGGAGTCCGTAACGAAAACGACGCAGAGCATTCCTGGCACATCGCCGTTATGGCGCTTCTGCTCAAGGAGTATTGCGTTGAGGAACCGAACGTAGAGCGCGCCATCAAAATGTGTGTTGTCCATGACCTCATCGAGATCTACGCGGGCGACACTTTTGCTTACGATGTGGCAGGAAACGCCAGCAAGGCCGAGCGTGAAGAGGCCGCCGCCGATAAGCTTTACTCACAGCTCCCGCCGGAACAGGGCGCAGAGCTTCGCGCGCTCTGGGAAGAATTTGACGCGATGGAAACTACGGATGCGAAATACGCGGCTTGTCTTGACCGCACGCAGCCGCTTCTCCATAACACATTGACGGAAGGCCACACATGGCGCAACAACGGCGCGGTCAGATCGCAGGTTGAAGCCCGCGCGCAGATCATCAAGGAATTCATGCCGGAAGTCTATGCGTGGATCATGAAAAACCTCGACCGCGGTGTTGAGAAGGGCTGGCTGAAAGAGTAAACCCTACACGGATTTGCTTTGTGCAAGAATGGCACCGGCTATCTTTCCATATGCTGCATCAATGTCAAAACCACCCTGTCCGAACTCTGTTGTGTAGATGATGTCGATGCCATCGCGGATCCCGGCTTTGTCGTATTGTTCCATTTTTGCTATTGCATCCATGCGATAGCGAGCATCGCTTAGTAATCCCAGATGCTCTATGAAAAAGTATCTCATTGTTTCCGGACAGAGGACCGCAAAATCAGGGCGTCTTTCCGTTCCGCCGATCATTATCAGAGGTTCATATTTGTATTCTAATCCCAACGATTCTAATAGTTGCGCGATCATCAATTCTGATTTGGAACGGAAGACGTGATTCCCGTGGCGGTATCCGTTTGTAATTCTCGGGTCGTTCCACTCGCTGAGGGAGAGCCATTCGTCTATGGAGAAGGAAAGTGACGACGGGGTGGGGGTGTTTGCGTTTGTGTCAGGATCCAGCCAAGCCGGTTTTTCAGGAGCCTTGGAAATGCTTCTGATGGATTGAGTAACGAAAAGATCGTCTGACGAAAGCGCTGCGAGTGCTTTTCTAACAAGAAAAACTTTCTGGTTTGCCGTCAAAAGCTTCTTGCCTATGGGGGCAGTAATCGAATATTCAAAACACTTTTGCTTGCCGTTGATGGTTTTAAAAATGCGAATGACATGAACAGTCCGTCCATGAACGTTGTGCTTGCCAAGCGAAAGCTTCGGGGAATTCTGGTCGATGAGCTGGAGCGACGAAATGGCGCTCTTTCGAAGATGAATCGCGGATGCAATAATACGAGAAGAAATCATGCTACACCTCTTATTAGTGATATTTGCTCGATTCATACAATCAACATCTAATACCACAACAAAAGTCGAGCATGTACACATCATATCACCTTTGCGGAAAGAAAAGAACAGATCTTTGTGTTGTTCTAGGTTTGGTTCTAAAAAAGCGGCCAAAATAGAACGAAACATAGAACAAAGAGGGGATGTTCTAGGTTTGGTTCTAAAAAAGCGGCTAAAATAGAACGAAACATAGAACAAAGAGGGAATGTTCTAGGTTTGGTTCTAAAAAGGCAGTCAAAATAGAACGAAACATAGAACAAGAAAGCACAACTATAACGTACGCTCTCAAAATTGCAACGTGTGAGCAAAGATGTTCATTCAAAATGTGGGGGTCACTTTTCTTCCGACAAAAGTCGCAGGATCTCCATATAGGTTTCAGCAGTAGCTGTTTCCCAACGTTTGCATGTTCTCTCGGCAACTTCTTCGGAAGGAGCAGCCATGCGCAGAGCAAAAGTGGTGGAGCCGCGCTCGATCAGACGAAGATCGACGTACCATGTGCCCTCGTCATTCGGAGAATAATCGGCAAATACGCTTTGCGACTCATTCGTGTCAACCTGCCAGTTGCGCGAAGCGGAAGTCAGATAGGCACGGATCGCCGCAGGAACAGAAGGGAGAAGCCTTTCGAGGATCTCTTTTCCGGCGGGTGTGATATAGCAGGAAAGGACCGGCTTTCCGGTCGCATCTTTTCGCAGTTCACCCTTTCGAACCATCTCGGTCATGAGCTTTTTGGAAACCAGTTCCGACTTGGCCTGGCTGAAGGAGAAGAAGTCCATGTATAAAGATTCCAGAGCACAATCCATCAACTGTGAAGACGAGATATCGTTCACCTTTGAAAGGATATAAAGAATGATGATCTTGGAATTTGTAGAATCAGCCTTTTCCATGGGTACCCCTGTCTGTAATCGTGGTTCTCATTATAATTCATAAAGTCAAAAGAATCCATTTTGAATTGGATCTTCATCTTCGCGAAAAGCACCTGCCCCTCTTAAAGAGCGCTGACGAAGCCATCCTAACTTAACCGATTTCGACTTTCATTTTTTCTTGACAAATCTTAAAAACCTACGATTTCCACGAAATTCTTAATGAATTCTGATGCATTTTCTGCGTTTCTATCCGTGCAATCCGCGTTATTCATGTTATACTTAATGCGGTGTTGAGGACACCAATTTTCATAAAAGAATGAGGAGAATTTTTATGATTAGTCTTGATACTTCCAACATTATGCCTTTTATTTCCGAAGGCGAAATGGAAAAGATGCTGCCACAGGTAGAAGTGGCACACAACATGCTTCACAAGAAGACAGGTCCCGGCAGTGACTTCCTTGGCTGGGTAGAACTTCCGAGCAAGTATGACAAGAACGAGTTTATCCGTATCCGCAAAGCAGCCGCTAAGATCAGAAAGGATTCTGATGTACTTCTGGTTATCGGTATCGGCGGATCCTACCTCGGCGCAAGAGCAGCGATCGAGCTTCTGTCTCATTCTTTCGCGAATGTTGCCCAGAAGAAAGTAAGAAAAGCTCCGATGGTCCTTTTCTGCGGTAACTCCATCAGCGCTACATATCTCGCTGACCTGATGGATCTTCTCGAGGGTAAGAGAGTTTCCGTCAACATCATCTCCAAGTCCGGTACAACAACCGAGCCGGCGATCGCTTTCCGTATCATCCGCGCTTACATGGAAGAAAAGTACGGTAAAGAAGAAGCCAGACAGAGAATTTACGCTACAACAGATAAGGCAAAGGGAGCTCTTAAGGGCCTCGCGACTAAGGAAGGCTACGAGACATTCGTAGTACCGGATGACGTCGGAGGACGTTTCTCCGTTCTGACAGCTGTAGGTCTTCTGCCGATCGCTGTTGCAGGTATCGACATCCGTCAACTCATGACCGGTGCTCGTGACGCAAGCCGTGATTTCAAGAAGGTAGAAATGGAGAACGATTGCTACAAGTACGCGATCGCCAGAAACTGCCTCCTGCGCCGCGGTTACACAACAGAAGTCATGGTCAACTACGAGCCTTCTTTCCACTTCATGACAGAATGGTGGAAGCAGCTCTACGGTGAGTCCGAAGGTAAGGACGGCAGAGGTATTTTCCCGGCCGGCGTTGACAACACCACAGACCTCCACTCCATGGGTCAGTACATCCAGGACGGTAAGAGAATGCTCTTCGAGACAGTTGTTGTTATCGACAAGGCTCGTCGTTCTTTCAAGATCCCGAACGATCCGGAGAACCTCGATGGTCTGAACTTCCTTTCCGGTATGGACATGAACGAAGTTAACCTCAAGGCGATGCAGGGTACAGTTCTTGCTCACGTTGACGGTAAGGTCCCGAACCTCATCATCCACGTTCCCGAGCTCAACGAGTACTGGCTCGGTCAGTTGATCTACTTCTTCGAGAAGGCTTGCGGTATTTCCGGTTACCTCAATTCCGTAAATCCGTTCAACCAGCCGGGCGTAGAAGCTTACAAGAAGAACATGTTTGCTCTTCTCGGTAAGCCGGGTTATGAAGCTGAGAAAAAAGCACTGGAGAAGCGCCTGAAGAATAAGTAATTTCAAGTGATTCTTAAAGGCCCCGGAGGTTCTTTTGCTCAAGAACTTTCGGGGCTTGTTTTTTTGCTGTAAAATGAAGAACAGAAATCTAAGGAGACCATTTTTGCGTCATGAAGATCAATCCTGTACCGCTTTCTAAATCGGACCTGATGTCGGTCGAAAGCCCCGCCAGATATGTCGGCGGTGAGTTTAACGCGGTCATCAAGGAAGACATGCTCGAAGAACTCGAAAAGACGGGCAAAACATCGTACGTCCGATTCGCTTTCTGCTTTCCCGATATCTATGAGATCGGCATGAGCAACCTCGCGCTTCAGATCCTTTACCACGTGCTGAACGAAAGTGATTTTGTCGCGTGCGAAAGAGCCTTTTCGCCGTGGCTCGACATGGATAAGATCCTTCGCGAAAAGAACATTCCCCTGTATTCGCAGGAAACAAAGACACCGCTTTGCGACTTCGATATCCTGGGCTTTACTCTCGGCTACGAGATGTGTTTTACCAATGTCCTTCAGATGATGGATCTCGGTAAGATCCCGCTTCTTCAAAAGGACCGTGGCGAGGACGATCCGGTCATCTGCTGCGGCGGCCCGGTCGCATATAACGTCGAGCCGATGGCGGACTTTTTCGATATCGCCATGATGGGCGAGGGCGAGGAAATGATCCTCGAGCTTTCTGAAAAGATCCGCGAATATAAGCTTTCGAAAAGCACAGATCACCCGATGACCAGACAGCAGCTCCTTCGTAACTGCGATGAGATCGAAGGTATCTACGTCCCGTCGCTTTACGAGGTTTCCTATAACTACGACAAAACTTCTGATAAGCCGCTCGGCGCCAACATCCGTCCCATTGAAGACGGCATAAAGACCACGATTAAAAAGCGCATCATCAAGGACCTTGATACCTGCACATATCCGACGTCTCCGGTCGTATCGAATCTGCGTGTCGTTCATGACAGATCCTACCTTGAGGTCTTCCGCGGCTGTATCCGCGGCTGCCGCTTCTGCCAGGCCGGATTCATCTACCGGCCGGTAAGAGAAAAGTCGGTCGAAGTTCTTTGCGAGCAGGGAAGACAGCTCGAAAAGAACACCGGCTACGATGAGATGGGACTGTTGTCTTTGGCGACCTCTGACTATACGGAGTTTCCGAAACTTGCGGAAAAACTTCTGGAGACGTTTGAAGGACATCACACGAGCCTTTCGCTGCCGTCATTGCGACTCGATTCCTTCTCTCTCGATCTGATGGAAAAAGTCCAGTCCACGAGAAAGTCGGGTCTGACGTTCGCGCCGGAAGCAGGCACACAGCGCCTTCGCGACGTCATCAACAAGAACATTAAAGAAGAGGATATCTTCTCGGCGCTCCGCCTGGCCTTTATGGGCGGCTGGAGCACCGTCAAACTCTACTTCATGCTCGGTCTTCCGACCGAGACGGATGAGGACGTTCTCGGCATCGCGGACCTCGCGTCACGTATCGAAAAGCTCTACTACGATGTCGGCCGTGAGACGGGTCAGAAGATGCGAAGACTCGAGATCACGGTATCTACTTCGCTCTTTATCCCGAAGCCCTTTACGCCTTTTCAGTGGGAGCCGCAGAACACGAAAGAAGAACTTATCAGAAAGCAGAAACTTCTGAAGGATCACATCCGCAGCAGAAATATCCGCTACGCCTGGCATGACTTTGATTCGTCCGTCTGGGAAGTTGTTCTCGCAAGAGGCGACAGACGATTGGCGCCTGTCATTCTCGAGGGCTATAAGGCCGGACATTTCTTCGACGCGTGGGACGATCACTTCCGCTTTGGCGAGTGGGTCGAGATCTTGGAAAAACACGGCCTGAAGATCGAAGATTTCGCAAGAGAATATTCCGAAGAGGAGATCCTTCCGTGGGACCACGTCAGCGTGGGCGTCAACAAGAAGTTCCTTCTTTCGGAAAGACATAAAGCACATGAAGAAACGACGACTCCGTCCTGCCGCGAGCACTGCTCGGGCTGCGGCGCCGCGACGTTCGGCGTAGGCGAGTGCTTCGCAAAGAGAAACGGCACTTGCGCCGGCGCTTCTTCAGAGGAAGGAGGTGCCGCAGATGCTGCAAAGTGAGCGTGAAAAGATGATGACCATGCAGGAGCATCAGACGGCGTACGTGCAGCGCGCGTCCTTTTCCAGAGAAGGCGCGACCGTATTCCTCGGCCACCTCGACCTGATGACCTGCTTCGAAAGAGCCGCTCGAAGAGCGGGCCTTCCGATCCTTTATTCGCAGGGCTATAACCCGCGTCCCATGATGGTCTTCGCACTTCCGCTGGGCGTCGGTATCGAGACGCGATGCGACTATCTCGACGTCTCCCTGAAGTGCCCCTATGACGCGGAGAAATTCACGCAGGAACTGAACGCGTTTCTTCCGACGGGACTTCGGATCATCAAGTCCAAAGAGATCCCGGAGCCGAAGGACAGCATCATGTCGATCGTCACGACCGCGTCCTACCGCTTCGAGGCCAAGGGCATCCGCGACGCCATGGAAAAAGCCATGGAGCAGGAAAGCCTGATCGTTACGAAGATGGCTAAGGGTAAAGAAAAACAGACGGATATAAGGCCGCTTCTGATCTCGCTTTCACAGGCAAGTACAGGCGATCCGGACAGTGTGGATTTTTACGCTTTTGCGGGATCCGAAAGAAACGTAAGGCCTGACCTCATCTTGAACAGCTTAAGCAAGTACTGCGGCATGGATCCGAAAGAAGCTGAAAATACGAGAGTAATACGATTGGGACTTTTCTCGGGGGAATATCCGAGGATCATCCCGATCAGTGACGTCGAAATCCGATAAGAACCGCCGACAGGTGCTTTTGCCAAAGTGCCTTCGGCATTGTTTTTTAGCGAGGTTTCGTGTAAAATTTTTGGTATGTGGGGAGGATTAGAGGATGGAACCGCTTGAACAAGATTTTGCAGCCAGCTTGCTGAGTATTTTCGATAATGTCCTTTTGACCGAAGAAATGGCCCTTTCGAAGGGTTATTTTTCCGACCTTTCCATCGCGGAACTTCACACGATCAACGCGATCGGCCCGTATGAGGCTAGAACGATGACCGAGACCGCGAATATCCTCGGCATCACGATCGGAACGCTTACCGTCGCGGTCGACCGCCTCGTGAAGAAAAAGTACGTCGAGCGCCAGCGCGACACGAAGGACCGAAGGATCGTAAGGATCTCCCTGACACGTCAGGGCAAGCTTGCGTACCGCATGCATTCCAAGTTCCACAGGGTCCTGGCAAAGCGCATTTTCGACCCGCTTAATGAGCAGGAGAGAAAGATCCTCACCAAAACGATCGAGGAGATCGACGCATTCGTCAAAGAGCAGTACAAGAAGTACAGCACCGGCGAACAGTATAAGAAGATCGTCCGTGACGATACGGAGGTATAAAGATGGCAGTTTCCAAGAAAAAGGCATCGGATATGAACGGATCCGAAGAGAAGAATACTTCGGCAAAAGCACTTTCCCGCGAAGTGATCTTCGACACGCTTTCGGACATGCTTGCCGAGCTTCTGGAGATGAAGAAGTCGGACTTTTCCGAAGATACGATGATCTTTGAAGAACTGCCGCTCGACTCGCTTCAGCTTTATGAACTGGTCGTCGATCTCGAGGAGAGATTCGACCTTCAGATCTCGGACGAAGCGATCGAGAAGATCCGCTCGGTCGGCGATGTAGTGGACATGATCCACGATGCCGCGAACTGACGATTACTAAGCATTTGGGGATTTAGGCTTTGCAGTATATTTTCATAGTGAATTCGAATATTCATAAGAGAAGGAAGAAGGCTTTGGAAAAGGCCGTAGCTGCCCTTCCCCCGGATCTTCGCCACCGTTCGAAGATCTTTTACACCGAGCATGCCAGCCACGCCGAAGAGCTCGCCGTAACGAACTCCGAAAAGTACGGTTCCGAGTGCATCATTTTCGCGTGCGGCGGTGACGGCACGGTCCATGAGATCGCAAACGCCTTGGCTTTTAGAAACTCCCCGATGGCGGTCATTCCGCTCGGAACGGGAAACGATTTCGCGAGAACTTTATATCCGAAAGATCTTTATAAAAATCCGCTCGATGTCTTAAAGCGCCTCGAGAGCCCGATGATCCATCCGATCGATCTTCTTCGTATCGACAGTTACGATTATCTCGGAAACCATCTTCCGTCCTGGAGCCGCTACAGCCTGAACATCGCGTCGATGGGCCTCGACACTCTTGTACAGGCAAAAGCGAAGCGCATCGTGGCCAAGCACCCGAAGAGTCTTTTCTACAGAAATAACGCATATTCCTTCGCGGCGATCGCCTGCCTTTTGAACGGCTGGAGATTTAAGATGGACTATAAGATCGAGCTGGAAAACGGCGAGATGATCGAGAAGAAGGGGATGGACTATTCCCTCGTCAGCATCTGCAACGGCAGATACTACGGCGGCGGATTCTGTCCGGCTCCGAACGCGTCGGTCAACGACGGTGTCCTGGACGTATGTATCGTCGAGCATATGTCGAAGACAAAGGCGTTTTCCCAGCTGATGAAATACAAAAAGGGTAAGCATATCGGACAGAAGGGCTTTACCTTCTACCGTTCCACAAGTGGTATCTTTAATTCACTGAACAGTAATCTGCAGATGCAGGGAAACTATGACGGTGAAGACTTCTTCGGACATAAAGTCAGATACGAAGTCATTCCGAACGCGATCCAGATGGCGTTTTTTACGGAATAAAACAATGCAAAAAGAAAACCTGCCACGGGCAGGTTTTTTTGTTATTGCAGGTTAACGTCCTTTTTCTCCATTTCTTTCATCCAAACGTGGATGGCATCGGTCATCTTGTGCGGATCGCGATCGTAAGTGTCCGCATGAAGCGGTGCGCCGAAATGGATAGTGATCCTTTTTCTTCTGTGATTCTTATGATCCCATGTCTGCGGCTTTTTCATGTGGCGTGACCATGCCTGGTAACCGCCTTCGATGTAGACCAGAAGAAGCGGGACGTTTGCTTTGATGGCGATATATGCGGCACCATCCTTAAACTCGCCGAGATGTCCGTCGGAGGTTCTGGTTCCTTCCGGATGAACGAGGATGATGTTGCCGTTTTCAACTTCTTTTTTCGCTTTGATGAGACCTCTTACGGGATTGCCGAAACGATCGACGGCGATACCTCTTCCGACGTGCATCATGACACGTCCGAGACGGCCGTAGTTCGTTTCGAGGTCAGATGCCGCGAGTGCGCAGAATACCTTTCTGTGCTTTCTCGGGAGCATACTCATGATCCACATGCCGTCGGCATAGGTCTGGTGATTGGAGCAGATAACATAAGGGGATTCGGAAGGGATGTTTTCCTTCTCGCCCGGACGAAGCTTGACGAGCATCTTCGTGATGGCCATGGAAACGTGGTACCAGAAAAAGCCCGTGAATCCACGCGGCGTCGGATACTTCTTATTCAGTTCTTCGACGGAATGTGTCGGTGCGGAAGAACCGCTTTCTTTCGATGACATGGCCCACTCTCCTATAACTATTACCTTCTCTTACGATATGCTAGACTACAAAAGGTGGATTGTCAATTGAATTTTCTTTCGTTTTTTGAATAGAGAAAAGTGCTTTTCGCAGCGAAGGCAAGGGCATTTTGACGAATTAGTTTGATTTTCAAAATATTTTCCGAAAAGATAGACGATTTGGCAAGAAAGTGGTATCATCTTAAATTGCGTACAGTTGCGAGATTTTTACTTGTGCGCGAACTAATTGCCGCTACGGAGGACTTATGTCAAGCATAGTCGGAAAACCACTTCATGAGGGCGTTCGTTACGAGACGTTCCGCGATCTGATCCTGGGTTCGAAAGAAAAGTTTCCTACCCGTGATGCGTTTGTATTCAGAAGAAAGCCTACCGAGGCGGAGATCCATAAAACATACAACGATTTCGCGTCGGACATCGAATATCTCGTCGCGGCGATCGACAAGCACGGCTTTGCCGGCAAGCATCTCGGCGTCGTCGGAGAGAATGCCTACGAGTGGATGGTCTCTTATTCCGCGATCCTTTCTTCCGGCTCCGTCGGACTTCCTCTGGACAGACTCCTTCCGGAGCACGAGCTCGTAAGCCTTCTGGTTCGAGGCAAGGTAGAGGTGCTTTTCTATCACCAGAAGCATCACGAGATGATCCTGAATATCGCCAAGACCGCGGAAGAAAACAACGTCAAGGTCAAGAAGTTCATCTGCATGTGCACCGAGTACATCGCGCCGAACCTTGAGTGGCCGAAAGATGACGAGCGTTTCGTCGATATCCAGACATGGCTTTCCGAGGGAAAAGAACTCGTCGAGAGCGGCAAGAGCCTCATGCGTACGGTCGAGATCGACCCGGAGGCAACGCGTATCATCCTGTTTACGTCCGGTACGACGGCAATGAGTAAGGGCGTCATGCTCTCCCATAAGAACATCATGACCAATGTCTACGCGATCAGCACGATCCTGACACTGAATGAAGGTGAGAGGATCTTCTCGATCCTGCCTTTGCACCATACTTTCGAAAATACCTGCGAATATTTCATGCTCGCGCGCGGCTGCTGCATCTGCTTCTCCGACGGTCTCCGTTATATCGTCAAGAACTTAAACGAGTGGCACGTTGAGGCATGTATTTCCGTACCGCTTCTTTTCGAAAATATCCACGGCAAGATCACTGCCGGTATCAAGGAGTCCGGTAAAGAGGGTCTGATCTCCGTCATGATCCCGGTCAGCAATTTCCTTAGAAAGTTTAAGATCGACCTTCGAAGAGTCTTCTTCAGCTCGATCATCAAAAAGCTCGGCGGACACCTCCGTCTCATCGTTATCGGCGGTGCCGGTATTGCCGAGAATTATATCCAGGACTTCAACAACTGGGGATTCGAGTTCCTCATGGGCTACGGCCTGACCGAGACTTCTCCGGTTATCGCGGTCACGACATCGAAGTACAACGTCTACGGTTCCGTCGGAAGACCTCTGACCGGAGTCGAGGTAAAGATCGATACAGACAGTCCGAAAATTGGGACAGTTGGTGAGATATTATCTAAGAGTGATTGTGTCATGCAGGGTTACTATGAGAATCCGGAAGCTACGGCAGAAGTCCTCGAAGATGACGGCTGGTTCCACACCGGCGATATGGGTTTCCTCGATAAGAAGGGATGCCTGCATATCACGGGTCGTGTGAAGTCCATGATCGTTCTGACAAATGGTAAGAAGGCATTCCCGGAAGAGATGGAGTCCCTTCTCAATAATATCCCGGGCGTTAAGGAAGCTTTCGTCTGGGGGGCCAAGGACGATAAGGGAGCAGTCGATATCTGCGCCAAGCTCCTGATCGATCGTAAGATCATCGGTGAGAACCTTCCGATCCCGGATACCACGGCCGGCGATAAGGCCATCCATGAGTATCTGAGCGGTAAGATGAAGGAAGTCAACAGACAGATGCCGTCGTATAAATCGATCCATTACTTTGTCTTCTCGGAGACGGAGATGGTCAAGACTACGACTTTGAAAGTAAAGCGTCCTGCAGAGCAGAAGGTCATCGAAGATACTCTTTCTGCGGCAGAGACAACAATGAAAGCAGCGAACGGACAGAATCTGGATACCCTCTAATTAAAGGAGGTCGATACCATGGCGTTTCATTTGCTATATGGCGAGCATCCCGTCTCGCTTCTTGATACCTGTCTTTCACGGATCAGTGAAGAGGCCGTGAAATGGCCGACGCGCCGCGGGTACATTATCGTTCCGGAAAAAATGAAAGCGGAAGTCGAACGCCGCTACATCGAGATCCTGAAAGAGAAGAAGGGCGGAAAGACCGATTCTGCCTTCATGATGATCGATGTCGTCAGCTTTTCGCGTTTTGCCTATCGCATCTTAAGTGAGGTCGGCTCTTCCTCGGGAAAAGCACTCAGCCCCGCCGCCAGAACGATCCTGATCCACCGAGTTCTTTCCGAAAGTAAAGAAGAGTTCCCGGTACTTGGAAGCTTTGCCGAGCGTGTCGGTTTCGTCTCTGAGATCGACGAAGTCTTAGGTGACTTTTACCGCTACGGTATCAGTGGTCAAATGCTCGAAGAACTGGACCTTTCGTCCGAAAATCCCCTGACAGCAGGCAAGATCCGCGATTTCGGACATCTTCTTACGAAGATGGATACGCTTCGCGAAGAAATGGGCTATGCTCCCGAGCGTGATTCCATGAAGCGCCTCGATGAGGTCTTAAGCCTGTTCATAAAGGATGCTCCGGAAACGAAGGAGTGGCCGCTTTCAAGACTACAGTTCCTGCGCGACGCTTCGTGCTGGATCTTGGGCTTCGGGGAGACCCGAAACTTCACTCCCGAAGAATATAACATTGTTACAAAGCTCGCATCTGTGGCCTCTTCGGTCACTCTGACCTGTGTCGCCGGTTCGGATAAGCCGGAGGACATGATCGACGATATCTGCCACTTCGGAGAAAAGACGATCCGCTCGATCTTAAAGGAATTCCCTCTGGAATCGTCCGAAAAGGCAGGTGCTTCCGATAAAAGAGATCCGGCTCTCGCCGTTCTTTCTTCCGACTACGCGAACCGATCCTGCGTGGTCAGAAAAGACCTGGAGCTTCCGCTGGAAGTAAATGTCTTCCACCAGATCTCCGACGAGCTCGAGTACGTGGCTGCGCGCATCAAGTATGCCGTGCAGTTTGAAAACATGCGCTACCGCGACATCACGGTCGTCATGTGCGATATGGAGCAGTACAGTACGAGCCTGCACGCCGCCTTTAAGCGCTTCGGTCTCGACGTTTTCGTCGATGACCGCCAGCCCCTGATGGGCACGATCTGGATGCAGTACCTGACTTCGATCCTGGATATGTCGGCCTTCCGCTGGGATATCTCTTCGGTCATTTCGTATCTCAAGTCCGGTTTTGTCACGATCGATTTTGATACGGTGCAGAAGTTCGAAAACTTCTGTCTGGCCCATGGCGTAAAGAATAAAAAGAAGATGCTTTCCTGTGATAAATACGTCACGACCGTTTCCGAAAAAGAAGTCGTGAATGCCGTCCTTCCGATCCTTTCGAAGACTTCGGAAGAACTGGCCGTTTTGGAAAAAGCGAAGACCTGTAGAGAGCGCGCGGTCGCTCTTCACGACATGGTCTGCGGCAACCGTCAGCTCGTCGAGTATTTCGTGGATGAATGGCAGAAGGCGGGAAACCAGCAGGCCGCTCTGGCACTGGCGCTTTCTTTTAACTACGCGGATGATGCTCTCAATTCCATGGCGCAGGAACTCGGCGATTTCCCGATCTCGCTAAATAACTTCCGCGACGCACTGATGTCTGCGCTCGAAAGTAAGACCCTTTCCGCGATCCCGTCTTATGTCGATCAGGTCACGATCACGACACCCGTAAACGCGTATCGAAGACCTTGCAAGATGATGTTCATCTGCGGCTCCGAAAGAAAGAATTTTCCGTACACTTCCCCGTCGGAAGGATATCTCAAAAACAAAGAAAGAGAACTCATCAGCGAGAAGCTTTCGATGGAGTTCCCGAACCACGCGAAGGACCAGTCCTATGCCGATTTCTTTACGGCATACGCGCTTCTTGACGCGCCTTCCGAAAGACTGATCTTCACCCTTCAGAATTCCGTCGAGCCTTCGTCGGTCATCCTCTTTTTTAAAGAGACCTATCCGCAGGTAAAAAGTGAGATCATGGACCATCTGGATCCTTCGGACCCGCGTGTACTGATCCGCGAGAAGATGGAAGACTATTTGCGAGAAGTGCTTTCCGGGCATAGAAAGGTCTCGGAAGAAGAATACGATCAGGCCGTCTACATCTGGAAGACTTACTACTTCGGAAAATCCCTGTCCGTGGAAGAGCCCGTGAATACGGAGCTTACGATCCCCGAAAGCCTCATGAACGAGCGCTACGGAAATAAGCTCCTGATGAGTGTTTCATCGGTAGAGAGTTATCTTTACTGTCCGTACAAGTATTTCTGCGAGAAGGTTCTGAAGATCGAAGAACGTGCGGTCCAGCAGGTGCAGGCGACTGAGATGGGAACACTTTCGCATACGATCATGGAGAAGACTTTAGAAGAGTTCCGTGATGCTTATCTGGCGGCACCGACAAAGGAAGAAAAAGACAAAGTCTTCGAGTTTTACAAGGAAAAGGACAAGCTTTCCTGGAGCAAGGAGATCCTTCTTACCGCGCAGGAAGAGCAGCGCTTCGCGTACTGCGACGATCCGGCGCTGAAGATGGAAGCGGACACGAAGCTTCTTGCGGGAACGAAAGAAACGCTCGACATGATCTTTTCGACCATGGATCCGGAAAAGGCGATGCCGACGGCTTTCGAGTGGCACTTCGGTGACGACAAGATCCCGGGGTATGACATGGTCCTTTCAGACGGGCGTGTCGTGACATTTACCGGAACGATCGACCGAATCGATATCAGTGATGCGGAAAAGCGCTTCAGCATCCTGGACTATAAGACCGGAAATAAAACGATCGACTTTGACGATCTGTACGCGGGCTCGAGCGTGCAGCTTCCCGCATACATGCACGTGTATTCTTCCATGCATCCGGATCTTTCTCCCGACGGCGTTTCCTATATCCACGTCAAGCGTGTGAAAAAGTCGGCGATCGGCATGGCGGAAAGCTTTGATCCGGAGGTCATTCAAAAAGATCACCAGAAAGCGGTCGAAGAGACATATCTTAAAAACTGCGGTCTTTCTGCCGATCCGGAAGACATGAAGCGCATGGGCGAATTCGCCATTTCCCGCGTAAAAGAAAAATGCGAGGAACTCTACGGCGGACACTTTGACGCAAGGCCGGGAAAGATCAAGAAGCATCCGCTTTTAAAGTGCGCGGAATGCGAATATAACCAGATCTGTAACGGTAATCCGGAGTCGCCGGATTATAACTATCTGCCGACGATGGAACCGAAACTCAATGAACAGGGAAAGGCCATGAAAAAACCGGAACTGTTCTTTACAACGATCAAGGGAGAGGAGGAGTGATCATGGGCCTGAGTAATGAACAGAAACTTATCGTAGAAGCACCTTGCGGCAATATCCTGGTCAGTGCTGCGGCAGGTTCCGGTAAGACGACCGTCATGACCGAAAGGATCGTCAAAAGGATCCTTGATCGCGAGCTCTCCGTCGAGAACGTTCTGGTAATGACATTTACCAATGCCGCCGCGGCGAATATGAGCGCCAAGCTCGAAAAGAAACTTCGCGAGAAGCTTTCCGAGACGACGGATAAAGAAACGAGAAAATACTTAAGCGAGCAGATCGCGGCACTGCCGTCTGCCTACATCTCGACGATCGACTCTTTCTGCAGCCGCGTCATTTCCAACTTCTCCGCACAGAGCCGAGACGAAAACGGAAATCTCCTTTTGGAGCCGAAGAGTATGATCCTCGATGAAGTCCATGCGACGAAGCTTCTGAACGAATCTTTCAGCGAAGTCTTCTCGGATGCATATTCTTTCGCGCAGAGGATCGAAGATGAACCTGAACTGAAGACAAAGATCGTGCCCCTGATGGATAAGGACAACAAACTCGGAACGCTCATTTCGGACGATCTCACATACGAGGAATGGTCTCGTTCTTTCCTTTCCATGGTCGCGTCTTTCGGAACGGGTCGTGACGACACGGGACTGAAGGAAGATATGGCGCAAAAACTCGGATATCTCCGAAGCCTTCCGGACTACTTTAACTGGGTGAAAGAAGTCCTTTTGAAAAAGAAGAACGACAGCCGGGATTTCCTTTCTTCTTCGGCGCACGATAAGATCATCGCGATCACGAAGAAGGCGATCGAAAAGCGCCTCGACGCGATCGTCAGGATGCGAGTTTTGATCCCGCAGGTCGCATTTGTAAAGAACACAAAAGACAATACACAGAGGCAGCAGGATCTTCTGGAGTGGTGCACATTCTTAGAAGAAACCGCAAGAAAGATCCTTTCTTATCCGGACATCTCCTGGGATGAGATCTGTGCTTTCCGAAATAAAAGACCTTCGGATAAGATGCCGAATTACGCGACGAAATCCGATGAGCCGGAGGCGCAGGAATTCCTTGCACTTTCAGGCGCGCTTCCCGAGCTTGCCTACATCGTTTCGGGCTATCGAAAGTCGGATTCTTTCGTAAAAGATATGTGGAGCGAGACACGCTATTTCTTCGGAAAGACCGTAGCGGAGATCACGGAAGAACTGTCGGACATGTATCCGATCTACGAAAGATATTTCGAACTGGTATTCGCGGCGGAAAGAGTGTATTCGCAGAAGAAAAAACTCGAGCACGGCATGGACTTCCCGGATCAGGAGCAGGTCGCTCTTATGCTTCTTTCCCATCCGGAAGTTTCCTCCTACTACAGAGATCTTTTCAGCGAGATCTATATCGACGAGTATCAGGATAACAGCGGCGTTCAGGACGCGATCGTCCAGTGCTTTGCCAACGATAATGTCTTCTTCGTAGGCGACGTAAAACAGAGCATCTACCGTTTCCGTCACGCCAAGCCGCAGATGTTCCTTGACCGCTGTGATCTTTATCGCGGCGGAGCGGAAGGAACGCTGTTTACGCTGAACAATAACTTCCGAAGTAACCCCGGTATCCTTTCCGTGGTCAATAAAGTCTTCGGAAGCATCATGAGTGAAGAATATGCCGACATCGAATACGATTCCTCGCATGCGCTGAATCCGGGTCTTCCCGAGGAGGATTACGCGCAGACATCCGGCGCGGATGTGACCTTGATCCTCGTCCGCGATACGGAAGAAGCATCGGACACGGATGAGGACGCGCAGTCGGATATGGACCAGGTCCTCGATGTCAAAGAAGCCAAGGTCGTTCAGAAGGAAGCCCTGATCATCGTTAAGAAGATCGAGGAACTGAAAAAGCTCAGCGGCTTTTCCTACGAACAGTGCGTGGTATTGACCACATCCAACTTAAACGCCATGGCCGCGGCCGAAGTCCTGATGAAATGCGGTATTCCGGCGCAGGGACCGAATCTCGGAAATATCCTGACACATCAGGATATCCGCATCATGCTCGATCTGGCCCGTCTTACGGATAACATCTATCAGGACATCCCGCTTGCCGGCGTGATGAAATCCAAGATCCGCCAGGCGAAGTTTACGGACGAAGATCTTCTTACGATCTATCTGTTCTCGTCAAAAGGCAGCCTCCACGATCTTTCTTTCAGCGAGAAGGTCATCCGCTACGCAAAAGAAGCTGATACGGCGCTTTCGAAAAAACTGTCGGAATTCCTGTCGTTCATTAACGACCTGAGAACTCTGGCCATGCAGATGACGGTCACGAAGTGGCTCGAGCATGTCTATGCCGTGACAGATTATCCTTCGTTCGTGCTCTCGCAGAGCGACGGCGACGCGCGCTACTACGCGCTCATGACTTTGGTCTCCTGGGCGACGCGTTTTGATATGGGAAGAAGATCCGGACTTCGCGCATTCGTCGGGTATATCGATGAACTCGACCGCGACAAGAACAAAAATACCGAGATCGATCTGTCCGAGCCTCTGGAAAATGTCGTGCGCTGCATGACGATCCATAAGAGTAAGGGACTTGAGTTCCCGTATGTCTTTATCTGCGGCATCCAGAGCAGCCAGAGATCTTATGATTCGAGAATGATCCTAAGTGAAAAAGGCGACCTTGCGTCCAAGCGTTTCTACGAGAAAGAAGGCGTCGTCTATGAGCCTCACGACTACTTTGTCCTCGCCAAAGAGGAGAAGAGAGAATCGGAAGCAGAGAAGATCCGACTTCTGTATGTTGCGCTGACTCGAGCGGAGAAAAAGGTCTTTGTGATCTCGCTGGTCAAGAGGACCGTCGATTCCATGATCACATCCGCTTCAAGCGTGATGGCCGCGTCGCAGATCGGTACGGGCAAGTTCCCGCCGGAGCTGATGATCAAACTGAATACGCATCTTCTGAGATTCCTCGGAGGCGTTTCCCGGATCCCGGGCTATCCGCTATCCACAGCGATCCGTTCCACGGAGCCGGTCTATTTCGGAGATCTGGACTTTACGTGTGACAGCAGATCTTCTGAAAGTACGGAAGTGGCGATCGCGTCCGACGACCTTCCGAATCTCGGCATTCTGCAGGTGCCGAAGCCGCATCCGGTCGCCGAAGAATACGCCGTGGCAAGAAGCAAAAATGTCGATGTCACTCTGACCGAAAAGCAGGAAGAAAAGCTCGGACTTTTAAGAAAAGACGTCAACGAGTGGGCGCCGCTCGAGCTTCTTCCGGCAAAAACCACGGTAAGTGAGATGAAGCGCATGCTTTCGGAAGAACCGGACGAGGATGATGACGAGAACATCAACTTCCACGCGGTGAACATGCGTGTCAAAGAGTCTGACCAGAAGTGGAAGGACAAAGGATACACCGCATCTCAGATGGGTACTCTCGTACATAGCGCATGGCAGTATATCGACTTTACGGGCATGCTGAGAAAAGGCGAGACACCGCACTGGAAAAAGGTCCTGGAGCTGCTCTTAAGCCACGGCATGATCTCCAAAGAACAGGTGGATCTGCTCCTGCCGTTTACCGGAAATATGCAGACCTTCTTCGAAAGTGAGATCGCCAAGAAGATGGCGGAAGCGGAAACAAGGCCCGAAAACGGACCGTACCGTGAGATCCCGTTCGCGCTGGCATGGCCGAATGAAGAGGATGAATTCTCTCTGGTACAAGGTATGATCGACTGCTGGTTCCTCGACAGCGACGGACAGGCGGTCCTGATCGACTATAAGACCGACCGAATCTCGGGAACAAGAGAAGAAAAAGAAGCAGAGCTCAAGAGAAGATATCAGGTGCAGCTGGATATGTATGCTCAGGCGATCACGGCGGCAACCGGAAAAACGGTGAAGGAAAAGATCATCTGGCTGATCCGTGACGGGGTCGCGGTCAATCTTTGATCTTCTTCTGGCGAAGCTCCTTGAAGAACTTCTTCAAAAGCGCGCTGCACTCTTCCTCGAGGATCCCGCCCGTGTACTCCACGTGGTGGTTGTGAGGAAGGTCGAAGAGCTTGTTTTGTGAACAGACGGCGCCGCCCTTGGGGTCAAAGGCACCGAAATAGACGTGGCGGATATGCGACTGGATAATGGCTCCGGCGCACATGTAGCAGGGCTCTAAGGTCACATAGAGGTCACAGTCGAAGATATGCCATGCGGAAAGCTTTCTGCAGGCTTTGGAAATGCAGACCATCTCGGCGTGAAGCGTCGCGTCCTGCTTTGTCTGGCGGAGATTATGGGCTCTTGCGATGATCTTCCCGTCCTTGACGATGACGGCACCGATCGGGGACTCGTCGAGATCGTATGCTTTCTGCGCTTCTTTCAGCGCGGCACGCATGCATTTTTCGTGAAAAACTGCGTCATTTACGGCGTTTTGCTTCGTCAAGGGGAAACTCCTTCGCAATGTTCCGAATATGGCGGGGAGAGTTTCTTCAACATTGTGCATTATTTTGTTTGCACATCCACCATATTGGATATATAATGTACTTTGCCTATATGTGTGGGATTATACCCTTTTGTAGGTGAACTTGTAAAGGAAAAAGGAACGAATGGCTACAGAACAAGGTATTTGTAAGAATTGCGGTTCACTTCTGATGGTGAATAGCAACGATGAATTGTGTGAATGTGTATTTTGTGATTGCGTATTCCCGAGCGCGGAAGCAATTGAGATCTATAAGAACCCGGACGGAGTCGAATTCCCGAATCTTCCTCAGCCGAAGCGTGAGGCCAAGGCAGCCCGCCATGTGGTAACGCCTGTTTTCGAGGACGTTGTCGAGAAGGCGGTTAAGGTCGATACCGCTCAGAACAAAGAGACGAAGAAGATCGAGAAGCTTTTCGAGATCTCTCCGGACGATATCAAAACACCTAAGAAAGTGAAACTGGCCGTGTATATCACGACTGCGGCATGTATCCTGATCATCCTGGGTATCTCCATTCCGCTTTCCCTGATCCGCACCAAGCATAACACCGCCATGGGCGAGAACATGGAAGCGTGCATCGCGAAGTCCGGTCTTTCCGTAAGCTCGGATGTAGAAGACGGATACGCTGTCGGATACAAGATCTTCGGCCAGAACAACAATAACCTCGAACTCGTTTCCACGAAGGATGTAAAGAAAGAAGATGTCGTTAAGGCTTTTGATGCTTTCTGCGAGATCCGCGGCGAGGAATACGGCTACAAGGCCGGTGAAAGTGCTCACTACTACAAGGATGTAGTTGTTACTGTATATGCTCCGAATGGTAAGTTTACAATTGAAGGCAGCAAAGACGGCGCCGGTGTTGACCAGGTTGAGTTCGTCGAGCCTGTCGTGGAAGAGTCGGAAAGCACAGAAACAGAGAAATAACTGACCTTTTGGTTTAGTGAGACAGAGTATTTAGAAGACACGTGAAATGCAAGGAGGATTGCATAACGAATGGCAAATGATTTTTCAACCATCCTGCAGAAGCTTGAAAACCTGGCTAACGCCAATAATAACAGCATTTCATCACTTGACGTGATGAACATCATCGAAGAACAGGACGGCGATCCGGATCTGGTAGATAAGCTCTTTGACGAGCTCGAAGCCAAGGGAATCGCCATCGTAGCGGAGACATCCGTAGAGGATGACGCGATCCGCGAGATGAACCTTGACGCAAACGTCGCGGACGGCGCGGGTATGGATGACCCGGTCCGCATGTACTTAAAAGAGATCGGTAAAGTTCCGCTTCTTACGGCAGAACAGGAACAGGAGCTCGCGCAGCGCATGCTCGAGGGCGATGAGGATGCCAAGTCCCAGTTGATCGAAGCAAACCTTCGACTCGTAGTTTCCATCGCGAAGCGTTATCTCGGACGCGGCATGCAGTTCCTTGACCTGATCCAGGAAGGTAACCTCGGTCTTATCAAAGCCGTCGACAAGTTCGACCACTCCAAGGGATTTAAGTTCAGTACATACGCAACATGGTGGATCCGTCAGGCGATCACCCGTGCGATCGCCGATCAGGCAAGAACGATCCGTATTCCGGTACACATGGTCGAGACCATCAACCGTCTGGTTCGTGAGCAGAGAGCTCTCATCCAGGAACTCGGTCGTGAACCTACCGTTGAAGAGATCGCCGAAAGAATGAATCTTTCCGTCGAGAAGGTCCGTGAGATCCAGAAGATCTCCCAGGAGCCGGTATCTCTGGAAAAGCCGATCGGTGAAGAGGAAGACAGCCACCTTGGTGACTTCATTCCGGATGATGACGCGATGTCCCCTGCCGATCAGGTAGCTTATACACTTCTGAAGGAGCAGCTCCTTGACGCCATGAAGGGTCTGACCGCAAGAGAAGAAAAAGTACTTCGTCTGCGTTTCGGTCTTGATGACGGCCGTCAGCGCACACTCGAAGAAGTCGGTAAAGAGTTCAACGTTACTCGTGAGCGTATTCGTCAGATCGAAGCCAAGGCACTTCGTAAGCTTCGTCACCCGAGCCGCAGCAAGAAACTGAAAGACTACATCGACTAACAGGCTTCTTGTGCGAAAGGCAGGCACATGAAGAAACTAACTTTCAAAACAGGATTCATGCCAAAAGACGGGCTGGACTTTGTGCATCAACGCAAGTTTATGCGCGAAGCCCTGCTTGAAGTCTGCTCGCCGAGGGAAGTAACGATCCCGATGAAGCAGCATACGGGTACGGCGTGCGATCCTGTTGTTTCTGTCGGGGACAGTGTCGCCATGGGCGATCTCATCGGCGTTCCTGCCGATATGCACGGCGTTCCCGTACATGCCAGTATCTCCGGAACAGTAACGAAGATCGACATGATCCGCCTGCCGAATAAGGTCAGCTGCAAGGCCGTCACCATCAAAAACGACCTGCGCCGCCGCGTTTCGACCAAGATCCAGCCGAGAAAAGATATCTCGAAGCTTTCGCTTCCTCAGCTCAAAAAGCTCCTTTGGACTTCCGGTATCTGCGGAATGGGCGGAGAGGGAGTTCCTACATATACCAAGTGCCTGAAAGCGGAAAAGTACGGTGTCGACACGCTTTTGGTCAACTGCACGCAGAGCGAGCCGTTCCTTTCCTGCGACCTTCACCATATCCGTGTAAATCCGTCGAAAGTCCTTGAGGGCGCGATGGCATTAAGCGGTATCTGCCACGTCAAAAAGGTCGTCTTTTGTATCGAAGATACCTGGACGGACGAGATCGACGCGCTTTCGCGGGTCGTCAATAATGCCAAGGAACGCTACATGGATCGAAAGATCGAGATCCAGCTTTTTAAGCCGCGTTTCCCGCAGGGCTGCCAGTCCCTTTTGATCAAGGCGCTCTATAAGGTCGAGCTTCCTATGGGAAAAGAACCGGAAGAGGTCGTAAAGGCAGTGCTTTTCAATGCGTCTACGTGCTACGCTTTTTCCGAGATGATCGAAAAGAACCAGCCGCTGACATCCAGGATCGTCACGATCTCCGGTGATACGATCACCGGTCACAACGTACTCGTCCCGATCGGAACGAGTGTTTCCGAGATCCTCGAAAGAGTCCCCGGCGCGCATACCGCACAGCGTATCGCTTGGGGCGGCGCGCTTACCGGCGTTGCATTGAGCAGCCTGGAAGTGCCGATCATCAAGACCACGACCGCGATCACGATCATCAGAAAATTCGAACCGCCGAGACTGAACTGCATCCACTGCGGTGCCTGTGTCGGCGCCTGCCCGGTCGGTCTTTCGCCGTATCTTCTGAACCGCCTGATCGAACTGGGTCAGACGGAACAGCTTCCGAGCGAATCCGTTGAACAGTGTATCGCCTGCGGCGCATGCTCTTATGTCTGCCCGGCCGGTATCGAGCTTTCGACCAATATCGCAAAAGCCGCCCACCGGGCGAGAAGGAGCGCGGCACGATGAAAAGAAAACAGCTCGCTCCCCATATCCATGCAGACCAGCCGGCCGCCGAAAGATACATCTATGTGCTGCTCGCGCTTCTCCCGGCATTTCTCGGCGCGATCTTCTATTACGGGATCCGCGTCCTGATCCTTGCCGCGGTCTCGATGTTCTGCTTTTTCATGACCGACTATTTCATCTCCAGTAAGCTCTACCCGGAGATGCCTTTCCATGTTGACTACAGTTCGCTGGTGTCCGGATTTCTTCTGGCGCTGATGGTGCCCGCGTCTTCGTCCGTTTGGGCCGTGATCCTGGCGGCGCTTTTCGGATCCGTGCTTGTCAAACAGGCATTCGGAGGCGCCGGCGCGAATATCTTTAATCCCGCGTTTGCCTCAAGAGCTTTTCTCGAGTTTGCGTTCCCGACACAGATGATCGCCCAAGAAGCTCCGTTTAAAGGTGTATGGAACCTGTCTACACTCTGGACCGGAAAACCTTCCGCCGAATCCATGATCCAGCCCGTGACCTCCACCAAATGGCTCGACATCTTCTCCGGAAGACTGGTCGGCATGGCGGGTGTTACCTCGATCGTGCTTTTGCTGTTCGGTCTTCTGATCCTTCTGGAAAGAAAGCTTTTCCGCTTTGAAGCGCCGTTCGGGTACTTCCTTGCGATCGTATTCGGATATGTCCCGTTCTACTGGGATTCATTACACTTCAGTACGTTCTTTACATGGATCTCCGTCGGAGGCATCCTTCTCGTCGGTATCTTCGCGCTGAATGACTGCACGACGACGCCTATGGATCCGAGAGGCCGATTCGTTTTCGGTCTGACCGCGGGCATCCTGACGTTGATCCTCAACCGTTTCGGAAACACCAGTTACGCGATGATCTTCCCGGTACTGATGATGAATATGACGACACCGATCTTTGACCGGTATCTCCGCCCGAGAGTATTCTCGAAAACAGACTGGCACAGGGAGGTGGAGAAATGACGCGTTCGTTCTTTAAAGGTCTGACGATCCGCGCGGTCATCTGCGTGATCTTGAGTATGACGTTCCTCCTTACGTCCCTGTGGTACACCAGAAGTGTCAACAGATCAAAGGAGCAGGAAGCCTACCGAGAAGAGTACGGCACGCTTCTTATGGCGGAAAAGTACCGTGAGCTCAATACCGATGTTCTGAAAAACCATAAGGACATCAAGTCCGTATTCAGCGCGTATGACGAGACGGGAAAACTCATCGGTTACATCGTTGACGTCGAGACGGAAGTTTCTTCCGGAAAGATCCACGCACAGATGAGCATCAGCGAAAACGGTGAGAACCTCATGAGTATCCGTGTCGTTGCCGACGATCCCGATTACCTGGCCTATACGGAAGAAGAAATGGAAGAATTAAGACTTCAGCTCAAAGGCGCACGTATCCCGGTCGCCGTCCGTCAGGACACCTCGATCGATCTGCCGTATCAGGTGGACTACGACCCGCTTCTGGGTCTTCACGACGGCACCTTCTACGCAAGAAGCGAAAAGGCTTCCGCGGACGGCTATGTCGATTACTGCGAGATCGTCGTCAAAGGCGGCCGTATCGTCAGCTGCTCGTGGGACGGCGAGGACGAATCGACGCACAAAACGCGTTCTGAAGACTCCATCAGCGGCGATTACAAGTCCAACGGTGACATCTGGGCCGAACAGGCGTATCGTGTGGCCAAGCACATGGTCCTCGTGCAGGATCCGGTCAAGCTCGCGATGAAGTCCGACGGAAAGACCGAGATCATCGACGGCGTGACGATCGACATTTCCATGTTCGTTTCGCTCGTTGACGAATGCATCGATAACTCCAGAAATTCCTACAGTAAAGAGCAGTATATGCACGATCACGAGGATAAGAAAGATTCCGAAGAAAACGATAAAGAGAAAGATAAAGACAACGAAGAGACGACGAATGAGAATGAGGAGCTTTCTCCGACACCCGCTCCGCAGCACGATCCTTCGCAGGATCTTTCGCCTACTCCGACAAAAGCACCGTCGCAGATCGGTGTCATCGGCGGTGAGGACGGCGTGGTATCTTCCGGCGATGAGAATGTCCTTTCGGACAGCGTGGACGGCATTCCGATGAACGAGATCCGTACGAGGATCGACGGTCTTCCGAATGACAGAACGAGAAGCGCCGCGCTTCTGACGGCGGTCAATCAGGCGTATAAGTTTATACGTGAATATTTGAACTGGGTAGGATGATATGAGCGAGAGTAAGTGTATTACATTAAAACAATATCGAATATTGCTTTCGTTCTCGCTGCTTTTGGTCTTCACGACGAGTTCGCTTCCGGCGTTCTTTTCCGCGGCGGTCCAGGTGATCCTGTTCTGCCTGATCCAGCTTTTCTTCTTCTCGCACATCAAGAACAAACGCGTCTGTCTGGGGATCTTCATGGTTCTTGCCGCGGCGTTCGGCGAGGGTATGTACTACCTTTCGGAATACCTTCCGGCGAGCGTCAGCAGCGGCGGATTCTTCCTTCTTCCGGCGTCGACGTTCCTGTTTTTGACCGTGCCGATGTTTGATTATTTTTCCGAGGAAAAAGCACTGTCCTTTTCGGATATCTTCAGAGGCATCCTGTTTTATCTTCCCGTGGGTTTCATTATCGCCACGTTCCGCGAGATCTGCGGACAGGGCTCGGTGCTCGGCGAGCATTTCGACGCGCTCGATAAAGTGCATGTGAATTTCTTCGAACACACCGCGGGATCCGCGCTCCTGGTGCTTTTCGCGCTGGTGTGCCTGCATGCCGTGAAAAATGACGGTCTGGATAAAACCTGGATCCTGGATACTTCCGAACAGCGTATGAAAAAGTACCGTCCGATCTCGGGAAAAAGCGAGAAGAGCTTCCTGCTGCTTGCTGTCTGCGTTCTTGTCTACGACACGCTTTTCGGCGTGTCCGGTATCCTGTTTGTTCACAGCGTGGATGAGAAGCTTTTGATGCCGGCGCATTTTGTCCTTCTTTCGGTCATCACGACGGTCGTGCTTCTGACGCCGCTCGTAAAGATCTTCCGCCTTTCGGAGACGATGGACAAATACTTCTATGTGCCGCTTCTTTGCGTCATCACGACATCGATCCCGCTCGTTTTCTACGCGAGATATCTTGAGGCGCCGGCGCATTCGATCTCCGCGGAACGGATCGTCTGGTGGGCGACTCTCATGGTCGGCGTATGGTTTTTCACGGCGATCGTTATCGCCTACACCAGATCCATTCAGGGACGCCTTCTTTTCGGAAAGCACCCGAAGTGCCTCGAAGGCATCCCGCTGATCGTTTTACATGTGCTTCTTACCATGATCGTATTTATGCCCTGGACGGAAGTCCTGGAAAAGTTTTGACGGAGGAAATCAGCTTATGCAGATCGTGATCACTTGTCTTTTCGGACTGGAACACTATTGTGTTGAGGATCTGGAGAATATCGGATACTCAAAAGCGGAAATGACGGTCTCGGACGGACAGATCCTTGTCGACACCACGCCGCTTACGATGGCGGATGACTGCGCGCGCATCTGCGTCTGGATGAGAAGAGGCGAGCGCGTCCTTCTTTCCGTAAATACATTCCCGGCAGAGACATTTGAGGAATTCTTCGACGGCTTTGCCGCCATGCGCTGGGGACAGTGGATCCCGAAGGACTGGGCGTTCCACCTAAACGGCTATTCCCGTGATTCGAAGCTTTTCGGCATTCCCGCGTGCCAGTCGCTGGCGAAGAAGGCGATCGTAAAAGCACTTACCGCCGAGCGACATATGCCGGACGGAAGCATGATCGAAGAAAACGAAAAACTCGGCACCTGTAAGATCGTATTCGGTATCGTCAAAAACAACGTCCGCGTCATGATCGACGTTACGGGCGCGGGCCTCCACAAACGCGGCTACCGTCCGCTCATGCATGACGCGCCGATCAAGGAAACGCTCGCTGCCGGTATGGTCAGCGCGGCGCAGTACCGTTTCTTCGGAGAAGAAGCACTGGTCGACCCGTTCTGCGGATCCGGTACGATCGTGATCGAGGCCGCCATGATGGCGCTGAACATCGCGCCGGGCCTGACTCGTCCTTTCCTGGGCGAAAAGCTCCCGTATATCGGCATTCAGGCGTATGAAAAGGCAAAAAAGGAAGCCCGCAACATGCAGGATCTTTCCCCGATGGACGACATCTATTTCTATGGTTCAGACCTCGACCCGAAAGCCGTCGCGACGGCCCAGAGAAATGCCCGCGCGGCAGGCGTTTCCGATTTTGTTAAGTTCAGAGTCGCGGATTTCCGTGAGATGACGCCGAAGGCGCTTTACGGCTGGACGCATTTAAGACGCCAGCTGATCCTGTGTAATCCCCCGTATGGCGGGCGTCTGCTGACTCCGGAAAAGGCCAGGGAGATCTATACCGGGATCGCCTCGACATATCTCGACAGACAGGGATTCTGTAAACCGGGCATCCGTCTTTCGGTCATTACCCCGGATGATTCTTTCGAAAATGCTGTCGTTCGAAAAGCAGATAAAAGAAGAAAACTGTATAACGGTTCCATTCGCTGTCAGTTAACAAATTACTATCGTCTCCCGCCGAGAGATTCTTAAGAAACGAAAGTCCACCGCTCACGGACACCAAAAATGTCAAATGACAAAAAAGTCAGCCCCGAAAGCCCTTGAAATAAGGGCTTTTTCACGCCATGAAAACTTTCGGCGTTTTTTCGAAAACCCCTTGACAAAAAATGCAGTCCCGAAAAATCGGCGTTTGAGAGGGGTGTTTTCCGCAAATGCTTGTCTTTGAGTTATCCACAGACTTTTCCACTTTTTCCACAGGTTTTTTGTTCACGGGAGAAGAGAAGTAGTGGAAAACTTTTTCCGAAAAGTGGATAAAAAAGTGCTTTCATTTCCTTTCATTTTCTTTTGAAACGAAAGAATAAAAAACCTTGAACTTCTCAGTCCGAACAGGGCGTAATCTGCTATAATATAGAGAATAATATATGGAATAAGTGAGAAGTTTAGGTATGACTGATTTTGAAACACGCGCAATGGAAGCCAAACAGGCCTCGTTTGCCATGGCGGTCCTTCCTACGGAAGTGAAGAACAAAGCACTTCTTGCGGTGGCCGACGCCCTGATCGCGAATAAAGAAAAGATCTTTTCCGCAAATGAAGCGGACCTGAAGAACGCAAAGGAGACAGATCTCCCGATGCCGCTTCAGAAGAGACTCGTTTTTGATGATCACAAATTAAGTGATGTTGTCGCGGGTCTTAAGAGTCTGACTGAACTTCCGGATCCGGTAGGACGTGAACTGATGAAGACCGAGCTCGATGACGATCTCGTCCTGACACGTGTGTCCTGCCCGATCGGTGTACTCGGCATTATCTTCGAATCCCGTCCGGACGCGCTCGTTCAGATCGCTTCCCTGGCATTAAAGTCCGGTAACGCTTGCTGTCTTAAGGGCGGAAGCGAAGCCGCGAACAGTAACCGCGCGCTTTTCGACGTGATCGAAAAGGCATCTGTCGAAGCAGGACTTCCGAAGGGCTGGATCGTTCTGATGGAGACCAGAAACGACGTTTCCGAGATGCTCCTTCTGGATCAGTACATCGACCTGATCATCCCGAGAGGTTCCAATTCGTTTGTACAGTACATCATGCAGCACAGTTCGATCCCGGTCATGGGTCACGCGGATGGTGTCTGCCACCTGTATATCCACGAAAAAGCCGATCCGGACATGGCGCTTTCGATCGCCGTCGACAGTAAGACGCAGTACGTCGCGGTATGTAACGCGTGCGAGACGATCATGGTGGATGAATCGATCGCGGATTCGTTCCTGCCGGCTCTGGCACAGGCGCTTTCCGAGAAGAATGTCGAGCTTCACGGCTGCGAGAAAGTCAAGGCGATCCTGCCGGATGTTCTCCCGGTCGAAGAGTGGCATCACGAATATCTGGACTACAAGGTCTCTCTTAAGGTCGTATCGGGTCTTAAGGAAGCGATCGCTCATATCAACAAGTACGGTTCCGGGCACACGGATTCGATTGTTACATCGGATCCCGCGGTTGCCGAGGAATTCATGAACGGAGTTTCTTCCGGTAACGCGTTCTGGAACTGCAGTACGAGATTCTCGGACGGTTTCCGTTACGGATTCGGCGCCGAGGTCGGTATCAGCACATCCAAGCTTCACGCAAGAGGACCTGTAGGTCTCGACGGTCTTGTCACATACAAGTACAAGATCAGGGGTAACGGTAATATTGTTGCGGACTACGCCAGCGGCGCCCGCAAGTTTACACATAAGCACATTAAATGAAAAGGGGTTAGAAAGATGGTAGTTTCAATTGCTTCAGATCATGCAGGATATCCGCTTCGCAGAGACGTAGCCGATTATCTCAGCAAACAGGGTCACACAGTTATCGAAGGCGGTGCGACATCTGCCGATGTACCGTACAGTTATGTACTGGCCGGACAGAAAGTATCCAAAGACGTTTTGGAAGGAACAGCGGAGCGCGGTATCGTGATCTGCGGAACGGGCATCGGTATCTCGATGGTCGCCAACAAATTCCCGGGTATCCGCTGCGCACTCTGCACCAATGAATTCATGTCCAGGATGTGCCGTCAGCATAACGACGCGAACGTCCTTTCCATGGGTGCTCGTGTGATCGGTAAGGGCGTGGCGTTCGGTATCGTTGATGCGTTCATGAATGAGCCTTTCGACGGCGGCCGCCACATGAGCCGTGTAAACGACATGAAGGAACAAGAGAAAGAGCTTTTCAAATAATTTAATTCGGGAGGAATTACTATGGCACAGTTTTTCTTATTTGATCATCCGTTGATCCAGCACAAGATCTCCATTCTCCGTGACAAGAACACTTCCACAAAAGAGTTCAGAGAACTGGTTCACGAGATCTCCATGCTCATGGCTTACGAGGTCACACGTGATCTTCCGCTTACCGAGAAGGTGATCGAGACACCTGTTGCGACGACTACGGCAAAAGTACTTGCCGGCAAGAAGGTCGCTCTCGTACCGATCCTTCGCGCGGGTCTCGGCATGGTTGACGGCATGCTCGCCATCATCCCGAGTGCCAAAGTCGGACACATCGGTCTTTACCGTGATCCGAATACATTAAAGCCGGTCGAATATTACTGCAAGCTTCCGGAGGACATCACAGAGCGTGAAGTTATCGTTCTTGACCCGATGCTCGCTACCGGCGGTTCTTCTTCCGCGGCGATCCAGTTCCTTAAGGACCGTGGAATCAAGAACATCAAGTTCGTATGCCTGATCTCCGCTCCGGAAGGAATCGAGAGACTGCAGAACGATCATCCGGACGTTCCTGTCTTCTGTGCCGCAAAAGACGAGAGACTGAATGATCACGCTTATATCATCCCGGGTCTCGGCGATGCCGGTGACCGTCTCTTCGGAACAAACTAAGGAGGCATTAAGTTAAGCCATGTTGGTAGTACTTGCCGCTTCCTGGTGGTCTGAATTCTGGGAAGCATTTTGTGAGAAACTGAGCGAGCTCTTCGGGGTATTCACCGGTAAGGCGAATATCGGCGAAGAGATCCGTTCGGCTATTCTCCAGTGGAAGAGATTTATCCCCGGAACCGGGGAGACGATCCCGATCACGGACGCGATCATCGTCACATGGGTCGCTATGCTCGTCGGTATCCTTCTTTTCTGCTGGATGGGTGGAAAGAAATCGAAGATCCCGTCCACGAGACAGGCGGTCATGGAATCCCTGATCGATGTCATGTTCGGTGTCTGCAGAGATTACGGACTGAACGAAAAGCAGTCCGAGACGATCATCCCGATGGTGGGTACGATCGGTATTTTCCTGATCTCCTGCAACACGATCTCGATCTTCCATATCCCGCCGCCGGCGAAGAATATCGCGTTCCCGTTCGCCATGGCGATCTTCGCGATCATCTACGTCATCTTCATGTCGATCCGCTTCGTCGGAATCAAAGGTTTCTGCAGATCGTTCACCGATCCGAAGCCTTTCATGATCCCCTTTAAGATCATCGACTTTTTCATCAAACCGATCTCTCTGGCACTCCGTCTTTTCGGTAACGTATTCGGTGCGTTTATCCTGATGGAGTTCTTAAGTATCGTATGCCCGATCATCGTGCCGGGTGCGTTCAGCCTGTGGTTCGACCTCATGGACGGTATCCTGCAGGCAGTCGTATTCTGCTACCTGACCATCTCCTATATCGGTGAGGTCGTCGAGAGCGCGCACGCGACAAATGAGAGAAATGAAGAAAAGAAGAAACTGAAAGAAAAACTGATTGCAGAAAAGAATGCTGCCGAGGCTTCTAAGCAGGCCGAGAGCGCAGCCTAAAGATAACAGGAGGAAGAGAAGATGTTTAGTTTATCAAGAGTTTTACTGGATGCAGCGATTGACGCAAAAGGACTTGCCGGACTCGGCGCCGGTCTCGCGATCGGTCTCGGTGCTTTAGGTACCACGATCGGTATCGGTACCGCGGCAGGACGCGCGCTCGAAGGTGCCGCAAGACAGCCGGAGATGTACAGTAAGCTTCAGACACTGCTTCTGATCGCGATCGTATTCATGGAGTCCGTTGCCATCTATTCGCTCGTCGTAAGTTTGCTTTTGATCTTTACGGTCTGATTTATCGAGGTGAAAAGAAATGTTATTTGGACTTAAGATGCTTTCTATAGCGAATCTTTCAAGCCTGACATCCTCGATCGTCCGTCTGGCGGAGGATGCGGAAGAATCTAGTTCGCTTCTTTCCCCGGATCAGTTCGCGGGATATCTCGTAACAGGTATCGCGACGATCATCAACCTTCTGGTCGCTTACCTGATCTTGAAGTTCGCGCTCTTTAAGCCTCTGATGAAAGTCATGAAGGCAAGAAAAGAAGCCATCAGCAAACAGATCACGGATGCTGAGGAAAAAGAGAAGCAGGCAGAAGAAAAACTGGATGAAGCAACCAGACGTATGGATGCTTCTCATGAAGAAGCCATGCAGCTGATCGCCGACGCAAGAACGCAGGCGGAGAAACAGTCTGAGACGATCATCGTGACCGCGAAAAAAGAAGCGCAGGATATCCGTGATCGTGCCGAGGAAGATGCTAAGGGCACCCGAAAAGCTATGCTGGAAGAAATGAAGGACGAGGTCGCGGACCTTGCCGTATCGATCGCGGGCCGTGTGCTTGCAGGATCCGATAAGGTTGCGGATGAAGCCGCTCTTCGTGAAAAAGCACTCCAGGAGCTTTCTTCGTCAGAGGTGAAGACCGGTGATTAATAACAGTGGTTTTGAAGTCATAAGGATCGTTACCGCAAGTGACGACATGCCGCCGGAGAAAGTGGCACTGATCGCCCGACGGTTTGCGGAACACCTTCAAATACAGGGATACACCATCGAGCAGGAGACAGATACGTCCCTGATCGGCGGTTACGTTATCTATGCCCAGGGCGCGAAGTATGACTACAGTGTCGCGGGTCAGCTGTCCCGTATCGCACGTCACCTGAAGACGGATCGCGGCGATGACAAGGCTACGGTCGACATCGATACTACTTCCGAGATCCACAGATCCCTTTCCGAATCGCTTTCCGACTTTAAAGAAAGTCCGGCGATGCTTTTCGAGGATGATGATCTTTGGGAAGGCGAGTCTCCTGAGCAGGCACAAAAAAGAGAAAAGATCCTCACCGATTTTGCCAAAACGACAGAAGTCGAGCAGATCGGTAAGGTACTGTCGGTATCCGACGGTGTAGCAAAAGTCAGCGGTCTTGAGAACTGTATGGCTAGTGAATTGATCATGTTCTCCGAGACCTCCTACGGCATCGCCATGAACCTCGAAAAGGATGAGGTCGGCGTCGTTCTTCTGAATGAATGCAGAGACGTTGTCGAAGGCGTCATGTGCCACAGAACGGGCCTTACGGTCTCCGTTCCGGTCGGCCGCGGTATGCTGGGCCGTGTCGTGGATCCTCTCGGTAATCCGATCGACGGTAAAGGCATCATCCGTACCACGAACAGAAGACCGATCGAGACACCGGCACCGAACATCGTTCAGAGATCTCCGATCTGCGAACCTTTGCAGACAGGTATCACCGCGATCGATGCCATGACACCGATCGGACGTGGACAGAGAGAGCTCATCATCGGTGACCGTCAGACAGGTAAGACGGCGATCGCTCTGGATACCATCATCAACCAGCGTGGTAAAAACGTGCTTTGCGTTTACGTCGCGATCGGACAGAAGATGTCGAATATCGTTTCCGTCGCAAAGACACTCGAACAGTATAACGCGATGGAGTATACCGTCATCGTCGCGGCGAGCGCGTCGCAGCCGGCATCACTTCAGTACATCGCTCCTTACGCGGGATGCGCGATCGCGGAAGAATTCATGTACGGAGATCACGAAGACGTCCTGATCGTCTACGATGACCTTTCCAAGCATGCGCAGGCTTACCGTGCGATCTCGCTTCTGCTTCGTCGTCCGCCGGGACGTGAAGCTTACCCGGGCGATGTTTTCTATCTGCATTCCCGTCTCCTTGAGAGATCCGCGAAGCTCAGTGATGAAATGGGCGGCGGTTCCATTACGGCACTTCCGATCATCGAGACATTGAGCGGCGATATTTCCGCGTATATTCCGACGAACGTCATCTCGATCACAGATGGTCAGATCTATCTGGAATCCGAGCTGTTTTTCTCCGGTCAGCGTCCTGCGATCAACGTAGGTCTTTCCGTATCCCGTGTAGGTGGTGCGGCGCAGACCAAGGCGATGAAGAAGGTCGCCGGACCACTTCGTATCAGTCTTGCGCAGGCTCGTGAAATGGCGGCGTTCGCGCAGTTCGGTTCCGACCTGGATCCGAATACGCAAAAGCAGCTGAAGCGCGGCTTGATCTTAAACGAGATCTTAAAGCAGGAGCAGTTCCACGCGATGCAGATGGACGAGCAGGTCGTAATGCTCTATCTGGCAACGAACGAAAAGCTCACCTTCCTCGATAAGGAAGACGCGAAGCAATACGTTACGGAATTCCTCCAGCGTGTTTCCGTCCTGCACCCGGAGATCATGAAGAAGATCACCGATACGCGTGTTCTGGACGATGAAACGAAGCAGCAGATCGATGAGCTCGAATCCGAGTATCATTCGATGTTCGTTGCCGAGCACAAGGAATATCAGCATCGTGAGGCGTAAGGACCATGGAGAGTCTTAACGATATCAAAAAGCGCATCAAGAGTGTCAATGATATTTCCCAGATGACCCATGCCATGCAGCTGGTCAGCGCGTCCAAGATGCGTAAATCCAAGCAGCAGCATGAGATGGTCAGTCCGTTCTTTACGCTCTGCGCGGAGAGCCTTATGGAGCTTCACGCGAATGCGAAAGACATCGACAACCCGTTTCTTACCATGCGTGAGCACAAGATCGGCAGCACATGGAAGATCGCGTACTTCGTACTGACGGGTGATCAGGGACTTGCGGGCGCGTATAACAACAATATCGTTAAGATCGCCGAAGAGCATATCCAGAAGAAGATCCTGGAGAATGCCAAAAAGCACCTTAAGACAGAATATAAGCTCTATGTCTTCGGTCATATCGGCGGCGAGAAACTGAAAAGAGACGGCTACGCCGTTGACCCGGACTTCTCGTTCCCGATCTCCGAACCGACGTATTACGAAGCAAGAAACGTAGCGAACATCATTCGCGCGAAGTACTTAAGCGGAGAATTCGATCTGGTGTATTTGATCTACACCAAGATGGAATCGGCGATCAGCATGAAGCCGGTCATTACCAGACTCGTGCCGATCGATACAAAGTCTTTGAAAGACTCATTCGCGTCCGGCGCGGAAGACGCAGGTATCGCCGTTGAAGTCGGTTCGAGCGTGGACTACTATCCGAACCCGGAAGCCGTGTTCTCGTTCCTTATCGACACAGGCTTAAACGCGGTCATGTACGGCGCGATGGTAGAAGCCTTTGCCTGTGAGCAGACTGCCCGTATGCAGGCGATGGACAACGCGAACCGAAACGCGGATGAAATGATGAAGAAACTGACGATCGAGAGCAACCGTGCTCGTCAGGCCCGCATCACGAACGAACTTAACGAGATCGTGAACGGCGCCAGTCAAGTAGAATAAGAGGTAGAAGAACATGGCAGAAGGAAAAGTAGTACAGATCATCGGACCTGTTATCGACTGCGAATTCGCGGAGCATGAAGTCCCGCTCATCAAGACCGAGGTCAAGATCCAGGCGGACGACAGAGTCGTTTCCGCAGAGGTCATGCAGCAGAGAGGCGAAGGCATTGCCCGTTGTGTTTCTTTCGAAGCGACGGAAGGTCTTTCCCGTGGCATGAAAGCGATCGCTACCGGCTCTCCGGTTCTCGTTCCCGTAGGTGAAGGAAATACCGGCAGACTTTTCGACGCGCTCGGCCGTGCGATCGATAATCAGGGCGAAGTAAAATCGAATGACATGTGGCCGATCCACAGAAGTGCCCCGTCATTTGTCGATCAGTATCCTTCTGAGACTGTTCTTGAAACAGGTATCAAAGTCATCGACCTTCTCGTTCCTTTCGCAAGAGGTGGTAAGATCGGTCTTTTCGGCGGTGCCGGTGTTGGTAAGACAGTCCTTATCCTCGAGCTCATCCGAAACATTGCCCAGGAGCACGGCGGTTATTCCGTATTCACCGGTGTCGGTGAGCGTTCCCGTGAAGGTAACGACCTCTGGAACGAAATGAAGGAGTCCGGCGTTCTCGATAAGACCGTCATGGTCTTCGGTCAGATGAACGAGACATCCGGTGCCAGAATGAGAGCTCCGCTCACAGGTCTTACCATGGCCGAATATTTCCGTGATGAAATGAAGAGAGACGTTCTCTTCTTCGTCGATAATATCTATCGTTTCGTACAGGCAGGTTCCGAGGTTTCCGCGCTTCTCGGAAGAATCCCTTCCGCCGTTGGTTACCAGCCGACACTTGCCAACGAAGTCGGTGAGCTTCAGGAAAGAATCACATCCACCAAGAACGGATCCATCACATCCATTCAGGCGGTATACGTACCTGCCGACGACTTGACGGACCCGGCTCCGGCCACGACATTCGGTCACCTCGACGCGAATATCGTTCTTTCCCGTGCCGTTGTAGAACTTGGTATCTATCCGGCAGTCGACCCGCTCGAGTCCTCGTCCCGTATCCTTACGGAGAACGTTGTCGGACGTAATCACTACCATGTCGCCAGAATGGTTCAGGAGATGCTGCAGCGCTATAAGGAACTGCAGGACATCATCGCGATCCTCGGTATGGAAGAACTCGGGGAAAAGGACCGTCAGCTCGTCAACCGTGCAAGAAAAGTACAGAAGTATCTGTCTCAGCCGTTCTTCGTAACCGCTGATTCCACGGGCTTCGCGCCGCGCTATGTACCGATCGAAAAGACCGTTCAGGCATTCGGTGAGATCATTTCCGGATCTCTCGACCATATTCCGGAGCAGCACTTCTTCATGAAGGGCGATCTGGACGACGTACTTGCTTCCTATAAGAACGAAGCATAAGGTGAACTATGGCATCTAAGGACCAGACAATCAAGAAAAAGATGACGCTCGAAGTGGTCAATCCCTACGAAGTTTTCTACGAGGGAAGGATCGAGCGTATCGTCATTCCTACGCTGGATGGCCAGTACGGCATCATGCCCGGCCATGCTCCTTTAGTCATTGCCGTTACCCCGGGAGTCGCCACATTTGAATGCGACGGTGAGAAGAAAACGTTCGCGATCTCGGAGGGATTTGCCGAGATCGGCCAGCATGTCGTCATCATCGTTTGTAATGCTGCCGAATGGCCTTCCGAGATCGATTCCGAGCGTGCAAAATCGGCGCTCGAACGTGCCCAGACACGATATAACAGTGTTACAAGTACCGAAGAACAGCGCATTTACGCCCGTCATGCCATAAAACGAGCGAAAGCCCGACTCGCGGTCTCCGCTGAGTGGAAAAAAGACAAAAAGAAGCATCTTGATCAGTGATCACGACCCATTTTGGTGAACAAAATGGGTTTTATATTCTAATTCTCCTATCCCGATAATATCCCCTTCTTCGATATATGCCTTTTCATTGACCGGGATCCTTTGCCTGTTGAGATAGGTCCCTTTCTTCTCGGAAAGCGCCTCTACGAAAAATCCCTGCACATCATGACCGAACTTGCAGTGACAAAGAGCAAGAGACGAGTGATCGATATAATGGTCGCAATAATCCGCGTCGCATCCTAAAGTCAGAGAATTCGTCCATACGGTAAATACGTCGATATCCGGATCAACATGAGAAGACGAGCCGATTCGAAAGAATTGAACGGGATCCGAAGAAATATCCAGCGCTGAAAACTCCTGGCCGGCATCCGATGAAGGAAAGAGGATCTGCGTATTTCGTATCTTTCTTCTTTTGGTCTTTTCCTCGATCATGTTCTTCTTCTCCGTGGATTCATTCTTCAAGTGAAGAAGCAGAAGAATAAAGACGGATAAGGTACAAAACAAAAAGAGAGCGTTCGGAACAGAAGCCACGGAAGTTCCTGCATACGCGCGTTCGATGAATCGTGAACAAAGAACGTAAACGATCATAAAAACGCCCCAGAGACGGCAGATAGAGATAAGATTCGAAGGAATAGAACGGGAATCTTCCCATAGCCCGCTCTGAATGTATTTGACCGCGGTACCTTCATCATCGGAACGAAAGAGGTTATAAAGCTTCTCCATAGCCTTTACCGAGATCCAGTTTCTTTTCATCGGGACATGGAGAAGTTCATCCATGGCATGCTCCCTGATCGAGGAAGAGAGCGCAGAACCGCCCTGTAACCGCGCTTTGAGCGGCAGATAGATACATACGATCTTTCCGGTAATGCGGTTATAGAAAAGCTTTTCTTCCAGATAACAGATCCCTGAAGGATCTAAAGAGTAATCCAGCGAACGAAGGATCTCACAAAGAAAGTCGGTCAGCAGCTTTTTATAGTGACGACGAACATAGACAAGATCTTTCCCTTTAAGAGAAGACAGGGGAGTGCATGAACTGATATCGATCAGAAGTTCCGAATCATCATCGGAAATGTATACAGGAAGAAAACAGGGAAGGAGGTCTGCCTGCAAAATTGTAAGCGCGTGCAGACAGATCTCATCCTTGCTCTTCAGATGGATGACATAACGTTGTCCAAACGGACCGTTCTCATAGTAATCAGAAAGATCGGATCCTGTGCTCATGTGTTACCCCGGCATTAGTGTTTAAATTTGGCCAATAACTTTACCTTCGTCGAAAACGTAGTCCATAACGGAACTGGAATATTTCGCGAGCGCCGTTCTGAAAGCGAGCGCCAGCGCGACAAGAATTGCAATAATGATGACGACCTCGACAGTCCCCATTCCCAGGCGTGATTTAATGAGTGAATGTTTGTTCAGTCTTTTCATATAGTCTTTACCTCCTAGAACATTTGAAATGTATTCAGAGCCGGAGTAATGGCAACAATGAGCACGGAAACAAAATCCAGCATCATCGGGAGAATCATATTGAATGCTTCACGCTCGCGCTTTTTACGAGAAGCATTCCGGCAGAGTGCCCAGCAGGAAGAAGCCTGAAGTCGTAAAAGACCTAAGACCTCATTTCCGCCCGAGCGTTCATATCTGGCAGCAAGAAGAAGTGCGGATTGTGCTTCCGGAATACTGATACGGTGTGAAAAAGTTTCGAGTGCGTCGGCGGCACTAACGCCACCTTCGATTTTTGAGAGCATATGCTTTAATTCAAGGCTTAAACAGCTCTGTTCAGAAAACGCGTATCCGCATGTTGTGAGCGCTTTCGGAAGAAGGATGCCTGATTCTAAAAGTGTCGATAGCATCGAGATAAAAAGCGGCAGATCTTCCATCAGGATCAACCGTCTTTTATTCATGATCGACTGCTGATCGACATGCAGTAAAACCAGGACAAGAAGATCCATAAACAGAACCAGTATCAGCGGAAGATGAAGAAGCATGAAGATGAATAAAAACAGTGGCGTGCAGATAAGCATCCTCGTTATGACTTTGAAGATGAAATTGTCGAAAGCATCCATTGTAGAGAACGATATTTCATTGCACCATTCAAGCACTCTTGTCGTGTAGATAGATGGAAGTGACAGTCCGATCTTATGGATCTTTTTCTTCCATTTTTCCGGCATGATCTCACTTTCTGACATATAGTTGAACTTGTTCTTTGCAGGTTTTTCTCCGATCAGGGAAAACAGGTAGGTGCAGGAGAATACCGCGATGGAAAAAGCGACGACCATAAGCAGTTTTCCAAGTCCGGAATTCTGCGCCTGATTCATATAATCTCCGCTTGTCATGGACAGGAGATAAGTAATGCCGAAGGGCATCATGCAAAGCATAAATGCTTCCGTATTTTTACCGGAATTATTCGCTTCTACTTCGGAGGCGACTGCGTGCAGCTCCGACAGCATCTGACAGCTGCTTCGAAGGATGGAAATGATCTGGTTTCCGACGGTCTTTTGAAGAGATAAAGCGTGAAGGATCGGAAGGGTCTCGTAGTAGTCCAGTTTATGGCAAAAATGCGTCATACAGCTGTCTAGTGGTTCATGTGCCTGAAGTCGGTGTTCGACATCTTTTAACGCATGCGCGAATGCGGCTCTTTTTCCGAATGCTTTTTCGATATCCACACGTGCGCATAAAAAGGCGCGCTCGATGGAATAACCGTCCGATACGGATGTGCAGAGAGACTGCATCAGCACTTTATTCTGTGCGCGAAGCGTCGTTGTTCTTTTCCCGTAAAGGACACGTACGCAGGAGATGAACGGGAAGATACCCAGCGGGAACGAAATGACAAGTTGAAGCTTTCCGTCCGGAATAAAAGCGCCCGACAGCAGATATACGATCGCGATGCAAAGCGGAAGGATCGGAAGACACTTGCTCATAAAGATGAAATACGTCTTTCTGCTGAGAGCGCGGATCTCTTCGTTTTTGTTTTCGGTTTTCTTGTTCAGGAGGCGAGCTCCTTTTTCAAAAAAGTCAGCATTTAACAAGACCGGATCCCTCCTTGTACAAGTAAATGTTTTCAATCTGAAAACGGTTTTCTTTCAGCGGCCGCATTTCGGTGATCTCATCGATAAATCTTCTTCCGTCTTTTCCTCTTGTGATGTGCACGATAATATCGACACCCATGGCGATCTGTCGGATGACCGCGTCGTAGGGAAGTGTTGATCCTGCCATGACCATGGTGACCAGTCGGTCGAGCATTTCATAACAGGAATTGGCATGCCCGGTGCAAAGCGATCCCGGATGTCCGGTGTGAAGCGCGTGGAGCATATCTGCTGCTTCCGAGCCTCGAACTTCGCCAACGACAACCCTGTCGGGACGCATGCGAAGGGCGGTTCGGATCAGCTGTCCGATATCTACACCGCCGTGACCGTCAGGTCCCGGAAGACGGGATTCCAGGCGGACCAGATTTGCGACGCCCTGAAGTGATAATTCCGCCGAGTCTTCGATCGTTACCACACGCTCACTCTTCGGGATAAATCCGGACAACACGTTGAGAAATGTAGTCTTTCCTGAACCGGTGCCGCCGCAGAGGAATATGGTCTTTTTGTTGATGACGGAATGCGACAGATACAGCGCGGCATCACGAGTGATAAAACCGCTTTTGATGAGTGAATTGATGTCAGGGCGGATACCTGTGAATTTACGTATCGTGAAGATCGGACCGTCCGGGGCGACCGGCGGAAGGACGGCGTTGGCGCGGGATCCGTCCGGCAGACGAAGATCGGCGATGGGAAACGCTTCGTTTAACGGCCGATTTGCCGAAGAGAAAAAGTGCAGGATCAGCTGCTCCAGATTCTCTCTGCTTTCGAAACGAAGTTCGGAAGGAAAAAGCCTTCCGGCTTTTTCAAAGAAGATGTGATCAGGGCCGTTGACCATGATCTCCGTGACATTCGGATCATCCATCAGACACTGAAGGATATCGAGTCTTCGCATGCGGTTAAAAAGCATTGTCGCGAGATGACGCTTTTCCTCAAGCGGAAGGTCGGCGCACTTTTCCGACTGATTGATGCTGTCCGCGATGATCTCCCGGAAAGTGTGATCATCCACTTCGTCATAGCCGTGCATCGACTGAAGGATCAGCGTCGTCAGTTCAGGGATGGAGATATTGATCTTGGAAGACTTTTTCTCTTTGGTCTTCATGTAAACAAACGCTGCCGAAACCTCGGCAGATACTCCTTTCGAAAGTGATTATGTGGCTTTCTTTCTGATCGAGAACGGATAGTCCGTATGTGTCGTTCCGACATGTTCTTTCTGAAGCTCGTCGATCTCGGCGCAGAGCATGTAATCCTTCTCCAGGTGAAGAGGCGTGATGATCTCCAGATGGCGGAGTTTTCTGCTTAATGTGCGCATCCTTGTAAACGACAGACCGTCACATACCACGAGAAGAAGAGACGGTTCGGGAAGTGTCGAAAGATATCTGACCGTTTTCGCGATAAGGATCAGGATCGTTCTGGAATGACAGGTGATCAGATCATCGGAATGCTCCGGCTTTCCGAAACGAAGGTCGCCGTACGGATCCGGTTCCAAATAGGAAGGGATCGACTGAGGCGGGAACTTTCCCGTTTTCAGTTTGGAAAGAAGCTCCGTGATCCCGCTGCTCCTGTTTGCTTTTCCTTCGCCCCAGGAAGGAGGATCTTTTGCCATCAAGATACCGGGCATCACATCCAGCCGTACGATGTGGGCAAAATTCGATCCGCTCCGTTCGATCTGGGAAATGACATGCGCCTCCCTTTCCTTCGGGGGAACAAAGGAAAGGACGAGGCATGTCTGCACGGAAGAATCCGGTGAGGCGGGGATCCTTCCTAAACCGGCAAGGTTTTCCACTTCATGAGAGATCATCAGGACATCTTTTGGGGGATATGGTTTTGTAGTTTGAAGAAGGGGGACTAGTATTGGAGTGCGTCCTGAAACACAGTGAGAGAGGATCTCTTTTTCAGTGATCTCATTTTGGTTATAAAGCACGAAGTCGCTGTCCAGAAGTAGTTCTCTATGCGCCATAAGCATCTCTTGTGAAACAGGGAATGCCAGAAGTTCCGGCACGTGTTTCTTGAGGCGCGAAATGAGAAGGGATGTAAAGCAGATATCCGCGTCTATGATGGCGATCGTGCGAGTCATTGTTTTCCTAACCTCCTTGCCGTGATGTGAGTCAATTAAAGCAGAAAGAAGCTTTGAAAAACCCGACAAAAAGTTGCAAAAACTACCAGGATTACGACTTTTTACGCGGAGATGCCTGCCGCTTCGAGGTCTTAAAAAATTACGAAAAAACAGATCGAAAAATGCCTTGCCAAGAGGGGGAGCGAGTGGTATCATACTGCCAACAACTGAAATGCATCTCTTATCAAGAGTGACGGAGGGATCTGGCCCTATGAAGTCCGGCAACCGCGGTAAAGCAGCGGTGCCAAATCCAGCAGGTGTGACCTGAAAGATGAGGATAGTTTATATGATTTATCAAAACCTTTCCTCTGATGATTTCGGGAAAGGTTTTTATTTTACTTAACTTTAGGAGGTTCTTTATGGACAGAAACAGACAGGGCAAATGGCTTTTTACATCCGAATCCGTAACGGAAGGACATCCGGATAAGATCTGCGATCAGATCTCCGACGCGGTCCTTGACGCGATCCTTACTGACGACCCGATGGCACGTGTTGCCTGTGAGACGACCTGTACGACAGGTATGGTCTTCGTTATGGGTGAGATCACAACAAGCGCTTATGTAGATATTCCGTCGATCGTTCGTGACACTGTCAAGGAGATCGGCTATGACGGAAGTGATTCCGGATTTGACTATAAGACATGCGCGATCATGACATCGATCGACGAGCAGTCTCCGGATATCGCTCAGGGCGTTAACTGCTCCCTTGAAAAGAGAGAGCACACCGATGAGAGTGAGCTCGATACAGGTGCCGGCGACCAGGGCATGATGTTCGGTTACGCAAATAACGATACCGAAGAGTTGATGCCGCTTCCGATCTCTCTGGCACATAAGCTGACACGTCGTCTGACACAGGTCAGAAAAGAAGGTCTTGTTGATTTTCTCCGTCCGGACGGAAAGAGCCAGGTTACGATCGAGTATGACGGAAGAACACCGAAGAGAATCGAAGCTGTTGTTATCTCTACACAGCACAAGGATTCCGTATCTTACGAAGAACTTGCTTCCAAGGTAAAAGAACTGGTCATCTATCCGGTTCTGCCGAAGGAGTTTGTCGATGAGAACACAAAGATCTTCATCAACCCGACAGGACGTTTTGTAGTCGGCGGTCCGCAGGGCGACAGCGGTCTTACGGGCAGAAAGATCATCGTTGATACATACGGCGGATACGCTCGTCACGGCGGCGGAGCTTTCTCCGGTAAGGACCCGACGAAGGTAGACCGTTCCGCGGCATACGCTGCTCGTTACATTGCAAAGAATATCGTTGCTTCCGGTATTGCTGATGAGTGCGAGATCCAGTTCGCTTACGCGATCGGTGTTGCTCGCCCGGTATCTGTCATGGTAGATACATTCGGTTCCGGTAAGATCTCTGATGAAAAGATCACCGAGATCGTTAACGAAGTATTCGATCTTCGTCCGGCAGCGATCATCCGTGATCTTGATCTGCGCCGCCCGATCTATAAGGCAACCGCAGCTTACGGCCATTTCGGCAGAAACGACGCGGGCTTCCCGTGGGAGAAGACAGATAAGGCAGAGATCCTTAAGGCAAAAGCAGGTCTTTAAGATCAAGCATTAACCACTCTCGGAGCTATACATGGAAGGAATGTGTCTGGATCATTTTGTAACGAATGAACTGATGCGTTCATTCGAGCGGATCCTCGGCAAAAACGGTCATACGTTTTTGCCGATGTCGTCATGGAAAGAAGAAGGCGAGAAGATCTTGAAAAACGCGTGGTTTTCCACCGATTTTCAGGCGCCCTGCTTCTTCTGTGAATACAAAGGAAAGCCGGAGTGCATGGAATACAGAAAGACCTTCGTTCAGAGCATCGTTCCGAACTGGTTTCAGGAACAGATGGACGCGGGAACGGTCTCGCTTTGCTCCTGGGACGCAAAAGAATCGAAGCTCCGCTTTTACAAGAAATTCGAACGAGCGATCAAGTCCGGAAAAGAGATCTGGGTTGCCGATGACCGGGCGATCAGAGCAGAAGCGGCGATCGCGCAGCGTCTCAAAAAAGCCGTTAAAGACAGATCCGTTAATGAGCCGATCCTGGAAAAAGCACTGAGGTGGACGCAGGTCGGCGAAGAATTCAAGCTTTCGAAAGAACAGGAAGCAGTCGTCCGGACGGCGCTCAGTAAGAATTTCGTCATCGTCGATGGCGGTCCGGGAACCGGCAAGACAACGATCCTTCGCGTGATCTATCAGTATTATCTCAACATCTACAGCGACCATGTCTTCTGCTGCGCCCCGACAGGTAAGGCGGCAAAGAGGATGGGGGATGTGACGAACGCTCCCGCGCAGACACTTCACCGTCTTCTCGGCGCGACATATGACGAGGACTCGGACGAAAGTTATTTCTACTACACGAAGAACAATCATCACCCGGGAAAAGTATTCCTTATTGACGAAGCGAGCATGATCGACTGCGTGATCTTTTCACAGTTCCTTGAAGCCGTCGATGACGACGCGATCATCGTTTTAGTCGGCGATTCCCATCAGCTGCCGTCGGTAGGCGCGGGACGAGTCCTTGCCGATCTGATCGGATCTGGAAGAGTTCCGGTCTGTACGCTGGTCGAAAACTTCCGACAGATCCGAAGCAGCATGATCGTCAAGAACGCTTCAAACATCCTTCACGGAAATGAAATGGAATTTCCGGATGAGGCTTCAGATATCCATTTTGTCAGTGCCAGACCCAATGAGATCCTCGACTATGTCGCTGAGTGGATCCGAAAGAATAATCCCGACTGTCATATCGACGCGTGGCGCGATATGGCGATCCTCTGCCCGAGAAGAAACGGACCTGTCAGTACCGATTCCATCAATGAGATGATGCAGAAACTGACGTCGAACCGACGTGGCAGCCGCCCGTCCGCGATCCGTATCCGCGAGGGCTTAACGAGATACTTTTCAAAAGAAGACCGTGTCATCCAGGTCAAGAACGACTATCGTCTCTTGTGTAAAGAACCCGACGGATCCGAAGGCGAAGGCGTTTTTAACGGAGACATCGGATTCGTAAGAGAGATCACGCCGACCTCGGAGTTTCCGCTGGACATCCTTTTCGATGACGGAAGAAGGGCTTCGTATCCTGTCGAGCGCCTCACGGATCTCGAGCTTGCGTACGCACTTACGGTGCATAAGGCGCAGGGCGGTGAGTGGAAGAAGGTCCTGCTGGTACTGCCTTCGGAACGAGGCCCGATCTTTAACCGGAACCTTCTGTACACGGCGGTGACACGTGCAAAGAATGAACTCTGGATCGTGGGAGACCGTAAGACGATCTCTTTCATGATCTCCTCGCAATATTCAGAAACGAGAAAGACCGCGCTTAAGATCTTCCTTGAAGATCAGATCGAATCGTAATCTCATCCCAATCTCATAGAGCGCCGAAAGATCCTTTATTATGGAGGCTTCTATGATGAAAACGACGATAAAAAAGGCAGTTCAGGCGACGCTGTCCTTTCTTTTTCCGTCTGTCTGCGTCATCTGCGGACGGGTCTTGGTGGAAGATGGAAACTGTGGAAATGAGACAAGAAAACTCCAGATATGTACTTCATGCCTTTCCAAGCTTCCTCTGAGGCTTTCCACGGAGCGCTGGTTTCCATGCCTTTCCGAGCCGTATAGTGACGATCCGATCCCGGAGTTTTCGGTATGGGCGCTTTTCCATTACGAAACACCGGTAACGGACCTCGTAAGAAGGCTCAAGTTCTTTTCGGAAACTTACTGTGGGGAGCTTTTATCGGAACTTATGGGCCGGGAATTTCCGAAAGACACTCCCGTGAAGTGGGATGCCGTCGTGCCCGTTCCGCTTTCGGAAAAGCGCCTCCGAAAGAGAGGGTATAATCAGGCGGAAGTGCTGGCAAAAGGACTTTCTGAGCACCTTAACGTACCTTTGTGTAACAATGTTATACGAAAGGTCAGACACACAAAACAGCAGAGCAGATACACGGAACCTATGGAAAGATGCAGGAATGTGGAGGGCGCGTACGCGATCGATGAGACTTGGGACATCACGGGGTGGAATATCCTCCTGGTGGACGATGTATTAACGACCGGGGCGACACTTCATGAAGCGGCGAAAGTGCTTTTTGAAAACGGGGCGGCGACAGTCGTCGGTGCGGTGTGCGCCACACATCGTGAAAATGTAGAAACGTGATACACTTCCGCCTTGGAATTGTTACAGTTTAGTAATTCCTTTTCGCTTCCCTTTTTGTAAGTATACTGGTATAATAAAGACAACCTAAAGCTGATGCTCATGTTTTTGAACCTTCATGACATAATCGGGAATCCGGTGTCGGTGCAGAGACGATCAAGCCTTACCGCTTCTTCGGAAGCGCTCCCGAGAGGAAGATCTTAGACTGCCGCAGGATACCCACCTGGCGATCGCTAGGTGTCAAAAGTGGGCGCGGTTTTGGGCTTTTATTTTCGACAAAAAGAACGGGAAGAAGAATGAGTCTTAAAAACGATTCAAAACCGGTTTTCAAGCGTGAGCCTGTGTCGACGGGCTCGCTTTTGTTTGTCAATTTTCACCATGTTTTCGCAAGTCTTCCGGTAAGACAGTTCCTGTTCAGGATCGGCGCGAACGCGGCCGCTCCCGAGCGATGTTGTGCAGTCTGTACCTGCGTGTCAGGGCAGTAAGAGAAGCTTTGGCACAACTTCCGGCGGTATTTTGCGCCGGTTGAGAATTCAATTTGATCGGAAAACCATGGAGGAAAAAACATGAAGATTTTTAATACACTCACAAGAATGAAAGAAGAATTCGTCCCGATGGAGGAGGGCAAGGTCAAGCTCTACGCTTGCGGCCCGACGGTATATAACTACTTCCACCTCGGAAACGCACGCCCGTTCGTAACTTTTGATACACTGCGCCGTTACCTCGAATACAGAGGCTACGACGTTACGTTCTGCCAGAACTTTACCGACATCGACGATAAGATGATCAAGCGCGCCAACGAAGAAGGCACCACGGTAAAGGCGATCGCGGACAAATATATCGCCGAGTACTACAAGGACGCGGATGCGCTCGGTATCAAGCGCCCGACTTATCAGCCGAGAGCGACTGAGACGATGGATGAGATCATCGCCCTGATCACGGACCTCATGGACAAGGGCTATGCCTACATCATCGAGGGCGACGGCGTTTACTTCGAAGTTCCGAAGTTCAAAGAGTACGGCAAGCTTTCTCACTATAACCTTGAGGATCTCGTTGCCGGTGCCGGCGAGCGTGGTGCTTCCTATGAGGGCAAGAGAAATCCCGCGGACTTTGCGATCTGGAAGTTCAAGAAGGAAGGCGAGCCTTTCTGGGATTCTCCGTGGGGCGAGGGCCGTCCGGGCTGGCACATCGAGTGCTCGGCCATGAACAGAAAGTACTTAGGCAAGACCATCGATATCCATGGCGGCGGACAGGACCTGATCTTCCCGCACCATGAAAACGAGATCGCACAGAGCGAGGCTGCAAACGGCTGCCCGTTCGCACACTACTGGATGCATAACGCATTCGTTAACGTCGACAACGAGAAGATGAGTAAGTCTCTCGGAAACTTCTTCACGGTCAGAGATATCGTCGAGAAGTTCCCGTACGAAGTCATCCGTTTCTTTATCCTGTCCGGTCACTACAGAATGCCGATCAATTTCTCTGACGAGCTTCTGAAGTCCGCGCAGAACGGCCTCGATCGTATCGCGACGGCTGTTGAGACATCTGACTTTATCCTGAGCCACGAAGCAGAAGCGGGTCTTTCCACAAATGCCGACGCGGAAAAAGAACTCGCCGACGCAGTTTCCGAAGCAAAGGCTTCCTTCATCGCCAGAATGGACGATGACATGAATACCGCGGACGCGATCACCGCGATCTACGAGCTTGTTCGTGTGCTGAATACACACCTGACGGCAAAGGATGTTTCCGCAGCTTCTATCAAGGCGGCGGCCGACATGATCTGCGAGCTGATGGGTGTTCTGGGCCTCGAGATCCGCGAGATCCTGAATAAAGACAGCGGCATCCCGGCGGAGGTCATGGACCTTGTTAACCAGCGTGTGGAAGCGAAGAAGAATAAGGATTTTGCCAAGGCGGACGCGCTCCGTGATCAGGTCTCCGAGATGGGTTACCAGATCAAGGACACACCGCAAGGACCGCAGGTGACGAAGAAATGATGATCCCGATCCCGCCGGAGGATATTCGTGAGGTGCCGACCTCGGTACTGGCGTATGTCGGCGATGCCGTATACGAGCTTCACATCCGCATGCACATCGTCGCATGCTTCGGCGGACAGTCCGGGGTACTGCATAAAAAAGCAGTGCGTTATGTTAGCGCCCCGGCGCAGGCACACGCGATCCGGGTCCTGCACGATGAGCTTTCCGAGGAAGAACAGAATGTCTTCCGGAGAGGCAAGAACGGACATCAGGGAAGCATGGCAAAGAACGCGAGCCCCGCGGACTATAAGTACGCGACTGGTCTGGAGACCCTGATCGGTTATCTGTATCTGTCGGGCAAGGAAGAACGAATGGAAGAACTGATACGAAGGATCATTGAGATAGTGGAAGAAAGCGCGTAAAGGAGATGTCGATGAGACCTGCTAAGCCGGGACCGAGAAGTCCGAGAGAAAACAGAAACGATTTCAAAAAGCCGATGGGACCGAAGACGAAGCGCGCCCCTTCGGCGGAGCGCTTTTCGGACAGAAGACCGGAAAAGGAAGAAAAGACACCGACGGACGATCGTATCGAGGGAAGAAATCCCGTTCTCGAAGCGATGCGCGCGGGCAGGACTTTCAATAAGATCTACGTTGCCGCAAGGCAGGAGAATGCCCGTCCGGATCCGACGATGGCCAGGATCATCAACATGGCAAAAGAGCTCCATATTCCGATCATGGAAGTGCCGAAGGCAAGCCTTGACGAGATGAGCCAGACCCATAATCACCAGGGCGTCATCGCCCAGGTCGCAAGCCATGAGTATGTCGAGATCGACGAGATGCTCGAAAAGGCGGCCGAGAAGGGCGAAGCCCCGCTCCTTCTGATCCTGGATGAACTGAAGGATGCCTATAATCTCGGTTCGATCCTTCGTATTGCCGATGCGGCGGGTGTTACGGGCGTCATTATTCCCCAGCACAGATCGATCGGCCTGGATTCCATGGTGGCAAAAGCATCTGCCGGCGCGATCGAGTATGTACCGGTCGCGAGAGTTACGAACCTTTCCAGAACGATCCTCGAACTTAAGGACAAGGGCTTCTGGATCGCCGGAACCGACGCGGAGGGTACGAACCAGTACTTCGACGATGTCTGGTCCGGGCCGATGGCGATCGTCATCGGATCCGAAGGCGAGGGCATGAGCAAGAACATTAAGGACAAGTGTGACTTCCTGCTGTCGATCCCGATGGCGGGTTCCGTCAACAGTCTGAATGCTGCGGTGGCAGCAGGAATCGTTGTTTTTGAGGCGGTAAAGCAGAGAAGAAAGGACAGCTGAAAATGAAGCTCTTTTCGGAAAAACTGCACATGAGATCGTGGCTCCGTTACTTTTCGGTCATGCTCGTGCTGTGCGTTTTTTCGACGATGCTGACGTCCTGTTCCGGAAAAGGCTTAAAGAAAAAAACGATCGATGTGCCGGAGATGGCACGTATCGTGGCCGATTCACTCGATGACATCTCACTGACCGAATCTCTTTTTGAATCGATCCCGGAAGAGCAAAAGGACGGACTTACGTATTCGGAGTATTACGAGTATATCAGCGTGCTTCAGAAGATGATCCCGAATCAGGGCAGAGTACTGACATTTGAGATCGTCGAAGGCGCGGAGAAAAAAAGGCTTCTCGAGGCGATGATCTCCGGCGACGCGGAAGATTATTCCGAACTGATCATGAGCTGTGTCCCGATCAAAGTCACGACGACGGGTATCCGCCGCTCCGGGACCCCGATCTATTTCTATCTGCAGACCAAGCCGGACGGAACCGTGTACCTCAGCCGTTCCTGGGCGAAGAGCTGCATGGATCTTTACGCGTTCTCGGTCCACTATTTCGAGGCCTATACCAATGAAAACCTGACGGACGTGATCTCGCTCATTCCGTATACGGAAACGACAGAACCGCTTCCTGAGTCGGAGGACATCCTTCGTGAGAAGGGCAAGGAAATGATCCATTTCTATACGCATAACGTCAAGTCCGACAAGAGCGACTATGAGATGATCTCCATCGACGCATCCAACCTTTTGTATCTGCAGCCGGAAGTTTACGACAACCATCTTCGCGTAAGCTCCAGACAGGTGCGTTTCAGATCTGATGCGCAGGACGTGATCTCTGTCATCGATCCGATCGAGCATGAACTGAAGACGGCGGATCTTTACCTTTACTACAACAACCGAAGGACCTTGCGTATCGGTGATACTGCCGCGCCGCTCCAGCTCAGTTCGATCTTCGGCGATCCGCTGACCGTTTCCTGCGGTCCGGTCATGGAACCGGCCGAAAACATGGAAGACGGACTTCGCAATATCCTGATCCGTTACAAGGGCTTTTCCATCACGGTCTATGGTGTTTACCACGGCGAAGATGACTGGACGGGAACGCTCGTGCATTTCGATATCTACTCGTCAAAGAAGGTCGGTATCGGCAGCAATATGAGCCTGAATGAATCATCCTGGGATGTTCTTTCGCAGTATCCTTTTGCGGATCAGATGGGATATGAACTCGAGGTCACCGTTGACGGTGAGACTTACAGACTTAAGATCGAGTTCGATAAGGAAAACAAAAACGAAGACGGCAGCTTCCCGATCAACGCCATGAGCCTGAAGCAGGATTAAGCGCGAAAAGCACTTACGGAAGAAGTATCTTCCTCAGGGAATCGATCTCGGTATCACTTAATCCACAGGATCTAAGGAAAACTCTCACATCCCCGCTGTAGTTATCATCGAGGTGCTTAAGGAGCATTTCGAGGTTTGACGCGTCGCTTTTGTAGATGTGATGGACGTTCGGCGTGGTCTTGGCGATCAGGGGCGCGACGAGATCTTTTACGTAGTCATAGGAGACCGCGTAGTTTTCGATGATCTTTTTTCTTTCGACATCGCAGAGAAGATAGAAGATCGCGGTGATCAGTCCGGTCCTGTCTTTTCCGTGCGCACAATGGAAAAGCACCGTCTTTCCCTGCTCTTTTAAGATCGTACGGAGGACTTCCGCAAAATACGGCTTGCAGTTTTCAAACATCCATACGTAAAGGTGTCCGAGGGAAGTCTTTATGGTGTCGACGATGACGCCGTCATTGATGTCGTCCGCGTTGATACGAAGAAGCGGGATATTGTAGTAGGTAAAGCGAGGGTCCTTTACGATCGAATCCGGGTGGTTCTCCGCTTCGTCTTCGGAACGAAGATCGATCACGACCTCAACGGGATAGGAGGAAAGTGCAGAGATCGCGTTTTCGCTTAGATGATCCGGCGCGTCGGAACGGATGAGACGGTGAAACGCCGTGGTCTTTCCGTCTTGAGTGGTCATGCCGCCCAGTTCTCGGGTGTTATGGAGTCCTTCGATCAGGATCCTTCCGGTCTTTTCATCGAATGTCATAGCGCTACCTTCCTTCCGAAAAGGATTATATCACCGGGACAGGTGCTTTTCCTAACGAATCAGTAAGAAATTATCAAAAATATGGTATGATATTAAAAGCGAATAAATGAGGGTAATAACATGAAAAAGATACTGATCATCGAAGACAACACTGAGATCAACCACCTGATCGCGGACGCTTTGAAAAAAGCAGGCTACGAGACCAAGCAGGCATTCTCCGGAACAGAGGCGCTCCTTTACTACGAAAAAGAAGATTTCGACCTGGTCCTGATGGACATGATGCTGCCGGGACTTTGCGGAGATGAGCTTTTCCCGAAGATGAAGGCGATCAAGGACACGCCGGTCATCGTTGTTTCCGCAAAAGACGAGATGGACACCAAGGTCGAGATGCTGACCTCGGGCGCCGAGGACTATATCACGAAGCCGTTTGAGATCCCGGAGCTCCTCGCGAGAGTTGCCGTACAGATCCGCCGCGTTTCCCAAAAGAGCGGAGAGGCGACAGGCGGCCAGCTCAACTATAAGGAACTGACACTTGACGAGACATCGTTCACGGTCATGGTCAACGATAACGAAGTCCAGCTGACCAAAAGAGAATTCCAGATCCTGGCACTTCTGGTATCGCACCCGAAGCGCGTTTTCACGAAGCAGGACATCTACGACTGCGCGTGGAATGAGATCTATATCGGTGAAGATAAGACGATCAATGTACATATCAGTAATATAAGAAAGAAACTTAAGGAATTTACGGATACCGAATTTATCGAGACGGTATGGGGCATCGGATATAAACTTGCGAAATAAGGAGAGTTTTCCGTATGAGTATTATTCTTGCTACTGACAGGATCACGAAAGCGTATGGCAGCAAACTTGCGGTCAACCAGGTCTCCATCCACGTGGAAAGAGGAGAGGTCTACGGCCTGATCGGAAGAAACGGCGCAGGTAAGACGACACTTCTTAAGATGATCGCCAATCTCGCGACCCCGACGACGGGATCTTTCGCGATCTTTGACGCGTATGGAAATGTGTCCGCGGAAATGAGATCGAAGGTCGGTGTCCTGATCGAGGATCCGGGCGTGTTCCAGAATCTTTCTGCTTTTCAGAACTTAAAAGCAAAAGCGATCGCTTCCGGTATCAAGAATGATCAGTATCTGAATGACCTTCTTGCTTTTGTCGGCCTTTACGGCGTCGGCAAAAAACCGGTAAAGAACTTTTCCTTAGGTATGCGTCAGCGCCTGGGCATCGCGATCGCGATGGTCAATGAACCGGAACTGCTGCTTCTTGACGAACCGATCAACGGACTGGACCCGCAGGGTATCGCGGAGGTTCGAAATCTGATCCACAGACTCTGCACGGAAAAGCACATCTCGATCATCATCTCCAGTCACATCCTCGAAGAGCTTTCGAGAGTGGCAAACCGCTACGGTATCATCCATAACGGTATCCTTATGGCGGAAGCGACAAAAGATGAGCTTCTTTCCCGCTGCGTGCCGCGTCTTTTCCTGAAAACATCGGATAATAACGCTGCCCAGATCGTCATAAGAGAGATCGGCATCAATGATTTCTCCGTTGTCGGAGATCACCTCGAGATCCGTGAGCGCGCGACTGAGGGCGGCGCGATCTCGATGGCGCTTGCCCAGAAAGGCATCCAGACTTTGGAGATGAGGACTGAAGGACAGTCTCTCGAAGATTATTATTTCCATCTGACCGGAGGTGCGACTTATGTTTAATATCTTTAAAATGCATATGTATCGCGTTACAAGAGCGACTTCCACTTACGTCCTTCTCGGTGTTCTTGCCGCCTCGATATTCATGAGCCTCGGCATTCTGTTCATTGTTTATGATAATCCGTTGACGAGCGCGATCTCTTTATCCATGTCCGGCGAAAGTATGGATCTGTTCTCCTTAACTCCGCCGACCGTACATCAGTTTTTTATTCAGACATCTAATACATATCTTATCCTTGTGTCGATCTTTTCCGTGATCTTCGCAAACTGCGATTTTACGAGAGGATTTGCGAAGAATACATATTCCATGTTTGAAAGCAGAAGACCGCTGGTCTTTGCCAAATGGCTTTCGCTCGTGACATGTGTCTCGATCTGCTACATCGTCTATTCATTTATCTGTCTTGGTCTTTCCGCGGTGTGTATCAAAGCTTTTGTTTCGACCAAATGGACCGAATACATTGTAGGATTCTTTGTTGTCTACCTTTGCCTGATCTCTCTGGTCACGATGGTATTCTGGATCACTACATTATTTAAGAGTCCGTCGGGCGGTATGGTCATCGGTATTCTGATCTCGTCCGGTACGTTCGTTCTGGTCGAGCTTCTGATCTCCGGCGCGGTGGCCAGAACATTTCATACGGATTTTCTTTTGGCCAATTACTTTTTGGACTATGCATTTATGAGTTATAGCGCGGGCATGGGAACGGTTGCCACGGTCCGTACGATCTTCGTAGCCCTGGCATATATGGCTCTGGCGCTGACGATGACGGTATTTCTTGCCGACCGAAAGGATGTACACGTCTGACCGCTTAACCTTTTCTTAACCATTTCTTTTGGAATACTAAACTTCTCCTTGGCGATTGATTAGGATTTGTTTTCTAGAATGAATTCGTAAACACAAGGAGGAGACAAAAATGGATTACATTCTTACAACCTATGAATTGACCAAACAGTATGGATCGTACAAAGCGTCCAACGAAGTATCCATCCACGTACAGCGTGGTGCGATCTACGGTCTGATCGGCAGAAATGGTGCCGGTAAGACAACATTGATGAAAATGATCGGCGGACTTTCCCGCCCGACATCCGGATCTTACGCGATCCGCGGCAAGAACGGGGAATCGACAGAACAGATGATGTCGAAGGTCGGCATCCTGATCGAAGCTCCCGGACTTTATCCGAACATGACAGCGATGCAGAACCTGACCACAAAAGCGATCGCGCTCGGCATCAATGATAAGAAGTACCTTATGGGGCTTCTTGAAGAAGTCGGACTTGCCGATACAGGTAAGAAGAAAGCAAAACAGTTCTCCCTCGGTATGAAGCAGCGCCTCGGAATCGCGATGGCACTCGTAAATAAACCGGAACTCCTGATCCTCGACGAACCGATCAACGGTCTCGACCCGCAGGGTATCGCGGAAATGAGAGGCATTCTCCATCACCTTTGCCACGACCGCGGTATCACGATCCTGATTTCCAGCCACATCCTCGATGAGCTCTCGAAGGTAGCAACCCAGTACGGTATCATCCACGAAGGCAGACTCCTTGAAGAAGAAAGCAAGGAAGAACTCTTCGGCAAGTGCTGCGAGAGACTGGAACTGAAAACCAGCGATATCAACAAGACACTTGAGGTCCTTAACACCATGGGATTCTCCAAGATCGAAGTCAAAGACGACGCGATCAACATCTACGAACGTCTCAATGAGAGCGGCGCGATCACGGTAGCTCTGGCAAAAGAAAACATCCAGACCAATGAGATCGCCGTAAAGACAGAGGCACTTGAAGACTACTACTTCCAGCTCACAGGAGGAAACGAAAATGTTTAATCTGATCAAAATGAACCTGTACCGCATGAGCCGCGCGGTATCTACCTGGGTAATCGCAATCGTAACGGTATGTTTCGCATTACTGCAGTTCGGCTCTCTGAAACTGATCTTTGACGATCCTTTTAACATGTTCAGCGGTGAAGCGGGATCTATGGTCGCGTTCGACAGGCTCGACGGAGTTTCCGCGGTAACCACATTCCTTCAGAACGGTAACGTTCTCATTATCCTTGCCATCTTCGTAGTGCTTTTCGCAAACGCGGAACACAAGTGCGGCTTTGACAAGAACCTGATCGGCCTTTCCAAGAACAGATGGAAGCAGACACTGGCAAGATGGATCTCCGCTGTTATCGGTATGACAGCGCTCATCGCGATCGGCTTTGGCGTAATGCTCGGCCTGACAGCTCTCTTTGTTGACGCGTTCACATTCGGAAGCGCAGTCGCGATGTTTAAGTCCCTGGGCCTTATGTATCTTGGCGCAGTCGCCTTCTCCGCGATCTTCTTCTTCTTCACCACACTCTTCAACAACTCTGTTGGCGGTGTCGTAACATCCCTGGTACTTACCACAGGAATCTTCAACCTGTTTGAGATGCTTATGGATATGCTGGTAAAGAAGATCTTCTCCAGCCCGAAGGTCCTTCCGACAGACATCTTCTACGACAGTGTCTTCATGAACTTCTCTCACAGCGATGCAAGCACCAAGGCGATCTTGATCTTTGCCGGCATCAGTGTGGTATATATCGTTCTCTCTCTCCTCGGCAGCATGGTGCTCCAGCAGAGAAGAGATGTTAAATAACTTAGCAGGATCTGACCTATAATAATACCCTCTTAACTGGAAAATAGAACACCCTCCTCCTTGGGACAGTGTTCTATTTTCTTTCCTAAGGGAATGCTTTATAATGTACGAGATGGTTTTAAGGCCATGGAGGTTTGAGTTGGAATACTTATTGGAAACCGATAATATCACGAAAAGATACGGACCGATCGTTGCTGTCGATCACGTTTCGATCCGTCTGAAACAGGGCGAGATCTACGGATTGATCGGAAGAAACGGCGCCGGTAAGACGACACTTCTTAAGATGCTGGCGGGGCTTGCCAAGCCGACCGAAGGGAGCTTTACGATCTTCGGCGAAAGCGCGGAGAAGACATCCCGCATGCGTGACCGCGTCGGCGTCCTTATCGAGACGCCCGGTCTTTATCCGAACTTAAGCGCCATGGGAAACATGAAGATCATGGCGATGATCGTCGGAGAAAACGATGATCTCTATCTGAAAGAACTTCTCGAGGACGTCGGTCTCGGCGGGATCGGCAAGCGCCATGTCAAGGCTTTTTCCATGGGTATGAAGCAGCGCCTCGGTATTGCCATGAGCCTGGTTGGACACCCGGACATCCTTCTTCTGGACGAGCCGATCAACGGGTTGGATCCGCAGGGTATCGTGGAAGTCCGTGAACTCATCAGCAAACTCAACAGAGAAAGAAACATCACGATCCTGATCTCTTCGCATATTCTGGAAGAACTCTCCAAGATCGTTACCAGATACGGTATCATCCATAACGGAAGGATCATCGACCAGTTCTCACAGAGCGAGCTTCTGCGCCGCTGTCAGGAGAGGATCGAGCTTCGCCCGAGTGATCCGACAAAAGCGGTAACGATCATCGAGAAGATGGGCATTTCCGACTTTAAGGTCGTAGACAACAGCGTCCTCCACATCTTCGAACGATTAGAGGACAGCGGAGAGATCGTTTTGGAACTTGCCAAGAACGATATTAAGACATTGAACATTTCCATAAAGAACGAAAACCTCGAGGATTACTTCCTCCACGTCACCGGTGGCGCGAACTACAGATAAGGAGAAGCGGTTATGATTATTTGGGCCATTATTTCAACGGTCATTGCGATCACGCTTCTGATCGCGCTCGCGCATTACCGTTCCCAGATCAAAAAGAACTGTCAGCAGCTCGAAGTCATGCAGAGTCATACGACGAACCAGAGACTTACCGCGGAAGTTCCTTATAAGGAGATCAACGAGATGGTCTCCCGCATGAACGATATCTGTAACAAGTATCAGGAAGAGAAGATCGCCATCGAAAGAAACGAGAACAATCTCAAGGAAGCGATCGCGAATCTTTCCCACGATATCCGAACGCCGCTTACCTCCCTGGACGGATATGTCCAGCTTCTGGTCATGACGGATTCCCAGGAGGAAAAAGAGCATTACCTGCAGATCATCAGTAACCGTATCTCCAGCCTGAAGGAGCTTCTGGAAGAGCTCTTTACCTACACGAAGATGCAGGACCAGAGCTATGAGCTTTCCGTCGTTCCCATGGACGGCAGACAGTGCATCTGCGAGACGGTGCTTTCTTTCTATGAAGATTTCGAGACCAGAGGGCTTACGCCGGAAGTAACTTTCTGTGAAGAGGACCTTCCGATCGTGGCCAATGAAGTCGCGCTCTGCCGAGTCGTACAGAATCTTGTCAAGAACGCGCTGGTACACGGTCAGAAGCGTCTTGGTATGACGCTCGAAAAGCAGGACGGAAATCTTCACTTTACGTGCTTTAACGATAAAAAGCCGGGTGAGGTGATCGAGGTCGACCAGATCTTCGACCGATTCTATAAGGGAGACAAGGCGAGAACATCTACATCTACGGGACTCGGACTTGCGATCGCCAAGGGCCTGATCGAGCGCATGAACGGTACGATCACCGCCGAGGTAAAAGACGAATTGTTCGTCATCGAGTTCCTGCTTCCGCTCTCGGAAAAGGCTGTTTCCGAAAAAGAGCGAAATGTTGAAAAAGACCATTGACAAGACGGTATTCAAGGTCTAAAATACATCATGCTGTGAAAACGGCACGAATTATTTGCGCCCGTAGCTCAACTGGATAGAGTGTCTGACTACGGATCAGAAGGTTGTGGATTCGATCTCTGCCGGGCGCGCCAGATAAGAAGGACTGTTCCATCGGGACAGTCCTTTTTTCTTTTCACAACAAATGTGCCAAATAAAATGTCAATTAGTCTTGTGCAATTTCGTATTTGATTTCTTACGTAAATGAAATACTCTTCCTCATTCTCGAGTGCTAAAATGAAAACAGATGGCAAATACTGAAGGAGATAGGAGGCAATATGAAAAGAAAAATGTGTGCGTTATCCTTGCTAGTGGGGATGATTGTGTCTGGTTTTGGAGCTAGTGTTAATGCTAGCAATCCGGTTTTAGTTGGATTAACTATACCTATACGAGTACCAGTCGCTGTAGATTTGGGTAATCAAATCGGCAAACCGTATTCTATGGGCACGGCGGGACCAGATTCCTTTGATTGCAGCGGTTTGGTATGGTATGTTTACCGAAATCGTAAAATTGATGTTGGTAAGACCCATAGTTCATGTGATATGGCTCAGTATCTGTACAATAAAGGAAAAGGCATATCATCTGATGAATTGGTAATTTGCGATTTGGTTTTCTATGACCTTTCGTCAAGAAATGATGACAAGTTCAGGAAGATTGATCATGTTTCTGCTTACGTGAACAAGAGTTCTTCAGAAGTCATTATTGAGGCTCGTCCCGATCACGGGGTTGTCTATTCGGGGCGCAGAAATAAGTCAAAAGAAAAATTCTATGCAGATCCGTTTGTTTGATTTATAAATTTATCTAGTGTGTTTAATCTGCAGTATTTGCCATCTTATATTTCCGCTTTTAAGGTGATGATATGTTTAAGAAAAGCCTTGCCGCAGTCCTTTTGAGCATGAGTATAATCTGTGGGACTGCTTGCAACAAAAAAATACAAACAGCGCAAACAGACAGTAACATCGATTCTTTTTCGACGTACTACTCCACGTCCTGTCAACGTATTTCTGTTCCAGATGCATTAAATGGGGCCATTTTAGAAGAGAGTATTTGCGTTCAAACTTATTCTGAGTCAGAAGAGTTTCAGGATAAAATAACTGATTACTATTACAAAAAGTGGAATGGAGAAGATGCCAAACTCCCTTTAGGACATGATGGCGAACTTCTGCTTCCGGATAATCGGCTATTGTTTTACACTTCGGAAGGAACAGAGGTATCTGAATATGATTTGAATGAGATAACCGGCCCGTCTCTTGTATATCGAGAGATCAGTTCATCCGGTGATTCCGTTTGGGCCCTATCTGTTGTTGTAGATGATTCCGGTAACGAGAGTTTGTCTGCGGACAGGATAGATCCGAAGAACGGCTTGATTGAGCATGTTCAACTCCCTATGGTTAACTCTTTGGGAAGAATCATGTGTTTTTATGTGGATTCAGAAGACAGATTCTTGCTCATGTTTATGGATTCATCCGGAATGGGAATGACAAGCGTCTATACAAAAGATGGACAATTATTGTCAACATTCCCGCTTCCGTCCTTGTATGTATCGAATCTTGCTGAAGGGCAAGATTCTACCGTTGTCGCTGCAAATGATATCAATGCAAACGAGTGCTTTCTTTATCGCTTAGACTTGACTGATATGAGATGGGAGAAACAGGGAGAAGCGATTCAACCAAACTCTTCGCTCTTGGAGAAAGATGGAAGACTGTATTGTTATGATACCAAACACATTGTGAGTATGGATCGATCGAATCCGGAAGAGGTTATCTGGGAGGACGTCTCTGTTTGGGGAACGATCGGAGATGTGAAATTGATTGAGAATCGCGAGATTCTGGTTCTTTCCAAGGTTTTGGGCGGAGATTCAATGATACTGTATCATCTGATCCCGTCAACAGAAGACCCGAAACAGAATCGTTCCGAAATCGTAATTGCCGGTTATGATCTCGACGAGACATGTGTTCCCCAATTGGTAGAAGAACTTAGTGTTTTACATCCGGAGGTTCACTATGTCGTTCGAGATTATCGCGATGAGGTGAAAACTCAGGAGGATCATGATAATTGGAAACAAGTGCAAAGAGAAATCTATGAGATCATGAGTCTCGATATCGCAAGTGGTCATGCTCCGGATATATACTATGACCAGTACAATGATACCGGTTTTGGAGAAATGGCAAGACTTGGGTACTTGATGGACATATCTCCCAATCTTAAAGAATTGGATGAAAAATCATTCTTCCTCGATAAAATGACAATGGGGCAGGACGAAGTCTATGAGATCTGCCTGACTTTCGACATTCTCGGATTTGCAGCATCTCCGCATTATGTTGTAAATCCTGAAGTATGGACATATGATGATTTCTACTCAAGTGCGTCACGGTTTACGGATCTGTCGTGCGTCCAATCCGTATATTCGAAGCGGCATCTTTTAAAATCTGCATTGCTTGCGAATCAGGATGACTATATCGTTAACGGGATACCGGATTTCAATTCGGATAAATACAAGCAATTGTTAACCTGGGCGAACGACATAGGATGTAAAACAGACTGGGATGAGTACGTTTCGGCTGACCTTGATGACGGCCTCTTTATGTTGGATTGGGCCAACATCGCTTCTTTCCAAAACATCATGTTTTTAGATAATCACAAGCTGGTAGGGTTTCCGGGCGAAAACGGATCTCTTCATATGAAGCCTTATAACATACTTGCAATATCGGCGACTACCCAAGATCCGAAACGGGCCTGGGAAGTACTTGATTACGCGATCAGCGAAGAGTTTCAAAGCCGATGCGAAAAACTGAGTTCAGAGAATTCGGTGAACAAGGCGAAATGGAGTCATGACTTCGATGATGCCTATACACATGCGGAAGAGTATACTCCTGACAGATTGCTCAAATCAAAAGAAGAATATCAGGAAGAGTACCTTTCCTACATAGAACGTGCTGATCACTATATGAACGGTAGTCAGACTATACTGGATATCTGTCTGGATGAAGCGGATGCCTTCTTTGAGGGAGATTATTCGGTCGATCATGTAGCCGAGCTTACTCAAGATCGAGTGAACTTATACTTACAGGAAACTAAATAGAAAAAGGAGAAACAGTAATGAAAAAGAGAGTAATCGGAGTTGTATTTGCTATTTGTTTAATGGCGTTTTCTGCCGGATGCGCGGCGAACAAAACCAAGGAGACTAAGGATAAACCTGAGTCGGATTCGGAAACGACGGAATCTGTGGAACCATCTTCGAAAACAACAGAAACAGATGGATCCGAGACTGAAAAGACAACGATCAGTGAAACAAGTGAGTCCTCTTCGGAAGTGTCCGAAAAGAAAGAAGATGCTTCCTTGGAAGACACCTTCTTGGCTGCATGCAAAAAGGCAGGCGTTGAAATGAAAGAGGGCACGTATGGCGATAATCCGTGTTTTGAGTGTAAAGAAAACCGCGCTCATGCATTTGCCGTGAAATACAATACGGCAAAAGAAGCCGAAGACTCGTATAAGGAAATACTGGATTATGGCGGATGGTATGAGGAGGATCTGGTGACGAAAGATATCCGTTCGGATGGTGAGGACTATCTTTTGACGGCATACTATTGCCAAGATGAAGACGGAGAGACATACCTGTTTGTGAACGCCTGCAAGGATGAGATGCGTTTTAGTCTTGAGGGCTGGAATTCCCAAGAAACCGCAGAGATAGAAACGATCTGTCAGGAAATGGGCTTTTCGCTTGCTTGAATGAATGCCGATGCTACCTGCGCCGTTACTTCTGCATATTATGAGACGAGTCCCGAATCCACAAAAGGAAATGATTGAATTACTTGAAAGTCTGTGATAAAATACCTGTTCGTGTGACTAGATTTATATTATATATATGGAGGAGATAGATATGGCATCTGTTGAGAAGAAGGATAACAATATCGTCGTTATCTCATTAGAAGCATCCCCGGAAGAATTTAAGGACGCACTTCAGAAGTCCTTTAACAAGAATAAGAATCGTTTTCAGATCCCCGGTTTCCGTAAGGGCAAGGCACCGCTGAAACTCGTTAAGCAGTACTACGGTGAGGGTGTTCTTTACGATGACGCGATCGATTTCATCGTAAACCCGGCATACGCTGCTGCAGTTAAGGAGAATGACCTTCAGGTAGTTTCCCGTCCGGAACTCGACGTTCAGGAGATCGGTGAAGATAAGGGCATGAAGTACACTATTTCCGTAACAGTTAAGCCGGAAGTAGAGCTCGGCAAGTACGAGGGTGTTGAAGCTGAATACCGCTTTATCGCTCCTTCCGACGAGACAGTAGATGCTGAACTCAAGCGCATTCAGGACAGAAACGGCCGTATGGTTCCGGTTGAAGGCCGTGGCGTTGAAGATGGTGATACAGTAACGATCGACTTCGAAGGTTTCGTAGACGGTGTTGCTTTTGACGGCGGAAAGGCTGAGGGTCACGATCTCAAGATCGGTTCCAACTCTTTCATCCCGGGCTTCGAAGAGCAGCTCATCGGACACAACATCGACGAAGAGTTCCCGATCACGGTTACTTTCCCGGAAGATTATCACGCTGAGAACCTCAAGGGTAAGGAAGCTACATTCCAGATCAAGATCCACGCGATCAAGGTCAAGGAACTTCCGGAGCTCGATGATGATTTCGCTAAGGACGTTTCCGAGTTCGATACTCTCGACGAGTACAAGGCTGATATCAAGAAGACACAGACAGAGCAGGCTGAGAAGTCTGCTCAGGAGCGTTTCGAGAACGAAGTCGTTAAGGTCGTTTGCGAGAACGCGAAGGTTGAGATCCCGGATTGCATGGTCGAGACAGAGATCGACAGCATGCTCGACGAGCAGAACTATCGTATGCGTTCCCAGGGTCTGGACCTCAACACATACCTCCAGTACATGGGTCAGTCCATGGAAGAGTATCGTGCAGGCCTGAAGACAATGGCTGAAAATCGTGTTAAGAGCTCTCTCGTGCTCGAGGCTTGCGGTAAGGCGATGAACATCGAAGCAACTGACGCTGACGTTGAAGAAGAAGCTGAGAAGATCGCTTCCTCTTACGGCCTCAAGAAAGAAGACTTCATGGAGCGCATCAAGGATAACGATCAGTTCATCCGTGACAGCATCATCGGCAGAAAGACAGTTGACGCTCTTACTGCAAAGGCTGTAAAGACTGAGCCGAAGGCTGAGGAGAAGAATGAAGAGAAGACTGAAGAGTAATTCTTCCCGATCATTTTGAATTTCAAGGACTGCCGCTTTCACAGGCGGCAGTCCTTTTCATTTGCAGTTCTTGTCGAACAAAATGAAAAGGATTCGTAACATAGATTAATTGAAAGACTTTTTCAGTTAGGTTAACATGGTATAAGAATACATGCGCGAGGAGCGTCGATCTGGCGTTCCTGCATTTGTGAGGGGTCTATATGAGTAAAGACGATATACTGGATTTTGACGGTATCATTCATTGTTCTTTCTGCGGTAAGGGAGAGAACGAGGTATCCCGTATGCTTGCGGGCCCGCCGGGTATCTACATCTGTAATGAGTGCGTGATGATCTGCGAGTCGATCCTTGCAGAGGACGAGGTCGGTTTTAAGCCGTCGAAGTCTTCGGGCGGAAAGCAGAAAGATCACCTGCCGACTCCGGCAGAACTCAAAGCTGCGCTGGATGAATACGTCATCGGACAGGATCAGGCGAAAAAAGCGCTTGCCGTCGCGGTATATAACCACTACAAGCGTGCTTTTTCCAAGTTCAATACATCTGACGACATTGAGCTGACGAAGAGTAATATCCTTCTGATCGGACCGACAGGCTGCGGTAAGACTCTTCTTGCCCAGACACTGGCTCGTGCCCTCAATGTTCCTTTTGCCATTGCCGACGCGACGACACTGACAGAAGCCGGCTACGTCGGTGAGGATGTAGAGAACATCCTTCTGAAGCTCCTTCAGGCGGCTGACTATGATGTTGAATCCGCACAGCGCGGTATCATCTATATCGACGAGATCGACAAGATCACGAAGAAGTCCGAGAATCCTTCCATCACGAGAGACGTTAGTGGTGAGGGTGTTCAGCAGGCACTTCTGAAGATCCTGGAGAGCACGGTCGCAAACGTTCCTCCGCAAGGCGGAAGAAAGCACCCGCACCAGGAGTTCATCCAGATCGATACAACGAACATCCTGTTCATCTGCGGCGGTGCTTTTGACGGACTCGAAAAGATCATCGAGCAGCGCGTAGGTAAGAAGAACTTCGGCTTTGGCGCCGAGATCGTTTCCCAGCAGGAAAAGCAGGCGGGCGAATGGCTCTCGCAGCTCGTTCCGCAGGACCTCATGAAGTTCGGCCTGATCCCTGAGTTCATCGGTCGTGTGCCGATCAACGTAACTTTGGACGGTCTTGATGAAGAAGCTCTTATCCGTATCTTAAGAGAGCCGAAGAACGCGCTTCTTAAGCAGTACTGGAAGATGCTGAAGATGGACGGTGTCGAGCTCGAGTTCGACGATGACGCCGTTGTTGAGATCGCGAAGAAGGCGATCGAGAGAAAGACCGGCGCCAGAGGTCTTCGCGCGATCCTTGAAGATCTCATGATGGACATCATGTACGATGTTCCGTCCCAGCAGGATGCCGTAAAGTGCATCGTCCACAAGGACTGTGTCACTGAGGGCAAGCGTCCTGAACTCATCAAAGGCGCGAAGCCGAAGAAGCAGCGCACCTCAAGAGAGAAGCAGGAAGAAAAGGGCGCGTGACAGACTAAGAGGAAATAAAGTATGTGGAAGAAACTGAAAAAGCTTATTGACGAGGCAGAAAAGTTTCTGAAGGAATACGACGCAACAACGGCAGGTGGTGCGAGCGGCGATCAAAGCAGGCTCAACGACCTGCTTTTGTATATGCAAAGATGGCTTCCGTGGTTTCAGCACGAAAGGCTCATCCATCTGATCGTGACCGTGCTGTTCGCACTGTCGATGCTGCTTGTATTCGGGATCTTCCTCCTTTCGGAGGAAATCTATATCCTTCTGCTTCTGGCCCTGATCGTATCACTTCTGATCCCTTACATTGTTCACTATTTTCATCTGGAAAACGGTGTGCAGACGCTCTATACTTTAATTGACGAACTCGAGAAGCGAAAGGAGAAGTGAATATGGCCAAGTATTATATCTGTCTGGATATCGGTGGCACAAAGGTGCTGGGCGTAATCTTTAACAGCAAACGCGAGATCGTTTATCGCGTCAAGAAAAAGACAAAAGCTAGCGGAGACGATTCTCAGAACATTGAGAACACGATCATTTCACTGGTCGAACAGCTGATCTCCGAGTATAAGATCTCCATCAAGGATGTCGCGGCGATCGCCGCCGGCGCGCCGGGCGTCATCAATATCGAAAAGGGAATCGTGCTTTTCAGCCCGAATCTTCCCTGGAGAAATTATGAGATCAAGAAGGCGATCGAAAAGACGTTCAAGGTGCCTTTCTTCATCGGAAATGACGTAAACGTCGGTGTTTACGGTGAATGGAAATACGGTGCGGCAAAAGGACTTACGCAGGTCGTAGGACTGTTTGTCGGAACCGGCATGGGCGCTGGTCTTATCGTAGACGGAAAGCTCTTTACGGGACACCTCGATAAGGGCGCGGAGTGCGGCCACATGGTGCTCGATCCGGAAGGACCGAAGTGCAACTGCGGACAGCGAGGCTGTCTGGAGGCATTTTCCAGTAAGCAGGGCATCTCCGATTATATCCGTACCCAGGCAGGAAGAGGCAGAAGCACATCGATGGCAAAGGCCGTTGAAAAAGGCGTTTTCAAGAGCAAGGCTCTGAAGGCGGCATATGACGAAGGCGACGAAGTCACGATCGAAGCCGTTGACCGTGCGTGCCATTATCTGGCGATCGGTATCGGCAACCTCATCAACACATTCAGCCCGGAGATGGTCGTTCTCGGCGGTGGTGTCATGGAAGCCATGGGAAGTGTTTTCCTTGAAAAAGTGCTGAAGGATGTGGACCGTTACTGCATGCCTTCGATCAGGGACACCGTGACGATCAAGACGGCGGCGCTGGGCGACGATTCGATCCTTTACGGCGCGCTCGCCATGATCGACGAGATGCTGAAGGGTTAATCTTCGCGCTTACTGTATCTAATGGATTCGTACTGGGAGGTCAGTTCAGAGATGGACGGATCTCCCTTTGCTTTTAAGAGCTTTTCGATCTGACGCGGGGAAGAGGAGTCCTTGATCGGAACGCCCGCATGCATGGCGCGCGTGACGGTCTGGTAGTATCTCTTTCGGATCCTCGCTTCTTCGCCGGTGCCGAAATCTTTGGCCAGATGCTTCTTTTTGACCTTCTTATGCTCGGTCTTTTCGATGATGTCGATAACGGCGTCGTTCTCGTTTTCGATGACCTTCTCGTCGCCTTCGGCGAGGTGGAATTTCTTCCAGATACTGCGAAGACCGAGCACCATGAAGCGGAACAGTACGACGGCGATCGCGATGACAAAGAGCGTTACGATGACCGCGGAAATGATCTCGGTGATGCTGTCGACGTTGGTATCTCTCTTATCCTGGATGGGGGTGCCTTCCTGACCGTTGGAATCGAGGTCCGAGTCGGACATCCAGGAGAACAGGACATTGATGAGCCAGCCGAAGAATTTACCGACATACGGCATGAGCTGACTGAGCCCGGAAAGGATAGCATCGATCGGCACGATGATAAGCGCCAGAAGCGCGAAAAGCACTCCGCCGAAAAGATACAGAAGCGAAAGGTAGTTTTGCTTCTTGATGCTGTGGATCGGCTGTGTGGACGAGTGCAGGTTATGGTAATAGCTGTTTTCGAAAACGGAAAGCTGTCTTCCGCTTAAGTACAAAAGCACGATCAGGATCGCGTCGAAAAGAATGGTGGACAGATCGACCGGGATCGCTCCGAACGTAGATCCGAGCATCATGAAAACATGGACGGAAAGCGCGACGACGACGCTGTCGAAGCTTGACCGCTCGATACGTCTTCTGTATCTTTTCAGGATCGAGAAGATAAAAAGGATGAATACGAGGATCCCCACAAAGATGGTATTTGTTTTATCGTTCGTCAGATACTGGAAAAAGACAACGTGCAGAAGTAGCAGGAACGCCGTGCCGAACAGAAGGTGAAGCCCGATCATGAAGATCTGGTTGATCCGTAGTCTTCGGATGAAACAGAACGCGATCGTCACGATGATCAATGTCAGAAGGTGTCCGTAGCCCAGGTAAAGATACGGGAAATAAAGGACACAGAACATGCCGAGCGAAACAAAGGTGATCGCCGTGACCAGCGATTCCAGGATATCCGGCATGATGCCCGCCGTGATCAGTTTTTGGTTAGAAGGTTTATCGGTCATTGCCTTTTACCTCCCAACGCAGATACCTTCCGGTGATATCGGTGGCATTTTCGACCTCAGGCGTGGTGCGGAATGCCGGCATGACCCAAAGAAGAGAGTCTCTTCTTGCGCGGATGCTTCGGAGCGTATCCTGCACGAGTCCCTTATATCTCGGGGAAATGACGATGACATAGTCATCGGTGCCGGTCGCCGGAAGATATTCCTCGACCAGATCGGAAAACGGGATGACACCCGCGGAAAGATCGATCCTGGCGAGCGCGATACCGCGTCGCAGAAGTCCCGGCGCGTCACTTGCGAGGATGTCGGTCACGGGGCTTCCCGTGGAGATATCCTTTCCGTTCGTGAAGATACGGGAAGGGATACCCAAGTTTCCAAGTTCGATCATGTATGAATACGCGAGGCTGATGGATTTTTCCAGGAGCGCCACGGAATCTTTAAGGTTATAGGACTCGAGGTTAACGAAGATACTTACCTGACGATGGCATGTGGATGTGGTCTGATTGACCATGAAATCTCCGGCCTTCGCGGTCGCGGTCCAGTTGATGTCACGCATCGGATCTTCGGGACGGTATTCGCGGATGCCCGAAAAGGACATCGGGTCCGTAAGGGGCGTTCTTCGAGCCAGAAGGTCGCTGTAAGAAACGGAAAGAAGCGTCTGCATTTCCGGAGGCGTGATCTTTTCCGGAAGGATCGTGATCGACGCGTCATTATTGAATGTGTGTGTGATCTTTTCCAGAAGCAGAAGGTCGGATGTGGAGACATTAACGCGGACGAAGGAATACAGGCCGCGCTTGGCGCAGCGGACCTTGATGCGTCTGGTGTGACGGGAAAAAGGCTTCATGGTCAGCATGTCTTCACGATAGAAAAGGTCAGACACGGAAGTGTTGCTCATGTCGAGGAACTGGAAGGCGTCCGGTGATTCGAACTTCAAAAGGACAAAGGGAAGCGGAAGCCGCTTATTGTTCTGCGCGACTTCAATGACCTCGATGATGTCGCCGCAACGGGCGATCGGGCGGGAAAAAGACACATGAAAAGACAGATCGGACAGTGCGCGCTTCCGATAAAGAAGAAGCTCTACGCCGGTCAGAAGGACCAGCAGGATCAAAAAGACGATCAGTTTCATGCTTTTTCAAATTTCTCTGTCGGGCAGTCGATAGTGTTCAGGATCGAATTGATGACCGAAGCGGCGTGGTCTCTCTGGGTCATGATCTTTCCGTCCGCGGACAAAGCACCGGAACCCTGCATGAGCATGCGGTGTGCCAGTACCGGGACAGCCAGATCCTTGATGTCATCCGGGGTGACGAAATCACGTCCGGAGAGAAGGGCAAGTGCTTTTGCCGCGGAAACCAGGGCGAGAAGAGCACGAGGGCTTGCGCCGATACGGACTTCGGAAGAGGTTCTGGTCGCCTCGACGATCGAGGTGGCGTAATCGTAAAGAGAATCGGAAACGTATACTTCCGAGGCTTCTTTCTGCATCGCGAGGATCTCGGACGGCTCAACGACGGACTCGAGAGTCTCGAGCGGGTCGGAAGTCGCGAAACGCTTCAGGATCGAGATGCTTTCTTCGTGGGACGGATATTCCATCGGCAGCATCAGAAGGAAACGGTCGAGCTGGGCTTCCGGAAGCGGGAAAGTGCCCTGAGATTCGATCGGGTTCTGTGTCGCGATGACGAGGAACGGCGGCGGAAGGATATGCGTCTCACCGTCAACGGTGACCTGCTTTTCTTCCATGCATTCGAGAAGCGAAGACTGCGTTCTCGCGGTCGCGCGGTTGATCTCGTCCGCCAGAAGGATATTCGTAAAGAGCGGGCCCGGACGGAAGACGAACTTATCGCAGCTTCTGTCAAAGTAGTTGATGCCCGTTAAGTCAGAGGGGAGAAGGTCGATGGTGAACTGGATGCGCTTAAACTCCAGATTGAGGGACTTTGCAAGAGATCTCGCGGTCTTGGTCTTGCCGGTTCCCGGAACATCCTCGAGAAGAACATGGCCGCCGCAGAGCATCGCAACCATGAGGAGCTTGATCTGCTTGTCTTTTCCGACAATGACCTTGTTTACGTTGTCAATGATCTTGGAAGCGATCGCGTCCGAGTTCTTTTCGCCAGCCATAAATACCTCCGAAAAAGCGCCTTCCGATGCCATGAGAACAGGCCGTTTCGGGACGCTTCTATTCCCAAAATGTCAGATTAGTTGTAAAATTCCAACTGCTTTTAAATTATACATTAAATTAGGCACTTTGTCAGTTGACACTTTACCCCCTGAAAACTATTATAATAAGACCGATATTATGGACTAATTGTGTAGAAAATCGGCACGAAACGTTTTAGGAGGGATCAATATGACAGATCAACTGCGTCAGATCGGCGAGCGTATTGCGGCACTTCGTGAGATCGAAGAGATCGATGTGAAGACAATGGCTGCAAGGCTTGAAATGTCCGAAGAAGATTACATTCTTTATGAACAAGGAAAGAAAGACTTTTCCGTGTCTTTCCTTAATAACGTCGCGGTGATCTTGGGCGTGGATATGGTCGACATCATGGTCGGCGACTCGCCGAAACTCTCTATTGCTTGCGTCGTCCGCAAGGGCGAAGGATTTGAAATTGACCGCCGTGCGGCATACAACTACAAGCATCTTGCATTTACATTCAGAAAAAAGATCGCGGAGCCGTTCTATGTAACGGTTGAACCGAATGATATAGAGAAGCCGACCCAGCATGCTCACGAGGGTCAGGAATTCGACTACGTACTTGAAGGTTCGATGACATTCTTCATCGGAGATATCGTCTACGAACTGAGCGAAGGCGACAGCGTGTACTTCAATTCCGATATTCCGCATGCTATGAAGGCAACAAACGGTAAAGCGTGTAAATTCCTTGCGATCGTAATGAAGGGGGATATTTGATCCGTGGCAATATATGAAGAATTCGTCGGAAGAAACAGAGACGATTTCGTTACTCTCGACGACCTTAGAAAGAACTATAAAGTAACTTATCCGGAGACGTTCAACTTCGCGTATGACGTAATGGATAAGATCGCAGAGAGAACACCGGACAAGCCGGCGATCCTGTGGGTGAGCAAGCACAACGAAGAAAAGAGATTTACTTTCGGCGACGTAAGAAAGTATTCCAATATGACAGCCAACTTCTTTAAGAGCCAGGGAATCAAGAAGGGCGACCGTGTCCTTTTGGTACTTAAGAGAGGCTACCAATTCTGGTTCTCGGTACTGGCACTTCATAAGATCGGTGCCGTAACCGTTATGGCGACAAACCAGCTGATGGCGAAAGACTATGTCTATCGTGTCAACAGCGCGCACATCAAGATGGCAGTCATCACAGGTGATGACGACTGCACCGAGCGTTTCGATGAGGATCAGGATCAGTACGATCACGAGGTCATCCGCTGCGTTACCTGGGGTAAGAAAAAGGATGGCTGGATCGACTTTGACGCGGAAGTCGCCAAGCAGAGCGATGAGTGGACTCGTCCGACAGGCGCTGAGGGAACAGTTGTTACTGACCCGATGCTGATGTGCTTCTCTTCCGGTACAACAGGTTACCCGAAGATGGTTCTTCACGACCACACCCTGCCGCTCGGCCACCTCTTTACCGGTGTATTCTGGCACAGAGTTGAAGACGGCAAGCTTCACTTTACCATTTCCGATACCGGCTGGATGAAGTGCATGTGGGGTAAGTTCTACGGACAGTGGTTCGGCGAAGCGACACTCTTCATCTACGACTTCGATAAATTCAACGGCGCGGATATCTTAAAGAAGATCTGCGACTACAAGATCACGACTTTCTGCGCGCCGCCGACGATGTACCGTTTCATGATCAAGGAGAGCTTCGAGGGTTATGATTTCTCGAACCTCAAGCACTGCTGCACGGCAGGTGAGGCCTTGAATCCTGAGGTATATAACCAGTGGCTGAAGAACACAGGCTGCAAGATCTACGAAGGTTTCGGCCAGTCCGAGACATCCGTCGTCTGCGGAACCTTCTTCCCGTGGGTTCTTCCGAGAACCGGTTCCATGGGTTATCCGGTACCTGGTTTCCACGTAGCTGTTGTGGATCCGGACGGCAATGAGTGCCCGACCGGTGTGACAGGTGAGATCTGCATCAGAACATCTGAAGAATACGGCGGACGTCCGGTCGGACTTCTGCTTCGTTACGACGATAACCCGGAGGCCATGGAAAAAGCATGGCACGACGGTCTTTACCACACAGGTGATACCGCATACAGAGACGAGCTTGGCTTCCTCTGGTATGTCGGACGTGTCGATGACGTTATCAAGTCTTCCGGTTACCGTATCGGACCTTTCGAGGTAGAGAGCGCTCTTATGGAGCATCCGGCCGTTCTCGAATGCGCCGTCACGGGTGTTCCGGATCCGGTTCGTGGCTTTGCCGTCAAGGCGACCATCGTACTGACCAAGGGCTATCAGCCGTCTGAAGAACTGACCAAGACACTTCAGAACCACGTTAAGAAGACTACAGCGCCATATAAGTATCCGCGTGTCGTCGAATACGTCGACGAACTTCCGAAGACAACTTCCGGTAAGATCAAGCGCGCAGATATCAGAAAGAAAGATAGTGAAAAGTTGGAGGCAAAATAATGGGACGCACAGATAACATCAGTAAGGCTTTCGACCCGAAAGAGGCCGAGAGCAGACTTTATTCCGAATGGATGAATAAAGGATATTTCAAACCTTCGGGTGATACATCCAAGGATTCGTTCTGTATCGTCATGCCGCCGCCGAACATCACAGGTCAGCTCCACATGGGACATGCTCTGGATAACACACTTCAGGACATCCTCGTTCGTTATAAGAGAATGCAGGGCTTCGATACCCTCTGGGTACCGGGTACCGACCACGCTTCCATCGCAACAGAAGCAAGGATCGTAGCCACGATGAAGGAAGAGGGTCTTACCAAAGACGACCTCGGACGTGACAAGTTCCTCGAGCGCGCTTGGGAGTGGAAGAAGCAGTACGGCGGACGTATCGTAGAACAGCTCAAGAAGACCGGTGCTTCCTGTGACTGGGATCACGAAAGATTCACCATGGACGAAGGCTGCTCCGAAGCGGTTAAAGAAGTATTCATCAAGTACTATAACGAAGGTCTCATCTACAGAGGCGAGCGCATCATCAACTGGTGCCCGAAATGCCTGACTTCCATCTCGAACGCGGAAGTTGAATACGAAGACCAGCAGGGTTCCTTCTGGCACCTCAGATATCCTTTTGAGGACGGAAGCGGATACCTTGAGCTCGCAACCACCCGTCCGGAGACACTCCTCGGCGATACCGCGGTTGCCGTTAACCCGAAAGATGAGCGTTATAAAGACGTGATCGGAAAGATGCTCGTTCTCCCGCTCGTAGGAAGAAAGATCCCGGTCATTGCCGACAGCTACGTTGACATCGAGTTCGGTACCGGTGTTGTTAAGATCACACCTGCACACGACCCGAACGACTTTGAAGTCGGACTTCGTCATAACCTTGAGGTCATCACCGTTCTTACCGAGGACGCCAAGATCACCGAGGATTATCCGAAGTATGCCGGCATGGACCGTTACGAAGCCAGAAAAGAGATCGTTAAGGATCTCGAAGAGGGCGGATTCCTCATCAAGGTCGAGCCGCACGCGCATAACGTCGGTACCTGCTACCGCTGCGGTACGACAGTTGAGCCGCGCGTATCCCTGCAGTGGTTCGTTAAGATGAAGACTCTTGCCGAGCCGGCGATCGAAGCGGTTCGTTCCGGTAAGACCAAGTTCGTTCCGGAAAGATTCGATAAGAACTACTTTAACTGGATGGAGGATATCCGTGACTGGTGTATCTCCCGTCAGCTCTGGTGGGGTCACAGGATCCCGGCATTCTACTGCGATGACTGCGGCGAGCTCGTAGTTACCAAGGAAGATTCCGCTGTCTGCCCGAAGTGCGGAAAGCCCATGCGTCAGGATCCGGATACTCTGGATACATGGTTCTCTTCGGCACTGTGGCCGTTTTCTACACTCGGCTGGCCGGAAGAAACAGCTGACCTTAAGCGTTACTATCCGACAAATACACTCGTTACCGGTTATGACATCATTACCTTCTGGGTATCCCGTATGATCGTTGCCGGCTGCGCGCACATGAAGGAAACTCCTTTCGATACAGTCCTGATCCACGGTCTCGTTCGTGACTCTCAGGGCAGAAAAATGAGTAAGTCTCTGGGTAACGGTATCGATCCTCTCGAGATCATCGAGCAGTACGGTGCAGACGCTATGCGTTATGCGCTCGTTACAGGTAACGCTCCGGGTAACGACCAGCGTTTCCAGCAGGATAAGATCGAGGCCGGAAGAAACTTCGGCAACAAGATCTGGAATGCCATGAAGTTCGTTCTTATGAACTGCGAAGACGATCTGACATTCGACGATGTCGATCCTTCCAAGTACACACTCGAAGATAAGTGGATCCTGTCCCGTATGAACCAGGTCATCAAGGAAGTTACCGACAACTTCGATAACTACGAGTTCGGTGTTGCTCTTTCCAAGATCAATTCTTTCATATGGGAAGAATACTGCGACTGGTACATCGAGATCGCGAAGTCCCGTCTCTTCGACAAGGAATGCGCGACTAGAAAAGAAGCACAGTTCATCCTCAACGATGTACTCGGCAGATCCATGCAGCTCCTGCATCCGTTCATGCCGTTCCTGACAGAAGAAGTTTACAGATATCTGGTACTTACTTCTAAGAAGGATTCCATCATGATCTCCGACTGGCCGGAATACCGCGAGAGCGAAGTATTCGCAGCTGAAGAGAAGCAGATGGAGATCCTGATGGACGCGATCCGCTCGATCCGTAACGTAAGAACGGACATGGGCGTTGTTCCGTCCCGTAAGATCGGCATGATCCTCGTTTCTTCCGATGAGAAGAACCGTGCGATGTTCGTAGACGGCAAGGCTTTCCTTGAGCGTCTGGCGAACGTTACTGAGGTCACCACACAGCAGAACAAAGAAGGCATCCCGGATACGGCGGTCGCTTGTGTTTGCTCTGCCGGTGAGATCTATATCCCGCTCGAAGACCTGATCGATATCGATAAGGAACTTGAGCGTCTCGGAAAAGAGAAAGAGCGTCTCGAGGGCGAGATGAAGCGTGTAAACGCAAAGCTTGCCAATGAAGAGTTTGTCAAGAAGGCGCCTGAAAAGGTCATCAATGCCGAAAGAGAAAAGCAGGCGAAGTACCAGGAGATGCTGGACAACGTGCTTTCGAGAATCGAAGCACTCAAAAAATAAGGTTCGGAGGGTTATTTTATGAGCGAAGTAGATGAGAAGAACTTAGAGATCTCTCAGGAAGAACTGGATAAACTGCCAAAGGACACCGTCCACTGTTTCCCGGCTTCCAAGACACAGATCCTGAGAAGAAGGATCATTTGCCTGGTCGTCGCAGCTCTGGTCTGCGCAGGTGTAGGTTTCCTGATCGCAGGTAATACGGATCCGGGTCCGCTCCTGTGGTGCGTTTTCGGCGCGATCTTTCTTGTATGCGCTGTCGTTTTCGTCCACACATTCGTGATCGCGAAGTATCGTGTCGCGATGGACTACCAGAATAAGGAAGTAGCACTGCGCTACATGTTCTCTAAGATTACGATCCCGTTTGATTCTTTTGACGCGAGAGACGGTGCCGCTGACCGTGCGACACAGCTCATTGCAAACTCCACGATCGGTGCCAACATGGCGAAAGTCAGCTATCTGATCCTCGACAACGTCTACGAAGAAGTCTGCTACCAGACATCTTCCAAGGATCTTGCCACAAAGGAAGACTTCGATCTTCTTGCCAAAGAGGCTAAGGCAGTTGCCGCTGTCTACAAGGCAAAAGAGAAGTACGATGCTCTTAAGATCGAAGATGATGAGGAAAAAGGAAAGATCTCCGACGATGAGTCCGTTAATCTTGTAAAGGACGCCATGGAGGAAGAAGTAAAAGAGAAGGCAGAGGAAGCGAAAAAGGCCGCAGAAGAGGCTATTTCCGAAGCAGAAGAGGTCGAGGAAAAGGTCGAGAAAAGCGAAGAGTAATATCGCTTGTTCTTTGGCCGGGGCAATTGACGAACACCCCGCTTCCTCGTAAAATAAGGTTTGGTGTAAATTGAATTTACATATATAACAAAACAACACAAAGGAGAACATACTTATGCCATTAGTTACCACTACTGAAATGTTCAAAAAGGCATATAACGGCGGTTACGCTGTAGGTGCTTTTAACGTAAACAACATGGAGATCGTTCAGGGTATCACAGAAGCTGCAGGCGAACTGAAGAGCCCGGTTATCCTCCAGGTTTCCAAGGGTGCAAGAGCTTATGCTAACCACACCTATCTCGTAAAACTCGTTGAGGCTGCTGTAGCTGAGAACCCGGATATCCCGATCGCTCTGCACCTTGACCACGGTGATTCCTTCGAACTCTGCAAATCCTGCATCGACGGTGGTTTCACATCTGTTATGATCGACGCTTCCTCCAAGTCTTTCGAGGACAACATCGCTCTTACAAAGCAGGTCGTTGAATACGCTCACGCTCACGGTGTAGTAGTTGAGGCTGAGCTCGGTACTCTCGCCGGTATCGAGGACGAAGTTGTTGTAGAGGCCGGTCACGAGTCCTACACACGTCCGGAAGAAGTTGAAGAGTTCGTAAGCAGAACAGGCTGCGACTCCCTCGCTATTGCTATCGGTACTTCTCACGGTGCTTATAAGTTCACAGCTGATCAGTGCACAAGAAACGAGGAAGGCATCCTCGTACCGCCGCCGCTCCGTTTCGACGTTCTCGAAGAGTGCATGAAGAAGCTCCCGGGCTTCCCGATCGTTCTTCACGGTTCTTCTTCCGTTCCGCAGGAATTCGTTAAGATGGTTAACCAGTACGGCGGAAACATGCCGGATGCAGTAGGTATTCCGGAAGAGCAGCTCCGTAAGGCAGCTACACTCGCAGTCTGCAAGATCAACATCGACTCCGATATCCGTCTTGCTATGACAGGTAACATCCGTAAGTACTTCGCAGAGCACCCGGATCACTTCGATCCTCGTCAATATCTCAAGCCGGCTCGTCAGGCTGTTAAGGATATGGTTGCTCATAAGATCCAGTACGTTCTCGGTTCTGACGGTAAGATCTGAGCATAAGTACATAACTTGGCTATACAAAGGCTGTATCGGGTTTTCCCGTTACAGCCTTTTTCATTACCGTTTTCTTATTGAACACAATCGGAAAACATGTATGATATAATCTAGATTGTATATGTATGAAGTGAATAGGAGGCGGGAGCTTACTATGAGTTATATGTCCGGAAGACCGGTAAGACCGAGTGGTTCGGGAAATCCCAAGAGAACGATGACAGCGCAGCTTCGCGCGCTGGGAAATACAGTTGCCGTACTTGCGACCATTGCCATGGTCCTTCTCGTTGCTTTCGTATGGATGGTAACGGCGATCAACAAGCAGAAGAAGTCCAATAAGGCCGCAGATACGTCTGCGACGACTTCCTCATCAGTAGTTCAGGCTGACAGTTCTTCGGAAACATCCGATACACTGCCGCCGGAGACGACTCCGGAGTCGACTCCGGAAGCCGCACATGCTTCTTTCCCGGAAGGCACCAAGCTGATCGCGCTGACATTTGATGACGGACCGGATAAGTACACGAGCCAGGTCCTCGACGCGCTCGAGAGAAACGGCGTCAAGGCGACTTTCTATGTGATCGGATCCAATGTAGCCGGAACCGACGCAGCTGTTTTCCAGCGCATGCTCGATCTGGGCTGTGAGATCGGAAACCACACATGGAGCCACGTTTCGCTTCGTGATTCCGAATACGATGTTGCTTATAACGAACTGAAAAAGTGCGATGATGCGCTGATGGAGAAGATCGGACAGAAGGCGACCACCATCAGACCGCCGACGGGCCAGGGTCTTGCTCAGGACGCGCTTTTCCAGTATTCCAAGGATAACCATGAGTATGTCGTTAACTGGGACGATGTCAGCTGTCCGGCCGACTGGCAGAAGCCGGCGCTCGGTGATCCGGACTACACCGCGCAGTTCGTTATCGATAACGCATCCGACGGAACCATGGTACTTCTCCATGACTCACACCAGTCCACGGCGGATTCTCTCGATAAGATGATCGCCGGTCTGAAAGAGAAGGGCTACACATTCGTAACCGTAACCGAGCTTCTTGAAGCAAGATCCGCAAGCATGGGTCTTACTGTGGATAAAGCACTTTCCCTCGGCTGGAAGCAGGAACTTCTTGAGGAAGCTTATCCGGGCGGTCCGGTCTACGGTGTCCGTTACGCTTACTCCGCGGGCAAGATGATGTTCGAAAAGAGAAGCTGATCAGATCGATCCGAAGAATAACAAAGACAAAAGCCGTCTCAAATGAGGCGGCTTTCTTTTTGCTTGATTTAACCAAAGGATCAGGTGTTTTCGAGCTCCATATACTCGGCGTACATCTCTTCAAGCATCTCGCTGTTTTTGGCGTAGCGGTCGTAGTCTTCTTTTGTGGTGTCTTTGCCGAAGGAAGCTTCCAGAGTCTTCTGCTCCTCCTCAAGTTCCGCGATCGTCTTTTCCAGGTACTTGATGCGCTCTTTTCTTTTGGCGATCTCTTTTCTTTCCTTGGCGCGGTTCACGGAAGGTGCTTTCGGAGCCGCATCGGCGGCTTCTTTCTTTTCTGCCTCACGGCGCTCTTTTTCTTCGCGTCTCTGCTCGGAAAGAACTGCCGCGCGCTTGCTTTCTTCGTCCGCGACGAAGGTCCTGTACTTTCTTCTGTAGAACTCATACTTGTCGAACTGCTCTACGTGATCTCCGAAGAAGCCGATGATCTTACTCTGGCACTTTTCGATGAAGTAACGGTCGTGGCTGACAGCCAGTATCGCGCCGTTATAGTCGGCAAGGGCGTCCTCAAGGACTTCTCGGGACTCGATATCCAGATGGTTCGTCGGCTCGTCGAGGAAGAGAAGCTCCGGCTTTTCTTCGAGAAGACAGCAGAGGAAGAGTCTGGATCTTTCACCGCCCGAAAGGACGGAGATCTGCTTATAGACATCGATATCGCGGAATCCGAAACGCGCGAGAAGGTTTCTCGCCGCGGTCTCGCCGAGCTCGGATCTTTCCATCAGTTCATCGAGGATCGTTCTCGTCTCATCCTCAAATGGCACGAACTGTCCCATGTAGCCGATCCTGGAAGATCCGCTGATCAGGACGTCGCCGTCGAACTCGCTGATCCTTCCCAGAAGGAGGGAGAGCATCGTGGTCTTTCCGCAGCCGTTCGGTCCGACGAGGAACATCTTGTCGCAAGCCTTGATCTCGAAATTGACGTCACGGAACAGTACTTTTCCGTCGGGAAAAGTCTTGCCGAGATTTCTTGTCTGAAGAAGGATCTTTTCGGGATCTCCTGCTCTTACTTCGGGCATGAGCTTAAAGCTCATCTGAAGAGGACCGCCGGAGAGCTTGCTTCTTTCGGCAGCGAGTCTGTCGGAGAGCTTTTCGACGACCTTTTCTCTGGCGTGATAGCCGGAGATGTTTCTGTGCGAGAGCATGGTCTGCGTGACGCCTTCCTGACGGACGAGTTCTTTTTCCAGATTCGCGACGAGACGCTTCTGGTCTTCGATGAAGCGGCGTTTTTGTTCCTTATAATCTGTATAGTTTCCGCGGTAGGCGGTGATGGTGCTGTTTTCGAGTTCCAGGACTTTCGTGACCGTCTTGTCGATGAAGTAACGGTCGTGCGAGATGAGGAGGACCGCACCGCCGTAAGAACGGATAAAGCCCTCGAGCCATTCGAGCGCGTCAGTGTCCAAGTGGTTGGTCGGCTCATCGAGAAGAAGGATATCCGGGCGCGACACGATCAGGCGGGCAAGACAGATGCGCATCTTCTCGCCACCGGAAAAAGAACTGATGTCGCGCGTAAAGTCGATATCCGTGAGACCGAGACCGGCAAGGGCAGCCTTCATTCGGGGTTCGTAATCGTAGCCGCCGAGGGCTTCGAAACGGGAAGTCAGTTGTTCGTAGGTGCGAAGAAGCGACTGCGAATTCTCGGCATCGGCCGTCGCAAGTTTATACTCTGCTTCACGCATCTTATCTTCGATGCTCTGGATCTCCTCGGACACGAGGATGTTGCCGCCCATGTCGAGTTCTTCCATGTTCTGTGTCAAATATCCCGCGATGGCGGTGCCGTGGTGAAGGACCTCGCCTTCGTCGGGCTTGACGTCTCCGCGGATCATCTTAAAAAGGGTAGACTTACCCGTGCCGTTGCTGCCGATCAGGGCGATCTTGTCGCCTTTTTCGATCGAAAAAGAGACATGGTCAAGCAACAGCCTGGAATGGTAAGACTTCGAAACTTTGTTTACCGATATCAAAGGCATGAGAAAAGAGTTCCTTTGGGTTCCTTACTAGAGATTATTTGAAAGGACTCGTGATGATCTCGTGTCCGCAGTAGATGCAGCGGTCAGCGATCTTTCCGTTGTTCTGGAGCGGAACGTGGCAGTAAGGGCAGCACTGCACCTGGTCCGGCTTTTCGCCGTCTTCGAGTGCTTTCTTTTTCTGCTTTCTAGCTTCGTCCAGTTCGGTGATGGTCTTCACCAGATCTTCTTCAGTAAATCCTTTTTCCTTGAGAAAAGTCCACATGGCTTCGGTGATCAGATCTAAACGCTCGATCTCGCCTTTCATCTGGGCAACTTCTTCTGTCAGGTCATGAACATTGGCATTTGATGTCGGGTTATACATGTTCCCGTTGTTCTGTAACATACTAAACTTACTCATCGACCGCAACTCCTTTTGGGCTTTTATAGTTGCATTATATCATAGAAAAAAGAAGTAAAGAATTCTAAACAATCCTTACTGTTTCTTTATTGCGTGAAGTTTGTTTTGCAAGTAACATAAATACATAAGGCGATATCGAAAGGATGGTAGTCGATATGGGCATGACAATGACACAGAAGATCCTCAGTAAGCACGCGGGAAAAGAGCTTTGCGCCCCGGGCGACCTGATCGAGGCCGATCTTGACCTGCTCCTCGGAAACGACATCACCACGCCGCCGGCGATCGATATATTCGAAAAGAACTCGTTCGGAAAAGTATTCGATACAGATAAGATCGTCATGGTCCCGGATCACTTTGCTCCGAATAAAGATATCAAGTCCGCGGAACAGTGCAAGCGTATGCGCGATTTCGCAAAGTCCCAGAACATCAAATACTACTACGAGCAGGGAGAAGAAGGCATGGGTGTCGAGCACGTCATCCTTCCCGATAACGGACTTGTCCTTCCGGGATTTGCCGTGATCGGCGCTGACTCACATACATGTACCTACGGCGCGCTCGGTGCTTTTTCCACGGGCGTCGGATCGACGGACCTTGCGTGTGCGATGGCTGCAGGATCCACATGGTTCCGTGTACCGGAAGCGATCCGCGTGGACCTGAAAGGAAAACTTAATCCTTATGTTTCCGGAAAAGACGTCATCCTTTACCTGATTGGACTGATCGGTGTCGACGGCGCGCTCTACAGATCTTTGGAGTTCACGGGCGAAGGTGTCGCGGAACTTTCGATGGCGGACCGCCTTACGATCTGCAATATGGCGATCGAGTGCGGCGCGAAAAACGGCATCTTCCCGGTCGACGAAAAAACGATCGAGTATCTCGATGCCCGTGTCGAGGGTGGATACAAAGAAGCGCCGGAGTGGCTTTTCGCGGATCCGGATGCCGTATACGAGCAGACCATAACGATCGACCTTTCGGAAGTTCCTCCGATGGTATCTTTCCCGCATCTTCCGTCCAATACCCACGCGGTCGGAACGTTCGACAAAACAAAGATCGACCAGGTCGTCATCGGTTCGTGCACGAACGGACGTCTTGAAGATATGAAAAAAGCAGCGGCTGTCCTGAAGGGCCGTCACGTCGCGGAAGGCATCCGCGCGATCATCCTTCCGGGCTCGCAGAGAGTTTATAAGCAGTGTCTGACCGAAGGTCTTCTCGAGATCTTCGTCGACGCCGGATGCGTTGTTTCCGCGCCGACCTGCGGCCCCTGCCTCGGCGGTCACATGGGCGTTTTGGCAAAAGGTGAGAAGTGCGTCTCGACGACGAACCGAAACTTCGTCGGAAGAATGGGACATAAGGAATCCGAGGTCTATCTGGCGGGCGTTGAAGTCGCGGCCGCATCCGCGGTCAAAGGCTATATCGCAAGCCCCGCGGAACTGGAATAAGGACCGGCGCGAAAAAGCGCGACAAGAAGCGATCGAAGAAAGAAGGTAAACGACATGAAGTTTTCCGGAAAAGTCATCAAATACGGCGATAACGTCGATACCGACGTCATCATCCCGGCAAGATATTTAAATACTTCCGTTAAGGAAGAACTCGCGGCGCACTGCATGGAGGACTTAGATCCCGATTTCAGTAAGAAGGTTGAGCCCGGCGACATCATCGTGGCCGGCAGTAACTTCGGCTGCGGATCTTCCCGTGAGCACGCGCCTGTTGCGATCAAGGCAAGCGGCATCTCCTGCGTGATCGCACCATCATTTGCGAGGATCTTTTATAGAAACAGCATCAACACCGGTCTTGCGATCCTCGAGTGTCCGGAGGCATCCGAAGGCATCTCCGACGGAGATAAGATCGAAGTCGATACCGACAGTGGAGAGATCAAAGATATCACGAGCGGAAAAGTATATAAGGCAAGTGCTTTTCCCGGATTCATCGAAAAGATCATCAGCAGTGACGGTCTTGTCGGTTATACAAAAACAAAACTTCAGTAAGCGAGGTGAAAGATATGGCAGTGTTTAAGATCGCGGTCATCCCGGGCGACGGGATCGGCCCGGAAGTGACAGCGAGCACATGTGAAGTGCTTCAAAAAGTTGCAAGTAAGAGCGGAAACGAATTTGTATTCACGGAAGTTTCCGCGGGCGGCATTGCCATCGACACCTACGGGGAACCGCTCCCTGCGGAATCCCTTCGTATCGCGAAAGAAAGCGACGCCGTCCTTCTGGGCGCGGTCGGCGGACCGAAGTGGGATAACCTTCCCGGAAAGTCCCGCCCGGAGGCCGCTCTTTTAGGCCTTCGAAAAGAACTCGCCCTGTACGCGAACCTGCGCCTGGCGATACTGTTTCCGGAACTTAAGAGTGCAAGCCCTCTGCGTCCGGATCTTGTCGAAAACGGCGTTGATATCCTGATCGTTCGAGAACTGACCGGCGGTATCTATTTCGGAAAACGCGGCCTCGAAAAATCGGACGAGTGCCTTCCTGACGGAACACCGAAGGGAATGGAGGCATTTGATGTCGAGACTTATAGTGAAGCAGAGATCGAGAGGATCCTGCGCGTCGGCTTTACTTCCGCGATGCAGAGAAGAAAACAGCTGACGGTCGTCGATAAAGCCAACATCCTGGAGACATCGCGTCTTTGGAGAAAAGTCACGGAGAAGATCGCTCCCGAATATCCGGAAGTATCTGTTGAGTTCATGTATGTCGACAACGCGTCGATGCAGCTTCTGCGTCGTCCGGGATCCATGGACGTCATCGTCACGAGCAACATGTTCGGCGATATCTTATCGGATGAAGCCGGCATGATCACGGGCTCTATCGGCATGCTCCCGTCCGCGTCACTCGGAACCCCGGGTACCCCGGGCATGTACGAACCGGTCCACGGCTCCGCGCCGGACATCGCGGGAAAAGGCATCGCCAATCCTCTGGCCACGATCCTTTCCGCCGCCATGATGCTCCGTTATTCCCTCGGTCTTCCGGAAGAAGGGGAGAAGATCGAAAAGGCCGTTCGTTCTGTCCTCAGCCAGGGCTTCCGAACGACGGATATCGCATCTTCCTCTGACACCCATGTACTCGGCACAAAAGAGATGACGGAGAAAGTCATCGAAGCATACGAAAAACTCTGATCTTGGTTGTTCACGGAATATCCATTTTTACAGGATATACTGGAAAAATAATCAATAGAATTTAGGAGAAGTCCCGTAATGAGCAAAAAGACCTTGTTGGCAGTGATCGATCTGGGCTCTTTGTCCCTGAGACTTAAGATATTCGAACTGGGAGATAAACAGACTCCGAAAGAGATCGAGTCGGTAAGAAAGTATCTCTCTTCCACATCGCGCGCGTATTCCGAAGGCGTCATCCCGCCGCACCTGGCCGGGGAGATCGTCGATGTCCTTTCGGGCTTTGCCGCAAAGATCAAGGAATATAAGATCAAGGAAGTCATCTGTGTCGCGACCAGTGCTTTTCGCGAGGCAAAAAACAAAGCGATGGTCATCGAGCAGATCCGAGTGCAGACCGGCATCAAGGTCAAGGTCTTAGATAACGCGCAGGAACGTTATTTCCATAACCTCGCCGTTAAGGAGAGCCAGCCGAATTTCGCCAAGCTCGTTTCCGAAGGAACGATGGTCCTGGATATCGGCGCGGGCAGCATGCAGGCAACGCTTTACGATAAGTCCGACCTCGTCTTCTCGCAGAACACACGCCTCGGATCTCTTCGTGTCAGCGAACTTCTTTCCGACCTTGCCAAGCAGACGACGCACTACACCGAGGTCCTCGAGGAATTCATCTCTCAGGACCTGGCGGAGTACCACGCGATCGAACCGAAGAATATCAAGTACAAAAACCTCATCGTTTTCGGAAGTGATATGGGCTTTATCAAAGCACTGGCCGGGGAGTCTCCAAGAGAATACTGCTACATCAAAAGAGACCGTTTCGATGCGCTGGTCGATTCGCTCCTGAAAACATCTTCCGAGGCTCTTTCGAGAAAACTCGACATCAAGCCGTCCACTGCGCCGCTTCTTCTTCCGACTGCGCTTATGGTCAAGAAGATGCTCGACTACATGGGCGTCGACGGCGTGCATATGCCGGACGCGTCTTTGACCGAAGGCGTCATGTACGACTACGCCTGGTCGCATAAGCATCTCGACCTCGTGATCGATCCGCAGGTGGATCTCATCTCCGCGGCGCGCCATGTGGCCAAGAGATATAAATCCGAAAAGAAGCACATCACGTTTGTCGAGGGTGCGGCGATCGCGATCTTTGACGCGACCAAAAAACTTCATGGCATGCACGAACGTGAAAGAACGCTCCTTCGTGTCGCATCGCTTCTTCACGAACTCGGAAAGTTCATCAACATCGCCAATCCGAATCCTTCGACCTACAGCATCATCGACCGAACCGAGCTGATTGGTATGTCCGATGAGGAAAGAAAGATCGTTGCCATGGTCGGAAGATTCTATACGGATCCGAACTTCTATCAGGACGCTCTTTACGGCGAGATCCCGACGGAAGATCAGGTGCTGGTCAGTAAGCTTACCGCGATCCTGCGTCTTTCCGATGCGCTCGACGGATCGCACCGCCAGAAACTTCGCGACATCTCCGTTTCGATGACGCCGGAGGGCATGGTCATCAGCGGCGACACCATGTACGACATGACGTACGATAAGTGGTTCTTTGAAAGCCACACCGACCTATTCGAACAGTTCTTCTCAGTGAAAGCATTCTTGCGTGTCCGGAGGCAGATCAGATGAGTACAAAGAAAGAAAAGAAAGAAAAAAAGCTCCAGGGTGTATCTACGGAGGTCGCGCATTCCGCGATGGACAATGCCGATATCGAGGCCGATTCGAACCGCTATTTCAACCGTGAGTTAAGCTGGCTGGAATTTAATAACCGTATCCTTTTCGAGTCGAGAGACACGAAGAATCCGCTTCTGGAACGACTCAAATTCCTTTCGATCACCGCGTCGAACATGGACGAGTTCTACATCGTCCGTGTCGCTTCGCTTCGTGACCTTCTTTCTGTCAAATACGACGAGCTCGACATCTCCGGAAGAACGGTCAAGCAGCAGCTTTCCGAGATCGACGAAAAGGCACGAGGCGCGATGGCGCTGATGTATTCGACCTACACGAGGTCCCTGGTGCCGTCTCTTAAGAACCATAACATCTTTATCAGTGATTACCAGGATCTCGACGAACGCGCAAGGGAAGTCTGCGACGATTATTTCCGTTCGACGCTGTATCCGATCCTGACGCCGATGGCCGTCGACAGCTCCCGTCCGTTCCCACTGATCTATAACCGCCAGCTGAACCTGTGTGTCCTGATCGACGAGTCCGAAGAAGACAAACAGGCGAGGATCCAAAAGCAGGAAAAGAAGGGGAAGGTCATCGAGCCCGCTTACCGCTTTGCCACGATCCAGGTCCCGACGGTCGTTCCGAGACTTTTCGAAATGCACCTTTCGCAGGGCATCTGTTTCGTACCGATCGAAAAGATCATCCAGGCGAACCTTTCTTCGCTGTTTTCCGGATCAGCGGTACTTGCTTCCGGCTTTTACCGTGTCATGAGAAATGCCGATCTTGATATCGACGAGGATGAGGCAGAAGACCTTCTCAAGGAGATCGAGGAGCAGGTCAGAAAACGCCGCTTCGGTGAGATCATCCGAATGGAAGTCAACGAAGAACTCGATCCGAGACTTTTAAAACTTCTTACGACATCTCTTAAGATCTCGAAGAAGGATGTGTTCTCTGTTTCCGGTCCGATCGATCTTACTTTCCTTATGAAAGTCTACGGCAAAGTCTGCGACGATTTCCCGGAACTCTGCTACCATTCTTTCCGTCCGGCCAAACCGAAGATGTTCCCGGAAGGCGTAAACATCTTCGACGCGATCCGACAGAAAGACAGACTCGTTCATCACCCGTACGAGTCCTTTGATCCGGTCGTTGAATTCGTCCGTCAGGCCGCCGAGGATCCGAAGGTCCTCGCGATCAAGCAGACACTATATCGAGTAAGTAGTAGTTCTCCGATCATCAAGTCTCTGGCCGAGGCCGCGCAGAACGGAAAACAGGTCATGGTACTTGTCGAACTGAAAGCGAGATTCGATGAAGAGAACAACATCAACTGGGCGAAGATGCTTGAGAAAGCCGGCTGCCATGTTATCTACGGTCTTGTAGGATTAAAGACCCACAGTAAGATCACGCTCGTCGTAAGAGATGAAGAAGACGGTATCCGAAGATACCTGCATCTGGCGACAGGTAACTATAACGACATCACGGCAAAGATCTATACCGACATCGGTCTTTTCACCGCGTCGGAAACATTCGGTGTCGACGCTTCTGAATTCTTTAATACACTTTCCGGATTCAGTGAACCGCCGGAGTGGAGAAGACTGATCCCTGCGCCGACGAAGATGAAGAATTATTTCCTCGAGAAGATCTCGCAGGAGACAAAGAACGCGAAGAAGGGAAAGAAGACAAGGATCATCGCGAAGATGAATTCTCTTGTTGACGCGTCGATCATCGATGCCCTTTACGAAGCATCCTGCGCGGGCGTTAAGATCGATCTGATCGTCCGTGGCATCTGCTGTCTGCGTCCGGGTGTCCCGGGTCTTTCGGAGAACATTACCGTCAGATCGATCACCGGCCGTTTCCTTGAACATTCCCGAATTTATTATTTCTATAATGAAGGACAGGAAGATATCTACCTGTCGTCTGCCGACTGGATGCCGAGAAATCTGATCCGCCGTGTCGAGCTTCTTTTCCCTGTGGAAGACCCGGACTGCAAGGCCCGTGTCATGGAAGTCCTGAACGTGGAATTAGAGGATACGGTAAGAAGTCATTTCCTCGATTCGGACGGCAGCTATCACAAACTTGATCTCCGTGGAAAGAAGAAGGTCGACAGCCAGGAAGAACTACAGATCTGATCAGAGCAAAACGTTTTTTTATCAACTTCACTTGACATTCGGTTGTGATAAAGGAACAAAAACCGCGAAAAATTTTCGATTTTGTTGTGACAGATGTTCGATGTTGTGCTAATCTGTATATGCGATTAAATTGCGAAAGCAAATTTACGGAGGTAGAAAAAAATGAGAAAGAAGTTTTTGAGTGTACTTCTGGCAGGCGCTATGCTGTTCTCTGTAGCAGTAGGTTGTTCTTCTAAGAAGTCAGGCGGCAAGAAGATCGGCGTATCCATGCCGACAAAGTCCCTTCAGAGATGGAACCAGGATGGTGACAACATGAAGAAGGAACTGGAGGGTGCAGGTTTTGAAGTAGATCTCCAGTACGCTAACGATGATGTTTCCGTTCAGGTTAACCAGATCGAATCTATGATCAACGGCGGATGTAAGGTCCTCGTTATCGCAGCTATCAATGGTGACTCTCTGGGTACTGTACTTGCCACAGCAAAAGAGAAGGATATCCCGGTTATCGCTTATGACCGTCTTATCATGAACTCTGATGCAGTTTCCTACTACGCTACATTCGACAACTACAAAGTTGGTACGATCCAGGGCGAATATATCCGCGATCAGCTGGATCTCGACAATGCAGCAGGCCCGTTCAACATTGAGATCTTCACCGGTGACCCGGCAGACAACAACGCTAACTTCTTCTACAGAGGTGCTATGGATGTTCTGAATCCTTACATCGACGCTGGTAAGCTCGTAGTTAAGTCCGGTCAGAGAGATTTTGATCAGGTTGCTACAGCAGGCTGGAAGACAGAGAACGCTCAGAACAGAATGGACGCTATCATCGCTGCTAACTACGCTGATGGCACACAGCTCGACGCAGTTCTTTGCTCCAACGACTCTACAGCTCTTGGTGTTGCGAACTCTCTCGAAGCTAACTACACAGGTAAGTACCCGATCATCACAGGTCAGGACTGTGACGTAGTTAACACAAAGAACATGCTCAAGGGCAAGCAGTCCATGTCCGTATTCAAGGATACACGTGACCTGGCTAAGCAGGTTGTTGAGATGGTTAAGGCTATCATGGACAACAAGGAAGTTCCGGTAAACGATAAGGAAACATACGACAACGGCGTTAAGGTTGTTCCGTCTTTCCTCTGCACACCTGTATTTGCAGATGCTAACAACTACAAGACGATCCTCGTTGATTCCGGTTACTACACAGAGGCTGAGCTGGCTGAGTAATTTCGGTTAATCAATCGAACTAAACTAGTGTGAAAGAGTCCCCTTTCATCTTGGCAAGGGATGGAAGGGGACAATTCATGCAAGTCTGTTGATTATCTTAGAGTGAAGGAGGAATGACATTGGCAGACTATTTGCTGGAAATGAAAAACATCACAAAGACATTTCCGGGTGTAAAAGCACTTGACAATGTTAATCTTCAGGTCGAACCAGGAGAGATACATGCCATCGTCGGGGAGAACGGCGCCGGAAAATCTACTCTGATGAAAGTTCTTAGCGGCATCCATCCACATGGATCGTATGAGGGTGAGATCCTTTATAATGGAGAGGAATGCCACTTTTTCGGAACAAAAGACAGTGAAAAAAAGGGTATCGTAATCATTCACCAGGAGCTTGCACTGGTCCCGTATCTGACGATCGGTGAGAATATGTTCCTCGGAAATGAGCGCGGTTCCAAGTATCACATCAATTGGAATGAAACGTTCGCGAAGAGCAACGAGTTCCTGCGTGTCGTAGGACTCTCGGAATCTTCCCGTACACTTATCAAAGATATCGGTGTCGGCAAGCAGCAGCTTGTTGAGATCGCAAAAGCACTCGCGAAGAACGCGAAACTTCTGATCCTTGATGAGCCGACATCTTCTTTGAACGAGACAGAATCCAAACATCTTTTGGATCTCATGCTCAAGTTTAAAGAACAGGGATTGACGTCGATCATCATCTCGCACAAACTGAACGAAGTCTCCTACGTCGCCGACAAGATCACGGTCATCCGTGACGGTATGACGATCGAAACACTGACCAAGGGAGAGGATGACTGTTCGGAGGCGAGGATCATCAAAGGCATGGTCGGACGTGATCTTTCCGATCGTTTCCCGAAACGTGAAAGTCATGTCGGAGAAGTGTGCTTTGAAGTTAAAAACTGGACAGCTTATCATCCGGTCTATTCGGAAAGAAAGATCGTTGATGATGTCAGCTTTAATCTCAAAAAGGGTGAGGTACTCGGTATCTCCGGCCTTATGGGCGCAGGAAGAACAGAGCTCGCCATGAGTATTTTCGGAAAATCGTATGGAGACAACATCTCCGGTACGGTATATAAAGACGGAAAAGAGATCGCTCTGAATTCGGTTAAAGACGCTATCAAAAACAGAATCGCGTATGTTACCGAAGACAGAAAGGGCAACGGTCTTATCTTGAGCAATCCGATCAAGACCAACACGACACTTGCAAACCTTCAGGCAGTCAGCAACAACGGTGTTATTGACCGCGATAAGGAGTACAAGGTAGCAGTCGAGTATAAGAACAAGCTCAAGACAAAGACTCCGTCCGTTGAACAGCTCGTAGGTAACTTAAGTGGTGGTAACCAACAGAAAGTCCTGCTGGCCAAGTGGATGTTCGCGAGCCCGGATATTCTGATCCTCGACGAGCCTACAAGAGGTATCGACGTAGGCGCTAAATACGAGATCTACTGCATTATCAATCAACTGGTAAGCGAAGGAAAATCCGTTATCATGATCTCCTCTGAAATGCCTGAACTTCTCGGCATGTGCGACCGCATCTATGTCATGAGTGAAGGTAAGTTCGTTGGTGAACTCGACGGTAAGGAAGCAACTCAGGAGATGATCATGTCCATGATCATCAACGCTGATGACGCTTCCCATCTGACACGGGATGAAGATCCCGCTCTTGAAGAAACAGCCATGTAAGGAGGGAGTGAGATAATGAATTCTTCAAGCAAAAGAACTAAAGTACTTGAATTTGTAAGAAAATATACGATGATCATCGCTTTGGTCCTTGTTACTATTTTCTTCACGGTAAATACAGACGGAACGATGCTCCTGCCGAGTAACGTAAACAACGTTATCGCCCAGAACGCATACGTATTCGTTCTTGCAACAGGTATGCTCCTTTGCATCCTGACAGGTGGTAACATCGACCTCAGCGTAGGTTCTGTTGTCTGCTTCGTCGGTGCGATCGGTGCGGTATTTATGGTCAACAACGGAATGAATCCGGTCCTCGCGGTCATTCTCATGTTCATCATCGGTACGGCGATCGGTGCATGGCAGGCTTTCTGGATCGCTTATGTGCGTATCCCGCCTTTCATCGTAACCCTTTCGGGTATGTTGATCTTCCGTGGTCTTTCTCTTGCGGTTCTTAAAAACGGTAAGACGATCTCCATCGCTAACTGCAAGGCATTCGTAAAGGTATTCGGCGGCGGTGCTGAGTGCTATGTTCCGGATTTCCTCGGAAAAATGTTCAAGGTCGGCGAAGAGTTCGAGTACAACATTACATGTCTCGTGTTTACGGCGATCGCCATCGCGATCTATGTTCTCTTCACAGTTGCTAACAGAGCGAAGAGAGTAAAGAAGGAATATGAAGTTGAGAAGTTTGTTCCGTGGATCGTTAAGATGATCATCATCTCGGTCGTTGTCGGTGCTTTCGGTTTCAGACTTTCCCAGCACAAGGGTATCCCGAACGTTCTCCTGATCGTCATCGCGATCATCCTCTTCTATTCCTACATCACGGCAAATACGACAGTCGGTCGTTATTTCTATGCTGTAGGTGGTAACGAGAAGGCAACCAAGCTTTCCGGTATCAATACCAACAAGGTATACTTCCTGGCTTACACGAACATGGGTCTCCTGGCAGCTCTTGCCGGTATGATCACCATCGCCCGTCTCATGACAGCTACCGCTCAGAGTGGTCAGAACTACGAGATGGACGCTATCGCATCCTGCTTCATCGGTGGTGCTTCCGCATACGGCGGAATCGGTACCGTTCCGGGCGTTATCATCGGTGCTACGCTGATGGGTGTTATCAACCTCGGCATGAACACCATGAGCGTTGCTCAGGAAATGCAGCAGGTAGTTAAAGGTCTCGTATTGCTCGCAGCTGTTATCTTCGACGTTGTAAGTAAGCGTGGCGGTAAGTGGATCGCTAAGAACACCTGATCTTAGTGATCCGGTAAAGCGATCTTTTACAAAAAACAAACAGAAGGAGCTGTCTTTTCAAAAAAGGCGGCTCCTTTTCTATAACTTCGATTTAACTGCCCTCGTTGCAGAAAAGCCCGAAAAAATGGTAAAATATGCGGAAGTGGCCGAATCGGTCATCAAGATGGAAAAGGAGCTTCTGACATGTTTTCGATCGTAATGCCTGCCTATAACGAGGGTGAGCATATCTATGAAAATCTTCTTAAGACGAATGAGATCGTATCTTCGTTCTGCGATGATTTCGAGATCGTCTGTGTCAACGACGGAAGCTCCGATAATACGGAAGAACAGGCGAAGAAAGCTTCTGAGGAATGCGCCAATATCCGCCTCGTAACCTATCCGAAGAACGGCGGTAAGGGCTACGCGATCAAGCAGGGCGTCGAGGCGGCCAAAGGTGATCGTATCGCATTTTTAGACGCGGACCTCGATCTGTCGCCGGATCATTTCGAAGACTTTCTTTCCCATATGGACAGCGAAAAGGCCGACGTCGTTATCGGCTCGAAAATGCATAAAGAATCCAAGCTCGAGTATCCCTTTTTAAGAAAGTTCATCAGCTTCGGCTACTACGTGATGCTGCGAGTGCTTTTCCGTCTGAAAGTGCACGACACGCAGACCGGCATCAAGGTCTATAAGGCCGACATCTTAAAAGAGATCGTACCCGGTGTCATCACGAAGGGCTTTGCCTACGATATCGAGCTTCTGGCTTGCGCTAACGAGATGGGCGCAAAGATCATCGAGCGTCCGATCCGCCTGGTATTTACCAGAGAAGGGGGCTTTTCACGTATCCGTTTTAAGGACATCTGGCAGGTATTTAAGGATACGTTCAGGATCAAAAGAAAGATCCGTAAGATCAGAAAAGACAGAAAGAAAGCCGCATCCGCAAAGGCCTGACAGGGAGGCGATCAAGTTATGGAAAAGCGATATGACTATCTGGTAGTCGGTGCCGGTCTTTATGGCGCTGTCTTTGCCCGTGAAGCGAAGAAGGCGGGAAAGAAGGTGCTCGTTATCGAGAAGCGTCCGCACATCGCGGGAAACGTATTCTGCGAGGATATCGAAGGCATCAAGGTCCATAAATACGGCGCGCATATCTTCCATACCAATAACAAAGAAGTGTGGGAATACCTAAACCAGTTCACGGAGTTCAACCGCTTTACCAACAGCCCGGTCGCGAACTACAAGGGTGAGCTGTATTCTCTGCCTTTCAACATGTATACCTTTAACAAGATGTGGGGCGTCGTGACACCGGAAGAGGCCATGGCGAAGATCGAAGAACAGAAGGCCGAGATGGCGGGAAAAGAACCGGCTAATCTTGAAGAGCAGGCGATCTCTCTGATCGGACGAGATCTTTTCGAAAAACTCGTAAAGGGCTATACCGAGAAGCAGTGGGGAAGAGACTGTAAGGACCTTCCCGCGTTCATCATCAAGCGCCTTCCGGTAAGACTTACTTTCGATAACAATTACTTCAACGCGCTTTATCAGGGCATCCCGACGGGTGGCTACACCAAGATGGTGGAAAATATGCTCGACGGGATCGAAGTGCTCCTGAATACCAACTATCTCGACGACAAGAAGAAGTGGAACGAAATGGCGGATAAGGTCGTTTATACGGGTCCGATCGACGCGTATTTCGATTATTCGCTCGGATACCTTCAGTACAGGTCCGTGCGTTTTGAAAATGAGTTTCTCGATATCCCGAACTTCCAGGGCAACGCGGCGGTGAACTACACTGACAGAGAGACTCCGTGGACGCGCATCATCGAGCACAAGTGGTTCACCTTCGGAAAAGACGAGGACGGAAACGATCTTCCGAAAACGGTCATCAGCCGTGAATACAGTTCCGAATGGAAGCCCGGGGATGAACCTTACTATCCGGTCAACGATGAGGAGAACGGAAAGCTCTATGGTAAGTACAGAGAACTCGCGGACAAAGAAGAAAAGATCATCTTCGGCGGACGCCTCGGCGAGTACAAATACTACGACATGGACGCGGTCGTCGCATCCGCGCTGTCTATGGTCAAAAAAGTGCTGAAGTGATACATTGTATGTGACTGGAGGAAGAAACATGGACGATCTTTACATTGTCATGCCGGCATATAACGAAGAAGCCAATATCGAGTCGGTGATCTCGGCCTGGTATCCCGTTTTGGAGGGAAAAGGCGAAGGTTCCCGTCTGGTGGTCGCTGACAGCGGAAGCGCGGATAAGACGCATGAGATCCTTCTTTCTCTTAAGGAAAAGTATCCGAAGCTCGAAGTACTGCCGGACACGCTCAAGCAGCATGGTCCGAAGCTGATCGCGCTTTATAAGTATGCGATCGGAAAGAAGGCGGACTATATCTTTCAGACAGACTCCGACGGACAGACGAACCCGGCGGAATTTTCGGCATTCTGGGATCTTCGAAATGAGTATGACGCGATCCTCGGAAACCGTGTCGTCCGTGGCGACGGAAAGTCCAGAAAGTTCGTTGAGAATTTCCTGTGCTTCCTTCTGAGACTTCATTTCGGCGTGAAGGTCAAGGACAGTAACGCGCCGTTTCGTCTGATGAGAGCTTCCCTCGTCGACAAGTATGTCGGAAGATTCAGAGAAGACTATAATCTTCCGAACGTCATGCTGACGACATTCTTTGCTTACTACAAGGAAAAGTACACACTCCGTGAGATCACTTTCAAGCCTCGTCAGGGCGGAAAGAACTCCATTAACATTAAAAAGATCATCAAGATCGGATGGGCGGCTCTTGCCGATTTCCGAGCATTTAAAAAGGAGATGAAAGCCTCGAGATAAGAGTGCTTTTCGAGAAGGAAAAGATGAAGGAAAAAGAAAAGAAGATCAAAGGCCTCGGCGTTTCCAAGCAGGCGGGTTCCGAAGCGGAAGAAAAAGCGGAAGAGGTCATTGAGGAAGTCGAAAAGACATATAAGGTCCCGGAGCTTAAAGAGAAGGTCCTTCCGGATCCGGCCATCGAGAAGATGACCAAAGAGGAAGGGCTTGCATATTTCGATCTGCCGGAATGGGCGAGCAAGAAAGATCTCGACGATCAGTTCTGGAAGCTCGGTAAGACCTACAGAGCGAAAAACGACGAGCAGAAGCTTGCCGATATCGCTTGCGCCTACAGTATCGCCAGCGGCGAGCGTGACAGAAAGCAGAAAGAAGAAAAAGAAGAGATCGAATCCAAGCACTATTTCGGAAAGTCCACAAAGGAATGGCAGAATATCTGGCATTACTACTGGTGGGTGCCGATCATCGTAGTCGCGGCCATCTTTTTCATCTCCGCGTTCATCAAGGTCTATTTCATCGAGCCGAGGGTCGATCTCCGTGTCGCTTCGATCGGACATTTCGAGTACGATGACGCGTTCCTTTCGGCGTTTTTCAGTGAGTACACCGATCTTAAGAATCCGGACCTTCAGAGCGCGGATGTCGTTTCCGAAAACAGCGAAGGCGCGCAGACGGATAAATACGCGGTACAGAAGGCGACCAGCATGATGGCCGTTCACCCCGATGTCCTTGTTTTCGACATGCCGAGCGTGCCTGTTTACGTCAACAGCGGCGACCTTAAGATCATGGACGAAGAATACGAAAAGATGAAGGCGACCTGGTCAGAAGAAGACCTCGCGAGGATCGAGCCGTACGTATATTCCAGGGCGAGATTCTACGATGATTACGTGCAGTATATGTCGGAAGAATATCAGGAACAGTTTGATCCGCTGGAGCCTCAGGACTACGAAGATCACATCTACGGATTCATCATCCGTGATCGTGTCGATCAGCTGTCGCTTGGCTTTGATGTGCAGTGGAAGCAGGAAGATTCCGCGATCATCGTCGGTGTCGGCGCAGGAAGTGGAGACCTTGATAAGGCGGTCGAAATGTGTGAACTGGTCCTTTCGAACATCGATACCATGAGAGAGACATACGAGAAGACATATCCGTACGCGAATACGGATGACTAATTTCAGATCAATCTTCTTTTAAGAGACGGATATCTTCGTCGGAGAGGGCATACATCTCGCCGGGAAGCTGGCCGTCTTTTAGTTTTAATGTTCCGATACTTTCACGATGCAGTAGCTCGACCGATCTTCCGGTCGCGGCGAGCATGCGCTTGACCTGGTGCGTTTTTCCTTCGGTAAGCGTCAGTCTGCACTGCTTTCCGGGAAGGATCTCGAGCTTCGCGCTCTTCAGCTTTTCGGGCTGATGTCCCTTTTCGCAAAGTGTCATTCCTTTTTGGAAAAGCTCGACCTCTTTTTCGGTGAGATCCGATCCGGAATAGGTCACGAGATAGACCTTTTCGCGGTGCCATTTCGGGCTCGTGAGACGATGTGAAAGATCGCCGTCATTCGTAAGAAGAAGGACGCCGGTCGTATGGTAATCGAGTCTTCCGACAGGGGAGATCTTTTTCGTTTTCAAGTTGGCAGGGAGAAGATCGCCGACACAAGGAAGACGGTCGTCACTCATGGCGGTCAGATATCCGTCGGGTTTATTCAGGCAGAAGTAAAGGTACTCGCTTCCTTTAACCGTTTCGCCGTCCAATGTGATCCGAGAACTCATTTCTTCCGTGACAGAATAACCCGGATCACGGATGACTTCACCGTCGATCATGACCCGGCCCTTGCGAAGAAGCTCTTTGACTTCGGTTCTCGTTCCATATCCCGAATTTGCCAGCAATTTGTCCAATCTCATGGACGTATTATAACAAAAATGCCACATTTTCGCTCGTGAAAAACGCTTCTGCGCGTGGTATAATACAAATGTAAGTTTCAAAATGGGGGTAACTATGGCCGCTAGTATCATCAATATCAAAGAAGGCATGCCGAAGGTTGATGTTGCAACTCGTAAATTACGGTTGGAACTGAATACTCTGCGTCGTGTCGGCGTCAACCAGGTGAAGATCATTCACGGATATGGTTCGACGGGAAAGGGCGGCTTGATCAAAACAGCTACCCACGAGATATTGCGTACTATGCAGAGCGAAGGCAGGATCAAAGCATTCTGTCCGGGCGAGCAGTTCGGTCCTTTTGAAACACTCGGCAGATCTATGGTCGAGAAATGTCCCGCGTTCCGTAATGACCCTGACTGGGCAAAAGCCAATGACGGTGTCACGCTGGTGCTTCTCAGATGAAAATATCCTGGAGTGATTTTGTAGAGCAGTGCAATACCTGCGAAGCATGCCCGCTTTCGAAGACGAGAAAAAATGTCGTCATCTACCGCGGTAATGTCGTCGCACCCATTATGTTCGTCGGAGAAGGTCCGGGAGCGACGGAGGATGAGCAGGGACTTCCTTTCGTCGGACAGGCGGGAAGACTGCTGCAGCTCCTTTTAGACGCGCAGGGCTTTTCTACAAAGGATTTCCATATCGCCAATGTCGTTAAGTGCCGTCCGCCGGAAAACAGAGTTCCGACTGACGCCGAGGCAGCGGCATGTAAGAAGCTTCTGGGCACACAGATCCTGCTTTGCAAACCGAAGATCATCGTCCTTCTCGGAAAAACTGCCTACACACTCTTTACGGGCGATAAGAACGCGAAGATGACGCAGATCCGAGGCGCTTTTATCGAAAAGAACGGATACCTGATCCTGCCGACTTTCCATCCGGCATATATCCTTCGCAACAATAACGAACGCGTGAAGCTTTGGAAGGATATCGAGATAGTCAGAAAGAAGGCCGAGGAGATGGGCCTTATGGAGCCTCTTCCGGGAGCTCCGGACATGCCGACCGAGCGTCCGTCTTCAAAGTAAGAAGGAGCGGCCGGAACATCAGAGAAATTTTCATAAGCCACGGTTCAAAAAGGGCTTGCACTTACCTTTGACTTTTGATATACTTTCAACCGTTGATTTACAACATTGCCGAATTGTGTAAGGGTAGCACTCCGGTTTCTGGCACCGTCTGTCTGGGTTCGAATCCTAGTTCGGCAGCCATAAGGCTGTTTCTTCGAAAGAAGAGACAGCCTTTTTCTTTTACCTTCGGTATAAACCTCTGTTCAACGCCATGAAAAAAGTGCATACTTTAAACTAATCCGAAAAAAGTGAGGCATGGATGTTATGGCAAATTCTAAAGCTTCCTGGATCGATCAGATCCCTGAAGGCGACTTTATCACAGGTGAACCCTCATATGAGGTAGGCAAGTATTTCGACCGCTTTAAAAGCGATGAGGCGGCGGGTATGAAGTACTATTTCTTCGATCCGTCCGAGCATGGGTTTCCGAAGGAAAAGAACTATCCGCTTCTTATCTTCCTGCACGGCGCGACCAATGCCCTCGTTGGAGAGACCTGCATCAACTATACCGGCGCGGAGTACTATGCTTCCGATAAATACCAGGAAGATCTCGGCGGCGCTTATATCCTGATCCCGATCGCCAATGAATACAAGCTCGAGGACGGCCGCTGCGCGGGCTTTTGGGACGAGACCTATGTCGATCCCGTCATGAAACTCATTGACGCATTTATCGACAAGCACACGGAAGGTGTCGGCGTGAAGTTCCTTCTCGGAAACTCCGCCGGCGCGAGATTTACATTTACCTTGGCCACAAGTTTCCCGGATAAGTTCGACGTTCTCGTTCCCGTCGGAACTGACGCGATCCCGGATGACGATGTGATGGACGAACTGGAGAAAAACGGCGTGACACTGTTCTTTGCCGATGGTCTGAAAGATGAGATCGTAAGTCACGAAAAGATCGAGGCCAGACGTCCTCGTATGGAAAGGATGAAGAACAGCTTTATCTATACACCGGAATGGGTAAGAAACGCGGACAAAGGCATCGCATCGATCAACTTCGGTTTTGAGATGGGGCAGCACTGCCTGATGAACGGCATACAGTCGAACCTGATGTTTTTGGACGGAACGCCGATGGATCCGAGACTTCCGAACGGTGTGACCGGATGGATGGCCGAGGAACTGAAAAGACGGGAATCGAATAAATAAACGTCATTTTTGTACATTTGTTTCCTGAAATGAAAATACATGAAAGGAAATGAAAGAAATCGTATTGACAAGCCTTTTTTTCCTCTTTAATATAGGTTTCGTTTCTAATAGAAATCGGGGAGTGAAAAGAAATGATCAATGTCGACAGAAGAAAAAAGATCCTGGAAATCCTGGAGAAGGAGACCCGTGTTTCCACAACGGATCTTCAGACCAGTTTAGGCGTTACCGGCGCGACCATCCGATCTGACCTTCGTGACTTAGAGCGTGAAGGCGCGATCGTACGTTTTCACGGCGGTGCAAGGATCTCCGATTCCGTTAAGCAGTCTTCCAACCCGGAGAACTACATGCTCCGTTCGGTCATGTGTGTTGCCGAAAAGCAGGCGATCGGAAGAGAAGCGGCGAAGTTCGTTCACGAAGGTGAGACGATCTTCATCGACGCGAGCTCCACGACCTATCACATGATCCCTTATATCAACAACCTCGAAAACATCACGATCGTCACGAACGGTATCCATACCGCCATGGAGATCCAGAGAAACAGTAACTTCCGTACCGTTTTGGTCGGCGGTGTTCTTCGTCCGCACAGCGGCGCCATCGAAGGTCTTCTCTGCGAAGAGATGTTGAGAAGGATCAGCGGTGACAGCTACTTCGTATCCGGAAACGGTTTTTCCCTGACTTCCGGTCTTACCGGACATAATTTCTACGAACTCGAACTTAAAAAGCGCTTTGCGGAAAAGTGTAAGCGCATCGTGGCTTTAGTCGACTCCACAAAATTAGAGCAGGATTCGACATCGTCCTTTATTCCCGCCGAAAGGATCGACGTTCTCATTACGGACGAAAGAATAGATCCCAAGCTTGCGCAAGAGATCCGTGACTTTGGTATCGATCTGGTAATTGCTCCGATGTGATCAGACTTCGGGACCTTCCGAAGAAGCGATCTTCTGCTTTAACTGCTTTGGCGTGATATGCCTGTGTTTCTTAAACTGTGTAATGAAATAGCTGGAAGTGCTGAATCCCGTATCCAGCGCGATCTGACTGATGCTCTTTGATGTCGTGATCAGGAGCTTTTCGGCTTCTGTCAGACGGACATAAAGAAGATAGTCCGAAAAAGTCTGCCCCAGCGCGTGACGGAAGAAACGGGAAAAATAGCTGTAACTCATGTTGCACATCTTCGCCATCTTTTCGGCCAGTACCGGCTGCATATAGTTCTCATGGATATAATCCAGAACGGCATTTAAGCGTACGATGTCTTCCGCGCGGATGTTGGAGTTTCCGTACATGGAAATGCCGTTTTCTTCCATTCTTCTTAAGTACCAAAGGAAAATACGGCAGATGTCGGCGCGGATCGCCAGCTCAAATCCCGGCGCGCGCTCGGTATATTCTTTGTGATAGTCGCGGATATACTCCGGAATATTCGTGCCTTCGAGATCTTCCTTCTTCGCGAGAAGTGAATACGAACTGTTCTTTCCGATGCTGTGTGCCGTGGACATGATGAATGGCAGGATATACTTCGCGCCGGTGGAATAGATCGGGGAAGAGAAGAAGAGTGTCGGATCGAACTGCAGGCAGTAGTACTCGCAAGGCTCGAAATGACGGAACGCGTGGATCTCATTGACGTTGATCAGGAGCATGTCTCCTTCGTTGACCTCGACGTCGCGGTCGGCCATGGACGCAGAAAACCTGCCGCGGATCCCGTAAATGATCTCGACAAAATCGTGATAATGAGGAACGATCTCACGGCAGGCGTTGCCGTCTTCCAAAAAGTGAAGGCAAGATGCTGTAGCGCCACCGAGGTTTTCTCTGTGAAGGTCCTCGTAAAGCGCTTTTCCGTTATTTTCGACATTCTGTGGCAGCATGACCGGTATCGCTTCCTATCCTCAAGAATTTAGTATTTCAACTACTTAAGAATACCATGAAAAACAAAAAAACGGAATAATTTGGTCAAAATATTGATATCTTTTACGAAGCGATCCGACTGTCCACCGACACCAGCAGATACTCCGATTCCAGAACGACCAGCTCACTGAACTGGACGGGCGAAACGCCAAGGGCGCGAAGTATCGCGTAGAGCTTTCGTATGGAGGGATTGGCTTCGCCGCGCTCGAGCTTGCAGTAGTAGGACAGGTTCACTCCCGATCTTTGGGCGACGGAAAACTGGGAAAGCTCTTTTTCTCTTCGGATCGTGCGGATCGCGTTTCCGATGACCTTGGATTCGTCCATGTTCGACACCTCCTTTCTATTCTATTTACTTTCTGGTTTTATCTTATAAGCGTACTGATATATCAGTAAACGAAAGCCCGGAAATGTCAAAGGAAGAAGGGGAAATGTGCCGAACATAGCAGACACATTATTCTTTTGTTTCATATATATTCGTTCATATGCGAAAAGCAGATTTTATCGTATAATAGAGTTCAAATGAGTTAATTTGGAAAGGTGTCGTTTTTATGGCGCAATTGAATGATATACGTCTTCCGTCCTGGATCTCTCCGGGCATGGTCTTTCAGCAGGGTGTTCCGATCATTTTGAGAGGAAAGATCAGTTCTCCCTCGGTCCCTGTCACGCTGGAGGTCATGAAGGACCCGACGGACGGACGTAAGGTTTCCAAGCTCGATACGGATTACGGTGTCATCTTAAGTCTGGAGACGGTCTCCGATGAGGACGGATCCTTCCAGTTCACGATGCCGCCTTACCGATCCTCTACCGACGCCTATACCTTGGTGTTCCATAGCCTCACCGAGCAGGTGACCATTGAAGACTGCCGATGCGGCGATGTCTGGGTCATGTTCGGCGGAAAGCCTTTTGCGGCTTCGATCGCGGAAACGGCCGCGCCGCGTACACCTCTTAAGAAAGATGTCATGCCGCTTCTGCGTTTCTATTCGCCGAAGAAAGGCACGCTTGATGATATCGAAAAGCTCTCTTACGATCCGATCTTTACGATCGATGACACTAAGTGGATCCGTATCCGTGATACAAAAGAACTCGCCAGCGTTTCGTCCGTGGCTTTTTCCTACGCGTATCACCTGGCGGAGCAGCTCCACTACCCGGTCGGTATCTTAGATCTCGCAGAAGAATATGCGCCGATCTACCGTTGGATCTCCCACGAGAGTATCGACGGCAACGACGCGATCCGTGAGTATCTTGAAGAAAGAAACCTCTATTTCGATGAAGAGGGATGGCGCGCGAACATTGCCCGTCTTTCCGAAAAGAAGGACGCGATCAAGACCGGCGATATCTTAAAAGAAGACGACGATACATCCGAAGAGTCCTTCGTTTTCGAAGACGAAGAGAAGGTCGATGTCCCGATCGATCCGGAGGGCGCGCTTGCCTTTGAAGACCAAAAGGGCGGCCAGAAATCCGAGGAGACCGAGACTCCTGAAGATACGGAAAAAGAACCTGTCGAGGCCGATACCGCTTCGGAAGAAAACGACGATGAACCGCCGCTTTCTTTCCCGACGGAGGAACTTAAGCATTTCGAGAAGAAGAACAATCTCGATCTTCTGAACTCCATCATCCCGTCGGCCGAGACGGTCATGACCGATACTCTCGTATCCGAGGCGGCACACCGCCCGCTCGTCGGACCTTCCGACATGATGAGCGTATTCTTTAACCACCGCCTGGCGCCGCTTTGCGACACCAGTATCCGTGGTATCGTTTTCGCGCCGGACGCTTCCGACGCGCAGATCGGAAACCTCTATTCCACGATGGTCCGCCAGCTCCTTATCGATCTGGCCCGTGTATTCGGTCCGCGCGAGATCGAAGACAAGAACCAGGTACCGTCGTTTATCATTACGCAACTGCATCCGGACGCGATGGATCCGGAGGAGCCGTTCCGTCATGTCGAGTTCAACGAAAGACTCTGCGCGATCAGAAGAAGATTCCCGATGCCGATCGGTATCTTAGGTCAGCATGACCTTTTGATCCCGGATAAGGCCGTTTCCTTTACGATCGGTCGAAGACTTTCCTGTATCGCCCTGGGACTTCACTTTACGCCGAAGATGCCGGCTTCCTCTCCGGAATGCGTCGGTGTCGAGGTGATCGGAAATAAAGTCATGCTTTCTTTCGACAACACGGTCGACGGTCTGCGTCTTTCCGAAAATGAATCCGTACTTCGAGGCTTCTCCGTCTGTGACGAGAGCCGCGTATATGTTCCGGCGCAGGCAAGGATCCTTCACGGTGTCCGTGTCATGGTCTGGAACGACGATGTCCTCGATCCGGTAGGCGTTACCTACGGTTACGCGCCGATCCCGCATCAGGCGACATTCAGAAACCGTATCGATCTTCCGGTACTGCCGTTTCGTTTCGACAAGATCCCGTCCGAGTACTGCCCGGATCTGACCTTTACGGCGTGCGAAGACATCACCTTTACGGGTAAAAAGACCTGGGACAGTGATTTTGAAAAACTCGAGACCTATCAGATCACCAAGGGTAAAGCAACGATCTTCCGTGAGGTCATGAATAAGACGCAGGGCGCGGCTTCGCTTCGTATCGAGTACGAACCGGAAAACAGCCTTCTGTCATTCGGACCGGTGCTTTCCTATGCGTCCGTCATGGCGCCTCTTAAGTTCTCGAAGGCAAGAAGGATCTGCCTGGATATCTTTAATCCGGATCAGTGCGAAAAGACGATGCAGATCACGGGCTTCCGCGGGGAAGCGACGATCCAGATCGGACTTAGGTGGCAGACGATCACACTGAACTGGGCATCTTTTGATGACATGGAGATCAACAATCTCGTATTCACTATTTTTGACAGACAGCGTTCCGGAGCGATCTATATCGATAACATCCGGTTCCTGCCGTAAGCGAAAGACAAGAAGGGGGGCATAAAGCATGGTCGAAGATCTTCTGCCGGCATTTGAAAAAAGTCTACTGGAATCCTCAGGCTCGATACCGGTCGTTTTCGAAGGCGCGGAACATTGTTACGAGACATCTACGCCGTTTCCGACGGCCAGCCGTCACACCTCTCATGAGCTTCTTTATTTGAGAAGAGGCAAGTGCGAATTCGTCATCAACGGAAAGACCGTTTCGGTGACCAAAGGAATGACATTGATCATCCGTCCGCAGGTCATGCACTCCGTACGTGTCGTGGAGGGTCCTGCCGATATGGTCGTTCTTTACTTCGGTTTTTCTTCCGATATCTCCAAGGCACAGCAGGCGCTGCTTTCGAAACCTTCGGATACCCAGCCGATGGCCAACGGCCGATTAAGAGGCGGCCCGACGGTGCCTTTCCTTCAGGAAAACGTCGCGACACTTTCTCTTGAAAACTTCCTGGATTTTGCCCAGGGCGAAAGCGCCGTAGGTGACGGCAGCAACTACCTGATCATCTCCGGTAAATCCCGTCAGGCGATCGGCGTTCTGGCCGAGCGCATCATGCGCGAGAGCCGTTCGGATATGTACGCAAAGGACATGATGATGCAACTTCTGACCATGGAACTTCTGATCACGCTTTCCCGAGCGCTTCGAGAAGAGTGGGAGGAGAGCCTTCGCGTCAAAAACGGCAAGGCCAGAGAACTCGTTCTTATCGCCAGAGACTATCTCGATGAGAACTACGACCGCGGCGTGACCGTTGCGGAAACGGCGGCGTATGTCTTCTTGAGCCAGGGTTACTTTACCAGAGCTTTTCGCGATGAATTCGGCATCAGCCCGATGAACTATCTCATGCAGATCCGTATCGAAGCGGCTTGCCGCCTCCTGACGCAGAAAGAGATCAAGGTCAGCGGTATCGCGACGCAGGTGGGCTTCAGTAGTCCCCAGCGTTTCAACGTGGCATTCAGAAAACAGAAGGGCATGACGCCCATGGAATACAGACATAAGTACACAAAATAAGGAGAGCGAGTAAGAATGAGCAATTACGATGACGATTTCCGCGTACCGGAGGAGAGCCGGAAGGGCATGGACCTCGAGCGGATCGAAAAAGCAGTTCGAGAGATCCTGATCGCCGTCGGCGAGGATCCGGACAGAGAGGGACTTGTCGAGACACCGAATCGTGTGGCGAGAATGTACGGCGAGGTCTTTTCCGGACTGCACAGAGATATCAGCAAGGACATCAAGACCTTCACGTCGGATAACGACGAGATGATCCTGATCGGCGATATCCCGTTCTACTCCATGTGTGAGCACCATCTTCTGCCTTTCCACGGAAAAGCACACGTCGTATATGTTCCGAGAAACGGCAAGATCCTGGGACTTTCGAAGGTAGCGCGTATCGTGGATACGCTGTCCCGTAAGCCCCAGCTTCAGGAAAGGCTTACATCCGAGATCGCCGACACGATCCAGAAGGCGGTCGACGCGATGTCCGTCTGCGTCGTACTTGAAGCCGAGCACCTCTGCATGACGATGCGCGGCATCAGAAAACCGGGCTCTAAGACCGTCACATCCGCGATGCGCGGCGGCTGCCGTTCGGACGCAAGGACGCGCGCGGAGGCTCTGGCCCTCATCAACCGTCCGAGGAATATCATTTGAGGCAAAAGGAGAAGTTAGATGGATACTGAAGTTCAGCCTTCTGCTTTTTCATGGACCATCCGGAACGGATCGCTTTCTTATAAGGACAGGATCCTTCTGATGGGCATCCTTAACGTAACGCCGGATTCTTTTTCCGACGGCGGCAATTTCTACACGCCGGAGCACGCGCTCCTTCGCGCCAAGGAACTGGTCGAGGATGGCGCGGATCTTCTGGATATCGGCGCAGAAAGCACCCGTCCCGGTTCCGAGATGATCTCTGCCGACGAGGAGCTGTCCCGTTTGATCCCGGCGCTGAAGATCATCCGCGACGCGGTGGATCTCCCGATCTCGATCGACACCTATAAGAGCAAGACCGCAAGAGAAGCCTTAAAGTTCGGCGCGGACATCATCAACGATGTCTGGGGCCTTCTTTACGATCCCGGCATGGCCGAGGTCGTAGCCGAATATAAGGCCGGCGTGGTCATCATGGCCAACTACACCAATGAGAAGATCTTTAGAAGAGAAGGCGGTATCGTAGACGACTGCCTCCGCTATTTCGAAAAGAGCGCGGCTGTTGCAGAGAAGGCCGGTATCGCCAAGGACACGATCCTTTTTGACCCGGGCATCGGATTCGGCACCGACACCAAGGAAGCACTCGAGCTTTTGGCCGCGATCCCGAAGATCCAGGAAAAGGGCTATCCGCTTCTGATCGGACCTTCGAGAAAGCGCTTCGTCGGCGAGATCTTAAATGGCGTTCCGGCAGTTCAGAGAGACGCGGGAACCGCTGCCGTTTCGATCTTCTGCCAGGAGAAAAAAGCTGCCTGCGTACGTGTGCATAATGTATTTGAATCCTGCACGGCACTGAAGATGTACCTGGCGATGAAAGGGGCGGAAAATGGATAAGATCGTATTGAAAAACATGCGTTTTCGAAGCTTCTCGGGCGTCCTTCCTGAAGAGAAGAAAGACGGCCAGGATTTCGTCATCACGCTTACCCTGACATGTTCCGACATCCCGGGATGTAAGACCGACAAACTTTCCGATACGGTCGATTACGGCAAGGTCTTTTCCATGGTCAAAAACTATGTGGAAACAACTTCCGTCGATCTGATCGAGTACATGGCCTATCAGATCATCGTGAAGATCATGCGTGCTTTTTCCATGGTGGACGAGGTCTCCTGCGAGATCCAGAAGCCGAAAGCTCCGATCGACGGTGACTTTGACTACATGAGCGTCATCATTGACAGAAAAAGAACGGAGATGGAGTCGGAACTATGAGTATCGCGTATCTTTCTCTGGGCAGCAACATGGGAGACCGCGTCGGGAACCTAAGCCGCGCGGTGGCACTTCTGGACCGCCCGGAAGAAGGCATCTTCGTCGAACTGGTCTCTCCCGTATTTGAAACGAAGCCCGTCGGATATACCGAGCAGGACGATTTTCTGAACATCTGTCTGAAGGTCATCACGGACCTTTCACCGATGGAACTTCTTTCCGCGTGCCAGAAGGTCGAGCAGGAGCTTCACCGAGAAAGAAAGATCCACTGGGGCCCGAGAACGATCGACGTCGATATCCTGACCTATGACGACATAAAGATGGATACCGAGCGATTGACGATCCCGCATCCGAGAATGGAGGAAAGGGGCTTCGTGCAGGTCCCGCTCCTGTTCCTTGGAGGAACCGGGAAGATCCCCGAAAAATGGGAGGATGAGGTCCGTTACTACGGCATCCTTCCCAAGTACAGAGTTGAATGAAACGGGAAAACCGATATAATTAAAGTATTCAGTTCTCTTTAAGGTTAAAGAGTGGAGGTAGAAATGAGCGAACAGGAACCGAAAAAGGTGAATCACGCGCCGGCGGCGACAGGTACGAACGGCCAGCAGCCCCCGAGAAACAACGGGAACCGTAACAGAAGAAGAAAGTCCGGAAATTACGGCGGAAACCGTGATCGCAATAACTATAACCGCGCAAACAGAAACGGTGAGGAAAACCAGAACCAGAACCGTGAAAGAAAGGCGGATAACCGCGAGGCGAAAAGATCCGATAACCGTGAAAGAAATAACGGCGGATTTGAAAAGAGAGAGCACAGAGGCTCCAGAAATAACGACCATCGCGAGAAGAAGAACTGGAACCGCCGCCGTCCCGCGGAGGAGACAGTTGAGGATATCAGAAAAGACAACGAGCGTATCGAGAAGGATATCTGGCTCGAGATCGCCAGCATCCATTCCGTGAAACTGGACTGATATTGAAGTATAATGAAGATTGAAAACAAGGAGGAGAAAGAAGTAATGAAAGGTCTGTTTGTTACCTTCGAAGGCATTGACGGTTGCGGCAAGACCACCCAGATCGAGCTTCTTTCTTCCGACCTGAAAGCAGAAGGTATTCCCTTCGTTCTGATCCGTGAACCGGGAGGAACGGCGATCGGCGAGAAGATCCGTACGATCCTTCTTGACAAGGCGAATACCGGCATGGACGAAAGAACGGAGCTTCTCTTATACGAAGCGGCACGCGCGCAGATCGTAAAGGAGAAGATCATTCCGGAATTAAATGCGGGAAAAGTCGTGATCTGCGACCGTTTCTTCGATTCGACCATTGCTTATCAGGGATACGCCCGAGGACTGAAACTGGAAGACGTGGATTTCCTCAATAACTGGAGCGCGTACGGCATCAAGCCCGACATCACGTTCCTTCTCGATCTGGACGAGCAGACGGCCTATAAAAGACGTCACGGAAGATCCGATGAAGAGGATCGTCTTGAAGCCGAAGGCCTGATGTTCATGCAGAAAGTCAGAAACGGCTATCTGGAAAGAAGTAAAGAAGACAAAAGGTTTCAGGTGCTTTCCGCGCTGGATACGCCTGAAGAGATCTATAAGAAGATCAGAAAGACTGTCTGGGAGGTGATCGGTAAATGAAACTGGTATTTGCGATCGTTCACGATGAGGATTCCCCGCGCCTGATGGCCGAATTGAATAAAGCCGGATTCCGTGTGACCAAGCTCAATTCTTCCGGCGGCTTCCTTCGTTCCGGAAACACGACGCTGATGATCGTCGTGGAGGATGAGAAATGTCAGGAAGTACTGGATCTGATCCGAAAGTATTCTTCCTCGCGCCAGTCGGCGATCAATACAAATCTCGCGCCTTCGATGATGGGCGGAGCGGCACTTCCGTATCCGGTCGACGTCACGGTCGGCGGAGCGACGGTCTTTGTCGTACCTGTCGAGCATTTTGAAAAGATGTGAAAACATGGCTTTTTCGGAACTGATCGGACAAAATGAAGCTAAAGAGCGCCTCGGGGCTTCGCTTCTAAGCGAACCGGGGCACGCTTTTTTATTGGTCGGTCCCGCGGGCGTCGGAAAAAAGACCCTCGCGCGTGAGTTCGCCAAAGGACTTCTCTGCAGCCACCCGACAAAAGACGGCGGTTGCGGCAAGTGCCCGAACTGCACCTATATTTCCGCGGGGACGCACCCGGACTATAAAGAACTCCTTCTGCCTTCGGGCGAAAAGAACATCAAGGTCGCGGACGTAAGGTCCAAGATCCTTTCCGATGTGGGCATCATGTCCCAGATCGCGGAAAGGAAGGTCTATCTGATTGACGCGGACGGACTTGCCGAGGAAGGCCAGAACGCGCTTCTTAAGACGCTCGAGGAACCGCCGAAGCACGTTGTCTTTCTCCTGACCGTATCCGATGAGTCCAAGCTCCTGCCGACGATCTTATCCCGTACCGTATCGGTGAGACTTCTTCCGAATAAGGAAGAAGAGGTCTACGAGGTGCTTCGTAAAAGAAACGAGGAACTCTCGGAAGAGGACGCGAAACTTTACGCGAAGTTCAGTAACGGCGTCATCGGCTACGCCCTCGGCCTTTCGGAAAGCAACTGGCTCATTTCCGACTGGGAGGAGGTCTCCGACCTGATCTTAAGACTCCCGGAGATCTCGAGAACGGAGCTCCTGACGGACGTCTATAACTTCTTCGACGAGGAAAGGGAACACTTCCCGGATATCCTGTCTCTTATGAGCATGGTCTATGACGAGATGGCCATCTGCGCGACGGTCCCGGACTCGCCGTGCTTGCATGGTGAACAGAAAAAAGATAAGATGGTCACGGTGATCAAGCAAAATCACTTCGACGCGGCAAAAATCGCCAAGTGCAACGCGATACTGACGACCGCGCAAAAGGCCTTTAAGGCAAATGGAAATTTTGAAATGATCGTATGCCGGATGCTTCTGGCATTGAAAAAGGAGAATAGTAATGGCTAAGGTTGTAAATCTGCGTTTCCACGACGCCGGAAAGCCCTACCGATTCCTGGCAGGGGACTTAAAGCTGTCCGTCGGCGACGCGGTAATGGTCAATACGGCACTCGGGCAGGACATTGCCTTCGTCGTAGACGAACCATTCGATCTTCCGGACGATAAAGTGGACGACACGATCCTTCCCGTTCTGCGTTTTGCGGACGAAAAGGAGATGGAACACTACCGGGAGAAGAAAGAAAGAGAGAGAAGTGCTTTTGTAAAGTGTCTCGAACTGATCGAAAACAGAGAACTGCCGATGACGCTCGTCGAGGCGGTATATTCCTTTGACGGAAGAAAGCTCACCTTCTACTTTACGGCAGATAAGCGAGTCGATTTCCGTGAACTCGTAAAGGACCTGACATCCTGCTTCAGAACGCGTATCGAGCTTCGTCAGATCGGTTCCCGTGAACAGGCGAAGATGGTCGGTGGCTTAGGCATCTGCGGCAGAGAGCTCTGCTGCTGCTCGTACCTCGATCAGTTCCTTCCGGTCACGATCCGTATGGCCAAGGACCAGGGTCTTTCGATGAATCCGACCAAGCTTACCGGAACCTGCGGAAGACTGATGTGCTGCCTTTCCTATGAGCAGGCGGCTTATGAGGACGCCAACAAGCGTGTTCCGAAGGTCGGTAAGAAGGTAAGGACTCCGGACGGTATCGGCGTCGTCATCTACTCGGATCTTTTGAAAGAAAAAGTCACGGTCCGCTTCGAAAAAGAAGAGGAAACGGAGATGCAGGTATACGAGGCTTCCGAGGTTTCTCTGGTCAATCCGCCGCAGCCGCAGTGCAAGAACGATTGCCCGCGAAAGAAGCCGCAGAGCGATAAACCGCAGGCGGAAAAACCGGAAGAATGAATTAACAAAACGTTCATTTACAAAAAGTAAAAAATAGTGTTAAATGAATTTGTAGACCAGTAAAAGGAGGAAAATAAAATGGCATATGTAATTTCTGATGCATGTCTGTCTTGTGGTTCCTGTGAGGGAGAGTGCCCGGTTGGCGCAATTTCTCAGGGTGACGGCAAGTACGAGATCAACCCGGACGTTTGTCTTGAGTGTGGTTCCTGCGAGGCTGCTTGCCCGGCTGGCGCGATTTCTCAGGGCTGATCGTCTTATATGATGTAAAGTCGAGGGATCTGATCCTCTTTATCGGGGACCAGATCTCTTTTTCGTGGTAAGGAGTTTTTTCGATCTTGAGTATTTATTCGGAAAAAGAAGAGACGATGGAGGATCTCGGAAGAGCAGGCTTTTCCCTGATCCAGAGTAAAGATGGATTTCGCTTTGGTGAAGATACCGTCCTTCTTTCGTGGTTCGTTTCCGAAAACCTGCGGATCCGAAAGGCCCGCCCGGTAAGAGTCTTAGAACTCGGCACCAACTGTGGCGCGGGATCCGTGCTTCTTGCCGCAAGAAGAAAAGATGTGAAGATCGACGGAGTCGAACGCCAGGAAAAAGCCGCGGAGATCTTTCTTCGAAATATCGAGCTGAACGGTCTTTCCGACCGTGTCAGAGGATTTCGGAAAGACCTTCGGGACATCCCGGATACCGAGGTCACGGGAAACGTCTACGACGCCGTCTTTATGAATCCGCCTTACCGAAAGGCGGAAGAAGGTCCCGTCACTTCCGAAAAGATCAAGAGCAAAGAGCTTCAGGAAGCGCGTTTTGCGATGCACGGCACGGTAGAGGACTTTCTTTCCTGCAGTAAGAAGATGCTCGCTTCTCAGGGCGATCTCTTCCTTGTCGATCGTGCCAAAGACTTTTCCCAGGTCATGAAGACCTGTATGGAACTAAACCTCGTGCCGAAGAAAGTGACCTTCGTCCATCCTTTTTCCGACAGGGAAGCGACTCTTTTCCTGCTGTCAGCGAAAAAGGGCGGAAAGATGACCGGCACGGTGATCACGCCGCCGCTGATCCTCAGGGAAAAGGACGGCAAGTATACAAAAACCTTAGAGAAGATCTATAACGAGGAAAACTGACCTATGCTGTATCTAGTGGGAACTCCGATCGGAAATATGCAGGACTTATCGCCCAGAGCGGTGGAAGTCCTTTCCACCGTCGACCTTGTCGCCTGTGAAGACACGAGAAGAACGGGGCTTCTGCTTTCGCATTTCGGTATTTCCGCGAAACTCATGAGCTACCATGAGCACAATAAAGCGTCCGCGGGAAGCAAGATCATCGCCCGCTTAAAAGAAGGACAGCAGGTCGCGCTTGTCTCTGACGCCGGCATGCCGAGCATCTCGGATCCCGGAGAGGATCTTGTAAAGCTCTGCATCGAGGAAGGCATCGATGTCACGACCGTTCCGGGTCCAGTCGCCGGGATCAGCGCCCTGGTGCTTTCCGGTATGGATACGAGACACTACTACTTTGAAGGATTCCTGCCTGTCGAGACAAAGGACAGAAAGGAGCGTATCTCGGTCGTTTCCGAAACGCAGGTGACCACGATCCTTTACGAGGCGCCGCACCGCCTTCTGAAGACGCTGAATGACCTTTCCGCGGCGGGAATGTCCGAGCGACGCATCTCCGCCTGCAGGGAACTGACGAAGAAGTACGAAGAGGTCGTCCGCGGAACGGTTTCCGAGGTGATCGAGCATTTTAACGAGGTCCCGCCGAAGGGAGAATTCGTACTGGTCCTTGAGGGGAAGCCGAAAAATGAAACAAAAACAGAGCTTTCCCCCGAAGAACGCAAAAATCGCATTTTAAATTTAGAAAGTCAGGGTCTGTCTACAAAAGAAATAGCAAAAACCCTGTCTTTGGAGTGGGGAGAAAGCAAAAAGGCACTATACGCTGAGGTGCTGGAAATGTTAAAATAGTATATACACTTGTGTGTAAGGGGAGATAGTAATATGGTGGCCGACGATGCCGGCTTTGTATCTGCATTATATGATTCGTCGATCAGCTTAGATCCACAGCTACTGGCGCAAGCCGACAGTCTGCTTGAGAACGTGGCTTTATGTACGTTCGTTGTTTTCCCGAAAGAACAGCGTTTCTTCTTTTCCCGCGGAATGGTTGATATCCTGGGCCCTGTGGCCGGTGAAGACATGCTTTTGGATGCCTTTTTGGAGTTTGCCGATCCCGAGGAGCAGAGAGCGCTGAAGCAGCGCTACGAAGTAGCTTTCTACGATCTTGCGTCAGAAAGCCATAAGGTCGTTTCCTTCGAGCACAATATCTATTCCAATTCCGGACATCTTTACCATATCCGTGTGACCATGCAGGTCGTAAAGAAGGAGAACCATCTCCTTATCTTCGGCATGATGGAGGACTACACCAGTTCTTTCGGAGAGATCGTTTACGACAAGCTCCTTTCCGATTCGATCGACGGATATGTTTTCTGCTACGAAAGCGATACCGACTACTGCCGTTTCAATTCATCCCTGGCGCACCTTCTGGATTTCCCGACAGGGGATCTGCAACACGCCTCTAAAGAGATCGGCAATCTCGTAAATCCCGAAGACACGACCACTTTCGTGGCGATCATGCAGGGCGCAAAAGAGCTCAAGGACGGTCTCGGGCTTGATTTTCGAATCCTTTCTCCGGTCCTCGGCGAAGTCTGGGTCCACTCCTGCGGCGTTTTCGATTTTACCTCTCCGGACCAGAAGCACTATAAGATCGGTATCCTGATGGATGTCACGGAGAGAAAGAAGGCCAATTCTCTTCAGAGAATGATCATCGACGGCTCCGAGGCGATCACTTTTACCGCCGACATGAAGCGCGGTATCATCGAGTTCTCTCCGAACCTCAAGGACGCGTTCCCGGATATGGAACTGTCCTATTCCGGTGACATCATCAACCTCATGGCCGAGGAAGTCGTCGAGGACGACCGACGCCGTTTTATCGAGACTTTTACCTACCTCGTCGACGAGGAAAGAGATACATTCTCCATCGAGTTCCGTGTATGGGGCAACGACGACCAGATCAGATGGCTTGCCAGCCGTGGTAAGACCGTTTACGACAGCAGTAAGCAGGCGCTGGTCATCATCGGTACGATCTTCGACCTGACCTCCATGAACGAGATGCGTGAGAACGTCGAGAAGAATTCTTCGCGAAATGCACTGACCGGGCTTCTGGCGCGCGACCGTCTGCTTTCGGATCTCGACGCACTGATCCATGACCGAGATGTGCTTTCCGCGGCGATCGTGCTGATCGACATCAAGGACTTCCATATCTTTAATGACCGTTACGGAAGAGATTCCGGTGACAGACTTCTGATCACCGTCGCCAAGAAGCTTCGCGAGAGCATGCCCGCGGGCTGCGAACTCTACCATATCAATCTGGACGTATTCTGTATCCTTTGGAACAACGCGACGCGTGTCCAGGTCGAAAACCACATGAAAGCCATTAAGGAAGAGATGAACGCGCCTTTGGTCGTTGACCGGAGCACGATCTATGTCACGTTCTCGATGAGCGCGGCGCTTTTCCCGTCGTGCGGAAACGTGGCCGAGGAGCTCCTCGTCAACGCGGAGATCACGCTTCATAAGGTCAAGCAGGATCAAAGACTTACTTACTCGATCTACACACCTCAGTTCAAGGTCGAACTGAAGGAAAGACTCGACTTCGAGTTCCAGATCAGTAAATCGATAAGAGAAGGCAACCAGAATTTCCTTCTTTACTTCCAGCCGCTCGTGGACGCCAGATCCGAACGACTCGTCGGATGCGAAGCGCTCCTTCGCTGGATGTCGCCGTCGGGACAGCTCATTAATCCTGAGAAAGTCATCGCCGCCGTTTACGCGACCGGTCAGATGAATATCGTCGGCGACTGGATCTTAAGGACCGCCATGAAGCAGTGCAAAGACTGGATCGATGACGGTGTATCCGAGGATTTCTATGTACATATCAACGTCACGGCGGAGGACATGGCAAGGATCGACTTTGCCGACTATGTCATCCAGCTTTTGGGCGAATACGGACTCCAGCCGCAGAACATCCTTCTGGAGATCACCGAGACGACCTTGATGAAGAACCTCGCGATCTGCCGCCAGAACATGGTCAAGCTTCGCAGTAACGGCATCCGCATCGCGCTCGATGACTTCGGTACCGGCTATTCGTCCTTTAACTATCTTCGTGAGTTCCCGGTCGACGAGATCAAGATCGACCGTGCGTTCGTCGATCAGGACGACCGCTTCAATATGTCATTTATTTCGGCTATCGTTCTCCTTACCCGTACCATCGGCATGACCGTGTGCGTCGAGGGTATCGAGACTGCGCAGAAAGCATCCCGTATCCGTTCGCTCGGTGTAGATATCTTCCAGGGATTCTATTTTGCCAAGCCCCTTTCACCGGAGGATTTTGAGAAGAAGTACTTCTCCGGCGCGAAGTTCCGCCCCAACAAGCAGGAAGTGAAGGAAAGAACGAAGCGCGGAGAGTAAGCAGAAGAATTATCGGCCTTTAGAAGAAACTAAGGAACGGTAGCGTTCCGGGACAGAAAAATGGAAGACAATAATTCGAAAACCAAGAAAAAATCTCGTGTTTCAAAATCGACGATCCTTTATTTTGTGATCGTATTGGTGCTTGCAGTTGCTTTCAGCATGGCATTTGGAGTTTATTTCCATGTCCACACGAATGGCTCTAAGGTGCTTACCCGCGTGGAATGTGTCGACGATATGGACGGCATCGTTAATGCCATAATAAATTATGAGCCCGCTGACGAAACTTCCACCCCAACGACGAAACCGACTCCTGAGGTGATCAAGGACGGAGACACCATAACCTATGACTACCATAACGGATTCAAGAAGATCGAAACGTATAGTCTTTCAAGCCGGGTGCAGCAATTCTGCAACAGCGTCGTGAACGGGATCGGCATGACGACGTTCGCGATCGGTGTCATCGTATTTTTCCTAATCAAGTTCATTCGAAAGAAGAATCGTATCGGCACCATCGCAGGTTCGGTGGTCCTGGCGCTTGCTCTTGTTTTCTGCGTGATCGCGGGAATTAAGATCAACAATAAAATGAACGATGAAGAGTTTCTGAGACAAAAGGATGGAGTCGGAGTCATGCATATCGATGCCCCCATTATATATCTTTATGATGAAAACGAGCGCGAAGTCTCCGTAAAACTGGATTTTGAAGGGGATCTCACATGCACATATCCGTCCTATGAGGAAAACGGCGGATGGACGGTAAAAACTTCTGCGGATGGTACATTGACTGATCGAAACGGAAGATCCTACGAATATCTCTTTTTCGAAGCAGATCTCGGTTTTACCCCGGATACAAAGCAGGGTTTCTGTGTGAAAGGTGAAGATACCGCGGCATTCCTGGAAGGGGCACTAGCTGAACTCGGACTTACCGAGAAGGAAGCCAATACCTTCATCATGTACTGGCTCCCGCAGATGGAGAAGAATCCGTATAACGTGATCTGCTTCCAGAAGGATGCCTATGAGAATTCTGTCGGGCTTGATGTTCAGCCGGCACCGGACACGATCATTCGTGTCAATATGTACTTCTATCCGTCCGATGAGTATACTTATATAGACGAACAGGATCTGTCTTCCATGAATCCTTCGGTCGAAGAGCGAAAAGGTCTCGTGCTTGTCGAATGGGGCGGAGAAGAAGGAGAATAACCGTATTTCATGAGATACGACTGTCTGATAGTTGACGATGAAAAAGCGATCGCGGATAACACCTGCGAGTACTTCAACATGTTCGATGTGAAGACCTGCGCCTGCTACAGCATGGCCGAGGCGCTTTCCTTTTTTACGGAAAACGAAACGGGACTTGTCCTTCTGGACATCAATCTCGGTGACGGCTCCGGCTTTGAGCTCTGCAAGCATATCCGTGAGAGCCTGAACATCCCGATCCTTTTCATTTCCGCGAGAAATACCGATGACGACAAGATCATCGCCTTAAATATCGGCGGTGACGACTATATCGAAAAGCCGTATTCGCTCGGCGTTCTCCTTGCGAAGGTCAAGGTCATGCTCCGCCGTTTCGGTGCCATGGAAGAAAAGCCGCAGGCGGATATCTTTACTGACGGCGAGCTTTCCGTGGATAAGAAGAATAAGACCGTGGAGCTTTCCGGCGAACAGAAGAAACTGACTTCCATGGAGTTCTCACTCCTTTGCTATCTCATCGAAAATCCGGACCGCCTGATCACGAAGACGGAGCTTTTCGATAATGTATGGAAAGACAAGTTCACTTCCGACGGCACGCTCAACGTGCATATCCGAAAGCTCAGAGAAGCGATCGAATCCGATCCGAAAAATCCTTCCCGCATCGTGACCGTCTGGAAGGAAGGCTACAAGTACGTTACAGGTGCCGGCAAATGAGAAAAGGGAAGAAGATCTTTATTCTCCTGATCGTTCTTACGTTCCTCATCGAAGGCTCCGTCAGCCTTTTCTTTCTTCAGAGATCCCGCGAGATCGATCAGGATACCGTTGCCGTAAATGACGTTTTGAAGACGATCGAGGAGAATTTCGGCGAACCGGAAAAGTACCCCGCCGACTTGTCCTATTCCGTGATCGATAATGACGGCAAACTCCTTTTCGCCACTGAAGATGGCATCTCCACTTCCGTGAACGAAGCGGTAAGAAATAACGACACGATCCTGGACCTCACCGTGGACGGTTCTGCCGCGGGAAAAGTGCTTTTCCATAATGCGACGCGAGAGAGGATCGGAAAGTGGCAGCAGGCGATCGCCGTGACCGTTCTTTGCAGTTCAATCATTCAGGCGGTTCTCGTTATCTCGTACATGCTGTATCTTCGAAAGACCATCGTGAAGCCGTTTGACGAGCTTTCTGATTTTGCCAACCGTGTCGCCGGCGGAGATCTCGATATCCCGCTTGAGATGGATAAGGGAAACACCTTCGGAAGTTTCACCGAAGCATTCGACCTGATGCGCACGGAACTGAAAAAATCCCGTGCCGCGGAAAAGGCTGCCTATGACGCGAAAAAAGACATGGTCGCGCAGCTTTCCCACGACATCAAGACACCGGTCGCCTCCATCAAGTCCGCGTCCGAATTCGGCTATGAACTCGCTAAAGATGAGAAGGTAAAAGAGCGTTTTAACCTCATCAACTTCAAGGCAGATGAACTTACCGTCCTGGTCGATAATCTCTTTGTCGAGAGTGTGAAAGACGCGTCGGAGATCAAGGTCAGCCCCAGAGAAAACGACTCAACCACGGTTCGTGAAGCGATCCTGCATGCGGACTTCCAAAGCCGCGCGGGAGATTTTACGATTCCCGAGTGTACGGTCTTTACTGATAAGCTTCGTCTGCAGCAGGCTTTCGACAATGTCTTTATCAATTCCTATAAGTACGCGGATACGGAAATCAAGGTCGAGGCCAAGATCGAAGGTGAATACCTCAAGGTTGCCGTTCGTGACTTCGGTCCGGGCGTCACCGATGAGGAAGTCGCCGTACTGAAAGAGAAGTATAAGCGCGGTGCCAACAGTGAAGGAAAAGACGGCGCCGGAATCGGATTATACCTGACATCTTACTTCCTAAAAGAGATGGATGGTGATATCCTTATAACGAACGAAGACCCGGGACTTCAGGTATTATTCTTAATTCGGACAAAATAAGCGAGCAACAAATAAATTCGGGTATTTGAATAGTCTAATTATCAGATCCGATATGGGATCTTGTTGGAGGTATTCTATGAAAAAGTGTGTCGCCCTTATTATTGCCTGTGCTTTCCTTATGTCCGCAGTTGCCTGTAAACAGGCCGATTCGGAAAAAGAGACAACAGAATCAGCTTCCGAGTCATCAGAAATGGTCACTTCTTCCGAGACGGAAGAGACTGAATCGTCTTCATCCGAAATAACAGAACCAACAACATCGCAAACTACAGCTCCGACTGAAACGACAAGAAAAGGCGATCCGAACTGGAAGCCGACTCCGCTGGAATCTATGTCGATCGATACTTCGCATAAGAATCTGGATATATCTTTAGATATTGTCTCCCACAGATATTCAGCAAAAGATCCGGGAGCAGATAATGATAGTGTTCGTATCTCCTGTGAGTATCTGAAATTCATTGTGAATGATAAAGGTTTTGAAGAACTTCAAAAGACTCTGGATGGGATCGTCGCAAGTGAAGGCGAACTTTTCGAGGAGCTTTATGCGAAAAAGGTTGCAGAACTGAAGGAATCATTTCCTTCAGCCGGAGAATCGGTGTTCGCGAGATATGACGACGCGATATACATAAACCGTGCAGACGATCAGATCGTTTCTTTTATGCTTGCAAGTTGGATGGATGATGATACTCACGATTACGATTATTCGGGGAAGTACTATAACATTGACAGTAAAACCGGCAAGATCATATCTTTCGACGATGTCATTAAGGACAAAGACGCACTCTACGAGTATTTGGAATCTGTCATCTATTCTGAAGATTACGTATCAGAATATGACGTGCAACATCTAAATGACACTTTTGAGATGATCAATAACGGGTCAATAGATTTTAAAATCACGTACGACGGGATATATTTTGAGGGGTATTCTGTTTCTGCCGTGAACTGCCCGGAGTGTTTTAATATGGACTATTTTTTCAATGTTCCGGATTCCTATATTATCTCTGAAGATGAATCTGAAACGATATCCTGGGATCTTAACGGCGACGGAAAGGTCGAGACGATCAGTATGGGATCGAACTCCGAAGGTAGTTATGTCGACATCGGGGGAGTGAAGACAAATGTTCAATCGAACTCCGATTACGGCATTTATCTTGCACATACTTCCACCGGATTTTACATGGACTTCGGAGTCCTGTGCGGTTCCGATGACAGGTGCGAAGTCATCTATCGTATCAACGACGATTGGACGGTAGATTATGTGACAGAAGGCTGTTTTGCGGATTGGGTTTTTGAGTATCATCCGGAAATCATGAAGCTTGAAACAGTAGATCAGCACTACGCGAGCAATTCGTGGGGTATAACAGATTCGCGCGTCTATTATTCATTTACCGGCGAGCCGATCAAAGCGGATCCGCAGGATATGCTGTTCCACTGGGCTTACGGTCCGTATTATCTGAAAACAAATGTGGAATCCAAGATTCAAAACGATGGCGGAACTTGGAATAAGTGTACACTTGAGAAGGGGACCGCGGTCTGTGTGATCGGTTATGACTCGACGACAAAAGAACTTATCCTTTCAGATGTGAATCTTGATGAAAGTGAGAACAAAACCTATAGATTCTCGTATGATGCAAACGATAATTCGGTCAATGGCATCTCAGTATATGATGTGTTTGATACCATCCAAGTGGCCGGCTGAGTTTTCGATTTCACGGCTTTCTGTTATTCTGTTTTTTGGAATTAAGAAAGATTTAAGAGTTCCTTAAAGGCACTTAAGACTTGAAAAGGTAAGATAGTGCCATAAGGAGGCGGAAAGCTATGAACGAAATTATTAAAACACAAAAACTTTGCAAGACTTTTTCTAACGGCGGTGTGCAGCAGCACGTGCTCCGAAATATCGATCTTTCGATCTATGAAGGTGATTTTACCGTAATCATGGGTGCTTCCGGTGCCGGTAAATCCACTCTTCTTTATGCTCTGTCCGGCATGGACAAGCCGTCCCTCGGCGAGGTCACTTTCGCAGGAAAGAACATCACTAAGGGAACACCGGATGACCTCGCGGTCTTCAGAAGAAAGAACTGCGGCTTTGTTTTCCAGCAGACATATCTCGTAGATTCCATGAGCGTACTGGATAATGTCCTGGCAGCAGCGCTGCTTATTGAAAAGAATAAGAAGAAGGCTTCCGCGAAAGCAAAAGAAGTCCTTAAGTCCGTCGATATCGACGAGACACTTTGGAATAAGTTCCCGACACAGATCAGTGGCGGTGAGGCACAGAGAGTCGGCATCGCAAGAGCCCTCATCAACGATCCGAAACTCGTCTTCGCGGATGAGCCGACAGGTGCCCTGAACTCGACGACCGGTAAGGATGTCCTCGACGTTCTTACCAAGGCAAACGAGAACGGCCAGTCCATCGTAATGGTCACTCACGATATCACTTCCGCGCGCCGCGGTAACCGTATCCTCTATGTGAAGGACGGCGAGATCGCAGGCGAATGCCAGCTCGGAAAGTACGTCTCCGGCGATAAGGAGCGTCATCTGAAACTTCGTGATTTCTTAGGCGGAATGGGGTGGTAACCATGACAAAAGAAAGACTCCTCGCAGGATCCCACTTCCGTAAGAATAAAGGAAGCTCGATCGGTATCTTCTGCCTGATGCTTCTGGCTTCGATGCTTCTTTCCCTGGCTATGATCCTCTTTACCGATACCTATCCGACAGCGGCCAAAGAAGCGGATCGTCTGGATGGCGGAGACGGAATGATGTACGTCTCCAGTAAAACACTCAAAATCGATGATGCTTATCTTTCAGATCTTCTCGAGGGAACAGAAGAATATGAGCTGGAAAAAGCACTGTATTATCCTCTTATAAACCTGCCGTTCGGATCTTCCGAGATGGAGAATACCGTGAAGGTCTGCCGGATGGAATCCATGATGGCCAAGACAATGGCGAGAACAGAGATCGCTGAAGAAGATTCTTCCATCAGCGGAGATTATATCTACCTTCCGTATCAGTTTAAGACCTCTGGCGGTTACCACGTAGGAGATGAATATCACTTCTCCATCTCCGGTGAAAACTACGACCTGAAAGTCAAAGGCTTTCTCAACACCGTATATGGCGGATGTAATAACAGCGGACTTTATGAGATCTGTGTCTCTGATGAAGTATATGAGAAAATGCTTTCCAGGATCGACGAAGCCGGTGAATCCTCTTTCGTCGTGTTTAAACTCAAGGACGATGTGAAGATGGGAGAGTTCCGTATCCGTGTTCTCAATCAGCTGAAGACAGATGATAATCTGGCGAATGTTTCGCTGCAGCCGATCTCCATGTACATCAGTTCCCGTACATTTATGTCGCTGATCATCGCGGGTTCTTTTCTAGCCGTAACCATACTTGTAGTCGTGGTCATCATTCTCATGATCGTCAACAGCATCGGCAACTATGTCAAGGAGAATATGAAGACCATCGGCGCACTCAAGGCCATCGGCTACACAAGCCGAAACATCAAGGGATCAGTCCTGATGATGTTCCTGGCGCTGGCTCTGATCGCTTCCGTTTTCGGTATTGCCGTTTCGTACCTGCTGGCTCCGACGGTCTCTTCCGTAGTCATTGCGCAGATGGGTGTACCGTACAGTGTGTCTTTCAGTATGATCGCTACGATTACGGCATTTGCTACCGTTGTACTTCTTACGGTACTGGTTACGCTTCTTTCGCTTCGTAGAATCAAGAAGATCGAGCCTATCGTTGCTCTTCGCGAAGGAGTTGAGAGCCATAACTTCAAAACCAACCCCATTAAGCTCGACAAGTCCGTTTTCGGTCTTGATGCCAGCCTTTCCCTTAAGACGATGCTGCACAATAAACGACAGAATATCATTACATTCGTTGTAACCGGATTCATGGTATTCATTTGTGTCATTGCGCTTCTGATGTTCGAGAATTTTAACAGAAACCCGAAGATCACCCTGATGATGTCGGAAACTTCAGACGGTGCTGTCGTTTTCGATAAAGATACCTGGGAAGAAGGATATGAGTTCCTTTCTTCTCAGGAAGGTGTCAGCAATATCCGCAGATACCATGAAGATTCGATCTATGTCGGACAGGAAGATTCTTTGTACCTGATGGTCTATGAGGATCCGACCCGGAAGAACAATACGGATGTCTGCTACAAGGGAAGACTTGCTTCCCACGAAAACGAGGTCAATGTCAGCGGTAAATTCGCAAAACAGAATGGTTATAAGATCGGCGATGAGATCACACTCAATCTGGGAGGCAGGGAGTATACCTACCTGATCAGCGGATTCATTCAGAGCCTGAATAACGACGGCCATGAAGCCATTATGTCGGAAGAAGCTGCATCGCATATCCTCGACCTGGAATCAATGCCTACATCTTTCTTCTTTGATACGGAAACCGATGAGCAGATCGATACGATCCTGGATGCCTGTGAAGCGAAGTTTGGTGAGAAAATGGTGACTCGCATTAATATGCTGAAATCCATCGAAGCCGGTATGATCACTTTCAAAGGGATCGCGACCCTGATGCTCGTGATGATGTGTCTGATCTCCGCACTGGTCATCCTTCTGGTCCTCTTCCTGCTGATCCGTTCTCTGGTATTCAGCAAGAGAAAAGACTACGGCATCTACAAGGCGATCGGCTACACCAGTAGAAGCCTGATACTTCAGACAGCAGGCAGCTTCATGCCGACCATCATCCTGTCGGTCATCCTGTTCGCTGTAGTGTCCTACTTCATCGCGAATCCTTACTTGCAGTTCATCATGATCAACTTCGGTCTCATGAAGTGCACCTTCACGATTCCGATCCCGGGCGTCATCATTATCGGAGTGGCCATGATCCTTCTGTCCTTCGCCATTGCCGTACTTCAGGCAAGAAGAGTACGCAAGATCGAACCTTACCAGATGCTGATCGCAGAGTAAAGATTTGAGTTTGCAGATTTGAATCTGAATAACAGTTCCAAATGAAAAGCGCCTGTCTCACTTTCGTGAAACAGGCGCTACTTTTTGTCTTTATCGTGATCGGATCACTTAGCAACGATGTTGGCAAGTCTTCCTTTGACGTAGATGAACTTGACGATGTTTCTTCCGGCAAGAGCAGCTTCCAGGTGGCTGTCTTCCTTAACGATCTTCTCGACATCTTCCTGAGTTGCGTCAGGGGAGATATTGACCTTGAACTTGACCTGACCGTTGATCTGAACGGCGATTTCGATGGTATCTTTAACGAGCTTGCTCTCATCGCAAACCGGCCATGCCTGGTTAAAGATGGAGTATTCGTTGCCCATTCTCTCCCAAAGTTCCTCAGTAAAGTGAGGCGCGTAAGGAGCGTACAGAAGGAGGAAAGTCTCAACTGTAGATCTTAAGAGAGCATCGTTCTTGTTCGCAGCGCCCTGGTACTTACCGATCGCGTTCATGAGCTCCATGAGACGAGCGATAGAAGTATTGAACTGGAATCTTTCCGTATCTGTCGTTACTGCCTTGATGGTGTAGTTCAGGCTGTAGAGAAGTGCCTTATCTTCTTCGCTGAGGTCTGTCGGCAGAGCCTGTCCCTTGGCGATATCCTTAACATCTTCAACGAGACGGTCGATACGGCCAGTGAACTTAACGATCGCCTGAAGTCCGCTTTCACTCCACGGACCGCCGTCTGTGTAAGCAAAACCGAATGCGAGGTAGGTTCTGAATACGTCAGAACCATACTTCTGGATGTACGGATCCGGTGCAACGGTGTTGCCTCTGGACTTACTCATTCTGTTTCCGTCAGGTCCGAGGATAATACCCTGGTGAACGAGGGATGTGAACGGCTCGTCGAAATCGAGGTAACCCATATCACGGAGGGCCTTACAGAAGAAACGTGTGTAGAGAAGGTGCATCGCTGCGTGCTCCGGACCACCGACATACTTGTCGACCGGGCACATCTTGTCGATGAGCTCTCTGTTGAAAGGTTCCTTATCGTTCTTGTTATCCGGGTAACGGAGCTGGTACCAGGAAGAGTCTACGAATGTATCCATGGTATCCGGGTCACGCTTTGCGGGAGCGCCGCACTTCGGACATGTGGTGTTCATGAACTCTTCGCACTTCGCCAGCGGAGATTCTCCATCCGGACGGAATTCTACGTCGTAGGGGAGAAGTACCGGGAGCTGATCGTCCGGAACCGGAACGACACCGCACTTTTCGCAGTGAACGACCGGGATCGGTGTACCCCAGTAACGCTGACGGGAGATCAGCCAGTCACGGAGTCTGTAGTTGATCTTTCTTTCCGCCATGCCCTGCGGCTGGAGCTTTTCGATGATCGCGTCGATCGCTGTCTTGAAGTTCAGACCGTCGAACTCGCCGCTGTTTACCAGTACGCCTTTTTCAATGAACGGAAGTTCATCCGAAGCGTCCGGTGCGGAAGCGATAACTCTCTGGATCGGGAGGTCGAACTTCTTGGCGAACTCATAGTCTCTTTCGTCGTGTGCCGGAACGGCCATGACAACACCGGTACCGTAGGTAGCGATTACATAATCGGAAGCCCAGATCGGTACTTTCTTTCCGGTGATCGGGTGGATCGCGTAAGATCCTGTGAATACACCGGTCTTTTCACGTGTGGTGGACATTCTGTCGATATCGGAAGCCTTCTTGGTGAAAGCCTGATACTCTTCGACTTTTTCTCTGCACTCGTCTGTGGTGAGCAGTGTGCAGAGCGGAGATTCCGGAGCGACAACTACGTAGGAAACACCCATCAGGGTATCCGCACGTGTGGTGAATACGGAGAGCTTCAGGTCAGAACCGTCTTCGTCCTTTAAGCGCTCGCCGTTCTTTTCGCACAGGAAGGAGATCTGTGTACCTTCGGATCTGCCGATCCAGTTGGTCTGGATCTTCTTTGTCTTTTCCGGCCAGTCGAGCTGCGGCAGGCAGTCGAGAAGCTCCTGCGCATAAGCGGTGATCTTGAAGAACCACTGTGTCATGTTCTTGTGTTCAACTTCGGTGTGGCAGCGCTCACATGCGCCGTCGATGACCTGCTCGTTGGCAAGAACCGTATTACACTGCGGGCACCAGTTAACAGGTGCGTTCTTTCTGTAAGCCAGGCCCTTTTCGAGGAGTCTTAAGAAGATCCACTGGTTCCACTTGTAGTATTCCGGTTTGCATGTCGCGATCTCATAATCCCAGTCATAGGTAGCGCCCATGTTCTTGAGCTGCTGCTCCATGATCTCGATATTGTGAAGTGTGGAATCCTTCGGGTGGATGCCTGTCTTGATCGCGTAGTTTTCCGCCGGGAGACCGAAAGAGTCGAATCCCATCGGATGGAACACGTTATAGCCCTGCATGCGCTTCATGCGGGACCAGGAGTCGGTCAGCGAGTAGTTGTACCAGTGACCGAGGTGAAGATTTGCCGCGGACGGGTAGGAGAACATCTCGAGAACGTATAGTTTCTCGCCCTTGCCGTTCGGATCATACTTATATAACTTGGTATCTTCCCATTTCTTTTGCCATTTACGATCGACATCTGTTGAATAAGCCATCGTGAATACCTCGCTTTATATAGAAACTTACGAAACATCATTATATCAGATTTTTTCGCGCGCGCGATATTTATTTAGGAACTGGTCACGAAATAGCACTTCTTTATATGGAATCAGAATCTCTTGATATGTCACTGCCTTTTCGGTATAGTCAATTTATAGCCGAAACGGCTTAGGGGTTATGGGTTTTTAGTGTTTTCGGAGGTTTTTGGGAAATGACATTGATCAAGAGCCACACATGTACCAAATGCGGCGGTGCTTTGACCGTCCATAACGATCGCCAGCAGTACGAATGCCCGTATTGCAGCGTTTTTTACGATTATGAGTATTTCCGCTCCCAGGATATCCTGGATCAGGCGGCCTCTTCGCTGAAAGTCCTTCAATTTGATTCTGCAAAGGAAAAGTACGATTTCCTTCTTCAGAAGGAGCCGCACAATTTTGTCGCGCTTCAGGGAAAGATCTTAAGTGAATCCAAGATCAACCGTCCGTCCGAGCTTTTAAAGATCGCGCGTGTCGCGCAGATCAGCCCGGAGGCTATTTCCGATGCCGCGGGAAAAGCTCTTCCCGAGAACAAGCCCTATTTTGAGACGCTCATGGAGATGAACACCATCGCCAGAGAGTACTGCGCGGATGCAAAACCGAAGAAAAAGGACGCCGCGAAAGAAGAAATGGACCTGACCGGTCTTTGCGATATATCCAAGCTCTATGAAGATATGGAAAAGAAGGAGACCTTCAAAGAAAAAGTGTCGAACTTCTTCAAGGGAAAAGATCCTGAACTGGAGTTTATCGAAAAGGAGAAAAATGAAAAGGCGGCCGCCAATAGGGCAAAGAGCCCGTCGGCTGTTGAAGCCGCGGAGAAAAAGGCGGTACGTGATCAGTTTGTTGAGCTTTCGGTAAAACTGTTCGAACAAGATCCGCAGGACCGTGAAAAACTGGGTATCGCAAGCGGAGACGGCGATGACGAGAAGGAGGATAACGTCACGACGGTAACTCTTCAGAATTCGCAGTGCTGCACCGGCTGTGGCGGCGAACTGATCGTCAATTTGAGCAGACAGCTCTATGAATGTCCGTTCTGCGGTCTTACTTTCGACTTCGATTTTATCCGCGACGAGACCGCAGAAAAAGAAGCGGCAGAGGCACTTTCGAAGAAGCAGTTCATCAAGGCGGACGCGATCTTCGCATATATCCTGACGGTCGATCCGTCAAACTTCGAAGCGCTTCGCGGACGTATCCTGTGCGCGGCGAAATGGACGGCGATCCCGACGATCAGTGTGATCGGCCGCATGCGCAAAGTATATCTTCCTTCGATGGAAGCGCGCATCGATGAGGCGATCGAAAAGAGCAAGGAGAGCGACAGACCGTATTTCAAGCAGTTCAAGAGGATCATTCCGCAGGTTAGGATCTACAATCAGAACACAAGTCCCTATGAAAAGAACAGGCAGAACAAGCAGCGCCTCGAAGATGGTCATGAAGAAGTCGGTGATTATATCAAGGATCTGGAAAGAGAACGCAGTCGTGTCCGTTGGAGTAACACTTACGGTAACAGCCTAATCGGAGGGCTGATCAAAATGAAAAGGATCCATGATCTGGATGATCAGATCATGGATGCGTATTCGACAAAGGAGATCCTATGGGATCGTCTTGACGAGACAAACGACAAGATCAAAGTCCTGAATGAAAAGGGCAGAGCTGCGGAGCGACAGATCGGCGCCATCTTAAAAGAACTGGTCGAATGGGAAAAGAATAGGAACTCCCCCAAAGAGGTCACGGAGGAACAGGAAAAATGACGTTGATCAAGAGCCACACATGTACCAAATGCGGCGGTGCTTTGACCGTCCATAACGATCGTCAGCAGTACGAATGCCCGTATTGCAGCGTTTTTTACGATTATGAGTATTTCCGCTCCCGTGATATCCTCGAACAGGCAGCAGCGTCCCAGAAGATGCTGCAATATGATTCGGCTATCGAAAAGTATGAATTTATCCTGAAAAAGGATCCGCAGAATTTTACGGCGATCCGCGGAAAACTTCTCTGTGAGAGTAAGATAAACCGTCCGGAGGAATTACGTAAAGCAGAGAAAATGATGCAGATCTCTTTAGATTCGCTGAGGCAGGCGGAGAAAGCCGTAGAGCCGGATGGAAAACCGTATTTTTCCCAGCTCCTTCGTTTACGGATGATGGCCAGGTCCCAGATGGCACTTCATGACAGTGAAAAACGGAAAAAGTTCGACAGGAGCTTTGCCGGGATTTATGATCATCTGAAAATGACGGATCCGAAGAGGATCGCTTTTCAGAAGAATGAGGAAGTGCTTTCTGAAGAAAATCAGGCCTTGGTCTCAATGATATCTTCCATGTCATGTACCTCCTGCGGCGGAGAATTGATCGTCAATCTGAACAGGCAGGTGTACGAGTGCCCGTTCTGCGGATTAACGTTTGACTTCGATATCATCCGCGATGAAACGGCGCTTTCCGAGGTAAAAGATGCGATTCAAAAGAAGCAGTACCTCAAAGCAGACTCGATCTATGAATACATCCTTACGGTCGATTCTTCCAATTATGAGGCGCTTCGCGGACGCATCCTGTGCGCGGCAAAATGTGAGGATCTTCAGAGTATTATGGCAACCCCGGAAGACTGTTTACAGAAAGCTTTTATTCCGGCTATAAAAGCACGTATCGAAGAAGCTCTTGCTTCCTGTAAAGAATGTGACAGACCATATTTTGAAGAATTCAATAATGCCGTCCCGGAATTTGAAGCATTCGCTTCAAGCTCCTCTCCGTCGAATGTTCACAGAAGAAAGAAAAGCAGCCTGGTAAGGAAGCAGAACCAGCTGGAAAAAGAATACGAAAATGCGAAAAAGGAATACGACTATCTGCAAAGCAAACTGCCCGGAAAAAACCACGAGCTCGCGGAGGGACTGACACCAAAGGAAATGATCAGAATGCATGAGCTTTCCGACAAACTGTGTATTATCAGAAACGACATAAATGATCTTCAGCCCTCTATCGACGAGAGTGAAGAAGGTATTTCTGAACTGGATGAGTTAGGCATTTATACGATCGGAAATATCCGACAGCACCTCGCGAACCTGATCCGCCTCGAGCGCGTAAAGAACGGGGAAGAGGATGATGTGGATCTGAGCGGCTTCCATGATGCTGAATGGGAAGAGGAATGATCAGCTGACAAGTGACGCGATCAGCGCGCAAAGCAGGATCGAGATCGAGTAGAACTACGTTTCAAATGACTGGAACAAGAATCCGCTATTCTTAAAAACTTTAGAAAAACAGAAATCATTGATATTGTCTGACATCGGTTTACAAGGCTTCGAATACATGATAGCCTGAAATGGGTTGTTAAATAACGGAGGGTTAGACATCTGCGCTACTGACTTCTTTAGGGAGAACCTTCAGAGAGGTTGGTATTTGCATATGTGTCGTTTTTCTAAATTTCTGTCTTCAATTCTGTCTTTGGCTGTTGTTGTTTCTTTTCTGCCACGCACGATGCGCGCTGAAAAGTCGACAAACCCCGAGTATTATTCTGTAACCGAAGGGTTAGAATACACGGTTCAAGCAAGTATAGATTCTTGCTGGGGATCTTATGCGAATCTTCGTTTTGAAATCACCAATACTGGAGATGAAACAATTCGCAACTGGTTTTTGACTTTCAATTTACCATATTCGATCGAGGGTATATGGAATGCTTGTGTTTTTGAAGAAAACGGTTTCGGAACTTATACAATACAGAATGCAGGGTGGAATCAAGATGTGGCGGTTGGCGAGACAGTAATCTTTGGAATGACGGCATTCTCTTTGGAAGGATCAACTGTTAATGTGCTTCCCGAATTTTACTTGCTTAACACTACGACAAAAGTGGTAGATTTTGATTCTTTTTCACTAAATTATCAAGAGTATTCGGTTTGGAATGATGGTTTTAATGGTGGGTTATTTCTGACAAATCTTTCTAGTGACTCGATTTGTGATTGGACTCTGCGCTTTTCTTCAAACCGCTCCATTTCAGAGGTTGGTGGAGCTGCGTTGTGTTTGGATGACGGATATTATACGATTTCAAGCAATGTTCAAAATCAGAGAATCGATGCGCATGGTTCCTTGAGTTTTTCTGTCGTTGGCGGTGGCCTGAATGTCAATAGTAATCTGTTGTTTGAAGACGTTTCTCTTAGTTGCGTATGCCCTGCGTATAGACTAGGTGTGGATGAAGACAATAACGGAATCGACGATTATATTGATTTCATAAACGAGATTTCAAGTGGCAATGAAGGAGTTATTACTCCTACCAGTACGCCGGCTCCAACCATTACAGATTGTCCAACTAATGCTCCGACAAGTGTTCCAACTTGTGAACCGACCACAATCCCTGATCTTGTTGAGGAATTAAGAGATACAGATGAAGATGGATTGCTTGATAGTGAGGAACGAATGTATGGAACTGATAAGCTCAATATCGATACAGATGATGATGGAATTACGGATTTTGTTGAAATAACAATGGGATACAATCCGACTGTATGGGATTCTGATAACGATGGTTTTTCGGATGGACAGAAAGATTTTGATTTGGATGGATTAACAAACGCTGAAGAAATTGGTTTTGGGACTTGTCCATACTATTGTGACAGTGATGATGATGACATAAGTGACTATGATGAGATTTATTCCTATCATACTGATCCATTATCTGACGATTCTGATGGTGATGGTATTATCGATGGTGATGAGATTCTTCTTGGCAAAAATCCGTCTGATCCAGATGACAAAAATGTGATGATTCTTCAGTCAAAGACAGAAGAGTTTGAGAATGTTGTATCTTCTGTAACCGTTTCCATGGAGATGGGTGACTTGATTGATTCGGCATTAACAATTCAAGATATGCTCGACAAGGATATGTATACTTCTGTTCTTGAAGGAAGAGTGGGAAGCCCAATAGCTTTTGAGTGCAATGAGGATTTCGAAACAGCACATGTCACTATTCATTATGATGAGGATGCACTAGGTGGAACTTCCGAAAATGATCTGGCGGTCCTTTGGTTTGATGAGGAACATGGAGTATATGTACTTCAGGAACAGGCTGTTTTGGATGTGGATATGAATACTATTACTCTTGATCTAAACCATTTTAGTACATACGTATTGGTGGATAGATCGCTTTGGAACTCCGTTTATCCGGTGAATTATAGTTTTCCTACCGATGGTGTGAATTTTGATTATTATGTTGCCGTAAATGTGTCATCAGGAATGAGTTCTGATAGTCGAGAAAAGGCGATAACTACAGTTAAGAAACTCGTGACGAGCATGAAGGCGAATGATAGAATTTGTGTCATATATTTTGGCACGACAGATAAGACGACTGCTCAACTAATCTACAAGAATGATTCAGATGGTATCAATCAATTGTTGGCAGAAGTGGATTATTACGCGAGAAACTTTGATCTTGGACAATATGGTTCATATAGACGCGCATTTTCAGCAACATCAAATCTGATTAAGCAATATGCTACAGATGTCGGAAATAGGAAAGAACTGTTCATTCTTTCAAATGACGACGATATTGCTCATATCGAATCATATGTATCAGATATGATTTACTATCAAGAGAGTGCTGATTTTTCTGCTGGCTTTGTAATGCTCCAAGAAGGAGACGAAGGGCCATTTGATTTTGGTTGGAAATATGCTTATGAGACTGGATCTCAATACTATAAATATCCGACATATACTGATCTGCATGCCTCTTTCACAAGACAAAGTGCATTTGATTCGGCTTTAAAGCTTGACAGCGACTTTGATGGTATACCTGATTTTGCGGAATTACAGGGTATTCTTGGAACAAATGGCCAGATCTATCATTCTGATCCTGAAAAGAACGATTCGGATGATGATACAGTTCCAGATAATGAAGAGTTTGATGTGATTTATCAGTTGTTGCGTTTTGGCGATGGCAGAAACATTGAGATTCGCATAAATGGGACAGCTGTATACACAAGTGGTAATGGTCACATAGATTCGGATTCGCAGTACGCATTTATGGAGCAATATATGAGCAAAGTAGCTCCTGGGAGAATGGAGTTTGTCGGTGTTCTTGTATCAGACCCGCAGATTCCGGATTCGGACTATGATGGAGTGAATGATGCAGAAGATGCAAGACCCACAACGGTTAATCCTGACATTATCTACATACTAGCTAGTTCAGACTTTAAAAACCAAGGATTAGCTTTGGCGCGTGAATATGATCGAGCTGGTCTTGAGTGTTGTTTGCTAAACTTTACAGACGTACATTCTTTTGAATTGCATTGGTCAAGTTTAGGGTTGTTCGGAGGAACAACGTCGATGTACGGTGACAAATATTACTATAGGATTCGAAATGTTGTCATTTCAGCTCATGGATCTAGCTCGGTCATTCAGTTGAAAGATGGGAATAATGCACGCCATCTTTACTGGAGTGGAACGTATAGTGATGGGAGTATAACTGTCAACCAGTTAAAACCGAAGAAAATTCATTCTCTCAATCTCTACGCATGCAGTTGTGGTGAAATTCGAGCGGATAATCGGGAGAATATAGCTCAGACATTTCTCCGCGTATTTGCGGATGATATTGATCAAGTGGTTGCCTTCGATACCACACTTACTGGAGTTGCAACAAAGGGAGGAAGATCTTTCTCTTACTGGGGGTGGTCGTATATACAAAGAACAGAATTATCTGATTTGGAATACGAAAACTTCATTGATACTTATAGCGAAGACATAAGGTATTATGATGATTCGGATAGATACGTTCATGATAATTCGGAAATCATGGGGTTTAGGTGTTATAGAAGGGATGGGAATGGTTATTCGTTAACAAATATATTTCACGATGACATCCGTTACGGAAAACTCTACTACAACTCGTTTATAGATGGAAGTGGTAATATAGTTACCAGATACTGTCTCTTTAAAGATGATGGCGATGTGTATGATTACAATGAAATTCATGACCCACTTTTAGTTGGATATTGAGGATTTTTACGAATTACGAAGGGAGATTTATCATGGAGCGGATGAACTGTTCAAAAAGGCTGACGATACTGACACTTGCCGTCTCGTTGATGATGGGGGCATGCTCTTGTAGCTCTGAAAAAAAGGCGATTGGTTCTTCAAATGTTACCCAGACGGCCACTACCAAGGATCCTTATGACGTTCCGCCATCTGAAACATCTGAAGATTATCCGTATTCCTACACGATCGGAAAAAGCTGGGCATATCCACTTGTTATTGTTCTTCCGGTGGATGTCGAATCTTATGTGACCATAGAAGATTCTGTTAAAAAGTTCGACGTACAGAAACTCGCCTCTGATTACGGATGGAAGGAACAAGACGGGTATTTCTACTTTGATGCCGGAGATCTTTGGGTGCGCATGGATTTTGAACATGGAGTGATGCAGAAAAAGGATGCTACCGGCAAAGATGTCTTCTTTGGTGGCAAGTACAGATTTGTCAAAGCAGGAAAACCAGATGCTCCGTATTATGAATTCGATCCTGTTGTGTCAAAAAGCACGAATGATCTTGAATGGCATTTTTATGATCCGGAAGAAGAACCCGTCGATTATGTGATCGATCTTGATAGTTCCGTATACTCAAGTTTTGACGAACTGGTTCTTCTGACTTATCTGTTCACCCATGTTTCTGTTGAGCCGACATATAGCCCGTTTTTCTATTATCCCGAATACAATGTTCGACATGAGAGTGAGTCGAAAGAGCTTAAAGAGGCAAGAAAAGCAGAACGCTATACGTTCTGATGATCAGCTGACAAGTGACGCGATCAGCGCGCACAAAAGGATCGCGACCGGGTAGAAGAGATAGAACAGGCGGTAAAACCACTTCGGCATCTTTCTCTTTTTGCTCGGAAGAAGAAGGCACAAAAGAAATCCCAGAAGAGATATTCCTTCCCACGTAACGACGCCTGTCATGCGGAAATAAAGGTATGTGTAGCACGCGGCAAACGCGCTGTAAAACGTCGTCGCGACAAGGACTCTCGAGTCGATCTTCCAGCGATGAAGGAAGTAAAACATAATGGTACACATGACACTCATCATGGACATCGTAAGCGGCAAGAAAGTGATCAGTACCATACAGATCGCAAACAGCATGATCGCGATGCCGTGAAGCGTGGTCCTCGGCCAGTTCGGAACTTTCATGCCTTTCGGAAGATTATTGGCTTCGGTGCTGGAGATCACGACACCGTATCTGGTGCTGTGGGATGTCTGATTTGGTTCGAGAAGATTCATCGAGGCGACGCGGTCGCGCGGAAGTGAGACCAGAAGTTCCAGACCGACGAGGAAGGTGAACGCGATCAGCCAGGTGAATACGATATTGAAACGCTCGGGCTCCGGGGAACGGTCCCAGACGAGATACACATAAAGGATCGCGGCCTGCGACAGAAAGGCCGTAAGAGCAACGCGAAGGAAATACTTATAGGTGCTTTTCGTGAGGAAAAAACCGTCAACGAGGGCCCTTGCGAAAAACGGCATTCCGATATATCCGAGGATGGTCAGGGCAAGAATCACGCAGGAGGGCAGGATCCCGTCGAAGAAAACGGCTACCGTTCCGCACAGCATAAGCACATATGCCAATAGATTCTTCACAATTTCACCCCAATTTGTAAAATGAATGCAATGCTTCTACGTTGAAAGATAAGCACATTTATTGTATCATTAACATGCTTAATTGTGCATCAACAATACGCAGATGCGTATTTTTCTATATATACGAGGTGTAATCATGGGTTTAGGACTTGATATCGGTATCGATCTGGGCACAAGCAGTGTCCTTATTTATGTTCGCGGTAAAGGCGTAGTTCTTAAGGAGCCTTCCGTTGTAGCCGTTAATACGAAGACAGGTACGGTTCTCGCGGTAGGTGAGAGCGCCAGCCTGATGCTCGGAAGAACTCCGGGTGTCGTAGAAGCCATCCGTCCGCTTCGTGACGGTGTTATTTCCGACTTTAAGGTAACGGAGGTCATGCTCAAGGCTTTCATCGGCCGTGTATGCCAGGGCATCCGTGCTACATACTTCCGTCCGACGATCGTCGTATGCGTTCCGTCGGTCATCACTCCGGTTGAGCAGAAGGCCGTTGAGGACGCCTGCCGTCACGCCGGCGCGAAAGACGTATTCCTGATCCGTGAGCCGATCGCTGCTGCTATCGGTGCCGGTATCGATATCACCAAGGCCTGCGGTTCCATGATCGTAGATATCGGAGGCGGTACGACGGATATCGCCGTTATCTCCCTCTGCGAGCCTGTAGTTGACTTCTCGTTAAAGGTCGCGGGCGACAAGTTCGACGAAGCGATCGTTAAGCACGTTCGTCGTAAGCACAACGTCCTCATCGGTGAGAAGACAGCCGAAGAATTAAAGATCAACATCGGATGCGCATATCCGAGAGAAGAAGAAATGACCATGGATGTCCGCGGACGTAACCTGATCACAGGTCTTCCGGCCACCGTTACCGTTTCTTCCACCGAGATGCTCGAAGCTCTTGAAGAGCCGGTAGCCGCTATCTTCGACGCCGTTCACTCCGTACTCGAGAGAACACCGCCGGAACTGATGGCCGATATCTCCCAGCGTGGTATCGTTATGACCGGTGGCGGCGCGCTCCTTTATGGCCTCGACAGAATGCTCGCTACCAAGATCGGTATCGATGTATGCGTGGCTGAGGACACAGTCTCCTGCGTTGCGATCGGTACAGGTAAGGCACTCGGCATGATGGACAAGTTCGCGGCTCTCGGCGATACCTGATCGGCAAAAGCGAATATCGAAAAAGACACAGTAAGGACTCGTCATCGCGACGAGTCCTTTTTGCGTAGAAAAGGGAAATACGGGAAAGGTGACAATCCTGTAAGTTGACAATGTAACGGCGAAACATTTATAATGGCAACAGTTTAAAGATGTACTGCGTTCCATAGTTTTCCCGTATCGATAGAGAAAATAGCAGTACAGATGAGGTGTCATTCGTTTCGCAAATATCAGTTGAATAGTTTATGCAAGAGCAAGGGTGGGGTATAGTATCGCCTTTTCCTGCGGCAGAATGAAAGACGTTTCAAGTTTTTACATGTGAGGTATATCTGTGGCCCAAGAAGATTTTTTCTCGAAGAGCAAAGAGGCACTTTCCGCGATCGCGCTGGCATTCCAGCTCGTCACTCCGGAACAGGCTGAGAGCATGAGCCAAGCTGAACTGGCATCACTCCTCGACCACGAACAAAAGAAATCCGAACAGGCGCAAGACACTAAGGCTTCTGCAAAAGCACCTGCCAAGTCCAAGAAGGCGCCCGCGAAGAAGAAAGCGGAAGAAAAGAAGGAAGATGTTCCTTCGGAAGAAAAAGCTTCCGATGCGCCCGCCAAGCGCACCAAAAAGAAGGCGGAAAAGAAAGAAGAAGCAGTAGAAGAAAAGCCGGCGGAGGAAACGAAACCGGAGGAAAAGAAGACGGCTTCGAAAGCAAAGACTTCCGATAAGAAAAAGAAGACGAAGAAGGATGCTGAAGAACCGGCTGCCGTAAAGGAAGAGCCGGCGGTTGAAGCTGCTTCCGAAGAAGTAAAAGCAGAAGCGCCTTCCGAGGAAAAGAAAGAAGAAGCTAAGGACACGAAAAAACGTGGCAAAAAGCCGGCGAAGAAAGGCAAAGAAGCTTCCGAAGCATCTGAAGAAGCCGCAGCCGAGCCGAAACAGGAAGAAGCTCCTTCTGAAAGCAAAGAAGAATCTTCCGAAAAGCCAGCTGAAGAAAATGCCGAGAAAGCAGAAGCGAAGGCTGAAGCTCCGAAGGAAAATGTCCAGCAGGGCAAGAAGAATAAGAAGGGACGCCACAGAAGTGTGGAGATCCGTCCGGCAAACGAAGCCGCAGCTCCGGCATCTGAAGGCGAAGAGTCTTCCGAGCAGGAGGGCGAGAACGCGCCTGAGAACAATAAACCGCAGATCGAGCCTGTTGAGTTCGTCGGTGTACTTGAGATCGTACAGGATGGCGGATATGGTTTCGTAAGACGTGAGAATTATCTGCCGTCTCCGCAGGACGTATTCGTTCCGACGAATCTGATCAGAAGATTCGGACTTCGCATGGGTGACCAGATCCAGGGATTCGCGCTTCCGAAGCGCGGACAGGATAAGAACCTGGCATTAAGTTACATCACGAAAGTCAACGACGTCGAGCTCGATAAGCTCGGAAAACGTCCGCATTTCGAAAGATTGACGCCGATCTATCCGGACGAAAGATTCCGTCTGGAGACAGGAAAGCAGGAATTGAGCACACGTATCATCGACCTGGTGTCTCCGATCGGTAAAGGTCAGCGTGGTATGATCGTTTCCCCGCCGAAAGCAGGTAAGACGATCCTTCTGCAGAAGATCGCGAACGCGATCACGCAGAACAGCCCGAAGACCAAGCTCATCGTTCTTCTCATCGACGAACGTCCGGAGGAAGTTACCGACATGCAGCGCTCCATCAAGGGCGAAGTCGTTTATTCCACATTCGATAAGAAGCCGGAAAACCACACACGCGTTACCGAGCTCGTTCTCGAGCGTGCGATGCGTCTTGTTGAAATGGGTGAGGATGTCGTTATCCTCCTTGACTCCATGACACGTCTGGCGCGTGCATACAACCTGACGATCACACCGACAGGCAGAACCCTTTCCGGTGGTCTGGATCCGGGATCCCTCTATGGACCGAAGCGTTTCTTCGGTGCCGCGAGAAATATCGAAAACGGTGGATCTTTGACGATCGTAGCGACCTCTCTCATCGAGACCGGTTCCCGAATGGACGAAGTTATCTTCGAGGAATTCAAGGGAACAGGTAACATGGAAGTCTACCTCGACAGAAAGCTCTCCGAGAAGCGTATCTTCCCGGCGATCGACATCAACAAGTCGGGTACGCGCCGCGAGGATCTGCTGATGTCCCAGGAAGAACTCGATGCCGTCTGGACGATCCGAAAAGCATTCTCCCAGATGGAGACCGCTCCGGTCACAGAGACGATCATCAATCTTCTCCTGCGCACCAATTCGAACGATCACTTCATCCGTTCCGTCAAAGTCTCCTTTGCGGATAAGGAAGTCTTCGACGCGATGCGCGGCACGGGCGCGAACGGTTCCGCAAACGGCGGTAACTGAGGTCTCAACTCAAAAACGCAGAAACAAAAGCAGCATCCGTTTTCTCGGATGCTGTTTCATTTTTCTTCTTGAAAAGCACTTTTCAGAGCTGAATGTTTTTCTTTCGGACATGTTCCTCGATCGCCTCGGCGATGAGCTTGTGTCCCTCTTCGTTCGGGTGGATACCATCGTTACAGAGGTATCTCGAGTAGTTCTTTTTCTCCAGAAAGATCGACGTGATGTCAATGACGGGGACCTGCGTTGCGATCGCGAGCTTAAAGATCTCGATGTTATAGCGCTCGTGCCAGTTCGTGATGAACTGCTGGTCGTTTCGCATCCACTGCATGATGTTCTCGGGATTTAAGCCTTTGGAGATCTGCTTGAAATAACGCGCGGAATCGATCGGTGGAAGAGAAAGGAGCACAGGCGTCTTGCCGAGCGCTTTGATCTCGTTGATGATGTTCGTATATGTAGAAGTGAAGTTGCTGATCGTGCTCGACGGAAGGTGATGACGCTCCGGATCTTCGGACACTTCCTTCCAGTTGAAGTCACAGTCGTTGCCGCCGAACTCCAGGATAACGTATTCACCGTCTGTCTCACTGATGAGAGACAGGTTCTTTTCGAAAACACTTTCGCCCTTTGTGATCGTGCTTCCGAACTTGGCTCTGTTTTCGATGGTGATGCCGAAAGATTCCTCACAGATCTTCTGGAAAGAAGAATCGGTGACGCGATAGTGCTCATCTTCGTAGATGACGCCTTTTAGAACGGAATCTCCAAATGCCGCGATCGTTCCCATTTTTACCCTCGCTTTCTTTTCGAAAAAGAAAGATTACTTAAACCCTAAAAGATATAATAATATGATTTTTTGAAAAAGCAAAACAAACGTTAGGAAAATGTTTGGAAAAAGGGCGTTTTTCTTTGTGAAAAACTCGGTAAATCCATTGTCTTTTTCCATGCTGAAATGGTACTATTTTCATGGGTATGATTTTGAAAGGGGGCGGATTTCTTGGACCAGACTGATGGGCAGTTATATATTCGCTTTCTTTCCGAAGGGGATATGGACGCGCTCGGTACGCTTTTTGAAAAGTACAAGGACACCCTTATCCTGTTTATTTACGGCATCGTCGGAAATTCCGAAGACGCGGAAGAACTGATGATGGACACGTTCGCGGTACTTGCTTCCGGAACCGCGAGATATACGGAAAAGAAAGAAGCTTCTTTTAAGACTTGGCTTTTCGCGGTGGCGAAGAATCAGGCCCGTCATTTTCTTAGAAAGAAAAGCCGTTATCCCGTTGCCGAGGTAGATGTCGACAGAGATCTGAAAGACGTCGAGGAGCAGCCGGAATCCCTTCTTATCGAAGACGAATCCAAAGTCGAACTCTATAACGCGCTCGAGGAGATCAATCCGGAATACAGACAGGTGCTTTACCTTATGTATTTTGAGGATCTGAAACCCGAGCAGATCAGCCGCGTCATCAAGAAGACCGTGAAACAGACATATAACTTAGCTGCAAGAGGAAAAACCGCACTTCGCAAAGTGCTCGAAAGGATGGGATCTTCGTGGAATACTTGGGATACGTGATCACCGGTATCGTCGCTTTTATACTCGGTGTTCTGGCAACACAGCTGGCGCTTCATTTTCGCAAGATCAAACAAGAGAGTAAGAAGAAATGAGTGATTCGACTCTCATCGGCGTTATTCTGACAATCGTACAGGTAGGGGTGCTTGTTGCCGTTATCCTGCCTACGGGTCGTTCCATGCTTCGCAGAAATACGACACTGATCGCCGTTTTCTTCTGCTTTGCCATGGGCTGCTATCTTTTCAGTAATCTCTACTGGGTAGCTTACGACTGCTTACGACCCGATACCCGAATGCCGTTCGCGGTCAACGAGTTTGCGGAATGCGCCATGATCCTCTTTCTTTCGGCGGGACTTGAAAAGGTCCTTGTCGATGAGAGAAATATCGCGTGGGAGATCATTTTCTCATTCTTGTTCATCGGCGCGCACATCGCGCTTTGGATCTTGTGGAGCGGAGAATGGGTGCAGGATATCGTATTCGGTATCCCGTATGTTTACTATCTCTGGCTTCTGATCCGAGGGATCCGAAGCAGGAATATCCTTCCGAAAAGAGACCAGATCGGTATCATACTTATCCATATCATGGTCCTTGTCTTAGAGTTTATCGCTCTATACTCTGAAGAACTGAATGACGCGACGTATATTCCGATCGTGGTCCTGACGTTAGCGGGACTTATCTGGCTTATGATCCGGAGCATTAAGGAAAAGGACGTGTTTATCACCTATGCGTTTTTCATGTTTTCGATCCTGGCGATGTACTCGTTTAGCGATGTTTTCTACGACGTGGCGATGGTCGCCAATACGGTCGCCATTCCGCTGATGTACTTATCACTGAAGAAAGAGAGGGATAAAAAGATATGATCTATGCTGAAAATGTTCTGATCTGTATCGCTGTTCCTCTGGTGATCTCGCTTCTTTTTACCAAGAGAAGTACGCGCCGCTTCATCGTGTCTTTCATGACCGGCATGATCGTTTGCCTGCTTTCCGCATACATTAGCGGCTATCTGGCCATTTCGACCGGATACGGCACGGAAGACGCTTCGATCTTTTTGTCCCCGATCGTCGAAGAGATCATGAAGTTCCTGCCGGTCCTTTTCTGTTTCTTCGTATTCGAACCATCCCCTGAGGATCTGAAACCGACCGCGGTAGGCGTCGGCGCCGGATTCGCGACATTTGAGAACTGCTGCTTTATCCTTTCTTCGGGCGCATCCCATCTGGGTTTCGTCATGATCCGCGGACTCGCCGTAGGCGTCATGCACCTCGTTACGATGATGGCATTCATTTTGGGACTTCGTCTTCTGAAGGATTATAAGGTGATCTCGTTTGCCGGAATCATTGGCGCGCTGTCGATGGCGATGACGTTTCATGGCCTTTATAATCTTCTGGTCTCCGAACCGGGAATCTCGTCGTATATCGGATACGCGCTGCCGATGCTTTTCGCGCTGCTTCTGTATCTGATCGATTATAAGCCGTTTTCAGGTGATGACGAAGAAATAGTATAATGAAAGAAAAATTTTTGAAAAAGAGTGAGTAAAAATATAAAATCTGCTATTAAGTAGATGAAAGGAAATGGCCAATAGGAGTCGGATATGAAGTATACTACCGAAGAAGCTTTGCGAGAGATTCAGATTCGCGGTAACAAGATCCGCCGTAGACACGAGCGGAGGGTTACACGCGCCCTGAGCGTGTCGGCAGCCCTATCGCTGATTGCGCTCTTTACAGTAATCAGTGCTTTTTCAGGTACTCTTGTATCCGTGGAGGAGACTTCCTATGGTTCATTTATCCTCTCCAAGGAGGCCGGAGGGTTCGTCCTTGCAGCTGTACTGGGCTTTATCATCGGAGTTGTTTTTACCTTCGTTGTTCGCCACTTCAAAGAAAAGAAGACGTGATGAAAGCTTAAAAAGTGCGGTTCACCGGCATTTGGCATCTACTCCCTTTTTCAGGATGCACAGTGTCAGTAAAGTTATAGGGCGTCACCAGAGGAGGATGACGCCCTTAACTTTTTTCTTCCCCCAATCGAAAAATCCCATTTAATAATCGTTTAAGGATTTCCCGTTTTCCGGGTGTTATGCTAAAACCATAAAAGAGAAAAGACGGCAGGTAAGCCCTCGAAGAATAAACACATAACATAACGGAGGACACGAACATGAAGGATTATGACATCAAGATCAAGAAGGCATCTGAAGTAACACTTTACGCGACAGACAATGACACCATCGTAGTACCTTCGAAGGTGAAGTTCGACACAGACCGCGACAGCTGCGATATCGATATCGAAGGTGTGGAAAAAGCACTGGTCGGCATCCCTCCGATGGCCGATAACATCGAGATCTTTATCGAGAACACGACTCTCAATCTCAAGGGCATCTCCTTTAGTAGACTCGAGATCGACGCAGAAGGTAGAATCACTATTATCGCAGACAGGATCGACGGAAATATCGACATCAACATGCTAAAGGGAGAAGCAGTCTTGATCGTTCCGGAGGGCTTCGTATTTAATACCCGCTGCGAAGGAAAGAACAACGAGATCATCTGCGAGATCCCGACAGATCCGAACGCGAAGAACACCATCGAATTAAACGGAAAGAACAGCGTACTTACGATCCGTGTGTGATATACTTGACTTGAGGATGTGTGTCGCCTCTTATATTTTCTGAAAAGCAATTAAATCAGAGTCAAGGTATCGGGATGTGTCGCCCGAAGGTGTTGGGTTATGAAAAAATGTATTGCGTGTTTGCTGGTGTTGTCCGTGATTCTCGGAATCGCGGGCTGTAAGTCTGTGACGGAAGAAACGACAAAGGAAACGGAGGTGCCGACTTCGACGGAGACGTCGGCGACTGAGACGGAACCAAGCGAATCGGAAACAGAAACGGAAACTACTGTATCTGAAGAGACTTCGACCACCTGGGAAACGTTTGAAACAGAGCCGCCATATAACGGAACGGCGCTGGATGTGTATCCGTTGCTTGAAGAACCTTCTGAGCCAAAGGGATTGGGAAACGTCAGTTTCAAAAGAAACCTGAAGAATCTTGATATTGAAACTTCTGCGGTCTTGGACTGGTATAAGGAAGCCGGGTGGGACTACAACAGAATGGAAATGATATGTGAATCCCTGAGGATCAAGACTTCCGGCTATGAGAAGTTAAATGATGAACTCGACGCGATCTTCGCCCCTCTCGAAGAAAAGGCCAAGACGCAGTATTCCGAAGAGAAGGAAATATGTCTTAAACAGCTGGCCGAAAAGAAGGGCGATTATTACGAGCGTTTAAAGGATTGGAGAGATTTACTCCACATTGGGGTAGAGACAAAAGTGCTCCGAGCGGATGATTATATCGTCTCTTTTATGACGGAAGAGACATGGCGCGAAAACAGTGAGCTGATCAAGGGATACAATTACCGATCTAAGGATGCAACCCCGATCACTTTCGATGATGTTGTCAAGGACAGAGCCGCACTCTGCTCGTATTATCTGACAGTTTTTGATTATGACAATCTATATGACGATTTCAAGGAGAGCGCGGATGAGATCCTCGGACAGATCATGGACGGAACCGTTGCTTTTGGCCTTTCCTATGAGGGGATCTGTCTTCCGAACTGTTCGTGGGATGCGCCAGTGCATCTTTCTGCGATGAAGCATCCTGAGATCTTCGATCTTTCCTACTTTGGGAATACTCCAAAATACTATACGATCCTGGTGCAGGAAGATACCGTTTTCTGGGATGTTACCGGTGACGGGCAGGCGGATGTATTGTCTTTTGATATTGAGAAAAATGAAGTATACTCATATGCCGAGACGATTTCTGTCACGATCAACGGGAAGAAATCAGCGGATATTGATCCGGAAGAATCAGAGGTATGGTATGATGATGCGTATCTGGCACGGACGGATACGGGTATGTATCTGATCATAAATTTGATGGATGAGTATAACGGTGTTTATATCGAAGTATATAAGATCAAGGATGATCTGACCCTAGAGAAAGTGTCTTCAGATTCGGGCTTTTTTACTGAGTCGATCAGTGCCGAGGGAAATACCTATGATCCGTCAGACATTCTCATATATGATCCGAGTAACGTAGGAGCGATCGGCTCAGCGCCGTACTATAACTTCTATACCATGATCGGAGAAAACGGTGGTTTTAAGGCGAAAGATGACTTATATCGGAAGACCGCCTATCTGGTCACGGAAGAAGAATTCTCCTGTACCATAATCAAAAAGGACGGAACGGTCGTGAAGGACTTTAAGGTTCCTGTAGGCACGGCGGTCCGGGAGATCGGATTTTCAAAGAAAGATCTGTACGCGAAGCTTGAGACCCTTGAAACAGACGAGAGTGAATCTTACATCATTTCGCTGCCGGTCCAAAAACATGACGAGAATTGGTACATATTGGAGGAGCCTTACCATCACGGCCTCTTTGAAGGTGTGACGCTCTACGGTTGAGAAAGATCACTTTTTATCGATACGGTGAAGCTGTGGTCTTACGGTGAACTCCGTGATGACCATATGCGGATCAGATGACAGAATATAGCGCACGGCATCGGCCACGTCCTGTGGAACGAGTCGTGCGTTTTCTTCTTTCGATGCCTCGAAATCCGCGTTTCTGTATAGGTTCGTATCCGTCATGTCCGGAAGGATCGTGGTGACCTTGACGCCGTGCTTTCTTACCTCATCAAAGAGACTTTTGCCGAAACTGAGAAGACCTGCCTTTGTCGCGCCGTAAGCAGCCCCGTGCGGATTGCTCTGGTTGGCTGTGACGGACGCGATGTTAAGGATCGTGCCTTTACTTTCCTTCAGTTTCTTCAGAAGAATATTCGAGAGAAGAAGGGGAGCTTCGAGATTCGTTCTGACAAGCTCGGAGATATTCTCCGGTTTGATCTCATCGTGTAGTCCGTAGAAGCCGACTCCTGCGCAGTTGACGAGAAGATCGATCGTCTTTCCCTTGGAGATGTCCCGGATCGTCGGTTCGATCTTAGCTGTTTCGAGCAGATCAAATTCGACCTTATGGAAAGATCCATGCTCATCTATATTCCCGGAGCGGCTGAAATCACGGCCGATGCCGTAGACCTCATAGTCCATATTGAGGAGAGTCTCACAGATGGCTTTTCCGATTCCGGAAGAAGCTCCGGTGACGATCGCGGTCTTGGTCATTGCTTATCCCTTTCCCGATTTACCATTTGATCGGCTTGTCGATGATCATCGCGCTGTCGCCCATAAGCATGACCTGAACTTCGCTGTTGACTTCATAAGGCTTAGTGGTCGTGCCGAGCGGAAGAAGGATGAACTTCTTTCCTTCGGAAGTATCCAGAAGGATCTTGATCTTTTGCGCGTTGACGTTATTATAGGCAACCGTGTCGTCCATATAGCCATATACAACGCCGGTTCGGACGACACCGTGCTTTTTGACCGAAAGGTGGCGCAAGTATGCGCGGATACCGACGATGATGGAGATGACACCGATCAGAATGAACGGAATGAAGAAGAGTATAATATACCAGGGTGCAAATCCGGTTGCCAGAAAGATGATCAACATGGGAAGAGAAACACCCAGGAAGATGCCACCGAACATAAAGGGGAATCCGATGTTCCAGAAACCGAGCTTGCCGTTTTTGCACTGAACAAGCGGGTACTCGGGAGTCAGATCTCCGGTCGCGACTTCGCCGATATATGTGCCGCAGAACTGGCAGACTTCAGAGAGAAGACGCGCGCCGCACTTGGGGCAGTTTCTTACCTCTTCCGGTCTCTTCAGATGTGGATTGTTGATACGAATATCGTCCATTTTAAGTTCCTCCTTTATTGTTTGCCATCACTTTCGATTCTATAGATCTTTTCTTTAGATATCAAGGTTTGTAACAGTGTTACCAGGGTATTTTCCATCTCGTTTTTGATGTTTTCCGGGTACTGCATGTAGCCGCCGACGTTTTCGTAAGGGAACTGGCAGATGGAAGAGCCCGGAAAGTCTTTTCGGATCTTCTTGATGTACTCGGAAGAGATGCGGAAAGAACCGACGCTGACATCCTTCAATTGACGGACATCGATACTTTTTTTAACTTCGGAAAACATTGACGCATATAAATCATTCCAGTTTTTGACGTAGATCAGCGGGTCAAAACAGAGTCTGACCGGGAATCCTTTTTCCATGGCACAGGATGCTGCGGATAATCTTTCGGAAAGGGAAGCGGTCTTCTTTTCGTACTTGTCGATGATCTCCTGAGGTGAAAGCGTATACGCGAAGATCACACGGTCACAAGGTGAGATCTTTTCGAAAAGATCTTTTCGGAAAGATTTGGTACGGATCTCGATGGTGAGATCTTCGTGCTTCTTTGTAAACTCGGCCCAGCGGGAAACAAATCCCGTGATGTTCTCCAGTGCCATAAGGTCGGTATCAAAAGAAACGCAGAGATATACGGGATGCTCTTTTAAAAGCGCTTCGACTTCGGCGAAAGTGTCCTCGATATTGACGAAAACAACGACATTTCCGGAGCCGTACATGCCGCGAAGATAGCAGTATTCGCAGTCGTAGATGCAGTTTCTCGCGCAGGAAGTGTAGTAGAAGTGGTCATATCCGAAATCCTGACAGACCGGCGCGCCCTTAAATACAGACGATCCCGTGTTCTTCGCGAGGATCAGCATCGGAGCTGTCTTCTGATGATAAAAGCTCTGGCGCGGACGGTTGAAAATGTCTTTATAGTGGGAGATCGGGATGACGACCGATTTCTTGTAGCGGGACAGGATGCTCTTGGTCAGATCACTGTCCATGACCTTTTCTTCGACATAGATATGCGAGAAGGGAAAGTTAAATGAGCCTTTGTCGGATGACATTGATGACCTCCTTTCCCTCGCGCTTGGAGTTTACGGGATAGAGCCCCTCGTTTTCCAGATCGGAAAGGATCTTTTCCATATCGATGCCCTCTGCCTTCGCGTAGCGGAACAGCTGGCGAAGCTCGTGACGCATGGTCTCGCTGGCCATTAAGTTCAGGAATGTGTTGATGAAGAGATCTTCATCGATGGCATAGTCATCTTCCACGATCGTTTTGAGATAGTCCAGTACGGAAAGCACTTTGGAGACCTGCTTTTCCGCGCCTTCCTGAAGCATGGCGGCCGTGATCTTTTTCGGATCGTCCGTTCCGGAATCAGAGACGTACTTTAAAAAGACCATGCGGTGCGGCGGGATAAAACGCGACGCCGCAAGGAATACCGCGGAGGCTTCCATTTCGTAAAGAACGTTCGGATCCTCTAAAGAGGCGACGACTTTACTGACCGTGACAAGTGCTTTTTCCGAGGATCTGGAAAGACCGCAGGCGGAAAGATCGTAGAGCATGTCAGGATAAAAGCTTCTTCCGGTCGCTTCGTCGGTGATCTTGTTGATCAGGTGAAAGCCCGGCTCTTTTCCGGCGCAGGAACCGAAGTTAATGAGAAAATCCTTCTCGGGAGAAAACCCGAAACGCGTAAGAAGATAGGTCGTCGCGGACGCGGCGAGCACGGTGCCCATGCCGGAAACGGTAAGAACTACGGAACTGTCCTCCGCAAAGAACGTGTCATACGGACACCCGAAAGTATCCTTTCGAAGAGAAAGGGCGGAGATCAGAGGTTTTGCCTCACAAGAAAGAGCACAGACGATGAAGAGCATTTGCTTTTAATTCTACTTTCCCGGCTTCGAGTTAAATGCCGCCGCTACAACAAGTGCGACCGGAGCGCCGATGGCGATCGTCGCGGCGGGTCCTGATTCCATACCATATCCATATGCCAGTATCATGAACAGGATCAGTGGTACGGCGGACAGGAATGACGCTACGATAATGACGATGGAAAGCGTGTTTTCCAGATAGACCGCGTACGAGCAGCCTGCCGCAAGAGCGAGGCAGATGGGGATGATCGCCCAGATCGGAACAGGCGTCTTCTCGTAAAGAAGGACACCGAGAACGATCGGGATCACAAGGCCGATCGCGATGGCGATCGGGATCTGTTTCTTTTTGTCTTTTACCGCAAGGACCTTACAGTCCTCGACGAGTTTATCCGTATCGCGGAAGCCCGGGATCCTTTCGAATTCCGTTATGGCCTGACGATAGTTCTTTTTCTCCATATGCGAAAGTGCCACGGCGTAGTGACGGAGATCTTCGGTTTCCTTAATGCCGTCTTTGCAGACCTTCAAAAGATCTGCGGAAACGGTGTCGGTATGGAAGCATTCCGTAGACGCCTGATGCAAAAGAAGTTTTGCCTGAGAGATCTTGGCTACATCCGGCTTTTCCTCCATGAGGCTTCTGGCCTGGCGGATCTTTTCGACCGCGGTCGCGTGATTCGCGTACTCCGGAAGGATATCCGTTATGGGCTGCTTGTTTCCGCAGTGCGCGCAGACACAGGACGCGGAAAGATAATCGGCTCTTATTTCACCGCCGCAGATACTGCACTTTAATGTCACTGATGATGTGTTGATTCCCGGCATTCCCCTACTCCCGTTGCCAAAATGTCGTTGCTGAAAAAGACAGGTGCTTTTCCATCAGACTAAAGACAATTTTATCATATAATCGACTGTTTCGTAGTACTATCTGCGAAACAGTCTCTGTAAGTGTCCCTCTCGAAACGTTTTACAGAGACGTTTACAGGGACAAAGCGGGAAATCCCTGTAACTGTCCCTGCAGATGGTTGATACAGGGACACTTACAGGGACTTTTGCAAAGAAAGACACCAGAAATGGCGAATTCCTCTGAAACAGTCTCTGTGGAGGTGCTTTCAGAGACGAAAACAGAGGAAAATGGCGAAATCCTCTGAAACAGTCTCTGTGGAGGTGCTTTCAGAGACAAAAACAGAGGAAAATGGCAAATTCCTCTGAAACAGTCTCTGTGGAGGTGCTTTCAGAGACGAAAACAGAGGAAAATGGCGAAATCCTCTGAAACAGTCTCTGTGGAGGTCGTTTCAGAGACGAAAACAGAGGAAAATGGCAAATTCCTCTGAAACAGTCTCTGTGGAGGTCATTTCAGAGACGAAAACAGAGGATTTTTGTCCGAGCGGAAGTTGCGTTGATTTTTCCTATATAAAGTTGTTATAATCATTAAATGCATTCAGCAAAAGAAGGAGGCGCATAGAATTATGTGCAATAAAGAAAAGTTTTACATCACGACACCGATCTATTACCCGTCCGGCAATCCGCATGTTGGTCATTGCTACACGACCCTTGCTTGCGACGTGGTCTCCAGATTTAAGCGAATGCAGGGCTACGATGTCATGTTCTTAACGGGAACCGATGAGCACGGCCAGAAGATCGAGAAGAAGGCACAGGAAGCAGGCGTTACACCGCAAGCTTATGTTGACGAGATCGTCGCGAACTTCAAAAAACTCTGGGAGCGCCTCGACATCACATACGACCGTTTCATCAGAACAACAGACCCGTACCACGTTGAGTCCGTTCAGAAGATCTTCAAGGATCTTTACGACAAGGGATATATCTATAAGAGTAAATACGTCGGCAAGTACTGCACACCGTGTGAGTCTTTCTGGACAGAGAGCCAGCTTAAGGACGGCAAGTGCCCGGACTGCGGACGTGAAGTCGTCGACGCGGAAGAAGAGGCTTACTTCTTTAAGCTTTCCGAGTTCTCCGATAAGCTCGAAGCACTGCTTCTTGACGAGGAGAGAAACTTCCTCGAGCCGAAGTCCCGTGTCAACGAGATGATCAACAACTTCATCAAGCCGGGCCTGGAGGACCTTTGTGTTTCCAGAACGAGCTTTAAATGGGGTATTCCGGTATCCTTCGACGAGAAGCACGTCGTATACGTCTGGATCGACGCTCTTTCCAACTATATCACGGCACTCGGTTACGGTAACTCGACGTATAACGATTTCGAAAAGTACTGGCCGGCGGACATTCATGTCATGGCCAAAGAGATCATCCGTTTCCACTCTCTCATCTGGCCGGCAATGCTGATGGCTCTGGATATTCCGCTTCCGAAGCATATCTACGGTCACGGCTGGATCACATTCGGCGGCGCGAAGATGGGTAAGTCCACAGGTAACGTCATCGATCCGTTTATCCTTGCTGACCGCTACGGTGTAGATGCCGTCCGTTATCATCTCCTCCGTGAGATGCCTTTCGGCGCGGACTGCCCGTTCTCCAATGAGCAGATGGTTCAGAGGATCAACAATGACCTCGCGAACGACCTCGGAAACCTCGTTTCCAGAACTGTCGCGATGGCGATCAAGTATTTCGACGGAACACTTCCGGAAGACCGCGAGTCCGATCCGCTCGATGATGAGCTCATTTCGATGACAAAAGCACTGAAGCCGTTCGTTGAGCAGAACTACGGCGACCTGCATATCGCAAACGCACTGGCCGAGATCTTCAAGGTCATCGCCCGCGCGAACAAGTACATCGACGAGACCGCTCCGTGGGTACTCGCTAAGGACGAGAGCAAGAAGGCCAGACTGGCGACAGTTCTTTATAACCTTCTCGACACAGTTCGTGTCTGCTCGATCCTTCTGAATCCTGTAATGCCGAATTCCTGCCCGGAGATCTGGAAGCAGATCGGCGCTACGGAAGAGCAGACCACATGGGAAAAGTCCGGCGAGATCGGCGCTCTGTCCAAGAATGTAACCGTACAAAAGGGAGAAGTGCTTTTCCCGCGTCTGGATATGGAAAAAGAGATGGAAGAACTTTCCAAGATCTCCGAAGCGGCTCTTGAGGCAGCAAAGGGCAAGGTCCTCGAGCATAAAGACGAGATCGTTTACGACGATTTTGCCAAGCTCGAGCTTCGCGCGGCAAAGGTCCTCGAGTGCGAGAAGGTACCGAAGGCAGATAAGCTCCTTCGCATGCAGCTGGATGTCGGCGACAGAAAGATGCAGGTACTTTCCGGTATCGCGCAGTACTATACTCCGGAAGAGATGGTCGGCAAGATGGTCGTTTGGGTGGCCAATCTCGCGCCGAGAAAGCTTCGCGGATTTGACTCTTACGGCATGATCCTCTGTGCCGAAAAACCGAACGGCGATTACGCGCTCCTGTCGGTACCGGAGGGCGTAGAACCGGGCGCGGAGGTGTCCTGATCGATGGAGATTTTTGACACGCATGCTCATCTGAACTGGCGTGAAGAATATAAAGACGACATCGATGCTGTACTTGAAAATGCGAAAAACGCGGGTGTAACGCATATCCTTCTGGCGAGCTCGGAGCTCCATGACAGTAAGATCAATATGGATCTTCGTGAGGCGAAGAAGGACTGCGGCGTCAAGCTCTCCTGTGCGGTGGGCGTGCATCCGGAAGTGGCCACGACCTTTGACGACGAGTCGAAGTGGCAGATGGAGCAGTGGCTCAAGAAAAAGGATGAACTGGGGATCGTCGCGGTCGGTGAGATCGGTATGGATTACCATTACGACGACGCGTCTCCGGCGGCCGAAGCCATGGCGTTCATCTATCAGATGGGGCTTGCCTACAGGTACGATCTGCCGGCGATCATCCACGAGCGCGACGCCTGCGAAGACACGCTTTTCATCCTTAAGTCTCTTTCCGAGCAGAAGCTCCTTCGTGAGACACCGGGTGTACTGCATTGCTTCTCCGGATCTGTCGAGACCGCCAAGATCCTTCTGGATATGGGCTTTTACCTCGGCTTTGACGGACCGATCACGTTTAAGAATGCTCGAAAAGCACCGGACGTCATCCGTATGTGCCCGCTCGACCGACTTCTGGTCGAAACGGACTCGCCGTATATGGCACCGGTGCCGTTCAGAGGACATAGAAATGAACCGGCTTACGTTAAGTATGTAGTGGAGGAGATGGCGCGCCTTAAAGAGATCTCTGTCGAAGAAATGGCAAGGATCACGACTGAGAACGCGCAGCGTCTTTTCGGAAAGGATACATGATGAAAAACAATAAAATGGTCATCGCTCTTATCGCGCTTCTGGTGATCCTCGGAGGCGTTCTCGCTTTCTTCTTCATCCGCGACAGAAAGATGGCGGTCATCGAAAGAAAGACAGGTATCGATATCCCGAGTTACTGCGACCTGAAAGAGTATGTCGCTTACGGCTCTCTTTTCAACAGAACGGGATTTGAGGCGAAGTTCGGAGTCGACACCGCTGATCACATCAACGAGCTGATCGTACTGATGAACAATACTCTCGGAGATGACTATCACGAGATCGAGCTGAAGGACTATAACGTCGAGAAGTATTCTCTTTTCTCCGGACAGAAGCTCGTCCCGAATCCGTCCGCTACATCCTGGGTCATCGTAGGTTATTGTAAGAGCGGTACCCTGGTCGTTTTCATGGACATCGAGAATGATTCTGAGCTCGATATGTACATGTACTATAACGAGTAAGTAGCAACGGTAGAAAAATATTGTCGAAAATTATACCGTGAGTATACTGACAAATGAAAATCATAGTGCTAAAGTAATGTATATCGAAAGATAAACACACAAAATTCTAAAGAAAGGAGCGTTTCGCAAATGAGAATCAACATTACAAACTGGACAACAGCCTATATTACATCAGCCGCAGCCACAGTCGCCGTCATTAAGACACGCGATGCAAAACATTGTCTGCGAATGAATAATTATGGAAAAGCACTTGTGAAACGCTTTGATTGATATGTTTCACAGTATGTTGTAAAACGACGACCGCTTTTCCCTGGGTAACGGAAAAGCGGTTTTTTTAATTTATTTTAATCATAGAATGGGGGAATGACCTATGTTACCAATCATCAACATGGAAGAAACAGGATGTAATATCGTACGACTCCGCGAAGATGCAGGGTTATCCGTACGAGATCTACAGGATATCTTCGGGTTCGCCACACCCCAGGCCATTTACAAGTGGCAAAGAGGACTGACAATGCCGACGATCGACAATCTGGTCGTACTCTCTATGACGTTCAGAGTTCCGATCGAAAGGATCCTGGTTGTAGATCAGGTTTCTTAACATAAAATATTAAATCGTGAAAAACAATACTTTCTCGTGCTGGTCCTCGGGCTTCGCCCTGCGGAGGCACGGAAAGTATTTTTTTCACGAAAATTCTGTTAAGAAAGAGCTGATCTTCGGGTTGTGCTGCGGAGGCACGGAAAGTATTTTTTATAGACAAAGCACCGGCCGGGTGCTATACTGAATTAAGCGAAAATATGTTCGAACAATAGGCAGGCATCGTATGTACGAGAATACAGTTCCGTTCAAAATTCATTCTGACTATACACCTACGGGTGACCAGCCGCAGGCGATCGAGGGTCTTGTAGAGGGCCTGAATGCCGGCATGCGCGGGCAGACGCTTCTGGGTGTTACCGGTTCCGGTAAGACCTTTACCATGGCGAACATCATTGAGAAGACCCAGCGCCCGACACTGGTCATCGCGCCGAATAAGACCCTGGCCGCGCAGCTGGCCGCGGAGTTCAAGGCGTTTTTCCCGGATAACGCGGTAGAGTTTTTTGTTTCTTACTACGATTACTACCAGCCGGAAGCGTATATCGCTTCGACGGATACCTATATCGAAAAAGACTGTGATATCAACGACGAGATCGACCGTATGCGTCACAGCGCCACGAGCGCGCTTCTGGAAAGAAGAGACGTCATCGTCGTTGCTTCCGTATCCTGTATCTACGGTCTCGGCGATCCTTCCGACTATAAGGACTTGATGATCAATCTCCGCCAGGGCATGATCTGTTCCCGTGACGCGGTCATCCGAAAGCTCATCGATCTTCAGTACGTACGAAACGACTTTGAGATCACGCGAGGTGCTTTTCGCGTAAAAGGCGACACACTCGATATCTTTCCGCCGTCTTCCGAGGAACTCCTGACGAGAGTTACTTTCTTCGGCGATGAGATCGAGAAGATCACCGAAGTCCACTATATCAGCGGCAAGGTCATGTGGAACCGAAACTATGCCGTGATCTTCCCGGCTTCGCATTACGCGACGACGAAGGAAAAACTCGACCGTGCGCTCGTGACGATCGAGGAGGAACTCGAAGAAAGACTCGCCGAGCTCCGTGAGCAGGGAAAACTCATCGAGGCATACCGCCTGGAGCAGAAGACCAGATACGATCTGGAGATGCTTTCCGAGACGGGCTTTGTCAAGGGCATCGAGAACTACTCGCGCCACCTGACCCGAAGAAAACCGGGCGAGCCGCCGTATACGCTCATGGACTTTATGCCCGACGATTATCTTCTCATGATCGACGAGTCGCACGTTACCGTGCCGCAGATCGGCGCGATGTATAACGGCGACCGCTCCAGAAAGACAACGCTCGTGGACTACGGCTTCCGCCTGCCGTCCGCGTTTGACAACCGCCCGCTGAAGTTCGAGGAATTCGAAAAGAAGATGGGGCAGACGATCTTCGTTTCCGCGACACCGAGCAAGTACGAGGCCGAGCACAGCGAAAAGACCGTCGAGCAGATCATCCGTCCGACGGGACTTCTCGATCCGGAGATCTCGATCCGTCCTGTTGAGGGCCAGATGGAAGATATCCTGACCGAGATCCGCGAGACCGTGAAGAAGGGCGAGAGAGCGCTGATCCTGACACTCACCAAGAAGATGAGTGAGGACCTGACGGGCTTTCTTAAGCAGGAAGAGATCCGCGTGAAGTACCTGCACTCGGATATCGATATCGTGGATCGAATGAAGATCCTGCGCGAACTGCGTCAGGGTGAGTTTGACGTTCTCGTCGGCATCAATCTCCTTCGTGAGGGCCTGGACATTCCGGAGGTGTCGCTCCTTATGATCCTCGATGCCGATAAGGAAGGCTTCTTACGTTCGACGAGATCTCTGATCCAGATGATCGGACGTGCCGCAAGAAACGTCAACGGCCGCGTTATCTTCTATGCGGATGACGTGACGGATTCGATGTTTGAAGCCGTTTCCGAAACCAACCGTCGACGTGCGATCCAGATCCAGTATAATAAGGATAACAACATCACACCGAAGAGCGTCAAAAAAGAAGTGCGTGACGTGCTGGCGACGATCGAAGAAGTCAGCCGCGAAGACAAGATCGACATGAAGGATCTGTCGGATCTCGTAAACGAGAAGAAGACGCATATGTCGAAAAAAGAACTGGAGAAGCTGGCTTCTCGCCTGGACAAGGAAATGAAGGCGGCGGCCAAGGAGCTCGAGTTCGAAGAGGCGGCAAGGCTTCGTGATCTTCTGGTGATCGTAAAGGGGAAATTAGGAGACGGCTGATCAGTTTCGAAAAGCACAGGTAAAACCGGACAGGTGCTTTTCGAAAGGGAAGAATAAGAGGAAAAACAGATGGCAGAAGTGTCCTCGCAGGGTTTTGTGCACCTGCACCTTCATACCGAATACAGTCTTCTGGATGGTGCGATCCGCATCAAGCGTCTGGCTGCCCGTTTGAAAGAACTGGGCATGACTTCCTGTGCCATTACCGACCACGGTACCATGTACGGAACGGTCGAGTTCTATAAGGCCATGACCGCCGAGGGCATCCATCCGATCATCGGATGCGAAGTGTATGTCGCGCCGCGCGGCCGTTTCATGAAAGAGATCGAAGATCGAGGTTACTATCACCTCATTCTCCTCGCCAAAAACGATGAGGGACTCGTGAACTTAAACCGCCTGGTATCCGCGGGTTTCACCGAGGGCTTCTACTATAAGCCGAGGATCGACCACGAGCTTCTGGAGCAGTACTCGGAAGGCCTGATCGCGCTTTCGGCGTGCGTGTCCGGTGAAGTCGCGACACATGTCATCCACGGGGAATTCGAAAAGGCAAAAGAGACGGCACTCTGGTACGACCGTGTGTTCGGAAGAGGCAACTATTACCTCGAGATCCAGAGTAACCAGCTGACCGAGCAGGCGCGTGTCAACCAGCATCTCATCATGCTAAGTAACGAGACGGGCATTCCGCTTGTTGCCACGAACGACTGCCATTACATGTATAAAGAAGACAGCAAGGCCCACGAGGTCCTCCTTTGCATGCAGACCGGAAAGAGCATGAGCGATCCGGATCACATGAGGATGCCGACGGACGATTTTTACATCAAGTCGGAAGAGGAGATGCGAGAGTATTTTTCCTCCGTTCCTTCGGCGATCGAAAATACGACCAAGATCGCGAGCATGTGCCACGCGGGCTATACCTTCGACCAGATCCATCTTCCCGCGTTCGACGTTCCGCTGGAGTTTGCCGACGCCGAAGACTATCTCCGTCACCTTTGCTCGGAAGGCCTGAAGAACCGCCTTTCCTGGTGCTCAGATCCCGAAGAGATCGAAAAATACAACAAGCGCGCCGAATACGAGATGTCGGTCATCACGTCGATGGGCTATACCGACTACTATCTCATCGTGTGGGACTTCATCCACTATGCCAAAGAGAATCACATCATGGTCGGACCGGGACGTGGTTCCGGCGCAGGATCTCTTGTCGCGTACGCGCTTCAGATCACAAATATCGACCCGATCAAATACGGCCTGATCTTCGAGCGATTCCTGAATAACGAACGTGTCAGTATGCCTGACTTTGACGTCGACTTCTGCTACGAAAGAAGACAGGAAGTCATCGATTACGTAACAAGAAAATACGGCGAGGACCGAGTCGCGCAGGTCATCACGTTCGGAACGCTCGCGGCGAAAGCCTGCATCAAGGACGTCGCCAGAGCGCTCGATGTTTCCTACGCGGACAGTGACCGCATCTGCAAGATGGTCCCGAACAACTTAGGCATCACGATCGCGGACGCGCTGAAGATGTCGCCGGATCTGAAGAATGAATATGAAAACAGCGACATCATCAAGCAGGTCATCGATACCGCGATGCTTTTCGAGGGGATGCCGCGTCACGCATCAACGCACGCGGCAGGCGTCATCATCTCGGCAAAACCGCTTACCGAGATCGCGCCTCTTGCGAAAAACGACGAGTCTGTCGTCGTTCAGTTTGCCAAAGCCAATTCCGAAGAGATCGGACTTCTGAAGTTTGACTTCCTCGGCCTTCGCACGCTGACGGTCATGCGCGATACCGCGCAGATGGTCCTGGAGAACCAGGGCATCGAGATCGACTTCGACCGTATCCCGATGGATGAAGCGCCGGTCTTTGAGATGATCAGCCGCGGCGACACCGAGGGTGTGTTCCAGCTTGAAAGTTCGGGCATGACATCGTTCATGGTCGACCTCAAGCCGTCCTCTCTTGAGGACATTATCGCAGGCATCTCTCTTTACCGTCCGGGTCCGATGGACCAGATCCCGAAATATGTGGCGGCCCGTCACGATCCGTCGTCCATTAAGTACGATCATCCGCTCCTCGAGCCGATCCTGAACATGACCTACGGATGCATGATCTATCAGGAACAGGTCATGCAGATCGTTCGAGATCTCGCGGGATTCTCGATGGGACAGTCCGACAACATCCGCCGCGCCATGGCAAAGAAGAAGGCATCCCTCATGGAAAAATACCGCCAGACATTTATCTACGGCGGAAAAGACGAAAAGGGCAGGGAAGTTGCCGGTGCGATCGCCAACGGCGTATCCGAGCCTGTCGCGAGAAAGATCTTTGACGACGTAACGCAGTTCGCGGGATATGCGTTCAATAAGTCCCACGCTGCCGCTTATGCCGTGGTCGGTTACTATACCGCTTACCTCAAATACCACTATCCGACGGAGTTTATGGCCGCGATGCTCAACAGCTTCCTCGGAAATCAGTCCGCGTCCGCCTGGTACACGTCCGTCTGTAAGAAGATGGGCATCCAGATCCTGCCGCCGTCGGTCAATAAGAGTCTTGTGAAGTTCTCGACCGAGGGCGACAAGAAGATCCGTATCGGACTGACGGCCGTTAAGAACGTCGGTGAAAGCGCCGTCCGAAAACTCGTTGTCGATCGTGAGGTCAACGGTGAGTTCACCTCCTTTGGTGATTTCCTCCGAAGAAGCGAGAACCTCGAGATCAATAAGAAGATGATCGAGAGCCTGATCCTTTCTTCCGCGATGGATGAATTCGGGATCCCGAGATCGCAGATGGTCGGCGCGGCCGAACCTTACCTCAACCGTCTGTCCTCTACGAAGAAGCAGGCGATGGAAGGCCAGATCTCGATCTTCAGTCTCCTCGGCGACGAAAAGGCCGCGGCGGAAGATGAGCCGATCCTTCCGAACGTGTCCGAATTCGACCTCGAGGACCGTCTTGCCAAAGAAAAAGAGATGCTCGGTCTTTATATCTCCGGACATCCGCTCGATGACTACAAAAAGGCGATGGCATCGGCCAATACCGACAGTACGTCGTTCCTTAAGACCATCGGCGAAGACGTCGGTTCGGGACGAGTGCTTTCCGATAAGGAGCTGGTCACGATGGCGGGCCTCATCACCTCGAAAAACCAGAAGACGACGAAGGCAGGAAAGAGCATGTGCTTCCTTCGTGTCGAGGATCTTTTCAGCGATTACGAAGTCGTCGTATTCCCGGAAGCCTACGCGAGAAACGGCGCGGTCATTAACGCTGCAAAAGCACTGTTGATCCGTGGTCGTGTGCAGGTCGAAGATGAGGCGGTGAAACTGATCCTTGAAGACTGTGTCCCGCTTTCGCGTGACAGTGAGGAGCTCTGCCAGCTTCCGCCGGCGAGATCCGGCGGATATGGAAATAACCGACGTCCGAAGTTTGATACGAGCGCGCCGATGACAAAGCCTTCGGAGCCTCAGCCGGATCTTTCGGAAGCGCCGCTTCCGAAAGGCATTACCGCGGCACCTGCCGGTGCTTTTGGCGCGGATACATCTGCTACAGGTGGAGAAGCTTCCACGAGTGCGGCTTCGGGAGAGCAAGCCCCGAAGAAGGAAGAGCCTGCGAGAAACCCGAACGCGCCTCGTCTGGCGATCCGCTATTTCGGAAACGTCGACGATGAGGGATATAAGAGACTTCTTTCGACATGCCAGTACTTCCATGGCGGTGTTCCGGTATATGTCGCGCTTCCGAAGGAGAAGAGAAACGTGCGTCTTGCGCCCGAGTACAGCATCGAGTGGAGCCGCGATGTATGCGAGATCCTCGTCAAGGAATACGGCATCGAGAATGTATCTCTCTTCTAAGAGCATTGTCATAAAATGTTTCCCTGCTTAAATAGCTTTGGTATAATACGAGGTATAAATCTAGGAAAGTAAACGGCGACAACCAATGGCGGATCGCTGAGGAAAAGGAATATGTTTGAAGAATATACAAACGGCAATCTGCCGAACTTAAAGGAAATGGTCGCGAAGAACTATACGCAGATCGACTTGAGCCAGGAACCTGAGATCCGTGGCGTCGGTATCCTGACATCCGGCGGCGATGCTCCGGGCATGAACGCGACGATCCGTGCGGTCGTACGTGCAGGTACAAAGGCCGGCTTTAAGATGATGGGCGTTACCCGTGGTTATCACGGTCTTTGGAAGGGCGAAGTCAAAGAACTCGGCCACAGAGATGTTTCCGAGACACTGCAGCGCGGCGGTACTTTCCTTATGACCGCAAGATCCAAGAGCTTTGAGACACCGGCCGGTGTTCTTCAGGGTGCGAAGATGTGTAAAGTATTCGGCATCGACTGTCTGGTAGTTGTCGGCGGTGACGGTTCTTTTAAGGGCGCAAGAGACCTCGCGAGGATCGGTATCCCGGTCATCGGTATTCCGGGTACGATCGATAACGATATCGCCAGCACCGAGTACACCATCGGTTACGACACGGCAATGAACACCGCGATGGAAGCCATCGACAAACTCCGTGACACGGCATCCTCTCACGAGCGCTGCAGCGTTATCGAGGTCATGGGCCGTCACGCAGGTTATATCGCTCTGAACGTAGGTATCGCGACAGGCGCGGAGATCATTCTCCTTCCGGAAGTTCCGTGGGACATGAAGGAAGTCATCAAGGCGATCCTCGACTGCAGAAATAAGGGCAAGCGCCACTACATCGTAATCGTAGCGGAAGGCGCCGGCGACGCGACAGAGATCGCCAAGAAAATCGAAGACGCGACGGAGATCGAATCCCGTCCGACGATCCTCGGCCACCTGCAGAGAGGCGGAAGCCCGACGCTTCGTGACCGAACGATGGCGAGCCTTATGGGCGTTCGCGCCATCGAGTGCATTAAAGATAAGAGATTGAACCGTCTCGTGGTCTACAAAAACGGTGAGATCACAGACGTAGATATCGAAGAAGGCCTGTCCATGAAGAAGACGATCTCTCTGGACGAAGTAGAAAGATCCAAGCTTCTTACGTAATTAAGTAGAAGCGTCTTCTATAAAGACGATCAGGCTTCTTCGAGGAAATTAGAGGAGTCTATGTATACAACTTTTGAAGAGGAGGCCAAGCGCAAGCAAGTGCGCGGCCGCTCTCTTTCCATTCTGGAATATGACAAGATTTTAGACCGGCTGGTCAACCACGCTCGTACGATATACGGGCGTGAACTTTGCTATGGATTGATCCCGACATCGGATCTTCCGCTCGTGGAATCCTGGCAGAAAGAAACCGAGGACTCGCTGGAGTTTCTCGTAAAAGAAGGCGCGCTTCCTTTAGGCGGCGTGAACGACATCCGTGAGGCCGTACGATTCTCGGACACGGGTGCGACGCTGACGATGAAATATCTTCTCAACATCGCCCAGTTCTTACGAACTGTCGAAAGGCTTTACCATGTAGAGCCGAAGTCCCTGCAGGTCGAGGTCAGCGATCACGCGATGCTTCGTGAATTAAAGCAGCTCGTTCCTTTGGATTCTCTGGAAAAAGAGATCTCCATGGCAATCACGGGCGAAAACGAGATGAACGACCGCGCCAGCAATGAACTCTACAACATTCGAAGACAGATCAAGGACGCGCAGAGCAGTATCCGTGAGATCTTGGAGCGACTGATCCGAAAGAACCCGCAGGCCCTGCAGGATCAGCTTGTCACCATGCGTGACGGCCGTTACTGCGTGCCGGTCAAGCCGGAAAAGAAGGGCGAGGTTCCGGGCGTCGTACACGACACATCTGCGTCCGGTCAGACGCTCTTTATCGAGCCGATGGCGGTCGTCGAGCTGAATAACAAGATCCGCGAATGGACCGCGGCCGAACAGGAGGAGATCAACCGCATCCTCGGTATCCTCAGCGGCAAGGTCGGTATCAACAAAGATGCGATCCTTGCGGACATCGCGCTGGTCGGCCATATCGATTTCATGCAGGCAAAAGCACAGTTCGCGCTGGAACTGGACGGCTCGCGTCCGAAGTTTAACGACCAGGGCAGGATCATTCTGAAAAGAGCACGTCACCCGCTGATCGAAAAGGACCGTGTCGTGCCGATCGATTTTTCCGTCGGAACGGATTATAGAACTCTCGTCATCACGGGCCCGAACACCGGCGGTAAGACGGTATCGCTCAAGACTTGCGGACTTATCTCCCTCATGGCGATGGCAGGCCTTTTCATCCCGTGCAGCGACGGATCCGAGGTATCTACTTTTACAAAAGTGCTTGCCGACATCGGTGATGAGCAGAGCATCGAGCAGAGCCTTTCGACCTTCTCGGCGCACATGACCAATCTGGTCCAGATCTTAAAACTCACCAAGCCTACTACGCTGGTCCTTGTCGACGAGCTCGGTTCCGGAACGGACCCGACGGAAGGCGCGGCGCTGGCGATCGCGATCCTTGACGAGTGCAGAAGAAAAGGCGCCGTCACTGTCGCGACGACGCACTACAAAGAACTGAAGGCCTACGCGGTCGAGCAGGAAGGCGTCGAGAACGCCTGCTGTGAATTCGATACCGAGACGCTTTCTCCGACGTACCGTCTGATGATCGGGCTTCCGGGCGTCAGTAACGCGTTCGTTATCTCGAGAAAACTCGGTCTTTCTCCGAGGATCATCGAGAATGCCCAGAGCATCCTTTCCGAGGAGAGCCTGAAGGTCGAAGAACTCCTTTCTTCGGCGGAAAGACATAACCGCGAAAGCGAAAAGCTCCAGCAGGAGATCGAGGATCTGCGTGACGAAGTAAAGCGTCAGTCGGAAGAACTCGAGAACAGAAAGAAGCAGATCGAAAAAGAGAGAAAGAAGATCCTTGCCCAGGCCAGAGAAGAGAAGCAGGAAATGCTCGAAGAGGTCCTGGAAAAAGCAGACGGCATCTTAGACGAGATCAAGGAGATCCAGAAGATGGAGAACTCCCACGACGCCGAGAGAAAACTCCGCGCGATCAGAAACAATCTTCGTGCCGGTCTTTCCGATATCGACGCGGAGCGTGACGATGATGAAGAACCTGAGGAGATCCCGGGCGAAAAACCGGATAAGATCCGTGAGGGCGGCCTTTACTATTCGCCGACGCTCGATGTCACGGGTATCGTCATCAAGGGACCTGACAAGGGCGGCAACTGCATCCTTTCTTCGGGCGCGCTGAAACTGACGGTCGCCGCGGATTCGCTTCGCTATCCGAAGAAGGAAGAAGTGAAAAAGAGCGCTACCCGTTCTCGAAAAGAACCGAAGAGAAGCAGTTCTGTTTCTCGTGCCGAACAGATCCGTCTGAACAAGAAAGCGACCATGATGCCCGAAGTGCAGCTTCTCGGCATGACGGTAGATGAAGCGCTTCACACGCTCGACCGATATCTCGATGACTGCGTCATCAGTAATATCGAAAACGTCCGCATCGTACACGGTAAGGGCACCGGTGCTTTACGATCGGCGGTAACGCAGTTCCTCAAAAAAGACAAGCGTGTCAGATCCTATCGTCTGGGAACTTTCGGCGAAGGTGAGGACGGCGTCACGATCGCGGAACTCCGGTAAAAGCGGCGGAAACGATAAAGACTTTTTAATGTCACGCAAATACAAATCTTTAGTGATATACTTCTTTCTGGGGTGTCAAACTTTTGGAAAGAGGTATATTTTTCTATGAAAAAATCGGTTTTGGCGACAGTGCTCGCGGTGTCGTTGCTTTTCACAGCGTGCTCGACGAAAGATCAGAAGACCACTTCTGAAAACGAAACGTCTGAAGCAGTATCTGAAACGACCGAAAAGACATCAGAGTCAGAAACAGATACAACAGAAGATCCCACAGATCCTTCAGTGAATGAGATCGTTTCCTACGATGCTCCGTCTTTTGGGAGGATCAACTATGTTTCGTATGAAATGAATCGGGAAAGCGTCTTTGCTTTTGAGCCCAGAGATATGTCGGATGACGTCTCAGGAGGATATAACTGCATCGATTACTTTTTAGCCTATTATGGTTATCCTTTGATCAAGTGCTATAACGATGTAAAACTCAATGATCTGGTAAAAGAAGACTGCCAGAGGATTCTTCCGGACGCAGGTGAGTATCTCGAGGGAATGAAGGACGAGTGTGTGAAAGAATTCGGCAACGATTCCTACGGAGTCACGAGTGAATATGATCTGACGCCTTTTGTCCTTCGCGCGGACGAGAAGATCACTACGATCTATTATCCTTACTCGCCGGATCGGGCGGCTCAGGAAGATTTCAAGGAGCTGACAGCTGAGAATCTTATCAACTACGATACGGTGGTAGCAGAAAAGATCACTCTTTCCGATGTGGTCAAAGATAAGGACCGCTTCACCGAAATTGCGAAAGAAAGGATCATGGATACTCTGACAGAGGAAGATCTGATGATCTACAAGGAATCAGATGTACTGGAATTTCTGAATTCGGACGATATTCCTTTTACGATCGATTATTCAGGCATCACTGTTTATTTCAACATTGGCATTTTTAAAGGTTACATGCGTGCGCCGGCGCATATCGAATACATCGGAAACGAAGATGTGTTTAACGCAGAATACTTCGACTCACTTCCGGAGAACTATGTGCTTCACATCTCACCGAAAACGGACTTCTACTGGGATCTGGACGGGGACGGAAAGACCGAGGATATCTATGTGGATATTGAAGTAGGACAAGAGTTATCCGAGATCGGTTCTTTCTCCATCCGGATCGATGACCAGGAAACGAAGGTAGATACATCAAGTTCTACCGATTATGATATTGCGGAGAGTCTGATGCTTGTCCATACGCATGGTCAGGATTTCCTCTACATCTGGACAGTCGGCGCAGATGATATGATGGGTGTATCGATCTATGAGATCGTCGATAAGAAAGCTGAGGACAGAGGCGTCACCGGAAAGTGGCTCAAGGCTCCGTGCCAGAATTTTGATCCGGAACAGATAGAACTTTTCGAAGAGATATATGCCGCCGGACTCGAAATCGATAAAGCTGTCTATCACATTGATAAGGATGGTAAGCCTGTTACCGATCAGGAACTTGTTTCCGTCACCGATTACTACGGACACATTTTTCCCTGCCTCAAGAAAGATGTAAAGGTAGATAAGGTAGATCCGAAAACTCTCGAGAAGACGGGCTCCGTCACGCTGAAAGCAGGAACAAATCTATGGCCGTTATTTACGAATCGTAAAGACTGGGAGGAAGAGGCATTTGAGATCTTTAAGGTCATCGATAAGGACACGAGTAAAGAATTCTACGTAAGACTGGACCTCAGCTTCGAGGAAAGTGAATATGAGGCTTCGATCGACGGAGTAGGCGTTCGTGACCTTTTCGTCCGCGCATTCTTGGGTGCCTGACGCGCTTTTGAAAGAAAGATAGAAACGGTTATTCGGGTCTTTCTTTTATAGTAAATTCCTATAAGAAATGGTATGCTAATGTTCGGGTGGCGTGACCTCACGCCATCCGAATTTTCTGTTTTCGAGGAAAAGAAAATGAGTGATGAAGTAAATAAGAAAGTGCGCCTTTATGTGTTCGTAGGAGCTTACGGATCCGGCAAGTCTGAAGTATCGGTGCATTTTGCGCATATGCTGAAAAAAGAAGATCCGTCCGCGAACGTCATGATCGCGGACCTTGATATCGTGAACCCGTATTACCGTTCGGCGGACGCCAAGGACGCTCTCGAGGCGGAGGGCATCCGCGTGATCGTTCCGGAGTACGCGAACACCAATGTCGATGTTCCGGCGCTTTCGGGTGAAGTCTATTCCGCGTTTGACCAGGACGACGCGGTCGCCGTATTCGATATCGGCGGTGAGGATCTGGGTGCGAGAGTGCTCGGCGCGATGCTCAGCCGCTTTAAGAACATCGAGTATCGTGTGTATATGGTCGTCAACGCGTTCCGTCCGTTCACATCGGATCCGGAGGGCATCAAGGAGATGTGTAGTGAGCTTTCCGAGGCGGCACGTCTTCCGATCTCGGGCTTTATCAACAACTCGAATCTTCTGGAAGAGACCACGGAAGAAGAGCTCATCGAAGGCGAGAAGGTCATTCTCGCGGCATCTGAACTGACGGGCATCCCGATCGTTTATCAGACGGGTCTCGACAATGTTCTTCCGGAGTCCTGGAGCGAGAAGACGCCATCGGGTATCCCGGTCCTCCGTATGGACAGAAAAGTATTGTATACGTATTAAACTGCGTGAAAAACACCTGCGTTGGGGACAGGTGCTTTTGCCGAAGAAACAGATAGAAGCAGGAGGGTAACAGTATGGTCAATGGAAGTTTGGTGGTCATCGCGCTTTGTATCGGAGGAGGACTGCTGCTGGTCCTTGGCATAGTCGGCATCGTCGTGAAGGTCAGAAGCGCTTTTCGCAATTCGCTTCTCGGACAGATCTATAACGGCGTCAAAAATGAAGTCAAAGAGGGCAAGGTTGGTCCTGAGGATTTTTCCATGAAGCAGGAATTCTCGACGCCGAAGTCGGTCTCCGATCTTTCGACCGCTTTGATCCCGAGGATCAACAAGGACTTCCCGGACTTAAGCCTTTCACAGATGCAGTCCGCGGCGCAGGCCGTGCTCGTAAAGAGCCTGGATCTTCTGATGGCAATGACCACGGGCAACAACGGAGACACCATCGATCGGATCCAGACAGAACTCAACGCGTGCGGCATCGGAGTGACCCGTTCTCTGTCGGAAGAACTGTGGCATAAGGTGGGTTCGGCACGTGCCGAAGGCAAAACTCTGATATATCGTGACGTAATGGTGCATAAGGGCGGAATTAACGCCTATCAAAAGACCGAATCGACGGTGGAAATTACCTTCCAATATTCGTTACAATGTTTGCAATACCAGGAAAGAAATGGTACATTTATATCAGGCAATCGAGCGACTCCGACGCAGTCCCGGTACAACGTGAAAGTAGTGAATATACTGGACGCTGACAGGCTTACGGCGGAAGACATCAAGGGAGTAGGTTTCACCTGTCCTCACTGTGGCGCTCCGGTCAAACATCTGGGTACAGACGTTTGCTCTTTCTGCGGCACGGCGATCAAAACAGTTGATATGCGAATCTGGCTTGTCGATAAGTTGGTCGAGATCTGAAATTTTTTTCTTGTAGGGAGGAGATTTAAATGGGCTTAATTAAAGCAGCAATTCAGGGCGTTTCCGGCAACTTGAGAGATCAGTACCTGGAATTCTTCACATGTGACTCTCTGGGACAGGAAGTCCTTCTGCGTCGCGGTGCGAAGGTAATGCGCAACGGCAGCAACAAGGGTGATGCGGAGATCATTTCCAATGGTTCCAAGATCGCGGTTCCGGAAGGAACAGCACTTATCCTCGTTGACAACGGTCGTGTAGTTGACTTCACAACTGAAGCAGGTATGTATACATGGGATACATCTTCTGCTCCGACATGCTTCGGCACAAGTGGTTTCCTTGACGGTGTAAAGAAGTCCTGTGGTGATATCTGGAACCGTATTAAGGCCGGTGGCGAGGCCCTTACTCAGCAGAGAGTATACTTCGTCAACATGCTCGAGATGGTCGACAACAAGTTCGGCACAGCAGCTCCGCTTCCGTACGATGATCCGACATATCGTGGTATCTACATCAGAATGAACGGTACATTCTCGTTCAAGATCGTAGACCCGGTAACATTCTTCAAGAACATTGCAGGTAACGTTGCAGGCGATTATCGTCGTGACGAACTGATGGGCAAGAACGGCCAGCCCGGTCAGGCAAAAGCTGAGTTCCTCATGTACCTCGGCGAAGCTCTCAACAAGATGGGCGCAGGCGGAGAAGAAGTTCAGTACAACAGACTTCAGAGCCAGCAGGTCAAGCTTGCTAAATACATGAACGAAGTTCTGGACGAGGATTGGCTCCAGGGCCGTGGTATGATCGTTGAGAAAGTAGCAGTTATGTCTGTTACACCTGACGATGAGTCCAGAAAGAGAATCGAGGCTATGGACGATGGTCTCATGTTTGGTAACAACCCGAACATGGCAGCCGGTTACCAGATCAAGGGTTCCGTCGATGCTATGAAGGACGCAGCTAACAACCAGTCCGGCGCAGGCAACGCTATGATGGGCGTTGGTCTCGTTGGTGGTTTCGGCGGCAGTGCTATGAACCCGGGCAACCAGGGTATGGCTTTCCTCCAGCAGCAGCAGATGATGCAGCAACAGCAGGCAGCGGCAGCTCCGGCAGCAGCAGGCTGGACATGCTCTTGCGGTCAGGGCGGCAACCAGGGTAAGTTCTGCGCGAACTGCGGTTCCCCGAAGCCGGCGGATCCGGGTTCCTGGAAGTGTTCCTGCGGCGCGACCAACACAGGTAAGTTCTGTGCTGAGTGCGGTTCCCCGAAGCCGGCGGATGCAGCAGGCTGGACATGCCCGAAGTGCGGTAAGACAGGCAACACCGGTAAGTTCTGCGGTGAGTGCGGTCAGCCTCAGGCTTGATCGACCTGAAAAGCGAAGACTTAATCAAAGGACTGTTCCTTCGGGAACAGTCCTTTTTCTATGGGAAGAAGTGAGGTACGAGTGCTTTTCGGGAGGAAGAGGAGAACACCGATTAAACGGAGAGGTTATTGACAGGAGAATTTCTTCCTGTTACCATCAAGCCAATAACATAAGAAAAGCATTGACGGAAAAGAGTAGTCCGCAGGCAATCATCCAGAGAGAGCGACATGAAGCTGGGAGCCGCTTATGAGGATCGCGAACGAAAACCATTCCCGAGCTGTAGGGCTGAAATTAAAGTAAGCGTTACCGTATGTCTGCGTTAAAGGCTAGGATTTGTTAGAATCTGAAGTGAAAAGTTAAGGTGGAACCGTGCTATCAGGCACCCTTAAAGATCGGTATAGATCTTTTCGGGTGCTTTTCTTATGTTGTTGCGAACATACACCTATTGATTAATGCAAAGGAGGCAACAAACATGAAGATTTTATTGAATGATCAACAGGTACACGAGGCGGATTTTGAGAGCAAGGAAGGCAAGAAGGCTTTCTGGCATACGAGCGCGCATGTGCTGGCGCAGGCGGTCAAGCGTCTGTACCCGGAGGCAAAATGCGGGATCGGTCCGGCGATCGAGAACGGATTCTACTATGACTTTGATTTTGGATTCCAGTTTTCAGATGAGCACCTCTCTGCGATCGAAGAGAAGATGAAGGAGATCGTCAAGGAGTCTCTGATCCTTCAGGTCTACGATGTGTCGAAATCCGAGGCTTACGCTTACATGAAAGAGAGAAATGAGTCGTACAAGATGGAGCTGATCTCGGAGATCCCGGACGACGAGAGGATCTCGTTCTATAAGCAGGGCGATTACGCGGAGTTCTGTGCGGGTCCGCATATCTCCAATGTAAGCTTCATCAAGGCGATCAAGCTCCTGTCCGTCGCCGGCGCGTACTGGCGCGGAAGTGAGAAGAACCCGATGCTCACGAGGATCTACGGTATCTCGTTCCCGAAGGCATCAATGCTCGAAGAGTATCTCAAGCAGCTCGAGGAAGCGAAAGCGAGAGATCACAGAAAGCTCGGAAAAGAACTGGAACTCTTCGCGCTGATGGAAGAAGGCCCGGGACTTCCGTTCTACTTCCCGAAGGGACTGATCCTGAAGAACAATCTGATCGACTACTGGAGAAAGATCCATTCGCGTGAGGGCTATGAGGAGATCAGTACGCCGATCATGCTGATGAGAACGCTCTGGGAGAAGTCCGGTCACTGGGACCACTACAGAGAGAACATGTTCACGACGAGTGTCGACGATACGGACTACGCGATCAAGCCGATGAACTGCCCGGGCGGTATGCTCGTGTATAAGTCGAAGCAGCACTCCTACAAGGAGTTTCCGATGAGAGTTGCGGAGCTCGGTATCGTGCACCGCGCCGAGAAGTCCGGCACGCTCCATGGGCTGATGCGCGCAAGATCGTTCCTTCAGGATGACGCGCATATCTTCATGAGAGAAGACCAGGTGATGTCGGAGATCCAGGGCGTCATGCGCCTGATCGATGAGTTCTATGACCGCTTCGGATTTAAATACGAGATCGAACTGTCAACGAGACCGGAAAATTCCATCGGAAGTGATGAGGAGTGGGATCTCGCGATCGCATCCCTCAAGGCCGCGGTGGAAGGCGTCGGAAAGCCGTACGCGATCAACGAAGGTGACGGTGCTTTCTACGGACCGAAGCTCGACTTCCACATCCGGGATTCCATCGGAAGAATGTGGCAGTGCGGCACGATCCAGCTCGACTTCCAGCTGCCGCAGAGATTCGAGCTCGAGTATATCGGTGAGGACGGAGAGAAGCACAGACCGATCATGCTGCACCGCGTGGTGTTCGGATCGATCGACCGTTTCATCGGCATCCTGATCGAGCACTATGCCGGCAAGTTCCCGGTATGGCTGTCGCCGGTGCAGGCGAAGATCCTGCCGGTTTCGGACAAGTATCTCGAGTATGGTGAGTCCCTGGCATCGGAACTTCGCGAGGCCGGCATTCGCGTGGAGCTCGACAAGTCGGATGAGAAACTCGGATATAAGATCCGCGCGGCGAAGATGGACCGTGTGCCGTACATCCTTGTCGTCGGTGAAAAAGAGATGGCGAACCACTCCGTATCGGTGAGAAGCCGTGATCTCGAACCGGACAAACAGGAGATCGGTGAGATGGCCGTCATGAAGTTCGTGGAGAGAGTCCGGGAAGAATCTGTGAAGTAACGAGTGCTTTTCGAGCGGAAGAGAAGGTAAAAAGAAGGGACTGTCCTGATCGGGCAGTCCCTGTTGTTTTCTATTTAATTGTAGGATGCGCTATATTTGGTGCTCAGCAGTACTTGGTTACGCTTTCGGGAAGCTCGCTTGCAGCACGGCTGCACATAATTGTCGCTGTAATCTTGTCTCCCAGGAATTCGTCGAACTTTCCGAGGAAAGCTGCGAATCTTTCATAATCTGTTTCGCCTGTGATCTTCAGGATGCTGTCTACGTAAATGTGAGTTACGTCATAGTCTTTTGCGCAGATACCGGCAACGAAACTTAAGAACTGTTCAAAACCCTCAACCGGATACTCGTCCAGGTCCACGAGACGGACGCTGTATTTAATGAGACGGTCGAGAAGGTGTCCACGCTGGATGCATACGATATTGTTATCCGTTGTCGCCTGCTCGTTGATCATTTCTACGAGCTGAGCTGTTTTCCCTGTTCCCTTTTCTCCTGCAATTACCTTTATCATTGGCATCATCTCCTTGTTTTGTTGATTATCCAACGTTTATCTTTTGGATAATTCTATTCTACATGATAACTTGGATAATTTGAATAGTAGCCAGAAGAAAAAGTAGGTTAAAATTGTGTAAATAAAACAAAGGAAAAGAGAAATTCACCTTTTATACCATTATTATACGAAAATGCCTGAAAACCATTGCATTTAATAAGTTTTAGTGTTAACATACTTTTGCTAGAAGTGTTTGACATGGAGAGTGGGTCTTGGCCCGCTCTTTTGTTTATCAAAGAGACGGAGGACGCATGGCAGGAAGATCAAAAGTAGCACAGGAAGCATTCGATATCGCTGAGCCGATCGTAAAAGAACTCGGCTTTGACCTTGTGGACTGTGAATACAAGAAAGAGGGACAGTATTACTTCCTTCGCATCTTCATCGACAAGCGCGGCGGCATCGGCATCGATGACTGCGAGCTGGTTTCCCGTGAGGTGGACAAGGCGCTTGAGGGTAAGCTCCATGCGGACCCTGACTATTTTGAAGTATCTTCACCGGGCGCGACGAGACCTTTTTCCTCGCTTTCCGACTATGTACGCCATCAGGGCGAAGAGATCGAAGTTTCTCTTTTCTCGGCGATCGACGGAAGTAAGCATCTGGAAGGGATCATCGAAGACGCTTCGGAAGAAAAACTGATCTTGGACACCGGCGACAAGAAGATCGAGCTGGAATGGGACAAGATCGCGAAAGCATCAAGAACAATACGGTTTTAATTGGCAACAAACGCGATAAAGGAGAGAGTTTATGAAAAACGAAGAACTGTTGCAAGCTATTCACGCACTGGCAAAAGAGAGAGGCATCGATGAAGAAGTGCTTTTCGAGGCGATCGAAGAAGCGATCGTAGCTGCATTTAAGAGAGAGTTCTCTGATGCGAAGCAGAACGAGCAGGTATTTGCCGAGATCGATCGTGAGACCGGTGATATGTACGTCTACGAAGTCGTAGAGGTTGTTTCTGAGGTAACAGATCCGAAGACACAGATCTCCCTCGCGGAAGCAAAGGAAATCGACCCGGACCTCGAAGAAGGCGATACGATCGAGATGACCATCGATGTAGAGTCCCTCGGCCGTCTGGCTGCAGGTGCCGCGAAAGCAGCGATCAGCAAGAAGCTTCGTGATACGGAAAACGATCGTATCCAGTCCGAGTTCTCCGATAAGATCGGCGAGCTGGCGAGTGGTGTGATCCAGAGATCCGATAACCGTTTCGTATTTGTTGACATCGGCCGTGCCGAAGCAACACTTCCGAGACAGGAGCAGGTAAAGGACGAGGATTATTCCTTCAACAAGAGAATGAAGTTCTTGATCCTTCGTGTTGAAACTCAGAAGGAGCGTCCGGTGATCATCGTTTCCAGAAGTCACCCGAACCTCGTTAAGAAGCTCCTCGAGAAGGAAGTTCCGGAGATCCACGACGGTATCGTCGAGATCGTATCCGTTGCCCGTGAGGCAGGCTCCCGTTCCAAGGTCGCTGTTATCTCCAGAGATCCGGACGTAGATCCGCTCGGCGCATGCGTTGGTCAGAGAGGCGCACGTATCCAGGCGATCATGGACGAGCTCGGCAATGAGAAGATCGACGTTATCGCTTATTCCGAAGATCCGGCGGTCTACATCAGCAACGCGCTTTCTCCGGCAAAGGTAGAGCGTGTTGACGCTGAGATCATTACCAACGAAGACGGCACACAGGAGAAGAATGCTCAGGTAGTCGTACCGGATCAGCAGTATTCTCTGGCAATCGGCCGTTCCGGTCAGAACGTACGTCTTGCCGCAAGACTTACCGGCTGGAAGATCGATATCAAGAGCACATCTCAGTTCCAGCAGATGGTTCAGAACGATTTCGTCGCGAACTTTACTGTTGCTGACGATGAGGAAGGCGAAGCCGCTTCCGACGAGCAGGCTTAAGTCATAAGAAGACGGGGAAGGCGTAAGGCATGGCGAAGAAGATACCGATGAGAATGTGCGTGAGCTGCCGTGAGCGTTTCGCGAAGAAGGATCTGATCCGGATCGTGGCGCAGGCGGACGGTACAGTCACGGTCGATCCGACGGGAAGGATGCCCGGAAGAGGCGCTTATGTCTGCCATGACCCGGAGTGCATGAAAAAAGCGGTCGAGAATTCACAGTTCGACCGGGGACTTCACAGAAAGGTGGATCCCGAAGAGATCCGGCAGGGCCTGGATCAGATGAAGGAGGTCGATCCGAAGAAATGAAAAAGGACCGGCCGGTGACCAGGGAAAGGATACTCAGTACGATCGGACTTTCGTTCCGTGCGAGTCTCCTGACATCCGGTTTTGACGCGGTGGAACTCGCGATGCGTTCGGGGGCAGTTGAACTTCTGATCCTCTCGCAGGACGGATCCACTAAGCAGAAGGAAAAGCTCGAAAGGGTGGCCAAGGACGAAGAAGTGTCCTGCAGGACCTTCGGAACCGCGGAAGAACTGGGAAGAGCGATCGGAAAAGACAGTCGGATCGCGATCGCAATACTGGATCAGGGAATGGGTAGAAAGCTCAAGGAACTGATCGACGAACTGGATAAGAAGAAGTCCGCTGAGAAAGCGGAATAAACAGGAGGAAACGATGGCAGAAAAAGAGAAGAAAACAACCAAGACGGGAGATTCTACCGAGACTAAGGTTGAATCGTCGGTTTCGCAGAAGACCGTAAGTGGTATCTCCGGAACGAAGACCCTTCGCGTCGGCCGCGTAAATAAGAAGGCCAAGAAACCTCCGGTAGAGGAAGGCTCCGCGGCGCCTGCCGAAAAAGAAGCGGCAGCTGCACCGGCACCCGCACCGGCTCCGGCAGAACCGGCAGTAAAGGCCGAGGCGCCGAAGAAGGAAGAAGCTCCGAAGAAGACGGCTTCCAAGTCGACCAAGAAGACGGCTGAAGCAGCTGAGGAGAAAGCTCCTGCTAAGGCAAAAGCCGAGCCGAAGGAAGAAAAGGAAGTAAAGGCCGAGGCTCCTGCCAAGAAGGAAGAAGCTCCTGCGAAGAAGGAAGCTGCCGCAAAGGAAGAGCCGAAGGCAAAAGAGCCGGAAGAAAAGAAAGAAGAGAAGAAGGAAGCTCCGAAGCTTTCCTCTGCTGTTGTAAAAGCACCGTCCGCGAGCGTTACGCGTGAGACGTCTACTTTCGTTCGCCCGAAGGACGGCGGAAGATCGGGCGGATATCAGGGCGGACAGAGAGCCGGCGGATATCCTCGATCTGACAGACCGCAGGGCGGCCGTCCGAACAACGGCGGATTCGGTGGTCCGAGAGGCGGAAACCGTGGTGGTTTCGGCGGCGGATTCACTCCGAAGGATAAGGACGACGACGATATCTACAACAATAACAGAAACCAGCCGAAGAGACCTTCGAAGCCGAAGCAGGATCTCCCGCCGGAGGCTACTAAGGAGAAGGCGAACTTCGCGGCTCGTGACGCTTACGAGAAGAACAGAAAGGATCCGAAGGCGGATTCCAAGAAGGATAACCAGAAGACGTCCATCAACAACGACCGTCGTTCCGGTAACAAGCGCACCAACCAGTTTACAGGTAACGCTTCCGATATCCTTTCCAATGACGAAGCTCTGGATTCGATGTACATGGGCGGCAAGGGCAAGAAGAAGGTAAAGCGTCAGTCTTTCGTCGCAGCACCTGTCGTTAAGCCGCAGCTGACACACGTTGAACTCCCGCCGTTCATTACGGTAAAAGATCTCGCGGACGGTCTCGGAAAGAGATCCGCGGATGTCATCAAGACACTCATGATGATGGGTATGCTGGTTACATTAAACCAGGAACTCGATTATGATACGGCCGCTCTCGTTGCCGGTGAATACGGCATCACGACCGAACCGATCGTGGAGGTCACAGAGGAAGATATCCTCTTCGATGAAGGCGAAGATAACGAAGAGAACATGAAACCGCGTCCGCCGATCGTTGTTGTCATGGGTCACGTTGACCATGGTAAAACATCGCTCCTCGACAAGATCCGTTCGACATCCGTCGTTAAGGGCGAGGCCGGCGGTATCACACAGCACATCGGTGCTTACACCGTACGCTGCAAGGGCCGTCAGATTACGTTCCTCGATACCCCTGGTCACGAAGCGTTCACAACGATGCGTGCCCGTGGTGCTCAGGTAACGGATATCGCGATCCTCGTAGTTGCCGCAGACGACGGTGTCATGCCGCAGACAGTCGAGGCCATCAACCACGCTCGTGCCGCAAATACAGAGATCATCGTAGCGATCACGAAGATCGATAAGGTCGGCGCGAACATCGATAAGGTAAAACAGGAGCTTTCCACGCATGACCTGCTTCCGGAAGAATGGGGCGGATCCACGATCATGGTTCCGGTATCCTCTAAGTCCGGTGAAGGTATCGACGAACTCCTCGAGATGGTACTTCTTACCGCAGACGTTATGGAACTTAAGGCTGACCCGAAGCGTCAGGCTAAGGGTACGGTCATCGAGGCCAAGCTCGATAAGAACAGAGGTCCGGTCGCAACCGTACTCGTTCAGCGCGGTACTCTCAGATCCGGTGATACTCTCGTTACAGGTCCGATCTTCGGTCACATCCGTGCGATGTACGACGAGAACGGCGCTGCCCAGAAGAAGGCAGGTCCGTCCGTTCCGGTCGAGATCTTAGGTCTTCCGGAAGTACCGGAAGCCGGCGAGACATTCTATGCCGTAACCGATGAGAAGATGGCTCGTCAGCTCGTTGAGAAGAGAAAGATCAAGCAGAGAGAAGAGCAACTGCATAAGTCTTCGAGAATGACGCTCGAAAACCTCTCGCAGGTACTTGCCGAGGGCGAGGTCAAGGATCTCAACCTCATCATCAAGGCAGACGTTCAGGGTTCCGTCGAGGCCGTTACACAGTCTCTCGAAAAGCTCACGAACGACGAAGTACGCGTCAAGGTCATCCATGGTGGTGTCGGTACGATCACAGAGTCCGACGTTACGCTGGCTGATGTATCCAACGCGATCATCATCGGCTTTAACGTTCGTCCTTCCGCTGTCGTTACCGAGCAGGCCAAGGAAGTCGGCGTAGACATCAAGCTCTACAGCGTCATCTATAACGCGATCGAAGATATCGAGGCCGCTATGACCGGTATGCTCAAGCCGAAGTTCGAAGAAGTCGTTCTCGGTCACGTCGAGATCCGCCAGACCTTCAAGGTATCCTCCGTCGGTACGATCGGTGGTGCTTACGTTAAGGATGGTAAGGTACTCAGAACTTCTGAAGTACGTGTCGTAAGAGACGGTATCGTCGTACACCAGGGCAAGCTTGCTTCCCTCAAGCGTTTCAAGGATGACGCCAAGGAAGTTGCCGCGGGTTATGAGTGCGGTATCTCCATCGAGAACTATAACGACATCGAAGAAGGCGACATCATCGAAGTCTTCGAGATGCAGGAAATTAAGAGAAAGTAATACATACAGGGTGAGAACATGAGACAGAATCGTGCCGCCCGTGTGGGCGATGAGATGCAGAAGGTCATTTCGCAGCTCCTTCTGACGGAAGTCAAGGATCCCCGTATCCCCATGATGACGTCCGTCCTGGAAGTGCGAATGTCCTCTGATCTGACCCATGCCACGGTATTCCTCTCGGTCTACGGATCCGAGAAGGAAAAAGTCGAGTGCATGGAGGCCGTTAACCGCGCATCCGGTTTCATCAGAAGCCAGGTCGCAAGACGGATCAAGCTCCGTGTGGCTCCGGAACTGCACTTCAAGCTGGATGAATCGATCCAGAAAGGTATGGACCTGATGGATCTGATCGACCGTACCATCAAGGAGGACAAAGAACGTGCCGGAAACCATGAGTGAGTTTTCTAAACGTGTATTTGCGTATCTTCCTTCCGAGAAGGAAAAAGAGATACAGGTCTTTCCGCACGCCCGTGTGGATGGTGACTGCATCGGAACAGCCGTGGCTTTGGCCGCGTCCCTCGAAAAGCTGGGATATACATCCCGGGTGATCCTGGAATGCGAGATCCCGCCGCGGCTTTCGTTTATGAATATTCCCGCTGAGCTGACGACGATCGTAACGCCTGATACCGAAGAAGATATCTTCGCGCGTCAGGGTCTGGCGTTCGCTGTGGACTGCTCCGAAGGAAGCCGTATGGGCGCCTGCGAGGCGCTTTTCGAGCGTGCAGAAAAGAAGGTCGTGGTCGATCACCACGTCTCCGCGTCCCCGGCGGCGGAGCTTTCGTACGTCGACGGCAAGTCCGCTTCCTGCGCGGAACTCATGTACATGCTCCTTAAGGAGTGGGAAGATTCCACGGGAAAAGCACTTGTCGACCAGGCCGTAGCGGATTACCTCATGGTCGGTATCCAGTCCGACTCCGGAAAATTCTCCTATGAAAATACCCGCGCGAGCTCCTTTCGGATCGCGGCGGAACTTATGGAAAGAGGCGCGAACGTTACCGATAACGCGTACCACCTCTTCGATGAGACTTGCGAAGGCAAGGTAAGACTTCACGGCATGGCGATGGCGGCGATGGAGCTTCACTGCGACGGCAAAGTCGCGATCACGAAGATCACGCTCGACATGATGGAAAAGACAAATGCCCCGGAAGGCGCCGCGGACGGCATCGTAAACGTCCTTCGCGACATCGACACGGTAATTGCGGCATTTGTCGTTCGTGAGAACGAAAACGGCGAACTGCGCGTGAACTGCAGAACGAAAGTCGGATTCGACGCGGCGGATTTCGCGCAGATCTTCGGCGGCGGCGGACATCACAGAGCCGCGGGCTTCAGCGGAAAGAATACGGACATTGATTCGTTCGTTAAGAGAATCATCGAAGAAGCCGCTTCCTACCTGGAGAAGACATGACTGAGAAAACCGAACCCTGTGGCATTGTCCTCGTAGATAAGCCGGAAGGCATGACTTCGTTTTCGGTCGTTTCCCGTATCCGAAAGATCTTCGGCACCAAAAAAGCCGGTCACGCCGGAACCCTCGATCCGTTTGCCACGGGTCTTTTGACCGTGGCCGTCGGAAAAGCCACGCGTGTTCTCCGCTACATGGAACATGACGATAAGACTTACCGCGCCGTGATGGTGCTCGGTAGAATCACGTCCACGGGCGATATCGAAGGCGAGGTCGTCGGCGGGAAGATGCCGACGGAGGAAGAACTGAAAGAGCTTTCCGAGAACGATTATTCCAAGCTTCGTTCCGCCGTAGCGGCAATGGTCGGAGAGATCACCCAGGTGCCGTCCGTATATTCCGCGATCAAGATCAACGGCCGTCCGGCCTACGATTATGCCCGAAAAGGCCAGGAAGTGGAGATCCCTCCCAGAAAAGTGACCATTTTCTCTATTGATATCGACGAAATCCGGGAAGAAGTGGGGACGGTGAAAACCGAAATGACAGTTCACTGCTCCAAAGGCACCTATATCCGAACGCTCTGTGAGGACATTGGAAATTCCCTCGGATTCGGCGCGTACTGTGAATCGCTCAGGCGCCTTTCGTGTGGAAACTTCTCGATCGATGATGCCCTTACGATCGAAGAGATCGAGAAACGCTATAGTTCGGGCGACAGTGCTTTTGTCGTGGAAGAGATAAAAGCGATGGAAGGACTTCCCAAAGTCGAGGTCAGCAGTAAAGAGGCGGCCGACCTTCAAAACGGCAAAAAACTTGATTTTTCGGTCTTTAAGGATAGAATGGGAGACATAGAAGAAGGGGCTCGCGTCCTTGCCGTTTTTTCGGGGGCGCCGGTTGCCGTGATCTATTCGGAGAAAGAAGACGAAAGCCTTGTGATCCGCGAAGAAAGGGTTTTCGCATAAGATATGAACGTTTGGAACTGCATCATCAATAAAGACGGAAAACTGATCTCTACGCCATCGATGGCTTCGGATGCAGGTTCTTCGCGCGCCGTCGCGCTCGGATATTTCGACGGCATCCACCTGGGGCACCAGAAGATCTTTGCGACCATGCTCGAGGAAGCGAAGAAGTATAATATCCGCACCGCCGTGCAGACCTTCGAGAACCCGCCGGCCAGTAAATCCCAGAACAACCTGATCACCACCTATTCGGAGCGCTGCCGTATGGTGTCGCATATGGGTATCGACGATCTTTTCGCGCTTCCTTTTAATGAAAAGGTAAAGGGGATGAGCCCCGAGACTTTTATGGAAGTCTGCTTAAAGGACTGGATCAAGGCCAAAGTCGTCGTGGTCGGAGCGGATTATCACTTCGGAAAAGATCGCGCCGGCGATGTAAAAGCACTGAAGGCCTGGGGCAAGAAAAATGACGTTACCGTGGTCGCCGTCGATCCCATTAACCACGAGGACAGAAGGATCAGTTCCAGCTGGGTCCGCGAACTGATCTCGACAGGCGAAGTGGAGATGGCCGAAAAGCTCCTTGACCACCCCGTTGCTTTTTCCGGAGTCGTGGAAAAAGGCCAGCAGATCGGAAGAAAACTCGGTTTCCCGACGGCGAATATCCGGATCCCCGAGCAGAAGATCGTCCCGAAGTTCGGCGTTTATGTCTCGGCATATCTTCTCGACGGCGTCGTTTACCCGTCGGTCACGAACATCGGACTTCGCCCGACCGTCAATAAAGACGATGAATCTCCGCTCACGGAGACCATGATCCTCGAGGGCCATTACCAGCTTTACGGCACTTCCGGAACCGTCATGCTCCTCAAGTTCGTCCGTCCGGAAATACAGTTCGGTTCGCTCGATGAGTTGAAAGAACAGATGCAGAAAGACCAGAAGGCGGCTTTCGAATATCACAAAAGCCGTCAATTACCTGTTCGATTTGAAGGATATGTGTGATATTATATTGCGTGAACAAGAAAGAAAGAGAAATGAGGTCCTATAATGCAGTACCTAGTTGCACTTGAAAAGTATTATGTAACCTTCCCGGGTCTGGGATGGAAGTTCAATATCAGTAACGCCGCGATCGACATCAACGGCTTCGTCGTTTATTGGTACGGAATGCTGATCGCGTTCGCGGTAGCACTCTGCCTGATCCTCGGCATGAGGCAGTGCAGAAAGCACGGTCTGACTCCGGACCTTCTTACCGACTACTGCCTCCTTTCGATCCCGCTGGCTTTTATCGGCGCAAGACTCTTCTACGTCTTCTGCTCGTGGGGCGACTACTATGTGAAGGGCAATATCGGAAAAACACTTTCCAACATCACGAACGTAAGAGAAGGCGGCCTTGCCATCTACGGCGGCGTACTCGGTGCCGCTTTTGGTATTTTCCTGATGTCCAAGATCAGAAAGATCCCGATGGCGACGGTCATCGACTTTGTTATGGTCTATATCCCGCTCGGTCAGGCGATCGGACGCTGGGGCAACTTCTTTAACCAGGAAGCATTCGGTACCACGACAGATCTTCCGTGGGGCATGAGGAGTGCGGCGATCTCCCGTTATCTTTCCGCGAACTGCCCGAACCTCGATTCCAATAAGCCGGTCCACCCGACATTCTTTTATGAGTCGGTGGCCTGCCTGATCATCTGCATCGCGCTGTTTATCATCAGAAGCAAGAGCAAGAAGCCGTGGACGGTTACTTCCTGCTACTGCATCGGTTATGGTATCGTACGTTTCTTCATCGAAGGACTCCGTACCGATTCCCTTTATATCGCGGGCACATCCCTTCGTATCTCCCAGGTGCTTTCCCTGGTACTGATCGTTCTCGGATTCCTGGTACTTTCCCTCGCTCGTATGTACGACTGGGAAAAGAAGCCGATCCCGGAAAGATTCATCAAGGCCGACGAGCAGATGCTGCGTGACGCAAAGAGAAGAAGAGAAGAGAAGCTCCGCCGCTATGAGCAGGACGACGATGATGAGGACGATGAGGACAGAGTCGAGAGACTGGCCAAGTCTTCCTTTACCGTCAAGGACGAAGACGACGAGGATTCCGACGGATCCGATGACGAAGAAGCCGACGAAGATGCTGACGAAGCAGATGAGTCCGACGACGAGGATTCCGATGAGGGATCTGATGAGGACTCTGACGAGAACGAAGAAAAGTAAGAGGCTTCAATGGGTCAGGGAAAATCCGGCATTGAATTTCTGAAGAACAATTCACTTCGAACGGTGGATTTCTGGCTGATCATTCCGATCCTGTCCATTACCACCATTGGTCTTTATGTCTTAAATCTCGTGCTTTCCCAGGGCTACGAAGGCTATCCCACGATCTTTTATAAACAGGTGATCGCTGCCGTTATCGGTATATTCATCGCTTTTCTGATCTGCCTTCTCGATACGCAGTTCATGAAACTCATCGGATGGATCCTTTACGGAACTTCCCTTTTGCTCCTTGTATGGGTCATCATCGACGGTTTTACCCTTGCGGATAAGTGGGGCGCCGACGCCTGGATGCAGCTTCCGTTCTTAGGTACTTTCCAACCATCCGAACTGACCAAGATCGGACTTGTTATCGTTACTTCCTATATCCTTGAGGATATGGGCACCAAAGCGATCTCCATGATCCGCGGCTGGGTCTATCTGGCCGTCATCTACGGTATCCCGCTGCTTCTTATCATGAAGCAGCCGGACTTCGGTACCGCGATGGTCATCATTTTCTCATTCGTATGCATGCTCTTTATCTGGAACCTCAAGTACAGATACTTCCTGCTGGCGATCTCCGGCCTCATCGTCGTAGTCATCCCGCTGGTATGGAACTTCTACCTCGAGCCTTTCCAGAAGAAGAGGATATTGTCTTTGATCTTCGAAGGCTCCGACCCGGTTTCCGAGTGGAACCTCGTCCAGTCGAAAGAGGCGATCGCGTCGGGCGGTCTTACGGGTAACCACACCGGCGTTCTGGTCAAAGTGCCCGTTAAAGAATCCGACTTTATCTATTCGGCGGTTTCCGAACGAATGGGCTTTATCGGCACCACGGCGATCCTGGTCCTGGCCTTTTTCTTCCTGGTGCGCTGTCTTTATGTCGCGTCTAAGTCCTCGCGAAAAGCATACTCCTACATCATCGTAGGTCTTACGGGCTCGTACGCGTTCCACTTTATCGAGAACATGGGCATGTGCGTCGGTCTTCTGCCGATCACGGGTATCCCGCTTCCTTTCGTCAGCATGGGAGGTACTGCGATGATGGTTAACTTCATCTCGCTGGGGTTCATACTAAACATATCTATGGATCGAAAACCGTCTTCATAGCGGCGGGCGCCAGGCAGGAACGCCGCCTGGTATATAACTGCTGCCATCCGGCGGGCAAGACCGCGCAAAAATCAAGATTGACGAGCCGTCTCATTTCAAATGAGGCGGCTTTTTTGTTTCCTTTTTCTATATGTTTGCGTGCGAGATCCCGTCGCGGCGGCGCACCAGGAGAGAAGTCCCTGAAAGTGTCCCTCTAGAAACGTTTTACAGGGACGTTTACAGGGACGAGTATGGTCAAAAAAGCAAAATCCCTGTATAAGTCCCTGTAGGCACCATTTACAGGGACACTTACAGGGTCTTTTTGCCAAGAAAGACACCGGAAATGAGAAATCCTCTGAAACAGTCTCTGTGAAGGCTGTTTTAGAGACACTTTCAGAGGATTATCCGCGCAGGAAGATCCAAAGTTGAGCGAAGGGGGAGCGGCGGCGGTGGACGGTCGAGCGGCTCCCTTGATAAAGAAGTGGTTAAAACGAACAAAACGAGCGTTTGTTCGTTTTTTGCCCCTAAAATCCCGATTATCCCCATTTTTCTAGTTGAAACAGTATTGAAATGTAAACGTTATTTTATTACAATGACTACAAAAGTGGTGGAAAGTGGTGGAAATGATACTGTTTGTGGAGAACAGTGGTGATTTTCACAAAGGAGAACAATGGCTCGATTCATCAACAAAATGGACGCCAAGGGCAGGATCTTCATCCCGGCAAAAGTCAGGGATCAGATCGGCTCGCCCATGTTTGTCACTTTGAATCAGGACCAGGGTTACCTGAGCGTTTACAGCAAGCCGCGCTTCGAGGAGATCGTCGATCAGTTCAGTAAGATCCCGATGACCAACGCGAAGATCCGCCACGCAAGAAGACAACTTATCGGTGAGGCACTGGAATGCGAACTGGACGGTCAGGGTCGTATTTCCGTAAGTTCCGAGCTTTGGAAGAGGATCGGAGCGGAGCCTTCGGATGAGATCTGCATCTATCAGATGGGAAGAGATGCGCTCGAGCTCTGTACGAAGAAGTACTACGACGAACTGAATGAGTCGCAGGAGCAGGAGAGCATCGATCTGGACGGCTATGAGATCACAGGACTGTAATTTCCATCACGTACCGGTCCTTTTCGAGGAGTGCATGGAAGGCCTGTCGATCAAAAAAGACGGGATCTACGTTGACTGTACGGCCGGAGGCGGCGGACACAGTTCGGGGATCGTCGAGAGATTGGGCGATAACGGAAAGCTCATCTCGCTGGATAAAGATGATGAAGCACTGGCGGCTTGTGAGAAAAGAAGAGAGCAGCTGGGCGCTGAGAATAAATGGGTACTCGTAAAGACCGATTTTTCAAAGATCGGGGAAGTGCTCGAAGAGTTGAACATTGAAAAGGTAGACGGGGTACTGGCAGATCTCGGAGTATCCTCGCATCAGATCGACACCGACGAACGTGGTTTTTCCTACATGAAGGAGGGTCCGCTGGATATGCGGATGAACCGGCAGCAGGAGCTTTCCGCGGAGGTCGTGGTCAATACGTATTCGGAAGCAGACCTCACAAGGATCTTCAGAGAATACGGCGAGGAAAGATACGCCGGAAGGATCGCGTCGGTCATCACTGAAAAGAGAACTGAATCTCCGATCAAGACGACGACCGAGCTTGCTGAGATCATCAGAAGCGCGATGCCCCGCGCCGCAAGAAAAGAGGATCAGCATCCGGCGAGACGGTGCTTCCAGGCGATCCGAATCGAGGTCAATAACGAGCTCGGATCGGTCGAAAAGCTCCTGGATACGGTACCAGCCCTGCTGAATGCTCACGGAAGGTTCGCGGTGATCTCCTTTCACTCTCTGGAGGACAGACTGGTGAAGGAAGCTTTCCGCAAACTCGAAAACCCGTGCACATGCCCGAGAGAATTCCCGGTATGCGTTTGCGGGAAGAAGCCGATGGGGAGACAGATCCATAGCAAACCCATCGTCGCTTCGAAAAAAGAGGCTATGGAGAATAAACGCTCAGGTTGCGCGAAACTACGAGTGTTCGAAAGGAATGAAGAGGTATGGCACAGGCAGTAAAAGTATCGAAAAAAGACACATATGATGCTTTGTTGAAAAGTACAGGCACGGACTATTCGGTCGGCCTGAATTTCCTTGCCTTTGACGACGGCGAAGCAGAACGCTACATGAGCGCGCTGGAAGCCACCGGTGCCATTGCCCCCGTAAATACCGAAGCCAGAAAGAAAAAGATCCGCGCGCAGAACAAGCGTGCCGTGGAAACAGCTTACGGCAATTACCGCAAGAAGACAGTTTCCATGACTTTAAGACGTTTTCGCGACTTTATTTTGTTCTCTCTGGCTGTAGCGTTTGTCACTGCCTTGTTCGGTCTGCTGGTGTATAATGAAGCACAGATCGCATCGATGAACTTTGCGAATAATAAAAAAGAGCGCCAGATCAACAAGATGCGCCAGGAAACAAGCCAGCTCCGCGAGACACTTTTCGTGTCTGCCGACCTCGAATCGGTAAAGAAGACCGCGAGCATGCACCTGGGCATGGTGGAACCGAATGACAAGCAGATCGTTAACGTCGTTGTTCCTCAGAAGGATCACATGACGACAAGCCGTTCCTATAATTCTGTCGGATTGACGGAAGACATCGTTGCGGAGGCAAAACGCAACCTGGCGAATTATTATTCCGAAGAGGGTTCTTGATGCTCGGATGGGAAAGGAACAGGGACGATCATGTCTCAAAACGAACGTAAAGAGAATACGCATGTGAACGACGAGACCAATACGGCCCGTTTCCGCATCGGCGGAAGGATCGTACTGGTCACTGTCTTTCTTGCACTGACTCTTTTCATGGGATATCTCATCAAAGTCCAGTTCAAGCTCCAGCACGACCAGTACGAAGAATATTCCTACAAAGCTTCCCAGATGCACTGGCAGCGTATTAAAGACGTGCCGAACCGAGGCGATATCCTCGACCGAAACGGCAATATCCTCGCAAGTACGACGTACGAATACACGATCGGTATCACGCCTTCTGACGTCATGAAGTCTCAGGAGAATCGAAAAGAACCGCTCAGCAAGCAGGATATCGCCGATTCTTTTGCCGAGCTCATCGGCGCCGATGCCAATAAGATGGTCGAATGGCTCGGAGAAGAAGACACCCCGTACGTTCAGGTCAAAAAGAAGGTCAATTACGAGCAGATGAAGGGCCTTCAGGCTTACCTTTCCGAGCACAACATCGGCGGCGTCAAGATCGACGCGGTGCCGAAGCGTTACTACAACTACGGATCCCTTGCCGCACAGGTCATCGGATTCGCGGACCAGAGCGACAACTCCCTGATCGGTCAGTACGGTATCGAAGCGTACTACAACTCCTACCTGACCGGTACCGAGGGCTACACCTACGCGGAAGTAGATAACTACAACCAGAGCGCGCTTCCTTATTCCGCGCCGACGAGCATTCAGGCGCAGGACGGCTATAACGTCCAGCTGACGCTCGACATGAATATCCAGAGGATCTGCGAAAACGCCTGCCGCGACGCGTATAACGAGTACCAGCCGCGTGAGGGCGTTACCTGTATCGTCATGGATCCTTATTCCGGCGAGATCCTCGGCATGGTCTCGATGCCGGACTTTGACCTGAATACACCCCGTGATATCCCCTATGGCGTAAGCGAAAAGGCATGGTCGGACATGAGTTCGGAAGATCAGGCGGAGTACCTCATGAGAAACGCTTGGAGAAACCGCTGCATTTCCGACACTTACGAGCCGGGTTCCACCATGAAGGCCGTAACTACGGCGATCGCGCTTGAAGAGGGTCTCACCTACGAGGACGAGATCTTCAGCGATGCTCCGATCGAGATCACCACGGTCGATACGATCCGCTGCTGGAGAGAGAAGACCGACGGTAACCACGGTGATGAAACGCTGAGAGAAGCCTTCGAGCGTTCCTGTAACCCGATCTTCGTTCGTCTCGCGCAGCGTATCGGTATCGAAAAGTACTATGACTATATCCACAACTGCGGATTCTACGATGTAACGGGCGTTGACCTTCCTGCGGAAGGAAAGGGCATCTTCCACGCCGAGCCGACCGAAGTCGACCTTGCGACACTTTCTTTCGGTGAGTCTTCCACGGTTACACCTCTGCAGCTGATCTCCGTATATTCCGCGCTCGTTAACGGCGGCGACCTGATGCGTCCGCACATCGCATCGAGAGTCGTTGACGCAAACGGAAACATCATCCGCGAATACGAGCCGGAAAAGGTACGTACCATCTTCTCGTCGAAGACTTCCGCCCGTGTAAGAAACCTCCTCGAGGACGTAGTTAAAGAGGGTACAGGTTCCGCGGGTTACGTTCCGGGCTACTATGTCGCAGGTAAGACCAGTACATCCACCATCGATGTCGGTGAGGAAGCCGGTATGCACGTTATCTCTTTCGGCTGCTACGCGCCGTCTTACGATCCGAAGATCGCCGTTCTGGTCGTTATCAACAAGCCGGAGGATAAGGACGTCGGTTCTTCCGCCGCGGCAAAAGTATCCGCCAGGATCGTTGAAGAAACGCTTGAGTACATGAACGTCGACAGAAAGCTGTCGAAGGATGAATATGACAGAATGGGCCTTTTGTTCCACGTTCCGGATGTCACCGGCAAGACTTTCCTTTCCGCGAAAAAAGCACTGGAGGACGAAGGCTTTACGGTACTCGACGGTACCGGCTCCATGAGCCTCGATACGATCGTCGGAACGATGTATTACGGCCAGGAAGAGACGGTATATAAGAGCTCAGTTATTGTGCTTTACCCGGATACGGTATCGGAAGAGGACATGAATAAGACTCCGATCCCGAATTTTACGGGCATGAATATCATCGAATGCAGAAAGATGGCGAAACAGTACGGTTTGAACTTCATTGTGGAAGGAAACCTCCAGGGTACCGTCGTTTCACAGTCGCCGCCGGGATCGGTAGGTCTGGCATCGGATCTGACGCCGACGCCGACACCGCCTCCTGATGATGACAATGAAGCGGATCCGACGGAGGAGGGGTCTCCGACGGAAGAACCCGGGGATACGACCGAAACGCAAGGCGCACAGGGCGAGACCGGCGAGGATGGCGAAACATCCGAGACCGAAGCACCGCCGCCGACGGAAGTACCATACGGAACGGTCATTTATCTGAAGATGGAGTAAGGGATAGGGACATGAAAGCAAAAGATCTTCTTAGGGAAAGTAAATACACATGGATCTGCGGGGAAGACCGTGAGTTCGACGAGATCGTTCTGGACTCTCGAAAAGTAACTCCGAGCACGGCGTTCGTCGCCATGATCGGCCAGAGAGATGACGGTCACAAGCACATCGGTGACGCCGCTGCAAAAGGCGCGGCCATGATCCTCGTCGAGGAAAAAAGACTTCCCGAGATCGAGCAGGTCTTAAAAGTCATCGAGCAGGCCGGAAATACCGCCGTGATCGCCTGTGAAGATACGCGAAAAGTATACGCCGAGATGGCCGTATGCCACTTCGGTCATCCTTCCAAGGACATGCACATCATCGGCATGACCGGCACAAAAGGAAAGACCACATCGACCTACATCCTTCACGAGATCTTAGAAAGATCCGGAAGAAAGTGCGGCCTGATCGGAACCGTTGAAAACAAGTTCGGCACGAAAGCCGTCAAATCCAAGCACACCACACCGGAGGCCTGGGAATTCCAGTCGCTTCTTTCCGACATGAAGAAAGAGGGCGTCGTTAACTGCGTCATGGAAGTTTCCTCCCTGGGCCTGAAGTTTAAGAGGACCTACGGCGTAGGTTTTGATATCGGTGTATTTACCAATTTCATGAACGACCACGTTTCCGACGGCGAGCACGAGTCGGACGAGGATTATTTCCAGAGCAAGCTCAAGCTTTTCGAGCATTGTAAGATCGCGCTCGTCAATATCAACACGCGCCGTTTCCCGGATGTTCTTAAGTATGCGCAGGAACATACGGAAAAGTGCTACACTTATTGTGTCGACGGAAAAGCGGACTTCTTCGTCCGGGATATGGCTCCGACTGTTCAGGACAATGTTCCCGGCATGCGGTTCACCTTCGTGGGACCGGACGTCGAAGAAGAGCTTTTCGTACCGCTTCTTTGCGACTTTAACGTCAATAACGCACTCTGCGCCGCGGCGGCCGCTTATCTGGCGGGCGTTCCGATCGAGCAGATCAAGTCGGGCATGTGCTTCACGCACGTTCCGGGACGAATGGAAAAGGTCCCGAATAAGCTCGGCCTTCGCGTGTATGTCGACTATGCCCATAACGGAGACAGCCTGAGAGTGCTTCTGAAGGCGATCCGTCCGGCATGTCAGGGAAGGATCATCACGCTGTTTGGCTGCGGTGGTGACCGTCCGACGGAAAGAAGATATACCATGGGTGAGATGTCCGGAAGATACAGCGACTTCACCGTGGTCACGACAGATAACTCGAGATCCGAGGATTTCAGCAGGATCTCCGGTATGATCGTCGAGGGAATCAAACGTGTCGAGGGCGCGCCTTATGTCGTTATCGAGGATCGAAGAGAAGCGATCGCGCATGCCGTCGCGATGGCAAAACCCGAAGATATCGTCGTCATCGCGGGAAAAGGACACGAGACGACCATGACGATCAAGGATTCCGTCGTGGACTTTATCGATTCGAAGGTGACCGCGGAAGTGCTGCGGGAGCTTGAGAAAGAAAGAGGAGTATAAGTAAAAATGGCTGAGTTTACCATTTCGGAGATACTGAAGGCGACCGGAGGAACTCTTAAGCAGTTCCCGGTAGAAGGAAAGCCGCAAAGCGCGGACGAATACATCGTCGACGGTATCTCTACGGATACCAGAACGATCCGCGAGGGAAACGCTTTCCTTGCCCTGATCGGTGAAAACTTCGACGGAAACAAGTACGCGGTAGCGGCGGCAAACGATGGCGCCGCGCTTTTGGTTCTTTCCACGATGGAATTTGCGCCGGAAGGTGTTCCGGTCATCCTCGTCGAGGATACGACCATTGCGCTTACGAAGATCGCCGAATACCAGCGTTTGCGCCTCGGCTGCAAGGTCGTTGCCGTCACGGGCTCCGTCGGAAAGACCAGTACCCGTGAGATGATCTACTCCGCGCTTTCAAGAGGCTGCAAAGCTTACGTTACTAAGGCCAACCACAATAACGAGATCGGTCTTTCGAAGACCATCCTCGATACGCCTGAAGACACGGACGTGCTCGTTCTCGAGATGGGCATGCGCCTTCGCGGCGAGATCTCCCAGCTGACGCATATCGCGCACCCGGATGTCGCGGTGATCACGAATATCGGCGTCGCGCATATCGAGAGACTGGGATCTCGAGAGGAGATCATGCGCGCCAAGCTCGAAGTCCTCGAGTGCTTAAAAGAAGGCGGACTTCTGGTCATTCCATATGCCGACGAATATCTGCAGAAAGCAGCCGACGAGGGCCTCATCCGCGAAGATATTAAGATCGCTTATACCTCGATGGAGAAAGTTGAACTGCAAAGACCTTGCTACGGCGCTGCTTTTGCCGGGCAGCCGAGGATCAACGGCGACCGCATCAGTTTTACCGCGGAAGCGGGATTCGGTGAACTTCAGAAGATCGACCTTTCCATTAAGGTCGTCGGTATGCATCACGTGGGAAATGCACTGGCCGGCCTTCTTTGCGGTCTGTATTTCGGTATCGAACCATCTAAGATCGCGGAGGGTATCGCTTCCTTTGAGCAGATCGGCCACCGTGAAAGACTGGTCGGCGTCGAAGGCGTATATTTCCTCGACGACTCCTATAACGCAGGACCTGAGTCCATGATGGCCGCTTTTGAATCGGTAAGAAGATTGGCGGAGCATTCGAAGGCATATGCCTGCATCTCCGATATGCTTGAGCTTGGCGACGTTGCTCCCGAAAAGCACTTCGAGATCGGAGCCAAGGCTGCGTCCGTCGGGCTTGACGGCGTCCTGGTCATGGGCGATTTTACGAAGAATGTTTTAGAAGGCGTATACTCGGTGTCCAAGGACATTCCGGTATACATCTTTAACGATAAAGAGAAGATGGCCGAAATGCTTACAAAGATCGCGCAGAAAGGCGACTATGTCCTTCTTAAGGCATCCCACTCCTATGAGATGTACACGATCCTCGACAGCTATAACGACCTGATCTCGAAAGGAATTGAAGCATGAGACGAAAGATGAAAGACCTGGTCTCGGAGAACATTGCTTTCCGAGAAGACGGTAAGGTCCAGTCGCTCGACGTATACGCGCCGCGACGGGTCAATATGGGTATCGTCGTCATCGTCCTCATCATGATGGCGTTCGGTATGGTCATGCTCTTTTCCGCGAGTATGCCGAAAGCCTATACGTCTCAGGGCAACTCCATGTACTACGTCATCCACCAGGGCGGCTTTCTGATCCTCGGATTTATCGCCGCGCTGGTCATCACGTTCATTCCGCTGAAGGCCTTCGATAAATGGCCGATCACGCTCTTTGTGTATCTTTCCGCGGTCGGTATGGCGCTCCTTACGCTCTTTACCGGTTCCGTTATCAACGGCGCGAGAAGATGGATCTTCATCGGCGGCATTTCGATCCAGCCGTCCGAGTACGTTAAAGTCGCGATCGTCTATTCGATCGCCGGCTACCGCTCGTTCATCCAGAGGATGAGAAAAAAGGGCAAGCTCAAGACCGAAAGATTTAACCAGAAGACATTTGACGCGCTGATCGACATTACGATCCCCGGAGTGCTCGTCATGTTCTGTCTTCTGATCGTCGTGCTTCAGCCGCACATGTCGTGCTTCCTTATCCTGAGCGCGATCTCCGCGATCTGTTTTCTCGTGTGCGGCATCCCGCTTTCTTCGTGGATCCGCGGCACCGCGATCCTTCTTTCCGTAACGCTCGTGATCGGCGGCGTCTTTTATCTGGCGATGCCGGGAAAACGGAAGAAGCAGCTCGAAAAGAACTTCGCGCACGTTGTTACGCGTCTGAATATCTTCTCGACGATGAACGCCGAAGAGGAAGAAGAAAAGACGGCGGACGAGGACGACACCTATCAGATCGAACAGAGCATCATCGCGATCGGCTCCGGCGGCATGACCGGCGTCGGTTTCGGTAACAGCCGCCAGAAGTACATGTATCTTCCGGAGGCGCATAACGACTACGTGTATTCCATTATCTGCGAGGAATTGGGATTCGTCGGAGGCCTCGTGATCCTTCTTTTGTTCTGGGCATTTGCCCTGACGGGCTTCATGATCTCGTGGCAGGCCGACAGCCTCTTTACGAGAATTCTTACGACAGGATATACGACACTTCTGACGCTACAGGCGTTCCTGAATATCGGTGTCGCGACGGGAGCGATCCCGCCGACAGGTATCACGCTGCCGTTCTTCAGCTACGGCGGAACGGCGAACTTCTTCTTCATGATCTCGGTAGGCATGATCCTTTCCGTCTCGAGATCCGGAAGAAAGAGAAAAACAGTAAAATTGGTGGTGTAAGTTATGAAAGTTATTCTTGCAGGCGGCGGTACGAGCGGACATATCCATCCGGCGGTAGCGATCGCGGACGAACTCAAAAAGCAGGATCCTTCCTGCGAAGTGCTTTTCTGTGGTACGGAAAAAGGACTCGAGGCGCAGATCATTCCTTCGATGGGATATCCGTTTAAGGTCATCCGCGCGGCCCAGCTCCCGATGAAGCCGAGTAAGAAAACGATCAAGGCCGTGAAGGAATTTCTCGCGGGAAGAAAGATGTGCAGAAAGATCATCCGTGAGCAAAAGCCCGACGTTGTCGTCGGAACCGGCGGATTTGTCTGCAGCCCGCTTATCGCGGCCGCGCATAAGGAAAAAGTACCGATCCTTCTTCACGAGCAGAACGCATTCCCGGGAAGATCCAACCGCATGATGTCCCGTTACGCGGGCACCGTCTGCGCGAGTTTTCCGGGCACCGAGCATTTCTTCCATAAGAAAGCAAAGGTCGTCGTGACCGGTAACCCGATCCGCGGCGTATTCTCCTCCGTGGAAAGAGACGCCTGCCGTGAAAAACTGGGCCTTACGTTAAACGACACCATGATCCTCGCCATGGGCGGATCCCTTGGTGCAAGGACCGTTAACGCCGCGATCGTCGAGCTGGCGAAAACGATCGAAGATCCGAACACGAAGATCATCTTAAGCGTCGGAAAACAGCGCTATAAGGAAGTCATGGAAGAAGCGAAGAACTGGCCGAAGAACATCGAGGTCTTTGAGTACATCAAGGACCCGGAAGTCTATCTTGCGGCTTGTGATCTTTTCGTCGGAAGAGCCGGCGCGATCACCTGCGCGGAAGTCCAGGTCGTCGGAGCCCCTTCCGTACTGATCCCGTATCCTTATGCGGCGCAGGACCATCAGACATATAACGCCAAGACCTTCGTAGAAGGTAAAGCAGGCATCCTCATTCCGGACGACCAGGCCGTGGAGAAACTCCCGGGCATCGTCAAGGAGCTTTTCGCGGATAAGAAGAGGATGCAGGAAATGAGAAAGAACGCGCGTGAGCTTGCGATCTATGACGCGGCGGCACGTATCTGTGATGAGGTAAAAGCACTTGCCCGATAACGATCCGGAAAAGAAAATAAGGAAACCGGAACTTGACGATATCGACGAAGTCGAGGATGTCGAGGAGATCGATGACGCTTCCGAAGAAAAAGCGGCGTCTGAAAAGCGTGCCCGCCGGCCGGAAGGAGCCATGGGCGAAATTGTGGCCGTGCTCAGGCGCTTTTCGATAAAGACTTGGCTTGCCATGATCCTTTCCATGATCGCTCTCATCCTGGTGCTTCTTTTCTTCGTGCACCCGAACTTTCGCGTGCAGGAGATCCATGTCAGCGGCAACAAGCGCTTTTCGACAGAAGAGATCCTGCAGCTGGCGGACATCCATAAGAACGACCTGCTGTATTCGCATGTAGGCGGATCCTGGAGGCAGATCGCCAAGTTCGAGTACGGAAAAGTCGAGAACAAGATCAGAAATTCCGATCCGTATATCGCGGACGCCAAAGTCTACCCGAAATACCCCGGAGAAGTTTACATTGAGATTACAGAAAGAAGAAAAGTAGCTTACGTGGCGATCCCCGACGGATATGCCATTATTTCGGAGGATTCCGTGGTCCTGGAGATCGAAACGGGAGAGGTCCCGCAGGGCATCCCCGAGATCCGCGGACTGCCCATAAGATCCGCGCAGATAGGGAAAAAACTGGATATGACCTCCACGGAAGGATACGACATCTGCATCACCGTTTTGGGCGCGATCTTAGGATCGGATTCCGCGGAAGCAGACCAGGGCGACGGCTTCGATTTTCTCTCACATGTAATATGCGTCCGTTATTGCGAAAACATGACGACATTCATTGATCTGAACATTCCGAACGTCGATCACACGATCTCGGTGAAGATCGGATCTCTTACGACGATCTCCGACGACATGACGTGGCTCCGCTATGCCGTGGTATCAGGCTATTTCGAGGGAAAGACCGGTACCGTTCTGGACATGTCGGGAAGAGACTATATCTTGAGATGACCGACTACTACATTTTGATGTTATCAAGAGTTTCATTACAGGCCTGAAAAACGCTGGTAATCGTTCTGTAACGCGTTTTTTGACGGCGTTTTTGGTCTATTGCCGTACCCCCACATTTAGTGTAGAATTGTAAAAGATAGCTTAGAAGGCTCATAATGAATTAGTATATATAAGCACGAGACGGAGGATAGAAGGCTATGTCAGATTTTAAGCTCGGATATTCCATGGATGACGAACCATTTGCAGCAATAAAAGTAATCGGTGTCGGAGGTGGCGGATGTAACGCTGTCGATCGTATGATCGAAAGTTCCGTCCAGGGCATTGATTTTATTTCCGTTAATACAGACCATCAGGCGCTGGCCCGTTCCAAGGCACAGCTTACGATCCAGATCGGTGAGAAGATCACCAGAGGTCTGGGTTGCGGCGCTGATCCGACGGTTGGCGAAAAGGCAGCCGAAGAAAGTAAGGATGAGATCGCGCAGGCGATCCGCGGCACGGACATGCTGTTCATCACAGCCGGTATGGGCGGTGGTACAGGTACAGGTGCTGCTCCGGTAGTTGCTCAGATCGCTCGTGAACTCGGTATCCTGACAGTAGCAGTCGTTACACGCCCGTTCCGTTTCGAAGGTCCGAGACGTGCGATGAACGCTGAACGCGGTATCCGCGAGATCGAAAAGTACGTTGACTCCCTGATCGTAGTTGCTAACGATAAGCTCCTCGATATCACAGACGAAGATACATCCATTGACGACGCATTCAACATGGCCGACCAGGTCCTCAAGTTCGGTGTTGCCGGTATCTCCGATCTCGTTGCTATCCCGGGTCTCATCAACCTCGACCTTGCAGACGTTCGCCGTATCATGACAAACGCAGGTATCTGCCACATGGGTATCGGCCGTGCTTCCGGTGAGGGCAGAGCGGCAGCCGCTGTTAAGCAGGCCATCAACAGCCCGCTCCTCGACACAACGATCGAGGGCGCCCGCGGCGTAATCATCAACTTCACAGGTTCCCGCAACATGAAGCTCCACGAGATCGATGTTGCTGCATCCGTTGTACGTGACGCAGTAGCAGGTGACGCGGACATCATCGTCGGTGCGGTTACAGACCCGACACTCGAAGACGAGATCATGATCACCGTTATCGCATCCGGCTTCGATAATACAGAAAACGCTTCCGCGGCTTTCCGCCCGGCAACATCTATCATCTCCAAGCAGAATCCGACGATCATCGGCCAGGGAACAGCAAGTGCTTCCGCAAGCCGTCCGATCTCTCCGGTATCTTCTTACGAGAAGCCCGCAGCTCCGGCACCGGCAGTAAAGCCTGCTGCAAAGCCGGAAGTTCCGGAATTCCTCTTTGGCGATCCGGAACCGGAAGTAAAGGATGACGCGAAGATCTATTCTCCGTCCAAGCCGTCCGCACCGCAGGCTCCTGTAGCTCCGATGCCGCCGGTCGCTCGTCCGACAACTTCTTATTCCGCACCGAGTGCTCCTTCCGCCGCTCCTTCGGCTCCGGTATCCCGTCCGATGCAGCAGGGTGGAAGACCGACACCGAACGTAGTTCCGACACCGGCTCCGAGAGAGCAGGCTCCGGTCTCCATGCCGAGAACAGTCGAAGCTCCGGCTCCGTCTAAGGATAAGAAGAGACTTCTTCCTTGGTTTATGAGTGATAACGATAATCTGGATGAGTGATAACTTATGAAGTGCCCTTTTTGTGGACATCTTGAAGATAAAGTAATTGATTCGCGGCCTGCGGAGGATGGTTCTGCCATCCGCCGCAGGCGTGAATGTTTATCCTGCTCCTCGCGTTTTACCACCTATGAGAAAGTCGAACTCCTTCCGCTTCTCGTCATTAAAAAGGATGGTACACGTGAGGTCTATAGCCAGGAAAAGCTTCTCGGAGGCTTGATGAAGGCCTGCGAGAAAAGACCGGTCAGTAGCGAACAGCTCGAGCAGATCGTTTCTTATGTGGAGAATCAGATCCAGAACACGGCAAAACGTGAGATCTCCACAAACGATATCGGCGAGATGGTCATGCTGCAGTTAAAAGAGATCGATGAGGTCGCCTATGTTCGTTTCGCCTCGGTATATCGTCAGTTCAAGGACGTCAACTCGTTCATGGAAGAACTGCAGGATATGCTGAAAAAATAAAGGGAGTGAGGGTTGAGTATGAAGAAGGTATTAGTTGTTGACGACGATCCGAATATCGTAGAAGTGTTAAGACTCTACTTCGATAAAGACGGTTTTGCCGTAACCAGTTGTCTTTCCGGAGACCGCGCGCTGGAAGCTTTCCAGACATCTCAGCCGGACATGGTCGTTCTTGACCTCATGCTCCCGGGAAAAGACGGATATGACATCTGCCGTGAGATCAGAAAGACATCGGATGTTCCGATCATCATGCTGACGGCAAGATCCGATACCCTGGATAAGGTCGTAGGTCTCGAGCTCGGCGCAGATGACTACGTACAGAAGCCTTTCGAGCCGAAGGAGCTTCTCGCGAGAGTGAAAGCGATCTTACGCCGTACCGAAAAGCGCGATGCCGCGCCTGCTGAATCCTCTGATTCCAAAGAGAATACCGAAGTGATCTCCTACGAGGGATTCACCGTAGATATGGCCCGTTATGTTGTAACGGTAGACGGCAAGGAGATCGATATCCCGCCGAAGGAACTGGAGCTCCTGTTCTTCCTGGCATCGCATCCGAACCGTGTATTCACAAGAGAACAGCTTCTCGAAAATGTCTGGGGCTACGATTTTTACGGAGAGTCCCGTACCGTTGACGTACACGTAAAGCGTATCCGTGAAAAGCTCGAAAGACCGGAAGTGTCTACGAACTGGCAGATCAAGACGGTCTGGGGCGTCGGTTATAAATTCGAGACGACTGAAAAATAAGATTTTCCGTTTCTTAGGGGAAAGACATGAGTAATAGCACGAAAAAGCCACAATCCGTACTGTTCCGAACGACCCTGTCGCTTGCGGTCGGTACGATACTTGTGTTTTTGGTGCTGATCTTAGTCTTTTACCGTCAGACCACCGTATCCCTTATTTCCGAAAACGAAAGAAAGATCGAAAGTCAGGCAAACTCACTGGCGCTTGCCTACGATTCCCTGATGGCGGACGCTTCCGTTTCCGAATCGGCGGTACAGGCATTCGTTAATTCCTTTGCAAGGACCGAGCAGGTATCCGTATGGTTCGTAAGATCCGACGGAAGGATCGAGTATTCGACCTCCGTTCCGGACTTCATGAGAGGCGATATCCTAAAGGCGGATAACTATGTATTCTTACCCAACGAACGGGTACTGGATCTTTTCCTGCATAAAGGTGAGGCGCAGACCTCGGACGTTACGAACGGCATCTTCGCGAACTCCCGAAGCGTCGCCGTTTCCGTCGCGGTTCCCACGGCGCAGAACGACCTCAACATAGTGCTTTTCAATACGCTGAACGTGGAAAGTGAAGTATTCTGGCGTCTTTCGAACGCGCTGCTGCTTCCGATCCTGATCTCGTTTTCCATGGCGCTTCTGTTCTTCTCGCTGATGGCAAGATCTCTGATCCGCCCGCTGCGTGCGCTTTCCGACGCGGCGACATCCGTAACGCAGGGTGACCTTTCGGTCCGTATCGACGTTCCGGAACTTCGAAAAGAATCCACACTGAAATACATGCTCACGGACGAGATCACGAACATGGTTTCTACCGTAAACAGCATGATCGACCGACTCGAGCACCAGGAGGCCGACAGAAAGGTCTTCATCTCGAGTATCGCGCATGATCTTCGAACACCGCTAACATCCATCAAGGGCTTCCTTAGCGCGATCTCCGACGGTACGATCCCGCCGGAAAACTATCCGAAGTACATGGATATCATCCAGACGCAGGTCGAGAGGATCCAGAAACTCATCAACTCCATGACCGAGGCATCGTCTCTGAGCCAGGTCGATGAATCGAAGATGGAAGAATTCGATATCAACGAGATGATCCATGACGCCGTACAGGATGTCGAGAATCTCATTTCCGATAAGACGATCAGCGTCAATGTCGATCTCGGATCCAATCACGACAAGCAGATGATGGTATTCGGCGAATCTCAGCTGCAGTACCGTGTATTCTATAACCTCCTGACGAACGCGATCAAGTTCACGCCGCAGGACGGTATCATCGGCATTTCCACAAGCTATAACGAAGACGAAGAGAAGGTCTATGTCACGATCGAGGATTCCGGCTGCGGTATCCCCGAGGACAAGCTCGACCGTGTCTTCGAGAGCTTCTATAAAGTCGATCCTTCAAGAACAGAGAGCGGATTCGGCCTCGGCCTTTATATCTGCCGCGAGATCATCACCGCGCACGGCGAAAAGATCTGGGCGGAAAAGGGCGAAGAATTAGGCGGCGCGAAGTTCATCTACACCGTTAAGACCAAGCCCCAAAGACCCGAGGAGAAAAAATGAGTAAAAAGAACGCGGAGGCGATACTTCTTCGTCTGCACGAGCTTTACCCGCAGACCGAGTGTACCCTCGACATCGACGATAACGTTTTCCACCTGGTAGTTAGAGCCGTTTTATCTGCCCAGTGCACCGATGTGCGCGTCAATGAAGTGACGAAGGTGCTTTTCGAAAAGCACCCGGATTATATGGATTTTCTGGAAGCGGGCGAAGAGAAGATCGGAAGAATCATCAAGCCCTGCGGATTCTGGAAAGCCAAGTCCCATTACTTATACGAGATTGCTCGCATGATGCGCGATGATTTCGACGGAAAAGTTCCGACCACGCAGGAAGAACTCATGCGTTTTCCGGGCGTCGGAAGAAAGGTCGCCAACCTCATCGTCTCCGAGATGTTCGGAACTCCCGCTGTTGTGGTCGATACGCACTGCATGCGTGTCTCGGGACGCCTGGGATTAAGCTCCGGAAAAGACCCGCTGACTATTGAAAAAGAACTCATGAAGATCCTTCCGAAAGAGGAGTGGGCGCCTTTTGGCCACCGCATGGTCGATCACGGAAGAACCGTCTGTAACGCGAGATCGCCAAAGTGCGAGGAGTGCGGACTTCTGGACCTTTGCCCGACCGGAAAGAAGAAGGTGAAGCATGGCTGAGATCAGGCTCGACACCCCCGTACAGTTTCTTCCGAAGGTCGGAGAAAGACGCGCCAAGCAGCTCGAAAAACTCGGCGTTTACTGCGTGTACGATCTTCTTACTTTTTTTCCTCGAAGATACGAAGACTGGTCCGAATGCGTCCCGCTTTTTCAGCTCGAGCACGATAAGGAACAGTCCTTTATCGCAACGATCGTCGCGACCCCGAAGGTATCCCGAAACAGAGGAAAGACCACGATCTTCGCGACCCTTTCCGACGGCACCTGCAGCATCCGCGCGGTGTGGTTCAACCAGCCGTATCTGGCGGAGAAGATGGTCGCCGGCGAAGAATACTTTTTCCACGGAAAAATTACGCGTGACGGATTTACTTTTCAGGTCGTAAATCCCGTATTTGACCAAAGACAAAAAGACGAAGAAAAGCATTCCCTGATCCAGCCGATCTATCCGCTGACTGCGGGGCTCAAGCAAGGTCATATAAGAGCGATCGTGAATGTCGCACTGGATCGCGCGCTGCCGCTTCTTTCGGAAGTATTGCCTTTGTTTTTCAGAAAAGAGCAGAAGCTCTGCGCGATCCGGTATGCCTACGAAAAGATCCATCGCCCCGATACGATGGAAGAAGTCGATATCTCGCGAAAGTACCTCGTATTCGAGGAGCTGTTCCTCCTTCGTGGCGCGCTTTCTGTGTATAAACTCGAGCAGAAGGACATGCGCGCGTCCTGCCCGATCCGAGGCAAGAAAGAGGATATGGAAAAGTTCCAGAGCATCATTAAGGGACTGCCGTTTACGCTGACCGAAGACCAGTCGAAGGTCACACACGATATCCTTTCGGATATCTCTTCCGAACGCCCCATGAACCGCCTCGTGCAGGGCGATGTAGGTTCCGGTAAAACGGTCGTTGCTTTCCTCAGTATGACGGCATGCGCGATCGCGGGATATCAGGCGGTATTCATGGCGCCGACTGCGGTCCTCGCGTCACAGCACTATGAGACATTTAAGAAGTTTTTAAACGGCACGGACATCGGGTGTGAGCTCATGCTCGGCAGCACCACCGCAAAGAAAAAAGCGGAGATCAGAGAAGGACTTCAGTCCGGAAAAGTTCGGATCTTAGTGGGTACCCACGCGGTGCTTTCGGAAAAGAATATCTTCCCGAATCTGGCGTTGATGGTCACGGACGAGCAGCACCGTTTCGGTGTTAAGCAAAGATCTTCCACGGAAGAACGCGCCGACCACGGCATCCATACGCTCGTCATGTCCGCGACACCGATCCCGAGAACACTGGGACTTGTGCTTTTCGGAGATATGGACGTATCGGTCATCAAGAGCATGCCGAAGGGACGACAGCCCATCAAGACCATCCGCGCTTCGTTTGACGAAGAAGGAAGAGTCATCGCCACGATCCGTCAGGAGGTCCAGAAAGGCCATCAGGTATACGTCGTATGTCCGATGATCGAGGAGCTTCAGGAAGACGCCTACGAGGACGAGGAGGGCACGCTCGCAGAGAGGATGAAGTCCGACCTCGAGTCCGCGGTGCAGTACTATGAGAAATTACGTTCAGGTGACCTTTCCGATATGCATGTCGGACTACTTCACGGCCGCATGAAGGCCGCAGAAAAAGAAAAGGTCATGAAAGAATTCGGTGAAGGCAGGATCGACGTTCTTGTTTCGACTACCGTTATCGAAGTCGGCGTAGATAATCCGAACGCGACACTTATGGTCGTCCGAAATGCCGAGCGATTCGGTCTTTCGACACTGCATCAGCTTCGAGGTCGTATCGGCCGCGGAAGCCTGCCGTCGCTATGCATCCTTCAGACCGATAAGTATGAAGGTGTTTCCCAGGAGAGGATCGACATGATGTGTAAAACGACAGATGGTTTCCAGCTTGCCGAAAAGGATATGCTCCTTCGCGGTACCGGTGATTTCTTCGGTACGAAGCAGCACGGTATCCCGCAGCTGAAGATGGCGAACCTTTACCGTGACGCTTCCTGTCTCGATCCGATCGAAAAGGCGATCGAGAAGATGATCAGCGACGATCCGAAACTGGAAAAGCCCGAGGCGAAGATCATGCTCGAAGCGTTCCACAGTCATTTCGGCGACGCCTGGCAGAAGCCGAGTCTCTGATGTTGGTGCGCGGCTTCGCCTGAAAGTATAGAAATCTTTTCCCAAACGGCGAAGTAGTGGTATAGTAGGAAAACAAACCCGCGATATGTAAGGAGAATCCGAAGTAATGCCGAGAGTGGTATCCGGAAAATGCAGAGGAACGGTGCTTGAAGCGCCGAAAGGAGACGCGACGCGTCCGACGACCGATAAGGTCAAGGAGGCGATCTTTTCGAGCATTCAGATGAGAGTGCCGGGAAGTAAATTCCTCGACGTTTTTTCGGGGACCGGACAAATGGCGATCGAAGCTCTTTCTCGCGGCGCGGAGTCTGCAGTCCTCATCGATCAGGCGGGAAAAGCCCAGCAGATCATCAGCAAGAACCTGGAAAAAACGCACCTGAAGGAACAGGCCAGACCCATGAAGATGGCGTTTGCCGAAGCGCTGAAACTTCTCGGAAAAAAGGGTGAGTCCTTCGACATCATTTTCATGGATCCGCCGTATGCCATGGCCGGTGCTTTTGCCAAAACGGCATCGGAACTCATCAAGGAGTATTCTCTTTTAAACGAGGACGGGATCTTCATCGTCGAATCCGACGCAGACACTGATATTTCAACAATTGTAACTAATATGACATGTATTAAGAGTTGTAAGTACGGGTCAACTTTGGTAACATTCTTTGTAGAATAAGAAAGGTATGCGTAAGTAAGGAGAAACCGATTTGAAGACGTTTATTTTTCCCGGTAGTTTCGACCCGTTTTCACTGGGTCACATCGACATCGCAAAAAGAGCAGCGCGCCTTTGCGACAAGCTCGTCGTCGCTGTCATGATCAACCGCGCGAAAACATCCATGTTTACCGTTGAAGAACGTGTCGAGATGGCAAAGATCTGCCTTAAGGACGTTCCGAATATCGAAGTCATCTCCAGAGAATCCCTTCTCGTTGACGTATACCGTGAACTCGGCGCTTCCGCGGTCGTAAGAGGCCTTCGAAGCGAGTCGGATTTCCGCTACGAGGCGGAGATGAACGCGGCGAATACCCTGATGTTCCCGGACTATCAGGTCATCTTCCTGCCGTGCCGTGCCGACCTGGCATTTACCAGTTCGTCTATCATCAAAGAAGTTGCTTACTACGGCGGCGACATCAGCCGGATGTGCGTGCCGGAGATCGAAGAGATGGTTCATAAAAAACTGCTTGAGAAAAAAGCAGAAAAGTAATATTCGCGATAAGCGTTTAGGAGGTTTTTCATATGCCGGAAGGAAATGTAAGAACATCAGATAAGGATCTATACGAACTTCTCGATCAGCTGCAGGCAACGATCGAACAGGCCAAGGGCGTGCCGTTTTCCGACAACTGTGTCGTAGACCGTGCCGACGTTCTTTACTGGATCAAGCAGATCAGAGCAAGCTTCCCGTCGGAAGTTCAGCAGGCAAAGTGGATCGTTGACCATCAGCATCAGGTCGTCGCTTCCGCGCGTCAGAAAGCGGAGAGTATCCTCCGTCAGTCCGAGCAGCGTCAGGCGATCATGGTCGACGAGCATCAGGTCACACTCCTTGCCAAAGAGCAGAGCGAGCGTATCTTAACGGAAGCGAACCAGCAGTCCGAAGAGATCTACTCCCGTTCGATCGATTACGCGAGAAAGAGACTGACGGAACTCGAAAATGAGCTGACCGACATTCTCGTACGTGTTCAAAAGGACAAGAAAGAGTTAAAATAAGAAGTAACATAGTCCCGGAGCTTGAAAAGTGCTTTTCGAGAAGCGGGGAGGCCTCTCTAAAGAACAGGCGGTGAAGAACGTGTTACTTGGTATTCATATTCAAAACTTCGGTTTATTCAAAGATGACTGTATTGGTGCGCTTCTGGACGACATCCGGAAGGACCAAGGGCAGTCATCTCTTGCTTTATCGGCGGGCGTTTCCGTCGCCCATCCGCTCAACGGCATCGAGGCCCTGATCGGCAGAAACCACTCGGGAAAGACGATGTTTTTCTCGTTCCTTTCTTTTGTTCAGGGTGCCGTGGTAAAAGGACCTGCCGCGGCTTCTACGGAGTCCGGAAGATCGGGTTTCGCGAACCTTCTCGGCGACCGCGACGAGCCCATGGTCGCTACTCTCTGCTTTAAGTTTTACGATCCGCAGGAAAAGGATACGACCTATCTCGAGTATCGTCTCGTGATCGATTCGAACGTTCACGGAAAGCCACATTTTGAGGAAGAAAAACTCACGCTCTGGCGCGAAGGAATGGACGAGCCGAAGGACATCCTTTCGTTTAAGGAAGGAAAAGGTTTCGTTCTCTTTAAAGGCGAGAAGATGGACGGCGAAATGAACGATTCGCAGACATCCGCGCTTCACGCGTACGGCGCCATGAAGCAGTTTTATTTCACGAACCGGACGTACCGCGAGATCCTTCGCTGGTATTTCGTCGGTTTCAGAAAAGATCAGACCTATCAGATCCCCGAGGACATGACGCCGGGCGGACATAAGCACCTCAACAATCAGGGCTCGAATGCCAAGAACGTACTTGCTTATCTACGTCAGGAAAAACCGGGGGAATACAAGCAGATATTAAATAAATTAATGGAAGCGATCCCGGGCCTTCGCGACAAGGATGAACAGGCAGTACTTAAGCATTTCCAAAAGCCGGATATGCTCGCGCTGTTCCTGCTTTTGCTTTCCGATCCGGACCCGAAGCCTCTGATCCTCATGGAGTCTCCGGACGAGGGACTTTATCACGACATGCTCGACGTTCTGGCGTCTGAGATGCGCAACTATTCGATGCGTTATCCGGGTTGTCAGATCATCTTCACGACACACAATCCGTATATTCTCGAGAACCTATCACCGTCTGAGATCTGGGTATTCTCCCGTGGCGAAAAGACATGGGACGACCAGATCGATATCCGCTGCGCAGGCTCGATCCCGATCGTATGTGAACTGTACGAGCAGGGTGTCGGCATGGGCGCGATCTGGTACGCGGGACATTTTGACAACTAAAGGGGAAGACATCTTCGATGCGAGTAGAGATCCTAAGTGAAGACAGATCCGGCGGCGTTGTCCTTCAGCGTCTGACGAACTGTATCTTAAAACAATATACTTCGGAATTTACTTCCTACCTGCGGCCGCACCGTGGCTGCGGGTACTGGCCTGCCCATCCGGACGACAAGCCGGAGCCGCTGGCAGCCGGTCTTCTGGAGCTTCTGCCCGCAAAACTCCGCGCGTACGACAAAGTTTACGCAGGAACGGACATCATCGTGATCGTCTGTATCGATTCCGATGAACATGATCCCGAAGAACTCATGAGCAAACTCAAGGACACCTGCCGCCGTTACGCCAGAGACCTTTCAACTGTCATCGCGATCTCCGTAGAAGAGATGGAGAGCTGGATCCTTGCGGATAAGAACGCGATCCTTCTTGCGTATCCGGATGCGGATCTTCAAAGACTGTCCGAATACGAACAGGACAGCATCTGCGGTACATGGGAAGTCCTCTGCGACGTGCTTCTTCGCGAGCAGTCCCACCGCATCAAGAAGATCGGCTATCCCGCGATCGGACAGTATAAGGCGACATGGGCAGAGAAGATCTCCAAATACATGCTTCCCGGAAACAACGTTTCTCCGAGCTTTAAGAAGTTCGAGCTCGCGCTGACCGGCGCGGTAAAGAAGGTGCTGAATGCCTGAACTTCCGGTCACCTCCGTGTACATCCATATCCCGTTCTGTGTAAGAAAATGCGCATACTGCGATTTTCTTTCTTTTCCGTCGTGTTTAGACCGGATCGACGAGTACGTTGATGCGGTCTGTAAGGAAGCGAAGATGGGAAAGAAGTGGTTTGGCGCGGACGACAAGAACCCGCTTCAGACGATCTATTTCGGAGGCGGTACACCGTCGCTGCTTTCGCCTTCGCAGGTAGGGAAGATCCTCGGTACTTTGCGCGATGTTTATGGCATTTCCGAGGACTGCGAGATCACGCTGGAAGCGAATCCTGGAACGATCGATGAAGAGAAACTATCCGGGTTTAAGAAAGCGGGCATCAACCGCTTATCTCTCGGCATTCAGAGCCTTGATGATTCGGTGCTTCAGACGCTTGGAAGGATACATGATTCCGAGACCGCGAAAAAGGCAATCCTGGACGCAAAAAACGCGGGCTTTTCTAACATCTCCTGTGACATGATGCTCGGCATCCCGGGACAGATCATGGAGAGCGTCAAAGAAACGCTCGATTTCTTCCTTAGTAATGATATCCCGCACATCTCGCTTTACTCGCTGATCCTCGAAGAAGGAACACCGATGTACGCGAGATATAACGGCGACATCGAAAAGTACATAAGCCAGGAAGAAGACCGCGCGATGTACCATCTCGTGACGAGTACTCTCAAGGAGAACGGATTTACTCATTACGAGATCAGCAACATGGCGCGCCCCGGTTTTGAGAGCCGCCATAACTCGATGTACTGGCGCGCCGAACCTTACTTCGCGTTTGGTGTCGGAGCGCACTATTACATCGGAGCCGAGCGCGGCCGTCATGCCGAGACACTCGACGAATACCTCTCCGCGATGAAGGATCTAGAACCAAAGAAAGAAGAAGTACTCATCACGGAAGAGATACTGTCAGAAGACGACAGCAAAAAAGAGTTCATGATGCTCGGCTTCCGGACCAGAAGCGGCGTGGGCGAGAAGGCGTTTAAGGATCGCTTCGGAATGCCCGTGGCAAGTGCATTTGGCGCGGAATTAGATAAAGAACAGAAGGCAGGACTCGTCGAGTTTTCAGACGGCATTTACCGGCTCACCGAAAAGGGCGTTGATCTTGCCAACCAGGTCTTCATGGACTACGTCTGAACTCAGCCGATCCTTCTCATGTGCGGCTCTTTGCACTCGTAATCTTCCTTGCCCTCGATAAACGCCTGATAGTCGATCCTCGGGAAATCCAGTTCGCAGCCGAAAGAGAGCGACCAGAGAAATGGCGAGAGGCACCCGACATGACCATCCGTTCCGATCCCGTAGATGTGCGAAAGTGCGGTCTTTTGAAGGGAAGTGTTAAAGCCCTCGCTTTCCGCCTGAAGAAGAAACTGCCTTTGCAGATCTTTGTTCGCGCAGTAGATCCACGCTTTTTCACTGTTTCCGAAAACTTCTTTGAGTAAACGCATATGTTACTCCTCCTTATGGTGTATTTGATCCCATAAAGAGGGCAAAAGAAAATCCCATCGGCACCGATGAGACTGCTGAACAATTGCTATAGTCCTATCGGTCAAGCTTTAGCACCTTACGTATCGCAGGTTGCTGTGCGGTCATCGAGCTTGTCTCTCGCGCACTCTTTATAGGTCACTTGTATTATACCACAAACCGGGCATTTATGGGACTAAATCCGATGTTTTCGAGGGTTAGTCCCCTTTCTTGTCTTCTACTTGATCCACCTTCGTGCCGCAGTGTCTGCAATAGTCGGAAGGCAATGCAGCGCTTCCCAGCCAAAGACCGCATTTCGGGCAGACATAGTACACGGCATCTATGAACACTCCTGCTAAAATGAGCAGGAGCCCGATGCTTCCAAAGACGAAAAAGACAGGCAGGATCGAATCAACAAAAGCAGCGCCGATCATAATGAGCAGAAAACCCACAATTTTAGACGCCAATACGATCCTGAATATCTGTTTAAGGGAAAACTTTTTCATGCTTTGTTGCCCCACTCTCTTTAGTTTGCCATCGCACCTTTTCAGGTTATATGCCTATTATACTATTCGCAGTGAAGATCACAACAAAGGGAAGTGCTGAAATAACATGGTTTTTGAGTGCCTTGTGTGCGATTTAGAAACGAATGTACAAAAGGTGTTGACTCTGACATAATGGTAGGGATTACAGTAGTGATGAGCTCAAGAAAACACAATACAGATAGCACGGTATCGTGATATTTGTATGGATCCATGGAGGTAGTTTAAATGCTGAAAATAGGCGAATTTTCAAAACTGTCCAGAGTGAGTATTCGAATGCTTCGTCACTACGATGACTTGGGATTACTGAAACCTGCGATGATCGATGAGTTTACGGGTTACCGCTTCTACAAAGAAGAACAGCTTTTCGTCATGGGGCGCATCACGGCGCTTAAGGATATGGGCTTCGCGCTGGCTGATATCGCAAAGATCATGGACGACTATGACAACAAGGAAAAGCTCGAACAGTACCTTTCGAAACAGCAGCAGGAATTAAGAAAGATCTCCGATGAGACGGAGTACAAACTGATGCTCCTGGACACAGCCAGAAAGAGGCTGAGAAAGGAACAGAGTATGAGTTTTGATGTAACAACAAAAGTGATTCCGGAAAGATACGCGGCAACCGTACACATGGTCGTTCCGCATTACGAAGACGAGGGCATCCTGTGGGGAAAACTTCAGGAATGTAAGACACCTCTCGTTCCCGCGGACCCGTGCCTTGCGGCAGCGGAATTTCTCGACAAGGAATACAAAGAAGAGAACGTGGAGATCGTCGTATGGATGACGGTCAAGGGTCAGTACGAAGATACCGAGAACGTTAAGTTCAAGACACTTCCTGAAGTGAAGGTCGCAAGCTGCGTGATCAAGGGTTCCTACGAGCAGATGGGAGAAGCGACAGCGACAGTCGCTTCCTGGATCGCGGAGAATGGTTTTGAAGTCACGGGACCGATGTTTAATATCTATCACGTATCTCCCGCGCAGACACAGAATCCGGATGAGTATGTAACGGAAGTCTGCTTCCCGATCGGGTGAAAAAAGAAGAGAATAGAGATATCAAAAGGGACTGCTTAGCGATAAGCAGTCCTTCTTTTTGTGCAGGCCGTATCGCATAAGCGGCAAGATCTCTATGCTATAATGAACGAAGAATTCGGCGTTTAGTAAGGAACGGTTTTGTTATGGAAAAACTCTCAAACCAGGAAAAACTCAGACCATGGATGGGCGTTATCGCGCAGATCGGTTTTCTTGTTTTGTTTCTTACAGCCGGTGCCTGGATGCAGAGAAATCTCGGCATCACGGGACTTGTCCTTTCGGAATTGATGTTCCTCGTAGTTGCCGTTTGTTATTGCCTTATTCGAAAAGTAAAACTGAAAGAAATGTTCCCGATCAAGAAATTCACGTGTGCCGAGTTTTTTGGTACCGCGATCCTCGGTGCGGCGGGCTTTATGCTGAGCATGGTCTGTGTCGGTATCTCCCTTGCCGTTCTTCCGAAATCCTATCGCGCTGAAGTCACGGGACTCAACGAATATATCTACGGCAGTATGAATCTTCCGATGCTCATCCTGATCGTCGCGATCCTTCCCGCGATCTGTGAAGAAGCCATGGAAAGAGGGTGTGTGCTCTCACATTTTCGAAGCATAAAACATGACTGGGTGATCGTTCTTATCATGGGCGTTTTCTTCGGTGTCATGCACTGGTCGCCGCTTCGTTTTCTGAACACCGCACTTCTCGGCGCGATGCTCTCCTATGTCATGGTCAAAAAGAATAATATCCTGCTTCCGATGATCCTTCACTTTGGAAACAACTTTGTTTCAGTATGTATCGGCTATCTCGGTCAGATAGTCACTTCAGGAAAAACAACGGATCTTACTACCGTCAATATGGTTCAACTGATGGGATCGTATCTGTTCCTTGCATGCGGAGGACCGGTCCTTGTCGTTACTGCCATGATGTTGCTAGATAGGGAACACCATAAGGCAACGAGATTCATCATCGGCGGATGTCTTTCTGCGATCATGTTCTTTACCGGAATTACACTTCTTATGTACTATTCTGTTACCACGGGTACCATCTGATCGACCCGATTCTCCTATAGCACTGGACAATATCTGTATTTCTGCGAAAGATAGTGATAATACTTACATTCCTCTGCTTGATATAATAAATTGATAACATATATCTGGATTTTGGGTTGTTGGAGGTATTGTTATGAAGAGCAAGAAGGTTTTGGCGACTATTCTTAGCGTCGTAATGTTGGTTGCGTCTCTGCCTTGCATCGTAATGGCAGATCATGAGGTCCCGGAAGTGGAGATCACGGATCCTGAAACGCAGGTCGTTCAGGAACTGACGGAAGGCGTTACAACTGAGATCACAAGGTTCGATCCCGGAGAGACAAAGGTGTTCTCTTTTACACCAAGTTCAAACGGCAGATATGGTTTCATGTGTGCCGATGGCTTTGCTCTTTCTGTCAGCGTGACGGATCAGTATGGTACAGCCTTAGCTCCGACAGAGACTGAAAGGATTAATGAAAACATCATCACTTATCTGACGCTCGACGCAGGCATGAAGTACCTGTTTGCGGTTTCTGAGTATGACAGTGAAGATTCCTATTCTGACAATGTGCAGCTTCTTATCGCTAAATCACCGAAGACATTACGTCTTGGAACACAATATGATTTTGGTGAGATAGGTACTACGAAAGAGATCACATTTACCCCTTCCGAGAGTGGTGTCTATACATTTACCTTAACAGCTCCGAGAACTATATCCAGCAGACTTTCTCTGGGCGGATATAACTATGCGGAGAACAGAAACAACTCTGACCCATCGATATTCATATTTGCCGATCTTACTGCCGGCGTGACATATCCGCTCACGCTGAATCGAAATGACTATAGTGGCGACTATGGAATCTGCGTTCCGGTGAAAATCACGGTATCAAAGAATCTGCCATTGCTCGAAACAGGACCGAATTCGGTTACGGTGAAAGCAAATAACCAGAGTACTTATTTCCAGTATATTCCGGAGGAAGACGGGGTCTATCAGATCTATACAAAAGGTGATCACTCCACGGAGTTCTCCATGGATGGCTTCTCGTTGGAAGATCATCACTATGGTGAGGGCAACAATTTCAAGAAAGGTGTGAATCTGAAAGCAGGAGAGGTTTACTTCCCGACGATCAGGCAAAGCGGTTCTTCTGAAGAGGTAATCGATGTCTATATTGAAAAAGTACCGGAGATTACCGGTCCGGAAACAGGCTATTCAGTAGATTCCGGAAAAGCGGTCTATTACTCATTTACTCCGAGCAAGACAGGTTTTTATATCGTTTCCTCAAACGTTACAACTGTGGAAGTCCGTTCGACGAAATACGGCGTTGGTGGCGAGGGTGATCCCGGAGTTCAATACTTCCAAAAGGGTGAGAATTATTTAATCACGATCAAAAATACCGGTGCCGGGAACATCGGTTTTGCCTGGTTATATGTGAAAGAAATCACCAATACTATTTCAGTGGGCTCAACAAGCATTGATAACTCGCATTTTGAAACACATGTGTATGCATTGTTTACCCCGGAGGCAAGTGGAAAGTACACGTTTAACATTCCGGTAGGATATGCACGATTCATGCTTACTGGTGTTACAGAAGGACAGGTCGGATATTTTACTAACTATACTGAAGAAGGTATCACGAACGGGTGTGCACTTACTGCCGGTGAAACCTATCTTCTGGATGTGAATCTTAATTACTGTGATAGCAGCGTTACGACTGTTCCGGTGACTATATCCCGTGATTCCCTTTCGATGTTAGGTATGGATGACAATCCGATAAACGTACAGTACGATGAACAAACATATTACTCATTTATTCCGAAGGAAAGCGGCATGTATGAGTTCTGCTATTATCTCTCTCCGTCCTCTCCGGTAGGTGTAAAATACGGAGCAGATGCGGGTGAAGGAACGATAAGCATGGGTTGGAATGACTTTAATACAACGATCGTTCCACTTGAAGCGTTAAAGGAATACACAGTTACCGTGCCGGCGAATTGGAGCGCGCCGGCCGAAACGACACTCCACATTAAAAAGGCAGCGCAGCTTTCTACCGGGGACAATCTTGTAGACCGTCCGATGGCTGAGGCATATCGTCCGTTCTATGCTGTGTTTACTCCTGACCAAACCGCAATCTATACCTTTAGTAACGGAGCCGATTCTTTCTATTTTTGCAGCATAAAAGAACTCGGTACCGGTGATGATTTCATGTTGTTGCAGGACGGGTGGTATTACGACTTTAGGAATCATTACTGTTTAGAAGCAGGAAAAACGTATTTCCTCGAGATGCAGGTTGCAGACGCGACTTCTCTGACAACTGTCTCGGTAAAAAACGATCCTGTGCTCAAAGTGGGCCCCAATTCGGTACATATCCCGTCACCCGATGACACGAATGGTCAATATTCGGACTTCACGTTCATTGCACCTGCAGACGGAGCGTATACTTTCACATTCGAAAATGCCGAGCTTACCGATAGATACTTGTTTGCGGGTCTGTATTCGAAGTCTGGCACCAGCAGGTTCGAGACAACGGGATATCTTACCACCGGATCTTTGACTGCCGGAAACCATCTCAGTAAAGGTGAGATCTGTCGCATAAGAGTAAAACTTGATCCGAATACGAACGGTGAGGATCTTAATATCGTTATCGGAGCGGAATATTTCCATGAGTCGAAATTGGATGGTTATACCTTGTCTCTTGACGGAACGATCGCGGTCAATCTTTATATGACGCTTGCCGATGAAGTCGCAGAAAGTGATACCGCACGTTTGAACGTCACTTTCCCGAATGGAACGACGAAGGCCTATAAGATGAGCGACGCAACACCGGTGACAGTAAACAGAAAGACATACTATGTATTCCATGTTCCTGTAGCCGCCAAGGAAATGACCGCAGAGATCAAGGCGCAGCTCGTGGGTGATGATTTTATTGGAACAGAGTATACCTTTACTGTTCAGGATTATGCGAAGTTTATTCTGGATAATGCGTATACTTCCTGGGGCGGTATCGGCGATCCGGAGTTTTACGCCGCGGCTCCGCTGGTAAAAGCACTTCTCAATTACGGTGCTTATTCCCAGGCTTACTTCGGATATAAAACCGATGCTCTGGCAAACTCGATCCTGAAAGATGAGGACAAGGTCCTGCCGACGATCAATCCGAATTCTCTTCCGGGATATAACAGCAACCTGACGAGTATGCCTTCCGGAGTCACATTTACTTCCGTATCGCTTTCTCTGGAAACTGAAACGGAACTCAACCTGACGTTCACGAATACTACGGGCAAAGCACTTTCGTTCACAACAGATAACAGGGATGTGGAACTGAAGGTGACTGTATCCGGAGATAAGACGAAGTTGAAGATCACCGGAATTCCTGCCCATAAGGTAAATGAAGTGATCAATCTCAAGGTCTTCCTGGAGGGCGATTCGAATACGTATTACGTATCCTACAGCCCGATCTACTATTGCCGTAACCAGATCGAAAGACCGCTGACGGCAACTAGAACACAGAGCTTGAAAGATTTTATGGCCGCGTTCTATCTTTACAATCAGGCCGCAAGAAACTATATTGATAACTGATAGGAAGAGGTGCGAAATATGGAAAAGATGAAATACGATTCTCTCGAACTGGAGATCATCAAGTTCGAAGCAGAGGATATTATTACTGAAAGCAATAGAAGTCCTGAAGACGACCCGTAAGTAATTACAGGCGGATGGCGAATCTCTTCGTCATCCGCTTTTTCTTTGCACTTTGCGAAGGCACGAAATCCTCAGTCTTTGTGCCGAGGGCCGGAAACCTCGGAAATGTATTGACATCAAAAATGCACTGTGCTAATATCGCTTGTAATTGAATATGGAACAAACCGTTGACGCGGAGATAACGGCAGTGATGCCTCTACAGAGAGCCTGCGATGCTGAGAATCAGGTGAGAAACAAGTTGTCAAATGGACCGCTGAGGGCGCAGTCAAATGGAAGACCCAGAGTATTCTGCGACGTTTAGTCAGACGTAAATTGACGGGGATATGTTGGTATCTCGCTAAGCGCACGGGTCATACCGTGAAACAAGGTGGCACCGCGGATAGTGCAAAAGTTGTACATTCGCCCTTGACAGGAAATATAACTGTCGAGGGCTTTTTTGTTCCCCCTCGATAAGAAACGGAGGACAAAATGAATTATTTGCCGAAACTCGATGAGGTCAGCTCTTTCGCCAAGACAGGTAAGTACAGCGTTGTACCTGTAAGCTGCGAGATCCTTTCCGACTTCACCACGCCGATCGAGACGATGCGCATCTTAAAGAATGTCTCGACACACTGCTACATGCTCGAATCCGCACAGGCGGACGAGACCTGGGGCCGTTACACATTCCTCGGATTTGAACCGAAGCTTTCGATCACCTGCAGTAACGGTGACATGACGATCGGCGAGGAAACGATCCATACCGAAGATCCGGAAGCAGTGCTCCGTGACATCCTTTCCGAATACAAAAGCCCGAGACTTCCTTATCTTCCGTCCTTTACCGGCGGCCTCGTAGGTTATTTTTCCTACGATTATCTCGGCTACAGTGAGCCGACAGTTCGCGCCGAAGTCGAGGACTCCGAAGAGTTTAAGGACGTTGACCTCATGCTCTTTGACAAGGTCATCGCATTCGATAACTTAAAGCAGAAGATCATCCTCATCGAGAACATGAAGATCACGGACGGCGAGAAGGTGCTTTCCGACGAGCAGATCGAAAAGAACTACAACGCCGCGATCGAAACCCTGAAGAAACTCACGAACCTGATCCGCTACGGTGAAAAGTCCGAAGAAAAGCCCGGAAAGCTTTTGGGTGAAGTCAAGGCGCTTTTTGAAAAAGAAGAGTTTTGTGAGATGGTCGAAAAGGCCAAGCACCACATCTTCGAAGGCGACATCTTCCAGATCGTACTCAGCAACCGCCTGGAGGCTCCGTTTGAAGGATCCCTCCTCAATACATATCGCGTCCTCAGAACCATCAACCCGTCCCCGTACATGTTCTATTTCTCGGGGACGGACGTTGAGGTCGCAGGCGCATCCCCTGAGACACTTGTTAAGCTCGAAAACGGCGTCCTCCATACATTCCCGCTCGCAGGCACACGCCCGAGAGGAAAGGACAGAGCCGAGGACATGCAGCTGGAAGTCGAGCTTCTTTCCGATCCGAAAGAACTTGCCGAGCACAACATGCTCGTTGACCTCGGAAGAAACGACCTCGGTAAGATCAGTACTTTCGGATCCGTTGAAGTAGAGAAGCTCCACTCCATCGAGAGATACTCTCACGTCATGCACATCGGATCTACCGTAAGAGGCCTGATCCGTCCCGAGCACGACGCGCTTGACGCCGTCGCGGCCGTCCTTCCGGCAGGCACCCTTTCCGGTGCGCCGAAGATCCGTGCGTGCCAGCTGATCGCGGAACTTGAGAACAACAAGCGCGGCATTTACGGCGGAGCGATCGGATATGTTGATTTTACGGGCAACATGGACACATGTATCGCGATACGGATCGCATATAAAAAGAACGGAAAAGTATTTGTCAGATCCGGCGCCGGCATCGTTGCCGATTCCGATCCGGAGAAAGAATACCAGGAGTGCTTAAACAAAGCCAGAGCTTCCCTTACGGCACTTCAGCTGGCACAGGAGGTGGACGCATGATACTTCTTATTGATAACTACGACAGTTTTTCCTATAACCTCTACCAGCTCGTCGGCACCATCGACCCGGACATTAAAGTGATCCGTAACGACGAACTTTCAGTAGAAGAGATCAAAGCCTTAAACCCGAGACGCATCATCCTTTCCCCGGGTCCGGGAAGACCGGAGGACGCGGGGGTCATCATGGAGGTCGCAAAGACCGTAAGTAAAGAGATCCCTACCCTGGGTGTCTGCCTCGGTCATCAGGCGATCTGCGCGGCATACGGCGCGACCGTTACCTACGCAAAAGAACTGATGCACGGAAAACGTTCAGAAACCGAACTGGATATTAACGCACTCCTCTTTAAGCATTGCCCGAAGACCGCGCAGGTGGCAAGATATCACTCGTTAGCAGTCGATGAAAAGACGCTTCCGAAGGAACTTAAGGTCACCGCGAGAACACTGGGTGACGGAGAGGTCATGGCGGTAGAGCATACGGAGTATCCGATCTACGGCGTGCAGTTCCATCCGGAGTCGATCCTGACTCCGATCGGAAAGAAGATCCTCGAGAACTTCCTCCGCTGAAAAAGAACAAAACAGAAGAAATATTAAACAGATTAATATTCTGCAAAAGCAGAAACTAAGAAGTAAAGGAGATACCGAAAATGATTAAAGAAGCAATTGTTAAGATCGTAAGCAAAGAAGACCTCACATACGATGAGGCGTATGCCGTAATGAACGAGATCATGAGCGGCGAGACATCCGCGACACAGAACGCGGCTTTCCTCGCAGCTCTTTCCACAAAGAGCGCAAGAGCAGAGACCACCGCCGAGATCGCAGGATGCGCGGCGGCCATGCGTGAACACGCAACACAGGTCGAGACGGGAATGGACGTTTTCGAGATCGTAGGTACAGGCGGAGACAATGCGGGATCCTTCAATATCTCCACCACTTCCGCGATCGTAGCCGCAGCCGGTGGCATGAAGGTTGCCAAGCACGGTAACCGCGCGGCTTCTTCTAAGTGCGGAACCGCGGACTGCCTCGAGGCACTCGGCGTAAATATCGACCAGAGCCCGGCAAAGTGCGTTGAACTTTTGAAGGAAGTCGGCATGTGCTTCTTCTTCGCGCAGAAGTATCACTCTTCCATGAAATATGTTGGTGCGATCCGAAGAGAGCTCGGTTTCAGAACCGTATTTAATATCCTCGGACCTCTGACCAACCCGGGAAAACCCACGATGCAGCTCCTCGGCGTATACGACGAATATCTCGTTGAGCCGCTGGCACAGGTTCTTGTAGAGCTCGGCATCAAGCGCGGTATGGTCGTTTACGGCATGGACAAGCTCGATGAGATCTCCATGAGCTGCCCGACCAAGATCTGCGAGATCAACGACGGTTGGTTCAGAACCACTACGATCACGCCGGAAGATTTCGGCTTCACCACATGCAAGAAGGAAGATCTCGTCGGCGGTACTCCGGAGGAGAACGCACAGATCACAAGAGATATCTTAAGTGGTGCGGTAAAGGGCCCGAAGAGAGAAGCAGTACTCCTGAACGCAGGCGCATCCCTTTACATCGGCGGCAAGGCTTCTTCCATGAAGGAAGGCGTCAAGCTCGCGGCTGAACTGATCGATTCCGGTAAGGCAACAGAGACACTCAACAAGCTGATCGAAGTCAGCAACCGTCCGGAGGCATAAGTCATGACGATCCTTGACCAGCTCGCAGATCACGCAAGAGAAAGAGTGGCCCTTTCCAAAGAAAAGGTTTCTTTGGATGAGGTGAAAGCCCGCGCACTGGAGATTGCGGATCAGTCTTTTTCCTTTGAAAAAGCACTGGCCGCAAATCCTGACATCGCGTTTATCTGTGAGTGCAAAAAGGCATCTCCGTCAAAGGGCCTGATCGCTCCCGATTTCCCTTACTTAGAGATCGCGAGATCTTACGAAGAAGCAGGCGCGGATTGTATCTCGGTCCTTACCGAACCGAAGTGGTTTTTAGGATCGGATCAGTACCTCAAGGAGATCACTTCCGAGGTAAAGATCCCGTGCATCCGAAAGGACTTTACCGTAGATCCGTACATGATCTACGAGGCCAAGCTCTTAGGAGCATCTGCAGTACTTCTGATCATGTCGATCCTTGACGAAAAGACGGCAGGCGAGTATCTGAAGGTCGCGGATTCCCTGGGCCTTTCGGCACTGGTCGAGACTCATAACGACGAAGAGGTAAAGCAGGCGCTGAATATCGGCGCGCGCATCATCGGCGTCAATAACAGAAACCTCAAGGACTTCACGGTCGATACCGAGAACAGTAGAAAGCTCCGTCAGCTCATCCCGAGCGACGTGCTCTTCGTTTCCGAAAGCGGCGTATCTTCTCCGGAAGATGTAAGAAAGCTTCGAAGAATCGGAGCGGACGCCGTCCTCGTCGGTGAGACCTTGATGCGAGCAGAAGATAAGAAGAAGAGACTTGCAGAGCTCAAGGGCATCTGAAAGAAGATTTGAAGGAAGGATTTATGAGCGGAACGAAGATCAAGATCTGCGGGCTGAGCCGCCCCGAAGATATCGAAGCAGCGAACCACCTAAAGCCCGAGTTCGTCGGATTCGTTTTCTGGCCCAAGAGCAAACGATACGTCGACCCCGATACGGCATCGGCGCTGCGTCTGATCTTAGACCCGAAGATCAAGGCCGTAGGCGTCTTCGTAGACGCGAAGGTCGAGGAAGTGTCCGATCTTCTGAACCGTGGTATAATCGATATCGCTCAGCTTCACGGGCACGAAGACGAAGACTATATCAATTCTCTCCGCCAGCTTACCGATAAGCCCCTGATCCAGGCATTCCAGCTCGGGAAAGACCCGAAGGAAGATCCGAAGATGACACTTCTGCGGGCGCTCACCAGTTCTGCGGATTACGTTCTGATCGATTCTGGCATGGGATCGGGAAAGACGTTCGACTGGAGTGTCCTAAAAGGCTTTAAGAGAGAATACTTCCTTGCGGGAGGACTTGATTCCGGTAACGTTTCGGAAGCAGTAGAAAAAACGAATTGCTTTGCCGTAGATGTCAGCTCCAATGTTGAGACCGACGGCAAGAAAGACAGTAAGAAGATGAAGGAGTTCGTGGACGCGGTCAGAAACGCGTAACGAATGAGAAGAACAGGAGGAGACAGTTTATGACAAATCCGGCAGGACGCTTCGGTATCCATGGTGGTCAGTACATTCCGGAGACCCTCATGAATGCCGTTATCGAGCTTGAAGAAGCGTATAACCATTATAAGAACGATCCCGAGTTCAATAAGGAACTCAGTGACCTCTTTAACGAATATGCCAACCGTCCGTCACGCCTCTACTACGCAGAGAAGATGACGAAGGATCTCGGCGGCGCGAAGATCTACCTCAAAAGAGAAGATCTGAACCACACCGGCGCGCATAAAGTCAACAACGTACTCGGCCAGGCCCTTCTTGCCAAGAAGATGGGTAAGACCCGCCTGATCGCGGAAACCGGCGCAGGTCAGCACGGTGTCGCTACGGCAACCGCCGCGGCGCTTTTCGGTATGGAGTGCGTCGTATTCATGGGTGAAGAAGACACCATCCGTCAGGCCTTAAACGTATACCGTATGCGTCTTCTCGGCGCGGAGGTCATCCCGGTAAAGACCGGAACCAGAACCCTGAAGGATGCCGTTTCCGAGGCTATGCGTGAATGGACGACACGTATCTCCGATACGCATTACTGCTTAGGTTCCGTCATGGGTCCGCACCCGTTCCCGACGATCGTCCGTGATTTCCAGGCAGTCATCTCCAAGGAAATTAAAGAGCAGATGATGGAAAAGGAAGGACGTCTTCCGGACGCGGTCCTCGCCTGCGTAGGCGGCGGATCGAACGCCATCGGCTCGTTCTATCACTTCATCGAAGATAAGGACGTGCAGCTCATCGGCTGCGAAGCCGCAGGACGCGGTATCGATACATTTGAGACAGCGGCAACGGTCAATACCGGAAAGCTCGGTATCTTCCACGGCATGAAGTCTTACTTCTGCCAGGACGAAGACGGCCAGATCGCTCCGGTATATTCCATCTCCGCGGGACTTGATTACCCGGGCGTCGGACCTGAGCACGCGCACCTGCACGATATCGGCCGCGCGCAGTACGTGCCGGTCACGGACGAAGAAGCCGTACAGGCATTCGAGTACCTTTCCAAGATGGAAGGCATCATCCCGGCGATCGAGTCAGCTCACGCGGTCGCATACGCGAGAAAGCTCGCGCCGACCATGAGTAAGGATAAGATCATCGTAGTGACCATTTCCGGCCGCGGCGACAAGGACTGTGCCGCGATCGCCCGCTACAGAGGGGAGGATATCCATGAGTAAGATCAAAAACGCGTTTTCAAACGGAAAAGCATTTATCGCATTTATCACCTGCGGAGACCCGGATCTTGCGACTACCGCGGCTTGCGTCAGAGAAGCCGTCAGAAACGGCGCAGATCTCATCGAACTCGGTATCCCGTTTTCCGATCCGACAGCGGAGGGCCCGGTCATCCAGGGCGCGAACATCCGTGCACTTGCCGGAGGCGTGAAGACCAAAGACGTATTCGATCTCGTAAGAGACTTAAGAAAAGACGTCACCGTTCCGATGGTATTCATGACCTACGCAAACGTGGTATTTTCCTACGGTGCCGAGAAGTTCATCGGTACCTGTGAAGAGATCGGCATCGACGGCATCATCCTTCCGGATCTTCCGTTCGAAGAAAAAGAAGAATTCCTTCCGATCTGTAAAGCACACGACGTCGACCTGATCTCCCTGATCGCTCCGACATCCGAAAACCGTATCGGCATGATCGCCAAGGAAGCCGACGGCTTCATTTATCTTGTATCCAGCCTCGGCGTCACGGGTGCAAGATCCGAGATCACGACAGACTTAAAGGACATCGTCGAGCACATCCGAAGCGTCACCGACACACCGGTCGCGATCGGCTTCGGTATCAGTAAACCCGAACAGGCTGCCACAATGTGTAAGATAAGCGACGGCGCCATCGTCGGTTCCGCGATCGTAAAGATCGTCGAGCAATACGGTAAAGACGCCCCGCCACATGTCGGCGAATATGTGAAGAGCATGAAAGAAGCGATCAGAGATCTCTGATGGCGCCCGATAGATTCATATAGAGAGTTTTTAGAAAGCCTGCTGTTATTCTTCGGAAGAAAGCGGGCTTTCCGCTTCATCTGTTTCCTGTCTGTTGTATTTTCTTATCTTCCAGATGAGGTTTTCAATGTGTCCTTCACAGATCTTTTTCTTTTGATAATAGGGCTGCAGCTTGTGTTCGGATTCTTTCAGTCTCGTCTTGATCGAATGCTCCTGATCCTGAAGCTCCCGAAGCTGTTTTTCCAAGGTGCCTTTTTCGGAGATCGCATTGTACCCTTTCTCCAGCACTATATCAATAAGGTCCTTGCGGCGGTTTCCCGAGGAGCCCGGCATACTCTGCACGCGCGAAAGATCCTTCTGAACGGATTCCAGAAGCACCTTAAATCTCTGCTGGCTCTCCAGTTCGCTTTGTCCCAGCTTTTCGTTGTCATAGTACTCGATGGCCGAATTGACAAGATCGGCATATAAGCGGAAATACTCCTTGTCTGCGTCAGCTGCGTTTTTGGCGCCTTCCTCGCTTCGCTTCAGGATGAGCTCTGCGCGCTTACCCGTAAGATTCGGAGAGAGTTTGATCGCTTCTGTATCTTTCCATTTACCGGCGCAAAGCAGCCGTCCGCGAAGGGCATAAAAATCATGTGGTTCTGAAGAAAGGGCAAAAGTGAAGTAGAGGTCGGCATCGTTAAATTCTCCGAGACGCAAAGCCTCTTTTGCTTTTTGCATGGCGCTTCCGTCGAAGAGGGCATAGCCGTATGCCACACCGCAGAAGGTGCACTTATAAAGATGTCTTTCTTTATCCAGGATCAGTTCGCCGCCACAGGTGGCACAGGTGAGTTTTCTTTCGTCTTTCATTTTGTGCCTCCTTCTTCCTTCTTTGCCGGATCCAGTTCTTTCAGACGGGCATATGCTTCCTCGTACTTCTTTTCGAGCTCGCGTTCTTTTTGTGCGTTTGACGAGATCTTGGTGCTGATCTTGCTTGCTGCTTCTCTATGCGGCTTTTTCATGGACTCCAACTGAGAAACAAAGAATTTGCGCAGTAACAGGGCGAAGATCGCGATCACCAGCGGAATAAAAAGACCAAAGACGCCGAAAATGTAAATAGATACGACTGTGCTCACAAGGATCACAGCGCTGAGAAAAAAGGAGGCATAGATATCATGATGCTCCTCATTCGTGTCTTCGGCTACGGTGGCGATCACAGATCCGACTGTCTCGCCTGCATTGGAAAAAGCCGAATTCAGTTCGTCCTGCTTTTCGTAAATATCCATGAGCTTTCCCAGCTGGTTTTGCTGCTCGCCTTTTAAGAAACGGTCTTCTGCAGCAAATACTCTGTATTCATCGTAAAGAGAGACCGTGTCTAAAAGCTGAGAGAAGTATGCCGTATCTTCTTCGCGGCAATTCGTAATTGCATACTCGATCTTTTCATAGATTTTCATAAGGTCGCACTTACGAAGCTTTTCGATGCGGGAGATATAAGCAAGTGAACTGACGTGACCTTCGGCGAAGATCAGGCCGCGCAGCGCGTCAAAGTTCGAAGGATCACCTTTCAGTATGTATTCGTATTTATCTCTGGCGGCAGAAAACTCCATGCGACGGAGAGACGCTTCCGCATCACCTAAGATATCTTCCTCGTGAAATTGCGCCAATCCGATTTTTTCCCCGCAGAACGGGCAGTCCAGGACCTCCTGATCCTTATCGACGATCAGGGCACCGGCGCATTTGGAACATGTGTAATTTCTTAATCTAGACATTCCCCATTCCCTCTTTAATGAATCAAACCCTACAAAGAAATGGTATCGGTTTTATAAGGATTTATCAAGGTCATTTTAGAATCGATAGCATAAGCTAATTCGCGGAAGGATTTTCCAGTTGCGAATCGTTCGCAATTACTTGTTTTTTGAAAAGCACTTGTGCTATAATCCCCGAGGTAGAAGGTTTCGGGCAAAAGCCCGTTAGAAAGAGAGATGAAAAGATGCAAGGCCGCATCACATCAAAACCACATAGGATCTTAGCCGGTATCCTGGCGGTGCTGGTTCTGTTCATTGTCGTTTTCTCTGCCTTTTACGTCGCGATGGAAGCAGATCACGACTGCTGCGCGCACAGCGCAAGCGAGCACGAGTGCCCGATCTGCGAGTGCCTCGAAAAATGTGAGGCCGTCCTTTCCGCCTTTAAGAGTGTTTCCGTGAAATCCGTACACACCGTATTTGCCGTGATCGTGCTTATTTCGATCGCGCATATCCTTTTTGCGAAGTTTTCACCGAGAACACCCGTTTCCTCTAAAGTCCAGCTGAATAATTGATACTCCGTATAAGGGAGATGAAGAAGTAAGCGCGTGCCGCAAAAGGCGCGGGCCGCTTTATGTATTCGTCTGCCTGTTTTTCAAGTTTTCCAAAAAGAAAAGAAAAATCATACGGAGGTGAGATGCTTTGAAAAGACATCTTTCAATTTCTGCCATGCTTCTGGCATCGGCACTTTGCGTCAGCGCATGCCACTTAAAACCGAACACAAATAAAGATAAGAAACTCTCGATCGTAACGACGATCTTCCCGGAATATGACTGGGTCATGAACATCCTCGGCGACAAAAAGGAGAATGCCGAAGTGACCATGCTCCTCGATAACGGTGTGGATCTTCACAGCTACCAGCCGACCGCGGACGACATCGTAAAGATCAAGACCTGCGACATGTTCATCTATGTCGGCGGCGAGTCCGACGAGTGGGTCGAGGACGTCCTCGAGACCGCGGATAACAAGGACATGGTCGTCATCAACCTTCTGGAAGAACTCGGCGATCAGGTAAAAGAAGAAGAGCTCATCGAGGGCATGCAGGGCGAAGACGAAGACGAGCACGACCATGACCACGACGATCACGAGGAAGACCACGAAGAGGACCACGACCACGAACACCATCACGAAGAAGGCGAAGTCGAGTACGACGAGCATGTATGGCTGTCCCTGAAAAACGCGAAGATCCTCGTAGAGAAGATCTCGAAAAAACTCCAGACCCTCGACGCGACCAACGCGGACGCATTCGAGAAGAACAGTCAGGCCTATATCGAAAAGCTCGACGCGCTCGATAAGGAATACGAAGCGGCTGTCGCGGAAGGCTCCATCAAGACACTTCTTTTCGGTGACCGATTCCCGTTCAGATATCTGGTCGACGACTACGGCCTTACCTACTACGCTGCCTTTATCGGCTGCTCCGCCGAGACGGAAGCAAGCTTTGAGACGATCGCTTTTCTTTCCGAAAAGGTCAATGAACTGAACCTTCACACGATCCTTACGATCGAAGGCTCTGACCAGAAGATCGCCAAGACCATCGTCGAGAACACATCTTCCAAGGACCAGAAGATCATGGTACTGGATTCGATGCAGACTGTTACATCCAAGGACGTCAGTGGCGGCGAGAACTACTATTCCGTCATGGAAAAGAACCTCGAAGTCTTAAAGGAAGCATTAAAGTAAGAAACAAAAAGGAGCTGTGCTATGCCATTACTTCAAGCAGAAGATCTGACCCTCGGGTATGATTCCCGCGTGATCGTCGAGCGCCTCAATTTCAAAGTCGAAAAGGGCGACTATCTTTGTATCGTCGGAAATAACGGTTCGGGAAAAACGACGCTGATGCGTACGATCCTGGGCCTTCAGGACCCGCTCGGCGGTAAGATTACTTTCGGTGATGGCTTAAAGCACAACGAGATCGGCTATCTCCCGCAGCAAAACGAAGTGCAGAAGGATTTCCCGGCATCCGTGGAAGAGATCGTTCTTTCCGGATGCCAGGGCCGATTGGGCCTTCGTCCTTTTTATTTTTCTGCGGATAAAGCACTTGCCAGGGAAAACATGTGCAAGATGGGGATCGAGCACCTATCTAAAAAGAGCTTTTTCCGGATCTCCGGAGGACAGAAGCAGCGAGTGCTTTTGGCACGAGCGCTTTGCGCGACGAGAAAAGTCCTCCTTCTGGATGAACCCGTGAGCGGCCTGGATCCGCAGGGCACATCCGAGATGTATGAGCTGATCGATTCCCTTCGAAAAGAAGGCGTCACGATCCTCATGATCTCCCACGATATCGATGCCGCGCTCTCTTACGCAAGCCACATACTCCACATCGGCGCCGAAGTCTTCTTCGGAACGAAAGAGGAATATCTAAACAGTAAAGCAGGGAAGAAGTTCCTTCGAAGCAAAGAGGAGGAAGACCAATGATCGATAAACTCTATAACTACCTCCAATATCCGTTTGTACAGCGTGCCCTCATCGTCGGAGTCCTGATCGCTCTTTGTTCATCACTTCTCGGTGTTACGCTTGTCCTTAAACGGTTCTCGTTTATCGGAGACGGTCTTTCCCACGTTGCCTTCGGCGCCATGTGTGTGGCGACAGTAGTGGGCGTATCCAATAACATGCTGATCATCCTCCCGGTCACGATCCTAAGCGCGATCTTCCTTCTTCGCGGAGGAAAGAAAGTAAAGATACGAGGCGACGCCGCGATCGCCATGATCTCTGTCGCGTCCATGGCATTCGGTTACCTCATAATGAGTGTCTATTCCACCTCGGCAAATCTCACAGGAGACGTATGCACCACGCTTTTCGGCTCGATGTCGATCCTGACGCTTTCCATTAAGAGCGTTTGGATCTGCTTTGTTCTTTCGATCATCGTAGTCATCCTGTTCGTCCTTTTCTATAACAAGTTCTTCGCCGTGACCTTCGACGAGGACTTTGCCGTTTCTGCGGGAACGAATGCGGAAAAGTACAATCTTCTTCTGGCGGTCATCATCGCCGTCATCATTGTTCTTGCAATGAACCTCTGCGGATCGCTTCTGGTTTCGGCACTGATCATATTCCCGGCGCTTTCCGCGATGCGGATCTTCCACAGCTTTAAGGCGGTCACGATCTTTTCTGCGGTCCTTTCCGTCATCTGCGCGCTTTCGGGCATGATCATCTCGATCCTTCTCGGACCCCCTGTGGGATCGACGATCGTCGCCGTCGATACCGTCGCGTTCTTTATCTGCTATATTATCGGCGCCTTACTGAAAAGAACATGAGAGGAGAGAAGAAATATGAAGCAAATTAATATTCCGAAGAAAGATATTAAACAGATTCATACTCCGAAGAGAGATATGAAGCAAATTAATATTTTTGTCCTTTTGTTCTGTGTGTGCCTTATGCTCACATCCTGCAAGATCGATCGGGCCGGAAACCATGCCGCGGGCGGAAACACCAATAACGTCCAGGCCGTCCTTCAGTCCGGGATCGAAGAGGAAGAAAAGAAGAAAAGCGAGATCACGACCGCGTATTCCGAAGCCAGCTTTAACCTGACGAATCCCACCACATCGCAGGATCCAGACCAGACGCAGGATCCGATCCCGTCCGAGTCCTCCAAGTCCGCCGACGGCATCGACCTCGACCTGACGGAGATGTCCGCGACCATGGTCTACTCCGAAGTCCTCGGCATGGTCTACGAACCTGACTCCTACAGGGGAAAGGTAGTAAAGATGTCGGGAGACTTCTCGTACTACCAGGATGAACAGACCGGCAAATACTACTTTGCCTGTATCGTGAAGGACGCGACCGAATGCTGCGCCCAGGGCATCGAATACAGCCTGAAGGGAGAGTATTCCTTCCCGGAGGATTACCCCGAACTTGGCGATCCCGTAACCGTTGTCGGTACCTTCGACACCTACGAAGAAGGCGGTTATGTCTATATGTACTTAAAAGACGCGTACTATGCCTGAACCCTCCTTCAAACATTTGTCCTTGAATTGATAACAGTATTAGGTGATAATGGTATCAGATATGTTTGATATATCTTGGAGGGGATTATATGTGGACTTGTCCTAAGTGCCATTTTGAGATGGACGACTCTTTCGCGGTATGCGAAAACTGCGGTGCCAATATCGATGAAATATTAAAGGGAGAAGCAGAGCCTGAGAAAATGCCTGCGATTCCGACCACCCCGAGACCGAGGAGGTCCACACCCAAACCGGCATCTGCTTCCGCACCGAAAGCAGCATCTGCTTCCACACCTAAACCGGCATCCGCTTCCACCCCGAAGGTAGCTTCTGCTTCCACGCCGAAGCCGAGATCTACTCCGAAGCCCCAGCCGAGATCTTCCGAAGGGGCGACTCCTGCTCCGAGAAAAGGAAGTACCCCGAGAGCCATTTCCAAAACAACAGACGCTTCCTCCAAAACAGGAGGTCGCGCAACTCCGAGACCGATAAGAAGAGGCAACGCGCCCGGATCTTCCGCGCCCGAAGCCGAAAGCACCGAGTCCAAGGGTCTTGGATCCGGCGATCTTTCTTCCATGGACAATACCGAGAAGCTCGGCGGTTTCGGTTGTTCTTCTTCCGGAGGATCCTCGCTGAACAGCCTGGGTTCCGGAGATTCCAACTTCAAGGATAACTCCACATTCGAAATGTATAACGAAGGCGCTTCCGATACGGTCCCGTCGATCTTAGGCGGAGCCGGAAGTTTTGAACAGCCGGGTACCGGTAGCTTTAAGCCCCTCCCGCCGTTCGTATCCGCATTTGAGGCCGATCGCCCGTCTCCGTTCGCTCCGGCGAAAAAGACCGCAAACGCAGCATCCGAATCGACTCCGACACCTGCCCCGAGACCGCAGTCCCAGTCGGAAAGAAATTCCCATACGCTCCGCATGGATCAGGGCGAGATCGCTACTTCCACGAAGGCTTGCCCGGTATGCGGTTTGAGAGCCTTGATCTCCGAAAAATACTGCCGAAACTGTAACTATCAGTTCAGTAACAACAGTGTTTTCTCCAGATTTGAGGAAAAGCACATCAACATCCTGGCGATCCTCGCCGCTATCGCCATGGCGGCCTCGGTATTCGTCAGCTTCATTACCTATACGATCGAAAATGCTTCGACGCTCGCGGAAGAGGTCCAGCATGTTGCCCTGATCAACAAGGTCGACGGCTATGCCTTCCTCCTTCTTGCCGCGTTGGCTTTGGTCTTCGGCTGCTTTGGAAGAAACAAGCTGGTCGTAACTGTCGGAATCCTTTCCGTAATCGCAACTGTTATCGAGGATTACTTCTTGTTCTACGATATCACGCAGGTAAAAAAGGGCGGGCATATCGATAACGAACTCGGCTTCTATCTTCTTGCCGCGGGCGCTGCCCTGATCCTCATCGCGGGCATCTACGGCATCGTGCAGGAGAAGAAGAAGAATGACCGCTTAAATGAGCAGTTCAACATGTCTGCCATGTACCGATGACTTTCTTTCGTCGCCAAAAGCACCTGTCGGTCGCATTCGATCCCCTAAAAGAAGAACCGGTCGTAAAGAAAAGTATCTGCACCGGTGAAGCTACCGTGGGCTTTGTCGATAAGAATACCGGTCGTTACCGTGATATTCGAAAAGTATCTTCCCCGGTCGAGATCGAAGCTTTCTGCGAGGAAGTCGGTATAGACCCACAAACAATACGAACAATCTACTAATAAAGGATTTACCCTATGGATACCTTTGTTGATGAAAGAGACGATAAACTTCTGGATCAGGATAGATACACGTTCTATGTTCTCCGAAGAGTCATGAAAAGAGAGTGCGAGCTCCTTCTTTCTGATCACGAACGATTCATCCTGTGCTTTACTTCGCACCCTTACCCGGTGTGGATCTGGCTTCCGGACGATGCTTCGAAACAAGAGATGGAGAACGCCTATCTGATCGTCAAAGAACACGGTTTTCTGGATGGGAAACATCACTTCAACATGAAATACGATCTCGCCGAGTATTTCATTAAGAGGGCAGGAGAAGAGGGCGTAAAGCTTTCCATCACCATAAACATGTTTGCCTACGACTGCCCGGATCCGATCGAACCGAAAGTGAAGTGCGAAGGATCGATCCACTGTTGTACGATGGCCGATCTGGACCAGCTTGTCACGTTTATGGATCTTTTCCATAGGGAAGTCGGTATCGACGGCAAGACTCATAAAGAGTACAGGGAAGACGCAAAGGGTTGCATCGAAATGGGAACGATGTACTTCTGGAAGGACCCGGAAGGTAGATCTGTTGCGAGCTGCAGATATCATCCCGATGGAGAAACAGCCTCACTAAACATGGTATACACGCATTATGACCACCGCAGGAAGCACTATGCCGAAAACCTCGTATATCAGGTAACGATGCTCGCCATGAAAGCGGGATGTCTCCCGATGCTCTATACCGATGCCGACTACGTCGCTTCCAATGCCTGCTACGAAAAGATCGGCTATATCCTCAGAGGAAAGCTTTGTACGCTCGGTTGATCAGAAGAACTTTTCCGGGTGCCGTATCCTGCGTACGATGAAAATGACCAGGAAAAGGATATATACGATCCAAACGATGGCTACGGTCTCCAGTCGCTGTTTCGCGACTTCCAAATGGTAGCAGTACTTATCGGGATAGTTTTCGTAAAGTGCGTCCGGATTGTAATGGACCGTGATCGAATCGCCTTCGGAATACTTCGTGTCGCCCATGTATTTTCCGTAGTGACGATCTCCGGAAAGCTCTAAAGAGTTCACTTTGAAATTGTAGGCGATCTCAGTGTCGCCTGCATCATATACATAATGTCCTAAGTGATATTCTTCTCTTTCCTCTCTGTTGTAAAAGTAAGTGACAGTACCTTTTGTGGTGGCCGTGCAGCGGGCTTTATACGCCTTGCCTTCCTTAAGATCCTGAAGCCCCGAAACCAGAAGCAATATGCAGAAAAGTCCCAGCACAATGAACGTGATCCGAACGATAAGAAGATAATGTTTCATGGCCAACCCCTTTCTACTTCCGAAAACCATCTCCATAGTATCACAAACAGTACTTTCTTTCCGAACATATCATTCAGAATATTAAGCAGATTAATATCTCGAACGAATGGTGAAAAATATGAATTCAATTAATAATCGAACATAACAGGGAAAATATTAAACAGATTAATATTCCCGAACACAGCACGCAAAATATGAAATAGTTTAATATTTCGAACATAACCGTCAGAATATTAAACAAATTCATGTTCCTTCGTCTATGTTAGAATTGATATGAAGCAAATTCATATTTTTTGAGGTTAGTGTATGTGCCCGATTAAGACAGTTCATGTTGTTGCTGCGATCATCCGAAAAGGGGATAAGATCTTTGCGACTCAGCGCGGGTATGGCGACTTCAAAGACGGTTGGGAATTCCCCGGAGGCAAGATCGAACCCGGTGAAACACCCCAGGAAGCTCTCGCACGAGAGATAAAAGAAGAACTCTCCGCAGATATCACTGTCGGAGACCTTCTCACCACCGTCGAGACCGACTATCCCGACTTCCATCTCTCCATGGCCTGTTACTTCTGCGAACTCAAAGAAGGCTCCGAAATGACCCTCCTCGAGCACGAAGCCGCTAAATGGCTCAACCTCAAAGACCTCCACACAGTTGATTGGTTACCAGCCGATCGGGATGTGGTAAAGATGCTTGAGAAGTGCGCAGAGACGCGATTGTTGTCCCGACGATGAAAAGTTTGGATAAGTAAAACCATTACCAAGTACTGATTCAAAAAGACACTTCCTGAAAGTTTTTTCAAGAATTGTCTTTTGTTTTCAGTAAACAGATTGTGCGCTTGCCAGAAAGCAGGATTACTATCTGGCTTGAAAGACATCGGATCAGTTGTTGATCTCCATATCCTCGTCCCAGTATTTTCTCTTCTTGTCGAGCATAAACAGGATGTCGTCATCGCTGAACAATCGAAAGTGATTTAAGTCCACGCCGACATTAAATCCGAAAGACTTCCAGAGCCCGCCATATCTGTGCGTGTGGCCGAATAAAGTCTGACAGTCTTTTGCGTGGTCCGTAGGCTTATGCGTCAGGAAAAACTTCTCGCCCTTTATATCCACGTAATCATAAAGCTTTACGTCATCGAATTTGCATGAAGGATCCGTCAGGCAGTATTTCCGGAACTTTTCAAAAGACCCGTCAAAGCACTCGTCGATGGCTCGCTGTTCGTTGTTTCCGATAATGAGGATGATATGCGCATTGATTCTCTTTGATACGGCAAGCCCGCTCCTGAAATCCTTTTCGGTCCTGGGACCGCAGTTACAGAAATCTCCGATGACATATATGGTGTCATCCGAAGATGCCTGTTCATTCCAGATCCGAACCTGTTCTTCGGTATATTCCTGAATATCCTTGAACGGCCGGTTATCCCGGACCATGACCTCTTTTGAATCCAAACCGAAATGAGTATCCGCCGTGTACCAGTTGCTCATCGTATGCTTCCCCCAACCTCAATAGTGTGTAATCAAATAAAACTGACAAGTACCATGATAGTACTAACTCGCAATATAAGCGATGCTATCCCCGACGATCTAGCTTAACCAGTTCTTTATGAAAGCATATCGGGAAGTGTCTTTTCTTTTTTTGGGGTAATACTGCTCGAAAAGCGCTGGTAAATGGCGGCTTTAGGACTATGAGACTCTAAATATCGAACAAACGACTAGTGAGAATCGTGTAAGCAGAGAAGTCTTGATTTTTCCTTTTGGATATTTCATAATCCTGTTGTGAGATGTGAGACAAGTTTGTTGCTCAACATATGAATATCTATGCTTATGATGTTTTTGTTTGAACGACGCTGTTTTTGAAATATAAGGTTTTAATACTAATGCTTTTTGTAAGGAGGAGTTTTCATTGCTGAAGAAAGATCAACTCAGTCGTATGACAATCAAAGGCTACAAATCAATAAAATCCTGTGATATTTCTTTTGGACAAATTAATGTGCTAATTGGTAGTAATGGTGCTGGTAAATCAAATTTCATCTCGGCATTTTCACTGCTTCGTGCTATATTGATGAAAAATTTGCAAGTGGCGGTAGCTAAAAAGAGTGTAAATGCACTCTTATATGAAGGAATGAAGGTGACCGATGAGATTGAATTTGAGGTGTATTTTGGTAATAATTCCTATGGATTTAGTTTGGTGCCAACCGATGATAATCGGCTAATATTCCGAAAAGAGTTTTTTGGATATCATGGGCAATGGGAGAACGAAAGCAATGTTGCCCGTGGTCATAGTGAATCATATTGGAATGTTGGTGCTCATAATCAAATAGATCAATACGTTATTCCTATCTTGGAGCAGCAGAACTGGAGAGTATATCATTTCCACGATACTGGCCGAAGTGCTAGGGTTAAACAGGAACACAGCATTTCAAACAACAAGGATCTCGCTTTTGATGCGGGCAATCTGGCTGCCTTTTTATTTCGAATTAAGAAGAATTATAAAAAGAATTATGACGAGATAGTACAGACGATTCGCCTGATTGCACCCTATTTTTCAGATTTTATCCTTGAACCTCAAGAGGGAAATGAAGAACTAATCGTTTTGAAATGGCAGCAGAAGGGGTGTGAAGACATATTTAATGCATCACAGCTGTCCGATGGCACCTTGCGTTTTATTTGTCTTGCAACATTGTTTTTACAACCACATGAATTGCAGCCAGCAACCATTATCGTTGACGAACCTGAGTTAGGTCTCCATCCATATGCGATTTCTATTTTTGCAGAAATGGTCAAACAATTGTCTGTTGAAAAGCAGGTTATCATTTCAACACAGTCTGTTGAGCTTCTTAACGAGTTTGATGTTGAGGATATAATCGTAGTTGATCGAGGTTCAGGAGGATCAGAGTTTAAACGATTGAATAAAGAGAGTCTTGAAGCTTGGCTTGAAGAAGATTATGCACTTGGTGATCTTTGGAAGAAAAATATTATTGGAGGTAGGCTCTCTAAATGAAAAATGTATATATCTATTGTGAAGGACCAACTGAAGAATCGTTTATCAATGAGATTCTCTATCCGTATTTTTTTAACAATAATATTGTAGTTTACCCGATAATATGCACAACAAAGAGAACGCCTGCAAAGAAATTTAAAGGTGGAGTATCAGATTATGCAAAAATAAAACGAGAACTTATACTACTTTGCAAAAGTCATCACAATGAGTATGTAACAACTATGTTTGACTATTATGCAATGCCCAATAATACACCTGGGATGAATAACAATGATCCAGACATATTTGCTCGTACTAACCAAATAGAGAAGGCAATTGAAGCAGATATTGGAGAACAGAACTGTATGTTTCATTTTATGCTTCATGAGTTTGAAGGAGTTTTATTTTCAAATCCAACTTCTTTTTCGCTGATCGCCAATAATGACGTTGTAGCAAGTGTTCAGACAATACGTGATAGTTACCAGACTCCAGAGCATATCAATAGTTCGCCACAAACTGCGCCTTCAAAAAGATTAGAAGCACTAATACCTCATTATGCAAAAATCAAGAATGGAACGTTGCTTGCAAGGGATATGGGAATTGATATTATTATTCAACAATGCCCGCACTTTCGTGAATGGATACAAAAGATTTTGTTGTTAAAATAGTTATATAGAGATGTTCTTTGATATCGGCGATATGTTTGTTAGAAGACTAGTGGTTAATCTCTGTTCAGTATTATGACTCGATGGAGGTGAATAACTCCTATCCTGTTTACCTGTCACACGTGAATCAATAAGGATATCCTATGTTTCTCTGTTAAAGCGGAAATGGGAGTTTATAACCGTTTTTTTGTATAATATGAGTGATTCTAGTATGACTAATTACAGAAGGGGATTAATTATAGCGCATACGATCGCATGCTCAGAAGGACACTACACATGCTACCTAACGGACTATACGAACAAGTTATAAACAAAGCTATCGAAGAAGAACTGGCCAAAGGAGAGAAGATCTCTAGGACTGAAGAGATTGATGCGGCTGAGTCTTCTAAGATCCTTTCTGCCTATGTGGCTGATATTGTAGCGCAGAGTCTTGAGTGCTTGAAAGATAGTGGTTTTGATACAAAGCAGCAAGTAGCCTTTGTAAACAAAATCATTGAATCGGCGATCAGTAACTCAAATGGCCTGACAAGTGAGTATTCTGTTTCTGAGCGTGCTGAGCAGCTTTTAGCTATTATCGATAAGCAGAACAATATCAACGCAATCGATCCCAAAGCAGAGATCGTGCGACCAGTAACATCGATTGCAAGATCCAGCATCTTTACCGGGGCTAAGAATGAACCTCAGATGTATACTGAGCTGAAAAAGGAAATAGTATCCTGCAACAGGATAGAGATGATCGTTTCTTTTATCAAGTGGAGCGGCTTGCGACTTCTGATAGATGAACTTAGACAGTTCACTACAAATGGTGGAGAGCAACGGATCATTACCACATCCTACATGGGTGCTACAGATATTAAGGCTATTGAAGAGCTTCATAAGCTTCCAAATACAAAGATCAAAGTCAGTTACGATACTAAGATAACAAGACTTCATGCAAAAGCGTATATTTTCTATAGAGATACTGGATATACTACTGCCTATGTTGGATCTTCCAATATGTCTAATGCAGCGCTTACAAGTGGTTTGGAATGGAATCTGAAGATTACGCAGAAAGATTCACCGGACACAGTGAAGAAGATTGCTGCCACATTCGAAAGCAATTGGAACTCTAGTGAGTTCGAATACTATGATGAGGGACAGAATGAAAGACTCGCCAGAGCCCTAAAGGCAGAGCGTTACCATAAGAATGATAATGCAAACCAATACACTGTAGATGTTATCCCCTACTCGTATCAGCAAGAGATTCTGGATAAACTGGAAGCTGAACGTGAAATCAGAGGCTATAGGAAGAATCTTGTAGTTGCAGCAACAGGAACGGGTAAGACTGTAATATCAGCTCTGGATTACAAAAGATATGTAAAACAGCACCCGGGTCAGCCTAACAGACTTCTCTTTGTAGCTCACAGAGAAGAAATCTTGGACCAGGCACTATTTACATTCCGTGCGGTGCTGAAAGATCCAAACTTTGGCGACAAACTGGTTGGAAACAGCCGGCCGGATAGCATCGATCATCTGTTTGTATCGATTCAGTCCTTTAATTCTAAAGACTTCTCGAGTATCACATCGGAGGATTTCTATCAGTTTGTGATCGTCGATGAGTTCCATCATTCTGCAGCACCGTCGTACCAGAAACTTCTTGGGTACTACACACCGGATATCTTAGTCGGATTAACGGCAACACCTGAACGAATGGACGGAAAAAACATACTCGAGTATTTCGATAACCGCATCGCTGCTGAAATTCGGTTGCCGGAAGCTATTAATCGAAAGCTGTTGTGTCCATTTCAGTATTTTGGCGTTACAGATACGATCGATCTTGCGAACCTTAGATGGTCAAGAGGCGGATACGATAAAGGAGAGCTTACAAAAGTTTATACACTTAGTGGTGCTGTAGCGAATAGACGTGCGGATATGGTGATTCAATCGTTAATCAAGTATGTTGCCGATATAGAAGAGGTTAAGGCACTGGGTTTCTGTGTTTCGATCGAACATGCCAGATTCATGAGCGAATACTTCAACTCACATGGAATTGATGCAATGTATTTGACAGGTGATTCTCCTGATGAGGAACGAAGATCGGCCAAAGATAATCTTGTACAGGGCAAAATAAAGATCATATTCGTTGTAGATCTTTATAACGAAGGTGTGGATATTCCCGAGGTGAATACGGTTCTATTCCTTCGCCCGACAGAGTCATTGACAATTTTTCTTCAGCAACTTGGCCGTGGCCTTCGATTGGCAGAGGGGAAGGAATGTTTGACTGTTCTAGACTATATCGGCCAGGCGAATAAGAAATACAACTTTGAAAGCAAATTTGCCGCTCTGCTTAATGATTCCTCGAGAAGTGTGACAAAAGAGATCAAAGAAGGCTTTGTTGGAGTGCCTAAGGGTTGCTATATTCAACTGGAAAAGAAGGCCTCGAAGATAATACTCGATAATATCCGGGAAGCATACGGAAACACAGCCGGACTTGTGAAGAAGATTGAATCATTCACTGAAGATACCGGACTTGATCTATCTCTGTCCTCTTTCTTGAATTACTATCACCTGGATCCCAAGAGCATCTACAAGTATTCTTCGTTCTCGAGACTTTGTGCTATGGCGGATGTTGCTGACGACTTCCAGGAACCGATGGAGGAGAAACTTCGCAAGTCTTTTGGTAAGTTTTCCTCCGCTGATTCCAGAAGATGGATCCGTTACATGAGATATCTCATCAGCTTAAGGGGGAACGTAAATCCTTCAGCGATGACTCCTTCTGAGAAGAGGATGTTCGAGATGTTCTATGTGACCGTATTCAATCAATCTTTAAATGACTGGAATGATAGCTCTGTAAAAGAGAACATTTCCGATTTGTTTAAGTCTGAAGTCATGGTTAAAGAACTCGATGAGCTGCTTCAATATCGGTATGATGAGATCGACTTTGTTGATGAACCGGTTGATCTTGGATTTGATTGTCCGCTTGATCTGCACTGTTCCTATACCAGGGACCAGATTCTTGTAGCAATGGGATTCAAGAATCCATCAACAGTACGAGAAGGTGTCAAATGGTTACCGGACAAAAACACAGATGTTTTCTTTATCACACTCAACAAATCGGATAAGGATTATTCTCCGACTACACTTTATGATGACTATTCCATCAATGAAGAGCTATTCCATTGGGAGAGTCAGAGTACAACATCTTCTAGTTCTCCAACCGGTCAGCGATATATCAATCACGCAAAGCTTGGAAGCAATATTCTCCTCTTTGTTAGAGAGTATAAGACTGATCATATCACAGGAGGAACAGGAATATACACGTTCTTGGGTAAAGCAGATTATGTGCGACATACCGGTGACCGCCCAATGAGTATCACTTGGAAGCTAGAAAGACCGATTCCGGCGAAATTCTTGAAAAAGACGAATAAGTTAATGATCGGTTAATTGAACATGCTATAATATATTGTATTAGTTTAGAGAAAGATAGTCTATAAGAGATATGACTTAGGAGGAGTACTATGGCAGATCATCAACCACCAATTAGAACGGGATTGCTTGATTTTTTTCGAAAGAGTCAAGGGTGTCAGTTTGTAATACCAGTGTATCAGAGAAACTATTCTTGGACATCTGGCAAGGAGGTTGCACAGTATTTAGAAGATCTTATAAGTGTTTTGAAAAATGAGTATAACAATCATTTTCTTGGAATTCTTATTTATCTTGATACTCCTATAGACTCGTTTACAAGAGAATATTCTGTAATTGATGGACAGCAACGACTTACCACCACTTTTATCATTTTGTATGCTATTAAGGCTCTCTTGAAAGAAAAAGGCGATACTGCTGCAGTTGCAAATCTTGAAGGTCAATATCTTACTAATCCGTACTCCGATGATAAAATGAAATATAAACTTAAGCCGCTGGTTGCTGATGATGAAGTATACCAACAGATTGTTGAAGAGAGATTTGACGAAATAAAAGCGACTGAATCGAACGTTTATAAGAACTATTTGTATGTGATCGAAAAGCTCCGAACACTTATCGGTAAAGGGTATTCTGCAAATGACATACTTATGGCGTTGAACAAGCTATATGTTGTATGTGTTCCTATTTCAGAAGATGATAATGCTCAAAAGATTTTTGAGAGCATTAATGCAACTGGAGTAAAACTCACAGCTTCTGACTTGATTAGAAATTTTATCCTCATGGATCTTAAAAGCGATATTCAGGATAAATTCTACAAGGACTATTGGAAGAAAATTGAAGAATACATTTCTGGTGATGCAAAGAAACTGGAACTCTTTTTTAGAATGTATTTGACGGTAAAAACATGGAATCTTCCAAATAAAAATGCTATATACCGGAATTTTGTTTCTTGGGTCAAAAATAGCGGTATGGATGCAGAATCCATTTTGAAGGACATAGTACTATATGCAGAAGCATATTACTGTATTTATAGGAAAGATGTTTCTGAGTTGGATAGTGCTATTAGAGATTCCATTAAAGAATTTCGAAGAATCCTTTCAGATATGCCTGCTCCCGCATTAATGAAATTCTATTTGCTATATAAGGATGGGAGTATTAATGAAGCTACTTTGAGTAAGCTTGTTAATATGATCAATTGTTATCTTGTTAGACGATACCTTTGCAATCTTGATACAAAAAACATTACTCGAATGCTTCCGACTTTTATCCGAGATGTGCTAGATGATTGTAATAACGATTATTCTAAGATTGTTGATATTGTTGGAAAGCATCTTGTTTTCAAAAACGTTGGCAATATGATGTATATGCCTAGTGATCAACAGATGCGTGACATAATCGAACCTGCCAATATGTATAGTTTGAGACTGATACTTCGAATATTCTTTGATAAACTTGAGTTGACAGGTAACCCTGCACCAGTTGATCTGTCTGCTTTGAGCGTTGAACATATTATTCCTCAATCTATGCCTGCGTCTTGGCTTGATGATTTGAATATTGATGAGGAAACTTATCAGCTTAATCTACATCGTTTAGGAAATTTGACATTGGCTGCAAAACCAGACAACAGCGCTATGGGCGATAAGCCATGGGAGTATAAGAACGCAATCCTTAAATCCACTAGCCATTTGAAGATGAACGAAGAAATACTTAAGGCTGACAAGTGGACAATCGAAAAGATTAACGAACGGACAACCGAGTTGATTGAAAAAATGATCGAATTGTACCCTTATCCAGAGATAAATGAAGAAGTTATTCAAAAAGAGGCGATAGTGCTTGAATGCAGGGATGCTATAGCTACTGGCTATCTTTCGTTGGAAGATGGTAGTGTTGAAATAGATGTGGGGTCCTCTCTAGTAGCGAGAGATGATGCTGAGAGTTTCCCATCAGTTGAAGAAATCCGGCAGGAACTGCTTGAAGATGAAATAATAGCTGAAATAGATGGAAAACTCCAATTTGTTAAGCCGTATATCTTCTATTCTAGTCAGAAAAACAGTACTGCATTAACTTCTTCTGCTTGTGTGATAGCTCATGGCAATAAGAATGGGTGGATTTACTGGAAATATAAAGATGGGAAGAGTATAAGGGAGAACAGCATAGTTCAAGCAAAATTCGGTGAGCAATCTGAAGTTGAGAGTACCGAATGAATAACTATCGATGTATATGTCATGACAGTTTATCTTTTATTTGGTGACGGTTGAATCCGGCAAGTGGATTATTCCTGTCCATAGTATCAAGAAGATAGCTGATGGTTTTGAAATAAGATTGTCAGAGCTGTTTGCCAAAGCGGAGAAAAAAGTAATGGCGGATGAGATTGCAAAATTTCAAGAACAATTCCCTTCCACAGATTCCTATTGGAGATCAATAGTTCTTTTCGGAAACAATGTGGCTTCCTACAAGTTTGCTCTCGCTAAATCCCTTTTGGAATTGTCTGAAAGTGGGCAGTCTTCGATTACCCTCGAAAGATTGGCTGAGCCATTTTCAAAACATCTGTGTGAGCACATTCTTCATTCTCCTAAGCAAGCTACTAGTGCTAGCAGTAGTTTCCTTGAAGCTTGTCGAAAGTTCAATAATCATGAAATCGCATATGATGAGCTTATTAGCACAACAGTTAGGCTAGGCTTCAATAACGTTATAGATGCATTCCATATAGTCAATCGAGCTGAAGTACCGGTGAAGTTCTATGAGAAGGATTACTCCAGCTCAGGAAAACGTATTATTCTTACAGATAATGTTTACAAACTTGGTGAATTGACTAACAAAGATAATCTGAATTCAGAGGCCGAATCACGATGGAGATTGGTGGAGACTGCCTGGGAATTAGGTGTTAGCAGAAATCTTCTGGATGTTCAATACGATGATGATCAAGAATTGCTATTTGTTGATAATCGCTTTAGGAGAAAGGATGTCACCTCTGTTCGAGGAGCACTCAACGGATATCAAAAGGGAAGGTGCTTTTACTGTTTCGATGATATAGTAGTAACAGATGGTGCTGATAACGGATGTGATGTGGATCATTTCTTTCCACATACGTTGCATCAAGTGGTGCCAAGTGTAAATCTTAATGGAGTTTGGAATTTAGTGTTAAGTTGCAAGAATTGCAATCGTGGTGAGAATGGGAAATTTGCTAGAGTTCCGGCGATAAAGTACTTGGAACGACTTCATAGAAGAAATGAATATTTAATCAGTAGTCATCATCCGCTTAGAGAGACGATAATGAATCAGACAGGAAACACAGAAGAGAAGAGAGCAAACTTTCTACGACAGATAGATATGCAAGCCATTAGTTTCTTGTTGCACCGGTGGGAAACGGCCGAAGTCAAGGAGGCGATATTTTGAATAAGACAATCGAGTATTATAACGAAAACGCAGATAAGTTCATTCAGGATACGCAAATGGTATCCATGTCTGAAGTACAAGAGCTATTCCTTCAGAAGATACCGGAACATGGTGCTATTCTTGACTTAGGCTGCGGATCAGGAAGAGATAGCAAGGTGTTTCTTGATTTGGGATACAAGCTTATATCTGTAGATGGATCTGAGAAAATGTGTGAAGCAACAACAGCGTTAACGGGTATTCCTACAATCTGTTCATCTTTTCAAGACTATGAACCAGAAACGGAGTTTGATGGAATATGGGCGTGTGCTTCTCTGTTGCATCTGAAACCTGAGGAAATCAGGCCTGTTGTCAGTAATCTTGCAAAGGCGCTGAAACCAGACGGATGTTTCTATATGTCTTTCAAATATGGTGAATTCCAAGGATTTCGAAATGATAGATACTTTACGGATTTAACAGAAGAAAACTTAAAGAAACTTCTTGAAGATGTTGATGGCTTAACTCTTGAGTCTTTTATGATTACTAGCGATGTTCGTCCTGGAAGAGAAAATGAGAAGTGGCTGAATGTGTTCTACCTGCGAGAGTAACACTGACGTTTATTGACATGTTCAAGAATTGTTAACAACCAAAGCATGAAAAGTATTTTTCTATAAGCTATCATCAAAATGTGTCACAAGTGAGAGGCTTGTGACTATATGTACTTATTGACTATTGTGATAACGGAAGAGTTGGATAGTAAAAAGAGGTAGTTTATGGCAACACATATGAGTATTAGATTGGCTTGGCATAGCGAGGGATGGAATGGTCACATCTGCAAGAAACCTTGTGAAAACTCATATTGTGTTGGTGAACACTCTTATCCTGGAGATCTTATAGCTAGTACCAGAAATCTTGAGTTTGAGGCAGCTCATGCCGGTGAACCATGTTGTGAACATCCTTGTTCTGTTGCTTGTGGATTAAGTGTAAATGCCTTTGGAAAGGACACTATTGAAGTTCGAGTAGATATCCCAGACTTTTGGAAAAAAGGATCTGCTGATCCGATAACTCTTTCCCTTCCGCCGTACACTGCTTGTACTTGGTGTTATGAGCAAATGTATAATGAAGCAGCTGAATACAAGGGAAATCTTAATCTCAAGTATGATTATGAACAACGGAAGATCGGATCGGAAAAGTATTTTTCTCAGTTTGAACCAGGAAAATCTCTGATTTTCTATTACGCGGGATATAGCAACCCGTTTTGTGAAAACGAAGAAAACAATTATGTAGTAGTTGGAATATCTCGAGTAAAAAAGATTGAACCAACCTGTTACTACAACAATGCCAGCAAAGAGATTCAGGAAAGGTATGCGGGCGGTTTTGTATGGCAAAGGCCAGTTACTTCGAATTACCCCGATGAGGGGTTCTGTATACCTTACTGGAAGTATTTGGATAATGAAGATATCCTTGAACGACTAATTCTGAAACCTCAAAATAGATCTCCATTTAAATACGGAAGCCGAGAAGTTGATAACGACGATGCTATCGAGGTCATAAACCAACTTTTGGCGGTAGTTGATGTTTTAATCGAAATTGGAGATGATTCTGAAGATTGGGATTATAGAAAAAACTGGCTGAACAGTGTTCTCAACGAATTATGGACAGCCCGCGGCCCTTATCCTGGATTCCCTTCAGTACTTGAGTGTCTAGGATTGTCGAGTCTTATATCTTATTACGCTGCACTTACAACTGATGAGCAGATGAAAGCATATCGCGACTCGGTCAAATCCCTTCTTGAGGGAGATATAGATATAATAGATGGATATACATTTGAAAGACCACAGTTAATTAAATTGCGACGTGAATACAAGTTGCTTGGTCTGCAGAAAACAGCCCTACTTTTCGATATATTGTCTCGTTTTGATCTTCGAGCTGATCAAATCAAGTCGATTGTAGATGATAATCGGGAAAATGTTTCAATAACAACTTCTGTAGAAGATATGCTAGAGAATCCGTATACGATCTTTGAACAGTATGTCGGTATGGATTCGGATGATACTATTCCATTTTATAAAATCGATAATGGAGTAATTCCCTCGCCCGAATACGGCATAGAGGAGTTATTAGATAATGGAGCTACAGAACGGCTTAGGGCATTCTGTGTAGATGAGTTAAAGAAGATCCCGGCGCATTCGTTTGGAAAAGCAAGTACAATTCTTCAGAAGATAAATTCAAGAATTGACCGACTGCCAGATTGGAAAAAAACGACTTTTGTAATTCAGAATTTTGAAATTGAAACGGATATTCTAGAAACAGCTCTTGAATTGAGAACTGATTCTGGCGAATTATATCTATATCTGAAATCAGTCTATGAAGATGAGCGTATTGTAGAAAAGACGCTGCGCGCTCTTGCCGATAGACCAGATATATCATTGAAGATAGCAATCACTCCAGATAAATTCAAGGAAAGTTTGCGAGTTCAGGACTCTCCTTTGATAAAAAAAGCTTCTGAAGATTACGAGAGAATACTTGATAATCAGGCAAATATCTGCATGCAGATATTTACAAAACCGCTTTGTGTTTTGTCGGGTGCTGCCGGAACTGGCAAAACAACTGTTATTAGATCGATACTTGAAAATATAGATCGAGTACATGGAGTTGGCACGAGTTTCCTTCTAATGGCCCCGACAGGAAAAGCTGCAGAAAGAATTAAGACACAAACGGGAAAGCAATCTAAAACAATTCATTCTCATCTCGCAAAAAACGGATGGATAAACAAAAATTTCACCTTAAAACGTTTGGGAGGAGCATCAGGACAGGATTTCAACACCATAATTATTGACGAGTGTTCTATGATTGATCTTAATCTCTTTGCGACATTGATGCGATCAATCAATTGGAATAGCGTCCAGCGACTAATTCTTATAGGAGATCCTAATCAACTACCTCCTATAGGGCGTGGCAAAGTATTTGCTGATACTATTAACTGGCTTAAAGAAGAGCATCCTGACAATGTTGGAACGCTCAAAGATAATATTAGACAGCTCTTAAATACTGTTGAGGATAAAGGTCATGGAATACTGAATCTTGCTGAACTCTTTATTCAGGAGAATCAGCGCTCTGACAACACTGAAGAGATTTCTTTGTTAAAAGACAGAAAGGAGACGATGTTTGAGAACATCGTAGAAAATGGCAACGGAGATATTGATAAGGATCTGGGAGTATACTTCTGGACTGAACAAGAGGAACTTGAACAAGTACTTAAGAATGTTCTGATTCGTGATATGAAAAAATATACTGGTAAAGATTTGACTGGTGAAAGTATAGCCTTGGACAAGTTGTGGTTTGAAATGATACGCAATAAAGATGGCAGTAGTAATCCAGAGAGACTACAAGTAATCGCACCTTATCGCGGAGAGTTTTATGGAACCGGTTCATTGAATTTGTTCATGCAAAGCACGTTTAATTCATATTGGAGCAGTAAAAAACTTGATGGCATAGGGTACTATGATAAAGTTATTCAGTTTAGAAACAGACCGCAATCAGATCCTGCATACGCTTACAAAGACGCCAGCCGCAAAAACGAGAAAGTTGAAATATATAACGGAGAAATCGGCATTTCAAAAATCCATGGACTTGATGCTAGTGCAAAAGAGGGGAAACAACCTAAATACAAGTGGCAAGGAAGGATAGATCGTTTTCAGGTCGCTTTTTCTGGACTCGCAAGACAAGGCTTAAGATATAATTATGGAAAAGATCTTGGGTATGATGCTGATGGTAAGAGAATCAAGGAACAAAAAGTTCTGGATAACTTAGAACTCGCATATGCTATAAGTGTTCATAAATCTCAGGGTTCAGAGTTTGACTTCGTTTATATAGTCATTCCAAAGAGAGATAGTCATCTTCTTTCTATGGAACTGCTCTATACAGCAATAACGAGGGCTCAAAAGAAAGTGACTATATTCCTTCAACAGGATATTAGTACACTTACCTCGATGAGTCGAACTGATAAGTCTGCTATACAGAAAATCAACTCCTCAGTATTTAAGTTTGAGCCATTGCCGGATGAACTTTTGTACGCTGGAAGCAATTGGTTCGAAGATGGGAAAAAAGTTGCAACGCTTTCGAAGTATTTTGTGCGATCAAAATCCGAAGCTATTATCACCAATATGCTGGTTGATAGAGGAATTCCGTTTGAATATGAGACTCCTTTATATGCAAAGGACGGTACCATGTATCTCCCGGATTTCACCGTTACTTTCAGAGGAGAACAGTTCTATTGGGAACATGTTGGAAGAATTAACGATCCGAATTATATGGCTCATTGGGCAAAGAAAGAAGCATGGTATAACAAGCACTTTCCTGGAAAACTCCTGATTACATATGAGGGGAATAATCTATCGAAAGATGCAGATGAATTAATTAGAAAGCATATGTAATGACTTCTACAAGCGAGGAATCAAGATGAATATACAAGAAAGAGCATTTTTTGAAGCATTGTCAAAACATAGAGCAGGACTTGCTAGAGCACTTGAAGATCCAGCTTTGAGAGGTGTTCGGCATAGCGTTGTTGAAAAGTATTCTGACCAAGCTCACTTTATCTATGAGTTGCTGCAAAATGCAGACGATGCTTTAGCAACAAATGCTAGATTTCGATTGGAGAAAGACCGATTAATCTTTGCTCATAATGGAAAACGACTTTTTTCTATTTCGAATCCTGATATGGAAGATGAAGATTCGAAACATAAGCAATTAGGTGACATAAACGCAATTACGTCTATTGCCAATTCGAGTAAAAAAGGGGCTTCGATTGGTAAGTTTGGAGTAGGCTTTAAGGCAGTGTTTCAGTATACAGCTACTCCGCATATCTACGACCCACAGTTTCATTTTAAAATTGAAAGATTCATTGTTCCTGTTGAGCTTGAGAGCGATTTCCCGGGGCGAAAGGGCGACGAGACGTTGTTTGTCTTTCCGTTTGATCATTATGAAAGAGGAAAAGAAGAGTCATATAATGATATATCTGAAAAACTGAGAAATCTTTCATATCCCCTTTTGTTTCTGAGTAACTTGAAGAACATTGAGTTTGAGTTTGATAACACCTTAGGTTTATATAGCAAGAAAGTCCTTGAGACTAGGACAGTCGGCGAAACAAAGGCCGAGCATATTGTTTTAACGCAAAATGATGGCGATGATTTGTACGATGAGCAACTTTGGCTTTTCACTCGTGCCTATGATCGAGGGAAAGAGTATGAAGATGATAGTAGCAATTTGTCATATTCAGTAGGTTTTTTCTTGGATGAGAATGGTCATATATGCCCTGTTAATAAACCGGCATTTTGCTATTTTCCTACAAAAGAGGTGACCAATCTTAGTTTTATCATTCATGCGCCTTTTTTATTAACGGACAGTCGTGAGGGTATTCGCGCTGGCGTATCTCACAATAATGACATGATACAAGTTCTAGCCGAATTATCCGCAGATTCAATTTGGTACTTGAGAAATATAGGTATAGAGAAATCGATTCGCCTTATTGATGATGACATAGTTTCTATCATTCCTATAGATCCAAGTTTATTTAGTGATAAGGATGATAGAAGTCAAGTATCCTTCTTGCCTTTTTACGAAGAAATTAAAACCAAATTTGAAATATCTCAGTTGTTGCCTTCAACAGACGGTTATGTTGGTTGTTCAGATGCTTACTGGGCTTCAGTTCCACAGTTGACACAATTGTTTAGTAATGAGCAATTGGCTGATTTGGTGGATAATAAGAATGCAAAATGGGTTTTCTCTTCTTTGGCAAGGGATGAGGTTCAACGAAACAAGAAGGATTTATTTGCTTATATTGATTCTCTTGTAAGAACAAATATAAACGAGGATATTATACTATCCGGTCGATCAAGGGATTTCTATGTGCGCGATAATGTGAGACAAAGTCTTGAAAGTATCAAAGGAATATCTCCAGCATTTATCGAGAAACAATCATTTGAGTGGTTGCATTCTTTATACAAGTGGATTTCTGAGACGCGACACAGAAGAGAAATTTCTTTGGATAAGCCAATATTTGTTGACCAGGATGGCATAGCATCAGCTGCGTATGATGATGCAAAACAACTCATTTTATTCCTTCCTGTGCCGAATGTATCAGGTTACAAAGTGGTTCATCCTGAATTGTTGAAGAATGCTGAAACAAAAGCTTTTGTAGAGCAATTGGGAATTAAACAACCATCGTTAAAGGATCAGATATACAATATCATTCTTCCTCAATATCAAGATGATGGAGATATAGATACGGATCCGCATTTTCAGCTGTTTTTTGAGTACTACTGCAAATGTTCTATCGAAGATATTGAAGAATTTACCGACCTTATTAAAGAATGTGAGTTTCTTACTTACTATAAAGATGGCGATGACCAACCATATCGAGGAGCAGGAAATACATTGTATCTTCCAACAGATGAGTTAAAAACTTATTTCCAATCAAAAAAGGATACAAGATTTATAGCTCTCAACGAATATAAAGCACTGGTCGGATCCTCAAATGAGGAACGATTAATGGAGTTTCTTGAGGATATTGGTGTTTGTTCGGAGATTCGACTGATTCAGACGATCATTGATCCTGAGACAGCTGATAGAAATGATCTTCCAAAGAAAAGATCGACGAGGAACCTTAAATATGATGAAACATGTTTAGACGGCTGCAAGGAGTTGATACACCATATTGAAAATGAAAAAGATGAAGCAGCATCGCTAGCATTGTGGAAATGCCTTCTTCGTGTGATAGAAGCGAATCATACAGCATGGAATTATAGTGGACTAAAGACGCTCCTGCGCGGAAGATGTCACTACTTCTATTATTCACCCCAAGTTGAACATTTCGAGTCTTCTGATGCCATATTGTTGAAAACGAAGCCGTGGATAATGAATCAGAAAGGCGAGTTTGTTACTGCTGCGCAAATCAAACGTGATAATCTTTTTTATGGATACGATGTTGTCTCTGAAGCAGCACGTAGCCTGATAGATTTTTTGGACCTAGAGAATGATGAACCACAAATTGATGACAGTAATCTTTCTGATGAACAGCGCGAGATGATTGCATGGGCAAGGAAGTTGAAAGAGTATGGTTTAGAGGATGAGAAAGATCTTGAGGAATACTTAAAGTATAGGCGGCACAAAGAAGAATCTCGTGCTAAAGACTCATCGTCTCGAGATGAAGAATCATCTAATGAACTCGCTGAGATTAATTCGGATGATTTTGATGACATCATAGAAGAGAATAGTAATGCGGATAACGTTCCTATCAGAAAAGAGACAAGTGAGGTCTTGAGAGATATAGCTCGAAGAGCTTCGAAAAATCGTGGAGAACCTCATCCAAAAGCTCTTGTCGATGCTGAGGAAACTGATTCTGATGAATTATCTCCCTCTTCTGTAGACTACAGCAGAAAAATCGAACGAGAGAAAGAGAAAAGCGCTGCGGCAATAGAGCGAATTGCTTATTTAGAGGAACTGCAGAGGGAAGCGGAGCATGAAACCCGTGAGAATAAGTATTCTTACAAGTGGTTCACTAAACTTCTTGAATTAGAGAGCCTTAATAGTGGAGAAACAAATGACAATAGCCGTGAGGTTTCTATTTCTTTTGCAAGAGTTGAAAGAGAACCGAATACAAAACGTACATTGGTACTGAAACATCCTAGTAGGTATATACCTCATTTCATGGAAGAACTGGCTGATATTCCGATGGTTCTTCACTTTGGCGATCAGACAAAAACTGTAGCGATAGAGGTGGCGAATATCAAGTCATATACTCTTCGTGTTAAGTTGAAGAACAGTGAAAGTATTGCAGGGGTGGATCTTGATACAGTTACATCTGCCACGATTGACGCAAAGAGTCCGGCATTTTTGATCGAAGAACTTCGGAATCGATTTAAAGAGTTCGATTATGAAGATAGTTTCAATATGCAGGAAAACTTGTGTAAGAATATTGAGTTTGTCTTTGGACCTCCAGGAACTGGCAAAACTACTCATCTTGCGAAGAATGTGTTGATCCCAATGATGCAAGAGAGAACCAATAGCAAAGTTCTGGTGCTTACGCCAACTAATAAATCAGCTGATGTGCTAGTTCGAAGAATAATGGAAGTATCTGGTGAGGATCATTCTTTCGAAAACTGGTTAATTCGATTCGGAGCTACCGGAGATGAAGAAATTGAACAGAGTGCGGTATTTAGGGATAAAACGTTTGATATTCGCACGCTTGAAAAGAGTATAACCGTTACAACTATCGCTAGATTCCCTTATGACTATTTCATGCCTCAAGGAGATAGATTATTTCTCCATGCTCTGAATTGGGATTATATAGTGATAGATGAAGCATCTATGATACCAATAGCTGACATTGTTTTTCCTCTATATAAAAAGACTCCTAAGTGCTTTATTATAGCAGGAGATCCATTCCAGATAGAACCTATAGCTTCTGTTAATCTGTGGAAAGATGAGAACATCTATTCATTGGTGAAGCTAAATTCGTTTGTGAATCCCACTACAATTCATTCTTATCAAGTAGAGTTGTTGACAACGCAATATAGAAGTGTACCGGAAATAGGATATGTATTTAGTAATTTTGCATACGGTGGGATTTTGAAACATCACAGAACGAAAGAAAGCCAGAGACCGTTGAATGTTGGGAATGATTTAGGCATAGAAACACTTAATGTAATTAAGTTTCCAGTCAGTAAATATGAGAGTATATACAGATGTAAAAAACTGAATCGAAGCAGCTCGTATCAGGTTTACTCTGCACTATTTGTTTATGAATATGTATGTTATCTTTCTAAGGCTATAGCAGAAAACAATCCAGGCCAATTATTCAAGATTGGTATAATAGCGCCCTATAGAGCTCAGGCAGATATGATAGATAAACTTCTAGCATCTGAAAAGCTACCTGAAGAGACGGATGTCCAAGTTGGCACTATACATGGATTTCAGGGTGATGAATGCGAAATTATCTTTTCAATCTTTAATACTCCGCCAACTATCTCTGACTCGAGAGAGATGTTTTTAAATAAAACGAATATTATTAATGTCTCTATTAGTCGAGCACGAGATTATTTATTCATTGTTATGCCGGATGATGATACTGAGAATATTGGTAAACTTCGTCTTGTTAAAAAGGTTGAGAATCTTATACACAACACAGATGAGTGGCAGGAATTCTCTTCACCTGACTTAGAAGAATTGATGTTTAATGATTCTCATTATTTTGAAAACAACGCATTTTCAACTAGCCATCAAAGTGTAAACGTTTATGGGCTTCCTGAGAAGTATTATGAAGTTCGAACGGAAGAAAATGCTGTTGATGTTCAAATTCATAAGCCTTTCAAAGAAGAAATGAAAGAAATCTCGTCGGAGAATACAGATTTAAACCGGGAGAAAAATCAATCCTATGAATTGGATGAAAGTGTTATTCCAGAGGAACTGCGAAAAAACGCCATTGATCTTCCGGTTAAAGGGGCTATTAACGGATGGTGCTATTTAGTTCCCTATAATGGAAAACTGAAACACTATGCTGTGATAGAAAAGGAAGCTATGTTCATTCCAATATTACGAAACGGGCAGGTGAAAATGGTAACTGTTTCTGTAGTAAGAAACGATAGGATTATATATATAACTGATGAGAACTTCAGAAAATACGAAAAAGAACTAAGCGTCCTGGAAGGTATAGAATTACGCTTGACTTTTTAATCAGTCGGGAATACTCATTTCTCAACCGTTGTAACACTGTTACGAAATTTCTAATCCTATTCAGGAGTTTATTCGGTCGCAGTTTGCGTATGCATTCTGCGGCTTTTTCTATGAGCGTTTTTTTGGGATTGGATGAGAAGTGTAAGAGGAAGATGCAGTAGGTTTCCTATAAGCCGAGAATGATATAATGACCTTGTAGGGGGAGCTATTTCTATGATTCATCATTTGGCTAGTGGTAAAGGTGTAAGATGCAGGGTTTGTTTGGTGAGTTGAAAGACATCCTTAGTATTCCGTATGATTATTCCGGTTATGATCTGGTGTTTGAGGAGGAAACGACGGATCCTTCGAAATATCGGGGCATCGGAATTACTTAATACGGAAGCTGCGGCAAGTGCTTTTCGAGCGGAAGTAGTGAAATACAGTTTTCAGGGAAAGCCGGTCGATGAATACTTCAAATACGATATTCTGGAAGCGAATATCGTTTGTGCTGAGCTTCGGAAGATAGGGTATGAACTGATCGCGTTCTTTAATGGGGCGGATAATAATGTAAAGGCGGTCATTCCTGTGGATAGGATCGCTACGATGGAAGAACTAGAAAGCAGGATCAAATGAAGAGGAGTTTCGAGTGAATTGATGACTATCAACAGTCGAAATACTGAGGAACAGGAACTGTGAAACAGCCGAGAAAAGAATCAAGATCAGACGTGCAGCAAGAGGTTGAGCAATATTGCATCGCTGAGATAGAGAAGAAAATAGGCATAGGATACAAATAGACTTGGAGGATAATTCTTTGGAGAATTCAGTGTATGCAGAATTAGTTGAGAAACGTATCGACCAGTTAAGAATATTAAGGAAACGTGGGCAAACGATTGCTGAAGGTATTATTGGTCACTCGTTGATGAAAGAAGACTTATTCTTCTGTGCCGCGGATGATCGTGCTCTTAAGCTAATAGATGGATTCATCTGCATGCTTCGAGATCGCAATCTTACATGTGCGGGAGCTTTACTTAGGCTTCAAATGGATAACTGTATGCGCACATATGCAGCTTTTACTGCCCAGGACAGGAATGCAGTCATTGACTGTATAATAGATGGGACCCCTATCAACAGACAGTTTAGCAAGGATGGGAATGATTTTATTCCAAATCATTCGTAATGACATAACAAAAGTAAAAGCGGACGCAATCGTGAATACGGCGAATTCTATAATTCGGGTAGCTTGGTACTACTTTTTTGTCAGCTTTCAGTTCCGGTTTTGAGTAAGAAACCTGGGAAAGTGTTTTGTATGCTTTTCGCGGAATGTGAAGATACCGTTAATTCTTTGAAAGTAATTATCTCAGTTTCCCTGTTTGATATATAATTAAGTTGTTCTATTTCGGAACATCACATTAACAAATAAGCGTTGCATTAATGCAAGGAGATTTAGATCGTGGGCGAAGGTTTATTGGGCAAGATTTTTGGTAAAGGGAAGAATACGGAATCAGGTTCTGTTGGAGGAGCTGTCGCTGAAGCAGTTGGTGCTCGTGCGCTAGGCGGATTAGAGAACGCCATGACTTTAAAATTTAAGGACGGCAAATCTCTTAACGATCCGGAAAACGAGAACAAGATATGTATCGAAGATAACCTGATTTATGAACTGATCAACCAGTGCACGAATGGTGAATTGGATAAAAAGGTTAAGGGAACTAAAAATGCCCTTGGAATAACTAGTTCATTGACAATATCCAAAGACACCCTTCAGAAATTTCGTGAAGTAATAAAGAATGAAGATCTAGCAAAAGCACTTCAAATGAGTGGATCGGTTGCTCAGGTTGCGAGCCTTGGTGTTCTTGTCGTAGCGGTCGGAATGTTGAAAAAAGCCAATGATCAGCTTGGTGAACTGAATCTCTCGGTATCACGAATCTCCGATTTTCAAGATACTCAGTATGAAGGCACAGTTAAAAGACTCATTGGGGAAATTCAGAGAATAACGAAATATCAGTCGGAAGTGCTGAAAGATAAGGATTATCGCAACCGTGAATTGATCAATCTTAAATCTCAAGAGAATAAATGTGTCGATCTTCTCATCCAGGCTGATTCTGCTATTAAGACAGAGATGGTTAAGGAACGCAAGTTTTTCAAGAGTTATGTTGACTATACTGCCCATATTGAGAAATGGTATCAGTACCAGCAGATCCTTATTCTGTTGTTGAGACAGATATCCGAACTCACATTTACATTCAATCTGGGTGTTGTTTCTCGGGAAAACAGCTATTCCAATTATGACATGACTCTGCCGGAAGTAATAACTGTACGAAAAGAACTACGCGATTGGCACATGAAAAACATTGGTTTCTTCAATGTTGATTTGAAAGAGAAAAAGCACAAGCGTGTCGGAGGTGTCTTTGATGCTGCAAAACGAATTCCGATCGGAGCATTAGCAAATAAAATCAGTGAAGATGCTATCTCTGACGAAGTGATCGGCTTGATAGAAAACCAAACAAAAGAAAACTATGAGGAACTGGCCGCTGCTTCTGGCAACCAGTTTGAAGAAGACGTAAAGATGGTTGTCGAAGCCGGAAAACTGTATTACGTATCATAATAGCAATCATGCCATTCCAGATCATTCGTAACGATATAACTAAAGTGAAAGCGGATGCGATCGTGAATACGGCGAATCCGGAGCCGATCTATGCGGCGGGGACGGATTCGGCGATCTATCATGCCGCAGGAGAGAAGCTGCTTCTGGATGCTCGTAAGAAGATTGGTGCGATCGAACCAGGCAACGTGGCAGTTACTCCTGCTTTCTGTCTTAAAGCGAAGCATATCATTCACACTGTTGGCCCGGCATGGATCGATGGAAATCACGGGGAATTCGACATTCTTCGAAGCTGCTATGAGAAATCACTGACCAAAGCCGCAGAACTCGGATGCAAGAGCATTGCATTCCCGCTCATCGCAACCGGCGTATATGGATTTCCGAAAGCAGAAGCCCTCACGATCGCGACCAACGAGATCCGATCTTTCCTGATGCGAGAAGATACGGACATGACAGTCAAACTCGTCATCTTCGACGACAGCGCATTTATTCTCTCCAGAAACATCTTCTCCGAAGTCGAATCCTTCATTGACGATGAACAGATCAAGGAAGCCCACAGAAAAGAATACAAGAGCGAAGGATACAGTAGATACAGCAGAGAAGATGAGCTTTACGGCCGTAGCAGATACCGTATTCAAGAGATGGAACTTCAACACATCACTCGCAATATCGGAAAAGAAAACAAAGAACGCAGAAACGAAAAAGAAGGAAAACAATCCCCGGGGACAAGTGCTTTTCGCGCAGAAGATTACAAAAAAGACGCATCAGAAGACCTGTCTTTCCAGACACACCTGATCAAGCTCCTGAACGAAAAAGCCATCGACAACGTCACCGCGTACAAACGATCCAACATCTCAAAAGGCGCATTCTCCAAGATACTGTGCGGAGACACAAAGAAACCACTGAAGAAAACGGTCCTGCAGCTTTGCATCGGGCTTCACCTGGATCTACACGAAGCCCAGGAACTGCTCGCCAGCGCGGATTTCGGATTCAATCAGTATAGCAAACGAGATAAGCTCGTGATCAAGTTTATCTTGGAGGAAAACTACAATATCGATAAGATCAACGACATACTGTTTATCTGCGATCAGCCGCTTCTCATGTAAAAACAAAAAGGTCTCCCGCCGGGAGACCTAATTCGTTCCCGAAGAATATACACTGATACCAGAAAGCAAGCCCAAAGGCAAAGAAAGGACGGTATCAAGTATGTTTGGAGCAATTATCGGAGACATTATCGGCAGCAAGTTTGAGTTTGACAGAGGCCCGAAGAGCAAGGAATTCAAACTCTTTACAAAAAGAGACAAGTTCACGGATGACACTGTCATGACGTGCGCGGTCGCAGAAGCACTTCTTCAGGCAGGGGATGAGGATGAGGAGACATTTAAGAAGACCCTCATCCAGTCCATGAAAAAGTGGGGAAGACGCTATCCCTATGCCGGATATGGCGGAAGGTTCATCGGATGGGTCCTCGGGGACGACACAAAACCTTACGGAAGCTACGGAAACGGCTCCGCCATGCGAGTCTCCCCGGTCGGCTGGTATTACGACACTATGGAGAAAACCCGCGAGGTTGCTCGCTGGACTGCGGAAGTCACGCATAATCATCCGGAAGGAATCAAAGGCGCAGAAGCAGTTGCGGCAGCCATCTTCATGGCTCGCCACGTAGCAACGGTGAGAGAAATCCGCGACTATATCGAAACGGAGTTCGGCTATAACCTCAAAAGCACCTTGGCAGAAATCGCGCCAAAATATCATCACGTAGAGGACTGCATGCATTCCGTACCAGAAGCCATCACGTGCTATCTGGAGGGAAAAGGCTACGAAGACACTATCCGGAACGTCATGTGCATCGGCGGAGATACCGATACACTCGGCGCTATCGCTGGAGCCATCGCGGAAGCGGCTTACGGAATCCCGATGGAAATCCTGGACACGGGCAGAAAATATCTCGAAGAAGACATCAATAACCTGATGGAAGAGTTCTACATGAAGCTTTGCGATCTTTCTGGCGAGGAGACCGCTGAAGAAATCAACCATAAGGACCTCAAAGAGCTTATCAACAAGGCACTCGACACAAGAGATGATGACGACTTCATCCGCGTCTGCGTGGAACTTATCAGCCTCATGCACTTCAAGGAGCAGGCTTACACACTGATGCGGGATGTTTCCGGCGCGACACGGGTCATTAATCCCGACACGCTTGTGCGCGGCACGAGGTTCACTCTAAACGAAGACATTCGTTTGCGGTTCCACTACGTCCTTAATGACAAGCGCGAGAATTGGATCGCGCTCTTCACGGATGTTGAAGAACGCGACAAGAGCGAAGGAGCCATGATTACCATTAACGTGGATATCGAGGATATCCTTCGGGAAGGCCTTCGCTGCGACATCGTCACTGGAGTGGTCATCAATCCGTTCGGAAGACCTCTTGCACTGGATAAAACGAACTTGAAAATGGTGCTTCAGATTTTCGACCAGCAGAAGGAAGCCGAACAAAAGGTATGAAATATTAAATAGATTAATAATTCGGCGTCGAGTTTGATGTCAAGAGCTATGTAGACCGAATATTCGGACGGCTGATTTGCTATCATTGGGTTCAATGACCAAGAAACCGCCCTCCAGGCACTTTTGAACGAAACGATTAGATCAACATTTATCGAGGAGGAGTACTTCTATGGGAAAAAACACAGAATTCATCACAGTAACAGAACTCAGTAAGCTTATCGGATGCAGCGTGTCTACCATCGGTGCTTACTACAAGTTCAAAAAAGACAACCCTGACAGCGAACTGGCAAAGATGCTTCCGGACTTTGTCAGAATCGGCAACCGAAACACCAGGTATTGGAAGAAGGAGGATGTAGAGGTCATCAAAGAGTTTCGGAAGAAATATCTTAATGGAAAACAGGGTGCGGTAGCACAGAGTCAACCGGAGAACGCACCTCTTTCAAAAGAGAGGACTGTAACCCTTAGTCAATATCGTAAAGCTCGTAATGAGGAACTCAAGACCATAAAGGAGTTTTTGCAGCATGTGCCTCAAGGTCCTTTTGATGAGCCTACAAAGAGAGCTTTACTGAGGTTCGTCAAGACTGCGACACACAATATTAGGTGCAGACTCTTTGGAGACTTCGAAGAAGAATCCATCGAGCTACGTGACGATGGACACGAGAACATGGTCATCTTCGAAGACGAGAACGGAAACATCTGCTTTCTTCGAGACGATGACTATTTCGGAGAAAATGATGAGGCCTCCTGAAGAGGCGGCCTTGCATCCACGAGAGATATTTACGCATTTTTTACAAGGGACATCAAAAATCACAAGTATCAAGTAGTAATATTATTGTGTTAGATAAGATGAGACGTGCTGATGCAGTCGGTTGATTCATAGGAGAACAATATGAGTAAGATTGAATTGATACACGGTTCATGTGCAGATCAGAACGTTGATGTTGTAGTCAATGCTGCAAATAGCGGATTGTGGGAAGGCGGTGGAATCTGCGGAGTGCTCTTTAAAAGAGCTGGAAGCGCTGAACTTGCCGAGGCCTGCCGAAAGTATAAGACACCACTTCGAGACGGAGATGCTGTTATTACGCCAGCGTTCAATATGAAGAATGCAAAAGCAATTATTCACGCAGTAGGTCCCAACTTTTCCAATAAACCGAAAGCATTCAAAGAACTCTACTTTGCATATTACAACTCGCTTTGCACAATGATGGATAATGAGTATCACAGCATCGCTTTTCCGTTGATCAGCTCTGGCATTTTTGGAGGACCCTTAAGAAATCCGGTAGCTGAATCTACAAAGCAGTGTCTTCGTGCATACAAGAATTTCGTAGAAGACTATCCTGGATATGAGCTTGATGTTAAACTCTGCGCATATAGTGATTCTGAGATGGCGGAAGCAATAGGAGAGTTTAATCGTAACCATGATGAAAGTGATGACTGTGTTTTCTAGATTACGCACTTACTTGGAAAACTACGCGTATACTATGGTGTTTGGTGAAAGGAGAAAACTGTGATTAAGGATAAATTGAAAGAAGCAGCGGAAGAAATAGTTGAGGCAGCCATTGATGCGGCTACAGGATGGGCTGTGATAAAGGCAACCCAAATGGTTCCTGAGTTACTGGATTTTGCGGTTCAAAAAGCCAACGAATTGGGCCAAAATATGCGCAATTCGATGAAAGGTCGAAAATGCTTTCAAAAATCGTATTGTTCTGGATTTGAAGTGGGGAGACAGAATAAGTTTAGATCTATCATTGAAGCAATGCGAGAGATTGGAATTGATGAGGATACAATCGATAAGATTAATATGCCCAAATGTGTTGTTTCGTTTGAGCTTTCATCAGATATGATGACGAATAAAACAAAGAAAGAACTAGTAAGGGATTTGTATGAAAAAGGAATTGATGTAGGCGAGAAAAAGACGGAAGAATACTTGATCGCTTCTATGAAACAAGAAGGTATCAGATACGTTAAGATCAGAAAGATAAAAAAACTCGCTGGTAAATACTTAGTGCCCAAGAATGAAATAATAAAATCAACAAAAAAAGCATTTGAATGAGAAGAAAGGAATCAAGAAATATTGTTATCAAAAAAGTGTGGGAACAAATTGAATACTTATATTTCGGACTATGTGGTGTTTGACCTGGAAACGACGGGTACATCCTGCCATTCAGACGCGGTAGTTGAGATCTCCGCAGTCAAGGTCAGCGGAGGTCAGATCGTAGATGAATTCACAACACTGGTCAATCCTGAACGACATATTCCGAGCATTGTTGTCGGTATTCATGGCATCAGTGATGATATGGTTAAAGACAGCCCATGTTTCAAGACTGCCCTTTCTGATTTCCTTAAGTTTGCAGGCGACGAAGTTCTCGTCGGACATAACATCTGTAGATTTGACCTAAAGTTTATTTATCGTGATGCGCAGACATATTGGGGAAAGACTGTAGGAAATGATTTTATCGATACGCTACAGCTGGCACAAAGAATCCTGAAGGGCTTGGGAAGTTACTCCCTTGGCAATCTTGCCGACTATTATGGAATCTCTGCTGCAGGTGCACACCGAGCTCTCAATGATTGCCGTATGAATCAGAAGGTGTTCGAGTGTTTAGGGAAAGAAATGAAATCGCTTCCGCAGTTCTGTGGAGGATCTATATCCGGTATAGTTCCCAGTACGTTGCGGTGCCCTCAATGTGGGAGTTCTCTGATCAAGAGAAATGGCAAGTATGGTGAGTTTTTGGGATGTTTGAATTATCCTGAGTGCAAGTTTACTCGGAACACATAGTTTGCAAAGCAATTATGCTTTTTGAGAAGATCTTAAGTGGTAATCCAGGCCAAATAATTGGATAATTTATTTGTTATATTGTAGATGCTGAAGGACAGAATTAGTCCAGGTCCTTCAAAGCAAAAAGCTGATGTCATAGTCGGAGATGTAGTGACATCAATAACGTTATCCTCTGAGTGGTCTTTTTCTCGTCTCCGACACAAATCTGAATATGAAAGTAGTGCCATAGTCAGTGGGTAGTGGCAATACTTGTACCCATAGTGTTCACCTTCTTTAGTTTTCGAGCCACTGACAAAGAGAAGCCGGATTAGGAAACCTATCCGGCTTCCAACATATTAGAATTTAGATGTTCACTTATTGTGTGTGAATTAAGCCTGCGTTTATGAGTGAACAATGTGTGAAAAAACAGTAAATCATTGATCGGACAAAAAGAAAAGGCTGATTACGATAGTATAATTACAGTAAGTAGAAGTGTTTTGGGAGATATTATGAGGGTGCATAGTAGATCAGTTAAAGTATTATCAATTCTTTTGGTCATTTCCTTTGTTTTGTCGGCTTGCACCAATAAAACGAAGAAATCCGCTTCGTCCTATAAAAAGCAGGATTACATTGACGAAGAGATTCTTGACGAAGAGACATTCGTTGAAGATGAAATAGGTGAAGATATATTTTCAGAGTATTACTTGGATGAGTATATTACAGAAGAGATCTATTTGGAAGAGATAGTGCTAGCGGAAAATACGATTACCGAGCTTCTTCTTGAAGAAGAGTCCATTGAAGACGTTCAAATATGTAAAACAACATATGTCTCAGAAGATCACATTGAAGATTTTGCGGAAAATAGTCAAACTAATGTCTTGTGTGAGGATACAGCTGACCTTAAAGCTTTACTGACAGAGGTTTCTCTTGGAACAGGTGTAATAGTAACGCTTGTAGTCCTTAAAAAGGTCGGACAAACTAAACTGATTAGGAATATTGTTGCAAGTGCAGCTCCTAAATCAATACAATTTGCGAAGGGTGGAGCTATAGTAGGCTCATTGTTTGGAGCATTTACTGGTGCAACAGATGAGATAGATCCTTCGGGCACAATATCTTCTATTTTTGCTTTTGCAACTGCGACCGCATTTTTGATATTTGCTGCTTTGAATATTGCTACTCCTGTGAGTGGATTTTTATTAGTTATAGCGGCTGTACAATTGGTCGGTACTGCTGTCGGCACGATCCTTGCAGGCGAGGATATGATTCTAAAACTCACGTCGACCGACATGGATGAGATTGAGTGGGATAGTATCGACTGGAAAGCGGTTGGTGCTTCGGCAGCTAGAAAGGCAATTAAATCTGCTGGCGAAGGATACATGTGGGGAGCGATAATAGGTGCCGGAATTGGAAGCCTTGAGGGATTCCATAAGTACTATGCTCCTCATAGCGATTACAAAGCTCGACTAGCCAGTATACCTGCGGAAGATAGTAAAATTGGGCATTGGAAAGGAAAAAGAGGTGAATCGAAGTTTGTATTAAATGATCCAATAAAGCTTGATGATGGTACTGTGATTAAGAGTGTGAATTATCAGAATGGGATACCGGATTTCTCTAAATACGCTGAAGCTGAAGTGAAAATCTCGCGAATGACTGATAAGAGGCTTGGCGCCGGGAATAACTATAATCAAGCCGATGAGGCACTTGCTAAACAATGGACTCAAGATAGATATCAGGGGCAAAAATGGAATGCTGGAGATGTTCGTGCATATCGTGAGGCAAATGGTCTAACCTGGCATGAAATGAACAACATGGAATATATGCAATTGGTTCCATATGAAGTAAATCGTCAGTTTACTCATCTCGGAGGTGTCAGCGAGTATAAAACGATGATTGGATACAGGGGAGAGGACTATGATTGAAACAATAGAGACTGAAATTTGGGGGCGTAGCTTTATTCTTCCTGTAGTATATGATTGTTACGCTGGTGAGAAAGTAACTCAAACACAAATGGATATGATGAATGTTTTTGCTCACCATTTAGACTGGATCGATGATTCCAAATTTCAGGTGGAAGATTATTGTCGAGAAGATGTTCTCAGTGATGACGAGAATGACAAAAAGGATAATGTTTTTAGTTATCTCAAACCGGATTGCATCTTTGTAAAAAGATCCAGAAAAGAGCCAAGAGTTGCGCTTATGTTAAAATATCGGTATGATCCAGAACATGGGTTAGCGGTAGTATTCACGATGAATGGAGAAATCTCCATTGGTAGTCAAGACATAATCTTATAAGTACAGAGAGAGAGGGCATTTAAATGAAGAAAAAAGTATCATTATTGGTGACATCTGTATTGGTGTTTTCAACTGCTTCTGGCTTTTCTGGATGCGGAAAAAAGAAGAAAAGTTCGAAGGATTATAAGGTGCGTTCTGAAGAGTTTTTCTTTAGCACAGATAACGGAAAGCATTATGGAAACGGACGCGTAGAGTTTCCTGTAGGAGATTCTGTATATATGAAGGTTGTAGTTTATATAGAATCGAAAGACGGAGACGGACATGACGTTGAGGGTCAGCTGTCTATTCCGAATATTGAGGCAGTGGATTCTTACTATCTCAAAGGCCAGAAGATAACTCCGGAAGTCGATGACATTAATGAATTAACAACATATCCATTCGAAATAACAACGGATGAGGAGTGGGTATTCCTTTTCGAATTTGTTCCGAATGAAGTCGGTAAACTGACAATGGATCTTTCCTTTGATGACTCTATTGACGAGAAATATGATATGACGAATACGATTAAAATCGTCGAAGAAGTTGATGATGAAGATGATGACGAGGATGAAGACGAAGATGATGACGAGGATGAAGACGAAGATGAAGAGGAAGTAGAAGAGACAAAGAAAAAAAGCAAGAAAAAGAAGAACAAAGACGAAGATGATGATTAATCTTTAGGTGAGATCGAATGGCCAAGTACTGGATAAAAAAACGTTTTTGGATTTCGTTGGTTATCGTTTTTACGGTAAGCATCGTTTGCGGATTCTTTTTCTTCAGGCCTTATCTGGTTAATAGTGCAAAAAACCACTTTAAAGTAGGCGTCTATGAGGATACGAGTGTTGATTATGACATTCCATCTCCTACAGAAGATCAATTGCGCGAAATCAAAGAAATGGCTTTTGTAGACGATGTGTTTGGATATTTCATTACTGAAGGAACGTTGAATTGTGAATCCGGAAGTGTTAAAACGAAACTCATGCTCTCTGATATGTCGAATGTACAGGCATCTTTGTGTCCTTCTAATAGACAGATTGAATCTCTTGATATTGAAGACTATCCGATAATCTTTGTTGATTCTGAATTTGCTAAAGAATATGGTCTTTCGCTTGGAGATAAGGTTACGTATGGATCCTTTGATATAAAAGTTGCTGCCATTGTCGAGCCCGATGCATATAAAGACGTTCAACTCGTTCTTTTGGGTAAGGATACCGACTTTTGTGAGTACATAAAGGATCGTGCAAATAGTTATTCTGGAGCTTTATTATCGGTTAATGACAAGACTAAAGCTGAACAGTTTTTGCGCACATATAAGCCACTTGGCAGGCTCCGAGATGAGAAGAGTTTCGGTACAGAAGAACAATACAAGATCCATTATGATGCATGGAGTGAAGCTGATTATAGTAACGAGATTACTTCGTTTGAAGGGAAACTAACCGACATTCGTCTCTCAGATACAAACCAGCTGTTTATGGGAATAGTGGTATATTCTGTTGCAATGATTGCGATGACCGTTGTTCTGTTTATTCGAAAGACTGAACGAGTGTATTTCAAACAGAAGAAATCCAAGAGAGGAATTGCAGGCTACTATTTTGCTACTATGCTGATCGAGATTATCGTTCCGGGAATGATCTTTGTTTTTTGCGGGCTTGTCTTGAGAGATAACTGCTCGAACTATGTAGCAGATACACTATTCCGAAATACCGAAATGTTGTTACTCCTCGTCGTTATAGGTGTTGGACTCATTGACTTTGTTTTGAACTCGATTTTAAAGAAGGTTTTCATTGAGTAACGTTTCATATGTCTAGATGGATGAAAGGGCTTATTATACTTTTTTCTTCGATGCTTTATGGCATCGTTATTGTGTTGCTTTTCATCCGTGTTCGACCATATATGATGCAAAAACGCTTTTTATCCGAAAAAGAATATAAGAATATAATCGCATATTCAAATGAAGAGGATATTTCAGACAGCTTTTACAAAGTTGGGACCCTCTTGATGCCTTCGGAAAAAACGATCAAAGCAGACGTTTTGATGGAGAAGAATGTGGAGTATTCAGCGGCATCACCTGCATTTTCTTTGGACATGAATCATCTTTCTTCATCTCAAGTCATTGTTTCGAAGAATTTGGCAAGTAAATGCAATTCTGATGTAGGAGAGGTGTTAAAGCTTCATAGCGCATTAACCGATCAGGATAAAGAGTATGAGGTCGTAGGACTATTGCCAGTTGTTTACGGCATATTATCTGAAGATTTCGATACGAGGTATGGAATCGTTATTGTTGGTTATGATAGAGATCTGATCATAAATAATTCTGTATCTTCGGTTGTGTTTGGAGATGATGACTTTTCGGCTAGTGAAAACCATCTCGAAATAAAAGATTTGGTCAGAAGAGATGATCAAATCGCATATTGTGATGGAGAGATAATCGGCGCGGTTATCAAACTCTGTATGGCAACAGTAGTAATCAGCATTTTCTCTTTTGCTTTGTGTTTCATTTTCGGTAGTTCAAGATTGCAGTCGAGAGTTGTGTTTGGAAGCAATTTGCAGCAACAGTACGGATATGTATTGCAGAATTACACATTAATGGCCATTGTTCCGGGTATGTTGGCAACTGTTGGATATGCTTCTTATGCCGCTTTGATGAATTGTTTCGGATTATTATGTGCGCTGCCTTTATTGTGTTGTATAGCAAGTACGGGTGTTCTTTCGTTGACATACCTTGGTCTGGTTAGGAGGAAAAGAAGATGAGAAATGAAATAGTGGCACAAAATGTCTCTATCGAAATAAACGGACGAAGTCTGTTAGCGAAGTGTTCTTTTTCCTTTGCAGAAGGGGACATTGTACTCTTGGAAGGCAACAATGGAATCGGTAAAACTACTCTGCTTAAGGCCATGATAGGTTTGAATGATCACGAAGTAAGTGTTCAAGGTGATATCAAAGTTGGCGAATTTGATAACGTGGTAAACATGCAGGAAAAAGAGCTTTTGAATCTGCGTTCTAATGTTGCTTATCTTGGACAGAAAGATGAATATGAAAGCTATTACGGCATTACAGTAAGAGAGGTTCTCGAAGATTCTCTGGAGGCACATAAAGGTAAGTTGTCTACCGCGGATAAACAATTCATAGAAGAAGCATTTACTACTTATCTTCCGAAAAACTCTGGGATTAGCCTAAAATCCAAGATCAGAAAACTTAGCGGAGGACAACAACGTATAGTGTCCATTCTCGGATCTTTGTGCCTTAGAAAAGATGCCGGAATATTTCTGGTGGATGAGCCTCTTAATAATCTGGATATCAAGGCTATAGTAACAATCAGCAATATTCTTAACAGGATTCATATCGAAAAACCAGATACTCTCATGATTATTATTTCCCACTGCAAGATTTTTCCGTTTGTAAATACAACGGCGACAATAGCTAATGGAAAAATCGAAGTTAGTAAATCAGGTGTTGTTTGCCATGCTTGTTTCGGAGAACCGGATGAAAAGGGTTACTATTCTGAATAATATCTCCTTTTGGATGTGAATTCTCGTTTGTATTATGCATGAAAGGAGTGAACCGATCATCGGTTCACTCCTCAAGTTTTTGTTTTTCCCTTTTGAAGCAGTCATTCTTGTCTTTGCTCTATTATTCTTGTGATGCTGGCCAGTTTCTTTTTTGATATATCATCCTTGCATTCGAGAAGATTCATAATCTCGTAAATGATGCGGTACTTAAATTCGTAGTCGTAATCTTCACTGGAAGACTTGGTATCGTGACTGATTGTTGTGCTCAGACATGGTATTTCAGTATATACAAGCAATCTTTTTCTTGTAATGTACTTTTCGTAGAACGATCGATTATTCTTAAGTAAATAATCAGCTACCCCTCGCAAGTATTTACCGATTGGCAAGTATTCAGTGTCTGGCATCGTTGCTTCCATAACAACATAATTGCCATGAATACTTGGCCGTTGTAATCGGATGTCATGTCTAGAAAAAACTACAAGTTCGATACTTTTTACGGCATTATAGATATCTTCGTAACGATCGACAGCGGAAATGTCTTTGTTGGCGAATTCAATTTTGATATACTTGTGCATAATAATCTCTTACCCTTTCATTAAACCATGCGAATAACCAGCACTGTGTAGAATAGTACGAACTTTTGAGTAACTGAGACCACTCAGTTTTGCTAATTCCCGAATGCTATACCTTCTAGAAGCGTATAAAGCAACGATTCGCTCTTCTTTCATGATTGCCCCCCTTTCTAACTGTTTGTACATACATTATCATCTTTTTTTGCGTGTGTCAAGCACAGATAAAGATGTGACGCGGTAATATGACGTGCGTATCAAGCATTCTCTGAAATGTGATGTAACTCTTCCCAAAACTTCACCTTGAATTCGTGGCGAAGCTCGAATTGCAAAAGAATTTTATAACTGTTACACTACGTCTAACAGGTGAGGGGCGCGTTTGAGATTCGAGTGGGCTTTCCCTGATTCTTTTATGTGGAGACGATAATGCATAGCGGCATTGATTTTGTTAGGCTGTATATTGACCCGGCAACCGGAAGTATGCTTTTTTCAGTGTTGCTGGGAGTTTTTATAACGGTAGGATTCTTTTTCCGTACACTGCTGATCAAGCTGAAGACCTTTATTACAGGTAAATCCGGTTCATCTACAACCGAAGGGTACAATCGCTTCTTGATATACTCGGACGACAAGAGATACTGGAACAATTTCTTCCCGATCCTGGATGAGTTTGAAAAAAGAAAGGTCGATGTGGCTTTCTGGACATCGTCTGAAGATGATCCTGTGTTTTCCGAAAAGTATGAATATGTTCATCCTGAGTATATCGGTGCCGGAAATAAAGCCTTCATGAAGCTCAACGCGGCAAATGCCGATATATTGCTGTCTACGACTCCCGGACTGGATGTTTTACAGTGGAAACGATCCAAAGGGGTCAAGAAGTATATTCATTTTTTCCACGAATGCAGTACGGCACTGGTCTACAGGATGTTTCAGATCGACTTTTTCGATAGCATTCTGGCGGTATCTGACTTTCAGATCGATGAGATAAGAGAGCTTGAGAAACTTCGTAATCTGCCGCCTAAGGAGATGAAGGTGGTCGGGCTGCCGTATTTCGATGTTCTGGAAGAAAAACATAAAAACGCGGAAAAGCCGGAAAACGCAAACAAGGTCATTCTTCTTGCGCCTTCCTGGGGAGAGACGTGCCTTCTTTATAAACTAGGTGAGAGATTGATTGACGCGCTGGTCGATACCGGGTATGAGATCGTTCTTCGTCCGCACCCGCAGTCTTTTACCGCCGACAAGGAGATCCTTCAGAAGATCAAGAAGAAATATGCGGATCGTCCGAATTTCTCGTGGAATACCGATACGGATAACTTTGACATCTTGAATAAGGCAGATCTGCTCATAAGCGACTTTTCCGGAGTCGTATTTGACTTTGCCATCATCTTCGGAAAACCTGTTATGTATACCTCCGTCTCGGATTTTGACGACAGCGTATATGACAGCGCCTGGGTAAAAGAGGAACTTTGGAAGTTTAAGGTCCTGCCGACGATCGGATGTGAAGTTTCGGCGGAGAATCTAGACGAACTAAAGGATCGGATCGATGAAACGATCTCAAGTGACAAATACGCGCAGGGAATAAGAGAGGCTCGTGAATATGCATGGCATAATCAGGGACATTCAGCGGAAGCGATCGTAGACTATCTTACGGATCTGCAGCTGAAGATCAACGACGAGAGTAAGGTGGAGAAATGATCATTATTCAAGTTCTGAAAAATATCTTTTTGGCGCCTCTTGAACTGGTCTTTGAGGCGATCTTCCAGATATCCTTCTATATCACAAGAAGCGAAGGCTGGTCGATCATACTTCTGAGCCTTGTGGTCAGCACACTGGTGCTTCCGCTATATAAACGAGCTGAAAAGCTTGAGTCGGAACAGCGGGAGAAAGAAAAAGAACTGTCCCATTGGGTGGAGCATATCAAAAAGCATTTTCACGGTGACGAGAAGTACATGGTGCTTTCCGCGTATTACCGGGAGAATCACTACAGCCCGTTATCCCAGTTAAAGAGCTCGATCTCTTTGCTTTTGCAGATCCCGTTCTTTTTGGCCGCGTACGATCTTTTGGGAGTGCGCGCGGCGGAGAGGTTTGCCGGAACGGGAGGAGGACTATTTGGTTTTGACCTTGGCGCGCCCGACGGGTTATTGTCTTTTGCAGGTATTACGATCAACGCGTTGCCGATCCTCATGACACTGGTCAACATTCTCGCCTGCTACATATATACAAAAGGGTATCCTTTTAAAACGGCACTTCGCTCGTATCTGCTGGCCATATTTTTCCTGGTGTTCCTTTATAAGTCTCCGTCCGCGCTTCTGGTCTACTGGACGATGAATAACTTCTATTCGCTGTTTAAGACGATCATCATGAAAAACGCGGAAAATAAGGAGAAGAAGGGAATGGATCCGGATGATTCGGCTTCTTTGGATAATCAGGAAGGATCGTCTCTTAAAGCCGGCTCTCGCTTCCGGGGGAAGCCAAGCACATCTGTCTTTGTCCTGGCCGCGGTCTATATGGCCGTTCTTACCGGCCTTCTGATCCCGCTTTCGTACTTAAGCGCATCGCCATCCGAGTTTATCAATATCGTTGATCCGCAAAATCCGCTTCACTATCTGTGTTCCTCGTTTTTCGTGGCGGTAGGCTTTTACGTATTCTGGCCGAGCGTATTCTACTATCTGGCCCCGAGAAAGCCCAAACTGTTTATCGCGTTTGCGCTATTCTGCATGTCCGTGTTCTCAACGGTCAATTACCTGTTTTTCGGTTCGGATACCGGAAGCCTCAATACCTCGCTGGTATTCGATGTGACGCCGAGTCATTCGGTACAGAAGAAGATCGTAAACGTCCTTGTAGTATTGGCGATCGTCGCTGTATGTTTTCTCCTTTACCGGTTTAAGACGGTGATCCGCTTCGTATTCTTCGGCGGGATCATGACACTTCTTACGGTATCTTTCTTCAGTGCGAGGACCGTGCAAAAGTCCTACAAAGATGTTTCCAACAGATTCGATGAATTCCAGGAGATCTCTTCTCCGAAGATCACTTTGACGCAGGACGGACAAAACGTAATGGTCATCATGCTCGATAAGGCTGTCTCCGCTTATATTCCGTATATATTCCACGAGTTCCCGGAACTGTACGAGCAGTATGACGGTTTTTCGTATTACCCGAATACCATGTCGTTCGGCCCTTATACGCTTCAGACGACCTCGGCGCTTTTCGGCGGGTATGAGTATACGCCTGAAAGAATGGACGCGAGAGCGGATGAGTCTTTGGCAGAAAAACACGACGAGGCTTTAAGGGTCATGCCTGTTCTTTTCTCAAATGAAGGATATGTCACCAGTCTCATGGAGCTTCCTTTCGCGGGATGGACCTGGCAGGGCGATTATTCTTCTTTCGAAGATATCGAAAACTGCAATGCTTACTACCCTGTGGACTACTATAACGACGACACGGAATCTCACGAGAATACGGAGACCAGAAGAAACCGAAACCTCTTTATGTACGGCATTTTCAGGTGTTCTCCGCTTGTTCTGCAGGATCTGATCTACGATAGCGGGGATTATCTTTCGGTCAGAAAAGATGCTTTCAATAAGTACAATGTGCTTCAGAACTATAAGGTCCTGGAAAATCTGGATAACATGACCACGATCGATAATTCGTATCCCGGAGGTCTTTTCCTTTTCAACAACGAGACGGCGCACGATCTCGCTGTACTGAAAGACTATAACCCCTATACTTTGGGCAATTTTGAGGAAAACTTTACCATTTCGAACGGGGAGAAGGAATTAGAGATCACGGAGGCATATCAGGCGGCAACCTATGAATGCCTCGTGGCCGCGATCCGCGAACTGGGAAACTATATGGACTATCTGAAAGAACTCGGCGTATATGACAATACCAGGATCATCATCGTCAGCGATCACGCCACGCAAGTGCGTTTGTTCGACGAACTCCAGTTCGACGGGTACGACATGGAACGATTCAACTGTCTTTTGATGGTCAAGGATTTTAACTCCACCGGGTTTACGACCGACCATACCTTCATGACCAATGCGGATGTTCCGACGATCGCCATGGAAGGGATCATTGAGGATCCGATCAATCCGGGTACGGGAAATCCCATAAATTCCGACCTGAAAGAAGGGGACATCTACGTGGATTATTCGACGGCCTATGACGGACTGGGAGAGGCGAGATGGAATCTGGAATATAATGACGGCAACACTTTCAGTTACGACGAGGAAGGCCTCTGGTTCAAGGTCGTAAACGGAGATATCTTTGATAAAGACAGCTGGGTATTAGTCGATCGACCCGAGTGATTCTTCACTCAGTTCTTCCAAAAACTTCACCATGAACTCGTGACGCTGTTTGGCGAGGGCTCGGGCTTCGTCGGTGTTGAGGGTGTCGCGAAGAAGAAGGAGTTTATCGTGGAAATGTTGGACGGAGTCGTCAAGGCTTCGTCCTTTTTTGCCGCCGTAGGCGAAGGTCCTTGCGATGCCGATGGCGCCCATGGCGTCAAGACGGTCGGCGTCCTGGACGATCTTCGCTTCTAAGGTCTCCGGAGTCTTTCCTTTATTCTTACTGAAAGATACCGAGTTGATGATCTTTACGATCTCTTCGATCGTTTCTTCCGGGACGTTCTGGTTTTTTAGGAAGGTCCTGGCATTGCTGTTATTTTCCGTTTGAAAGAGCTTATGGTCATCGACGTCGTGAAGCAGAGAGGACAGAGAGATCAGATCCATGTCGGCTTCCAGGTAGTTTGACGCGATGGCGAGCGCGTTCTTATAGACGCGAAGGGAATGGTCAGCATCGTGGCCATCCGAGCTGCCCGCGAAAAGTGCTTTTATATAGGAAATAGTGGTATCTATCAAGGTTTCGTTTCTCATGACCTAATTATACATAAAAAGAAGATAAAAACTTTCTTTGCTTTTGTCTTGACATTCTTTGACTTTAGAATTATAGTAGGTTTAGCACTCAGAGAGATAGAGTGCTAAACCGTACTTTGACACAAGCGAAGGAGGTGCGGAAATGGCTTTGGACAACCGAAAAAAGGAAGTTCTTCAGGCGATCGTTGACGATTATGTCGCCAACTGTGAACCGGTGGGCTCGAAGGCTTTGATCGATCGTCATGATTTCATGGTCAGTTCCGCGACACTTCGCAACGATATGGCCGAGCTCGAGCAGATGGGCTACCTTGAAAAGCCGCACACTTCCGCGGGAAGGATCCCTTCGGATAAGGGCTATCGAGAGTATGTCGACTCTCTCATGAAGGTCGATAAGCTTTCGGACGAGGAAGGAAAAGAGATCAAGGAAAAACTCAGTGTGAGTTTTGACGAGATCGCGAGCCTTCTCAAAGCCGCTTCCTCGGCACTTGCGGATCAGACGGGTTACATCTCCCTGGCAATGACACCGAAGCTTACGAGCAGCTATCTGACACAGCTCAAGATGCTCATGATCGAGCCGGGTAAGGTATTGGTGGTCGTTGTTCTTTCGGCAGGCGTCGTTAAGAACAGAATGGTTCGAATCCCTGACTTCCTTACGCAGGATCAGGTCGCTCAGATCGGAAATGCGGTCGAGCAGGGCTTGTCGGGATTGCCGCTTTCGGAGATCTCCTTGATCACTGTCGCGACGGCCGCAAAGGGAAACCAGAAGGTCGAACTTCCCGACGCGCTACTTAATCAGGTGCTTTACGAGGCGTATACGGCGATCAAGCAGGCGGATAACCTCGATGTCTATATGCAGGGCAAGCACAGGATGCTGTCCCTTCCGGAGTTCTCGGACACAAAACGCGCACAGGGGCTTTTCGATACGCTTTCGCATGACGGACTCGTCGCGGGATATGTCGATGAGGTCACCAAGCAGGACGAAAAGAAAGAGTACATGATCCGTATCGGCCAGGAGATCACGCTCGAGGGATTGGATGAATGCAGCTTCATCACGACGACATACAATGTGGGCGGCAAGGTTGCCGGAAACATCGGAGTCATCGGTCCGAAGAGAATGGAATACAGCAAGGTCATTTCGCAGATCAATTTCGTGCGGATGATGATCGATGAGAAATTAAAACAGCCGTAGAATATGGCTTTGGACGATAAAGACTGAAAGAAGGAAAAGAAATGAAGAAACACAACGAAAACGAAGAGCCGATCGAACTGAATACCGAGGGCGAAGAGGAAGTGATGCTCGACGGAGATGTTGCGGTAGAGGCGGAGGTGCCGGAAGAAGCTGAGGAGGCTTCGGCTGAGGACGCAGATGCGGACGGCGAAGAGGTCTTAGAGGCGACTGAGGATGCTGAAGACGCGACTGCGGCAGAGCTTGCGGAACTGAAGGACCGATACATGAGACTTCTGGCCGAGTACGACAACTTCAGAAGACGTACACAGAAGGAAAAGGAAGCGCTGTATCTGGATTCCGTGGCCGAGGTCGTTAAGGAATGGCTCCCGCTCGTAGACGATATCGAAAGAGCCGTCGCTTCTTCCGAGAATATGGATGAATCTTCCGTAGAGAAGGTCGCCGAGGGCATCAAACTCATCGGAAAGCAGGCAGGAAACGTCCTCAGCAAACTCGGTGTCGAGGAGATCGAGGGAAAAGAAGGAGAGACTTTCGATCCGAATCTTCACGAAGCCGTTATGCACATAGAAGATGACTCCCTGGGCGAGCAGGAGATCGCGCAGGTATTCCAGAAGGGTTATACCTGTAAGGGCAAGGTCATCCGACACACAGTCGTTAAGGTCGCGAACTAAGTAGAGTTCGAACTTAAATAGAAAAATCGAAAACAAAAATATAAAGGAGTACACACTATGGAAAACTTTGAGAGAATGAGTCTGGTCCCAACCGTTATTGAGTCGACGAATCGTGGCGAGCGTGCTTACGATATCTTCTCCCGCCTTCTCAAGGAAAGAATCGTAATCCTTTCCGAAGAAGTAAACGCAGTAACAGCAAGCCTGATCACTGCACAGCTTCTGTTCCTTGAGGCAGAGGATCCGGACAAGGATATCCAGTTCTATATCAACAGCCCGGGAGGATCCGTTACGGACGGCATGATGATCTACGACACCATGCAGCACATTAAGCCGGACGTGCAGACGATCTGCATGGGTATGGCCGCTTCCATGGGTGCTGTACTTCTGACAGCAGGTACTAAGGGCAAGAGATTCATCCTGCCGAACGCGGAAGTCATGATCCACCAGCCTCTGGGCGGTGCACAGGGTCAGGCAACCGATATCCTGATCGCAGCCGATCACATCAAGAGAACCAAGCAGAAGCTCAACCAGATCCTGGCAGACGCTTCCGGACAATCCCTCGAGACGATCGAGAAGGATGTCGAGCGTGACAACTGGATGACCGCTGAGGAAGCTCTGAAGTACGGTCTGGTCGATCACATCATGGAAAAGAGAGCATAAGGCTTTAGCTTTTCCAGAAAAAGAAACACATAACGGGAAGATGCACGATCGGTGCTTTTCCCGATGAAGGAGGAAAAAGAATATGGCAAAAGTAATTGGTATTGACTTAGGTACAACAAACTCATGCGTAGCGGTTATGGAAGGAACCGAGCCGGTCGTTATCCCGAATCCGGAAGGTAACCGTACAACTCCGTCCGTTGTCGCATTTTCTAAGAATGGTGAGCGTCTGATCGGTCAGGTAGCAAAGCGTCAGGCAGTTACCAACCCGGAGAGAACCGTTCAGTCCATCAAGCGTGAGATGGGCTCGAGCTACAAGGTATCGATCGACGATAAGCAGTACTCTCCGCAAGAGATCTCCGCAATGATCCTTTCTAAGCTCAAGAGCGATGCAGAGGCTTATCTCGGACAGACTGTCACACAGGCAGTTATCACGGTTCCGGCTTACTTCTCCGATGCTCAGCGTCAGGCAACCAAGGACGCAGGTAAGATCGCAGGTCTCGAAGTTCTCCGTATCATCAACGAGCCGACAGCAGCCTCCCTTGCTTACGGTCTTGATAAGGAATCCGATCAGAAGATCCTCGTATTCGACCTCGGCGGCGGTACATTCGATGTATCCATCCTCGAGATCGGCGACGGTGTATTCGAAGTTCTGGCAACAGCCGGTAACAACCGTCTCGGCGGTGACGACTTCGATAAGAAGATCGTAGATTACCTCGTAGATACATTTAAGAAGGAACAGGGCGTAGATCTTACCAACGATAAGATGGCGATGCAGAGACTGAAGGAAGCAGCTGAGAAGGCAAAGATCGAGCTTTCCGGTGTTACAACTTCCAACATCAACCTGCCGTACATCACAGCAGACGCTACAGGCCCGAAGCACCTCGACATCACACTGACACGTGCGAAGTTCGATGAGCTCACTCGTGACCTCGTTGAAGCAACCATGGAGCCGGTTCGCCGTGCAATGGCTGACGCAGACATGACACCGAACGATATCCAGAAGATCCTTCTGGTCGGTGGTTCCACACGTATCCCGGCCGTTCAGGAAGCGGTTAAGAATCACTTCGGCAAGGATCCGTTCAAGGGCATCAACCCGGACGAGTGTGTTGCGATCGGTGCGGCTATCCAGGCTGCAGTTCTTACCGGTGACGTTAAGGGACTTCTGCTTCTCGACGTTACACCTCTTTCCCTCGGTATCGAGACAGAAGGCGGCGTATTCACAAAGATGATCGAGAGAAACACAACGATCCCGACAAAGAAGAGCCAGGTTTACTCTACAGCCGCTGACAACCAGTCTCAGGTAGACGTTCACGTATTCCAGGGTGAGCGTGAGATCGCAAGATACAACAAGGAGCTCGGTAACTTCATTCTCGACGGTATTGCTCCGGCACCGCGTGGTGTTCCGAAGATCGAAGTTACATTTGATATCGATGCCAACGGTATCGTTAACGTAAGCGCGAAGGACCTCGGTACGAACCGTGAGCAGCACATCACGATCACTGCTTCTTCCAACATGAGTGAGGAAGATATCAACAAGGCGATCAAGGAAGCGGAGATGCACGCGGCTGAGGATAAGGCCCGTAAGGAAGAAGTCGAAGTAAAGAACAAGGCAGAGTCCTGTGTTTACCAGACAGAAAAGACCCTGAAGGATCTTGAAGATAAGATGGAAGCTTCTGATAAGGCATCCATCCAGGAGCCTCTCGATCGTCTGAAGAAGGCTATCGAAGAGAACAACACAGAGAACATGAAGGCCGAAACTGACAACGTTACAAACGCTTTCAGCAAGGTTGCCGAGAAGATCTACGCACAGGTTCAGCCTGAGGGTGGCCAGCCGAATCCGCAGGATTTCACAGGCTTTAACGGTGCTGCCGGCGCAGCTCCGGATGCAGGCGCTGAAGGCGGCGAAGGCTTCAAGAGCGCAGGCGGAGATTTCTGATCTTTGCGGTCGAATTAACTAACTGATAAGAGGCGGGGCTGTGCACGATCTTTCGCGCACAGCCTTATGCCGATAAAGGAGGAAGAAGGCTTTGGCTGAACAAAAGCGTGATTACTATGAGGTCCTTGGCGTCAACAAGGGCGTGTCTGACGAGGAACTCAAGAAGGCTTACCGAAAGATGGCCAAGCAGTATCACCCGGATTTGCACCCGGGAGACAAGGACGCGGAAGCCAAGTTCAAGGAATGTAACGAAGCTTACGCGGTGCTTTCCGACGCGGAAAAGAGAAGGGCATACGATCAGTTCGGTCATGCCGGTGTCGACGGACAGGGATTCTCCGGATTTAGTGGTTCGGCAGTCGATCTCGGAGATATCTTCGGATCGTTCTTCGGCGGTGCTTTTGGCGGCGGCGGAAGAAGAAACAACGGACCTGTCAGAGGTGCCGACCTCAAGTACAATATGTCGCTCGAGTTCATGGAAGCGGCTTTCGGTGTCGATAAGACCATCACGATCAACAAGGAAGACACATGTTCCGTATGTAAGGGAACGGGCGCTGCGGCGGGAACGACTCCCGAAACGTGCCCGACCTGTAAGGGCAGCGGACGCATCCAGCAGCAGACACAGACGCTTTTCGGCATGACGATGGTCACGCGTGACTGTCCGGCTTGTAATGGTAGAGGAACGGTCATCAAGAACCCGTGCCCGAACTGCAGAGGACGTGGACGCGCCGTAACCCGAAAAGAACTCAAAGTTCATATTCCGGCCGGTGTCGATACGGGCGATATGCTCCCGATCGCAGGCGAAGGTGAGCCGGGTCTTCGCGGCGGACCTTACGGAACGCTGTATATCCAGTTCCGTGTGAAACCGCACCCGATCATTCAGAGACAGGGCAACAACACCTATTGCGACATTCCGATCACGTTCTCGCAGGCGGCGCTCGGCGCAGATGTCCAGGTCGTTACGATCGATGGCGAGCAGACTGTTCACGTCAAGGAAGGAACTCAGCCGGGCGATACCTTGACCTTGAAGGGCAAGGGTATTCCGATGAAGAACCGTGCAGGGGTTCGTGGCGATCACACAGTCCGCTTCTCTGTTGAAGTTCCGGTCAAACTGACGGAAGACCAGAAGGCGAAGATCCGCGCGTTTGATTCGACACTGACTGAGAAGAACTACCAAAAGAGAGATTCATTCTTTAAGAGAGTGAAGAATATGTTTGGGATGTAAGGTCAAGTTCAATAATTGATTTTGCGGATATTTGCATCGTAAAAGAGAAGAACCGTCTCGGATGAGGCGGTTCTTTTTTCTTATTTTTTCAGAGTGCTTGCAGCATTAAGAAGTTCGTCAATCTTTTCAAGGCGGATACCATAAGAGAATCGCTTGCCGGAGTCGTCGACCTTGAGTAGTCCTGTTTCTTTTATGCTTTCCAGGATCTTATGTAAAGTTGGTCTGCTTATATTTGCTCCGTTCATAATATCGTTCATGCCTGCTCCTTCCGTGGCAAAAAGCTCGTACATGATAAGAGCGGTATACACTTCCGGATAATACTTCTTATCTCCGAACGGTAAAGCAGATACATTGCCTGCATATTTGTCCCAAGCGGTTTTTCTTTTCTCCAAAGAAAGAATAAGATTACTCATGCTTTCCGTCAGTATGTTCAAAAACACTTCAACGAACATTGTGAGCTCGCCGAAATTCGCTTTGTCATTACATTCATCAAATGCTTTGTTGTAAGATGACTGTTCATCTTTTACTGTATAAGACAATCTGAAAGCGATAAGAGGAGAAAGATCGTGAGATAACATATAGCTGCTGATAAATCTGTTCAGTCGACCATTTCCGTTATAGAAGGGATGGATATAGCCCAGCATATAGTGAAAAACCGCGACCCTGTAAAGAAGTTCTTCGCTATCATTGTTCAGATACTTTAGTGCCAGGTTCATGGAATCGATGATTGCTTCTTCAGGATAGATTCCCTCATGTATAGACTCCATCTTATTTCCATATACACTGACATGATCCTTACGAAAGATCTTGCCGTCAGGCCGGTCTTTTTCTGATTCCTCGAGTACTTCTGCAAGAACCAAATCATCATAAAGAGTTCTTATATCCTTACAACTAATCATAGGGATTGTCTCGCCGGAGAGCAGGAGCTGATACTTGCTGACGATTCCCTTGAATCGCTTGCTTTTCTTTTCATATGCATCACGGATCTCTTTTCGTGTACTATTTACACCCTCGATGCTATTTGAGATCTGGACCTCGTCCATCAGACACCTTACCATGAAATGAGTAATTGCTTCAGCAGGTAACTCTTGACATAACTTGATCACGGTTCTGTCCATCTTGTAGAGATTACAGACACTGTCGCGAATCTCTTTTGTCTCGACGAAGAAAGCAGGATACGAACCGATATTGAAATCGATGTGTTTAGAATCATAGCATTCAAATCGCCTTTTATACTCCTTAGGCGAATCTCCATGATGACTATATTCGTATTTTTTTAAAGATAAGTATGACATAATGATGCTTCCTGTAAAAAAATAGGTGATATTTTCTAGTTGTCACAATGATATCATGAGCAACTAGAAAAAACAATGCGGATTTTTAAAGATGGCAGCTGACTTTGTCAGAGGCTGTTTTGGAAGAGACGGACTCTTTTTTTCGTCTCTGTGTGATAGAATGAAGTAGTGGCAAACTATTAGATTCTGATCTTGCTTCTAACCGGAAGGTGTCTTACCTATGACGTTGAATCAAAGGAAAAAATGGGTATCTGTTCTTCTTTGCATGGCGCTGTTTGCGACAACGTTTGTGGGGTGCGGGAAAAGGTTTTCCGAGAAGAAGTATGCAAAGTGTGTTATCTCCGATATCAAAAAACATGACACGGATGCGATCTTCTCGAAGTTCGCACCTATGTATCAAAATGATTCTTCTTTTCATGATGATTTAAAATCTTTTTTGAGTGATCTTTATGGACTGGATTTGAATTTTGATGATGTTCAGTACAAAGAAGGCGGATCTGAGAAGGAATACAAATCCGGTAATGTAGTCTTTTACAATTATTCGGTAAGCTTTGAAAACGTCTATGATAAAGAAGGCCGACAGTATACGTTTTTTCTCTCGGCTACTCAGGCAAATGAGGATGATCCGGATAGTGTCGGATTACAGTGTCTGGGATTGAATCTCTGTTATGAATCCGGTAGTGCGCGAAATGTGACTTTTATCGGATTTGGTAACAGTTCTGATGTTTTATATCGATATGATGCTCTGGTGAATATATCCTATACTACTGATTTCATAGAAGACTATGGAGAGACAGTTAGAGAGTGTTTGCAACAGCACAATTCGGATGCAATCTATTTAATATTTGCACCTGAGTATTGCCAAAGAAGAACATTCAAAACAGATTTGAGTGAATTTTTGGAAGCCTTGTACGAAATGGATCTGAATTTTGAAAATGCTACGTTAATCGAAGGAACGGGAACGAAAAGTTACGATGACGGAGAACTCACCTATTACGATGATTCTGTAGTGTATCGTGATATTGTTGATGCTTCGGGAAATAAGTATTTGTTGAATATTTACTATACTCAAACAGACACGGAGCATCCGGAAAAAATAGGGCTGCAGATATTGGAACTTGTTCTGGAAGAAGAGAATGGATCTTCAAAGACGGTGACCATTATTGGTAGAGACATCAAGAATCGAAGACCGGGTTCGTATTACGATTACATGCCTATGAATCTTGATGGTTGATCGTTGTTGTTTTGCAAAACTCTTGAGTTTTCCTGTGAAAATGGTAAATGAAGAGCTTCCGTTGGTAATTTCGGTTGTTTGAGAAGGGAAAACTGCAAATGAGATGGATGAAAAGAGGGTGAATCGCCCCATATTGGACGTTTTGTTTGATTTTTCTGAAAAACATCAAACAAAATGGTAAATGGAGGTTGGTTTTGGGGGTGAGTGAGGATTTCATTTGCAGTTTTGCTTTGAAGAAGGACAAAAAGAGAAAATGGTGACCGCGTGTAAGGTCACCATTTTCTTTTTGCTTATGGTTTTGGTTGAGATTTACGAATCGTAGTTCAGGATAACGGATTCGCCTACATCGACGGACAGGTCGCTGTTGGCAGTGATGATCTCGACGCTCTTTTCGGAACCGATCCAGTCGTAAAGCATTCTTGCCGGGCTGTCATCGGGTTCATCTGCGCGGATCGCGACATATGCCGTTGTGATGTAAGGATAACTTTTGTCCTTGAATGTATCTGTAGTGGGAACGACACCGTCGATCGCGACAAGGTCGATGTAACCTTCTTCAAAGGCCCAGCCCAGATAGGAGATGATGTTATATCCGATGGCGTACTTGTCGTAAGAAACGGCATCGGTAATGCTCTCCATATCATCTTCAAAATAGAAGTGATCCATCATGGAAGAGAAGTCAGGAGCATCACCATCCGGCCAAAGGAAGTCTTCAAAGAGACGCTGGCTTCCGGACTGACTATCTCTGAAATACGGATGAATCGGGGCATCCGGGCCGCCGACCTCTTTCCAGTTTGTGATCTTACATTCATAGATTCCGCGGATCTGTTCCTGCGTCAGGCTCTTTACCGGGCATTGGGGACTTACCATGAATCCGAGTCCGTCGTATCCGTAAGGCTTCATCTCAATGTTGGCCTTTACTTCGCGGAAGTGGGATTCTTCCTCTTCAGTCGGAGCAACGAGGAAGACAAGGTCCGCGACGTTGTCCGCGAGATTGAGCCAAGCGCCGTGGGTCTTGGAGCAAAGCGGTGTCTTGGACGGATCGTCGCCCATGAAATAACTGTAGATCTCGGCCGTGATCGGTTTTCTTGCGGTAGAACTGTCGATCTGCGGGAACTTTTCCGGATATGCCTTGAAATAGCCTTCGATCGTAGATGTATCAAAGGTTGGTTTCGTAGTTGGTTCTTCGGTAGTCTCGGTGGTCGTCGGCGTGGTCTCGCTCTCCGAAGGCTCTTCGGTCTCCGTTATTTCGATTTCTGTCTTTTTTGTTTTCTTTGTTTTCTTGGTCTTTTCTGTCTCCGAGGATTTGCATCCTGAGAGAAGCATGGCGATCATGGTGATCACGGCGATCCATCTTACAAGATGGAAGGTCTTTGCACCTTCTTTATTTGTTTTCATAACCCAATACCTCATTATTCCTTGTTTGTGATCATAAGGATCACTAGTTGCATTTTAACATGATGAGGGAGGAAAAAGAAATGATCAATCTTCGGATGAGTCCAGCTCGTAGGAGCGGAGGGTGAAGACGTTGTTGAAGAAGGCTTCTACGTATCTTGGGGTGACGTCGGTATTTCGGTGGGTCTTGGCGATCTCGTCGCTGTAGTCGGATAACATGTAGACGGTGTAGTCCGTAAAGTTCGGGGTGTAGTAGTTGACCATCGGGATCGCCTCGACATAATCGATCGAGACGTTGTCGCCGTCCTTCTTGATGCGAAGGTGCGCCATGCATTCGACACATCTTTCGCCACGAGGCATATTCGAGATGAAGTTACCAAGGGAGTAGAAGCAGGGGACTTCTTTTCCTTCGGAGGTCGTTAAGATCTCAAGCGGCTGGATGACATGCGGGTGGCAGCCGATGATCGCGTCCGCGCCGGCTTCGGCGATCTTCTTTGCCATATCCTTCTGGTAGGCGTTCGGAGTCGTGATGTACTCTTCGCCCCAGTGCGGGAAGACGATGACGATGTCGGCAAGTTCTTTTGCCATAGAGATATCTTCGGTAACTCTGTCGATATTTAAAGTCTTTACGAGATACGGAGCATCCTTCGGGACGGAGTAGCCGTTAAGTCCGTAGGTGTAGTTCAGGAAAGCGACCTTCACGCCCTTATACTCGCCGATATCGATATTGTCGTAATCTTCCTGGCTGGTGTACATGCCGGAAACGATGACGTCTTCTTTGGTCTTCCAGTATTCGAGTTCTTTTAGCGCGGTATCTTTGCCCTGATCCATGCTGTGGTTGGTCGCGTGGGTGACGACGTTAAAGCCCGCGTCAGCAATGGCGTCGACGGCCTGGATCGGACCTCCGAAAACAGGGAAGCCCTGCCATTTCGTGGAGTCATCCGTCAGGGGGATCTCCTGGTTGATGACCTTGATGTCGAACTCGGAAATGAATCCCTTAATGTTCTCGTAGATGGAGTCGTAGTTGTAGGTGCCGTCGGGCTGTTTGCCGGCGTTCGTGATGCTTAAGTGGTAAAGGTTGTCACCGACAGCGATCAGATCGACGTATTCGACAGTATCGACTTCTTCGGGTTCGGTCTCAGAAGGGTTCTGCGCGGGACCTTCTGTGGTCTCAATGGGATTAACAGCCTCGGTGGTGGTCGCTTCAGTTTCCGGTTTCGGAGTAATGGCGTTTCCTAAAACATCGCCCTGATTGGAAGGAGACGCGGCAAAATCATCCATCGTGATCGACGGATCGGTCGATTGCGCGGGAGACTGCATCTGCTTGTTGTTCCACCTGGAATGCATGAAAAGAAGGGTAGGGATAACGAGAAGTACGACAAGTACCGCGATGACCTTTAGAACGTTGCTTTCCCCTAATCTACGTATACGATTTCTCACTCTCGATACGACCCCTCTACTATCTTCTAAACAATTTTAGAAAAAAGTCTTGTGGTTTGCAACTGTTTTGACGAGGATGTAGAATGAGGAACGGATAATAATTTAGTGAGCGTGAATGTACTATGAAATGGGTGGAAATCGAGATCATTACGACAGAAGAAGCATCGGACGCGATCTGCGAGATGCTTTCACAGCTGGGCGCGGACGGTATTGCGGTCTGTGATCCGCTGGAGATAAAAAGGATCATTGACGATCCGGACTCTTTGGCCTATGCGGACGACGGATTTGTCGACTCTTTGGGCCAGGATGTAAAGATCCAGGCGTATTTTGCCGAGTTTGACGACGGCATCCGTCTGGGCGCCAAGGAAGAAGAATACGAAAACCCGGAAGGAGTCGGTACGATCTACGGAAATATCGCGACGGGAAGTAAGACACTGGAAGAAACGATCACTTTACTGGAAGAACGCCTCGCGGCAATTGGCGAGTTCCTTCCGGTCGGAGACGGCAAGGTTTCCCATAAGTATGTAAAAGACGAAGACTGGGAGAACGAGTGGAAGAAGGATTACCACGCATTCTCCGTTTCCGAGCATGTGACGATCGCACCGTCATGGGAAAAAGAATCCGTTTCTGAAACGGCGGATCAGAAGGTCGTTTACCTCGATCCGGGCTCTGCTTTCGGTACAGGTACACACGAAACGACCTCGATGTGCGCGGAGTTTATCGATAAGTACATGACGACCGAAGATACGGTCCTTGACGTAGGATGCGGCTCGGGAATTCTGTCCATCATTGCGAGCAAACTCGGCGCGAAGTCCGTTGAGGCATGCGATATCGACCGTCTGGCCGTGGATGTCGCGATCGATAACTGCAAGGAAAACGGCGTTACGGTCGATTGCTATACGGGTGAACTGAAAGATGCCAAGAAGGAAGGCTACAGCCTGATCATTGCAAATATCGTGGCAGAGATCATTGCGGGGATCGCACCTTTGGTCCCGGGAAAACTCCTGCCGGGCGGAAAGTTCATTACGAGCGGCATCATCGACCACAAAAAAGAGATCGCGCTTTCGGCGTGTGAAGAAGCCGGCCTGAAACTCATCGAAGAGAAGCAGAAGGGCGATTGGCACGCTTACTGTTTTGAGAAGAAGTAATCGTTTTTTCGGGGAGAGGATATGGGAAATAAGATTCTGATCATCGACGATGACAAGGATATCCTTCTCATTATTTCGGATATGCTTGAAGGGTACGGATATGAGGTCACGACGGCGACATCTGCGGATGAGGCCTTTGACCTCCTCTCGAAAAGCACCTTTCATCTTCTTCTTTTGGATATCAATCTTCCGGACAGCGATGGTTTTGAGATCTGTAAACAGCTCCGCGAAGTCTCGACGGTCCCGGTCATTTTCGCCAGTGCGAGAACCTCTGAGGATGACCGTATCACGGGTTATGAGATCGGCGGAGATGACTATCTTCCGAAGCCCTATTCCATGAAAGAACTCCTGGCACATGTGCAGGCACTTTTGCGCCGGACATATGGTTTTTCGACCGAGGAAAAGATCGTATCTTTCGGCGATGTTGTTGTAAACATCACGGCGCGTACGGTCACGAAAAACGGAGAGCCGGTATCGCTTTCCCTTCGTGAATTCGATCTTCTGGCATATCTTTGCGAACATAAAAACGAGGCCATGCCGAAAGATAAGATCCTGACGTCCGTCTGGGGTGCCTTTATGACCTCGGAAGCCTCAACTCTGACCGTGCACATAAGGTGGCTTCGCGAAAAACTCGAAGAAGATCCTGCGGATCCGAAGTTCATTAAGACCGTCTATAAAGTAGGTTATATGCTGGAGGTACCGGGCGATGCGTAAACGTGTCTTTGTCGTATTTGCCGTGCTTCTGGTCCTGGTCATCGCGCTTTCGGCGGGGCTTTATCTTACGTCCGGCAAAAATGAGGCAGACAGCAAACAGGAAAACCTCGTCGGGATCAACGAAGTGCAGAAACTTCTCGAAGACGGAGATGAGAAGACGGCCTCCGAAAAACTCTCTTCTTTATCCGAAGATATCAGAAAGTCCGAGGCAGGAGACCAGAGAGACCGCAGGATCCTTGTGATCGGCGGCGTCTGTGTGCTCGGGATCCTGGCAGCAGGTATATATGTATATGTGACCGTGCTTCGTCCGTTAAAGAAGATCTCGAAATATACAAGTGAGATTGCGCGGGGAAATACGGATATCCCGCTGACCTATGACCGTGGCTCGGAAGTCGGTGAATTCTCCTGGGCTTTCGACAGCATGAGAAAAGAACTGAATAAGGCGCGCGCTTCGGAAAAAGAAGCGATCGAGAATAATAAGACCGTTATCGCCACTTTATCCCACGACATCAAGACACCGATCGCGTCGATCCGTGCGTATGCGGAGGGACTGGAAGCGAACATGGACAGTTCGCCCGAAAAGCGTGCGCAGTATCTGCAGGTGATCATGAAAAAAAGTGATGAGGTAAGTAAGGTCACGGACGATCTTCTTTTGCACTCTCTTTCGGATATGAACCGGTTGAAAGTCGAACTGAAGGAATTTGAGATCAGCAGCTTTGTCGAAAGTGCGGTCAAGGACTTAGATCCTGACGAAAAAGAGATCTCTTATATTTCGGGCGGCGTGAAGGAATTTGTTAATGCTGATCCCGACAGGCTCCTGCAGTGCGTGGAAAACCTGATCACAAATTCCAGAAAGTATGCGGGAACGAAGATCACTGTGGCACTTGAAAAAGCGGAAAGCACCGTTTCGATCTGCATTAAAGACAGCGGCAAGGGAATCCCCGACGAGGACATGCCGTTTATTTTCGATAAGTTCTACAGAGGCCATAACCGCGGATCCCGGCCCGGCTCGGGTCTCGGCCTTTATATCGTAAAGTACCTGATGACGAAGATGGACGGAGATATTATTCTTCAAAATACCCCGGACGGGCTACTCGCGAAGCTGGTCCTTCCGGTAAAAGAAAAACTCGGATCGTGAAGAAAGGTTAAGGACTTCTTAATAAGTTTTCGGTGAAAATGGGTACAACGAAAATGTATGAGAAGGAAAAAGGAGAAAACACATGAGTTCAAACATTCTCACCGCACACGATCTTTGTAAGAGCTTCGCGCACAACGGCGGACAGGTCCACGTGCTGCAGCATGTTGATCTGGAAATCAGGGAAAAAGATTTTACCGTAGTCATGGGCGCATCGGGTTCCGGTAAGTCCACACTTTTATACGCACTTTCCGGCATGGATAAGGCCACCTCGGGACAGGTGCTTTTCGACGGGAAAGACCTTGTAAAGATGAAGGAAAAAGATCTGGCGATATTAAGATCGCACGATTTCGGATTCATCTTCCAGCAAATGCACCTGATCTCGAATCTCAATCTTCTGGAAAATGTTGCGGTTCCGGGATACCTCAATAACGGTAACAGCGCTTCCGAGGTAAAAGCACGCGCCGAAAAACTTCTCGAGCAGATGGGCATTTCCGAGGTGAAGACGCATCTTCCGTCGCAGGTCAGCGGCGGTGAACAGCAGCGCTGCGCGATTGCAAGAGCGATCATTCACGAGCCGAAGCTGCTTTTCGCAGATGAACCGACGGGCGCATTGAACAGAAAGAATACAAAGGAAGTCCTGGACCTTTTGACGGAGCTTAACCGGAACGGTCAGAGCATCCTGATGGTCACCCACGATCTTCGTGCGGCACTTCGCGCAAGCCGGCTTTTGTATCTGGAAGACGGTAACGTGATCGGGGAGATGACACTTCCGCCTTACGATAAGGAAGAGGAAAAGAGCCGCGAGACGCAGGTCAGCGTATGGCTGTCTTCCATGAAGTGGTAAGGAGGAAAGAAAATGGATATCCTTACTTTACTTCGTGCCAACATTAAAAGAAAGAAGGGCACGTTTCTCGGGATCGTGCTCCTGATGATCATCGTGTCGATGTTCCTGACGACGATCTACAGCGTGAAAAAGAACGTCAGAAAAAGCGTCGACGATGCGTATGAGGAAGCCCATGCGGCAAACCTCATGATGAATATCACGAATGAGCGTCTTACGGATGAACTTCTGCAGAAGGTCAAAGACCATCCGCTGGTCGATCACGTGGCGACTTCTGATGCCGTCCTGATGAGAAGACATTTCGTAAAGGATAGAGAAGATAACCAGAGCTGGCTGATCGTGCCGCTTAATGATGTCGTCACCAAGCAGTTCGAAGATGACTTTTCCGGCTATCTCGATGAGGTCCGTCCGATCTCGGAAAACGGCATTTATCTCGTACAGGGTATTGCCACCAACGACGGCTGCAAGGTCGGAGATGATTTGCGTTTCGAGACGAAATCCGGAGAATATACACTTAAGATCGAAGGCTTCGTTGTCGAACCCGTGGACGGCTGCGCGATGGTCGGATGGAAGACCGTATATGTCGCTCCGGAAACTTTCGAAAGACTCGCTGGGGATGTGGATGTAGCCGGAGACTCGGATGTCGCAGGGCGCGTCACGATCGTTTATGTATATAAGAATGCCGACTGTGAGTTAAGTGACGGTGAGTTTGCAAGAACGATCAACCGTGACACCGGTATCCAGGACTATGCATATGCTTCTGCGACGGAGACGCAGATGAAGCACTACACCAATCTTTTTTCGGACATCATCTGCTCGATCATGATCGGATTTGCGATGGTCCTTGCGGGCGTTGTTCTGATCATCATGGCACACAATATCACCGTGACGATCGAGATGAGCTATGCGGAGATCGGCATCCTGAAAGCCGAAGGCTTCACAAAGGGAAGAATACGCGTACTTTATATGCTGCAGTATCTTCTGGCGGAGATCGTCGGTGCCATTATCGGAACCATTCTCGCGATCCCCATGATCGCTCTTTTCGGCGGGATCTTCCAGCCGATCACGGCGATCATCGCAAAGAAGGATGTCGATCTGGGGACGAGCCTTGTGGTTCTTCTTGTGATCCTTCTGCTGTCTGTCCTGGTCATCCTTCTTGCGACCAGAAAAGTGGCGAAGGTTTCTCCGGTAAAAGCACTTACCGGCGAGAGCAGGGATGTCTATTTCGACAGTTTCCTGACGGCGCCTGTTTCCGGAAAGAACCTGTCCATGAGCCTTTCCTACCGTCAGTTCAGTTCGAATAAACGCCGCTATTTTGTGGCGATCCTGATCACGGCGCTTCTGATGTTCTTCATGCTTACCGTAAACCTCATGGCCAGCTGCATGAAGTCGAAGTCCGCCCTCGAGGCGATGGGTTCGATCCTTTGCGAAGTCGAGGTAAGACCGCAGGATAGAAACTTTACTGAAGAGGAGATGAAAAAGATCGAATCCGTCGTGAAAGACGAACCATGTATCAATAAGTCGATCTTCTTCAGAAATGAGTATGTCACGGTCAACGGAAATACGATCTACTGTCAGTTCTATAAGGATCCGGAAACGATCAGTATGGTTTCCGGAAGAGCTCCGGTCTATGACAATGAAATCGTTGTCACGGATATCCTGGCCGAGGACCTGGGGCTTAAGGTCGGAGATACACTTGAAATATCGAGAAGAGAATATAAAGAAGAGTTCATCATCTCGGGTAAGTTCTGCAGCATGAACGATACCGGTATGACGATGGCCATGTCCGATGCCGGTGCAAAAAAGATCGGGGTAAACGGATATGTCTGGTACGGCGCGAGCCTTTCGAAGCCGGAGGAGGCCGATCGTATCGCAAAAGTATTGGAAGAAAAACTCGGAGAAGGGTTTAAGATCGTGGCGGATTCCGATTTTTCCGAAGTCTCGGATATCAAGTCGATCTCGACCGCAGTCGATGCCATGCGTTATACGATCTATGCATTATCGATCATCTTCGTATTGGTCGTTGTCTCCATGATCTGCAGCAAGTCCTTTGCACAGGAAAGAAGAGACCTCGGCATCTATAAAGCCATCGGCTTTACCTCGGGGAAACTCCGCCTGCTGTTTGCGCTTCGCTTCCTGATCATTGCCGTGATCGGATCTGCTTTAGGTATCGTTCTGAGTATTCTTCTTTCAAGCAGGACGCTGAGCACGGTCCTCAGAAGCGTCGGTGTCTCTAACTTCATTTCGAAGTATCGGATGGAGACGATCCTGATCCCGGTCCTCCTCCTTCTGGGCTGCTTCTTTCTCTTCGCCTACCTTGCTTCGAGGAAAGTAAAGAAGGTGGAGATCAGAGAACTGGTCATCGAGTGACCTGTTTGACGAATAATGCTAAATGCATGATAATGAAATCGCCGAGGCCATCGGCGATTTTTTTATTGCTTCGTTTTATGGGGAAGGTAGTATGCTGAAGGTTTTTCTTGTCGAGGACGAGTTCGTCGTCCGTGAGGGAATTAAGAATAACATCGACTGGAGCGGGCACGGTTACGACTTCTGCGGCGAAGCGGGCGACGGTGAGGTTGCCTATTCCATGATCCAGAAACTAAAGCCGGATATCGTGATCACGGACATCAAGATGCCGTTCATGGACGGTATTACCTTGAGCCGCATGATCAAGTCCGAATTCCCGTGGATCGAGATCATTATCCTGACCGGCTACGAAGATTTCCAGTTCGCAAGAGAAGCCATTAAGATCGGCGTATCCTGCTACCTCTTAAAACCGGTGAACGGTGAGTCGATCATGAAAGAGGTCGACGCGCTTTCCGAAAAGATCCGTGAAAAGAAAGCGGAGAGAGAAGCGGCGAAGCGGTACGAAGAGGAAATGCGTGAGAGAACGGAACTCGACAAACGCGATTTCTTTAATACCCTGATCAAAGGCGGAAAAAACACCACGGAGCTTTTCGCGGAGTCGAAAAAGCTTAGTATCGATATTACCGCACTTCGCTATAACGTCGTGCTCCTGAAGATCTGGTCCGACAAGCACGATATCGGCGAATACTCCAACAGCGTACTTCGTGTCGAGGACGGAGTAAGAAGGATCGCCGACGAAAACGACGCGCTGTTTTTTGACTTCACGGTAGAAGGTACGGCGTTGCTTTTCAAGGGCGATGACGATAACGATATCAAGAAAAAGATCGACCGCGCGATCGAAAACATGAAGGAGCTTTTCTCGGGGTATAAGCATATCCGCTATTTCGGCGCGATCGGCCAGACGGTCGGAAGAGTCACCGAGATCCATACGTCATTTGACTGGGCGAGCCGTGCGTTCGCGCATTCGTACCTGACATCGGATAACGGATTCCTCGTCGGATCGAAAGAGGACCTGCGTCCGGAAAATAACGTCGAGATCTTAAGTGAGATCAATCCGCAGCATATGGACCGCCGTATCATGAAGCGTTTCCTTCGTGCCGGCGACGCGGCGGAAGTTCCCTTCTTCCTGCAGGAGTATTTGAACAACATCGGCGATCAGGTGCTTCGTTCTTCGATGCTCCGCCAGTATATCGCGATGGACGTATACTTCTGCGTCGCGGATTTCTCCGTCAATGAACTCGGGCTTTCGAAGGAGGAACTGGAGGAGAAGGTGAAGTTCCCGGCGGGCGAGATCTTAGCGTCGGATCAAAACACGCAGGAATATCTTTCGGAGATCATCCACATCGCGCTTGACCTTCGTGAGGATCACTCGCTGTCGCGCTACCACGATGTCATGAAGGATGCCATCGCGTATATCTCCGAGCACTATTCGGATGAGGAGCTGTCGCTCAATACCCTTGCGGCACAGGTCAATTTCTCGCCGAACCACTTAAGCTCGATCTTTAAGCAGGAGACCGGCCAGCCGTTTATTAAGTACCTGACGGACTACCGTATGGATATGGCAAAGGAACTTCTCCGAAGAACATCGAAGAAGAGTAACGAGATCGGCATCATGGTCGGCTATAAGGATCCGCACTATTTTTCTTATCTGTTTAAGAAGACGCAGGGTGTGACACCGACGCAGTTCAGAAGTAAAGGCCACGGAGAGGCAGAAGAATAATGGTCAAGGCGAAGAAAAGAAAATCGCATCTGGCGACCCAGATACGTATCTCTTATATTGTGCTTTTGCTGCCGAGCCTGGTATTCATCGCGTATGCCTTTTATAACCTGTGGGTCACCAATCAGCGAAACAATAAGATGATCAGCTCGGTCGTCGCCGCGTCTGAGTTCAGCTTGGAGTTTAAAGATAACATCGACTACCAGACATATCTCGTTATCGTCGGTAACGTTTCCTATGAAGAATCCGGTCTCGAGGAAGAGCTTGCCAAAGCGCGCCAGGTCGTCGATGAACTGAAGGGCTACACGAATACGGAAGATAACAAGACGCGTCTTCAGTATATCGAGAAGTATTTAAATAACCTCGAGACGTATCTTTCGGAGATCACGAAGAATCTCGAGTACGAGAACAATTACGAAGAGAATCAGCTCATCTGGGAAAACGACGTTCAGATCGTCACGCTTTTGATCCAGGACTCTATTAATGAGTATATCTATTATGAGAACCGGCAGATCCAGACGGCGCAGTCGGAAAACAACGCGTTCTTCATGAACATCGTCGAGATCTCGGCGGGCCTTCTCGCGTTCGGCTTGATCGCCATGATCGTCGTTTCCTATGTCGGTCCGAAATGGATCACGCGCCCGATCGAAGAGCAAGTTAAGGAAGAGCAGAAGATGCTTCGAAAATCTGAGTTCGATCTTTTGCAGTCGCAGATCAATCCGCACTTTCTCTATAACACATTGGACGCGATCGTCTGGTCGGCCGAGGCGGGAAACCAGAAGCAGGTCGTCAGCATGGTCGGCAACCTTTCGGACTTTTTCCGCCTTTCCCTGAATAAAGGTAAGGAGAACGTCACGATCCGAGAAGAGCTCCAGCACGTAAGATCGTATCTGGAGATCCAGCATATCCGTTATCAGGACATCATGGAGTATGAGATCTCGGTTCCGGAGGAGTTCTACGATTACATGATCCCGAAGCTCTCCGTGCAGCCGATCGTTGAGAACGCGCTTTATCACGGCATCAAGAACAAGCGCGGCGGAGGTAGAATCACGGTCACGGGTGAAGAGAAGAAGGACTGGTTCGCGATCGTTGTCGAAGACACAGGTAAAGGCATGACCGAAGACCGTCTTCGTGAAGTTCGAAAAGCACTTCGAGAGAGAACAACCGAGCAGAGCGCCGTCTATGGTATGTATAACGTCAATGAGCGCATCCGTCTGACATACGGGGAAGGATACGGCGTGCATATCGAGAGTATCCCGGAAAAAGGAACGAGAGTCATCATCCGACTTCCAAAAGAACAAGCGGATCGTTCGGAATAACAGTGCTTTTTCCACAGAAGATATCATTTTTTCTTTAGCGGTTTTTCTGCAAAGAAGAAAAATCCAAACCGAATTCGTAAAAAAATCAAACACGGAAATGAAGCGAGAAAAAAACGAACTTCGTTTCCGTTTTTTCTGCATGGTCTTTTTTCCGGGCAAACCTACAATGAAGTCAGATAGACGGGGGGAGACCCCGAATATGGTTAAAACCAGGGAGGATGAAAAATGAAAAAAGTTGTAGCACTTATCATGACAGCATGTGTTGCTTTCGGTCTCATGGCTTGCTCCAAGTCCGATAAGAAAGACACAACAGCAGCTGGCGAAAAAGAAACTGAAGCAGCCGGCGGTAACGAGGGCGGATCCGGTGAACTTATTAAAGTAGGTATCATCAACAATGACCCGAACGAGTCCGGTTATCGTACAGCTAACGATGCTGACCTTCAGAAGATGTTCTGCAAAGAGAACGGTTATGACGCTTCTTTCGCTTACAGCCTTAAGAACGATGAGCAGATCAAGTACGCTCAGGGCTTTATCCAGGACGAAGTTGACTATCTCCTTCTCTCCGCAGCTGACACAGCAGGCTGGGACACAGTTCTTCAGGATGCTAAGAACGCAGGCGTAAAGGTTATCCTTTTCGACAGAACAATTGATGCAGATCCGAGTCTTTATGAAGCTTCCATCGTATCCGATATGGATAAGGAAGGTGAAACAGCAGTTAACTGGCTCGCAGAGCAGGGACTTTCCGAGTACAACGTAATCCATATCCAGGGCGTTATGGGTTCCGCAGCTCAGCAGGGCAGATCCGGCGCTCTCGATAAGAAGGTTGCAGCAGAAGGCAACTGGAATATCGTTAAGCAGCAGACAGCTGAGTGGAACGCAGAAAAGGCACAGCAGATCGTTCAGTCCGTTATCGACTCCGGCACATCTTTCAACGTAATCTATGCTGAGAACGACGACATGGCTAAGGGTGCTGTTGCAGCTCTCGACGCAGCAGGTATCTCTCACGGCGTTGGCAAAGACGTTATCGTAATGGGCTTTGACTGCAACAAGTGGGCTCTCGAAGAACTCCTGAAGCAGAACTGGAACTATGACGGACAGTGCAATCCGTTCCAGGCTAGCTACATCGACAACATCATCAAGGATCTCGAAGCAGGTAAGACACCTGAAAAGACGATCATCATGGATGAAAAGGGCTTCGACGCTAAGACAATCACACAGGCAGATGTAGATAACTACGGTATCTAATACATAACCATTTACCCGGAAATGCGGTGCGGTTTGACCGTGAGGAAAGACCGCACCGCGTTTTTAAAAACAGAGAAGAGGTATGACCCGTGGATGAGTATAGATTGCTCGAAATGAGAGGCATCGATAAAACATTTCCAGGCGTTCGCGCACTGCAGAACGTGGACTTCTCCTTAAACGCAGGTGAGATCCACGCGCTGATGGGTGAAAACGGAGCAGGAAAATCAACACTGATCAAGGTCCTTACCGGCGTATACACCAAGGACGCGGGAACCATCCGTCTGGATGGAAAGGAAGTAAAGATCCATTCCCCGCAGGACGCACAGAATGCCGGTATCAGTACCGTATATCAGGAGATCACATTGTGTCCGAACCTTTCCGTTGCCGAGAACATGTTCATCGGCCGTGGAAACGGAAAGATCACCAATTGGAAGGAAATGAATGATCGGGCGAAGACTCTCTTGGAGAGACTCGATATTCCCGCTAAGGCTACACAGCAGCTGGCAAACTGTTCTATCGCCGTACAGCAGATGGTTGCGATCGCACGCGCGATAGATATGGAATGCAAGGTCCTTATTCTGGACGAACCGACATCCTCGTTGGATGAGCAAGAGGTAGAAAAGCTTTTCGGATTGATGAGAGATCTGAAAGCAATGGGTGTCGGTATCATTTTCGTGACCCACTTTCTGGATCAGGTCTATGAAGTCTGCGATAAGATCACGGTTTTGCGAGACGGCCAACTGGTAGGCGAATATGAGATCAGGGATCTCCCGAGAGTGCAACTCGTCGCAAAAATGCTCGGTAAAGAAATGGACGATCTTTCGGATATCAAGGGAGAACATGAAGCGTACCATTCCCCGGACGCAGACATGAAGATATTCGAGGCAGAGAAACTCCAGAGTAATGCCGGTATCAAGCCTTTCAATTTCCATATTCAAAAGGGCGAAGTCAACGGGTTCACCGGCCTGCTCGGATCCGGCCGAAGTGAGTGCGTACGCGCGATCTTCGGAGCGGACCGGGTCATCGGCGGTAAGGTAAAAGTAAAGGGTAAGGAAGTTAAGATCCATAAGCCGAAGGACGCGATGAAAAACGGTATCGCGTATCTTCCGGAAGACCGTAAAGTCGACGGCATTATCGGCGACCTTTCGGTACGTGAGAATATCATCCTTGCACTTCAGGTCATGAAAGGATTCTTTAAGCCTTTCACAAAAGCACAGGCCTATGCTTTTGCCGATGAATACATTAAGAAACTGAATATCAAAACGGCATCAGCCGATACTCCGATCAAATCCCTGTCCGGCGGTAACCAGCAGAAGGTTATCCTGGCCAGATGGCTCCTGATGCATCCGGAATACCTGATCCTTGACGAACCGACAAGAGGTATCGACGTCGGTACGAAAGTAGATATTCAGAAGCTCGTCCTCGAGCTTGCTTCGGGAGGAATGAGCATTACCTTTATTTCTTCGGAGACAGACGAGATGCTCCGTACATGTTCGCGACTGATCGTCATGAGAGATAGAAAAGTCGTAGGAGAACTGAGCGGAGACGATCTGACGCAGTCGATGATCATGAGTACTATTGCAGGAGGAGAGTCGGATGAGTAATAACGATACTAAGGCACCGGCCAATAAGTTTTTCACGGTTGTGAAGAAGGTCGTGTCGCATCAGATGTTTATCCCGATCATGGCCCTTCTGATCCTCGCGATCGTCAACCTGGCTTTTGATCCGAACTTTTTCAAAATCACACTTGGAAAGAACAATGCCGGAAACCCTATCCTGTCCGGTCCATTGATTACCATCCTGGATTATGGTGCCGAGACCGCTATCCTCGCAATCGGTATGACACTGGTTACAGCGGCTGCAGGCGGCCAGGATATCTCAGTCGGTGCAACGATCGCTATCGCGGGTTCGGCTATGCTGCGCGTCCTCTGCGGTACTAACCCCTCTCCCGATACGATCCAGGCACCGATCATCGTGGCATTTCTTGTCGCTTGTCTTGTCGGTATCGCGTGCGGTGCTTTTAACGGAGCATTGGTATCGTTCTTTAAGATCCAGCCGATGATCGCGACCTTGATCCTGTTTACCGCGGGACGATCGATCGCCGCGTGGATCAACTACAACAAGCTTCCGGTCGTACCGGATCCGAAGTTCGCTTATTTCGGCGGTATCATCCCGGGCATTCCGGTCCCGACACCGATCTTCATCATGCTGGCGTGTGTCATCATCATGGCGCTGGTACTGAAATTCACAAACCTGGGACTTTACACGCAGTCGGTAGGTATCAACGAAAAGTCCGCGAAGCTTAACGGTATCAATCCGATCGCGATTAAGTTCATCGCTTTCGTTATCCTCGGACTCTGTGTCGCGGTAGCGGCTCTCATCAAAGTATCCCGTATCTCGACGATCAACTACAGTGTTATCGCAAAGGATATCGAGATGGACGCGATCCTCGCGGTCGCTCTCGGCGGAAACGCGCTTTCCGGCGGTAAGTTCAATATGTGGGCATCGATCCTCGGCGCCTATGTATTCCAGTTCCTGACGACCACACTTTATAAGTTCAACATCGCCTCTTCGGCACTTCCTGCTTACAAGGCGACCGTCGTCATCCTGCTGGTATTCTTCTCGGCACCGAAGGTCCGTGAGATGATCGGCAAGGGCTTTAAGAAAATGAAAGATTCCATGAAAAACCGTAGGCATAAAGCCGCGACAGCAAGTGAGGGGGAAGCATAATGGATAAAAAGAAGCTCAAGGGCGGCATTTTTAACCGCATAAGCGATACGAACCTTCTCCTTTGCATCACGATCGTGATCTTCCTTATCATGTACATCAGCGCGATCGTATTCCTGGGCGGCGGTTTCAAAAAACCTCAGATGTTCTTCAACATCTTAAACAACGAAGCGCCATTGATCATCACGGCATGTGGTATGAGTATCGTCATGATCTCCGGCGGAATCGATATCTCCATCGGCGGCGTTGTTGCTCTCGTATGTATGTCCTGCGCGGTCTATATCGATAAGACACCGGGAGGTGGAAACGTCTGGGTATCGATGCTGATCGCACTCGGTATCGGACTGGCGTTCGGTATCGTTCAGGGTTATCTCGTTGCTTACTGTGAGATCCAGCCGTTTATCGTAACCCTGGCCGGCATGTTCTTTGCCCGAGGTATGACGACGATCGTAAATACAGATCCGTTCAACGTCGAGAACAGTGCTTTTAGAAAATTAAAAGATACAAGAATCACTATCCCGAAGATGGGATCTTACACGAAAAAAGGACTATATCAGGCGGCTTACATCGAGATCGGTGTGGTTGTGGCCATAGCGATTGTGGTAGTATTATTCTTAGTACTGCGCTACACCAAGCTCGGCCGATCCTTCTACGCGGTAGGCGGAAACCCGCAGAGCGCTCTGATGCTCGGCATCAACGTCAAAAGGACGAAGTTCCTCTCGCACGTGATCTGCGGACTTATGGCAGGTATCGGAGGTTATGTATATTTCCTCCATGTCGGCTCCGGCGCTCCTTCCCATGCGACAGGTATGGAAATGAACGCGATCGCTTCCTCCATTATCGGTGGTACGATGCTCACGGGTGGCGTAGGCAATATTATCGGAACGCTGTTTGGAGTTCTTTCCTTGAGCTCGATCCAGAACATCGTCTCCAGTGCCGGACTTGGTCAGGCCTGGTGGACAGGTATCACGATCGGCGGCATGCTCTGCCTGTTCCTTTTGATCCAGAGCATCGTAATGTGGGCAAAGAAGAGGTCTCTCAAAGCGTAAGGGAGCTTAAAATGAAAAAACCGGTCCACCTGACTGTATTGTTACTCCTGCTGGCAGCAATTGCTACTGCCTGCAGGAGTAATGCTGTCCCGGAGACGACAGAAGAGCCTGTCTCCGATATCAAAACGGTAAACGTCGGCTTCTCTCAGCTCGGCGCCGAATCCGACTGGAGATCCGCGCATACCGACTCGATCCTGACGGCGCTTTCCAAAGAGAACGGATTTAACCTAACATACAAAAACGGACAGCAGAAGCAGGCCAATCAGGTCACGGCGCTTCGTATGTTCATCCAGCAGGATGTCGATTACATCGTTCTGGCGCCCGAGACGGAGACCGGATGGGATTTCGTTTTGAAGGAAGCAAAGGACGCGGACATCCCGGTCATCATCGTCGACCGTCGAGTCGATGTCGAGGATCAGTCTCTTTATTCGTGCTGGGTCGGATCCGACTTCGAACTCGAAGGCAAAAAGATGTGCGCCTGGATCAACGAGTACAGTAAGATCAATAATATCGCTCCCGAGGATCTTCACATCGTGCATATCCAGGGAACGCTCGGCTCGACCGCGCAGATCGGAAGAACGCGCGGCTTGAATAATGCGGTGCAGGAATACGGATGGGATCTGCTCGCGCAAGAGAACGGTGAATTCACCGAGACGCGTGGTAAAGAAGTCATGGCGTCTTTTCTCAATCAGTTCGACAACATCAACGTCGTTTACTGCGAAAACGATAACGAAGCCATCGGCGCGATCGAAGCGATCGAGGCAACCGGCAGAAAGGTCGGATCGGATATCAAGAACGGCGAGATCATGGTCGTTTCTTTTGATGGTATCAATGAAGAAGCGATGCAGTACCTTCAGGAAGGAAAGATCTCCTGCATCGGTGAATGTAATCCGCTTCACGGCCCGCGTGTCCTCGATCTGATCAATACTCTCGAAGAGGGAAAAGAACCGGAAAAGTACAACTATGTTCCGGAGACTTTATTCAGCTCCGTGCCGGAGATCAAGAGCGTCACTGTTGACGGGGAGACGTACTCGGTAACCATTAAGTGAGTGCTAGTGGTGCGACGTGCGCGGCTTGGTTTGCTGACGCTCGGCGTGATTCCTCAATTGGACAAAATCAAAAAAATGTGAGAAACTGACAGCCGGAAGTACTGCTCGTTGGGCAGTGCTTTTCGAGCTTCTTTAGGGGAGGAAATGAGGATGAAAAAGATCGTTGCAGTATTGCTCTGCGCAGCTACGCTGATGGGATGCGTCGCCTGCAGTAAGTCTGAAGAAACAACAAAGAAGAAGAAAAAGAAGACAAAGAAAACTACGGAGATCACGGAAACAGAAGAGACGGAAGTGCCTTCCGATACTCCGAGTTCCGAGACCGAAACGGAACCGACGAATACACAGCCTCAGTACCAGTCTGATCTTGTGATCACACATGATCTTTCCGGAGAAGAGATCAAATCGACGTCGTGCGTGCTCGCGTATGGCGCGATCGACGCGAACGAGGAAGACGAATACTTAGCAAGATACCCCAAGAGGATCAGATGCCAGTATGAGCTTATGAATTCGGTCGGATCTTCCCCGAACGTGAACGCGATCCTTGAGGAACTTACCTATCACGAAGCGGAATCCGTTACGCGCGTTTACGAAAAAGAACTCGAAGAGTTTACCGGACTTCAGGAGAGCGGATCGCCGCTTTATAACTATAGCTACTGTGTCGACCACGACGTCATTCGTGCCGACAGCCAGATCCTGTCCATCAAGTACAATTCCACGGTATATGACTCTCGTACGGATGAAAGTTATAAGACCGCAAAGTATCTGAATTATAATTCCGCGGACGGAACGGCGATCGAGAACGGGGACGTCATCGTGAATATGGATGAGTTCATCCTTTACTACAAGGGATACTGCCAGCAGTTTGGTCTGGATCCGAGTAACGCCCTCGAGCAGATCGAGAACGGAGAATTCACATTCGGACTCACCTATGACGGCATTATCGTTGACGACGTCAAGATCCCGGTATACACGACAAACGGCATCTTCAATATGAGCTATTTCGGAGCGACTCCGAAAACCTATACACTCACATTGGAAAAGGACCACTGGCTGATGTGGGACATCAACGATGACGGTCAGATGGATAAGCTGGGTGTTTCGGTAACGAAGAACGGATACGAGGTTGAAAGCCTGACCATCACCATGTATGGCGAGGAATATACTTTCCAGGCCTCTGAGTTCGATGAGATGGAATACATGGAAGATCTCAGCGATTGGGCGGACAGCTGCGTCATGAGCGTAAACGGAAAGCTTTACCTTTTAGTCGTTATGGACTGGGAAGGCGAAGACTACATGACCTATGCATTTGACATCAACGGAGATCAGCCCGTATTCACCGACTTCATGTATAGTGCTCCATACGACACTACGGATCCGAATCATTTCCATGTCGATCTCAGACAGGACATCATGGGAACGCAGTTCTATGAATTCGATTACGCACTTTCTGAAGACGGTGGTTTCCTGCAGCTTTCCATGATGGGAAGGATCCACTCCGGTCTTTATATCACAACGATCGCCTTGACGGGTAACCTTTATAACATTACGACAGGTGAGAAAGGCGAAGAGTTTGAGATCGCCGGCGGAACACCGGTCGAAGTCATCGCATATGACGTAGAAACGGGAGATCTGATCGTAAGACTTCACTCAAAATATGACGATCTCGATCTGATCGACGTGGCACTTTCGACGGATAAGCGATCTAAGATCGCCGGCATCGAGAACAACGATGCATTCCTCGGACTTAGCTGGGCGGATTAAGATCCTGCTCGAAAAGCGCCCGCCTAGGATCCTGCTCGAAAAGCGCCGCTGTTGACGCACGTCAGCGGTACGCGCGGATCGCGGAGGCGAAGGCGAGGCTTTCGTACTTTTTCGGACTGACCGCATCGCCGAGACTTGCGGCTTCCTTTTCGAAGGAAGCGGGGAGATGCACTTCATAGCCGAGCATGTTCCACTTTAAGTGTGAAAAGACGTGCCTGCTTTTTCCGATCGGACGGATGTCCGTATCACGGTCGATACCGGAGAAGTGTTCTTTGAGAAAAGCTCTTACCTCAGAGTCGGTGAGGATCCCGGGAATATCAACAAGTTCATAAAGCCCTGCCAGAAGACCACTGGCGGGGCGTTTTTTTACGATGATCTTATTTCCGACGTAGATCTTCAGGATCGTGTGATCTTCGGTCGGAGTCTCTTTCTTTTCTTTCTTTGCCGGAAAATCTTCCTGTTTTCCGAGAAGGTACGCGCTGCAGTTTTCGTGAAGCGGGCAGGCCTCGCATTTCGGAGATCTGGGAGTACAGATCAGAGAGCCCAGGTCCATGAGGGCTTCGTTAAAGTCGCCCGGGGCATCTTTCGGAAGATCTTCTTCCACGCGCTGATAGATCTCTTTATAGGTCGACTGCTCGGACGCGACGAGCGGAAGGGAATGCAAACGGCAGTAGATGCGGATGCAGTTTCCGTCCACGGCGGGAATGGCGATGTCATAGGCAAGGGAAGCGATGGCGCCCTGCATGTATGGGCCGATTCCGGGGATCCGGATGAGTAGATCCGGATCGGACGGGAGCTCTCCGCCGAAGTGTTCGCAGATGTATTCGGCGCCGCGCTTTAAGTTTCTGGCGCGAGAGTAATAGCCGAGACCTTCCCATAACTTGAGGACTTCGTCTTCCGATGCTTTTGCCAGGGAAGAAGGATCCGGGAAACGCTTGAGAAAACGCGGATAGTAATCGAGCACGGTCGTAACTCTCGTCTGCTGAAGCATCGCTTCGGAGATCCAGGTCGAATAGGGCGTGCGGTCGTTTCTCCAGGGGAGGTCTCTGTGGTTTTCGTAAAACCAGGAAAGAAGGGCAGAACTGATTGAGGCGAGTTCTTTTCTCGCGGGATCGGTCAGTTCCATGGCAGGAAAGCGATAAGGAAGGCAAACATGTGCGCGAGGTACGCGGTCGGTCTGCCGTGTGCGATCTTTCTTCCGAGAGCTGCGAATACTTCTCTTGTCGCGCAGATCTTGTCTGAGATCGTGACCAGGACCGCTTCTTTATATCTCGGCGGGATCGGGGTCAGCGGGAACATATGTCTTCGGATGATGTTTTCCTCGACGGGCGTCAGGTCGAAATCACGCTTGGCGTTCTCGCACGCGATATGCGGGTGGTGAAAGCCGTGGAGCTTCTCGAGTTTGACATTGTGCCAGTCATAAAGGAAGTAATCGTGAAGAAGCGCGCCTCGAACGAGCTGCTTCTGTTTAAATCTGAAGGGAAGGATCATCGACAGGAAAAGTGCCGTTTTGGCGACGGCGACACTGTGGTCATAACAGGTGCAGCGGCCGTGCTGCTTAAAAGCTTTGAGTTGGTTGAGATGCCCGGTCTTTAAAACGGGTTCTGAAAGGTGATTGAAAAGATTGTCACGCTTGATCAGTAATCTCAATTTCCGGCTCCTTTTTTGGTGATCTCGTGCCTTCACACAAGTGCTATTTTATAACAAGGAAATGGGCAGTTCAATGCCGTTTACCAAAACTTAACATAAGCGGAGAATGATTGACATTTAGCCTTTGAAAATATAAACTTATAGGGCAAGTGAGCTCGTGCTCCCATTTTTTTGCCCCAGTTTCGAAATCGATTTCGAAACGTTTCCCTTCTCCTCGGAAAAAAGTGGGAACCACGGGTCACTTACTCTTGTCAATACGGCGCTGCTTCCCAGGCGCGTATACATAATTTCATCAGAAGGAGTGTATGGAATATGAGTACACAAATCGAACAAAATGCAGTTTCCGCGATCCGAGTTCTTTCCGCGGATATGATTCAGAAGGCAAACTCCGGTCACCCGGGTCTCCCGCTTGGTGCCGCTTCTGTGGCTTACACGCTCTGGGGCAAAGAAATGAACTTTGACCCGAAGGATCCGAAGTGGATCAACAGAGACCGCTTCGTTCTTTCCGGTGGTCACGGTTCCGCTCTTTACTATTCTCTGCTTCACCTTTTCGGTGTAGGCGGTCTGTCCATCGAGGATCTTAAGCAGTTCCGTCAGATGGATTCCAAGACACCGGGTCACCCGGAATACGGCCACACGGCAGGTATCGACGCGACAACAGGTCCTCTGGGCGCCGGTCTTTCCATGGCAGTTGGTATGGCAGTTGCTGAGGCTCACCTCGCTGAGACATTCAACAAGCCGAACTTCAACGTAATTGACCACTACACATACGTAATGTGCGGTGACGGATGCCTTATGGAAGGTATTTCCGAAGAAGCACTTTCTCTTGCCGGAACACTCGGCCTTGAGAAGCTGATCGTTATCTACGACTCCAACAACATCAGTATCGAAGGTTCTACAGACATCGCTTTCACAGAGGATGTCAGACAGCGTATGGCTTCCTACGGTTTCCAGACGATCCTCGTTAAGGACGGTAACAACCTCGACGAGATCCAGAAGGCGATCGACCTGGCTAAGGCTGAAAAGATCAGACCTTCCTTCATCGAAGTGAAGACAGTTATCGGTTACGGCTGCGAAGCAAAGCAGGGTACACCGGCTGCACACGGCGAGCCGCTGGGTGAAGAGAATGTCGCTAAGATGAGAAAGACACTCGAGTGGCCGTGCGAAGAGTCCTTCGTAGTACCGCAGGATGTTTACGATTACTATGCAGAGCTCGGTTCTAAGGGCACAAAGGCTCACGCTGAGTGGGACGCTCTCTTCGAGAAGTGGGGCGCTTCTTATCCGGATCTGAAAGCACTGTGGGACAAGTTCTTCTGCAACGATTATTCCGCGCTGCTCAACGACGAAGACCTCTGGACAGTAGACGACAAGCCGCAGGCTTCCCGTGCTCTCGGCGGTAAGGTTCTGAACAAGCTGGCTGACCGTATCCCGAACCTCATCGGTGGTTCCGCTGACCTGGCTCCGTCCAACAAGTCCTACATGAACGACAAGGGCGATTTCAGCAGAAAGGATCGTTCCGGCAGAAACATGCACTTCGGTGTTCGTGAGCTCGCTATGGCAGGTATCTCCAACGGTATGCTGCTCCACGGTGGTCTCCGCTCCTACTGCGCAACATTCTTCGTATTCTCCGACTACACAAAGCCGATGGCTCGTCTGTCCGCTCTCATGAACATCCCGCAGATCTTCATGTTCACACACGACAGTATCGGTGTTGGTGAAGACGGTCCGACACATGAGCCGGTAGAACAGCTGACCATGCTCCGTTCCATGCCGAACTTCAACGTATGGCGTCCATGTGACGCAACAGAGACTGTTGCTTCCTGGGTAGCCGCGATCTCTTCTGAGAAGACACCGTCTGCTCTGGTACTTTCCAGACAGAACCTCATGCCTCTGACAACTTCCTCCAAGGAAGCTCTGAAGGGTGCTTACATCGTAGCAAAAGAGTCTAAGGATAAGCCGGACGTGATCATCATGGCTTCCGGTTCCGAAGTAGAACTCGGCATCAAGGCAAAAGACGAACTCGCTTCCGAGGGTATCGACGCTCGTGTCGTATCTGTTCCTTGCCTGGATGTATTCCTTACACAGGATAAGGCATACCGTGATTCCATCCTCCTTCCGGATGTAGAAGCACGTGTTGCCATCGAAGCAGGTTCCTCTTACTCCTGGGGCAAGCTCTGCGGTATCAACGGCGGTTACGTCACAATGGATACCTTCGGCGCCAGCGGTAAGCCGTCCATGCTCATGGAAAAATTCGGCTTCACGGTTGCAAACGTTGTTGCGACCTGTAAAGAAGTTCTCAACAAGTAAGAACTGATAAGCCGCCGGGATCCAGTGTGCGGGTCCCGGCGGAACTCTATCCCGACGAGGGACCACGGCGCTTTTCGAAAGAAGAAGAGGGGCCGGAAGACCGGCGCTTTTCGAGAGGGAAACGCCAAAGAAAAAACAATAAGAAGGACTAGGACTAACTCATGGCAACGATCTACGATATAGCTAAAGCCTGCGGACTTTCTCCGGCTACCGTTTCTAAAGCGTTGTCCAATGCCAGTGATGTCTCGGCGGCGACCCGTGAACGCGTTCGCCGTACCGCGCAGGAGCTGGATTATGTGCCGAATGCGGGCGCAAGAGCGCTTTCGCAGAGCAGGACCTGGTCGATCGGTGTATTGTGCCAGGACGCTTCTCAGATGGGTCTCTGGCATTACTTTTTCGCGCAGGTCATCGAGAGCTTCAAGGACTATGTCGAGCGTCACGGCTACGATATCGTCTTTATCTCCAACAAGGTCGGAAACCTTGGCCTTTCTTATCTTGGTCACTGCCGCTACCGTCACGTGGACGGAATCTTCATCGTCAATACGGACCACTCCCAGAAGGATGCCCGTGAGCTGATGGAGAGCAATCTTCCGAAGATCGCCGTCGACTTCGAGGACGATACCATCGGATGCGTCATGACCGATCCTTCGGAAAGCATGAAGGTGCTTTTCGAGCATCTTTACAAAAACGGACATCGAAACATCGTGTATCTCCATGGTGAGCGCGGAAAGTTCATCACGGAGGCACGTATTTCCGCTTTGGAAAAAGCAGCTGCCGACCCGGCATGCTCGGGCGTGACACTTCGTCTGTTCCCGTCGCGCTACTATTCCATCGAGGGCGGATATGATTCCATGAAAAAACTCCTGGCAGCCACACCGAGTGATCGCCCGACGGCGGTCATTGCCAGCGATGACTATTCGGCCATCGGCGTGATGGAAGCGATCCGCGACGAGGGCCTTTCGGTTCCCAACGACATCTCGGTCGTCGGATTTGACGGCATCGAGATCACACAAAGATCGAGCTTGAAACTGACGACGATCCGTCAGGACACGAAAGCGATCGGCGAAGAAGCAGCAAAGAATCTTCTTGCACAGATCTCCGGGGAAGGAAATGTTCCGAAGACAGTTAAGATACCTCCGCAGCTCATCCTTGGCGAAAGCTGCAAAGATCTGAATCAGTGATTAGAGGTGACATCATGGAGAAGTACAAAGATCCGAACTTATCTTTCCAGGAAAGAGCAGAAGACCTGGCAGATAAGATGACATTTGAAGAACAGGTGCCGCAGCTTAGCTACGGCGCTCCGGCGATCGACCGACTCGGCGTGCCGGCATATAACTGGTGGAACGAGGGCCTTCACGGCGTAGCACGTGCCGGAACGGCCACCATGTTCCCGCAGGCGATCGGCCTCGCGGCGATGTTCGATGACAAGCTCCTCGGAAAGGTCGCTAAGATCATCGCAACAGAAGCCCGTGCGAAGTATAACGCGTCCTCGAAAAAGGGCGACCGCGACATCTATAAGGGACTTACTTTATGGAGTCCGAACATCAACATCTTCCGTGACCCCAGATGGGGCAGAGGTCATGAGACCTACGGTGAAGATCCGTATCTTACCACGAAACTCGGTGTATCTTTCGTAAAGAACCTGCAGGGCGACGGTAAGTTCATGATGGCTGCCGGCTGCGCGAAGCATTTCGCCGCACACAGTGGTCCTGAGGCTCTGCGTCACGAGTTCAATACGATCGCATCGAAAAAGGATCTTGCCGAGACATATCTTCCGGCATTCGAAGCACTTGTTAAAGACGCGAAGGTCGAGGGCGTCATGGGCGCTTACACACGTCTGAACGGCGATCCGACATGCGCCAGCCCGTTCCTCATGGGCAAGCTCAAGGAGTGGGGCTTTAACGGATATTTCGTTTCCGACTGCTGGGCGATCCGTGACTTCCACGAATCCCATCACATCACAAAAACACCGACAGAGTCCGCGGCGATGGCGATCAACGCCGGCTGCGATCTTAACTGCGGTAACACATATGTACACATGATTGCTGCCGAGCAGGAAGGTCTCGTTAGTAAAGAGACGATCCGCAAGGCGGTCGTGAACCTCATGAGAACAAGAATGAGACTCGGCCTTTTCGAAGAACATACCGAGTTTGACGATATCCCGTACGATGTAGTCGCTTGCGATGAGCATAGAAAAGTTTCCCTCGAGTGCGCGGAGAAATCCATGGTGCTCTTGAAAAATGAGGGCCTCTTGCCACTGAAGAAAGAGTCCCTGAAGTCTATTGCCGTCATCGGTCCGAACAGCGACAGCATCGACGCTCTGCGTGGTAACTATTACGGCACGTCCGCCGCGCCGAAGACGTTCCTCGAAGGTATCCGTGAGGAAGTCGAAGACTCCGGTATCCGTGTGTACTACGCCGAGGGCGCGTCCTTAAGTAATGACCGCATCCAGCCGCTCGCATTCGCGGAGGACGGAATCGCGGAGGCCCTGATCCTTGCCGAGATGAGCGACGTTGTCGTTCTCTGCGTCGGTCTTGACGCGACACTCGAAGGTGAGCAGGGCGATACAGGTAACGCGTTTGATTCCGGTGATAAGAGAGACCTTCTCCTTCCGGAAGGACAGAGAGTCCTCGTCGAAAAAGTCCTTGCGCTCGGAAAGCCGACCGTTGTCGTTCTGGCCGCGGGCTCTTCGATCAATCCTCTGGCAGACAAGGCTGACGCTCTGGTCCAGGCATGGTATCCGGGCGAGCTCGGTGGTACGGCGCTTGCGAACATCCTCTTCGGTAAGGTTTCTCCTTCCGGAAAGCTCCCGCTGACGTTCTATCAGAGCATCGAGGGTATCCCGGATTTCGCGGACTACTCCATGAAGGATCGTACCTACCGTTATACAAGAAACAACATCCTCTATCCGTTTGGATATGGTCTTACCTATTCCAAGGTCGTCGTTACCGACTGTGTCTATGACGCTTCCTCGGGAGTTGCTTCCGTAACCGTTCAGAACCAGGGTGACGTCGATACGGAAGATATCGTACAGCTTTATATCCATAACAGTACTTCCAAGAACGCAACACCGTTCCCGAAGCTCTGCGGATTTAAGCGTGTGGCGATCCCCGCAGGCGGAGAGACGGTCGTCGAACTTGCGATCGAGGAAGGTGCTTTTGACGTAGTAAACGACGAAGGCGAAGTCATCCGCGACGGCAACACGTTCGATCTTTACGCCGGAACAAGCCAGCCGGATGAACTGAGTAGAGAGCTCACAGGTTCTTCCTGCGTACGCGTTTCCGTAGTAAAATGATTGGTGCGGAAGAAATGGCGCGATAAGGCGCCGGAAAAGTGCGGAAAGACAGGTGCTTTTCGCGCAGATAAAAAGTGAAAAAGGGCCGAAGACGCCCACAAAATAAAAACATAAGGAGATTTGAATTATGAAATATCTTATCGGTATCGACATCGGAACATCCGGAACCAAGACCGCGCTGTTTTCCCAGGACGGAAAGCTCGTTGCGGCACATACAGTGGAGTATCCGCTTTACCAGCCGCAGAACGGTTATGCCGAGCAGGAGCCGGACGACTGGTGGAACGCTGCTCTGACAGGTCTTAAGAAGGTCGTTGCCGACAGTGGCGTCAACAAGGACGATATCGCGGGTATCGGTCTTTCCGGTCAGATGCACGGTCTTGTAATGCTCGATAAGGACAACAAAGTTCTGAGAAAGTCCATCATCTGGTGTGACCAGAGAACCGCAAAAGAGTGCGAAGAGATCACAGAGAAGGTCGGCCTGGATAAGCTCATGGCGATCACAGCATCTCCGGCGCTCACAGGTTTTACCGCTTCCAAGATCCTCTGGGTAAGAAACAACGAGCCTGAGATCTATTCTCAGGTCGCTCACATCCTTCTGCCAAAGGACTATGTACGTTTTAAGCTCACAGGCGAGTTCGCGACCGACGTTTCCGATGCTTCCGGTATGCAGCTCCTCGACATCAAGAACCGTAACTGGTCCGATGAAGTACTCCAGCTCCTCGACATCAAGAAGGAGTGGCTCGCTAAGGTTTACGAGTCTGTAGAAGTTTCCGGCCGCGTAACCGAAGAGATCGCCGCTGAGACAGGTCTTCCGGCCGGTATTCCGGTTGCTGCAGGTGCAGGCGATAACGCTGCTGCAGCTATCGGTTGCGGCGTTGTTAAGGAAGGTACCGCTTTTGCTACACTCGGAACATCCGGTGTTGTATTTGCTCATACAGATGACATGCAGGTCGACCCGAAGGGCCGTGTTCATACATTCTGCTCCGCTGTTCCTGGATGCTGGCACGTAATGGGCGTTCACCAGGCTGCCTGCCTGTCCTTGAAGTGGTTCAAGAACACTTGCTGTGACGCTGAAGTGATCGAAGCTGATAAGCGTGGTATCGATGTTTACCAGCTCCTCGACGAGATCGCTCAGGAAGTTCCGATCGGCGCAAACCGTCTCCTTTATCTCCCGTACCTCATGGGTGAGAGAACACCGCACCTCGATCCGAACGCTCGTGGCGTGTTCTTCGGTCTGTCCGCTATGCACGAGAGAAAAGATATGCTCCGTGCCGTTATGGAGGGTGTTGTTTACGCTCTTCGTGATTCCATCGATATCTTCAACAACCTCGGTGTTAAGATCGATTCCATGTATGCTTGCGGCGGTGGTTCTAAGAGTAAGTTCTGGAGACAGATGCTCGCTGACGTATTCGACTGCACAGTAAATACATGTGCTTCCGATCAGGGCGGTGCTCTTGGTGCAGCTCTCCTCGCATCCGTAGCAGCCGGCGTTTATCCGACGATCCAGGAAGCTTGCGGCGCGACGATCTTCTCCGCTTCCTCCATGGACGCAAGAGCAGACGTTCACGCTCAGTACGAGCCGTTCTACCAGATCTACAAGGATCTTTATGCTCCGATGGCCGAGAACTTCAAGAGACTGGCTAACGTTTGATCTACTGATTACGGATTTCATTTGATTTGCCGAAGGTGCTGCCTCGAAAGGGGCGGCACCTTTTTTGTTGAAGCAGAGACGAAAACAGAGAATGAAGGCATTTTGACAGGATGCTCTTGTATTTGTGTTCCATTTTTCTTTATTTAACGATAAAATCGAACGTAGATGGATTTAGGAGGGGAGACCTATGATTTGTATGAAATGTGGCACGAATTGCGCGGATACCGCGAAGTTCTGCTTAAGTTGCGGAGCGCCTCTTACGCCGACTCCGATCCCGAGCCCGACTCAGCCTTACGCGCAGCCGCAGATTCCGCAGGCGCCGCAGCCTTTTGCGCAGCAGATCCCGCCGGCACCGCAGCCGCTGCAATACCAGGCTCAGCCGATGCCGCTGCCGACACCGAGTGCTTCGTATTACGTTACTCCGCCGGAGAAGAGAAGTAAGTTCAACATCAAAGATCCCGGATCGATCTTGATCATCCTGGCATGTATTTGTCTGTGCATCGCATGCTTCCTTCCGTATGCGTCGGCATCGGGTGCGCGAGTAGTTGATACTACTGTTTCGTTGACTGACGGAAGAGACTGTATTTACTTCATAACAGGCGCCATCATGATTCTGGTATTCCTGTTCACGAACGTCAGACTCGGCGTATATATCACTTCCGGTATTGTAGGCATATTGACGATGCTCGAGATTTTTGTGGTTCAGGTATTTTTCGGCGATAGTATGGTCAAAAGACATGTGACCAAAGAAGCCGGTTATTATCTGCTGATCATCGCTACAGCTGTTTTGATCATCGGCAACGTCATCCTTCTTGTTCATCACCTGAAGGAAAGCGAGAAGAGGAAGATCGAGAAAAGAATGCAGATGTATCAGCAGCGCTAAGTTTGTTCGATCAAGACACTAATGTTAGAATGAGAAAGAATTATTTGAAAAAGCGAGGAGAATATTATGCAATACGAAATTAAAGGCGATCAGCTTCCGGTAGTTGTCTGCACGCTGAATCCGGGTGAGTCCATGATCACGGAGCGCGGCGCAATGAGCTGGATGACATCGAATATGAGAATGGAGACCCAGGCGGGCGGCGTCGGCAAGGCGATCGGCCGTATGTTTTCCGGTGAGTCATTGTTCCAGAATAAATATACGGCAGAGGGTTCTCAGGGACTCATCGCGTTTGCCAGCAGCTTCCCGGGCGAGATCCGCGCGATCCAGATCGCTCCCGGCCAGAGCATCGTCGCTCAGAAGAGCGCTTTTCTGGCAGCAGAACCGGGCGTTGAGCTCAGCACCTTCTTCAGAAAGAAACTCGGCGCAGGCCTCTTCGGCGGTGAAGGTTTCATCATGCAGAAGCTGTCCGGTAATGGTACGGCATTTGTCGAGATCGACGGATCCGTTGTTGAATATCAGCTGCAGCCGGGTCAGACGATGCTCCTGGATACAGGTTATCTTGCCATGATGGATGAGACTGTTCAGATGGATATCGAGATGGTTCATGGTGTAAAGAACGTTGTTCTCGGTGGTGAAGGCCTCTTCAACACAAAGGTCACCGGCCCCGGCCGCGTATGGATCCAGACCATGCCGATCAGCAAGGTTGCCCAGATCATCGGCACCGCGGGACTGGCTCGCTGATCATACTGACAAATTCTAGATAATTAGGACTGTTTCGATTAAGAAACAGTCCTTTTTTCGTGTTGCTTTTATATTGTAAATGAGACAAAATAATATTTGGGGTTTTTCGAAATCGTGTGTGTAGAGGGTCAGTGCTGATGAGTGTCAAAATAGCCATATGCGACGACGATATCAATATGCAGTTCATCGTCGAAGGACTTGTTGAAAAGATCATGGAACGTCACGGGCTGAAGGCCGAGATCGAGTGTTTTGATTGCGGCGATGCTCTTTGTGAAGCGTATGAGGTCGGGAAGTTCGACCTGATTTTTCTCGATATCGAATATAAAGGAAGAAACGGAGTGCAGGTCGCTAAGTACATCCGTGAGACGAAGGACGATGAGTATGTTCAGATCGCCTTTGTTTCAGGCGCTTCCGGATACGCGATGGAGCTTTTCGATTATCGGCCGATCAATTTTCTGACAAAGCCGGTAAGTGAAGCGGACGTCAAAAGAGTCATTGATAAATTCGTGCGCCTGTATTGTCAGAAAATCGAGTACTTTTCCTACAAAAAGGGATCTGCGGAAAACAGGTATAATCTTTCGGATATCATCTACTTTTCGAGTTCCGCAAGGAAGATCACGATCCACGGAAAAAACGGGGACGAGGAGTTCTACAGCCCTCTCGACGATGTCTACGCCAAAGTCTCCGATAAGCAGTTCCTCTACGTCCATAAATCCTATATCGTCAATTACCGCTATATTCAAAAGCTGAGTTATGAGCAGGTCGTATTGTTCGACGGGACTGTGATCCCGATCAGTCAGTCGAGAAGACCTTTGATCCGAAAGCAGTTCATGGAGATGAAGGAAAGGGAAGAAGTATGAATGACTTATTGCAGTTCCTTTCCCGCGTGGCGGTAAACTTCTTTGATATCTACATCTGCGTGCGTTTTTTCGGCATCGTCCTCGGCGAACGCGGATCTAAGAAGACACTTCTTCGTGTCACGATCCTTACCGCGCTGGCCGTAAGACTGGTCCTTACATTCTATAAGCCTTATGTATGGGTAAATTTCGCGCTGAGTATCCTTTTGATCCTGATGCTCACGATTGGTTTTCATGCTCCGCTCAAAAAGAAGATCCTTGCGGCGCTTCTGGTCAATCTGATGATCGCTCTGTCGGAGACCGTGATCGCTGTCCTGATCGGATTCAAGCAGTTTTCGTTCCTTCAGAAGGGAGCGAATAACGACAATATCCCGCTCTTTTTAAGCCTTCTTCTGTTCTGGGCGATCATGACGCTGACACAGTGGCTCATCACGAGAAAGAAGAGAAAAGACAAGATCGCCTGGAAGGTCGTTATCCTTGAAGTTCTTGTAACGAGCGTCGTTGTATTCGAACTGATTGCCGTATGCCTCCGAAGAGAGAAGATCTCCGACATCGAGCCCGCGATCCTTTTCGCCGCGGAATGCACCGTCTACCTGATGATCTTCTTAAAAGATACGATGGATGCCCTTTATACGAGCAGACAGGAGGGAAACCTCATCAAGCAGGAAAAAGAGTTTTACAGACGTGAAGCGGCGATCATCGAGAAGAAGCACGGCCTCGAACAGCAGTTCCGCCACGACATGAAGAACCGAATCCAGGTTCTTCGGAATATCGCGGAAACGAATAATGTCGATGAACTGAATAAGTACCTTTCGGAACTCGAGACCAGGCAGAAGCAGAACGTGGCGTTTTCCGATACGGGAAACCTCATCATCGACAGTATCATCAACAGTAAGCTTCAGGATGCCGCGGATAAGGGCATCGATGTATCGGTCCGAACACAGCTTCCGAACGATCTCGAGGCGAATTCGGACGACATGGTCGTCATCCTCGGAAACCTTCTGGATAACGCTATCGAGGCATGTGAGCATGTTAAGGAAAACAAGTATGTGCACTTTGTCATGAAATATGAGATGGACTGTATCTTCATCACGATCCACAACAGTTTTGACGGTATCGTAAAGAACTATGACAACGGTTTCCGGACGCGTAAGGAAGACAGCGAGCACCACGGCATCGGCCTTCGGAGCGTAAAAAAGACCATCGACGAATACAACGGCAGTATCGACTTTTCGTGCGAAGAAAAGGACTTCGGCGTGAACGTTCTGCTCTATGTCTGAACCGGGTGGTTCCGCTTTCGAAAAACGATTTCTGAAAAAGAAACTGTAAATTTTTACATAAATGCTTGAGTTTTTTGCACCCGAAGAATCGGGTGCTTTTTTAGTGATTAAATGAAAACAGATAATCCGCTCGGTTAGGCGAACGACTTAGGAGGGTTTTTACTGATGAAGAACGTAATGGCAAACATTTTGGCAAAAGCAGCACTGAAGACAGCAGAGAAAAGCGCGAACAGCTCATGTCATCTGTGGTTTTACCAGCCTAAAGAGCCAAAATCGATAGAAAAACTTAAAAAGCACTGTAAGAAGTGACAACAAGCATGAAGAGGATCTCTGAGAAGCTCACATGGTGGCTTCAGCAAAACGGGACGATCGGCGAGGAAGATTTAGAACTCTACACATACGGGATCTATCAGCTTTTGATGGATCTTGTCGATACTATCTCCATCCTGATACTCGCACTCGTTTTTGGTGAGATAGCGGGGGCAATTGCTTTTTTAAGCAGCTTCTGTGCAATGCGCCGCTACTGCGGCGGGTTCCACGCCAACACCCCTTGTCGCTGTTACCTGATCACTATCGGGACAGCATGCCTTACGCTATGGCTACTCCATATTGTAGAACTCCCCATCACCATGATGCTCGGAGTCGTGGTCTTATGCGGCCTTTTTATCGGGAAGATGGCACCCGTGCAAACGCCGAATAAGGTACTCGACCGGAACGAGTGTGTGGTGTACAGACGAAGGGCAGTCATCATGTGGGCTTTGACGGGATGCCTTATGGTCATGTTCTGGTTCTTAGGTCTTACGAAACCGGCCATGGGCATAATGCTCTCAAATGTGCTTTGTGTCATGACAATGATAGCCGGGATGTTCATTCTCCGGAAGAGACAGACCGTGAAAAAAGAAGCGTAACGAATATCGCCTCTCTTTAAACTAACTGAATTATCCATTTTCACGCCAATAGTGTAAAATGAACAGGAAAGAAGGAGCCCTTCATTCGATGGGCTCCTATTTCTTAATATCGAAACTACAGGAGACGGAAGATGACAAGGCTGTTTTTAGATGAAGCCATACCGGAAACGCAGGAAACATGGGAGATCACGGGAGATTCCGCCCGTTACTTAAACGACGTTCTTCGCATGCGTGTCGGTGAGGAGCTGATCCTCTGCGACATTGATCGTATCGATCATGTCTGCTCGATCGTTTCTTCTGCAAAAGGACTTGTCGCCGTTTCCATCCGTGACCGACATCCAAACGCAAATGAGCCGAAGTTTTCCGCCACTGTCTACCAGGGCCTTGCCAAAGGCGAGAGGATGGACCTTTCGATCCAAAAGTCCGTCGAGCTCGGCGCTTCGAGATATGTTCCGACCGCGTGCTCCAGATCGATCGTGAAGATCAAGTCCGGCGGCAAAGAAGGTAAGACCGACCGCTGGCAGGCGATCGCGCTTGAAGCCGCAAGGCAGTGCGGCCGAGGGATCGTTCCCGAGGTCACGCCTCCGATGGACTTAAAGGCGGCGCTAACTGACGCGAAGGAAAACTGCGAACTGGTGCTTTTCCCGTGGGAAGAGGAAAAAGAGGGAAACCTCGGAAAGATCCTATCTTCCGTGGATTTCGCTAAGTGCCCGAAGATCGGCATCTTCATCGGACCGGAAGGCGGTTTTGCCGAGGAAGAGGCGAAGATGGCGGAAGATATGGGCGCGAAGCTCGTGACCCTCGGAAAACGCATCCTTCGCACCGAGACGGCGGCTCCCGCGGTGCTCGCGATGCTGGTCTATCACAGCGAGCTTTTGTGAAAGTGCGGAAATGCCGAAATTTCGGCTTTGCCCTGTCGAAAAGCACCGTTTTGATGTATAATAAGTTGTTTAATGGTTTTTAGGAGAGAGAAATATGAAATACAGTTGTCAGAAGGGCACGAAAGATATCCTGCCCGAAGAGATCTACAAATGGCAAAAAGCGGAGCGTGCTTTTGCCGAAGTATGCGAAAGTTACGGATATAACGAGATCCGCATCCCGACGTTTGAGCAGACCGATCTTTTCCAGAGATCCGTCGGCGACACGACCGACGTCGTGCAAAAGGAAATGTACACATTCGAAGATAAGGGCGGCCGTTCCATCACGCTTCGTCCGGAAGGCACCGCAGGTGTCGTTCGAAGCTTCGTCGAGAACGGCATGAGCTCACTGCCGAGCCCGGTCCGCCTTTTCTATAACATCACGGCTTTCCGCTATGAAAAGATGCAGAAGGGCCGCTACAGAGAATTCCACCAGTTCGGCCTCGAGGCTTTCGGTGCCGAGGGACCGGCGATCGACGCGGAGATCATCAGCATCCTCGTTGCTTTCTTCGAGAAGATGGGCCTGAAAAAGACCAAGCTCTGCATCAACAGCATCGGATGTCCGACCTGCCGCGCCGAGTACAACAAGATCCTGAAGGATTATTTCCGTCCGCACCTCTCCGAGATGTGTGAGGACTGCCAGTCTCGTTTTGAGAAGAATCCGCTGCGCATGATCGACTGTAAGGAAGAAAAGTGCGGTGCCATCGCGGCTTCCGCTCCGAGACTGATCGACTATCTCTGCGATGACTGTAAGGCACACTTCGAGGGCCTGAAGGCAAACCTCGAGGCACTGGGCATCAACTACACGATCGATTCCGGTATCGTAAGAGGCCTGGATTACTACACAAGAACGGTATTCGAGTTTAAGTCTGAAAACGTCGGTTCGCAGGGCACGATCTGCGGCGGCGGACGCTACGACGGACTCGTTTCCGAGATCGGCGGACAGCCGACTCCGGGTATCGGATTTGCCATGGGCGCCGAGCGTTTCCTCCTCGAGATGGAAGCACAGGGGATCGAGATCGAAAAGGACCAGAAGGTCCAGCTTTATATCGCGAATCTGTCGCCTGAGACACAGATCGAAGCGCAGAAACTGGCTTTCGGTCTGAGAAAGCAGGGCATCGGCTGTGAGATCGACCTGATGGGAAGATCTTTCCGCGCGCAGATGAAGTATGCCGGTAAGACCGGTATCCCGTTCCTGCTCGTTCTCGGTGATGACGAGATCTCTTCCGGTAAGGCAAAGCTCAAGGCGATGGCCGACGGAACGGAAAAGGAGATCGCGCTTACCGATCTCGCAGACGCGATCCGCGGATGGAATAAGTAAGAAACAAACGGCGCCGGGGCCGCGCTTTGCGAGTGGCCGGCGGTGCCAAAACGGCGGGGCTTCGGCCGGCGCCGGAAAAATACGTACAGACACTGTCTGGAGGTACGGATGAAGAAACACGATAGAGACAGACAATTGAATAAAGAACCGAAGGAGATCCTCGATGAGGTCTCCGAGGTAAAGGAAACGGTTGAAGAGACCTCTGAGGAAGCTGCTGAGACTGCAGAAGATTCCGTAGAGGAGATCGCTGAGGCGGCGGAAGAATCTGTTGAGGATGCTGCTGACGCTGCAGAGGACGTGGCCGAGACAGCTGAAGAGACAGTCGAAGAAGTCAATGACCTTACCGATAAAGACGAAGTGGATAGTGCTTTTGAAGCGGAAGACGATGACGTAGTTCTGCAGGGCGCGATCCTTCTGGAGACCGCAGACGCGGACGCAGATGAAATCCCTGAAAACGTCCCTGTAGAGGACGCTACAGAGACTTTTACAGAGACTTCTGACGAAGAGGAATCTGAAGAAGCGGAATCCGATGAGGAAACTGCTGATTCCGAAGAGGAAAAGGACGAAGAAGATTCTGACGAAGAGTCCGACAAGGACGAAGAAGACTCTGACGAAGAGTCTGAAGATGACTCCGATGACGAGGATGAAGACGAGGAAAAGGATAAGGAAGAGTCCGAGAAAGAAAAGAGCGCGCTCTACATGTTCTTCGACACGATCAAGTTCGTGGCGATCGGTCTTCTGATCGGTATCCTGCTCGTTGTATTCGTAGTTCAGAGAAACGACGTCTACGGCAGCTCCATGGAGCCGACGCTCCACACGGGCGATGCGGTATTTGTTGAGATGATCTCCGTTTATACCGGAAACTTCAGCCGCGGCGACATCATCACGATCGACGCCAAAGGCATGGACGGATACGCACACGAGGAAAACCTTATCAAGAGGATCGTCGGACTTCCGGGCGAGACCATTAAGATCGCTGACGGTAAGGTCTACATCAACGGCGAGCTCCTTGACGAGTCCGATTACCTCCCGGCAGGCACGATGACATACGTCGGCGCCGAGGGCCAGGCAAGAGGATACGACGAGATCACACTCGGACCTGATGAGTATTACTGCATGGGTGATAACAGAGGCGGCAGTAACGACAGCCGCAGAATGGGCCCTTTCAAGAAGAGTCAGATCGACGCGAAAGTCCTGATGCGAATCTACCCGTTTAACAAAATGAAATTCTTCTAATCAGAAAGCAACACGAAAGACATGGAAAGACAGGAAAAAATACGTAACTTCTGCATCGTAGCCCACATCGACCACGGCAAAAGCACTTTGGCTGACCGCCTGATCGAGAATACGGGTGTCGTTGAATCTCGTGAGATGCAGAACCAGATCCTCGACAATATGGATATCGAGCGTGAGCGCGGTATCACGATCAAATCCCAGTCCACGAGACTTCTTTATAAGGCCAAGGACGGGGAAGAATACATCTTAAATCTCATCGACACGCCCGGCCACGTTGACTTTAACTATGAAGTTTCCCGTAGCCTGGCAGCTTGCGATGGTGCGATCCTGATCGTTGACGCGGCACAGGGTATCGAAGCGCAGACACTGGCAAACGCTTATCTCGCGGTCGACGCGAACCTCGAGATCCTACCGGTCATCAACAAGATCGACCTTCCTTCCGCGCAGCCGGAAGAAGTAAAGAAGGAGATCGAAGACGTAATCGGTCTGGACGCTTCTGAAGCGCCTCTTATTTCCGCGAAGAACAATACCGGCATTGATGAGGTCCTCGAAGGCATCGTCAAGTTTCTGCCGCCGCCGAGCGGAGATGAGAACAAGCCGCTTAGAGCCCTGATCTTCGACTCGAAGTACGACCCGTACAAGGGCGTTATCGTAAACGTGCGTGTCAAAGAAGGCTCCGTAAAGCTGGGTGATAAGATCCGCATGATGAATACCGGCGCGGAGTTCGTCGTAACCGAGCTCGGCTACTTCCATCCGGGCGAGTTTGTTCCGTCGAAGGCGCTTCTTACAGGTGAGGTTGGTTACATCTGCGCGTCTATTAAGAACGTAAGAGATACCGCTCCGGGTGACACCGTCACTTTGGCGGATAACCCGGCGGAAGAGCCGCTTACCGGTTATAAGCCGATCCAGCAGATGGTATTCTGCGGACTCTATCCTGTTGACGGCGCGAAGTATCCGGATCTCCGAGACGCGCTCGAAAAGCTCCAGCTCAACGATGCGGCGCTTTCTTTTGAAGCAGAGACATCTGCCGCTCTGGGATTCGGTTTCCGCTGCGGTTTCTTGGGACTTCTTCACTATGAAGTTATTCAGGAAAGACTTGAAAGAGAATTCAATCTCGACCTCATTTCGACCGCGCCTTCCGTAGTTTACAAGGTCTACACGACCGCAGGTGAAGTCATCCGTATGGATAACCCGACGAATATGCCGGATCCGGCGGAGATCGATTACATGGAGGAGCCGATCGTAAAGGCGACGATCATGACGCCGAAAGAATATGTCGGTAACCTCATGGAGCTCTGTCAGGACCGCCGCGGCGAATACATCAACATGGAATACATGGACGACATCCGTGTCATGCTCCACTACAAGATGCCTCTGAATGAGATCATCTACGACTTCTTCGACGCACTAAAGTCCAGAACGAGAGGCTACGGCTCACTTGACTATGAGCTGGAAGGCTACCAGAAGAGCGACCTCGTCAAACTCGATATCCTCTTAAACGGCGATATTGTCGATGCGCTGTCGTTTATCGTACATAAGGACAAAGCGTATGCCCGTGGCCGCAAGATGACGGAGAAACTGAAAGAGAACATCCCGAGACAGCAGTTCGAGGTCCCGGTACAGGCTGCTATCGGCGGCAAGGTCATCGCCCGTGAGACGATCAGAGCTTTCCGAAAGGACGTACTTGCCAAGTGCTACGGCGGTGATATCACACGTAAGAAGAAACTTCTCGAAAAGCAGAAGGAAGGTAAGAAGCGCATGCGTCAGGTAGGTTCTGTCGAAGTGCCGCAGGAAGCCTTCATGAGCGTATTAAGACTCGACGAAGACTGACGGGCAGTTGCAGTCAAAGCATCGTAAGGATTCAAGATACGAAATAAGATCAAATCGGTGTTTTTGCCGATTTGATCTTATCTTTTTTCAGAGCGGATAAGATCATTTGGCGAGTTTTATCGATTTAATCCTATCTGTATGATGTTGAGATAAGATCATTTGCACGTTTTCACCATTTTGATCCTATTTCTTCGGGTGCAAGATAAGATCATATGACGGATTTCACTGTTTTGATCCTATTTCCTTGGAAGAATGATAAGATCATATGCCCGCTTTTATCGATTTGATCCTATCTGCATCCTGTTGAGATAGGATCATCTGTACGAAATCAGCGATTTGATCTTATCCATTCAATGGTGAGATAAGTTCTTTTGCCTCAATCCGACACATTGAACTTATTTCTTATTGAAAAGCACTCGTCGCCCGTACGCTCACTCTTCAGTAAACCCGGGAAAGGACGTGTCCTTCGGGTTTTCTTCGTTATAAGTGACGATCTCGTTTCGAACCGCCTGCATGCGGAGGTCGAGCTCCTCGATCCTTTCGGCGCAGTTACGAAGTTCCTCGGCCAGCACCTGCGCGCGCTCCGGTGGCAGATCGTGCTTATAGTGCAGCTTATGCTCAAGACTTGCCCAGAAATCCATCGCGATCGTTCGAAACTGCACTTCGACCTTCATGTTGCGCTTCTCGTCCTTCAGGAAGATCGGCACCTCAACGATCAGATGCAGACTGCGATACCCGCTCGGCTTGGGCTCTTTGATGTAGTCCTTCCGCGCGATCAGGGTGATGTCGTCCTGCGCAAGAAATGCATTTGCCAGCTCATAGATGTCATCGGGAAAAGAACAGATCACGCGCACGCCGGCGATATCGTTGATGTTCTCCTCGATCGACTCCAGGTTCAAAGGCAGGTGCTTTCGCCGTATCTTACGAAGAAGGCTGTCGACGGATTTAACACGCGACTTGATGCTCTCGATCGGGTTTCTTTCCAGGTCGACGGAAAGCGACTCGTCGAGGACCTTAAACTTCGTCTCGACCTCTAAGATCGCGCACTGATAGTAGGCAAACATCCGGTCGATCGGCTTGGTATTTTCTTCCACGAAATCGAGGAACTGATCGGACATCAGGTTCTCTCGAACAAAATTCTCCGGAACCGGGGATAGTGTATTTTCAAGTCCCACGGGGAAGAGGGCGTTATCTTCGTTATTCATAATCGGGTCTCCTTATAAGACAGATGAAACAAAAAGCCTTTTTGTTTCGTCATATAGATGTATTTTAATACAAAGCACGTTCTCATTTACTAAGAGAATGTAAAGATTTCAAGAGAAAACACCGTCTGACCAATTGGTTTAGAAGAGGAAAAGTGATACTATAAGAGTACTATTTTGGGAGGTAAGGGTTATGAAAAAACTGATCTCCGCCGCGATGATCACGGCGATGATACTGAGTTTGTCGGGTTGTTTCCTGAAAAAGGGAAACCAGTACGCTTATGAGAAGAAAAAAGTATTCAACGCAGCGGAAAAGGTCTGCGGTGCAAGTGAATTGTCCGAGGACGAGAAAGAAGAACTCCTCGAAATGACAGACACCATAGATAGTCTCGCTAAATATGATCCGGAAGCTCTAAGTGAAGGTTTTTGTGTTGAACTGAACAAAGATGATCTGGAAAATCTGACAAACGCCGATGAACTCAAGGAAGAATCGAGTCTGTCTGAAATGGATGTTGATCCCGAACAGCTGGACAATATGTATACGTTCATCAAGAAGGTAGATGAAGATATGGTCTTCTCGGTCGTTATGGATTTTGAAGATAAAGATACTTGCGAAGATGTTTTTGACGAAGTGAAATCCACGTTTAAGAAGACGGTTACCGTGATTCAGGTTGCAGGCGCAAAAGAGGGTGGTATTAAGGCTGATTCCGCGAATGGAAAAAAGGATTACACCTTCGTCGTTCTTCAGGTAGAGGAGAACAAGCTCATGGCCGTCTATGTTCAGTACGCGGGCGACACGATCACAATGACCACGTATTCGGGCGCCCCGGATACCGATCTTTTAGACGAGTTCTGTGAATTCCAAGATGAAGCAGGTTTCGGTCCTGTAGGCGATATGGTTGCAAATTTGTAAAACCCAATAAACACATTTTAGGAGGGATAGAAAATGAAAAAGGTTTTATCAGTAGTAATGGTGTTTGCCATGATGGCAAGCCTGGCAGCATGCGGAAGCGGAAGCAAGTTCTCCAAGCACCAGAAGAAGAACATCAAGGCGGCAGAAGAAGCTTGCGACGCAAGTGAAGGTTCTTCCAAGCAGAAGAAAAAGTTCGTAAAGAATCAGACCGATTCAGATTTCTACGAAGACGGTGTGTACTTCACGTTTGAACCGGATGAACTCGAAGACGTAGCGGATAGCGGCAATACGTTTGAAGGAACGGATGTTGAGTCGGATCAGCTTACCAATATGTTCGTATTCAGAAAGACCATCAATGATGAAGACAGTGCCGTGTACTCTATCGTTATGGAGTTGGACACTAAGGACGCAGCCGAAGAGGTATTTGAATCTCTTACAGGCAAGTATACCAAGACAGAGAAGTCGCTGAAGAAGGCTGCAAAACAGGCAGATATCGAATATGCTGTCGATGGTTCGGATACCGAGTATTCTCTCATCGCGATCAACAATGATGAGGAAGAAGTAATGTCCGCTTATGCAAAACTCGATGGTAAAGTAATCGTTATGGTCGCTTACGAAGGATCTGATGATTCCGATCTTCTTGATGAATACTACGAGTACATGTCCGTAGCCGGTTATACGGATATGGAAGAGCTCCTTGAGGAGGCCTGATCGGTCGCCTTTGCGGGTAATTCCGAAAGAAGATCAGAACTTACACTTCTGAAGCATCAGCACGACTTTGGTGCGGTCGTGTTCGCCGAGCTTATCGTAGATCGTCGACACATAGTTTTTCACCGTGCCTTCGCTGATGTAAAGGATCGAAGCGATCTGAGAGTTGGTACATCCCTCTGAGATCAAACGACAGATTTCTTTTTCACGGTCGGTCATTCCGTATTCGGAAAGGTCGACCGTGTTTTCTTTGCCAAAAGCACTTGTCGACGCCGCTTCCTGCGCCTCGGCGGGTGCTTTTTCCGCGGTACCGTTTGCGAGCATGCTATTAAGCTTCTGCATGACTTTTAAGTCCAGAACGCTCTGGCCGTTTAATGCCTGGGAGATCGCGTTTAAGATCGCGTCTTTTCCGGAGTCCTTGAGGATGTAGCCGCAGGCGCCACCCGCGATCGCGTGGGAAATGCTGTTTTCATCGTAGAATGTGGTCAGCACGATGATTCGAATGTCCGGATACTCGGCATGGACCTTCGGGATCAGCTCGATACCGCCCATACCGGGCATATTGAGGTCGACGAGCATCAGGTCGGGAACTTCCTTGGAAAGAAGCTCCAAAGCCTCTACGCCGTTTCCTGCCTTGCCTGTGACGGTGTAATCACCGGACAGTGAAAGAATGATCTCCAGGCTCTCGAGAAGTAATGGCTCATCGTCCACCAGAAGTATCTTTGTCATGTGTTTCCTCCTTCAAACGGTAGTGACAGATCGACGGTAAATCCGTCCACGCTGTCTATGTCGAAACTGCCGCCGCAGCTTTCCGTATAATCTCTGATCTTGCGAAGCCCGAAGCCGTTCGCGAGTCGAAGCTTTTTCTCGTTCAGCGAGATATCTCCCCAGCCCGTTCCGTTGTCCTGCACGCGAAGTCGGATGTGGCCGGTATCGAGTACGAATGTGATGACGAAAAGGTCAGCGTTTCCATGCTTAACGCCGTTTGTGAGAAGCTCGGAAAGAGAAGAGGAGATGAACGACGCGGTCTGGATCGGGATCCTCGCGTCCGGGTGCTCCTGCTTAAAGTTGTGATAGATCTTGATGGCGGTATCGGTCTTAAACTCATCGACCATCTTTTCCAGAGACAGCAGGTAGTCCGCCGTCTCGATGCAGTCGTCTTCCGCATCAAGTGTGCGAACGACGCTTCGCACCGAAGAGATCGCTTCATGCACGCGTGAATTCGCCGCATCGATCTTTTCCAGTGCCTTATCCTGATCCGAAGGAACGAGAAGCGTTGCGGCATCTAGCGTTACCGTCGCCGCCGAAAGCGTATGTCCGACATAGTTATGGATATCTCTCGAAATGCGCTCTCGCTCTTCGAGTCTTGCGTTGTTTTCGTTGATCTTCTGGTTCTTGGCGATCTCCTCGCGAAGGCTTCTTTGCTCGAGCGCCTCGACCGCCGCAGCCGTCAGCGCCTGATTCAGTTTCGCCTGAGTCGCAACCGTATTGCTGTATAAGTAAAGCACGATGAGCCAGAACACGAATGCCGCCACCGAAAAACCGATGTAAAGAAGTGCCGAGACCACGTCCGGACGGAGCTTTACGATATGAAGCATCGCTGCTCCGAATGAAAGAACGAAGCAGGTGACCCGAAGGATCTTCTTGTAGTTGATGATCGCGATTGAAACAGCGGGCAGGGAAAGGGCGCCCATGAACCATCTGGGAAGAAGGATGACCGCCGCGATCTCAAGAAGGATCAGTAAGGCGGAAAAGCACTTTTTCGGGGTCCCGCTGAGAAAACAGGAGAGGTTTAAAAGAATAAGACTTCCCGCGAAAAACGTGGCCGCGATAAAGGGGTTGCACAGAAGGAGCAGGGCCACGCTCTGCCCGGTCAAAGCCAGCATGGCACAGTACCACATGATGCGGTTTTCCTGTGAATCGATCTGCATGAAATGTCCCCCTGAATGATCTTCTTTCCCTATTATACTACTTTCGGAAAGGCGCTCTTTGTTTGACCAAACAGGCGAAAAATGATAACATCACTTCATGCTTTTTCAGCACCTGCGGATGTGGTGAAATTGGCAGACACGCTGGATTTAGGTTCCAGTACGAAAGTGTGCAGGTTCAAGTCCTGTCATCCGCACCAAAATCGGCTCTTCGTGATTTTCCACGGGGAGCCGATAATTTTTTGAAACAACCCTTGACTTAGAGTTAACTCCAAGTTGTAGAATGAACTTGTGATCAGGAAAATTCTGCAAGGAGGTACTCCCAATGACGATAAAAGAAGTGTGCGAGAAGTTCGATATTACGCCCGATACGCTTCGCTACTATGAACGCGTCGGCGT
>JAFZBN010000017.1 GCA_017561715.1 Clostridiales bacterium | reverse complement strand
TCTTCCGGCCCGGCTGCGGAGAACGTAATCTTCCTTTCTGCTGATGCTTTCGGCGTACTCCCGCCGGTTTCCATCCTCACACCTGAGCAGACGAAGTACTACTTCCTCTTCGGCTTCACAGCTAAGCTCGCTGGTACAGAGCGTGGAATCACAGAGCCGACTCCGACATTCTCTGCTTGCTTCGGTCAGGCTTTCCTCGAGCTGCATCCTACAAAGTACGCTGAGGAACTGGTAAAGAAGATGGAGAAGAACGGTGCTAAGGCTTTCCTCGTTAACACAGGTTGGAACGGCACAGGCAAGAGAATCACCATCAAGGATACACGTGGAATCATCGACGCTATCCTCAACGGCGACATCCTCAAGGCTCCGACAAAGAAGATCCCGATGTTCGATCTGGAAGTTCCGACAGAGCTCCCGGGCGTAGATTCCGGAATCCTCGATCCGCGTGACACATACGCTGACGCTTCCGTTTGGGAAGAGAAGGCAAAGGATCTCGCTGGCCGCTTCATCAAGAACTTCGCTAAGTACGAAGGCAACGAAGCCGGTAAGGCTCTCGTAGCTGCAGGTCCGAAGCTTTGATCTTCGCGAAAAGCACTAATATAGAGCAACCGAGAGGTCACCTCGAAAGAGGTGGCCTCTTTTCTTTTATTTTCCGTTGCGTTGCTTTTCCTTATGTATTAGAATGTTGCAGTAATTCGATTTTGAGGTGACGGATATGCAGTGGAGCCTGATGTTCTTTGTAAATAGTGTTCTTCTGGGCGTGGGCCTTGCGATGGACGCATTCTCTGTATCTCTGGCCACCGGTCTTCGCGAGCCGAAGATGAAACTTGGAAGAATGAACCTCATCGCCGGTGTTTTCGGCGGTTTTCAGGCAGTCATGCCGCTGATCGGCTGGATCTGCGTGCATACGCTTCTTACGTATTTTCAGGCGTTTGAGAAATGTATTCCCTGGATCGCCATGATCCTTCTCGGCTTTATCGGTGGAAAGATGCTCTACGAGGGCATCCGGAAGAAAGGAGAAGATGAAGCTCCGACTCAGATGGGCCTTCACGAACTCTTCCTGATGGGCATCGCGACATCCATTGACGCACTGTCCGTGGGCTTTACGATCGCCGAATATCAGGCGCTTCAGGCTGTTGTGACCGCCCTTATCATCGGTGTCGTTACGTATATCATCTGCATGGCAGGCCTTTTCCTCGGCAAGAAATTCGGCACCCGTTTCTCTTCAAAGGCCCAGATCCTGGGCGGTGTGATCCTTATCGCGCTAGGGATCGAGATTTTTGTCAAAATGTAAGTAATTTGTCTATGTGTTTTTCGAATGCCGATGGCTGTAAGCGTTTCGGGCCGTCGGATTTCATAAACAAAGTGTTACCATTTTTTTAAAGCATCCCCCAAAGTATTGTCTTTTTATTTTTAGACGTGCTAAAATTTCTTATATATTTATATATAGCTATTATCTTGGGGGTGGAATAGCTTGGTTTCGTCCCATGAAGATAGAGAAAGGTGGCTTAATATGAAAAAATCACTAAGAAAAACAGGTGCGCTGATCATCTCCATGGTGATGCTTCTTGCGATTGGCGGCACGGTCATGGCCGATGCGGACATGTCCGGACAAGATGGTGTAATTGGTGAATTCACTACTCCTGATGTAGCCACTACGCAAGACAAGACCGTAAAGATCTATAAAGAGATCACGGCGTACAATCCGGAAGACTGTACGGTAAATGCCCCGGCGATCACATTTACCTACACGATCACCCATGATGCTTCTCTGGCAGATCAGGATATCTATGATGCGAATTCTCACCATAATCCTGCTTCTAACGTGCATGCGAAGACCAAGGAAGGTATCGGAACTCCGACGATCACCGGTACTGCAGCAGGCCAACTTGCGCTGGTTCCGGGAACAGATACGCTGACTGCTTCAGAGAACGGAACTGCAAACAGATTCCCTCTGACGATCAGTTTTGAAAACGTTGACTTTACTGCTGCAGGTGCAGGTGCAGGCGTTTATCGTTATCAGATCGATGAGACAACTACTGAGGCAACGAAAAATGCTTCCGGTATTGCCGAAGGCGCAGTAGCCAATACTCTTTACATGGATGTCTATGTAAACGGCGAAGGAAATGTTTATGGTTATGTACTGTTCACAAACAGAACAGCTGCCATTGATGCAAGAACTGATGATGATGCAGCTGCAGCATCTGCTGCTGGCAAGACTGAAGGTTTTGTCGGATCCAAAGCCGATCAGGTAAAATATGGTGATCCTGCTACGGACGGATCGGTAGCTGACAAGTACTACACCTTCAATCTTGAGGTTGAAAAGGAAGTTGTGAACGATGCATACACGCAGAACAATCACCATGAGTTCCCGTTCACGATCACTCTTACCAATTCGACCGTATCTGCGAACGTGCTTCCGATCATGACGGTCGGTTCGTATGCTACACAGACCGCTCTGACAGCAGCTCCTATCGCAGGTACATGGAATCCGACGATCGGTCACACTGGAAAGATCACATATGTAGGTATCCCGACAGGAACAACGATCACCATCAAGGAGACAAACGATGTCACCGGTGTCACCTATACATCCGTATCTACCGGTGCCGACACTAATGCTGATTCTCTGGACATTGCTACCGGTGCCGACTCCAATACCGCTACGGTAAACTGTAATGCAACCGCATTGACGGCTGCAACCGAAAATCATACAGGCGCGGATGAGGTCAAGTTCACAAATACCATGAAGCTGATCTCTCCTACAGGCATTATCATCAGAAGCGCTCCGTACCTCCTGCTGTTTGCTGCAGGTGCTGTACTGTTCATTCTGATCCGCCACGGAAAGAAGAATGAGAATTCGGAGAAAGTATAATCCAGACTGGTTCGTGGAAAAGTTCTTTTGAAACGGTTTCATAGAAGACATGTACCGTTAAATTTGAGAAGGGATAAAAGCAGGGACTAGTCATTTCCCAATGACCGGTTCTTGCTTCTTCGCAATATTGATGTTCAAAGAAAAGCTGAAAAAAATACGCGACGAGCTCTCTAAATCCAAGCCGGGAATCATGAGGTTTGTCCGCAACAGCTTTATCATAGTCATCTGTTTGTGGGTCATGTTCACTTTCATCATCGGGACACAGACAGTCGGCACGCTCGACATGTCTCCTGCCCTGAACATGGGAGACCGGATCATCTATTCCCGATTGGATAAAAAACCTTCGGCACATGATGTGATCGTCTTTAAAAAAGACGGCAATACCTGCATTTCCCGTGTCATCGCCGTTCCCGGAGATACTGTAGAGATCACGGAAGACGGAGGCGTAAAAGTCAACGGTAATCTTCTCGTGGAAGACAATATCTACAGCCAGACCTATCCCTATACGGATTATCTTGAGTACCCGCTTACATTAAAAGACGGAGAATACTTCGTGCTGGGCGACAACCGGAGGACGGGGGTCGACAGCCGGTACTACGGAACGGTCGATGCCGATGATATTTTGGGCACGCTGTTAATGGTGATTCGAAATCACGGTTTTTGAGGAGAGATAAATGGCATTTGCTTCAGTACTGAAAATTGCAAATACGATCCTTTCTTCAGTGGCAACCGCCACCGCTGTGTCCGTCATGGCCTTTTCCGGATATATGCTCTATGAAAACCAGTATGTACAGACCCGTGCTTACGGCTCCCAGATGATCCAGTATAAGCCCCAGGTGCAGGGCGATGTCGTTTCCATCGACGCGCTTCTTGCCAATATCCCGGACGCAGCCGGCTGGATCACCATCGACGATACCCACATCGACTATCCGATCGTTCAGGGTCTGGATGATGTCTACTACGCCAATCACGACGTATATCAGGCGGCGTCCCTTACGGGATCGATCTACATCCAGGCGAAGAACAGTAACGATTTCAGCGATTCTTATACTCTCCTTTACGGACACCACATGGATAACGGTGCCATGTTCGGAGATCTTTCCAAGTATCTTGACGCGAACTACTTTAATTCGCATCTGACAGGATCGCTGGTCACTTTAAAAGAAGTATATGACATCGATGTGATCTCCGTCGTAAAAACAGACGCTTATGAGGGCGCGATCTACGATCGGACCTCTCTCGACTGGAACGGGTATCTGGATCTGATCCAGAATAATGCCGGCGTAAAGCTTGTCAACAGTAATTCCGCGATTACTTCCGCGGATAAGTTCCTCGTCCTTTCCACCTGTGGAGGAGGCATAACCGACGGAAGAGTCGTACTGATCTGCAGTCTTACGGAAGAAGGTAAGAAAGTTGAGCCACAAACGGATCAGGGCGGTAAAAACAGACAGGACGCGGCAGAAGATAAAGGCGGAAAGGCCGTCATCGTTAAGACCGGTGAAGCCGGAGGAGACGGAGGCAGCTGGTCGATCGTAAACCTGTTCTGCCTGTTCCTTACATTCGTAACTGTCCTTCCTTACGCCATGGACTGGATGGATAGAAAACGAGAAGAAAAGAAGACTGTGAAAGACTATGCGGGTCTTTCGCTGAACATAATCCTGGCCATCGTCGCGGCAGTGATCTTTATCACATACGAGAATATGACGCTCCCGATGGCGATCCTGGATAAGTATACGCCTTGGATGCTGATCGTCCTCGGGCTTGCGTTGGTAACCGAGGAATTCTGCTTAAGGCGTAAAAAGAAAGAAGAATCTTTAGAAGAGGAGACTGTAGATGCTTAAGAGCAGATTGGCAAAAAAGTTGCGCAGTTCTATTTCAACGGTACTCGCCGCTTCTATGCTTTTGTCTGTTTTTCCGGCCGGAATGCTGCATCTGCCGTCTTTTTCCCTCTTCAGCGATAACGCCATTGCCGACGTTTCGTCGCAGAATCCGGGCTCGATTTCTTGTCTTCAGAGGACAATGACCGACAGTTTCGGAAACAAATACACATTCTGCGCGACATGCTCAGCCGACTCCGGTATTCCTTCAGATGCAGAACTTGATGTCAAAGAGATTCTGGCAGGCACGGAGTACGATGCTTACCTGGCTGACACTCAGGCCGCGCTCGATATCGACAAGATCGGATACGCGCATTTCTTCGATATCACCATCGTAAAAGACGGTGTCGAGATCCAGCCGGAGGACGGATCGAAAGTCAACATGCAGATCTTCCTCGAGGATGCTACGACAGAAGACCTGAACGTCGTCCATTTCCCGGAGGCGCCCGGAAACGGAACAGCGGAAGTCGTTGAAAATACTACATCCAGTGAAGGCGATACAACTATCGTCGGTTTCGACGCGGAAAGCTTTTCCGTATACGGCATCGTCAGCACGATCGTTACCACAACTGTTACTACGAGTGACGGGAATACGTATAAGATCACGGCGACATTTGATGAGACCAGTGGTATTCCTTCGGATGCACAGCTGGCTGTTTCCGAGGTCAGTGACAGCGAGTATATCGACTATCTGACCAGCGCGACACAAGCCCTCGGTGAGAGCATCCACAGTGTTTCTTACGGAAAACTTTTCGATATCGCCCTCGTAAAGAACGGTGTGAAGTACCAGCCCGTTGACGGTTCCACGGTCAAGGTCAAAGTGGAACTCATGGACACGGAAAACGTCGACGATGTTAAGGTCGTACACTTCGAGGGAGACAAAGCAGAAGAGCTTTCCGCTTCGACAAAAGGATCGACGGTAAGCTTTGAGACAGACGGATTCTCCGTATTCTCTTTCATCGATTTCAGCTTGATTTCCCGCTATGTAACAGCTACGATCGATAAGGTCGCCGGTGCTTCCGGAACGAAGTCGGGAACCCTTTACAGCAATGACGATATCATCATTTCCGGCAGCATGCCTTCCACGGGCATCGTCGAAGCCAAGCGCGTAGACGTTTCCGTCGACGGCAAAAACACTCTCGTTGCGTATGACATCAAGATTTACGCCAACGAGGTCATGAAACTTCTGGGAATCACCTGGCAGCCGAGTGAATCTGCTCTTCAGGTTCAGTTGAAGAGTGACGCGATCAGTACGAAGACGGTAGATGTATACCATATGGAGGATGCAGGCAGCCCGGCTGAGCTGGTAAGCGGCAACATCGGTGTGGCAGATAAAGCTGTTGTCTTTAATGCCAACTCTTTCAGCGTATACGTCATCGTTGAACATGAAGGTCAGGAGATCATTACTCCGAGAGTGGAGTTCCACTATATTTCCCGAGACTACCAGGAAAACAGTAACGGCACCACTTACTCCTATACGGCTTCCCCGTATGAGTTCCTTAACCGGAATAATGAGTACCAGATCTCCCAGATCCTGAGAGATGGCGAGTCGCTCGAACAGGTCGTCAATCCGCCGAATAAAAAGGATAATGCAGGAAATGAAGTCAGCTTCTTCTATGGCTGGTATACGGTAACTGTTAACGACAGAGATACGGATGACACTACCGCGTACAACAGCAATGCTTCCGCGTCTCCTTATTACAACGGCACCATCACATACACATGGCCGGATCCGCAGAAGATCAATGACCGGACCGCGATCAGCATCACTCCGAACGATGAGAATTCCAATGGCGTGATCGAAGCCGGTGAATCCGTTACATGGAGCATTGGCGGGACCACCGGAACCGCGGTGCTTGATGCCGAGGGTACGGCTCATGTTTATATTGCTCCGGTTTATGAAGATTACTATTTCATCAACTTCCATATGGGAAATAAGGAAGCTGACGAAGGTCTGAGAAATAACCTTCTTACCCGCAGGCTGGTTGTTTTCGGTCAGAACGATTCCGCGATCGTCAGAATCGGTGATGTAGAAGGACCGAGCCCCGATCCGGCACACGAAATGTTCGCGGGCTGGGAGACGGCAGACTTTTCCGATCCGTCCAATCCTCAGACAGTGCTTTACTATGAGACACTCGACATGGATGGCAATGAGAGAGACATCCACCATGACGGCACATCAGAAACTGCGGGAACTGCGGGCTCAGGCTACAGAGTTACCGTAAACAAAGTAGGCTCCGCACTCTCTGCATTGGATCTTTATCCGATCTTTGCCGAGGCACGCTGGGTATACTTTAATACCGGTCTGACCGGAAACGGTGCGAAGTATGTTGGTGCCGAATACCGACTGACGAATGACGAATTAAAGGGCACGAGTTTTACTTCTTTCCCGACCACTTCTCGTCCGGGTTATGATTTCCTCGGATGGTATCTGAGCAAGGATAGCAATGAAAACGGAACCGGTATCCAGCTCACGGATGGAACCGGAGCCTTTGTGAATTCGGTTAAGGGCCAGGCTTTCTATGGAACTGCCGGAAATATCAGTACTGATCCATCGGCCGGCGAGAAACTCTTCGAAATCACTTCGGATGGAAAACTCTACGTTTACAAGGCTCTTGATGCTCTTACGGTTTACGCGAAATGGACGGCGCAGACAGTAGATTATAAGGTTCTTGTCTGGCTTCAGAATGCAAATGATGATGAGTATACACTTGCGTGGTTCAATACTTATTCAGCAGTAGCCGGAACGACTTTGTTTGTAAATACAAGTGGAGATAATGATCGCAACATTATCTTAAACAAGGAATCAGATACTGGAGCTGTACAGCAAACTATTGCGTTGTCGACCTCTGATATTAGTATTCTTCGATTCATTCACAAATGTGCGACACCGTATAGCGACTACAACGGATATACTACGTCTGGTAACACAACTACAGAAACCGGTGTAACAGTTGAGGGTGATGGATCCACCATCATCAACGTCTACTACGATAGAAACGAATATACACTGCGTTTCGACATAGGATTTGCCCGTAAGACCAGCAACAATGGATCTGTTACTACGTACACATCTATGACAGATTCGGAAGCAGAGAGTTATTCTGGAACAGTCTATGGTCTCGTCAATGGAACCTATGTTGCCTTGACCCCTGACGGAAACGGCGGATGGACTTATTCTGGCACAGTTAACACGAGACATGACTATAACGGATATCGCTATCAGGCAACCACCGGTAGCGCCAATCCTCAGTATGGTGTAGTCAATGGTAGTGTTGTTGAAATAAGCGGAAGTATAAGTTATACGGGTGCAGCAGGCAGATACACACCGACAACTTCGAATAATGGGACCCAGTATGGTATCGTAAATGGAAGCATTCAAAGGGTTTACCGAGTTAACAATGTTTGGAGAGTAGGGAATAACGGTACTGCTGCGCAATATACTGGCACTCGATATTCGCAAAACAATAATGGCAACAATGGTGCGTACACAGGTACTGTATACTACCCCGGCAACGGAAGCTTTATCACGGAAACAACCTACTCAACGACACCGTACGGAACAAATGGCACTTATTATTTTCCGTTGAACGAGAATTCAAGTTGGACATACAACAACGGGGCGAATTCTTATTCGGGTACTCGCTATCTCCGTGTAGATAATAACGATGCCAATACCAACTACAACCTTGGGTTCATTAATGGTTCAATGCAGACCATTCTTAAGGATGCTCAGGGATGGTATTACAACACCCAGGATGCGGCTACACTTACATATGCCGGAACGCTTTACAAGCAGACGTCTATCGCCGGCACTTGGAATTTTTATGTCAGCACGATCACCAACACAGACAACTATAATGATTTCCTTACAAACACTAATGCTAATCTCGGTACGACGATGCCGGATGACTTCGCCGCCTGTGAATACTACACTGCGACAGCCAATGGTACGGATTGCCTGGTATTTTACTATGATCTTACGGCGCGATATGGTGAAACGATCCTTGATCGTTATCCAGGTACACAACCTCCAAGAACAGGCTATCGATTCGTCGGATGGATCCCCCAACAAAACAGTTATTTCTGGGCAACTCAAAAGACAAGTATTAAAGGTTCGTTTGAGACATTGACCGAGGATTTGATATTAACGGGTGCAACGTATACAAACTACAATTCCGGAAAGCAAAACGTAGATCCGAATTCCTGTACTGCGATTACTTCGGATGTTGGTATTGCTCAAGAATTCCGTTGCAGATATCAGGGTAGCACGAATAACTATCTGTATCGGGTTTATCTGGCTGATCCGGACACATTACAGTATCCTTCTACTCCTTCTTTTACGCAGATAGTTTCCGCTGGTACGAGCAGTTATCCGGATATGCAGACGGCGACAACTCTCCAAGGATATGGAAATGGTAATGGCCAAGACACTCCGGCTGAAAGTTATCAGCTATCTAGCACTGGTGCAAGATCCGCTTTAACACATTCGTATTCCGGATATGCAATTCAGGAGCTTACCGATGCCGGTGTCGGAAATGGTATGATCATCGAATTTTACTATCTCCCCAATCAGCATAGCATTTCATATATGTATGGATCTGGTTCATCGAATCCGAATACTCCTGTGGATGCAAACCATCCTTCATGGACTTATCACTACAATCAATCTCTGGCGGATGCAGACAGATATACGTCCGAAGCGATTGCAGCTACACCAGTTGGCCATTCATTTATCGGCTGGTATGAGAACCTTGAGGGAGTGGGTAACACTTTCAATTTCAATAAAACCATGCCGGATGGTGACATCGTGCTTTATGCGGTCTATAAGCCTTTGAAATACCGTGTCATGGTTAACCCTAATGGCGCGGAGATCGACCATATCGATCACACCGGATCTTCTTACAATTCTTTCGGTATTACGCCATTCAATCGTTCTGACAATGGTGAGTATGCTGCTGACTCCGGCTACAATGGTTCGCAAGCTACATACATCAACGCAGATTATGGTGTAACAATTAGCGAGTACGCAGTTTCTCGTGATAAAGTTCCGATCGGAGATGCCGCGGCAGAAAGCTACAGCGGTCGTCTGTACTACTACGTGAATGGTCAGTATACGTCCTCCGACGGCCCGGGTGTACCTTCACATCTCCGTAACGCGCTTTACATAGATGTAACGGATGGTACAGGTGTATATGTAAATGACGATCCGTCTCAGGGATACACCGAACTGTATCAGTATTATGATTTCTGGCATCAGTATACGCTGGCTCGTCTTAATCAGAATCCTGATGATTACGTCGGAATGACCGCTCAAAACTTAAGTTACGATGCCTGGAAGAATCTTTATATCGCGAAACAGTCGGATGGTGTCAAACCGCAGTTGTATCGTAAGTGCAACAGCCAGGAGAACTGGGTATTCCTCGGCTGGTTCAAAGACAATGATACTATGCCTTATATTTTCTCCGACCCTGTTTCGACCTCGTTTACACTGACCGCCCATTGGCGTCTTGATGGCGGATATACGATCCAGTATATGCCGGAAAACTGGCTGGAATCTTCTGACGGAAACCGATACCTTATCAATGGTGCCATGCAGGCATGGATCGATCCGGATCCGGCTGCTTCAACAGGTGCTTTCAGTTATACCGATGGTGCGTCTACAACTGTATATAAGCAGCCGACGAATCTCACCCAAAACGGTGAAGAGATCACTGACAACACCGTCAACTTCCTCGGCTGGCGTTTGGTTAGCGTTTCGAGGACTACGATCAACGGACAGGTCGTCGAGACCTATACTCCGTTGGAGGATGGAGTCCTCTACGATCCGGGTGATGATTTCGTTATCGACGTACAGTATGCGGACAGCAATAACATCATCCACATGCAGGCCGTTTATGAAGAAACGAACAGCTCTGTTCGTCGCCCGAATGTTGCCAACCTGACGCTGGACGCTAACGGCGGATACCTGGTTGACGCAAGCGGCAATGATCTGACGGCAGATGATAATTTGCCATGGAGTGGTGTTGGTACCATTTTGATGGATGAGAGCGAAGAACAGATCGTCTTCGGTGATATCCAGTCCAACGCGGCGGCTCATCTTTATAAGTACGCGACTAATGACGCGGATACAGGCCTAAGCGGTGGAACAAACTACTTTAAGCACATGGAAGGATATCTCCTCTTGGGCTTTGACCTGCAGCCTGATCCAGAAAACATCGTATGGGTTGATCCTCAGAATTCCGCGATCACAGGCGCGGCGCAGCCGTATGTTCCGAATTATCCTGCGGACAGTATCATCTCCGTTCAACGCACGGACGACGAGATCCTCTATGCCATTTGGGAACCAATGGTATACGTTACATTTGAAAACAAGACCGCCGGTACTGTGGAATTCAGTCTCAGTTCTGCAGATGGCGCACTTGAAGTAATCAACGTCAAGAACGGCATGTACAATCGTGCGCCGCTGAATAGCTCCGATGTAATTACTTTGAATCCGGCAGGGCAGGATGGTGACACCGTTACCCTTGCTTTCCCGAAGGGCGCAGAGAAGACGATCACTGTTTCCGGCACAAACAATCTCGGACCAGGTAAGGTTTTGATCTGGGATACGTCTATCGCGCTGGAAGGCGACAGGACTTACAGTTCCAATCCTGCGGTTGATCCGGATCCGAATAACGATCTGGCTGATCCTGATACTGAGTTTAACCATACGGTAAACAACTCTACACATACTCATGCACTTGCATCCGGAGAGAAGAATAACCTTCAGGATTTCTCCTTCAACGAAAAACTGCTCGTAAACAAGAACCCGTTGACGGTTACATTTACATCCAGAGACAATGCATACGCACTGCTTCTTAACGATAACTGGAACGGCGACGGTACCGGCGGCGGACAGCAGGAGATCGACTATGGTCTGGATGATATCCAGCCGGATACCAGTGTGACACCGGCTGAGCCGAAATATCAGGATCTTCCTGTTACCAGCACACGCTTCGGTTATTCCTTCCTCGGTTGGGCATATAGCCCCACGGCAACGACTCCGGACTTCCCGGCAACAGGCGGCAGGATCGATGATCTGAATAGAGATGACGGTTTCTTCAGCACGGGAACAGTAGTAATCGATGGTGTTATTACCCGTACACTGTATGGTGTTTGGGAGCCTCTTAAAGACGCGGTATACATCCATAAAGAAGTACCGGAACCGGGCAATCAGACGAAACTGTTTGATTTCACTGTAGCGATCACGGGTAACTATCATGTGGGAACTATGGATTATGCGATCAATGCACAAACTAACGAGTACTCTGTCAGAGACACTTCGAAAGTATTCTCTATCAGACACGGTGAGTATCTGAGAGTCGTATCCACAAATGACCATGCGACTGAAGCCGGTCATAACACGGCATTCATCGAAGTTGAAGTAGAAGTCTATATGCCCGATACCAGTAGTGGAACCCTTACCTACGTAAAGGATGACACTCGCTCCGGAATCGTCCGCTGGGAAAGACATGTAACTAATCCGGGAAGCAACAACGGATTTACGGGTCTGCAGATCACCGTAACTGAGGCAGCGGTTACGTACTACACCACAAGCGTAACTCTGGATTACGAGGGTCGTGACAATGAACTGACACTTGGAACCAGCTCGTTTAATACTTCTGAGATTCCTCAGACAGTCAGCACAAACAAAGTATCCTGGACAAATCCGGATGCTTACGGCACCGTTACTTATAAGAACGAAATAGAAACTTATGATATCTCCGTCCAAAAGATCCTTATCAGTAACAAGACTGATGATGAAGACTTTAACTTTACGGCAAGTTACATTCTGGATGAAGGTCAGAGCGACGAAGTTACCGTTGACCCGGTCACAGATCCGTCTCCGTTTATCGTAACAAGTGGCACGACAAACTCCGTTGCTCTTGTGAAGATTCCTGCGGGCGCGAAACTGACCATCACCGAGGAAGCGGACGACAACTACGAGACGACGATTACTAGAGACGGCACCGTGATCTCAACGGACACAAAGACGATCACTTTCGATGTTACCGCGGATAGTGCCATCGTCTATACCAACACGCTTAAATCCTATCCGGTCAAGTTCATCAAGATCGACCAGAACGGAACCGCCGGTGTAGTAGCGGCGACATTTAACCTCGTGAATAAGACAGGAAGCTACAATGTCGGAACGAACCTGCAGGCTTATGACAATACCGGATCCGACGGTGTCTTCTACGTAAGCGGCACGGATGATGGTAATTTCGGTCTGTACGAACCGCTCTATGCAGGACAGACATATACACTCACCGAGACATTCACAGAAAGCGGATATCTCGGACTGAATGGTCCTGTAACGATCACGGTAAGTGGTGATGAGAACGATCCGTTTACCATCTCCAATCCGGATGTGACGGCGGAATGGGACAACACCAACAAGGTTTGGATCTTCCGCGTGAAGAACGTAGAGAAGAAGGACATTACCATCGTTAAGGCCTTCAATGATCCGCTGCTCAATCAGCGTACATTCAAGTTCTCGTGGAGCTACAAGTACGACAGCGATCGCAATGGTGCTATCGACACTGCAACGGAAGTCTTTACCGGAACATTTACGCTGTCTCCGTTCACCGGATCTTCTGCCAATACCAAGATCTCCGTTCCTGTAGGCGCGACGGATCTGGTCGTAACTGAGCTTCACACGAACGAAGGCACGGATCAGTACGCATGGGTCGCGACCGCGTACGATACGACATTCAGACTGAATAACGGAACAGATACAGCCGGTTATGCATATACGATCCTCTCCGTCAGTGATGAGGTGACGATCACGTTTACCAACACCCGTAAGACCGTACCGGTAACGGTGAAGAAGCAGGTCGTCGGTCCCGGATCGACATTCGACTTTGAAGCGCTCCTGAGCTACTCGGCTGCGATCGGGAACTATACGTTGAACGATAATGGAACGCCGACTGTTGTCGCTGATGACCTGATCACAGGAACTGATGGTAAAGCACTCTTCTCGTTGTCTCCTGCGAAGGATGATGAAGACTCTATCATCCTGACGGTTCCGTACGGTGCGTACTTAACTGTATCCGAGATGGCTCCGGGTTCGTACAGCACATCGGTTCAGGTCGGAACGGGAACTTCACAGTCCGGTTTGACGACAGGTCAGCTGACGATCACGGAAGCGACTACGATCACATTTACGAACACGCAGGTACTGATCGCGCCGACAGGTTTCGAAGAGGCGACGACTCCGTATGTATGGCTCTTCATCCTGGGCTTGATGATCATGATCGCGATGAACGCCCCGTTCTTCTTCCTGAGAAGAATGCGCAAAAAAGAGGAAGAAGCGAAATAGTGCGAAAAATGCTTCGCTGAAACGCGTTTTTTGCGTCATTTGACTCTCGGAATGCAAAAAAGTGTGGTTTCGAGTGCGTTGATGTGTGATATTATTATGTATGTTAGGAAATTCAAGGAAAGCGAGAATCGCCATGAAAGAAAGAACTCCTTTAGTAACACATATCTTTACCGCAGATCCTTCTGCACATGTTTTTAACGGTAAGATCTATGTCTATCCGTCCCACGATATCCCGCACGACGGCGAGGATAACGACGATGGCGACGAGTATAGAATGGAAGACTACCACATCCTTTCTCTGGATAATCTCGACGCAGACTGCGTGGATAACGGCGAAGCGCTCCACATGAAGAACATTCCGTGGGTCAGCAAGCAGATGTGGGCTCCGGACTGCGCATATAAGAACGGCAAGTACTATCTGTATTTCCCGGCTCGTGACAAGGACGGCATCTTCCGTATCGGTGTCGCAGTATCCGATAAGCCGGAAGGTCCTTTTGCACCGGAAGACAACTATATCGAGGGTTCCTACAGTATCGACCCGGCAGTCCTCGTAGATGACGACGGACGTTCCTACATCTACTACGGAGGCCTCTGGGGCGGTCAGCTCGAGATGTGGCAGACAGGTAAGTTCGATGAGAACACACCTCGCCCGGTCGGAAAAGACAAGGCTCTCGGACCGATGTTCGCGGAACTTAACGACGACATGAAGTCCTTTAAGACCGAGCCGAAGCACCTTGAGATCCTGGACGAGAACGGCAACCCGCTTCTCGCTGAGGATGAGGACAGAAGATATTTCGAAGGTCCGTGGATGCACAAGTACAATGGACTTTATTACCTCTCCTATTCGACAGGTACGACACACTATCTCGTATACGCGACATCTGAGAATCCGGACGGTCCTTTCACATACAGAGGACGCATCATGGAACCGGTAATCGGCTGGACGACACACCACTCGATCGTTGAGTATCAGGGCAAGTGGTATCTGTTCTATCACGACTGCGAGCTCAGCAACGGCATCAACCACCGCCGCTGCGTCAAGTACACGGAACTCAAGTACAACGAGGACGGTACGATCCAGACCATCAAACCGTACGAGAAGTAAGAAAGACTCGACACGGAGCGTTTCCCGAAAAGGAAACGCTTCTTCATTTGAAACAAAGAGGTTTCACTATGGGAAAAGAACAATGGGACGCATATGATATTCACCGCGTGAAAACAGGTGAGGTCGTCACACGCGGACAAAAGCCTGCGGAAGGACAGTTCCGCATGGTCGTACATATCTGTATTTTCAATTCGGAAGGGAAGATGCTGATCCAGCAGCGCCAGCCGTTCAAAGCCGACTGGTCGAACCTGTGGGACATTTCCGTGGGCGGCTGCTCACAGTCCGGCGAGACATCTCAGGATGCCGCGCACAGAGAGCTTTTGGAAGAGATCGGACTGGATGTGGATTTCACAAACGTCGTTCCGAGATTCACCATCAACTGGGAACACGGATTCGATGATTTCTATATGCTCGAAAAGGACCTGGATCCGGCAGCTTTGACCTTACAGCAGGAAGAAGTGCAGGCCGTGAAATGGGCGAGCCGCGAACAGATCATCGATATGATCAGAAACGACGAGTTCATCACCTACTATGAAAGCCTCATCGATATGATCTTTGATATGCGTGGAGGCTATGGCGCACACAGCAGCGAAGAACTGCGCTGATCTTTACGCTTTGTTCTTTTCCTTGCTTTGTCCTTTTTGCAGCTTATCCTGAAGCTTTAAGATAATGATCGCGAGTTCTTCTGCGTTTCTTATGTTTCGCAGGAAGATCTTTTTGCCGTTATACGGGTGGATGATCAGGTGCGCGTAGCGAAAGACCTTGGTGCCGATCGTGGCTCTGACCTCGACGTCTTTGATCTCGGAAAGAGCGATCTCGATCCTTCTGTTTGACGGGAGAAAGCGGTAGATCTGACCATAGAGACGGAACTTCGTAACGAAGACCAGTGTGCATATGCGGGCAAGAAGCGCAAACATGAATCCGGCAAATGCGATGAGCCAGAACCCGAACGACAGAAGACCGATCAAGCGTCCTGTCCTCGTGGTCATGTCGCTGTAAAAGTATAAAAATCCCAGGCAGCAGCTGATGGCAAAGTCGGCGAATACGGGGATCAGTGACGATCGCAGATAAAACAGGATCGAATTATCCTTGTCGTTTCGTTTTTCAATGGGTTCGAATTTCATAGAGCACTATACGGTGGCGCCGACGGCTTCCCAGACTTCTTCGTATTTCTTCTCGTAGTCTTCGGAAGAATAGTACACTTCAAGCTGCGCGAAAGTCGCTTCGTCCGGGTAGTAACAAGGGTTATTGGCGATCTTCGGATCGAGCATCTCACGCGCGGCGGTATTCGGCGTGGAATAGCCGACGAACTTGCAGTTCGCGAGAGCTACGTCCGGGTCGTACATGTAGTTGATGAAAGCGTGCGCGCCCTCGACGTTTTTGGCGTTCGTCGGGATGCACATCATGTCGATCGACCAGTTACTTCCGCTCGGCAGGATGAAGCGGATATCGATATCATTGCTCTTACCGGACTTCTTTACGCGCTCTTCGATGACGCGATGGTCACCGCTCCAGCCGACGGCCGCGGCGAGTTCACCGTTTGCCATCTTGTCTTTTAAGTTGTCGATGCCAAGTGCCGGAGCGACTCGTGTCTTCTGATCGATCAGGACTTCTTTTGCTTCAGCAAGCTCCTTATCATCGATGGAGTTGATGCTGTATCCGCAGTAGTTCAGCGCGACGCCGATGGATTCTCTCATGCTTCGGTACATGCCGATCTGTCCGCGATACTGCTGATCGAAAAGCACTCCCCAGATCTCTTTCGGGTCGGTGGTATCCTCCGGGATCTCCACGCGGTTGGCGTCATAAATGAGACCAACGGTGCAGTAAAGATACGGGATCGCGTAGTTGAGCATTCCGTCATTGATCGCTTTTTCCGTAGAATATGTGACGGAGCGGAACATCGGATCCATGTATTTTTCAACGTTCGGGAGCTTGCTCCAGTCGAGATCTCGGAGTTTGTTTTCTCGAAGAAGACGGGTCACCATGTATTCGGAAGGGATGATGACGTCGTAGGAATTATCGAGGTTCGGGTACATGTCTTCGTTGTCCTCGAAGGTCCTGTACACGACCTTATATTTCGGATATTCTTTTTCAAAATTGATGATGGTATCTTCCGCGATGAAATCGCCCCAGTTGTAGATGACCAGCTCGCGGCGAGCGTTACAGCCCGTCAGAACAGAAGCGGACGAGATCAATGCAATTGATAATCCTAAAGCGGCGATACGACGCGTCAAGCCGAAAAACTTTTTCACTAACACTACCCCTCCTGATCCCATGTTAGGGAAAAGAACTACCCGATTAACACGCACATTATAACATAAACCATTGCAATTTAACGCGGAAGAGATTATTCTATTTGGTGCTGCGATGTTTCTGTAATAAGGATTTGACAGCGCAGCATCAAATGTAAGTTTAGAAATTGAGGTCTGATAATGGGCGAAGAAGAGAGACAGGGTCGTCATCTTATAACCGAGGCAAAGCGTGTCGTCGTTAAAGTCGGTACGTCTACTATCACGTACGAAAACGGCCGCATGAACATGCGCAACATGGACCGTCTGGCCAGAGCGATCGCAGACCTCATGAATTCCGGAAGAGAAGTAGTACTCGTCACATCCGGTGCGATCGGCGTTGGTGTCGGCTGCCTGGATCTGCCGGAGCGTCCAAGTGAGATGCGTGACAAGCAGGCGGTAGCTGCTGTCGGTCAGTGCGAGCTCATGAACGTTTACAGCCGCTGCTTCGCGGAATACTCCCGTGTCGTTGCCCAGATCCTTCTGACGAAGGACGGTATCGACGATCCGATCACAAGAACGAATATCAGCAATACCATGGAGGCCTTGATCGAAAAGGGCATCCTGCCTGTTGTTAACGAGAACGATACCGTATCCACTGCCGAGATGCCTCACGCAGGTACATTCGGCGATAACGATACACTTTCCGCACTGGTTGCACGTGTCGTAAACGCTGATCTTCTGATCATCCTTTCCGATATCGATGCTGTTTATGACAGCAATCCGAAAGAGAATCCGGATGCAAAGCGCATCTCTGTCGTTACAGAGGTCAGTGATGAACTGATCAAGGGAGCAGGCGGCGCAGGATCCGCACTCGGAACCGGCGGAATGCAGACGAAGATCCTCGCGATGAGCATGCTGATGGATCACGGCATCGCAGGTGTTATTGCCGAGGGCTCCCAGTCCCAGATCCTCGAGGACATTTTGGACGGCGAAGACATAGGAACTCTTTTTGTCCCGCGCAAATAAGCGATCCTACAAGTGAAGAAATAAAACAGAAGGCGCGGTTCCGCAGACGAAAACGTCGAGGACCGGCGCCTTTGTTTTCGTTTCTTCACAATAGTATTGTTTTTGCAGGATAAAAAAAGCAGCCTTTGTAGAAAGACTGCCCGGAGTTATTATGAAGCACTTTGTTGTTAATCGGATGGTCAGCTCAAACCCTAATAACAAACTCAAAATCCGGGTTCTTCAACAAGCTTCCCTGAAAGCGTCCCTATCAATCGCTTCCATTGTCATTATATCGATGTGTTCGTCAAAAGAAATCATCATTCTGTTAACGCAGAAATAATAAAAGTGAAGACCACTTCATATTTGAACACATTTTCTTCACATTTGCCCGCAAGCCGCTGAAAACAGGCGTTTTACAACCTCAAGGAATGCTCGTCAAGAAATCCTCTTTTCTATAACAATAGCCGAAAGAAAACTTAAGGAGCGATTCCGCAGGACGAAGTCCGAGGACCAGCGACATAGTTTATCTTTCGGCTATGTTTAGATTATTTTTTGATGAGCTTCCCGAGCCAGGTCGAAAGCATCAGGTAGGCCCATGCGGCTTCGAGCGGCATATCGTAAAGCGGTCTGATCTTGGCGGCAAGGATCGCCTTGGTCGAAGGAGACGGAACCATCGCGCTGTCGATCGGAGCGACAAATACCTGCTTGCCGTAGTGGTCACAGGCTTTCTTCAGGTAAAGGATCGAGAACGGGTTATCCTCGGAAAGCGTATTGACGGTGCCGTCGTGGTGGAGGCGCTGCAGTACATACTTATAGTCGGAACGCGCGATGCTGTAGTTATCGTAACTGATGCAGACCGGTGCGCCGATCGTGAGGATAGTATCTTCCTTCGGAAGTGTCATGAGCTTGCCCAGCGCGCGGAGGTTCTTCATGGCGTTCGGGCATTCTTCCGGAGGAACTACGCCCTCGTTCGGAATGAACTTCTTACCGGAGATCTTGCCGGCGACGCGGTTCTTATAACTTGCGTAGTCGTCGGTTTTTCTGTTCGGGGTCATGATGTAGCCCGCGTAGTGGACATAGATCTTGCCGTCCGCTGCTTTTCCGACGACATAAACGCCCTTGTCGACTTCCATGGCCAGCGCGTAGGCGGCTTTCAGGTTAGTAACGGCATCGCTGTCTTCTTCCGTCGGAGCGATCTTAGATCCGAAGAATACGATCGGGATCTCATAACCGGAAAGCAGAAGGTCCGCAAGCTGAGCCGTATATGCCATTGTGTTGGCGCCGTGCGCAACGAGCACACATCCGTAGCCGCCCTTATCCAGTTCATTTTTCATGGAATCGAAAAGCACCTTGTACATCGGCGGGGTGAAGTTTTCGGAGCAGACGTCTACAGGCTCGATGATCGTGAAATCCTTGCCGAACTTTCCGGCGGCATCGAGGACAGCGAACGGAGCCGTGCCGAGCTCGAGTGCTTTTTTAGATAGACGGGTAGAGATATTTCCACCGGTAAAAACCATCAGGACTTTCTTCAAATCTGCCATGTGACGCACCTCCAAATTCCGGAAATCGCGGCTTTCAAAACGGGGAAGATTCCGTCCCCGCGGAAAAGACCGATCACTCATATTTCCATTATATCGCAATGATTTTTAATTTGTCTGATATAATACACAAGAAAGATAAAAGAAATAGCGGGGAAATGTTAACATGAGGTTAATTAGTTGGAATGTAAACGGTATCCGTGCCGTAGCGAAAAAAGGCTTTCTCGATACGGTAAAAGCACTCGACCCGGATGTGCTCTGCATCCAGGAAACAAAGGCATCCGTCGATCAGCTCGACGACACCCTTCTGAACATCCCGGGCTACAAGAGCTTCTTTTCCTCCGCGGAAAGAAAAGGCTATTCCGGAACCTGTGTATATACGAAGAAAGAACCCGTGTCGGTCTCGTACGGACTTGGCACGGATGAATTCGACCATGAAGGAAGAACGATCGAACTGGACTTCGGTGACTTCATCCTCTACAACATCTATTTCCCGAACGGCGGACAGGGCCCGGAGCGCGTGGACTTCAAACTGCGCTTTTACGACTGCTTCCTCGAGAAGGTGAAAAAGCAGATGGACGAAGGCCGTATGGTGCTTGTCTGCGGCGACGTCAACACGGCGCACAAAGAGATTGATCTTTCCAATCCGAAAGCAAACAGCAAGATTTCCGGATTTCTTCCGGAGGAAAGAGTATATATGGATCATTTCGCGGAAAAAGGACTGGTCGACACCTTCCGCATGCTCTATCCGGACGTTACGGAGAAGTACACCTGGTGGTCCTATAAGACTTTTGCCAGAGACAGAAACGTCGGCTGGCGTATCGACTATTTCTTCGTAGATGAGGCACATAAGGATAAGATCGCCGAATCGGAGATGATGTCCGACGTCATGGGATCCGATCACTGCCCGATCTATATCGACCTGAAATAATTTGATAGAGCTACCGACAAACTCCCTATATAACTAAAAAATTAGTGTATCAGGGGCTTTCCTGTGGTATAATGCCCCTGTTATAGAATTCTACGCATGTTCGGCGGTGCTTTTGGCGAGGAAAAAGCCGAACAGAAAAAGAGAGGAAAAGACTTATGAAAAAGTTACGTATCAGCGCTGCAGTCCTGGCTTTGTGCCTGATGAGCGGTGTATGCCTTTCCGGCTGTAAGAGCTCTGAGTATGCGGCTTCTTCCGCAACAAGTTCTTCCGGCGCGAGCCAGTCTGATTCCGGTCTTACTCTTCCGTTGGACACAGGTTCCGGAACAGTTGATCCGAACGGATCCGCAGATGGCACGACATTGATGAAGATGACATACGAGAACAACTACGACGCGGCTGCGATCGCCGAGATGAACAAGACGGTCAAGATCCACGGCATGCAGTTCACTACTTTGGATTACAACTACTACTTCGCGAATGAGTATGTCCAGCTGATGACAACAGGTTGGGGATCCATTCCGATGACAGCTGCCGGCTTCATCGACATGAACGGTGATCTGACCGATTCGAAGAAGGTAAAGGATTACCTGGGCGAGCAGGTCATCTTCGATCTGCAGGGTGAGGCATTCCTCCTCGAATACGCACAGAAGAATAATCTGGAACTCAGCGAGGAGACTCTTTCGAATATCGAAAGAACATTTACCGAAACCGAGGAGACAGCTGCTCAGTACGGCATGACTCTTGATGAGTATCTGCAGTCATGGTACGGACCGGACGCGACCGTTGACGGTATGCGTTCCGTTATGCAGCGTTATGAACTGGTCACTCTGTCCATGCAGCATTACGTTGATGTTTATCCGTTCGCTGAAGGCGAGACACTTCTTCCGGTCGTTTATCACGTTCTTTTCCCGACGATCAGTCTGGAAACAGGTGAAAAGCTTTCTGACGAAGAGTGTGCTACGGCAAAGCAGAGAGCCGAAGATCTGAAGAAATCCGTCACAGGTCTCGAGGATCTGCAGACAAAGGCAGACGCCGCTGTCGCAGCAGGTGAAGCCGGTGAGGCAAGACAGTACAGAGTAAATCTCGGTCAGATGGTCAAGCCGTTCGAAGATTGGTGCTTCGCTTCTCATAATGTCGGTGACATTGATATCGTTGAAATAGATTATGGTTATCACGTAATGTACTTCGTCGGTAAGGAAGAAGCAGACGAAGATCAGAAAAAGCAGATCGCTTACAAGCAGTTCCAGGCGGAGATGGATGAGGCTGTTGCAAGCGCAGAATACGCTCCGGAGTTTTCTTAATCTCGAATAACTTATAAAGCATAAGAAATAAGTCTCTTGCGACTCGCAGGAGACTTTTTTCTTGCTTTTTCAGATTCTTTCTTTTATACTGTCTTTTGCAATTGCGAACCATTCGCAATTAGAAGAAGTCAGGAAAGAGTTTATTTGCAGTATGAAGTTTGGTTTGAAGCGTTTCTTTTCGGGTATTCTGGCGGTATCTTTTATCGCGGGAACGGCGGGTGTTCTTTGCTCCTGCAGACGTGGTTTCGGCAAGGATGCCGAGGGCAAGGTCAAGATCGTAGCGACGATCTTCCCGATGTACGATTTCGCGAAAAGGATCGGCGGAGATAAAGTCGCCGTGAAGATGATGATCCCGGCGGGCACGGAACCGCATGAGTGGGAGCCTTCCACGCAGGATATGCTGATGCTCGAGGAAGCGGATCTGTTTGTATATAATGGCGCGGGCATGGAGCCCTGGGCCGAGGATATTCTCGGAAGCGTGCAGAACAAGGATCTGGTCGCGCTCGAGGCGTCTAAGGATATCGCGCTTCTTAAGACTGCGGAAGTGCACGACATGGAAGATCACGATCATGAAGAAGATCATGACGAAGACGAGCACGAACACCACCATCACGGTGAATACGATCCGCACGTGTGGCTTTCTCCGAAGAACGCGGAAGAGGAGATGACAGCGATCGCGGAAGCCCTGATCTCCATCGATGAAGAAAACGCAGATACATATAGAAAGAACCTGGAAGAAGCAAAGAAACAGTGCGAAGAACTGGACGGTGCTTTTGCCGAGGCATTAAAGCCATACGAGGGCGGATACATCGTCGTCGCGCACGAGGCATACGGATATCTGTGCCGCGACTACGGCATCAAGCAGATCGGCATCGAGGGCGTTTCGGCGGATCAGGAACCGGACGCGGCGAGAATGAGAGAGATCATCGACAAGGTAGACGAATACGGCATCAAGTGCATCTTCTTCGAAGAACTCGTTGACCCGAAGGTCGCGCAGACGATCGCGGACGAAGCGGGCTGCGGGACAATGGCGCTTTCGCCGCTGGACGGGCTTTCGAAAGAAGATATCGATTCCGGACGTGACTATTTTTCGGTCATGCAGGATAATCTGAAAGCACTTGTGTCGGCATTTGAGTGATCGATCTGGGGAGGAGCGGGCTATGACCAAAGTGATCGAAGTCGAGAATATGTCCTTCGGCTATACCAGGGACATGATCCTGGAGAATGTGGATTTCGCCGTCGAAGAGGGCGATTTTGCCGTCGTCATCGGCGATAACGGCGTGGGCAAGAGCACCATGGTCAAGCTCCTTCTGGGCGCGATCCACCCGACGAAAGGCAGAATCAGCATCGGCGGAAAGACCGTCACATCGCTTTCCGGATCCGGTATCGGATACCTTCCGCAGAACGGCGGAAACCGCGCGGCTTCTTTCCCGGCGACGTGCGAAGAGATCGTCATGAGCGGTCTTTATAAGAAGATCGGTTTCATGCGTTTCCCGGGAAAAGCACATAAAGAGAAGGCAGATGCCGCGCTGAAGAGCGTCGGCATGCTGGATAAGAAAAAGGAACTGATCGGAAATCTTTCCGGCGGACAGCAGCAGAGGATCATGCTCGCGAGAGTGCTCGCGGGAGATCCGAAGATCCTGATCCTGGACGAGCCGACGGTAGGAGTCGACGCGGAATCGGTCGACCGCCTGCTTCACATCCTTCACCACTTAAATATCGAGAAAAAGGTCACCATCCTTATGGTCACGCACGACGTTGAGAAGGTCGGCCCGTACGCCAACCGCGTCCTTTGCCTTTCCGAAGGCGCCTGCAGGGAAGAGCTTCTTCCGGACGCGCAGATCGTACACGCGCATTCTCACAGCCATCCGCACGGCGTAGAGCATATCCATTGCGCGAACTGCGAGCATGGCGGAGCACACGGACACGACGCGGAGCACTGCGCCGAATGCGGCCACTGCGATGAGCAGTGCGGACATGACCACGAGCATAGTCATGAACACGGTCACGAACATGACCACGACCACGGAAAGGAGGAGAAGTAATATGCCATTGATCCTTCAGTATGAGTACATGCAGAGAGCGCTTTTCGTAGGCCTTCTTCTTTCGGTGATCGTCGCCTGCCTCGGCACGGTCATGGTACATAAGCGCCTGTCCCTGATCGGTGACGCGCTTTCCCATTCTTCCCTCGCCGGTGTCGCGCTGGGACTTCTTCTGGGCTTCAACCCGGTACTCGGCGCGATGGGCATCTGCATCGTTTCGGCGCTTTCGATCGAAGCGATCAGAAAGAAACTCGGCAATCATTCGGAGCTTGCCGTCGCGATCGTGATGTCCACGGGCATCGGACTTGCGGGTGTGCTTTCCGGATTTGTCAGAAGCTCGGCGGATTTTAACAGCTTCCTTTTCGGATCGATCGTGGCGATCAGCGGCTTCGAAGCGCGCCTGGTCATGATCCTTTCCGTAGTGGTCCTTCTTCTTTTCATCCTGCTTTACAAGGAACTTTTCTACATCTCCTTCGACGAGCAGGCGGCGGCGATCTCCGGCGTTCCGGTCGGCTTCGTCAACACGGTATTTACGATCCTTACGGCCGTGACGGTCTCCATCGCGGCAAGAACCGTCGGTGCCCTGATCATCTCGTCACTTCTGGTCGTACCGGTCGCGGCGGCCATGGGTATCGCGAAAAGCTATAAGACGACCGTCCTGTGGGCGATCTTCGTTTCCGCAGTCTCCACGATCGGAGGACTGGTGCTGTCTTTCTACTTCGGACTTAAGCCGGGAGGAACGATCGTACTTCTCTCTGTTGTATTTTTCCTGCTTTTCCGCGTGATCGGATATCTTCGCGAAAAGCACTCTGTGAAGAAAGGAGCCTGACATGTCTTTTCCGGATTTTCTTCGTAAAACAAAATCCAGACTTAAGGTCTGGGAGATCTTAAGTGACAGCAAGACGCCGCTCACGGCCCGTCAGATCGCGCAGAAAGCAGCCGACGGGGAGAAGGAGAAGGGAGTGTGGCTCTCAAGCGTATATCGTGCCCTGGAGGCTTTTGAAAAAGCACAGGTCGTCAACCGGACGCTTCTCAAGGACAGTCCGGAGGCGCTGTATTCTCTTTCCGAAACGGGACACCATCACTACGCGATCTGCATGAACTGCAAAAGCAGAACGGAGCTCGAAGGATGTCCCTTCGGCGAGCACGATCACCTGCATACGGTAGATGAAGACTTCATGGTCGTGGGACATGTCGTGGAAGTCTTCGGATACTGTAAGGACTGCCGAAAGAAGATGCAGAAAAATGAGAAGAAGTGATCCCTGATCGCTCATAATGAAGAAAAAGAAAAGCGCCGTTTCCGTGATCCGGAACGGCGCTTTTGGTTAAGTCAGATAACACGGGATCAGAATACGATGATTCCGCGTGTGTAAAGGTAGCTGACGAGGATTCCCGTAGCTACTCCGAAGATCGCGCTGGTCAGTACGTCAGAGATGTAATGGACGTAAAGATAAAGGCGCGAGAATGCGATTCCGAATGCATAGACCAAAGCGGCGACGCCGAGCTTCGGAGAGAAGCGGACGATCGTTGTCGCGGCTGCAAACGAAGAGAATGTGTGTCCGGAAGGGAAGGAGAAGTCCTTCGGCTCGCGGATGATGATGTCGCGGAGCTCGCCTCTTGCCTCGTACGGGCGGGGACGCTTCGTGACTCTCTTGAGAATAAGGTTAACGAACAGCAGGCTGCAGCCAAGCGCGAGAAGAATGCAGATGGCGGCTTCCTGATTGATGTTTGCGAAATAGAAAGTAGCGGCTGCGGCGAACCATACGATGCCGAAGTTGCCTGTCAGCGAAAGAAACGGCATGACACGGTCAAACACTCTGCAGCGCAGGTGCTCATACATCCAATCCAATACTTTCAGTTCGCGTCTGGAAATACGTGACGGCATACCGCTCCTCCTTCCTGATATTTTCGTTTTTTGACGCGTCCACCAGGATATCTCCCGAGCGGACATACCTACTTACGTTATATAGAATAGCTTGAACAGCTCTATAAATCAATGTTTATTTGCTTCAAAACCGTTAAAAAACTATGAAAAGAGGGCATGATTTTCTGTCTCTGTTTAACATATTTGAGGTTTTCATGTTATCCTTTCTGTATGGCTACGTTTTTACATCCATTTTCAATCGGAAAAGTGACGATCCCGGAGAACATTTCTCTGGCCCCGATGGCCGGTACGAGCACGTGCATCTACCGCACGATCGCTCACGAATACGGCTCTGCTTTCGGTGTGACGGAGCTTGTTTCCGCGCGCGGGATCAGGTTCAAGGAGTCCGTCGAGATCTCGATGCGTTATCTGCGTATCGATCCGGAGAAAGAAGGGAAGACCGGTATCCAGCTTTTCGGTGCGGACCCGGATGATTTTTCCTATGCGATCCCCTGCATCCTCGAAGATCCGCGCCTTGCCGCGGTCGATGTGATCGACATCAACATGGGATGCCCGGTAAGTAAGGTCGTGAAGACCGGTGCAGGATCGTCACTCATGATCGATCCGCGCCTGGCAGCCTCCATCATCGAGGCGAGCGTGCGCGCCGCAGAACCCTATGGGAAACCCGTCACCGTGAAGTTCCGTTCCGGCTGGGACGAAGAGGATATCAACGCGCCTGAATTCGCGAAGATGTGTATCGATTCCGGTGCAAAAGCACTTGCCCTGCACGCCAGGACGCAAAAGCAGATGTACCGTGGAAACGCCGACTGGGAAGTCATCCGTAAGACGAAGGAAGCCATTGCCGATACAGGTATTCCTCTCTGGGGGAACGGCGATGTCACGGATGGCATTTCTGCAGTCGCCATGCTGAAAGAGACCGGATGCGACGGCGTCATGGTCGGACGTGCCGCTCAGGGAAATCCGTGGGTATTCAGTGAGATCCGCGCGGCACTTGAGGCAGCCGACAGGGGAGAAGATCCTGCTGTTGTGAGAGGAAACTTCACACCTGACAGAAAGACAAAAGCAGAAGTGATCCGCCGTCACCTTATCGGTCTTTGCGAGGACCTTGGAGAGAAGACGGGCGTAAAGGAAATGCGTTCGCAGATCGCCTGCTACTTAAAGGGCGGACGAGGCACGGCCGAGATCAAGAACCGCCTGATGACCGCAAATACGATTCCTGAGGTAGAAGCACTCCTGGATGAGTACGCAAGCGCGCAATGAGGGTGCGAGTGCTTTTCGCGCAGTAGGATCAAAGGTCAAATTCAGCCACTACGCAGAAGTCTTCCGAATGGTCGAGGGCTTCGCCGGAAAGAAGCGATATGTCCTTGATGAGCCGGTAATGGCCGGAAGGAAGATCATCCCCGCACATTTCACTGAGATCGATATCATCTGAAGCGACCACACGGCCGTTCTCTGCAGGCTCGCGGTTGCTTTCGAGATACTCGCGTACGCTCTCGACGATGCGCTCGGCTTCTTCTTCATTCTGATACGGAATGTCTATTTCTTCATCGCCGTCATAGTAATGGATACTGTTTCCATCATCGGAGATGAATTCGTTATCGAGGATATACCCTTCCATCGTAAACATACGGTCCGCAAGAAACGGAACGACATACCAGTCATCCCCTGACTTATATTCCAGAACGTAGGGGTTGCCGAACATATACGTGTCGTGATCCTTGCAGGTGATCTCATAGTGGATCGTCTTGCCGCCTACGACGGTGACGGTCATATTGAGCTCGCGGTCACCGGAACTGCTGTCGGATACAAATGTAGACTTTTCGTCAAAGGGAGACGACTGTTTCTTCGCGCAGGCCGCGGTTCCGAAAAGAATGGCAGCGCAGGCGATAGGGGCAATAATTCGAATTGAATGCGATAGTTTTTTCATAGACAACACCTCAGATTCTATTTTGCTTTCACCCTATAAAACAGTTTTTCGGAAGATATCTTACACGTAATTCTCTTAGCATGAAAAAGGACTGCCCCGCGAAGGAAAAGATCCTTGCCGGGACAGTCCCTGAATTTCAACTTACTGTGATTACTTCTTCAGAAGTCCTCCGAAGAGTCCACGTACGAGGGAAGAACCAACCTGACGGCCGGCTGCTGTCATCGCGGAATTCGTGATCTTAGTCAGCGGGCTGTTCTTCTTCGCGCGCTCTGCCTCGGCCTTCGCCTTAGCTTCTGCACGTTCAGCTTCTTTTCTCGCCTTTTCTTCTTCACGCTTGATGCGCTCTTCTTCTCTTCTTGCGCGGTCTTCCTGGCGCTCTCTTTCTCTCTGCTCACGAAGCTCGGCAGCGCGCTCTTTCTCTTCGATCCTGCGCTCTCTGTCTTCCTGACGGTCCTTTTCGCGCTGTTCACGGATCTCAGCGGCACGCTCTTTCTCAGCAGCTTTTTCTTCTGCGATGCGCTCCTTTTCGGCAGCTTTCTCTTCAGCGGCAGCGGCTTTTTCTTCAGCGATCGCCTGCTTTTCTTCTTCCGCCTGAGCAACGGCAGCGTTCTTGCCTTCGTACTTCGCCATCAGGAGTTCATAAGCGGACTCCGGATCAACAGCGAGTCTGTACTTTTCATACAGCGGGTTGGCATCCGTGACTTCCTGGATCTTCTCAAATCCGGCAGAACCGATAAAGCTCTGCGGCGGGAGGATGAAGGCACGTTCTACAACACCGGGTGTACCCTTCTCATCGAGGAAGGAAATGAGCGCTTCACCGACAGCCAGTTCGGAAAGAGCCGCCTCGGTATCGAAGGACGGGTTCGCGCGGAAGGATTCCGCTGCGGCCTTGACCTTCTTCTGCTCAGCAGGTGTATAAGCACGGAGAGCGTGCTGAACACGGTTCTGGAGCTGTGCGAGGATGTTGTCCGGGATATCGCTCGGGCTCTGGGAAATGAAGTAAACGCCGATGCCCTTACTGCGGATCAGACGAACGATCTGGTCGATCTTCTCGAGGAGGAATGCCGGAGCATCGTTAAAGAGAAGATGTGCTTCGTCAAAGAAGAATACCATCTTCGGCTTCTCAGGATCGCCGACTTCCGGCATGTTCTCATAGATCTCGGAAAGGAGCCAGAGAAGGAATGTCGAATAAAGAAGCGGCTTGTTGAAAAGCTCTGTGGCGTTGAGAACATTGATCATGCCGCGGCCGTTGCTGTCGCACTTGAAAAAGTCGTTGACATCAAATGCAGGCTCGGAGAAGAAAGCGTCTGCGCCTTCGTCAGCAAGGAGAGCCAGATTTCTCTGGATCGCGCCGATCGTCGCGGTGGAGATATTACCATAGGTGAGTTTGTATTCGTCAGCGTGGTCACCGATGTAGGTGAGAAGGAGACGCAGGTCCTTGAGGTCAAGGAGCATAAGTCCCTGATCGTCAGCGATACGGAATACCATGGACATAACTGCGCGCTGTACATCGGAAAGACCCAGCATACGACCGAGAAGGATCGGGCCCAGCTCGGAGATCGTGGTTCTCATCGGGATGCCCATCTGTCCGAATACATCGTAGAAAGTGGTCGGATATGCCTTATACTCGAAGTTCTCGATACCGAACTTCGCGATACGTTCCTGCATGTTTTCATTGCTTACACCTGCAGAACAGATACCTGACATATCCCCTTTTACGTCAGCAAGAAATACCGGAACACCCATATCGGAAAAACTCTCAGCCATAACTTTGAGAGTTACGGATTTACCTGTACCGGTTGCGCCGGCGATCAAACCATGACGGTTCGCCTTCGAGGGCTCAATGAAGCACTTGTTGGCGGTTCCGCCTACCCAAATTTTATTATCGTAAAGCATATTCAAACCTCCCTATCCATATAATAGAAGTACTGTTTCTATTTTCGCAAAGACGGAGGATAATCGCAAGGTAATTTTATGTAAAAGTGTCCGATAATTGAAAACGTTTTGTTACATCCGTGCATTACCTCGAACGTATAATATATGCAAAGTTTTCGAATGGAAAAGGAGGTGCCGAAAGATGCTTGATACAGTAACACTTATCACGTTTCTTGCGATGGGTATCCTTCTTTGTTTTTACGGTTTCCGCCTTTTCCGTTTTTCCATGGCACTGGCCGGATTTTTCATGGGCATGCAGGGCGCAAACCTCATGGATTCGCTCTTCCTTCTTTCGAAGATCCCGGAGAAATCCCAGAAGATGTGGGAGTTCTTTTTCCCGATCGTACTCGGTGTAGTCCTGGCGGTGCTTTCCTATGCGCTTTATAAAAAAGCACTGTTCTTCATCACGGTATTTTTCACGTGGTATTCGCTCGTAAAGATCTGCCTTTTGTATATCATCAAGACGCAGAATAATCTTTCGCTCGTGATCTCTCTTTCGCCGGATTCGATCGCCAAACTTACCGACGGATCCGAAAACGTGCAGAACCTGATCCCGGATGACAAACTCGCGAGCGTCATGAAATGGTTGCCCGGAGGAACCGACGGGGAGAAGCTTCTGGCGATCTGCCTGATCGCGCTTGTGATCGGTATCTTCGTCGGCATCATCATCTGCCTGATCCAGGGACCTGCGATCAAGATCGCCACTTCCGTGATCGGCGCGGATATCCTTCGCGACGTTTTCCTGGGAACCATGGGCATCCTTTACGAGTGGAAGAGCCTGCCGTCATTCCTCGAGCCGGTGGTCAAAGCGGGCCTTCATAACGGGTGGGTATCGTTCTTCATATGGGCGGCGCTGATCGGCTCGGGCATCACTGTGCAGTTCAAGTACGGCGACGACTGAAAAAGCAAGATTCACGGTTTTGCAAAAAAGTTCTGTTACGATACAAAAAAGTGCAACAGATCCGATAATTCCATCGTCTTATTTTCAGAAGCGATTATTCGCAAAGGAGACCAAGACTATGAAAAAGCAACCTGTACAAAATGTAAGCAGACCTACATATCCGACTCTCTACCAGGTAAACAGCAGGACCGGTAACGTGCCGATCAAAAAGATCGCCGTCGTATCCGCGCTTACCGCCTCGATGGCTTTGGCGAGCGGATGTCTGGAAGGAAGCGGATCGACCAAGTCCATGAAGCGCTTCGAAAAAATGGGCGCGAAATACGGCGAGAAGATCGAGACTGAAGAGGTCCTCATGGGAGATACCGAGACGTATATCGAAGGTGGAATCGAGACGTATCTCGCCGGCGCGGCCGATACAGTAGCGACGGACGATTACGTGCTAATGGGTGAAGCGACACCTGAAACTTATGAGCTCATGGGCGAAGAGACGGTAGATCCTGACTATACAGAGTCCTACATGATCGACGGCGACATGTCGATCAACGGCTGACACCTATCGAAAAGCGCTACCCGAGGAGACCGGACATGGAAAAAAGTTCTCAGGAAAAACTCATGAAAAGGATTACACTGGTGGTCACCCACCAGTGTAATTTTGATTGCAGATATTGTCTTCAAAAGCACGAAGATGTCTACATGACGAAAGAGACCGCGATCAAAACGATCGATACTTTCGCGGCCGGAATTTCCGAAGGGGACAAAGCACAGATCTCTTTTTACGGCGGCGAACCGCTCCTTCAGAAAGAACTGATCAAAGAACTCGTGAACTATTCTTGCGAGAAGATCCTTTCGATCCCGAATACCAAACTCACTTTTGAGATCACGACAAACGGACTTCTCCTGGATGAAGATTTCATCGCGTTCGCGAAGAAGAATAAGATCCTTCTGGCGCTTTCCCATGACGGACTTGCCCAGGATCCCGTCCGCACGGACCGAGGCGGCAATATGACGAAAGAGCGCGTGGATCAGAAGCTTCAGATGCTCCTTAAGACTTTCCCCGAGACGATCATCATGATGACCGTCCATCCCGATTATGTCGACCGCATCGCCGGATCGCTGAAGTTCTTCCGAAGTCAGGGAGTAAAGTCGGTAAGCATGGTGCTTGCGCACGGAGAGAGAGTCACTTGGGATGACGAAGCATTTGAAAAACTCGAGAAAGAAATGCTGAAGGTAGAGGCGCTTTACGAGCAGTGGAACGCGGGCAATGATGTCTTCCGTTTCATCCCGTTTGATAACAAGATCAAGAACTACATCCGTCAGCGTGACGCGGACAGTGTGATGTGCCATTTCGGATGCCACAAGCTCATGGTGGATACGAACGGCAAATACTATCCGTGTTCGCATTTTATCGGAAGGGACGGATTTGATATCGGCTCCCTGGAAGAAGGCGTGAACGAGGAAAAACTCGAGTCGCTGGAAAGTAAAAGAGTGGAGCCGGAAGACTGCAGGGAATGCGATCTTCGTTTCCGCTGTCGTCATACCTGCGCGTGCAGTAATCACGGGCAAACGGGATCCGTGTCAGAGGTCTCTGCGCTTCAGTGTGAGTACGAAAAACTGACCATCCGGCTGGCCGATCGTGCGGCTTCCCTGCTTCTTAACGAAAGCAACCCCGCTTTTATCTCCCGAATGTATCCGAACTGACTCTTCCGAAACTACACAACAAAAGCCTGTTTTTGCACTGGAAAATCGTTGTTTTTCCAGTGCTTTTTCATGCGTCCCTTTATAATATCCGTGCTATAATCCGTTATTGTGCAAAAGAAGCTTTATTAAGGAACACGAAAGTGCTTTTGTAAAAGAGGGGATTATTAAATGCATAACATGCTTATGAGTCTCGCGCTGATGTTTTTGCTCGGCTTTTGCATCAGCGGGATTTTTAAGAAATTACATATTCCGTCGCTTCTGGGACTGATCATCACAGGTATCATCCTGGGTCCTGCCGCGCTCAATCTTCTGGACACGAAGATCCTGTCGATCTCTTCCGAACTTCGTGAGATCGCGCTTATCGTTATTTTGTTCCGCGCGGGATTAAGTCTTGATGTCAGCGACATGAAAAAGATCGGCCGTCCGGCCATCATGCTCTGCTTTGTCCCGGCGACATTTGAGATCATCGGCGCGATCGTTTTAGGACCGATCTGTCTCGGACTTTCCCACGTCGATTCCGCGATCGTCGGCGCTATGCTGGCGGCTGCGTCTCCGGCGATCATCGTTCCGAAGATGCTGTGGCTCATGGAAGAAGGCTACGGTACGGATAAGCATATCCCGCAGCTCATCATGGCGGGTGCTTCTGCGGACGATATCTACGCGATCGTTTTGTTCACCGCGTTTATCGGCATGAGCAAGGGCGAAGGTCTTTCCGCGTGGACGATCGTTTCCATCCCGGTCTCGATCGTAACCGGTCTTGGTGTCGGTATCTTCGTCGGTATCGTCATGACGCAGATCTTTAAGAGAATACACCTTCGCGACACCGTTAAGATCCTTCTTCTGTTTGGTATGTCTTTCTTCTTCGTCGGAGCTGAGACATATGTTTCCAGATTTGTTCCGTTCTCCGGTCTTCTTGCCGTTATGGCACTCGGCGGAACGATCCTCAACAGAAGAAAAGAAGTCGCTAACCGTCTTTCCGTGAAGATCTCGAAGATCTGGGTCGGCGCAGAGCTTCTTTTGTTCATCATGCTCGGCTCTGCCGTTGAGATCAAAGCGCTCGTATCGGCAGGTCTCGGTTCCGTACTCTTGATCCTCGGTGCGCTTTTGTTCCGTTCGATCGGTGTTATCTTCAGCCTCCTCGGCTCGGGTCTGAAGATGAAAGAGATCCTTTACTGCGATGTCGCTTACTTCCCGAAAGCGACCGTTCAGGCTGCCGTCGGTGCGATTCCGCTGGCACAGGGCCTTGCTTGTGGTATGATGGTTCTGACCACAGCCGTTCTTTCGATCCTGATCACGGCACCGCTCGGCGCGATCCTGATGGATGTGACGGTGAAGAAGTGTCTGACCAGAAGCAGGAAACCACGGGATGTTTCGGGAAGACGAAACCCGGGTCTTACGCTGCCGGAGGAAGAACAGAGCTTTTCGTAGCGAAGTGCTTTTCTTCGGATCAGTAACGGCAAGTAAATAATTCGCGCGAGGGAAGTCCCGCGGATGCGCATGAAAATATCGGAGGTCCCCATGGAGATCGCATTAGGTTTTGGAAAAGAGAAGATCCCGGTACAGGTACCGGATAATCAGGTCATGGCGGTTCTTACGCCGAACGAGGCAGAGATCGGCCTTACCGGCAGTGACGAAGTCTACCGCTCCATGCGTGAGCCGATCGGTCTTCCGCCGCTTCGTGAAGTCGTAAAGGCAGGCGAGACCGTCGCGATCATCACATCCGACATCACACGCCCGATCCCGAGCTACAAGGTGCTCCCGGCAGTGCTCGACGAGCTCTCCGCGGCAGGCGTGAAGGATTCCGATATCACGATCGTTTTCGCGCTCGGATCTCACGGCGGACACACCGAAGAGCGCATGCGTTATATGGTCGGCGACGCGGTCTATGATCGTGTACGCTGCATCGACTCCGACGTTAACGACGCTGTTCATGTCGGCACGACTTCCAGAGGCACACCGGTCGACATTTTCCGTCCGGTAGTTGAAGCGGACCGCCGCATCTGCCTCGGCAACATCGAGTATCACTATTTTGCCGGTTATTCCGGAGGATATAAGGCCATCATGCCGGGCGTATCCACATGGGATGCCATCCAGCACAACCACAGCGCGATGGTCGAGCCAACCGCTTGTGCCGGCCGTCTCGAAGGCAACCCGGTCCGTGAGGACATCGAAGAATCCGGTAAGATCTTAGGCGTCGACTACATCGTCAACGTCGTTCTCGACGCGAAGAAAGAGATCATCCGAAGCTTCGCCGGTGACCCGATCCTGGCGCACAGAGAAGGATGCAAGTTCCTCGATTCTTTCTACAAGGTATCCATTCCGGAGCAGGCCGATATCGTTGTCGTTTCCGCCGGCGGTTTCCCGAAGGACATCAATATGTATCAGGCGCAGAAAGCACTGGACAACGCCAAGCACGCGGTCAAGGACGGCGGTATCATCGTCTGGATCGCTTCCTGTAAGGAAGGCCTCGGCGAGCATCATTTCGAGCAGTGGCTGACCGGTCACGAGAAGAGCTCCGACATGATCACCCACATCAAGACAGACTTTGTCCTCGGCGGACATAAGGCGGCCGCGATCGCCATGGTCCTCGAGCGTGCTCGTATCTTCTTCGTATCCGATCTCGATCACGACTTCGTTAAGAAGGTATTCCTCGAGCCATATTCCGATATCCAGACAGCTATCGACGCAGCGATCGCCGAAAAGGGCCCGGACGCGAAGATCGTTCTGATGCCGTACGGCGGCTCCACACTTCCGAAAGTCGAAGGATAAGTGCCTTTCAAAAAGAAATAAAAGAAAGGACCGAAAGCGTTCGGTCCTTTTTGTTGTCTTGTTTTTGTTGATCCATCAGAGCAGGAAACTCAATCCCGCGAGCGCGCCATAGGCGATCAGGGTCACGACGACGGCGGCAATGACGACGCCGATCACAGCCGCGAGGATCGCTTTCTTAAACGGTACTTCGCAGACCGCGGCGATGCCCGATCCTGTCCAGGCGCCGGTTCCCGGAAGGGGAATGGCGATAAATCCGACCAGTGTCCAGAAGGCGGTATTGCCTGCCTTTTCAACTTTCTTCGCGAACTTATTCTCGCAGAAATCGACGATCTTTTTGAGCTTCGGATACTTTCTCATCCAGTCGAAGACCTTCTTTACGAAAAGAAGGATGAAAGGAACGGGCAGAAGGTTGCCGACGATCGCCAGCGGCAGCGCGACGTGCCACGGGATGCCGACAGCCGCGGCGTACGGGATGCTGCCACGGAGCTCAATGATCGGAACCATCGATATGAGAAACATGTAAAGGATCTTGCTCATCCTGGTCTTTATGCTCCTTTATTCTCTACGGCAAAAGCACTTGCCGGGATACTTTTCTTCACAAACGGCATAAGGATACCACATAAACGCCGGTCTGCCAAACCGACAAGATCACGAAACGACGTTGACCGGGGATCCTTTCAGATAAGCTTCCAGATTACCTGCCGCGACATCCATCAGACGAAGTCTTGTTTCTTTCGGCGCCCACGCGATGTGCGGCGTCAGGAATGTATTCGGAGCCGAAAGGAGAGGATTGCTCTCACGGATCGGCTCGACACTTACGACATCGGCGCCGAGGGCGGAGATCTTACCCCTCTTCAGGGCTTCCGCGACTGCGGCCTCATCGAGTACGGGTCCACGAGAAGTGTTAAGAAGGATGACACCATCTTTCATCTTCGCGATCGTTTCGCTGTTTACAAGACCTGTGGTATCTGCGGTGAGCGGGCAGTGGAAAGAGAGGATGTCCGATTCTTTCCAGAGCGTTTCCGCGTCAACAAAGGTGACCTGCGGGTCGGCTTTTCTCATGTCGTCAGTTACTTCAGAGCGGCGGCAGGCGAGAACTCTCATGCCGAGTTCAGAAGCGATCCGGCTGACGCGGGAAGCGATCTTTCCGAATCCGAAAAGACCAAGTGTCTTTCCCCAAAGCTCGGTCAGAGTTCCGTCCCAGAAACAGAAGTCGCGGTTTTTCGACCAGACGCCCTGATGCACCAGATCACTGTGATGACCGACGGCATTACAGATCTCCAGAAGGAGCGCGATGGTCATCTGCGCGGTCGCAAAAGTCGCGTATTCCGGGATGTTCGTCACGGTGATGCCGTGTTCTTTACAGTAGGCGACATCGACGACGTTAAAACCCGTGGAAAGGCAGCCGATATAACGAAGATCCGGAAGCTTTTCCAGAACTTCTTTCGGGAAACATGTTTTATTGGTCAGGCAGATGGAAACTCCGGAAAGTCTTTCGAAGATCTCATCGGGTGCGGTGTAATCGTATGTCACCAGTTCGCCGAGCGCTTCAAAAGGAGCCCAGGAGATGTCTCCGGGGTTTTCCGTGTATCCGTCAAGAACTACGATCTTCAAGAATTCTTCTCCTTGATGTATTTGTCGATGGAAACGGCCGCCGTCTTTCCTGCGCCCATGGCGAGGATTACGGTAGCGGCACCGGTTACGGCATCGCCGCCGGCATATACACCCGGACGGGATGTTGCCATAGACTCATCGGCAACGAGACAGCCTCTCGCGTTGGCGTCCAGACCCTCAGTCGTAGATCTGATCAACGGGTTCGGAGATGTACCGATCGACATAACAACGGTATCGACTTCGATCTCATGCTCGGAGCCCGGGATCGCGACAGGTCTTCTTCTTCCGCTGGCATCCGGTTCGCCGAGTTCCATGGAGATGACCTCGATGGCACGGACTTCGCCGTTATCGGAACCGAGGATACGGGTCGGATTATTCAGGCACATGAACTCGATGCCTTCTTCTTTCGCGTGATGTACTTCTTCGGCACGAGCCGGCATTTCCTCTTCGGAACGACGGTATACGATGTAGACCTTATCGGCACCGAGACGCTTCGCTGTACGGGCAGCATCCATGGCAACGTTACCGCCGCCGACAACGGCTACGGCCTTGCTCTTTCTGATCGGTGTGTCGTATTCGTTGATGTACGCCTTCATGAGGTTTACGCGTGTGAGATATTCGTTTGCGGAATAAACACCGATCAGGGACTCGCCCTCGATACCCATGAAAGACGGAAGTCCTGCGCCGGATCCGATGAAGATCGCTTCATAGCCTTCGGCGAAGATCTCGTCGACGGTAAGTGTCTTACCGATAACGAAGTTGGTTCTTACTTCAACACCGAGTGCTTCGAGGTTGTCGACTTCCTTCTGTACGATCGCCTTCGGGAGACGGAACTCCGGAATACCGTAGACCAGAACGCCGCCGGCTTTATGGAAGGCTTCGAAGATCGTGACTTCGTAGCCGAGTCTTGCGAGGTCGCCCGCGCAGGTAAGACCGGACGGACCGGAACCGACGACAGCCACGCGGTGACCGTTCTTAGTAACGGCAGGAGCGGCTTCCTTGGAATGTGCCATATGGTAATCGGCAACGAAACGCTCGAGACGTCCGATACCGACGCTCTCGCCCTTCATGCCGCGAACACACTTGCTTTCGCACTGTGTTTCCTGTGTGCAGACACGACCGCAGACTGCAGGGAGGCAGTTGGTCGCCGTGATGATCTTATACGCTTCTTCGAAGTTGCCTTCCGCGACCTGCGCGATGAAATCCGGGATGCGGACATTGACCGGGCATCCGCTGACGCACGGACGGTTCTTGCAGTTCAAGCAGCGGGTCGCTTCTTCTTTTGCCATTTCTTCGGTATAGCCAAGAGCGACCTCATCGAAATTCTTGTTACGTACATTCGGATCCTGCTCCGGCATCGGAACTTTGGTAAGAGACATATTAGCCATTGTTCTGTTCCTCCTTCTTTTCGTCGCCCATCTTCAGCATGCGGCACTCGTGCTCGGCGCTCTCTCTTTCCTGGGCTTTGTAGTAGGAGTTTCTTCTCATCAGTTCGTCGAAGTCGACTTCGTGTCCGTCGAAATCCGGACCGTCAACGCATGCGAAACGGATCTTGCCGCCGACCGTTACACGGCAGCCGCCGCACATTCCCGTTCCGTCGATCATGATCGGGTTCAAGCTGACGAGCGTCTTAATGCCGTACGGGCGTGTGACCTCGGCAAGGAATTTCATCATCGGGATCGGTCCGATCGCGATGACCAGATCGTACTTATTGCCCGCGTCGATCAGGGACTGGAGTTTATTGGTAACGAAACCTTTTTCACCATAGGAACCGTCGTCTGTCGTGACATAGAGGTTGTCACTTACCGCACGCATCTCATCTTCAAGGATGACGATGTCTTTATTTCTGAATCCGGCGATCATATCAACATGAGCCCCCGCATTGTGCAGTGCTTTTGCGGAAGGATAAGCGATCGCGCATCCGACGCCGCCACCGACGACGCAGACGTTCTTGTAGCCGTCGATCTCTGTCGCGTTTCCCAAAGGTCCGACGAAATCCTGGATCGAATCGCCTTCGTTCATCTTGGCCAGTGCTTTTGTAGAAGTACCTACGGCCTGGAAGATGATGGTAACGGTACCACGCTCAGGATCCGTGTCGGCGATCGTCAGCGGAATACGCTCACCGTATTCGTCGATGCGGAAGATGATGAACTGCCCGGCCTTCGCTTTTTTTGCGATGTACGGAGCATCGATATCCATGAGAGTGACAGCTTCGTTGAGCTGCCTTTTGGCTACGATTCTAAACATATTTCCCCGTCCTTTCGAAAAGCACTATCCCTCGATGCTTCTCAAATGAAAATCATATCCTTATTTAATACTAGAGGGAAATGAAAATCAATATTTTCTCTTATATTGAAAAAAAAGAGTAACGGGGATGGTCGATTCTGAATCGGTCAGCTCTCCGGGAGGGATTCGACCTTGCTGTCGAGAAGACGGATCGCGCCCATTTTCTGCTGATTCCACTTGGAATAATCGTCCTTGTCGTGGGCAGATTCGATCTGGAAAGTAAAGCCCGGAGAAACGGCGTCGATCCTTCTTTCGATACCACCGGCATCCAGCTGATAAACGACGATGTCCGCGGTGTAGCGTCCGTAGGTCAGATGCGTAAGCGGAAGTGTGAGTTTGATTTTGTTTTCGCCCGGGAGGATATCGACAAGATTTCCCGGAAGGGAAGAAGCGATCCTTGATCCGTCCTGATACTGGAGCTGGATGCGGAATCCCACGTTCTTGATCTCCTTGGCGGCCGTGTAGGCAAGCTCGAACTCGGCCTCTCCCGAGGTCGGGAAAACAGGTTCCTTTCGGTTGAGGAGACGGAAACTGTCTAAAGAGAAAACGTCTCTTGCGCGCATGCGCTGGTAGTCCTTCGAACGATGTTCCGGACCGTATTTCATCTCGGAAGGCATCACGGCTTCGGATCCGAGATAGACGGCGATGGCCTGATCGACATCTCCTTCGAAGATGATCTTTCCCTTATCAAGAACGATGCAGCGCTTACAGAGCTGGCGGATCGTGTTCATGTTATGACTGACGTAAAGGACCGTACGGATATCGTTGTTGGCCGCGTCGAGAAGACAGTTGATGCACTTTTTCTGGAACTCGACATCACCGACCGCGAGGACTTCGTCCATGATGACGATCTCACTGTCGAGGTGGTAAGCAACGGAGAATCCGAGCTTTACGAACATGCCGCTGGAATATCTTTTTACGGGTGTATCGATGAATTCCTCAAGTCCCGAAAACGCGATGATGTCGTCCATCTTCTCGTCGATCTCCGCTTTGGTCATGCCGAGGATCGCTCCGTTGAGATAGATATTTTCGCGTCCCGTCATCTCGCCGTGAAAACCCGTTCCGACTTCAAGCATCGAAGTGATATGGCCATAAAGATCTACGGTGCCTTCGGTCGGCGCCGTGATACGGCAGAGGATCTTCAGAAGTGTGGATTTACCGGCGCCGTTCTTGCCGAGGATGCCGAGAGTTTCGCCCTTATAGACGGTCAGGTCGATGCCGTCGAGGGCGTAGAATTCTTTGTTGCGGTTCGTCTTGGCGGACGGTGCTTTTGCATCGGAATTCTTATCGCGGGAACGCCATTCCTTGATCGCGCCCTGAAGGGTACGCGCGCCGATTTTGCCGAGGCGGTACTTCTTCTTAAGTCCCGAGACACGGATCATGACTTTTCTTTCGGTATTCCCGTTTTTGTTATCGACCGTACTCATACTGTATCCGCGAACGTCCTTTCCACACGATTAAAGATGATGATGCTGAAGAAGAACATCAGGATCGTTATGCCAAGTCCGGCCAGATAATAGACCAGGTCGAACTCTCCCTGACCGAGCATGATCATACGGATCAGCTCCATCATTTCGCTGACGGGATTGATCTTGACGAGGGTCTTCATGACGCCGTCCGGGATGCTGCTGATCGGGTAGACGACGGCGGAACCGTACATCCAGAGATTGACCAGAACATTTACGACCGCGAGAAGATCTCTGTATTTGGTGGTCACGCTGGAGATCAGGACGCCGACGCTCATGCCGAAAACGGCCATCTGCAGGAACAAAAGCGGAAGGAGCGGATAGAGCGCCCACATCGGCGAAACATCGCCCCGTACGACAAAGGTCACGAGGAGCACGGCCACGATGAGAAGCTGGATCAGGAACTTCAGGATACTGACGATCATATTCGAGATCGGGACACATATCCTGGGGAAGTAGACTTTACTGAATAAGTAGGCGTTGGCGACGAACGTCTGCGAGTTTCTCGTCAGACTGAAAGCGAAGATCTCCCAGACCGCGGAAGAGACAAAATAGAAGAGGATCTGCGGGATCCCGGCCGTTCCGATATCGGCGATATGACCGAATACGAACATGTAGATCAAACTGGAAAGAACGGGGTTGATGATGATCCACAAAGGACCTAAGACCGTCTGCTGATAGGTAACGGTGAAAGTTCTTTTCGTAAGGAGGACGACGAGATCACGGTATTGCCAGACCTCCCCCAGGTTGAGCCGCGCGCTTTTGTCGTTCGGCACAAGGGTGATATGGTAGGAATTATCCTGTTCGATCATGGTTTTATCCGACATCCGTCTGCCCTTTTCGTTTTTCTTGCTTTTTCAAGGGACATCCCTTTCCCAACTCTCTCTATTTTACTCAAGATACGGGGAATAGTAAATTCACTTAAAAAATGATAGACTATCTTTGTCTTATTATGTGAATGAACTGGGGAGGATAAGATGCTTCGAGTCAAAGGACTGACGAAGAAATTCGGCAAAAAAGTCGCTAACGAGAACGTGAACCTTTCTCTCGAAGCCGGAGAGATCGGCGTTCTTCTGGGACCAAACGGTGCCGGTAAATCGACTGCCATCAAATGCATCCTCGGACTTTTACGTTTTGACGGAACCGTAAAGATCGGGGGCTTCCCCGCAAACTCCAGCAAAGCCAAACAGATCCTGGGTTATGTCCCGGAATTTCCGTGCCTTTATGATATGCTCACCGTCCGTGAGCAGTTTGAATTCGTCGTCCGCGCGTACAAGCTCGACCGTGAGAAGAGCAGAAGATACGCCGCGGAGCTCGTGGACCGTCTGCGCCTGACGGAAGTCGTGGACACTCTCTGCAAGGACCTCTCCAAAGGTATGCAGCAGAAAGTCTCGATCATCTGCGCGCTCCTGCCGCGTCCGAAGCTCCTCCTTCTGGATGAGCCGATGCTGGGATTGGATCCGCACGCGATCAAAGAACTCCGGATCATTGTTCAGGACCTCGCGGAAGAGGGCGTCGCCGTCTTGATCTCGACGCACATGATCGCCACGGTCGAAGGCATCTGGGGCAAGGCCTATATCATGAACAAAGGCAAAGTCGTTTCCTGCCACAGAAAAGAAGAGATGGTCGGCATGTGGTCCGAGTCTCTCGAGAGGATCTTCTTCGCGGAGACGGAGTCGTATGACTCGCAGTGGCGTTATGACGAAGAAATCCGTCCTTCCACGGCAAAAGCACCTGCCACGCATCCGGCATCGAACCCGGCCAGAAAGCAGGCCCAGGCGGTGAGCCGTCCGAAGACGACAAAGAAAAAGAAGGGCAACAAAAAGAAGAAGTCATGAGTGCTTTTACGTATTTAGTGACAAAGCAATGGAGAAACTCTCTCCGCGAAAAGATCAGACATCCGCAGTTCTGGATCGGTGTCCTGATCGTGCTTGCCTATTTTACGCTCTATATCTATCAGGAAGTCAGTCATACAGGCGCGACCGGCGTTTTGGACAATGCGATCCCGACGTTTAAAGGCGGCGTGACGATCGCGTTTCTTATCATCGCTTTTGCCGCACTCTGCGTCGGACTTAACCACGGCAGTTCTTTTTTCAAGGCATCGGACATCAACTACCTGTTCGTATCTCCGCTTTCTCCTTACAAGATCCTTCTGTACGGACTTTTAAGAAAATTCCTGCTCAGCGTGGTCGCGACTCTGATACTGCTGATGCAGCTGACGAATCTGCGTTTTTATTTCGGACTCGGCATCCGAGAACTTCTCATCCTGATGGCATCATGGATCCTTCTGTCGATGAGTCTTTCGGCGATCACGCTGTCCGTTTATTCGATCACCTCGGTTTCCAAGGTCATGAGAAGGATCATCCTGATCGCTCTTTATCTTACGAGCGCGACGGTCCTTCTGGGGGTTGTCTTTGCCCTTTGGCAGAGCGGTACGCCATTTTCGGATACGATCACGTTCTTTAACGAACCGCACCTTCACTACATCCCGCTCGGCGGCTGGGCTTCCGGCTTTATGGCGGCGGGAATGGATGGAAACTGGGATCGTGCCCTGATCTTCGCGGGACTTCTGGTACTTCTTCCCATGATCGGACTGTTCTTCGCGTTCCGTAACCGATCAGCTTACTACGAGGATGTACTGACCTCCATCGGTCACGGCTACGGCAATTCCCTTTACCACAACACTTCGGAAATGATGATGAAGGACCAGGGCAAGAAGAGAAAGTCGCATCTTCTCGGAAAGAAGAGAGGCGAGGTCGTTTTATTCCAAAGACAGATGACCGAACAGAGAAGAAGCCTGACGATCCTTTTCGATCGGGGCACGCTCGGCATGATGGCGCTGGCTGTTTTGCTCGGCGCTTTCCTTCAGTCGCTTCAGAGAAAGGGTATGTATCCTTTCATCATGGAGATCCTTTCGGTCGCGATCCTGTGCTACGCCATGATCTTTACGATCCCGATGGGCAAGTTCGTTGACGAGCTGAATAAGCCTTTCATCTATCTGATCCCGGGAAGCTCGCTGCGTAAACTCTACTACGCGTCCACGGCACCGGTGATCAAAGCATTCGTCGAAGGCATCCTCTGCTTTGTGATCGTTTCGCTGTTCGCAAGACTTCACCCGGCATTCGTGCTCTGCGGTGCTTTCTTCTACGCGTCTGCGGCGCTTCTTTTCTATGCGTCGTATCTGGCATCTTTGAAAACAATGGGTCTTCGCAATTCCCGGGGAGCTCACATGACTCTGGCATTTGCGATCCTGTCGGCCATTTTCCTTTTCGAACTGTCCTTCGGGGCGAATATCGGAAGGAAGCTTTATGACATATCGCCGAACATGTTCCTACTTGATTTCGTGATCCTGGCGGCGTTTAATGTTGTCGTATCGGTCGCCTTTTTCTACAGTTCAAAAGGCATACTTGACTATCGGGCATAAGGAGGAGAAAAGAAAATGCACTTTCCATTCAAACGCATTCTTTCCATGTGCCTGATCGGCGGCGTGCTCCTTTCTTCCGTTTCCTGCGGGAAAAAGAAGAGTAAAAAAGAACTGGTAAAAGAAGATGATCCGTACTTTACCCCGAGTTATGTGGAACTTACGGTCGATCCGATGCCGGGAAACAAGATCTCATATTCGTGTATAAATACGTCTAGTATCATCGGTAACAATGTTGTGATCGGATATATGGTCGTCTACGATTTTCCGGACGAAATGATGGATCAGGTTGTAACAGACTGGGACCAGCCCAGTCAGGAATATATCGAGTTCATCGAAAAGTACTACAGAACGGGTTTTGCGATCTTCGACCAGGAAGGAATGCTGGTCACCGATATCGAACTTGCATATAACTGCGAACCGATCGCCGTCGCGGAAGGAAAAGACGGAGAAGTGATCTTCATGGTCAATGACTATAAACCCGGCGAATGCAAGGCGACATATACCATGAATACCTACAGCGCCGAGGGGATCCAGACCGGTTCGCTCACGCTCCCGGAGACCTTCGACGATTATCCGCAGAACTTCTGTCAGGCGGATAACGGCAATTACATCATCGTTTGTGATCAGGCGATATATGTTTATTCTCCGGAGGGAAAATTCGTCGGTAAGTCCGATATCGAGAACTCCTTGAACCTCATGGAGCAGAATGGTGAACTGTATCAGTTTATCTACGAAGTTTCCGGGAACGACGAGATCACCGTGTACATGCTCGAGTTCGATTCCAGAACCGGAAAGTTCAAAGACGAAAAGAAGAAGATGAAACACCTTTTCACGAACCTGATCGCGGGTGGTGACGGTAACTTCTATAACGTTGACGGTAACGGCATCTCGAAAGTCGATCTTGATACCGGAAGTGAAGAAGCGTTCTTTAACTGGAACGCTACGGATGTCAACTACAGTTCTTATGACGAAGAAAGCTTCCACGTATTCTCGGAAGATAAGATCGCCTTTACCTGTTCGGAATGGGAAACGGATAAGGAGACCGGAGATGTACAGCCGCACAACTATTTCGTGACACTGACCCGCGCGGAAAAGAACCCGCACGCCGGAAAAGCCTATATCGAGATGGCGACGATCGGTATGCCTTCCTCAGACCTTCAGGATTACATCATCCGCTATAACAACGAAGAAGACGGAAAAGCAAGGATCCGCGTCCATGACTACTTTGTTGATGAGATCACCGGAACTCATGATCTGGACTTACAGACGGATCTTTCGAACCGCGTATACATGGATATGTTAAACGGAACGGGTCCCGATATCCTCGTCAATTTCGCAGGCTACAGCCAGTTTAATTCCGAAGATGTTCTCGTCGATCTTAATAAGTATGTCGACGGGAAAAACGGACTTGACCGGGACGAGTATTTTGATAACGTACTGACCGCCTATGAGAATAAAGATAAGCTTTTCCAGATCCCGGTATGCTTTGATATCAGAGGTCTTATGGGTAACAAGGATATGATCGGTGAAAGATCCGGATGGACCTACTCCGAGTTTAATCAGATCATCGGAGAACTTCCGGAGGATGTACAGGTCTTTGAAGATACAGAATACAAAAATCTCCTTTATTCTCTTCTCACGGGAGCGATGAGAAGTTTCATCGACTATACGAAAAAAGAAGTCTTTTTTGACGGAGACGAATTTAAGCAGCTTCTGGAGATCGTCAAAAAGTACGGCGTGGAATATGTGCCGGATTACGACGAGTACGAAAGCAAGTTTAATACGAACACCTGCGCGCCTTTTGAAGGTGCTCTTGGTCCTGATCCGATAGACCTGATGAAAGACGACAGACTGGCTCTTATGGTCACCTATATCTACAGCATCTCCCAGTATGCGGAGATATCGCGTTCTCTGGGAGACAAAGAGATCTTCATCGGCATGCCTTCCCCGGATGGAACGGGCGTATGCGCAAGCGCGTCTTTGACGCTCGCGATCTCTGCGTTCTCACAGAACAAAGATGAGTCCTGGGATTTCATCCGTCGTCTTTTCGATGAGGACTCCCAGTACCTTTATACGAATTCTTATATGTCGATCCCGCTCAGCAGAAAAGCATTTGACCGTGTCAATCAGGACGCGATCGACGAAAGAGAGAGGGAACTTAAGGAGAATCAGGAATTCGCCGCCGAGTACGGCATGCTCCTTCACGGAGATATCAGTCCGATCACGGAAAAGGACGTTCAGGGATTTAAAGAACTCGTCGAAAGCGTCAGCACGATCGAGTCGTATGACCCGCCTCTTCTGAACATCATCTTGGAAGAATCGGCAGCTTACTTTGCGGACCAGAAGGACGTCGATAATGTGTGCGCGATCATCCAGAACCGTACGCAGACGATCGTCAACGAAAGATGACAATTAGCCCCGCTAAATAACAAATCATTCACATTACATTTCATTCATTTATTCCCCGTGGTGCATTCCTATAATGAGTCTGACAAGAACCACGGAGGTGTTTTTATGAAGAAAATAGCGCGTAATGTTCTAGCGTTTGCGTTAGCATTAACTATGGCTGTTCCGCTCGCCGCCTGCAAGAAATCAGGCAAAGGCACAAAGAGCAGCGGAAGCAGCGGAAGCAAAAAGAAACAGACAGTGATCGCGGAGGACGATCCGTACTTTGACGCGGTCGAGATCCCGATCGATATTGAAGTAGATAAAGACAAGAAGCTTCAGTACAAAGAGATCTCCGAGCCGATCATCACAGGCGACCGTGTCCTTGCGACTTACTGCGTATCCTATGAGATCCCTAAGGAAGTCATGGACAAATTCGAAAAAGTCGACTGCAACAACAAGGAAGAATTCGCCAAGGCACAGGAGGTCTTCAATCAGTATAACGAGATGGGAACCGTCGTTTTCGATCTGGACGGCAATCTGATCTCCAGGACCCCGGCTTCGGATATGGAATCGAGCGAAGGCAACATTACTCCCTTGCCGGACGGCACTTTTGTCATGGTCGTCGGCAAGACCGAGGAAGGTTCCTGCAAGAGCAAGCTAGAGATCGTCAAGCTGAATGAGAAATTCGAAGAAATAGGAACGATCGAGGTTTCCGGAGAACTCGAACTTGCCTGGGATCTTAAGGTAACACCGCTTGATAACGGTAACCTCGTTCTGGCGGACTATACAGGTATCCATATCATCGATCCGAACGGAAAACTCCTTGCCAACGAATCTGCTGACGGTTTCACCGGAATGATCTTTACCGTTGACGGCAAGATCTATGAGCTTGTCGATAATTACAACAGCAGCAGCAACGAGGATGAGTTCTATTTCCAGGAGATCGATCAGAATACGGCCAAGCCGGTCGGCGACAAGATCAAGACAACATACGAAGCCTTCTCTCTCATCCAGGGGATCGACGGCTGCTATGTGCTCGGAAACAGCGGTCTGAAAAGATTCGACATCACTACCGGCACATCCGGAGACCTCGTCCTCGACTGGAACTGGACGGACATCAACTCCACGAATATCTCTTCGCAGAATGTAAAGATCCTTTCGGAAGATGAGATGATCTTCACGAAATATACATGGACCGAGACGGAAGATCCGCAGCAGAAAGTCAGCGGAAGAGACATGTCTCTCGTCAAGTTCACACGTGCGCCGAAGAATCCGCATGCCGGCAAGAGTGTCATTGAACTCGGATGCATGTCCGTCGACGGACCTTTCAGAGACTATGTCGTCGATTATAACAAGGCCCCGGAGCATGTTTCCCGTATCCTGATCTCCGACTACAGCGATGAGATCTATTCCGCGAATCAGCCGTACGAAGACACTGTGACGGAGCTTTCCGACAGGATCTATCTGGATATGCTCTCCGGCGAGGGTCCGGATATCCTCATGAACTTCTTCGGAATGAGCCAGTTCAACACAGAGGAGATCCTCGTAGATCTGAACAAATTCATCGATGGTCAGAGCGGCTTTAACCGTGATGAGTATTTCGACAACATTTTCCGTGCGTGTGAGGAATCCGGAAAGCTTTACCAGATCCCGGTATGCATCGATGCCACAGGTTTCGCGGCAAATCCGCAGCTGGTCGGAGACCGTACATCCTGGACGATCGAAGAATTCGACCAGGCAGTTGGATCTCTTCCCGCAAATGTTTCCCTGATCCAGGACACGTCTAAAGAGGATCTTCTTGCGATGTTCCTTGAGTCCGACCTTGCTTCTTTTATCGATAACGAGAAGAAGGAAGTCTCTTTTGACAGCGAGGATTTCAGAAAACTTCTGGAGATCTCCAAGAAGTACGGTGCGGACAAGACCGTTTCCGGTGACATGACGTACGGCATGGACATGGATATGGGTCCGGGTATGTCCGCAGGTTATGTCGGTGAGGAAGACAAATTCGCTGAGGGTCTCGTCGCTCTCATGAATGTTACCATCTACGGTATTGAAGAGTACGCACGTCTCGTGAACAGTGTCACATTCCAACCGACTTTCATCGGTATGCCGGGTCCGAAGGCGGAAGGTATGTCCGCGATGTCCCTGATGTCATTTGCGATCTCCGCAGCTTCCGATCATCAGGAAGAGGCATGGGACTTTATCCGATACCTTTTTGACGAAGACAGCCAGTACAAGTACTCGGAATCTTTCCTGGGCATTCCTGTCAGCAAGAACGCGCTGACGAGAAAAAACGAGGATGATATCGCAAGATACAACGAGTATGTTGAAGATTACAACAAGTACATCAAGGAAGAAGGAGCATCCGCTGAAGGACTCAAAGAGAGAACGAAGATCACTCCTGAGATCTGTGATGGCTATGTCAAGCTGATCGAAAACATCACCGTCATCAAGACCACGGATACGAGCATCCTGGCGATCATCAAGGAGGAGACGGCATCGTTCTTCGCGAACCAGAAGCCGGCCGAGGATGTTTGTAAGGTCATCCAGAATCGTGCGACTACTAAGGTGCATGAGAGGTAAAGTGACGTTTTTGTCACTTTAAGGTCACTTGTTAGTCATACCGCAATGTGACAATAAAATTGCCGGAAGGGAAACGGTCCCCCTAAGCTGGTTTCCCGGACGGATGGAAAAAAGTAGAGAACCTTTACTATCTTCTATTTACTTTCATACCCCGGGAGCGAGGTCCACCCCCCTCGCTCCCACCCCTCCTTAACAAAACAGCAAGGCGATCAGACGCATAAAGTACGTGACACAAATCTGTTTCAATATAGTACAATAAGTGCGTTGGGGCTTGTGCGAAAATAATACAAAGGTATAAAGATGGCGACACACGAATACAATCCGGATGAAGTGAGAAAAAGACGAATCAAAGGACGGAGAAAAAGAAAGCTCCGTGAATGGTTCGTATTTACCGGATATCTCACACCGAGTCTTCTTGGTGTTCTGCTTTTCTTCTTCGGACCGATGCTCATCGTTCTGGTCCAGTCCTTTCAGAGAAGTTCAACCAATACCGAGTTTGTCGGATTCGATAACTATGTACACGTCTGGAACAACCAGGCATTCAAAACGGCAGCTACAAACACGTTTATCTTTGCAGGCATCGCCGTTCCGCTGGCAGTGCTCCTCGCACTCCTTCTGGCTCTCCTTTTAAGTTCGAAGATTCCGGGCAAGAGCGTTTTCAGAAGTATCATGCTCAACCCGATGATGGTACCGGTTGCCTCGATCGTTCTGATCTGGCAGGTAATGTTCAGTTACAACGGCGCGCTGAATACATACATGGGATGGTTCGGCATCGACAAGATCGACTGGATGAAATCTGACTGGTCACGACTCGTTATCCTGATCCTCTTCCTGTGGAAGAACCTCGGATACAACATGGTACTTTTTATTTCCGCGATCTCCGCTGTTCCTCAGGAGCAGCTTGAGTCGGCGAAGATGGATGGCGCGAGCGCGGTCCGCAGATTCTTCAGCATCAAACTGCCATACCTGTGGCCGACGATCTTCTTTGTCGGGATCATGTCACTGATCAACTCGTTTAAGATCTTCCGTGAAGTTTATCTTCTCGCCGGTGACTATCCGTTTGACGCACTCTACATGCTTCAGAATTTCATGAACAATATGTTCTCACACTTAGATAACGCGAAACTTACTGCAGCGGCGATCATCATGTGTATCGCGATGATCATCATCGTCGGTATCCTCTTCATTGCGGAGAACCGACTGGGCAGAGATACGGAGGAGTAATGACATGAAGAAAAACGAGATTACTCCATTACAGCCGATGCCCGAAAAGGTGATGGAAGAACAGCACGATCACGGTTCCATCCGTGACATCAAAGAAGTTGAGATCGTCCGTCTTTCCGATGAAGAACTGGAAGAGATGCACGAAAGAGCAAGAGCCGTCGCTAAGAGAAAAGCGGTCGTAAGAAACGCGACATCGAAATTCTGGACGGCGCTCGGAACGCTCCTCGCGATCGCGGTCGCGGCTTTCGCCCTGATGCCGATCGTACTTACGATCCTCGACTCGTTCATGTCGACGGATGAGATCAAGACGAACTACAGTGCCGTTTATAACAGCCTTTCTTCCGCGGCGGCCGAGACGAAGACTTATCTTTCTTCGACGCCGAAGCTGAAGATGATCCCGGACATGGTTTCTTTCAGCCAGTATAAGACGCTTCTGTTCTTAAGTCCGACTTATCTTCTGAAGTTCTGGAACTCCGTGGCGCTCGTTGTGCCGATCGTTTTCGGACAGCTCATGGTCGGATGCCTCGCGGCATACAGTTTCTCCAGATACAGAAGAAAGAGAAGAGAAGTTCTTTTCTTCTCATACGTAATCCTGATGCTCATGCCATTCCAGGTAACGCTGGTTCCGAACTACCTGATCGCGAACTGGCTCGGGATCTATAACACATGGTGGGCGATCATCCTTCCGGGTGTGTTCTCCACGTTCAGTGTTTACCTCTTAAGTAAATACATGAGGCAGATCCCTTCGTCGTATATCGAAGCGGCGAAACTGGACGGCGCGAACGAATGGAACATATTCACGAAGATCAGTCTGCCGATGTGTAAGAGCGCGATCTACGCGATGGCGATCCTTCTGTTCATCGACTACTGGAACATGGTTGAGCAGCCGCTCATCCTTTTGGAAAACGAGAGCAAGCAGCCTCTGTCTGTATTCCTTTCACAGATCAATGCATCGGAGATCGGCGTTGCTTTCGCGGCATCATTCATTTTCATGTTACCGCCGCTTCTGATATTCCTTTACGGCGAACAGTATCTGGTCGAGGGCATCTCCCGATCGGGAATCAAATAAGGTTACGAGGTTTTTGAGGAGGTTTTGACTATGTCAGACGAAATAAAAAAGAAAAAGAGCAAAAAGTGGATAATCAAAGCTCTGATCATCTTCCTGATCGTGATGGGCATCCTGACGTTCTTTTCTAATACCATCATGAACATGACATTGACGCAGGTCAGCACTCAGCAGATCTACGGTGGTACGTTGACTTCTATCTCCCGTACTTCCGGCCTTCTGCGAGCGAATACCGAGCTTCAGGTAAAGTCTCCGGGTGAGATCAAAATTGAAGAAGTTCCTGTATATCCGTATCAGGAAGTTGCGGAAGGCGATGTTCTCGCTGTCCTTGAGATCCCCGAGAAGAAAGAGGACCTCGAAGACAAGAAAAAACAGCTTGAAGATCTCAAGAAAAAGATGGGATACGATGAGCGCACACCGAACAGACCTGTTGACCACTATGCCGATGAGATGCAGATCGTCGATTACGAAAAAGCTGTCACACAGGCTACGAAGAATCTCGAAGCAGCTAAGAACAAGGAAGCGGCGATCGCAAAGACCAAAACTGAGATCAAGACGATCGAAGATGCGATCGTACAGCTGAATAAAGAAGCGGCAGATCTTGAGAACCAGAAGGCCGAGTATGAGCAGAGAAGAGACGAGGCGTACGAAAAGTTCGAAACGGCAAAAGAATCCCTGGCATTAGCTCAGGAGAATCTGGCAGCTCAGATCACGGATCCGGCCGATCCGAATTTCGATCAGGCGGCTCTTGACGCGGCGAACCAGGCGGTCGCCGATGCGGAAAAAGAAGTTCAGACACATCAGGATTCTTATAACGGATTCAATGCCAATATCAAGACAGTAAGCGATAAGATGATCGATAACGAAACAGCCAAGGCCGCGAAAGATGCGGAACTGCAGGAAAAGCAGACCGATCTTGCGGAGTTCGAACAGCTTTCTTCCGTAGAAGACGCAGAGAGAGCTCTGAAAGACGCAAAGCACAATCTCCAGCAGGCAAAACAGACTCTGAGCGATGCGAGAACTAATGAAGGTATCGATAAAGACAAAGCAGCTGATGATAAAGCACTGGAACTCAAGCAACTCGAGGACCTCGAAAAAGAAGTCGAGGAACTTGAAAAGTATTACGAGATCACGGAGATCAAGGCACCGATCAGCGGTACTCTGATCACGATCAACGCTGAAAGAAAAGGCACATACGCAAAGGATGATGTACTGTTCGTAATCGCGGACATGGAATCCGGTTTCTATATTGAGTGTCCGGTAACTAAGACCGAAGCACAGAGCCTGTATCCCGGCATGGAAGTAAGAACGGATATCAGCGAAAGCAGCCGTATCGAGTCCATCCGACCGGACCCGCAGAATCCGTCCGACAGCTGCATCATCAAGGTAGAGATCGAAAACAGCGGCTGGTATATGGTACCGGGCGCGATGACAGTCGACTGCACACTCTCGACATTCAATAAGTCCTACGAGAGCGTTGTGCCGAAGGGCGCGGTCCAGACAGATTCCGAGGGAACTTTCATCTATGTTCTCGTCACGAAAAACAGCCCTCTCGGTGAAAGATATATCGCCAGAAAAGTGGAAGTAAAGATCCTTGCCGAGGACGCGACAACCTACGCGATCCAGGGCTCCGGCATCAGCTACGCATACTGTATCGTACGTACGGAAAAACCGATCAAGAATGGTGAGCAGGTACGTCTTGCTGAAGGAGAAGCAATCTGATGGAGATCCGTCAAAAGTTGAAAAACTTCATAAAGAATAAGTGGGCTGTCCTTTGTCGACGCACTCACTATGTCCTTCTCGGCATACCATTCGTATTCGCCACGGCCGGACTGGTGCTCGGAGTGGCATCCGTCATCCGGATCAACCAGGTACTGGACCGTCAGAGCTTCCAATACGCGGCTGAACAATACGAATCGAAAGTAATGCCGTACCGCCAGATGACCGTTTTAGGTCCGGGACTTGCACAAGGCGACGGCTCCGCGGCGAGAAGCACCGAGGAAGGTCTGAATATCGAGAAGGTCAAGAGTCTTCATGAGGCACTGGACATCACGGAAAGATCTACGGTCGGTGACTCAGGTAAAGGTCAGGGCAAGGGAAGCGTTATCGTTAACCCGTGGAAAGACTGCTACTCCACGACCGCGACATACGCCGCGAAAGGCATGATCAACAAAGAAGAGACCGGCTCTGTGGACTCCTGTGAGATCGTCGGGGTCGGCGGCGACTACGCGTCAATCCATCCTTTCATCTACGAAAGCGGCGGATTTCTCCAGCAGGATGAGCCTGGCAGACTGTCCATCGTATTGAACACACAGATGGCATGGAACCTCTTCCGCTCGTACCAGGTCTTAGGTGCTTTTGTCGAGATCAACGGAACGATCTATTCGGTCGTAGGAGTCGTGAATGACGGAACCGATGAACTTTCCGAGACAGTCGGCGCGACAAAGCCGAGAGCTTATATCCAGTTCTCGCAGCTGGCTTCTCTCGCAAACGGAGGCTTCATGCCGACGAACTCCATGGAAACAGACTCGGCGGTCAAAGAGGAGGATCTGGCGATCACATGCTATGAGGTCCTCATGATGGATCCAATCAAGAACATCGCGTTCAACGACTTGAAGAAAGCGCTTTCCGATACGGTCAGCTATTCGGAAGATACTTCCAAGCTCGTTCTGATCAATAACACAGACAGATTCAACGTGATCTCTCTTTTCAAGAAATACTTTCCGCTGAAGAAGTCCTACGTCGGCGGTGACGGAATTTCCGTTCCATACTATGAGCGTTCGGCGCGACTTGCCGAGCAATATGTGGTATTCTGGGCTGAGGCACTGGTCGTCGGAATCTTCTTCGTGATCGTCGGCGGATGTAACATCTACGCGATCATCCACGGGAAGAAGCCACGGCACAAAATGGAAGAAGCCGAGGATGACAATGAGTTCGTTGCAGAAGACGAAAAAACAAGATAAGAGATTTACTTCAGAAAAAGAGCCCGCATCTTTTCTTTGGAAAAGATCGCGGGCTTTTGTCGCTTTTTGCATGATCACGGCCACCCTTCTTTTCAGCATAACCGGCTGCCGCTCGGCGGAAAAGGAAACGACCCGTTCGTTCTTTGCGCTCGACACATATATCACGATCACGCTAAAGGGAAAAGACTCGGAAGAGGCGATGAACGACGCGGCAAACTACATCATGGATCTTGAGAGAAAACTATCGAGACAGGATCCTGAAAGCGAGATCTCGTCGCTGAATCTTTCCTCGGAAGAAGCGCCGGTTTCCCTTTCAAAAGAGACCTACGATCTTCTCTCTATGGTACTGGAATACTCGGATAAAACCGAAGGAAGATTCGATCTGACGATCGCTCCGGTCATGGACATTTGGGGATTCGGAACAGAAGACGCGCATGTTCCGACAAAAGAAGAGATCACTGAAGTTCTTCCTCTTGTCGACTATAGAAAAGTCCATCTTCTGCCGGACAACAAAGCGTATCTCGAAGAAGGCGTGAAGGTCGATCTCGGCGGCGCGGCCAAAGGATATATCGGAGATCTTCTGATGGAAAGACTTGATGGGTATAAGCTTTCGAAGATCATCCTCGACCTCGGCGGAAACATCTGCTGCAAGTCCCGTTCGGATGAACTGAATATCGGTATCATTTCACCGCTTTCATCTTCTGAACTCTGCTGCACGTATTCGCTTTCCAAAGGTCAGAACTGCTCGGTCATCACTAGCGGTGCGTACGAAAGATATATCGAAGAAAACGGTGTCCGTTACGGGCACATCATGGATACTTCGACAGGATATCCTGCGGAGACGGACCTTCTTTCCGCGACCGTGATCGGTCCTGACGGAACGAAGGGAGATGTCTACTCGACGACACTCTTTTCACTCGGTTCCGAAAAAGCGATGGAGCTTTCCTCCCGTGAAGGCATCGATTGTATTCTCTGCATGGAAAATGGTACATTATGGGTATCATCAACACTTGAAGGAAAAGTGAATGCCCAAGAAGGATGGACAATCGAATACTTCAGCTAAAGCACTTCCGAAGAGACGTTTTCGTTTCTGCCTCGGCGATGTTTTCGTGATCGTTTCGATCCTTCTTTTCTGCGCGATCCTGATCGTCGGAACATGGATCTACACCCGAAAGAATAAAAACAAGCCACCGTATGTGCGCATCACCCGGGACGGTCAGGTACTTCTCGAAAAGGACCTGCGTGAGTTTTCCGAGCCGATGGAATATCGGATCGACGGTGATCACGGCCATATGGTGATCTGTATTTCCTCCGAAAAAGTATATGTGAAAGAAAGCGACTGCCCGGATAAGATCTGCGTGCATCAGGGTGACCTGAAAAAGCCGGGTGACGGCGCCGTGTGTCTTCCGAACCGCGTGGTCGTAGAGATCGTTGCCGGAGACGAGGACGATACTTCAGGAAAGGTGGATGTGATCTCAAAATGAGAATGAAACGTACCGCCTATGACCTGACAAAGACCGCCATGATGCTCGCGCTCGCGCTGATCCTGAGCATCGTTGAGGCATGGCTTCTGCCTCGAGGGATCCTTCCGATCCCGGGCTTTAAACTCGGTCTTGCCAATGTCGCCATCCTCGTCACTCTCTATAGCGTCGGAAGAAAAGAAGCTCTTGCCGTGGCGATCCTTCGCTCGGTCGTTATCCTTGCTTTCGGCGGAAACGTCATCGGCTTCATGTTCTCGCTTTTAGGCGGCGTATCTGCCTGGGCGACGATGAGCCTTCTTTCGGATATGGAGCATGTCTCGATCTACGGCGTAAGTATGGCGGGCGCCGCGACCCATGCCGTGGGGCAGATCCTGGTCGCGATCTTTGTGACAAAGACCGTCTATGTGATCGGTTATCTTCCGTATCTTACCCTGGCGAGTTCTTTTGCGGGGGCTCTCATCGCGTTTCTTACTATCCCCGTGGTAAAAGCACTCGACCATATCGGAAATGAAATGATACAATAAACAGGTAGATCTAAGAATCGAAGAGGATAAGGCGGGGTCGAAATATGAGAAAGAATGAAAGTCCTTTTTGGCCACAAAAAAGCATACTGAATCCACCACCACCGAAAGAGCCCTACGAGCCCGTTCGCCGCGTACGCATGACGCTGACACGCGAAGAGCAGAGAACACTCGATAAAGTAGCGGCATCTGATTATCAGGTTCCGGTCTCGATCCTTATGGAACACGCGGGACTTGCGGTGGCGAATGCCTGTGTTGCCGCGGCAAAAGCAACGACGACACCGATCCACTTCTTCGCCGGTAAGGGCATGAACGGCGGCGACTCCTATGTAGCCGCAAGGATCCTAAGCTCCTGGGGATATAAGGTCACGATCTGGGACTGCTTCCCGGGCGAGACGCATTCCCCGACGGTAAAGAACAACCGCGCGGCCGCCGAGAAGTTCGGTGTACCGATCAAGCCGGCTACGGAATTCGATCCGAGTAACTGGCAGGCCGGTATCTCCCGCATGATCTATGAAAACGAACCGGGCATGCCGTGCGTTCTTGTTGACGGCATCATCGGCACAGGATATGAGTTCATAAGACCCCTTCCGCCACAGCTGACGGCGATCACGGAAAAGATCGAAGAAGGTCATGTCCGCGGGGCAAGAGTCCTTTCCATCGATATCCCGACAGGTGTCGACTGCGATACCGGTGAGGTCGATCCGGGTGCGGTAAGTGCCGACATGACGATCTCGTTCGTCCTTCCGAAAAAAGGCATCACGATCTTCCCCGGAAAGTCGAAGGCAGGCCAGGTAAGAGTTCCGACGATCGGACTCCCGATCAATTTCGCGGATATCGTACTCGGTCCGATCCCGGAGGAAGTCATCGAGGACGGTTCCGAACAAGAGAGTACATAATGAACTAAAAACGCGAGGAATTGTTAAAAAGAATGGTTGGAAAAACTGAAAATATCTGATTATTCTTGACAATGCCTATTATATAGAGTATAAAGTGTGCGGTATTGACAATGGTGTCTTGATGGAGTATTCAGGACACCCTTGTTTTGAAAAGGCTTTCGCACCGAAAAGGGAGGCAAAAAATGAAAAACTGCGCAATCGTAGGTATCAACTGGGGCGATGAAGGTAAGGGCCGTATGGTCGACCTGCTCACGGAAAAGTACGACATCGTCGTTCGTTTCCAGGGTGGCGGTAACGCCGGTCATACAGTTATCAATGAGAAGGGCAAATTCGCTCTGCATCTTCTGCCGTCAGGTATCTTCCGCGATGGTGTCGTAAATATCCTCGGAAACGGCGTAGCGCTGGATCCGGAAAACCTGTGGAAGGAAATGTCGGAAGTTATTTCCCAGGGTGTTTCGATCACACCTGAGAACCTGAAGATCTCCGACCGCGCATCTCTCCTTCTGCCGTGGCACAGAGAACTGGACGGACTGGAAGAACAGCGTCTGGCTGATAAGAAATTCGGTTCTACCAAGCAGGGTATCGCTCCGTTTTATTCTGACAAGTATCAGAAGAAGACGATCCTTGCCGGCGAACTCTTCTATAAGGATCACCTGATGGAGCACCTCGCAGATCTCCTCGAGTGGAAGAACCTGACGATCACAAAGGTTTACGGAGCAAGACCGTATACCATGGAAATGCTCAAAGAGTGGGTCGACGATGCTTGTGAGAAGATCAAGCCGTTCGTCTGCGACACAGGTGCTTTCCTCGCAAAGGCAAAAGAAGAAGACAAGAACATCCTCTTCGAGGCTCAGCTCGGATCTCTCCGTGACCTCGACTACGGAATCCACCCGTACACCACATCTTCCAACACAATGGCTGCTTACGCGCCGATCGGATCCGGTTTCCCGGGTGCGAAGATCGAGGATGTTGTCGGTGTCGTAAAGGCATACTCCACATGCGTAGGTGAAGGCCCGTTCGTATGCGAGATGTTCGGTGACGAGGCGGAAGAGCTTCGTAAGGCCGGCTTCGAGTATGGCGCAAAGACCGGTAGACCGCGTCGTGTTGGTCCGCTGGATATCGTTGCTACACGCTACGGTATCGAAGTTCAGGCAGCAACTGAGATCTCTCTTACCAAGCTCGACGTTCTGAGCTACATGGATAAGATCCCGGTATGCACACAGTATGAACTCGACGGACAGAAGATCGACCGTTTCCCGTTCCCGGTAGCACTCAATTCCTGCAAACCGGTCATCGAGTATTTCGAAGGCTGGAAGACAGACATCTCCGGTGCGAGAAAGTGGGAAGACCTTCCGAAGCAGGCTCAGGACTACGTCCTTTACGTCGAGAAGGCGATCGGCTGCCCGATCACGTATGTCTCGGTCGGACCTGAAAGAGAGAGCATCATCATCAGAAAATAATTCTGAACAATACACTTCGGGCTTCGTTTCGAAGCCCGTTTTCGTATCCGAAAAGACGATAAGAGGATGCGGAAGAAAGGGAGAACATTATGTGTGGAATCGTTGGATATACAGGATCACAGCCGGCGGCACCGATCCTTCTGGACGGACTTAAGAAACTCGAATACAGAGGCTATGACTCTGCGGGAGTTGCCGTTTTAAATGAAGGTGTCATCAAAGTCGATAAGGTAAGCGGCCGTATCGCGAATCTCTGCGAACTGACAGAAGACGGTAAGAATTGCCCCGGTTTGCTCGGTATCGGTCATACCAGATGGGCAACACACGGCGCTCCGACAGATACGAACGCGCACCCGCACCTGAGTAACGACGGCCGTTTCGCGATCGTTCACAACGGTATCATCGAGAACTACATTTCTCTTCGTGAAGAGCTCATCGGCAAGGGCTATCACTTCGACAGTGAAACAGATACAGAGGTCATCGTTCACCTCATCGAAATGTACTACAAGGGAGACCTTCGTCGTGCCGTTATCAAGACATCCGCTCGTCTTTCCGGTTCCTACGCTCTCGGTGTTATCTGCACAGATAAGCCGGACACGATCGTAGTTGCACGTGAGGCAAGCCCGCTGATCCTCGGTGTCGGCGCAGGTGAGAACTTCTTCGCATCTGACGTTACCGCACTCGTAGCCAACACAAGAAACGCGATCTACCTCGATGACGGTGAGTTCGCTGAACTGACTCCTGAAGAAGTCAAGGTATTTGACGCGGCAGGTCAGACCATCACAAAGAAGATCTCTCGTATCACATGGGATATCGAAGCAGCTGAGAAAGGCGGCTACGAGCACTTCATGCTCAAGGAGATCATCGAGCAGCCGAGAGCTGTTAAGGCAACTGTTGCTCCTCGTATCAAGGACGGCAAGATCGTTCTCGACGAGATCGAATGGACAAAGGATTATCTCGAGTCCATCAACAAGATCGTCATCACGGCATGCGGTTCCGCTTACTATGCAGGATGCGCCGCCAAGTACACGATCGAAAAGCTCTGCCGTATCCCGGTTTCCTGTGAGCTCGCAAGTGAACTCCGTTACAGCGATCCGCTGATCGACGAGCACACACTTCTGATCGTTCTTTCCCAGTCCGGTGAGACAGCGGATACTATCGCTGCCATGAAGGAGTGCAAGGAGAGAGGCGCCAGAACTCTGGCAATCGTAAACGTTGTCGGAAGCACCATCGCAAAGCTCGCGGATGATGTCCTTTACACATGGGCGGGTCCGGAGATCGCCGTTGCGACCACAAAGGGTTACACGACACAGGTTTCCGTTCTGTACCTGGTTGCCGTTTACATCGCTAAGACACTCGAGAGGATCGAGGATGCCGATTATTACCATCACCTGTCCACACTCCTGATGCTCCCGAAGCGTGTTCAGGAAGTTCTCGACATGAACCCGAAGATCCCGAAGATGGCGAAGAAATACCACAACACCAAGTCGATGTTCTTCATCGGAAGAAATACCGACTCCGCGATCGCTCTGGAGGCTGCCCTGAAGATGAAGGAGATCTCCTACATCCACGCAGAATCCTATGCCGCGGGTGAGCTCAAGCACGGTACTATCGCTCTCATCGAAGAGCATCAGCCGGTCATCGCTCTTTGCTGCAACCCGCACATCATGGAAAAGACATTGAGCAACATCGTTGAGGTCAAGGCCCGTGGCGCTGAGGTCCTGGCGGTTACCTACAAGGGCAACCATGAGATCCTGGCTCAGGCAGATGATGTTATCTTTATTCCGAAGATCGACAATCTCTTCTCCGCGGTAGTTGAGATCGTTCCTTTACAGATGCTCGCTTACCACGTTGCCAAGGAGAACGGCTGCGATATCGATAAGCCGAAGAACCTTGCGAAGTCCGTTACGGTAGAGTAATCGGTAGAAACCTAATAAGATACTAAAAAGAAAAACTCTTTCTCGCTGGTCCTCGGGCGTTGCCCTGCGGAGGCTTCGAAGAGTTTTTCTTTTTGTATTCTTATGCTGTTACCGATTACTCGTGTGTCGTTCGCGCGCGGTTTGTGAGGGGAGAAAACGGAGTTGTCAATTTTTAGTGACAATTGTTTCTCGGTAGTCTATAATGAAATTACTTCGGAATGAGATGACAGAATCCGATTCCAAGCGCCATCCAGTGAATCTTTTACACAAAACGACATAACAACTTTTCATCATGATTCGTTCTTCGGAACGAAATGACTTCCAGTGACATAATCCCGAAGAAACTGAACTTCTTGTTCAAAAGAAGTCCCGATAGGAACTTCTGAACAGGAGGTATTTTGGCGCGCGCATTCAGAAGCTATTTTCTGATGCGAAGAATCGGAGGGTTGTTATGAGATTCAGCAGTTACAACATTTTTACTGCTCCTTTATCTAATGGGGAGCACATTCTTCTCAACGGGCTCACGGGGCTCATGGACACGATCGATGAAGAGGCTTATGAAGTCGTCTCTTCCTATGCACATGAAGATGTCCTGCCATCGGAGATCATGGACAAAATTGAGGTGATCCGTGAGCATTTCCTGGAAAGAGGATACCTGACAGAACTGACTCAGGATGAAGAAGCGGCGAAGGCAGAAGCACTTGCTTTTGAAATGAATTCGCTAAGAGATCCCGATCAATGGGCTGTCGTTCTGGTACCCTTTATGGGCTGTAATTACCGTTGCACATACTGTTTTGAAAAAGAAGGCGGATATCCTTCCAAAGTAATGACGAAAGAACAGGTGGATGCGGTCTTTAAAATCATAAAAGACAAGATAGAGCCGGGAGAAAACATTACCCTTTACGGCGGAGAACCGCTGGCAAAAGAAAACCGGGATATAATCGAGTACATCCTGGAAAAGTGCGAAGAAATCGATAATACATGTTTTGCTGTGACGAACGGCCATGACCTCGAGCATTATATGGATCTTCTCGGGAGCAAGAAAATCAGTTCCTTGCAGATCACGGTCGATGGTCCCCGCGAGATCCATAACAGCAGAAGGATCGCACTGGATAGAGAATCTTCCTATGACAAGATAATGAAGAATATCGAGACGGCGTTGAAAGATACAGACGTTATCGTCAAGATGCGAGTCAATCTCGACAAACGAAATGAGCCGCAATTTATGGATCTTCTGGAAGACCTGGATAGAAGAGGATTCTTGAACGATCCGTCTTTTATGGTTAATGCCTATGCTGTAGTGGGCGCCGGAGACCTGACACTTGTGAATACGGAATTAAAGAAACTGGAAGAAGCCGTAGAGCAAGAATATCCGCAACTTGAATACGATATTACCGGCCGGACAGCGGATCTGGATGATCATCTTTTTCCTGTTGTTTATCTTAATCAGAAGTATCCGCTCAAAGTCGCCGCCTGTGGCGCAGACAGCCTTCTTCGTGTCTTTGCTCCGGACGGGACCATTTATCCTTGTTGGTCCTGTGTAGGCGGAACGGAAGACGTGATCGGCACATATGACGAGACAGGTTCGATCCAATGGAATCCTGAACCCAAAGAAGAGTGGAAAAGAAAAATGATGGGATACAAAAAGAATTGTATCCGTTGCAGATTCGCTTTTATCTGCGGTGGAGGCTGTATCCGGCCGGCCCTTCCGAATGAGGAGTCGGCAAATATGTATGATTGCGATTATTACAATAACCGGTTTGAAGACCAACTGGTGAAATATACCGATTCTTTTCTGGCTGCAGGGAATAATACAAGTCGGAACACAAAACAACGAGTATCTGTCGGAAATGAAATCTCGGCAGACAATTACTAGAAAAGTAGAGGTGACAAAGATGAAAAGTAAAGGGTTTAATACAGAAATTACATTAACTAAGGCAGATGCAGAGACTATTACCAATAAACTGGTTGCAGCCGGAATCGACCGGAAACTGGTTGCGAGAGTGATCGACGAACGCGTATTTGGTGGTAAAGGATGTGATAAAACAGAAAACTGTGTTCACTGCGTAAAAGGTAAGAATCCGTGTACTAAATACTTCAGGTCAGCTGGACCGACAGATATTGCAGAGCTTAAGAAGCAAATTCTCGAGAGGAACATTGATATCAAGTCGATCCATCCGAAAGCAGAGACGCTTTTCCGCGACTAACGAGATCCGGGTAGATTATTACCGGAAAAGTAGAGGTGATGAAAATGAAAAGCAAAGAGTTCAATACGGATATTACATTAACTCAAGCTGAGGCGGAGAGCATTTCCAAGAAACTGGTTGCGGCCGGCATTGACCGGAAACTGGTGGAGCGTGTGATCATAGGCAGAGATCCAGTTCTCGAACGTGATCCATGTACGAGAACGAATAATTGCGTATATGTTCCACATTGCCAAATATACTACAAGGTTTCCGGTCCGTCGGATATTGCTGAGCTTAGGAAACAGATCCTCGAAAGAAAGATCGATCTGAAGAAGATCCATCCGAAGGCCGAGAAGCTTTTTCGCAGTTAAAGAAACATAAAAGACATGATTTGTACGATTCCCTGCAGCCTCGTATGAATAGCAAAAGGCCGTCTCGTTTGAGACGGCCTTTTGATTTGGTGGAGCATAGGGGACTTGAACCCCTGACCCCCACACTGCCAGTGTGATGCGCTCCCAACTGCGCTAATGCCCCGAGAGTCTTTGTCAGACAAATGAGATTTTATTATGAAACAGCGGTGTTGTCAATTATTCGGGAAACTAACCGTGCGGTCACTTTTGTTGAAAGAGGTCAAGTATTGTTGTAAACTTTATCGTAGATATTTCTGCGGAGGGTAAGATGAAAGCAGGTAAACTTTTAGCTTCGATACTTGTGGTCTCGATGGCGTTGCCGATGTGCGCCTGCAAGCCCTCTTCTTCGAAGGAAACAGACGATCAGACAGAGAAGACTTCCGAGAAAAAACCGACCGGAACGATCCCTACCGATACGGAAGATCCGACGGATACATCCGGAGGAACAGAACCTTCCTCGGAACCGTCCGTTCCGAGTACCGTCACTGACGAATCGACAGATCCCCTCGTAATCTACGGATACGATAAAGACTTCGAACAGACGCTCGCCGATTATCTTACGGATATCGAATATGAGTATGTCTATATCGATCGTTCCGAATATATTAAAGAGCTTAATAACGCGATCGTTCTGGGTGAGAAGAAACCGGATCTTTTCCTGATGGATGCCGACAATCTCGAAGCCTGGACGGCAAGTGAGCACTCGATCGGTATTGAGCAGGTAGGCATCGGCCGACAGGAGCTTTCCGATCAGTTCAAGTACACCTATGACGCGGCCACGAATGACGAGAATTCCATAAAGGCACTGGCTTTCGAACTTCAGCCGTCAGTGGTCTTCTATAACCGTGCCGAGGCGGAGCAGTGCCTGGGAACGGCAGATCCTTCCAAGGTGGCGCCGATGGTCTCCTCGTGGGATACGCTCCTTGAGTATGCCAGAGAAGTGAGCATGAATTCCGAAGGCGCGAAGAAGCTTCTTGCCGACAGGACCCAGATCAGCAATGTTTTCTGGGCGGGACATACGACTCCCTGGGTAGAAGACGGAGCCGTTAAGACGGATATCGATTTTGATAAGTATGTCGCGCTTCAGTCGACACTTTATCACGAGACGCTGACGATGGATCTTGCATACGGAAGTACCGAATGGCAGCAGGCGATCGCTGACGGACAGTGTGTTCTGTTCTTCGGATCACTGAAGACCGCTTCCGATGTGATCGGCTATGTTCCGGGACATAAAGAAGTAGAAGAGACAACGACCTCTACAGAGACCGGCGCGGAAACGACAGAGAGCACGACGACCCCGCCGGAAACAGGCTGGTCGATCGTACCTGCCGCGACACCTTCTTTTGACGGAGGCATGTGGCTGATGGTCGCGTCTACCTGTGACAGAAAAGAGACCGCGGGGAAAGTACTGCGTACATTGACGACGGACGAGACGGTATTGACGGATCTGGCCGTAAAGGGACAGTTCGTCAACAGCGTGAGCATCATGGAAAAGTGCGCGGCGGATCCGAACTTCACAAGCGATTTCCTTCGCGGACAGAACCCTTACACGATCCTGGTACCGGAAGCAAAGAAGATCGAGATCTCGAAGAATATCACCATCCAGAAATACGCGGTCGCGGAGATCGACAAGCTCCTTCCTTCTTACTACGAAGGCGAGATCGAAACCATTGACGAGTTCAAGGAACTGTTCACCGTCGGATTATCCGAGCTGCTCGGACTGGCTTAAAGAATTTGATTTTTCTTCGAAAATCCGAAACCGTTTTCGAGTGCCTTGCTAATTGCCTTTGACCGAATTTGCCCGAAAAACAGGCGTTTTTTACCGTTTTTTAACAGCGCGAATCGTTCCGATTTGCGCTTTTCTATTGTATGATATATGTACTTGAAATCTTGTCTTAAGGAGGCACATGGCAAATGCAATTCGGACATTTTGACGATAAAACGCGTGAGTATGTAATCGAAACCCCTAAAACACCATATCCTTGGATCAACTACCTTGGCTCGGAGGCTTTCTTCGGTCTGATCTCCAATACGGCAGGCGGATACAACTTCTATAAGGACGCACGTCTCCGCAGAATCACAAGATATCGCTACAACAACGTACCGATCGATATGGGCGGACGTTATTTCTACATCAATGACAACGGAACAGTCTGGAATCCGGGCTGGTCTCCGGTAAAGACAGAACTCGATTCTTACGAGTGCCGTCACGGTATGGGCTATACCATCATCACAGGTAAGAAGAACGATCTGAAGGCGCAGGTCACATTCTTCGTACCGAACGGATACGACGGAGAAGTTCAGCAGGTCGTTCTCACAAACGAGGGATCTTCTGCTAAGACATTCAAGCTTTTCTCTTTTGCCGAGTGGTGCCTTTGGGACGCACAGGATGACTGCACGAACTTCCAGAGAAACTTCTCCACAGGTCGTGTAGAAGTAGACGGTTCCGTTATCTACCACAAGACAGAGTACAGAGACAGACGTAATCACTACGCTTTCTATTCCGTAAACGATGCGATCGACGGTTACGACACAGATCGTGATTCCTTCATCGGCATCTACAACGGCTTCAATAATCCGGAAGCAGTACTGGCCGGCAAGGCAACAGATTCCTTCGCAGACGGCTGGTCCCCGATCGCTTCCCACTACAAAGAGATCACACTTGGCGCAGGCGAGAGCAAGACGCTCATCTTCATCCTCGGCTATGTCGAGATGCCTGTTGACCAGAAGTTCGAAGCTGACGGCAAGACCATCAACAAGGTAAAAGCCAAGGCCATGATCGAGAAGTTCGATACACCGGAAAAGGTTGCCGCAGGTCTTGCTGATCTGAAGGCTTCCTGGGACAAGCTCCTCGGTATCCTCAACGTTACTACACCGGATGACAAGGTCGACCGTATGGTCAACATCTGGAACCAGTACCAGTGCATGGTTACATTTAACCTTTCCCGTTCCGCTTCTTACTTCGAATCCGGAATCGGCCGTGGCATGGGCTTCCGTGATTCCAACCAGGATATCCTCGGTTTCGTTCACCAGATCCCGGACCGCGCGAAAGAGCGTATCATCGATATCGCTTCCACACAGTTCCCGGACGGCGGATGCTATCACCAGTACCAGCCGCTCACCAAGAAGGGTAACGCCGACATCGGCGGTGACTTCTCGGATGACCCGCTCTGGCTGATCCTTTCCGTTTCCGCTTACATCAAGGAGACAGGCGACTGGTCCATCCTTGACGAGATGGTTCCTTACGACAACGACATGAGCGTTGCCCAGACCATGCTCGAGCACTTGAAGGTATCCTTCTATCACATCGTAAACAACCTCGGTCCTCACGGTCTGCCGCTCGCAATGCGTGCCGACTGGAACGACTGCATCAACCTTTCCTGCTACTCCGATACACCGGGTGAGTCCTTCCAGACATACACCAACCCGAAGTTTGCCGCTGAGGGCGGTTACTCCAAGGTAGCTGAGTCCGTCATGGTTGCTACACTGTTCACCTACACAGGTCCGAACTATGTCGCGATCCTTAAGCACCTCGGCAAGGACGATGAGGCAGCAGCAGCTCAGGCTGAGATCGACAAGATGAAGAAGAACATCATGGAGTCCGCATGGGACGGTGACTGGTTCCTCAGAGCTTACGACGCAAACGGCGAGAAGATGGGCTCCAAGGAATGCGAAGAAGGCCAGATCTTCATCGAGCCGCAGGGCTTCGCCATCATGTCTGATGTAGGCAAGGAGCAGGGCGCTGACAAGAAGACTCTTGCAGCGATCGACGAAAGACTCAACACCAAGTTCGGTCTCGTTCTCAACAATCCTGCATTTACCAAGTACTACATCCAGTACGGTGAGATCTCCACATATCCGGGCGGATACAAGGAGAACGCCGGTATCTTTACACACAACAACGCTTGGATCATCTGCGCGGCTGCTTACGCAGGTGAAGGTGATCAGGCATTCAAGTACTATTCCGAGATCGCTCCTGCATTTACGGAAGAAACATCCGACATCCACAAGACTGAGCCGTACGTATATGGCCAGATGATCGGTGGTAAGGACGCAGGTTCCGATATCGGAAGAACAGGAAAGAACTTCGGTCAGGGCAAGAACTCCTGGCTCACAGGTACAGCCGCTTGGAACATGGTTGCTATTTCCCAGTACATCCTGGGCGTACAGCCTGACTTTGACGGTCTGAAGATCGATCCTTCTATCCCGTCTGCATGGGATGGATTCACGATCAACAGAAAGTATCGTGGCGCAGAGTACAAGGTAACGATCAAGAACCCGGATCACGTTTGCAAGGGTATCAAGAGCGTAACCGTTGACGGAAATGCGATCGAAGGAAACATTCTGCCTGTATTCGACGGCGGCGTTCATAACGTTGAAGTCGTAATGGGCTGAATAAACTCATTTTATTGATTGGTTAAACGTAGTACGGTCCGCTAAGGCGGATGGGGAAACTCCGCCGGGCCGGAAACGTAAGCCATAGCCGTAACGATCGGCGTCCCTCATCGTACTGTGTTGCATCTTGCGGCATGTGCGGTGGCTCCGTTGGTCAGTCATATATGTACGGCACCGTGTTATTTCCGTGGTTGCACGGAAGGATAAATCAGACCTTCTGTTTGAGGAGACAGAACCGGGAATGATTTATCTATGGGGAAAGCGGTTCTGGGAATATATGGCTGCGATCGGAAAGGTCGTTTGCCCCGATTGTGGATAAGTTCGCGAAAGCCCTTAGGGGATGGGAAATTTCGTGAATCCTGGTGGGGAGGTGCAAGGCTTGTGCCGCAGAACCATCTGTAACACAATCGGGCAACGAAAAGGGATCGGACGAATCTGATATAGATCATCCGGTCTTATTTTTTTCAGGAGGACAAATACGATGAAAAGTGAAAGAGCAAGATCAGTCATTGCACCGGCGGATCAGGTGCTTGCGAAAAAGTTCGGAAATGTCGCAGGCAATGGTCCCGTAAGTGCCCAGTACATCTCTACTTTAAATGGCGGCGTTGTTTTCGGAGTAGCCGGTCTCCCGTTCCCGGCTCCTGTCTGTGCCGCACTTCTTACTTCAGATGACATCAACGCATATATCGGCGCGGCAGCGCAGAAAAAGGAATCTGTCCTGATCGCGGGAGATGACGGAGCACTCCGTCTCTTCTCGGAAAGCAACGGTCAGGTAGAAGAAAAGACGGAAGATCCGGAAGGAAAGAAGATCCTTTCCGAAGCCTCTCCGATCATCAAGTACGCTTCTGAGTGGGGCGGCAAACTCGACGAGGGCGGCGAGCTGATCTGCGATCTCAGTTCTCCGGCTCCGGGTCCGCACTACTACACCAACCTTCTCATCGGTAACCGCATCGGATTCGATCATCCGCTGCAGAGTACACCGAAGAGCGCGATCGACCGTGTCGGCGGCGGATGCTTCCGTTCCCACGCGGATACACAGGTCCTTGCGACACGCTGGGACTACCTGCCGGAGCAGAACGGCTTCCCGGCAAACCGTCAGTTCTATCTCGTTGAAAACGGCAAGGTGATCTTCTATTCCGGATCCGCAAAGCAGGATTCCGTAGAGAAGGCTGTATGCCGTCACGCGCAGAACAGAACGGTCATCGAGTATTCCCTTAAGAACGGCCTTAAGGTCCGTCGTACGATCTTCATCCTGCCGCAGGAAGATAAGCTCCCGGTAGCAACAGAAGCACAGCTCATCGAGATCGAGAACAACGGTTCCGAAGGAAAAGACCTGCGCATCGTTTACACAGGTATGTTCGGTACTCAGGAAGTTCACGCGCTTCGTGAAGACGTTATCTTCAGCACCGTCGTTGCTCAGTCCGAAGTATTCTATGGCGACAACGACGAGATCCGCGCGATCTCCTTCAACCCGAATCCGAAGTGGACAAAGGGCAATATCCGCTATAACACCCTGATGGTCCATCAGGACGGCAAGGTCGTTTTCCCGGATCAGTTCTGCGCCAGATATGCTGATTTCGTCGGCGCCGGCACACTTGAGAACCCGCAGTTCGCGGCAGTTCTCAGTAACGCTCACTCCAGAAAAGGCCCGGGCTTCTTCGCTCTGTCCGCTCCGTTTACGGTAGCTGCCGGTGCGAAGGTCCAGATCGATAACTTCACATGCCTTTCTTCTGACTGCGTCAATGAAAACTACAAAGAAGACATCACTATGCAGGAAGAGCTCGAAGCGCTCATCGCTCGTTTCACCGATGCAAAAGCACTTCCGGAGTGCCTCGATAAGGTGATCTCTTTCACAAAGAAGTACTCTTCCTACATGCAGATCAAGCATGCGGATAAGAACTTCGAAGCATACGTAAACAACAACCTTCCGTTCCAGGTATTCTACCAGACGTTCGTATCCCGTTCTTTGGACTGGACACAGAAGGGCTACCGTGAGATCGGTTTCCGTGAGATCCAGGACATCTTCGCTTCCATGTACTACTTCGCGGGCATGGGCGAGATCGAGTTTGTTAAGAAGCTTCTCCGTGAGTGGATCTCCAACATCTATAAAGACGGTTATGCCAACCACAACTTCTACTGGAAGGGCAAGGAGCCGGGCTGGTGGTCTGATGACGCACTGTGGCTTCTGCAGGCACTCGACCGCTACATCAGCCTGACCGCCGACTATGACTTCCTCAAGGAAGAACTCCCGATCGCCGGTGAAGACGGTGAGAAGAGATCTATCCTCGAGACCATCAAGGCAGTATTCACATACTCCTATAAGATCTCCGTAGGTGCTCACGGCATCCCGCTCATCGACAGAGCCGACTGGAACGACTGTCTGCGTGTCGATCCTGACTGCGTAAACGGTCCGACAAAGATCGAGAACTACAACGAGCAGCTCAAGGCAAGCGGTAAGAAGTACGGTGAAGTCGCTTACGAGTCTGAGTATTCCGAGTCCGTCATGAACGGATGCCTCCTTAAGGTAGCCGTAGATGCCGCTATCGGCATGTTTAAGACATGCGGCGACGCTGAATATGGTGCTTACCTCGAGAGCGTTTCCGCGGACCTCAAGAGCCGCATTAATGAGTACGCTTGGAAGGGCGATTACTTCGCACGAGTTCTTTTCAACAGGAAAGACAAGCCGGAACTTTCTTACCTCGGTGCTCAGGGCGACGGTCTCGTCATCGAGGACGGCAAGGTCGGCACATACTTCCTGAACTCCTTCAGTTGGGCGGTCCTTGCTGACTGTGCATCGGAAGAGCAGATCTCCACAATGCTCGACAGCCTCGACAAGAATCTCAAGACACCGTTCGGTTTCCGTCTCTGTACAGGCGTTGATTACCCGAAGATCGCTCCGAAGATCGACGTTGCTCTCTACTATCAGGGCGACCGTGAGAACGGTGCTGTCTTTAAGCACGCCAACATGATGGCTGCCGCCGCGATGCTCAAGGCAGCCAAGGCCGTTAACGACAAGGCTCTGGCTGAACGTCTCACAAATACGGCATTCTGGGTCATCGACTGCATCCTGCCGTATCGCACAATGAAGTCTCCGTTCACCGTCTGCGGTAACCCGAGACTGTGTACACAGTACAACAACTCCGAGACAGGCGAGAACATCGGACCGACGCTTTCCGGTACATCTACATGGCTCCTGCTCTGCCTCTTCACAAGCTTCGGCGTAGACTTCACAAGTGATGCCCTGATCGTTGAACCGATCCTGCGTCCGGGCGATACTTCCGAGGATATTATGGTTTCTTCGGGTAAAGCACTGTACCACATCACAGTCGATAAGCCGCAGGGCTTCAGAAGAACCAAGGACGGCGTCTCCATCAGTGTAGACGGCTCTCCGATCGAAGGCGTAAGAGTTCCGATCTTCAGTGACGGCGCAGTACATGAGGTCAAGGTCAAGTTCTGATCCTCTGACTTAAGAAGTAAAAAGAATACCCCCGTTCGCGATTCCGCAGGGCGAAGCCCGAGGACCAGCGGCGGGGGTATTACTTTTTACTTGTTTCTTAACACGAGGATCAGAACTTCCCCGTATTGTTAGCCTCCCGGTGGCGGCGGAGGCGGAAGATTCGGATCCGGGGTCGGTTCCGGCGTCGGCGTCGGTGAGACGTGGATGGTGCAGTCATTATTCGGTGTCAGATAACTGTCTTCGATGAAGTAGTCGGTGATCGCCGCTTCTGCCTGTTTACACCAGTCGGTGGCCTTCATACCCGAGTCTCTGCAGACGGTGACACGGACAATATTCTCAGGGATCTCGAATTCGGCGGCGGGCAGGTCCTGATGGATCGCCTGCATGACCTCGTTCCAGATCTTCATGGCGTTGTTTCTGTCACCCTTCGGGATCTCCGTCGTACGCAGACGATTGTCATAACCGTACCAGACGGCAGCCGCGTAGTACGGGGTGTATCCGCAGAACCACTTATCGACGTTATCGTCTGTTGTACCGGTCTTACCTGCGACGGCGATGTTCTCGCCGTTCGCGTTCACGATCGGCATGACCTTGTTCTTCGCGGTACCGTAAGCGATAACATCCTGAAGCATATTGGTCATCAGGAAAGAGGTGTCTTCACGGTAAACGCGGTGAGGATTCACCTGATGCTCGAGAACGACGTTGCCGTTACTGTCGAGTACTTTTGTATAGGCATAAGGCTTGGTGTAGAGACCGCCGGTCGCAAATGTCGTATAAGCGGCAGCCATCTCCAGAGGCGACATACCTACGTTAAAACCGCCGATCGCGGTAGAAGGGTATTGTTCCTTCAAACGTTCGATACCGACCTCATTTAAGAACCACAGGGCCATTTCAGGGCCGACATCGTTCCACACCATGACGGCGACCGTATTTCTCGAGGAAGCGATCGCGCTTCGAATGGTGATTCGTCCTTTATAACCACCGTCGGAGTTCTTCGGCCAGACGGCATCCGGATTGGACGGGTCGAGATGCGATTCCTTATCATCATAGACCATGGAAGGCGTGATCAGACGAAGCTCAAGCGCCGGTCCGTAGTCGATCAGCGGCTTGATGGAAGAACCCGGCTGACGTTTCGCGTCTACGGCACGGTTCGTACCGAGGTTAACGGTCTTTTCACCGTATCCGCCCTGCATGCCCGCGATCGCGCCGGTCTTGACGTTGATGACGACCATACCGCCCTGCGGCTTTTCCGGATAATCCTCGAGGGATTCCGGATCGCTCTGGAACAGTGACTGGTTCATGAAAGCGTCATCCATAACGGACTGAACGTTCGGCTCCATCGTAGTGTAGATGTGGTAGCCACGGTTATAAACGGTCGTCGCGGCAAGCGAACGGCTGATATTTCTGTCTTTCTGGATATCGGAGATAACTTCGGAAACGGCATACTCAACGAAATACGAGTTGATCGATGTCGCGGAAGAGGTATCCTTCGACTTAAAGACGAGCTCGGTATTGAGCGCGTTCTCGTATTCTTCCTGAGTGATATCGCCCAGTTCGTACATCTTCGTCAGAACGATACGCATACGGCGCATCGCGTTTCTTCTTCCGGATTCACGGAGTGGGTTATAGTACGAGGGGCTCTTCGGAAGTCCCGCGAGGAAGGCGCATTCCGCGAGGGAAAGTTCTTTCGCGTTCTTGCCGAAATAATTCTGCGCACCGGCCTCGATACCGACGTAGTTATTGCCCATCGGCGCGAGGTTGATGTAAAGCTGCATGATCTCGTCTTTGCTGAGCTGTTGCTCGAGCGTCATGGCGGAGAACCACTCCTGGACCTTACGCTGTGTGGATCTCTGGTCCTGACCCGTGATGAGCTTAACGGTCTGCTGAGTGATCGTGGAACCGCCGTGAGAAGCCGTACCGCCGTTAAACAGCGCGGAAAGCACCGCGGAACCGATACGTTTTACGTCGATACCGGAGTGATCGAGGAAACGCTCATCCTCGATCGCCATGATGGCCTCATCGATGTAGGTGTTCTTGACCTCTGTATACGGAACGTAGATACGGTCGACGTTTTCACTACCGGTGAGCTTGGCGATGACGGTTCCGTTACTGTCGTAGACAAACGAAGTTTCTACGGAGTCGGTCATGGAAATGTCCGAGATCGAAAGCGGAGTGGTCGTTGAGATATAGCCGATGAGCATACCGGCACCGAATCCGCCGATCAGGAAACCGACGCAAAGAAGAAGCAGTAATGCCGTCTTTAAGATGTCGAGTCCGGCGTGGAGTACTTCAATATACCAGTGCCTGTTATGCGCGGCGCGGGTCGGCTTACCACGAAGACGCGAACGGAGTTCGTCGGCAAGCGCAGAATTTTCCGGAGCGCAGGGAACCGTCGAACGCTTCTGTCCCGTCGGATCCTTCGGGCGCTGACGTTCGTAGACCTGCTGACGGGAATACCCCGATCCGGACTGTGCGTTCGGCGTAGGTGTTCTCGGCATGGTTGCATCCGATGATGTTGCCGGGCGCTTGGAAGATCCGGAGCGCTGAGGCTGTTTCTTGTTGTTATTTGTGCCGGACGGCTTTTTCGAAGAATTGCCGTTCGGATGTTGTTCAGACATAATGTACCTTCTTACAGACCCTTTGTAGGGGATCAATAAAAATCCACAATAATAATACCAGTAAACAGAATAATTGGAAAGAGAAGGGCTTTTACGCTATAATGGGAGCAGAAAGTAAAGAGGATTTTAGAAATGGGGATTTTCGACAGCTACAAAGCATTATCTGCCCGATGTGTAGGCATTTCCAATGAGGGATGCGGTGTTGCGCGCGTCGACGAAGCAGGGGCCAAAGAAGAAGGCATGAAGGTCTTTGTTCAGGACATGCTTCCCGGCGAAAAGGGCAAGATCAAGATCACCGAAAAGAAGAACAACATGACCTACGGTGTAAAAGTCGGCAAGATCGCTCCGTCGAAAAACCGCTGCGAGCCGATGTGCCCGGAATTCCCCGTTTGCGGCGGCTGCCAGATCCAGCACGCTTCCTATGAATGCCAGCTCCAAATGAAAGAGAGCATGGTCAAAAACTGTCTGGTCCGTATGGGTCATTTCCCGGAAAACGAGATAACTGCCTGCATGGAACATATCCTCCCCTGCAAAGAGCAGTACTACTACAGAAACCAGATGCAGTATCCCGTCGAGTACAGCCGCGAAAAGCGCTGTGTGAATATCGGACTTTATAAACGCTCCAGCCACATGATCATCGAGCATAAGACGTGTTATCTGGCACATCCGGCAGCGGAGATCGTACGAAACGTGGCCCAGATCTTCTTCTCCGAGCTCTCTCGTATCGACGCGGCAAAAGCACTGCGCCAGGTCGTTGTCAGAACCGGCTTCATGTCCAAGGAGATGATGGTCATCTTCGTAATCTCTAAGCCCGTAAAGATCGATGCGGAAGCTTTTGCGGAGGTATGCGGCGAAGCCCTGAAAAAAGACGGCAAGGGCATGAGACTGATCAGCATGTGGACCGAAGAACGTCCGAGTTCCACGAAGTGGAAGAATCCGAAGGGCACATGGACGAATATCTGGGGCGAGACCACGATCCGAGAGTTTCTGGATAACCGTGTTTTCCGCATCTCTCCGGATTCTTTCTTCCAGGTCAACACGAAACAGACGGTCACACTCTATAACAAGGTCAAGGAATATCTGCGCTACGACGGAGCTCTTCCGAGAATGCTCCTGGATCTTTACTGTGGTACCGGAAGCATCGGAATCTTCTGCTCGGATGCGTGCCACCATATGTACGGGATTGAGTCGGTGGAGTCCGCCGTTATCGATGCCAGAAATAACGCAAGAATGAATTTTATCGAAGATACCGAGTTCTTCTGCAGTCGTGCCGAAGACTTCGATTTCGGCGCCATGATGCCGGATACGGTGATCATCGACCCGCCGAGAAAAGGCTGCGACGAGGCACTTCTCAATAAGCTTCTCCAGCTCGCGCCGACGAGGATCATCTACGTTTCCTGTAATCCCGCGACATTGGCAAGAGACCTCGAGCGCTTCTTCCATATGCAGGCAGAAGGATCCGTGAAATACGGCATAAAGAAGATCTGTCCGGTCGACATGTTCCCGCAGACAACACACGTTGAGACGGTCGTTCTGCTCTCCAAGAACAGATAATCTCTCGAAGTGCCCCGAAAAGGAGGTACGAAATGGCAAGGAAGCGATCTTTCAAATCCCGGGTTTTCTTCCCGATGCTGTTCCTTTTTTGCCTGCTCCTGCCGGGAATGTTCATCACTTCGTATTCCAGTGCTCTGATTACCCATGATGTCATCTTCGAAATGAACGGATACGGTACGGCACCCGCAACTCAGCATGTGGAGGACGGAGGAAAAGCGTCCAAGCCCGCGGACCCGTATGTGTGGGGAGTGCGTTTCGACGGGTGGTATCAGGAAGCTTCCTGTGAGCATGTATTCGATTTTTCCACTCCCATCAAAAAGAAAACGTATATCTACGCCAAGTGGACGAAGCAGTGTACCATCACTTTTGACATGAACGGGCACGGAAGCGCGATCGCGCCGGATTATGCCTGGGCGGATGAAACGTTCATACCTCCGAGCCCGACGGATACGGATTATCTGTTTACGGGATGGTATGTGGATAAATACTATCAGAATAAGTACGACCCTTCTAAGCCGGTCGGAAAAGACCTGACGCTTTATGCGCAGTGGGCGCTGAAGATCACGATCACTTATGACGCAGGCGGCGCTACAAAAGGACCTAACTGGATCGATGCAATGACCGTTCCTTTCTCTAAGACCTTAACCGGAACGGTAGCACAGCCGGATGCGAGTGTCGTACAGCCTCAGCCCGGATATGAATTTGTGGGATTTGAGATCGACGGGACTTTGTATAAGGTCGGACAGTCTTATTCTTATCAGGTCGGTTATAACTTCACGGTCAGGTATGTCTGGAAGAATGTGACGAAGTATAAGATCTCGGTCACAGGCGGAAAAGCCTATAGCGAAAAAGCAAGGACAAATGTGATCACGGAAGGAATGCAGGGAGACCCGGTATTTGTCTCCTACGATACGCCTGCTTCCGGAAAATATGTCACCGATATCCTTTACGAGGGCAAAAGCATCGATATCTTCGAGTATGACGGCGGCCTCACCATGCCGGCCAAAGATGTGACCTTTACGATCGTGACTTCTGACAGAAAGACCGCGACCGTCGATCTTCGTTCCGGTTCCGGAAAACTCAGTGAAGATGCCTATGTCTATAACCGCCCGTATGGGGCTTCGATCACGATCCCGCCGGTGACCAACGATATCGATCTGGACGGTGACGGCACGAAAGATATTACGGTGACTTGGAATCCCGGAGATCCGGAAGCGGTCGTTACTCCCAAGGCGGGAACGAACCTGAAAGGTTCCTATACGGTAAATACTTCGGAAGCGAATACACCCTATAGATCGATCACATATATCTTCAGTAACGACTCGTCCGCGAAAACACCCACACCGTCCCCGACTCCCACGCCTGCGCCTGCCGTGACACCGGAAGGTACGTCCGAAACAAAGGAAATGGATCCGTCTGTTTCTGAAACAGATGTCACGCAGACCGAGGAGATCACGGTCGACACGGAAAAAGCGGATGTAACGGATCCTTCGACGGAAGAGACGGATCCCGCTGAAAACGATCCGACTGCAAAACCAAGCGAGACACTGAAAAACAAAAATGCCTCCGACAAAAATGACGAAGGCACTTCGATAATCGTATGGATACTGATCATTCTTCTGATCCTGGCCGCGATCGGAGGCGGAGTGTTCTTATTCCTGAAGATGAAAAAGAACAAAAAGGCGAAGTGATACGCCTCGGTTCATCAGCCGACAAACATCTGTGCCCAGTACATGCCGTAGCCATTGGGATCGTTATCGACTTTGACGCTGCCCAAGCCCATCTTGGTGTAGCTTGGGTTCATAATGTTATTTCTGTGTCCGTCAGAAGACATCCAGCCGTTTACAACATCCTGAGCGGACCAGCGGCCTGCGGAAATGTTTTCTGATGCCGCACTGAAGGAAAGCCCCTGATCGGTAATCGCGGTTGTGCATTTATTTCCGTTCGGACGTGTATGTCCCCAAGTTGTAGTAATTTCCTTTGCGCGGACTCTTGCGGCTGCATTTAACGAGCTGTCGAGAGTAAGAGGCGCGAGACCTTCTTTTGCACGCTCAGCATTAACCAGATCCAGAACTTCCTGTGCATAAGCACTTGTGGGATCTGCTGTCGGAACCGGAGTAGGAGTTGCAGGAACCGGAGTCGGGGTCGCCGGTACCGGTGTAGGTGTTGCCGGAACAGGAGTTGCTGTCGGCTTCGGTGCTTTCGTCGGCTTCGGCTTAGGTGTCGGAGTCGGTGTTGCTTCTGTTACTTCCGGAGTGGTTTCGGTGGTTTCCTCGGGAGTGGTCTCTGTTTCCGTAGGTTCGGTCGCTGATGTTTCCGAAGAAGTTACCGGAGCCTCGGTCGTTTCAGACTCAGACGGCTCAGTTGTTTCGGTCTCTACGCTTTCGGATTCGGAATCCGTCGATGTCATACGGTTTTTGGAGTTTCTGTCTTTCTTACTGCATGCTGAAAGGGCGTATACGAAAACGATTAGTAAGACGCCGATAGTAAGGCCTAAAGAGGTTCTTCTTGGTTTATGGTTATTGTTTTTCATTTGGATCCATCCCCGAGTAAAATGTGTTTCCCGTTTATTATATTAGGGAAGAAAGGGCTTGTAAACGATAAATGCGTTTTCGGCAAGAAAACACGGTGCTTTTCGCATGGGAGGATCTCGAGGCATGTGTTAGAATGGAAAAAACAGGAAGCCGTTCGGCCTTTAAGACATGGGGGTAAAGGTATGGAACTGTCATCAACACCGCGCGGAGAGCGCATTTATATCGGTTTCTTCGGCATGAGAAATGCCGGTAAATCCAGTGTTGTAAATGCATTTACCAATCAGGAGATCGCCATCGTTTCGGATGTGAAAGGAACGACGACCGACCCGGTCTATAAGGCGATGGAGCTTCTGCCGCTGGGCCCTGTCATGATCGTTGACACGCCCGGTATGGACGATGAAGGCGAGCTCGGTATGCTTCGTATCGAGAAGTGCAAAGAGGTCATGGCGAAGGTCGATATCGCGATCCTGGTCGTTGACGGAACGCTCGGTATGACCGACGGCGACAGAGTTCTCCAGAAGATGTTCGAAGAAAGAAGCCTTCCTTATATCACGGTCTATAACAAGCTCGATCTGGTGCCGCAGCGCATCGGCAAGGGCAGAACGAAAGAAGTGGCCCAGGACAGCATCTGGGTGTCCGCTTCCGATAAGATCAATATCACGGATCTAAAGGAAATGGTGGCGCATCTTGTCGTCGATCCGAATAACGGAAGAAGGATCATTTCCGATCTGATCGAAAAGGGCGATATCGTCGTTTTAGTCACGCCGATCGATGAGGCCGCGCCGAAGGGACGTTTGATCCTGCCGCAGCAGCAGACGCTTCGCGACATTCTGGATACGGATGCGATCGGTATCGTTACGCAGGTTCCGCAGATCCCGGACGTACTTGCTTCCTTAAGCAAGCCCCCGAAACTCGTCGTTACGGACAGTCAGGCATTTAAAGAAGTCAATGAACTCGTTCCGGAGGAGATCCCGCTGACATCGTTCTCGATGCTTTTCGCGCGGTATAAGGGCGATCTCGGAGAGGCGATCCTGTCCGCAAAGTTCCTGGACACGCTTGAAGATAACGCAAGGATCCTGATCTCCGAAGGCTGCACACATCACCGTCAGTGCAACGATATCGGCACCGTCAAGCTTCCGAAGATGATCGAAAAGACGACGGGAAAGAAATTCCGTTTCGAGTGGAGTTCCGGCGATTCGTTCCCGGATGACCTGAAGGACTTCGACCTGGTGATCCACTGCGGCGGCTGTATGCTCAATCCCAGAGAGATGCTGCACCGTATCCGCATCTGCCAGAACGCGGGCGTTCCGATCACAAATTACGGCGTGATCCTGGCGCACATGCAGGGGATCCTGCCACGCGTTTCCGCGCCGCTTCTCGGAAAGAACTGATCGGGAGAAAAAAGAACATCCCGGCTTATTTGTGCCAGGATGTGTTACTTGTATCGATACTGTCAAGAAGAGCTTGATCCTCGAGCTCTTCTTTTTCTTTTAGTTCAAGTTCATCCGGCGTCGCCGCGGCTTTCGCTCTGTTGATGTCGGAACTGAGGGCTGTTTCGGTCTTGTCGTCTCTGATCGACTTTTTAAGGACGTAGGAGAAGATGATGAGCATGATCAGCATCATCACTCCGCAGACGGATGCCGCTGCGATGAGGTCTGCGTCCTTGCTGATCGAGTTGTCGAAAAGGGCGGCTTTATAGTCCTTCCAGGCTTCTTTTCGATCCATGTCCGGATAGGTGCAGACAAAATAATCCGAGAATCCCGTGGAGTAGACATCCATCTGATATAGCTCGGTTCCCAAGGGATCCATCTTGCTGATCTCGTCGAGTTCTTTTGCGCGCTTTTTGGTGATGATCGATGAGTAGACCTGCGGAGAATCCGGCGTGTAATAACGGAATATGCAGCCTTTCTCGGTACTTGTTCCGTTGAGATAGCAGTCGACCGTGCCGACTTTTTCAAACTTCTTATATCCGCCGGTCGCAGGCGTTAAGACATAAAGGATACAGCCGAGACAAAGAAGCAGAAGGAATGCCCAGACGACAATGATCCAGGCGAGCTTTCTGCGCTCGTCTTTTTTACGCTCTTCGCGGTCTTCTTTTTTTGGCGTGATAAGCGGTATCGGAATGAAAAAGAAGAAGTTCGTCATGGATCAACTCTCTAAAGGGCGAAGATCAGGCCTGTTCGTACTCTGCCTCTCTGGCCTGTCTTTCGCGGATGGTCTTTTCGATCATCATGTCCTTGACCTTCATAAGACGCGTGGTCGCGGAACGCTCGCTTTCGTCGAGTTTCATGGTAATGTAGCGGATCTTCTCTTCGTAGTCCGGGATCATGACGTGCTCGAGAGCGTTAACACGACGGCGTGTCTTCTCGATCTCGGAAGCCATGAGCTGACACTTCTTTTCGATCTCCGCGAGAGCGATCAGGTCCGGCATGATGTCGGAAAGCGCGAGGATCGCGTCATCGAGGTCGATCGGTGTAAAGGAGTAGCCGTAAGAGTAGATATCCCCTTCGTCGGCGGTCTTGTACTGAGCCTTGAAGATCGGAACCTTAACGCTCATGACGTTCTTTTCAGAGACTTCCAGAGACATGCTCTGCTTGTGGTACATCATGGCGACGGCGATCGCCTGATTGGACATCAGGGATCTGGCGACGGACATGTGCTGGTTGGCAACTTCGAGCTTTGCTTCCACTTCGCGGCGGATACGCTTGTTTTCACGTACGGCTTCGAGGAACTGGCGCATGAGTTCGTCACGCTTGTCCTTCAGAAGCTTGTGTCCGCGGCGCGCGGTAACCAAACGCTTCTTCAAGCGTGTCAGTTCCATTCTTGTCGGATTTACATTCGCGGTTGCCATGTTCAGTCAGTCTCTTTCTTACTTTTTCTCGTCGTAATACTTGTCGAGGAGCTTATCGCTGATACGCTTGTGCTCGGATCTCGGGAGGATCCTCAGGAGTTTCCAGCCGAGGTCTAATGTCTCTTCGATATCTCTGTCCTGATTGAAGCCCTGGGATACGTATTCTTTTTCGAATGCGTCGGAGAACTTCGCGTAGAGCTTATCCATGTCGGTAAGAGCAGCCTCACCGAGGATGACCATGAGTTCTTTTGCCTCTTTACCACGAGCGTAAGCAGAGAAGAGCTGGTTCATGGTGTTAGAGTGGTCCTCACGGGTCTTGCCTTCGCCGATACCCTTATCCTTAAGACGGGAAAGTGACGGAAGTACGTCGATCGGCGGCATGATGCCCTTTCTGTAAAGATCACGGGAAAGGATGACCTGTCCCTCAGTGATGTAACCGGTAAGGTCAGGGATCGGGTGAGTCTTATCGTCCTCAGGCATGGTCAGGATCGGGATCATGGTGATGGATCCGTTCTTGCCCTTCTGACGGCCGGCTCTTTCGTACAGGGACGCAAGGTCGGTGTACATGTAACCCGGATAACCACGACGGCCCGGAACCTCTTTACGTGCGGCGGAAACCTCACGGAGAGCGTCGGCGTAGTTCGTGATATCGGTGAGGATAACCAGAACGTGCATGTCGAGGTCAAAAGCAAGATACTCGGCAGCGGTCAGCGCCATACGCGGTGTCGCGATACGCTCAACGGCCGGGTCATTCGCAAGGTTAATGAAAAGAACTGTTCGATCGATCGCGCCTGTCTCACGGAAACTGTCCATGAAGAAGTTCGCTTCCTCGAACGTGATACCGATAGCGGCGAATACAACGGCGAACTTCTCGTCGGTGCCTCTTACCTTCGCCTGACGCGCGATCTGCGCGGCGAGGTTGGCGTGCGGAAGACCGGAAGCGGAGAAGATCGGGAGCTTCTGACCACGTACGAGTGTGTTCAGACCATCGATGGCGGAAACGCCTGTCTGGATAAACTCGTTCGGGAAGTTTCTGGCAGCCGGGTTCATCGGGAGACCGTTAACGTCGAGACGCTTGTCCGGGATGATCTCCGGGCCGTCATCGATCGGACGTCCGAGTCCGTCGAATACACGACCGAGCATGTCTTTAGAAACCGGAAGCTCCATCTGCTTTCCGGAGAATCTTACTTTACTGTCGGCGAGGTTAATGCCGGCGCCGCTTTCGAAGAGCTGTACGAGAGCATTTGTGCCGTCGATCTCAAGAACACGGCAACGGCGCTTCTCGCCGTTGGCAAGCTCGATCTCACCGAGCTCATTGTAACTTACATCCGTAACGCCACGGACCAGCATCAGCGGTCCTGCAACTTCTGATATGGTACGGTACTCTTTTGCCATGTCTTAATCCTCCTTATTCAGCAGTTCGGAGAGTTCGAACGCCAGCTGTGCACCGATGGAGACATATTCATTCTCCGCGTCATCTTCGGTAACGTACTTGAAACGACCGATCTTCTCACGAACCGGGAGAGCGACCAGCGCTTCGATGTCGGCGCCCATTTCCAGAGCACCGGTTGCCTTGTCGTAGTAATCCAGGATGAGCTTCATCATGAAGTCCTGCTTCTTCAGGGAAGTATGCGTATCGACTTCGTGGAACGCCAGCTGATGCAGGAAGTCCTCACGAATGGATCTTGCGACTTCCATCTTCAGACGGTCGGAAGAAGAAAGAGCATCCATACCTACGAGTTTTACGATTTCTTCGAGTTCCGCTTCTTCCTGCAGGATGAGCATCATGCGGGCGCGGTTGCCGTTCCACTCAGGAGATACGTTCTCTTCGAACCAACCTGCGAGGGAATCGGTATAGAGGGAGTAACTGGTCAGCCAGTTGATGGCCGGGAAGTGACGCTTGTAAGCAAGTCCGGCATCAAGACCCCAGAATACTTTTACGATACGAAGTGTCGCCTGGGATACAGGCTCGGAAATATCACCACCCGGAGGAGATACGGCGCCGATCGCGGAGAGGGAACCCTCAAGACCTTCGGAACCGAGTGTCGTAACACGGCCGGCACGCTCATAGAACTGAGCCAGACGGGAACCGAGGTAAGCCGGATAACCTTCTTCACCCGGCATCTCTTCGAGACGACCGGACATCTCACGGAGAGCCTCCGCCCAACGAGATGTGGAGTCAGCCATGAGCGCTACGGAGTAGCCCATGTCACGGAAATATTCGGCAATGGTGATACCTGTATAAATGGAAGCCTCACGAGCGGCAACAGGCATATCCGAGGTGTTCGCGATGAGAACGGTACGTTTCATCAAGCTCTCGCCTGTGTACGGGTCGATGAGTTCCGGGAATTCGTTAAGTACGTCGGTCATCTCGTTACCACGCTCACCGCAGCCGATATAAACGACGATGTCTGCCTGTGCCCATTTTGCGAGCTGGTGCTGGGTAACGGTCTTACCGGAACCGAACGGACCCGGGATCGCTGCTACACCGCCCTTAGCGATCGGGAACATGCAGTCGATAACACGCTGACCTGTAACGAGCGGCATCGTCGGCGCATGCTTTTTGACATACGGACGGCCTCTTCTTACCGGCCAACGCTGATAGAGCATCAGGTTGATCTCTTCGCCCTTTTCGGTAGTAAGCTTACCGACCGGATCTTCGAGTTTATATTCGCCGCTACTGATAGAAGCGATCGTGCCGCTGACTCCCGGCGGAACCAGGATCTTATGCTTAACTGTCTCGGTCTCCTGAACGATACCGATCGTGTCGCCGCCGACTACCTTATCGCCTGCGCTCTTGGTCGCTTCGAACTTCCAGACACTGTCTCTGGAAAGGGAAGGAACTTCGATACCACGGGAAAGGTTGTTTCCGATCTTTTCCATGATGGATTCCAGAGGTCTCTGGATACCGTCGAAGATACCACCGATCAGTCCGGGTCCGAGTTCTACGGAAAGCGGAACTCCTGTGGATTCTACCGGCTCGCCTGCGCGAAGACCTGCAGTCTCTTCATAAACCTGGATGGAAGCACGGTCGCCATGCATTTCGATGATCTCGCCGATCAGACGCTCGTTACTTACACGTACAACGTCGAAAAGGTTCGCATCACGCATTCCTTCTGCAATTACCAGTGGTCCGGAGACCTTCACGATGGATCCATTGCTCATTTTGCTTACTCCTTTTTATCTTCTTACTGTTCTTTCAAAATGTCGCTGCCGACTGCCTTCTCCACTGACTTGGAGATGGCCTTCATGCCCATGCCTTCGTTCCCTGTAACCCCCGGGATCGGAAGGATGACCGGAAGAGGCCGGTCGCTGTATTTATCGATTTCTGTTTCCAGCTTCTTGGCAAGCGATTCCGTGATCAGGATCACCGCGTAATCGCCTTCGGCCAGATTGTGAAGCGTGGTGGCCGGGTTGTCCATGCGGTCCAGAGGAAAGATATCCAGACCGATGGAAGCGAAGCCGTATATACTGTCTCGATCGCCCATGGCGGCAATTTTATTCATACAGCCTCCTTAATCTCTTAGCTACGACATCCAGCGGCAGGTTGTTCTGCTTGGCCGCGAGGATGATACGTACGTTTCTGATCTCCGCCTCTTTGCCCAGATAGAAACCGATCATCGGTTCCGGACCGAGAGGAGAGTGTTTCGTAGGAGTCAAAAGAGAGATCATCTCATCGTCTACCCATTTCTCGTATTCTGCCGGGGAGGAGGACAAATATTTCGTCCCCGAACTGTAAGGTGTAGTAGAAAGGTAGGAGAGAAGATCCTCCATTTTCTTCTCCGAATCGGCGCAGGCGACAAGCTTCTCTTTCGAGATCGTCTTATTTCCGGCGGAAAGTGCTTTTTCCAGGAAAGCGGAATCCTTACCGGTCTTGATCGCGCGGAACGCCGTCTTGATATTGCATGTTGCCGTATAGATCTCCATTTCTTTTTCAAGAAGTTCAACTCCAGAAGCTGCTGCCTCTTTGGTGATCTCATCGAGGCACTTCCTGTCGATCAGAACGTCTGCCATCTGGCCGTCGCCCGTACGGACGAGAAGATCGTAGACTTCCTGTCCGAGCTTAGAGTACGGCTCAGGGAGCTTATCGAAAGAGTGTGTCTCGATCGCTTCTTTCATAAGAGAAGGATCTATATAAGATGGTTTGCAGAATTGCTGGTCCACATCGAAATCCGAAAGCAGGCACTTAATACCGGCCTTGAGGTTGTGGAAGTCGTTGCGAAGGATCAGTACCTTGAAGATGGACGGGTCCGGAGCGGACTTAAGTACCCAGTTCCATGCGCGAGAAAGCTCAAGGTCCAGGATCTTTCCGCTGTCCCTTGTGTCATCGGGCATAGTCCAGCCGCGTTCCTGAAGGATCGCGACTACCGCCTCGTAAGAAGGCGCTGCCAGAAGCTTATCCATGTCGCCCTTACGGAAGAAGCTCTTCTCGTAAACGTGAGCGCCGGAAACGGCGTAGGCATATTTTGAAATACTAGGTCCCATTACTTAAGGCTGTCCTTTCGTAATACTTATTTCTTCGCGAAAAGCACCTGGTTGACGGCGTCTCTGACATCGCTTTCGAGGTCGGAGACTCGTGCTTCCAATGTGCCGTTATATTCGCATTCTCCACAGATCAGGATGCATCCCGTGTCGAAATCGCCTGCCTTATCGGAAAGCGTGATCTTCGAATTCGTCTTTTCGGAAAGCTCCGAAAGGAAAGAATCGGTGATGTCCGCTTTGTCCTGCGCACTAACGATCAGGCATCCGTCATCGCCCTCACTGCTGGCAACAACGAAGTCACGGATCATCGCGAGACGCTCCTCCTTCGGAAGAGCACGGATACGCTTTTTGGCTTCTTCGACGATCTCATCGATCAGAGCCACGCGCTCGGAAAGAAGACGACGCTGAGATTTGGTGTTCTGCGTCGCGCGGTTCTGCTTTGCCTGCGCGTCGATCACTGCCTGGGCGTCAGAAAGCATTTTTGCTTCTTCTTCCTTGGCCTGATCTTTTTTCTTGGCGATGAGTTTTTCGGCATCCTGCTCGGCCCTGGCCACACGTGCGTCAGCCGCGTCACGTGCGTCTTTCAGGATCCGGTCAATGATGGAATCTATTCCGGCCATATCTGCTCCTTATTCAATCACAACGAGATGTTGTGTTTTCTTACCACTTGATACCGTTGATGCTCATTACCATGAGAAGTGAGCTAACGAAGGAAAGAAGTGCGTACAGCTCTACAAGAGAAGCGGATGTAACGGCTTTACCGGAATCCTGCGGACGCTTGGAGATGAGTTGTACACCTGTGAGAGCTACTCGAGCCTGAAGAAGCGCAGAAGCCAATCCGCCGAGAGCCATCGGGAGACAAGCGACGAGGAAGAGACCGCCACGAGCAACGCCTGCTGCTGTGTTCGGGATAACTTCTCCACCGAGAACGCCGATCTGTGTAAGGGAAAGGATGGTGATAACCAGACCGTAAAGACCCTGAGAACCCGGAAGAAGCATCAATACGAGAAGCTTACCGAATTTGCTGGAATCCTCGGCGATTACCGGAGACGCTGCCTCCGCAACCATACCTACGCCTTTGGACGAACCGAAACAGTTAGTTGTAACGGCAAGTCCTGCTCCAAATAATGCAAGTAACATACCCCAATTCATTTAATTGTCCTCCTTAATTTTGTAGTGTTTGGTGTTACCAGTGAACGGCGTAAACATTGTTCCGCCGCCGTCGTAGAATTTCGAGAGGAACTCTACGTACTGTAATCTATTAACATGAACATAAGCGCCGAGAGCACTGATGCCCAGATTAATCGCATGGAAGAACAGGAAAACAGGAATGAAGATCAGAAGTTTTCCGATTCCCGAGAAGAAGAGGGTTCCGATGGAGTTCGCGACCGATCCTACGATACCCGTTACGAGGCCCAAAGCCATGAGACGGGAGTAAGAAAGAAGGTCACTGAAGTATCCGGTAACTCCGTATACGGCACCGAAACCGCCGATGAATTTTCCGATGATGCCTTTCTTGCCGTAACCGCCGCCGAGGAAGATTCCTACACCGCCGACAATTGCGACCCACTTACCGATCTCCGCGATCGGAACGCTGTCGGAGATCGTCCACGGAGTGAACTCTCCGAGGATCATCGGGAGAATGATCATGACTACGCCGGCAAAAGCAACGAACCAGAAGAAGATCTCACAGAAGGCCGCCGCGACTTCGCCGTTTTTGCAATATCTGTAGAACTTGGCGGAAAGACCGAGAAGGATATGGATAAAGCCGAGGCAGAAACTCAGGATGAGGAGTTTCATCGGATCCTTACTCGGGTCGAACCAGATCGGATCCAGAGAGACCTTTCCGGAGAAGAAGCCCTTGGAGACCGCTCCGACGACATCGCCGAAGAAACTGCCGTACATGAAGCCCCAGAAAGTGGTGGCCATGCCGCAGTAGAAGAATTTCATCATGTTCTTTTTGTTATTGCCCTCCGGCTTTCTCTTCTTTAATACGAAGAGAGTACCGAGCATCAGCAGGATGCCGTAGCCTGCGTCGGAAAGCATCATGCCGAAGAAGAAATAGTAGAAGAACGCCATGACCGGGTTCGGGTCGATATCGCCACGGGTCGGTGCGCTATAGGATTCTACGACATCCTCAACAGGAGCAACGAACGCGCCGTTTTTAAACTTCGCCGGAACTTCTTCGTCCGGGAGCGGATCACGGCTTTCGAATACCAGTTCGAACTTGGAGGTGAGGACCTCCTCTACATGCGCGCAGTCTTCCTCCGCGACGAAACCGTCAAGGATGAAGGTCTTGCCCGAGAAGAGAAGTCTTCCGAGCATGTCGTACTTATCCTCGCGCATGATCATATAATCAGAAAGGAAGTAGAGATCGTCGAGCTTGGTCGTGTATTCCTTCAGCTTATCTCTTGCTTCTTCGATATTCTTCGAAGCTTCTTTAATTCTATTCTTTAATCTTTCGATACGGACTTCCGGCGGATGCTTGGTCGGATCCGAAGGCGCGGTGAAGGACATACGGCGAAGTGTCGCCATGACGTCCTCATAATCTTTCTTATGAACAATAAAGGTGGCACAGGTCTGATCGCCTGCGGTATAAACGATCTCGGTGTAGATATCCGGGATCTTCAGTTCTTCGTCATCCGCGGAGATGCCCTTAAGGACAGCCTCGGATTCTTTCATCGCGCGATACTGGTTACAGAATTCCGCGTAGAAGGATTTCTCGTCGTAGGCTTCAGAGAACTGGCCTGTGATGCAGGAAGTCTTCTGGGATCCCGTGTACTGCATCGGGATGTCGAGCTTTTCCCACGGAAGGATCGCGTCGAGCTGGTGACGTGTATGTGTACGGACCGTTGTCTCCGAAGCGATCTTTCGATCGAGCGCCTCGATGTCGTAAACGATCTTCATGGTCTCATCATTTCGGGAAGCGCGCTTGTTGAACTCTTCTTCTGTGAGTTCTTCACGACCGGCAAAGCCGGAAAGGAACGGTTTCTTTTCCTGAGAATACTCTTCTACAAGTGAGATCGCGTGGCGGATAGACGCGGACGTCTTTTCGAGCTGGGTAAGACTTGTTCTGGTAGGGAAGAGGTTGAGTTCCTCTGTCTCATCAGAAGCATCGCGCTCTGTGACGTCTACGGTTCCGAGACGCTGCAGCAGATCGACGATCTTTTTGGCGTCTTTCTGCATCGCGATGATCTCTATATGCTTCATGGGAAGTATAGCCATAAGTCTTTATTTCCTTCCCATCAAAATATCCATTGCTGCGGAGATGGCAGCTTCGCGGTTCGGCTCGGCATCATCTCTTAACTTTTCGGCTGCTTTTTCAGAAGCGGCATCGCTTGCCGTGTTCTCGGAAGAACCGGAAGTCTTATGCTTTTCATAGAGGTCGGAAACTTTCTTTCTGGCATTCGAAAGGGCTTCCTGATAATCTTTCTGCGCCTGTTTCTGTGCGTTAGCCAGGATCTCATCCGCCTTTATCCTTGCGTCCTGTTCGATCCCGGAGGCCTTCTTTTCAGCCTCGAGAATTCGGTTCACCTGTTCTGATGCCATAGATGCTTCCTTTCCGAAAACCCAAATTTCCACATATAAATCATTGTTCCTATTTTCACATAAGAACTAGTAGAAATCAATAGCGAATTTGTGCAAAGTGTTCAAAAGTTTTTGCGCGTCGAAATACAGGGAAAAGGATATTTCTCCTGCGACTCAAACATCTTTCGCCAGAGGCGAAAAACTCGCCGCCTGAGAAATTCCTTTTCCCCTTTCCGGTAGCGCATAAACTTAATGCTTTCTTTATAATTGCTTTGCTATTGTTTTGGGTTTTCTGCATAGAATGGTATTGTTAAATGGGCGGCCCGAAGAACGGGTACGCGAAGGATGGAGGGCGATACCATGTTGAAAATCGAACATCTTACAAAAACATACCCGGGCGGAAAAGTCGGCGTTTCTGATCTTTCTCTTGAAGTAAAGCCCGGAGAGATCTACGGCTTCATCGGCCACAACGGCGCCGGTAAGACAACGACCATCAAGGCGATCGTCGGCCTACACAAATTTGAAGCAGGTACGATCACGATCGACGGTATCTCCATCAGCGACGACCCGGTCAAGGCCAAGAGCATCCTCGCGTATATCCCGGACAATCCGGAACTCTACGATAATCTTTCCGGCATGCAGTACCTGAACTTCGTCGCGGATATCTTCAATGTTCCGAAGCACGATCGAAAAGCACGCATCGAGAGCTACGCGGAATCCCTTGAGATCTTAGGTGCTCTCAATAACCAGATCGCTTCTTATTCCCACGGCATGAAGCAGAAACTCGCGATCATCGCGGCGTTCCTGCATCATCCGAAACTCCTCGTCATGGACGAACCGTTCGTCGGACTCGATCCGAAGGCGGCATTCACGGTAAAGAAGATCATGCGCGAGTCCTGCGATCATGGAAACGCGATCTTCTTCTCGACGCACGTTCTCGAAGTTGCCGAAAAGCTCTGCGACAAGATCGCTATCATCAAAGACGGCAGACTGGTCGCTTCCGGCACGATGGAGGAAGTCAAGGGCAATGCTTCTCTCGAAGAAGTCTTCCTGGGAATCACTGAGGAGGCCAAGTAAGATGCGTTCACTATATCTGCTGCTCCGAACAGAGTTCCTTTCGCTCGTCGGCAGCTTTAACAGAAAAGGAAAGACCCCGGTCGTAGTCGCCGCGATACTCCTGATCATCTTTGGCCTTTTCATGATCGGAACGATGGCGCTTACAGGCGCTGTCACCGCTCATGAACTGGTCGAAAAGGACTTGACGGAGTTTTCGATCTTCGTTTCCATCACACTCTCCATGATCATCGCGTTGATGTTCGGCGTGGTCAACTCCACAAGAGACGCTAAGAGCAATGATACGGGGATGCTACTGGCTATGCCGATCCCAAAGGCTTCGATCGTTATCGCCAAACTCCTCGGCATGTATCTGCTCGACGTTCTCTGCACGATGGTCATGCTGGTCCCGACGCTTTGGATCGTATGCGGAGAGGGAAAGCAGTCGTATGATGTCTTCGCCCGCGGCCTTCTTATCGGATTTCTGATCCCGGCGCTTCCGCTTTTTATTTCGCTTCTGATCAGCGGACTGATGTCATACCTTCGCAAGGCGACGAAGTTTGGTCAGATGGCCTCGTCGGGCCTTTCTATCGCCGCGGTACTTCTTTACATGTTCGTCGTTCCGCGTATGTCCAACCTTGCAAATGAGCTCGACCTCACACCTGCCGAATCGATCTCGAAGATGAAGTTGATCCCGCCTTTTTACTGGATCACCGAAGCGATCTATAACGCGGATCCGCTCTGCATCCTCCTGACGCTCCTGATCACATTGATCCCGCTGGTACTTGCGGTCTATATCCATACCCGAGGACTTACCGGCGTGGAATTCCAAGTGGATAATTCGAAGAAGGCGCGATCCTTTAAGACGAATTCATCCCGCATGGCCGTTCTCAAGATGGAGTTCAGAAGATACTTCTCTTCCACGAACTACGTCATGAACACGCTTTTCGGAACGCTGGCGATGCTCGCGATCACGATCGCTATCGCCGTTCAGGGCCTGGGCGTACTCGCCGATTTCGGAACCGTCGAGTTCAACGGTAAGTCCGTCGCGCTTCTGGATTACCTGACCGGTCCTTTGTGGACATGTATCTGGATGATCTTCATCAACTTCTTCGGCTCCGTGACCTTTACGACACCGTCGTCCGTCTCGATCGAAGGAAAGAGGATCTGGCTCAGCAAGTCGCTTCCGATCGAAACCAGAGACATCCTTAACTCGAAGATCCTTGTGAGCCTTCTGATCTACCAGCCGCTGTCGTTCGTATGCTGCGTCATCCTGGCGATCGTAAGCAGATGCGGCATCCTGCCGTTCCTCCTTCTGGTCATTGGCACCAGTCTCTTCCAGCTTCTGACGACACTGGTCGGCCTGATCTTCGGCCTGATCTACGCCCGCCTTGACTGGACGAATGAGGCACAGGTCATAAAGAACGGACTCGCCGTGATCCTGAGCATGGTCGTCAACATGCTTCTTGCTTTCCTCATGTGCATCGCGCCGTTTATTGCCGTGATCATCGGAAAGACAGTCGTGACCTACTCGATCCTCGGCATCGAGATCGTGGCTATGGCAGGACTTTGTGCCGGCGCTTATGCTATAATTACTCACTACGGGGTAAGAAAGTATGAATCGCTGAACGGCTGATCCTTCGGCAAAAGCACCTGGGTACGATCCTTTGTGCGTCATATAGTTGACCTTTCCCCGATTTAGGAGAACAAGATGGACCTTTTTCATCGGGAACGGGAACCGGAAAACCGTGAGCTTATCTGGGTCAAACCATTCGATAACCGAATGGATGAGATCCTGCGGCTCAAAGAGAAATCCGAGACCTGTCCCAAAGAGATGAAGAAGGTCTTTTTGTCTGCGTGGGGAGAACTTGCGTCCCACGTCAAGCTTCACCAGAAGGTCGCTTCCCAGATCGTTAAGAGCGAGCTTCCCTTAAATGTCTACTACAATCTGACCATTAAGACCGATATGGCGTCGACGACGATCGATTTCCTGATCATCTCCGACGAGCTGATCGTGGTAGTGCTTTTCAAGACGAAAGAGCATATCGAGTGGGATCGTTACGATACGAGATTCGCCAAGCTTCCGGAGGCGGTCGAAACGCGTGCGGCGGAAGAAAAGGCGTGCGTTCTCGCCGACTGGCTTGCGCTTCACCGTGTTCTTTCGACGAAAGATATGGCTAGGGTCGTTCCTGTTCTGATCGATGAAGACGAAGACGAGGCAAGTGCCGCCTCGCATCCGATCGAAAGAAGCGAGATCTATGAGGGCATCAGTAAAGCCCTCCGCGTCAACCCGGATGTCTTCGGAAAATGGCTTCTCGAGAACTGCGAAGAATCCGAGTTCCCGGTGTTCGTCGGCGCGCGTCTGACTAAGACGATCGCAGCGATCGATCAGGCCGTCATCTGACGATTTCACAATCCGAAAATCTAAAGAAATGCTGAATATCAGTGCTTTTCGGGCATACGTTTACAAAACTGTCATAGAAAAGACGTAAAGATGCGTGTTTGTTATTTGAATAGGCATAGATTATTCAAATGTTCCCGACATAATGAAATTGTAGAGGTTCACATGTTTTGACATACGTTTTGACAAAAGACCCTAAATCCCCGAGAAAGGGAGGACAGAAGAATGACACAGTATTTGGTAACAGGTGCAACCGGACAGATCGGTAATACCATCGTGCGAATGCTTCTGGATAACGGAAAGCAGGTTCGTGTACTTGTTCATCCGGAAGAAGATACGACTCCTCTCGCGGGACTTCCTGTACAGGTAAAATACGGCGACCTCCTCGTGAAGGATTCCATGAAAGATTTCTTCGATCTCGAGGATCCGCGTGACGCGATCCTGATCCACGCGCAGGAGAGAAACGTGATCTCCGAGAAAACGGATCTGATGGTCAGAAGAGTAAACGTACACGGCACGATGAACATCACGGATATATGCGTGAAGAAAAAGATAGGGAAGCTGATCTACATCGGCTCAGCAAGGGCGATCCCGCTCGAAGAGAAAGGGGAGCCCGTAAAAGAAGTACAGCACTTTGACAGAAATAAAGTTGTGGGCGATTACGCCAAGTCCAAGGCAGAGGCCACACAGTACATCCTGGATAAGGTCACGCTCAATGGTTTGAACGCGGTGATCCTCCTGCCCTCACTGGTCCTCGGACCTTATGAGTACGGCAATTCGGACATCATCAGTCTGATCAGGGATTACCTCTCCGGCGACCTTAAGGTCAGTATCCCGGGCGGCGTGGATTTCACGGACGTTCGAGATGTCGCGGCAGGTGTTCTGGAAGCGGCCGAGCGAAAAGGACAGAAAGGCACATGCTACATCCTTTCCAATACGTACATGAGTACACAGGATTTCCTGCATCACCTGCATGAGATCACGGGAAGAGATGAAGTTACGAAGAAAGTGCCGAACTGGCTCCTTAGCGGCAAAGGAATCGCGCAGCTTTACTACAAGATCACGAAGAAGACCAACCCGAAGGAGAAGTACGGACCGTTCCTGTCACCGGAACCGCTCTATGAGAGTGAACGCGCAAGCGCTGAACTGAACTACTCCAAACGCGACATGAGATCTTCCCTGGAAGATACCGTCGAGTGGGTGGAGACCAAAGATAAAGAGGACGCTCTCTCCTCAAGAAGATATACCGGATATGAGAGATCGAGATATGATTCGGTAAGCAAGGCCGGCAACGGCTGATAAAACAGAAGGACCTTTCCTAATATATACCTCTACTTCCTTGTTTCCTGAGGCTGTTCGGAGAATTCCGGGCAGCCTCACCCTTTCTTCGCGCAGGAATTTCATTGATCATCTGCTGAAGAAAATGAGTTTTCTCGTGCTGGTCCTCGGCTTCGCCTGCGGAGGCACTTCGAAAACTCTTTTCTTCAGCATTTTGCCAAGTAAAGCTACTGCGCGAAGAAAGGGTTTCCGCTGGCGGAGACACGTCCGACAGTTCGTTTTCAAGGGTTTTGCTCTTATGGAATTTAACTTCCGACGGTTTGCAAGAAATAATTCTCGACGTGCCTCCGCAGGACTTCGTCCGAGGACCAGCACAAGAGAATTAATTTCTTGCAATATGTGGTATAGTATTAAGGTACATAAGTGTGCGATTCTCTTGATAAAGGAAGTGTTGTCCCATGCCGAAGACGGCTATGCTTGTGATCGATATGCAGAATGCTCTGATCCTGGAGCATCCTTATGATGAGAAACGACTGATCAAAACAGTTTCCCAGATGGAAAAGATCTGCAGGGACAAGGGGATCGAAGTGATCTTTGTCCGTCACGAAGATAATACACTCGTCAAGGGTGAGAATGGATTCGAGATCTATTCGCAGGTCGCGCCGAGAAAAGAAGAGAAGATCTTCGACAAGAAATATAACAGTGCTTTTCGCGGAACAGGATTAAACGAATATCTTCAGGAAAGAGAGATCAAGAACCTGATCATCACGGGCATGCAGACGGACTTCTGCGTGGACGCGACGGTCAAGGTGGCTTTCGAGCTCGGATATAACGTCATCATTCCGCGTGGCGGACATTCGACTTTCGATAACAGATACCTCTCCGGAGAGGAACTCTATCACTACTACAGTTACGAGATCTGGAATCACCGCTATGCGCAGGTGATGTCTATCGACCATATTGAGGAGTGCTTATGAAATCACAGTTTTTCACCTATGACCAGACAACATGGCCGCGCGCCCAGCATTTTCACTACTACGCGAAAATGTTCCCGATGAACATCTCCCTGAACAGAAAGATCGACGTCACGGAGCTTCTTCCGGCGATCGAGAAAAAGGGATTCCGTCAGGATTGCGTTTTCTATTACATGGTTACCCGCGCGATCAACAATCAGGGCGAGCTTTCCGTTGCGTACAAGGACGGACAGATCGGCTGGTGGAATTACTTAAATCCGGCGTATCCGGTCTATCACGAGGATGACGAGACGAGCACGATCCTTTGGACAGAGTACGATGAGGACTTTGCGGTTTTTAACGAAAAATTCCTGATGGATCTGGAAAAGTACGGCAGCAGCAAGGGCGTTTTTGCCATGAAGGGCATGCCGCCGACGAACAGCTATAATGTCTGCTTCAATCCGTGGTTCTCTTTTGACGGATACTCCGTGGATCTTCATGAGATGAAGGACTATTTCTTCCCGACGGTCGACATGTGCAAGATCGTTGAGGAGAACGGCAGAAAGTATCTGCCGATCTCGATCACCGTGCATAAAGCGGCGACGGATCTGATCCACTTAAAGAAATTCTTCGACGATATCGAGAGCTATTTCCCGATGTTCATCAACGATTAATGTGAGGTAGTTTTATGACCGTTCGCGAATTGCAGGATGCGATCAACAAGGAAAAGAAGGAGCGCGATATCTGTATCCTGGTACACGCATATCAGCGTCACGATATCTGGGAAGTTGCCGACTATATCGGTGACTCCTTCGGACTTGCCCAGGAAGCGGCAAAAGTATCTGCCAAGAAAGTCATCATGTGCGGTGTACGCTTTATGGCCGAGACCGTAAAGATGCTTTCCCCGGAGAAACAGGTATATCTCGCAAATCCTACTGCGGGCTGCCCGATGGCCGAGCAGATCGAGCCGGAAATGCTCGCCGCTTTAAAGGCCGAGAATCCGGACCATACTGTAGTTGCTTACATCAATACCACTGCTGAATTAAAGACTCTCTGCGATGTCGCGGTCACATCTTCTTCCGCGGTAAAGATCATCAAGAACATCGATAACGATAAGATCCTTTTCGTACCGGACTGTAACCTCGGCGACTGGATCGGCAAGAAACTTCCGGAAAAGGAAATGAAGCTCGTTCACGGCGGTTGCCCGACACACCTTCGTTTCACCCAGAGAGATTTTGACAGAGCCCGCGAGGAACACCCGGGTGCCAAGATCCTGATCCATCCGGAGAGCCGTCCGGAATTCGTCGCTCAGGCGGATTTCGTCGGATCCACGACGGAGATCATGGCATACGCGAAGAAGAGCGATGAGAAGGAATTCATCATCGCGACGGAAAACAGTATCGTCGAGCATCTGCAGTTCGACTGCCCGGACAAGAGCTTTTTCGCACTTTCCAAAGACTGCGTCTGCCACAACATGCAGGCCACGACACTGGTCGATGTATACCGCACCGTTCTCGGTATCGGCGGCGAAGAGATCATCATGAGCGATGAGCTGATCCGCGATTCCAGAAAGTGCATCGACGCGATGCTGGAACTCGGAAAATGAGCAGCGCCTTAATCGCGATGAGCGGCGGCGTGGATTCTTCACTGGCCGCCAAGATCATGATGGACAGAGGATACGACTGTATCGGCTGCACCATGAAGCTCTACAGCAACGAGGATATCGTCGTTGCCAATCCCAAGACATGCTGTTCTTTAGACGACGTGGAAGACGCGCGTTCTGTCTGCATGCACCTCGGTATCCCGTATTACGTTTTCAATTTCAAGGAAGAATTCAAGGAAAAGGTCATCGGCAAGTTCGTTGATTCCTACGAACACGGCAGGACCCCGAATCCCTGCATCGACTGCAACCGCTATCTCAAGTTCGGAAAACTCTATGAGCGCGCGCAGGTCCTTAAGTGCGACGTGATCGTCACGGGTCACTATGCGCGTATCGAAAAAAGAGACGACGGTCGCTATCATCTTCTGAAAGCACTGGACGAGACCAAGGATCAGAGCTATGTGCTTTATAACCTGACGCAGGAACAGCTGGCACATACAGTATTCCCGCTCGGCGATCTTCAGAAGAGCGAGGTCCGCGAGGCGGCGAAAGACGCGGGCATGATCAATGCCGAAAAAAGAGAGAGCCAGGATATCTGCTTCGTTCCCGACGGAGACTACGTTTCCTTCTTAAAGAAGACTACGGGAAAAGAATACCCGGCAGGTGATTTTGTTGATAAAGACGGAAAAGTACTCGGCACCCACAAAGGTATCGTCAGTTACACCCCGGGGCAGAGAAGAGGTCTGGGCCTCGCGCTTCCGGCACCGATGTATGTTTCCCGCCTCGATGTGGAGAACAACCGAGTCATTCTTGTATACGATGAAGATCTAAGAAACACCGAAGCCCTGATCGATGACGTGAACTGGATCAGTGGCGAAGTTCCGACGGGCGAGATCCGCGTTACGGCAAAGCTACGCTACCACCAGAAAGAACAGTGGGCGACTGCCATTCCTCTAGAAGACGGAAAAGTCCGCCTTGTGTTCGACGAACCGATCCGTGCGATCACACCGGGACAAGCCGCGGTTTTCTATAACGGCGATGAAGTGATCGGTGGCGGAACGATTATCGGATAATCTCGGCTTTCTTCGAAATTAACCTTGCGGCCCTTCGCCTCACTTCGTTCGGAGGTGCCTTCAGGTTATTTCGAAGAAAGCCATTATTCCGAAAGATGTGTTGCGAAAGAATAATAATTTATCGTTTATCGATAAAAAATACTTGCAATTCAATAAACAGCGTGCTATTATCCAATCAGATGAAGTTTGTCTGAAACCCGAGAGATCGGGAAGGATAAGAAAGAGGTGCACGTATGACATCCGGGGTGTTTGTGGGAATAATCGCTGTTTTTATCATTATGGCAGTCTTGTATATCAGAAAGCCGAAAGAGAACTCCGAGGCATCAGGATGTTTAACGTGTTTGGGGGCTGTCGGCGTCATTGTCTTGCTTTTCGTCGGCTATGGTTTCTTCAGTGTATATAAATTCGCGGAAGCGGATACGAAATGGTATGAACAAACAGAACTGACCGCCGAAGATAAAGAGAGATGGAGTTACCGCATGTTTCTTCCCGAAGCGGAGCACTGCTTCGAACACTATTTCATTTATGGTATCCGCGATCCGAGATATTTGGTCGAAACTCGTGCTTATAACAGTGTCGAAGAAATGTGCGCTGATCTTCCGGAAGGCTGTGAAAAGGCCATCTCGGCTGCCCTGAATGGCAAACCGCAGGATGAGGAAGATGTGCATGGAGTAGATGTAAAACAATACAAGGTAAGCAACGAGCTTCTTCCGCTGATAAGCGAGAGTGAAGTGCAAACAAGGTATGGTTGGTATTCGCTCGGAGCTCCCCGGTATTACTGTATTGATGAGTACGAAGACGGGACGTTCCGATTCACTGTACAATATGTAGTTCCATAGACCGTATAAACTGACGGCGCCAATCCCCATGACGAGGATTCGATTATCGGGGAATCATTTCTTTGAATCAATCCTGACGGCGCCAATCCCCATGACGAGGATCCGATTATCGATCAGTAACAGTTCTTCGAAAAAACCTGAAGGCGCCTCTGAGGCATGCCGAAGCGAAGCGCCGTAAGGTTATTTTCGAAGAATGATAGTCTCGATAACCGCTCCGAGGAATTACCTATTCGATTTCAGGGTAAAACGTGGTACAATACGCGTGGTTGAATTGAATCAGTTCCGGTGGCGGGTGCTTTTGCCGCGGAAAAAGAACTGAAAATATATAATTCCCTAGAAAAGGAGACACCATGCTCGAATTACAGCATGTCTCATTCGAAGTGAATGAGGACGGGCAGGAGAAAGGAATCCTGCATGATATTAACCTCGTGATCCCGGACGGAAATCTGACCGTGATCACAGGACCGAACGGTGGCGGTAAATCCACTCTGGCGAAGATCATTGCCGGTATCCTTACGCCGACGGCGGGCAAGATCCTCTTTAACGGCGAGGATATCACGGAGATGTCCATTACCGACCGCGCGAAGAAGGGTATCGGATTTGCGTTCCAGCAGCCGGTGCGTTTTAAGGGACTTCAGGTTTTTGACCTGATCCGCCTGGCGACAGGCTCGAAGCTTTCTTCGGTAGATGCCTGCAAGTATCTGTCCGAAGTCGGTCTTTGCGCGAGAGAATATATCAACCGCGAAGTCAATGCCAGCCTTTCCGGAGGTGAGCTGAAGCGTATCGAGATCGCGACAGTTCTCGCGAAGGGCTCGCAGCTTTCTGTTTTCGATGAGCCGGAAGCCGGTATCGACCTTTGGAGCTTCCAGAACCTCATCAAGGTTTTCGAAAGCATGAGAAAGAAGATCAAGGACAGCTCGATCCTGATCATTTCCCACCAGGAGAGGATCCTGAATATTGCCGATGAGGTCGTTGTCATCAGCGACGGAAACCTCGTCGCACATGGTCCGAAGGACGAGATCCTGCCGTCGCTCGAGGGCACTATGTCCGCCGTGAAACGCTGCGGCAAGGGACTGACTGAGGAAGGAGGCGAGGAGTAATGCTGAATCTGGATGCTACATCAGATCGCCTTTTGGCGGAAGTTGCAGACCTGCACAAGGTCCCGGTCGGAGCGTTTAACATCCGCGCCAACGGTAAGGCAGTCGCGAGAAATTCCTCTGCGAACATCGACATTATCCCGAAAGAAAACGGCTCGGGCATCGATATCAAGATCAAGCCCGGAACGAAGAACGAGAGCGTGCATATCCCGGTCGTCATGACCGCCAGCGGCATCAAGGAGATCGTCTATAACGATTTCTATATCGGCGAAGACTGTGATGTCGTCATCGTTGCCGGCTGCGGTATCGACAACTGCGGTCCGAAGGACAGCGAGCACGACGGTATCCACCGCTTCTTCGTAGGTAAGGGCTCGAAGGTCAAATATGTCGAAAAGCACTATGGTTCCGGTGAGGGCACCGGTAAGCGTATCCTCAATCCGGGCACCGAAGTCTACATGGAAGAAGACAGCTACATGGAGATGGAAATGACGCAGATCAAGGGCGTTGATGACACTGTCCGTGACACGAAGGCAGAGCTCGGCAAGGGCGCAAGACTGGTCGTTCATGAGCGTCTCATGACCCATGGGGATCAGAAGGCCGTAAGTAATTACCGTGTTGATCTTAACGGTGAAGGCTGCTCGGCGGACGTTGTTTCCCGTTCCGTTGCCAAGGATGATTCCTACCAGAAGTTCGACGCGGTCCTCAATGGTAACACCGCATGCTCCGGACACACCGAGTGCGACGCGATCATCATGGATAACGGCCGTATCCTGGCAGTTCCGGGACTCGAAGCGAACAACGTCGACGCGGCGCTCGTGCACGAAGCGGCCATCGGTAAGATCGCGGGTGAGCAGCTGATCAAGCTGATGACGCTGGGTCTTACGGAAGCGGAAGCTGAGGAGCAGATCATCAACGGATTCCTGAAGTGATCCCGCGCGAAAAGCACATGTAAACGAAAAAAGACCGCCTGATATGGCGGTCTTTTTCTTTATGGTGGAGCATATGAGGATCGAACTCACGACCTCCAGATTGCGAACCTGGCGCTCTCCCAGCTGAGCTAATGCCCCGAATTACTTCACTATTATCGTGGTTGACTCATTAAATGTCAAGGCGAATTTTCCTATCTTCTGTGGTATAGTAGGTGGAAGAAAAAGGGAAAGGGAGTATCCGATGAAAGTCTTTAAAAAGATCATCAGTATCGCCTGCGCGGCGGCAGTCCTAATGGGGATCTCCGCGGCGTCGACAGTTGCTTTTACTAAGGAAGCGGACACGATCATCGTGGACGGAAAGACCTTCAATTCGACAAGAAACTGCAAGGGCGACAACTGGAAATACAACGCGGGATCACACACTCTTTCCCTAAACGGCTATAACGGCATGTACATCGATCTCGGTACGCAGGAAAGCGTGGTGATCGAGCTTTCGGGCGAGAATAATGTCGTATCTCATGTCGCGTCTCCGGCGATCCTCGTGGAAGGGGATCTTCTGATCACGGGCGAGGGCTCGCTTTCTTTGGATGTGGACGCTTGCCACAGCGCAGTCTGTGCGCAGGGCGGTTCTCTTACGATCGAAAACACGACGGTTTCCGTGACAGGAAACGGCGTGGTTTCCGACTCGGGATATCTTCTTATGGCGGATAAGACCGTTTCGATGACGGGAACGAGGCTTTCGATCGTGGACGAGATCTCGGGCTCGGGCGGAGCGATCGGCTCGATGAGCGGAGATATCCTTGTAAATGAGGGATGCACGCTTACCGTTTTTTCCTCGACAAAAGGAATCGCGGCAATAAGCGGCAAAGTATCGATCCGGGGTGAAGGTACGGAAGCGGAGATCCTCGCGACGGAAAACTCGGTCTACGCGAAATCGGGCATCTCTGTGGAAGAACCGGCGAGACTTCGCGCGGAAAGCAAAAACGCGGTCACATCGGTCTACTGTCCGGAGGGAAACATCGTATTTAATTCCGTCGTGGTCGATATCAGCTCGGAAAGCGCCGCGATGGCCGCAAAGTCCATCCAGATGAACAACTGCTATATCAATGATCCGTTTGACTGCCTGATCTCAGAAGTATCGGAACTTCAGACGGTCACACTTTATGACGAGGTCTGGGGTGAAGTGCATATCATTAAAGGGATCGCGCCGACTCCGACACCTTCGCCGACGCCTACACCGACACCGATCCCGTCACCGACGACCGAACCGGAAGAGTTCGGAAATACGAGCAGAGGGATCACACCCCGCATGATCATCGGAGGTGTCCTGGTCGTTGCCGCGTTATCTATATTTGCGGTGATCCTTGTTAAAGAATTCCGATCTCGATCTCGTTACCGTCGATAATGATCATCGTTCCCCATTCGTTTAATTCCGGAATACCTTCGCTTGTCGAAGCGATGCGGAAGATGTTGGCGAGAACGAGTCTCGTCTGACCGTAGATGCCCTGCGTGCGGACGGTGATCTTGCCGTTCTCCTTCAGTGCTTTTACCGAACCGATCGTCTTTAAGTCGGCAGTGTAGATATCCGCGCTGACTTCTTTTCCTTCGGGAAGTTCAAAGAGCGTGATGGTCAGGTTTTCCATGTAGTTGTATACAGGTTTTTCGTCAAAAGCACCGGCGACGATGATCGAACCCGGACGGACCAGGATCGGCATCGTGTCATAGCCGTGCTGCTCGTTTTTCCAGATCGGACCTTCGATACGTTCTCTTGTAAGAAGGTTGGTCCATGTGCCGGAAGGTACATAATATCTGACGATTCCGTCTTCGGAAGTGATCGGCGCGATGAGAAGCGAACGCCCCAGCATGTACTGCTGCTCGAGATTGTATGTGTTCTGGTCTTCCGGGAATTCCAGCATCATCGGGCGTGTCATCGGGATGCCGATGTAGCCTGATTCGACAGCGCTCGAAAAGATGTAAGGCATGAGTCCGAGCTTGAACTTTGAGAACAGAAGGGTCTCGTTCATCGCTTCGGTACCATACTGCCACGGTACGCGGAAAGTCCTGACACCGCCGAATACGCCGTTTGGAAGGAACATGGCGGCCTGGTGCCAGCGCATGTAAAGATCCGGGGTGGTCTCGTCGGTAAGTCCTCCGATGTTTTCGCTCCAGAACGGGAATCCGGAAAGGGAAAGCGAGAGACCGGAAGAGAGCGCCGTGCGCATGCCTTCGTAGGAAGGATCTTCGTTATCGAGAGCCATGAACGGGAACTGATGAGAACCGATAAAGCCGGAGTGGCCGAGGATGCACGCGTTGTTTTCTCCGTATCTTCTTCTCAGAAGATCGAAAACGGCATCTTCGTAGAGATAGGAATACAGATTGTGCAAGCTGCCTGCTTCAAACTCGTCCTTGTATTTGATCCCGAACTCGGCCGCCTTCGCGCCGTAAGCAGGAGATCCGGAAGGCGCGTCACCGCCGTTGTCGAGGCGGAACGCGTCGACGCCCATCTTGATGAGATCGTCGAGGAATTTCTGATACCAGGAACGGGCGACGAGGTTCGTGAAGTCCACAAGACCTGCTCCCGGCGCGACGGCATCGGACTGGTACATGTCGCCGTTTCCGTAATTGATATAGTAGTTGCCGTCGAAGCCTTCCTGGAACATCGGCGATTTCTGCGAGATATATGGGGTGATCCAGACGCAGACGCGGATACCGTTATCGTGCAATGTCTTGATCATCTGCTGCGGGTTCGGAAATCTCGTCTTATCCCAAAGAAGCGAGGACCACTCGAAGCCCTTCATCCAGTAAGGCCCAAAGTGGATGACGGAAAGAGGCATGCCCATGTTTTCGACCTGCTCGACCAGATCCAGGATGGAGTCTTCGTCGCAGACATCATAGAACGGGGCGGAAAGCCAGGAACCGAAAGACCAGGCCGGCGGGATCGCCGGGCGTCCGATCATCTCGGAATATGTGTCGAGAACGTGCTTCATGGAAGCGCCGCCGATGATGATGTATTCCATGGACTCTCCCTCAAGTGAGAACTGTGTCCTGGCAACGGGGCCTTCTGCAGAGATGTCTGTTGTGGCGTCGTTCGCGATCTCGAAGGAAACGCACTCGGTGCTGTTAACGAGCACACCATAGCCTCGGGAAGAAATGAAGAACGGAACGCACTTTGCCGAGCGGCCGAACTTTATGCCGGCGTCTTCGTTCCAGATGTCGAAAGAGCCGCCGTTTCGGATGATGCTTCCGGGAGCTTCGCCCAGACCGTAGATATATTCGCCTTCGCTTAAGGACAACTGTTCACGGATATATGTCTTTCCGTCCGGCGCGGTGACGTGCGCCATGCCGCCGATCTCGGTGGCGGTAAGATAGCGTCCCGCGTAGTAGAAAGAGATGCCCCACTGGCCGTTCTTGCTGATGCGGAGCTCGAGAAGGCTCGCGGTATAACTGTAGTAATCTTCGGTTTCGCTGCTGACGGGCTGGACGATGGTCTTGTTAAGTTCGAGAACGGCTTTGACCGCGCGCGAACCCTTGTGATTCGTAATCTTCACGGAAAACATATTGGCGCCGACGGCGTTGATCTTTACGGAGAGAAGTCCGCAGCCGAAGGCCGAAAGGGAACTTTCCTGTTCACGGTATGGCGCGAAAAGCGTGATGCCGGAATCGGAATAGTCGATATCCGCGATCTCCTTCGGGATCTGCAGGGTGTAACCTTCTTTTACCATCCAAAGACCATCTGTGAATTTCATGTCCAACTCTCCTTCTTAAGTGCCCAAAACCAGTGCTTTTTGCGGAGAAGACGCTTCTCCGACTAAATTATAACAGTTCACCCCTTGCGGAAATGGACAGAAATCCTACTACTGTGTTTCATTTATGTGAAAGTGAAAGGTTATGTTATACTGATTTACATAGAAAAGAACTCGTCCCGAAAGTTTCGGGCAGAAGGAGCTTGAGCATCCATGGCTTCGACAAAGGAACTCGCGCGCTATGCGAAGAAGATGAAAGACCGCCGACAGGAACTGATGGCGGATGAGGGCGCGTTCTCCAAACTTGCCGGACACCTGCTCGAAAAGGGCTTTAAACGAGTATTCCTGATCTGCGGCAAGCAGACGCAGAAACTGAAACTGTTTGATTCCTTTGTAGAAGATTTGCAAAGTAACGGCGCCCGCTGTTTTGTCTGGGCGCACTCGGGACAGATGGCCACTCATGCCGCGATCGAGTCCTGCGCGTATCAGTGCCAGCAGTATAACTGCGAGGTCATCGTCTCTTTCGGAGGCGGCTCGGTCATCGACCTCGGTAAGATGGTCGCCGCATGGCTGAAGAATACCGACCGTTCCCTGTATCAGATGAGAGGGATCGGCAGGATAAAGAACCCCGGCCTTCCGCATTACGCGGTCTCGACGACCTGCAGCGGTGCGGAAAGTTCCGCGTGTGCTTTTGTACTAGCCGACCACCAGATCTTCATGTACTTCAGTGAGCACCTGATCCCGACGGCTGTCGTTCTCGACCCGAATCTCGTTCTTCGTCTTCCGATGGAAAACATGGCTTCCGCTTCCGTTCTCGCGCTGACGCACGCGATCGAAGCATTTATCAATCCCGTGTCCGGAGAGTTCCCGTCCGAAAGGGCGAACCTTCTCATCGCGATGCCGATTTTTTTTACCTATATGGAAAAGTCCTATAAACACGGCTCCGGAAATGATGCCTATCTTCAGATGATGATGGCGCCCTACTATTCCGGAGTTGCCTCGAGAAGGCTCGGATACGGCATGACGCACAGCCTTGCCGCATATATTTCCCATAAGTATAAGGTCTCGACCGGCCGCGCTTGCGCAAACATTCTGCCGGCGGTCCTGGAATATGAATTTAGCGAAGTGAAGGCAGACCTTGCCCTTCTGGCCAGAGCGGCGCACATCTGTTCCGCCAGAGCGACGGAAGATGAGGCGGCCGAAGCTTTTATCAACGGATTCCGAAGCATCTGCCGTCGTGTGGAGATGCCGGAGGATCTGGCGTTCCTCAAAAGTGAAGATATGAATGATATCGCCAGGCTGGCGCTTTTCGACGCGGAGACCTGGGACCTGCCGAAGAGGATGAACCAGAAGACTGTCGTCTCCATCTTGAAAAAAGTAAGATACGGAGATCAAAACGCAAATGGATCCTGAGACGCGCAAAGTGACATATACTCTTCCTTTGCCGGTCACCCGGCTCCTTTCGCGGCTTCGCGAGAGCGGATTTGAAGCGTATGTGATCGGCGGCGCCGTGCGTGACATCCTTCTCGGAAAGAACCCGGGCGACTACGACGTCGCGACCTCGGCCGAGCCTTCTGAAGTGATCTCTGTTTTCGGCGAAAAATCCAGTCACCCGACGGGTATCTCTCATGGCACCGTGACCGTGGTCTCGGACGGCATGCCCATCGAAGTGACGACCTTCCGCGTGGATGGCGATTATACGGATTCCCGCCATCCGGAAGAAGTGCGTTTCACACGTTCGCTGAAAGAAGACGTCCGCCGACGTGACTTTACCGTAAATGCTCTCGCGCTTAGCGAAGACGGCACGGTCATCGATCACTTCGGCGGTATGAAAGACTTAAAAGACCGTATTCTTCGCACTGTCGGCGATCCGAAGGCGCGTTTCGAGGAAGACGCGCTTCGTATCCTTCGGGCTCTTCGTTTTTCCGCCGAATACGGTTTTTCCATAGAAAAAGAAACTTCCAACGAGATCTTCCGTCAGAAGGATTCGCTTCTGCACCTTTCTGCCGAAAGGATATGGAAGGAGTTTTCCCGCCTGATCTGCGGACCTTTCTGCGCGCCGATCCTTCGAAAATACTTCGACGTATTCACGGTGATCATCCCGGAGATCGCGCCGATGCGAGGCTTTGAACAAAACAATCCCCATCACGTCTTTGATGTGTGGGAGCATACACTTGCGGCACTGACCGTCATTCCGCCGACTCCGGTCCTTCGGACCGCGATCCTTTTTCACGATATCGGGAAGCCTTCCTGCTACGAGCTCGGGGAGGATGGTGTCGGACATTTCCGCGGACATCCGAAAGTCAGCGCGGCGATGACGGAGGCGATCCTTCAGCGTTTTAAGGTCGACACGGATACGAAAGAGACTGCCGTCCTTCTGGTCAAGGCGCACGATGTGCCTCTTGAGCCGAATCTGAAGAGTGTAAGGAGAAGACTGGCGCAATATGGCGAGGAGAAAGTGCGGCTTCTTTTGGAAGTGAAGCGTGCCGATATTTCCGCCCACTCCATGAAAAGCGCCTACCGTCTGCCGGAACTGGATCGTTTTGAAAAGATGCTGGATCAGGCGATCCGGGATCAGCTTTGCTTTTCCTATGCCTCCATGGCGATCGACGGGAAAGACCTCATTGAGATGGGCATCCCGGCAGGGACTCGCCTGGGTTCCATAAAGAAACAGCTGTTAAACGAGATCATCGACGGAGTGCTTCCGAACGAGAGATCCGCCTTATTGCGGCGTGCACAGGTGATCTGGGAAAATATCCGATAGGCTTTTTTCGTGATTTACAAATTTGAAATATTCGCGTGCGTTTTTTGCCATATAGGAATACTATAATTAGTATCGATGGTTGTATAGTGTTTGGGGAAGCAACGGATTTTGGGGGAGAGACGAATGAAGCTGCAACACTTTGCCAAAGTGATATCGAAGAATATTACTGTCCTTTCGATTGCGTCAGCGTTCGCGCTGGGCGCTTTTGGCATGTCTGACATCAGAGAGGAATTCCTGGACACTTCTACCTGGTTCAAGCCCCAGCCGGAAACAGAGCAGACGGATTTCGAAAACATCGCCGAGAACGGCAATCCGTTCGAAAAGGATAACAGCGGGCTTTCTCCCGAGATTGATCCGAGCGGCAAAGAGAGCTCCTCGGAGATCACGACCGAACTTACCACAACGACAACGACCGAAGCGACTACGACCGAAACGAGCGATCCTACCGAGGACAGTTCGCTGACTTCCGAAACTGAAGAACCGGAGGATCCGGAAGCGACTGCTTCGACGACCATAGATCCTTCTGATGCCGATCCTTCCGACGGAACTTCCGAGACCACGAAGAAAAAGAAGGAGACCAAGGAATCCAAGAAGGAAACAACTGAGGCTCCGAAAGATACCACGACAAACGCACCGACCGACACAACGGCCGCTCCTACGGAGACAACAGCCGCGCCGACCGAAACAACAGCGGCTCCGACACAGCCGGCTGCGATGGGCGATACCAGCGGTTCCTATAACGACGGCATGGCTTCCGAAGTCCTGACGCTTGTCAACAACGAGCGCGCGGCAAACGGTCTGGCTCCGCTTTCCTGGAGCAATTCCCTGGCGAAGGCTGCGAAGACAAGAGCGACGGAGATCGTAGTGACCTGGTCTCACACCCGACCGGACGGCAGCGAATGGTACACGGTCAGTGACGTGACCTGCGGAGAAAACCTGGGAAAAGGACAGTCGTCTGCGGCATCGGTCGTGGCCGCCTGGATGAATTCCGAGCTGCACAGGAACAATATCCTGCTGGCAGACTATAAGACACTTGGAGTTGCCTGCTATGCATGCAACGGAAAGTATTACTGGGTGCAGGAGTTTGGATGCTGATAACAAAAAAACTCCGCTGATATATAGAAATTACGTACGGTGGCCACTCATGTTTCTTATGGTGGCGACCGTCTTTTTGGGTCTTTTCTATATATACGTTATAGATCCGGTGGAGATCTCCGGCGCGACGCCCACCTGTTTCATACATTCGCAATTCGGCGTCTACTGCCCGGGATGCGGAAATACCAGGGCTCTTCACGCGCTGACACATGGCCGGATCATCGAGACGTTCGATTACAATCTTCTGTTTCCGTTTGCGGTCATCATTCTGGCATGGTTTTTTTGCGTCGGATTCAGTACACTACTGTTTAGAAGGAGAGTCATGTGGATCCCGAGCCGGATCCCGACGGCCGGAGTGATCGGCATCGTTGCCGTGGTAGTGCTTTTCACGGTGCTTCGCAATATTCCGGCATGGCCATTTACGATCCTGGCCCCCTGAAAGGAGAAAGAGAAAAATGTCCAAATGTATCTTTTGCGGAAATGAAACCGGCGGAACCGAGTTCTGCCAGAGCTGCGGCGCGAAAGTCGAAGGCGCGCTGATCAAGCAGGAAGCGCCTGTTGAGGAACAGGAGGAGACGCCTGAGGTGATCACTCCCGAGAGGATGGATCCGCAGGATACACCCGGAAGCTTTTACAAACCCCAGGCGGCGACAGGTATTCTGGCGGCGAACATCGTCGTTCTCGTTCTGGCAGTCGCTTTGTGCGTGCATACGATCGGTATCACGATCCTTGCCATGATCTTTTCGATCATCGGTATCGTGAACGCATCGAAGGTCAAAAGTGCTAAGTCCGAATTTGAGGCAAATCATCGCAAAAGCACCGCGACCGTCATGTTTATCCTGGGACTTGTCGCCCTTTTCGCAGGGTTTATCGTCTACCTGATCCTGCACATTCTGAGGGTCGTAACGAAAAACCTATTCGAGATGTTCAGTTTTTGACCGAGCATGAATGATTAGGTTATAATATTATTTTAGATAATGAAAGCAAACAGGAGGTAATTTACTATGCCAGCTTGTAGATATTGTGGTCAGGAAACGGGCGGATCCGCTTTCTGCCAGAACTGTGGTGCCAAGGTTGAGGAGCAGCCGGTCATTCCGTCTCCGATCCCGACGATCAATCAGAGTCCCGTATCTCCGGAACAGTTCCCGCCGATGCCGTCTCAGAATGCGCCTTATACGATCCCGACAATGCCGAATTTCTATACACCGGGTGGTGCCGGCGGAATTCTTGCCGGAAACATCATTGCGCTTATCCTTGGTGTAATCACATGCTGCTTTATCGTTCCGATCATCTCGATCATCGTTGCGATCATCGGTATCGTGTTCGCATCAAAAGTAAAGAACAGCTCCAATGCTGCCGAAGAAAAGTCTAACCGCACGATCGCACTCGTTATGATGCTTCTCGCCTTTGCGTTCGTCATCATCGGTACCGTGCTCTTCGTAGTCGGCGTATATCAGCAGTATGGCGGTTTCGAAGAATTCTGGGAGTACGTCAGTGAGAAGGTCGAAGAGGCGGAGACCTCCAGAAGATCCAAGATCGCCTTTGGCATGCTGGCAAAAAGATTCTTCTGATCATGGAATGAGGTCGATGAATGCGCTGCAGTAACTGCCAGAAAGAACTTTCGGAAAACGCTTATTTCTGCCCGGATTGCGGAACGAAGGTGAGCCGGGAAGAAACTTCGGAGCAGATGCCGGATCCGACGGTATCTGTTTCTCCGTCGATTTCTCCTGCTGTGGAAACACCGTTTGTTCCGGCTTCTTTTGACGCGCGTCCGAAATCGGCGGCAAGTCTCTTTTCCGCCCCGGAACCGGTGCCGGAATATTATCCGCCGCTGCCGCCGCTTCAGGTCTATGATGAAAGCGACTACTATCATATCGACGCGACGGAAACTCCGGATTTTGAAGCGATTCGCGGCATTTCCATCATCCTGATCGTTCTTTCGGTGTTTACATTTGTCGGTGTTCTTTTCCCGATGCCGCTCGCGATCGTAAGTCTTGTGAAGGCTTGTAACGGAGTGGGCGAGCGCAATCCGACCATTGCCAAGCAGAGCCATGATCTATGCAGGATTCTGATCATCATCTCGGCCATCGCCGTCGTTACGCTCTATATTGCTTGGGCTGTTTATTTCTCTGCAAGAAAACAGATGTATATCTAAAACACAAGAACGTCTTAAACGCACTAAAACAACAGGGTCACAGCGGCCCTGTTGTTTGCTTTTTATGAAAAATCTTTGTCAATTTATTGTGAAATTCGCCAAGAACGAATGAAAAAAATCTAAAATCGTTGTATAATTGTTTTTACAATTCATGCAATGAGGAGAATAGCGATGAAGAAGTGTCCTGTATGTGGCGTTATGATGGGTGATAACGTTGCGCGTTGCTTCATGTGTAAGTACGATTTCCAAAAAGCCGCTCGTGAAGGTGAGGATGCCGCAAGGGAAGAAGCCAGTGCGAACATCAAGCGAAGTGAGCAGGAAGCGAGTGCACGTGTAGAGCAAAAACGCTCCGAAGAGGAAAAAATTATCGCGGAAATGAAGAATCGCAATCAGCGTGAGATCGAAACGCTGAATCAGCAGCTCGAGTCCGAGAAACTTCGTATCGAGACCGAGTATGTGGAGATCAGAAAGCGTGCCCTGGATGAGCGTAAACAACTCGAGAAGGAACTGGCCGAGGTCAGAGAACAGGTCGAGATCGAAAAGAAGCGTCAGGGAGATCTGAAGGCGGAGAAAGCAAGACTTCGCGAGGAAGCGCTGAAAGAAGCGCAGTCTGAGCGCGAGGCTATGATCGCTCAGGCGAAAAAAGAGCAGGAAGCTATCCTCTTGAGTGCACAGAAAGAGACAGAACAGCTCGCTGTGCAGGTTCAGAAAGAATATAAAGATGCCATGGCCAGAAGACAACAGCTTCTGGATGAGGCGCAGATCGCCGAAGCAGCCGCTAAGGATGCAATGGCACATCGTGATCAGGCTGAAAAAGAGTTGAAGGAAATGGAAAAATCCTTGAACGAGATGAGGACCGATTACGATGAAGCCAGAAGAAAACTCGAGGCTGAGGCGGAAGAAACTTCTCGTAAGAAACTCCAGGAAGGTGAAGAAGCAAAGGCCGCTGCCATCGCAGAAGGTGAACAGGCAAAAGCAGCTGCTCTTGCGGAAGCCCAGCAGGTCCTGGCAGAAGTAGAAAATACAAAGAAACAGGCCGATTCGGAAATGCAGGCGTATGTGGCGGAAGCCCAGCGCATCATGGCCGAGGTCGAAAAAGTCCAGTCACAAAGACAGGGCCTCGAAGAAGATTGCCAGCGTATGCAGGCAGCTCTCTATGAGACACAGCAGCAGTATGAGACTGTAGCTCAGGAGAAAGAGAATCTGGATGCACAGGTCGAAGCTTTGAAGAAAGAAGCGGAGACCGAAAGTGCCCGGATCATCGGTGAAGCCCAGAAAGAAAACGAGAGGATCCTCACAGAGACCGCCGCGGAAAGAGATCGCATGATCGCAGAGACGCAGGCGCAGATCGAGTCTGCCGCCGCTCAGGCGAAGGCCGACCTCGAGAACTCCCAGAAAGAAAAAGAGCGCGTAGACGCAGAGACGGCACAGCTTCTCGGTTCTGCCCAGCAGGAAAAAGAGAAGATGGAAAAAGAAGCCTCCCAGATGATGGAGCAGGCGAAGAAAGCCATTTCTGATGCCGAGGCGGAGAAGAATAAACTGACATCTGAGGCCAGAGCAAGCTGTGACATAATCGCCAAGCAGAAAGCCGCTTTGGAATCCGATATCGCGAAGATGGCCAAAGAGCAGGAGCAGAGCAAGAGCACATTTGAATCTCAGATCGCTGCTCTTCAGACAGATCTTGATAATGCCAAGGCGATCATCGCCGATTCGAAGATCGCGAAGAAACTGGCAGAAGTCGAAGCTCAGGAATTGATCCTGAAGGCTGAGAAGAGAGCTGTTGCATTGAAGGATGCCGCGCTTTCCGAAAGTGAGAAGGGCAAACTTCAGGATGAGTTAAAGAAGAAGGAAAGTGAGCTGGCAGAAATGGCAAAGTCGAAGGAAGAACTTGAGAAGCAGCTGAACGAGATGCAGAAGACCATTAAGAAAATGCAGGATCGTATCGACAATATGCCGGTCGGCGGTGGCGCTGTCGCGATCGCGGATGGCATGAAGGAATATTCCGTAGTCGTAGTTCCGCATCTTCCGAACGGTGAAGTCAACTCCGAGCGTATCGCCGAGATCCTCGCGACAAAGGCAGCCGGCGGATGGAGACTCCACAGCATGGTCAACGACGAAGGCGGTAAGCTGCAGGCGACCATGGGCGGTGAGAGCATGTCCCTGTCGCAAAGTTCCGTTTCCATCAAGGAAGACCGCGTGATCATGATCTTCGAAAGAAACGTCGAGGAAGAGTAATCGCTCAAACGCAGGTATTTCAACCAATTCAGCAGTTAAGAGGGGCTGTTTCCGGGTATCCGGGAACGGCCCTTTTCATGCGGGAAAAGAAAACCAGAATTCGCAAATAAAAATGCCGTTAAGTATCACAAAAAACTTTTGTAGTTTATGAAAGTTTTTGTGGATATTGATACTGATATCGGTTATAATAGTCCCATTAGAGTTTGAATTAGGAGGACGAATACATGACCAATTATTCGGCAGACAAGATCCGTAACATCGCGCTTCTGGGCCATGGCGGATCTGGTAAGACAGCGCTTGCTGAGGCGATGCTCTTTTGTGGTAAAGCCATCGACCGTCTCGGACGTTCGGCAGATGGTAACACCGCACTGGACTTTGACCCGGAAGAGATCAAGCGTCAGATTTCCCTTAACACATCCGTAGCGGCATGTGAGTGGAAGAACACGAAGATGAATCTCATCGACACCCCCGGTGATTTCGATTTTCTCGGTGAGACGATGGCCGGTATTCGTGTAGCAGGCAGCGCGATCGTAGTTATCAGCGCAAAGGGCGGTACTTCCGTAGGTTCCGAGAAGGCGATCCGCTTACTGAATAAGAGAAAGGTTCCTTTCCTTTTCTTCCTTAACCGTATGGACGAACCGAACGCAGACTTCGAGGGCGTTGTTTCCCGTATGATGACTCGTTACGGCCGTGGCGTTATCCCGCTTTCCCTGCCGATCATGACCGGCGATAAGATGACGGGTATCGTAGACGTTATGAATAAGCGCGCTTTTACTCTCGACGAGAAGACAGGCGCTCAGACAGAGATCCCGCTTCCGGCAGAATTCGAAGATCGTGTAGTTGAACTTCAGGACAAGATCAACGAAGTAGTTGCTGAGAGCGATGAAGAACTCATGGAGAAGTATTTCGCAGGCGAGCCGTTCACAGAGGACGAGTTCCGTCGTGGCGTACATGCCGGATTTGCTGACGGCGTTCTGCACCCGATCTACTGCGGATCCGCTTATAAGAACTGGGGCGTTGAGTTCCTGATGAACTGCCTTTCCAAGGATACACCGCCGGCTTCCACTAAGCCGCCGCAAGAAGGTGAAACACCGGATGGCGAGAAGCTCACGATCGTATGTAATGAGAACGATCCGCTCGCGGCATTCGTATTTAAGACGATCGCTGACCCGTTCGTAGGCCGTATCTCCCTCTTCCGTGTTTATGCGGGTGTTATGAAGAGTAACTCCACCGTTTATAACGCGGTAAAAGAAAAGGAAGAGCGTCTTGGTGGTCTGTTCTTCATGGTTGGTAAGAAGCAGATCCCGACGGATAAGGTCGTTGCCGGTGATATCGGTGCTGTCGCGAAACTCGTTATCACACAGACAAACGATACTCTCTGCGACAAGTCCCGTATCGTAACTCTGACAAAGATCAACTTCCCGACACCGTGTCTTTCCATGGGTATCGTCCCGAAGGCAAGAGGTGAAGAAGATAAGATCATGTCCGGTCTTAACAAACTGAAGGATGAGGATCCGGTATTTACAGTTGTTAATAACGCAGAGACCAAGCAGATGGTCATCTCCGGTCTCGGTGAGCAGGAGATCTCCGTTCTCAAGAGTAAGCTCAAGAGCAAGTTCAACGTAGACGCTGACCTCGAAGAGCCTCGTGTTCCTTACCGTGAAGCGATCCGCAAGAAGGTCAAGGTTCAGGGTAAGCACAAGAAACAGTCCGGTGGTCACGGTCAGTACGGTGACGTATGGATCGAGTTTGAGCCGACAGATTCCGAAGAACTCGTATTCGAAGAGAACGTATTCGGCGGCGCCGTTCCGAAGAACTTCTTCCCGGCAGTTGAAAAGGGTCTCCAGGATGCAGTTAAGAAGGGTATTCTCGGTGCGTTCCCGGTAGTTAACCTCAAGGCAACTCTCGTCGATGGTTCTTACCACGATGTAGACTCCTCGGAAATGGCATTTAAGATCGCTGCTAACCTCGCTTTCAAGGCAGGTATGGCTGCTGCCAACCCGGTTCTCCTTGAGCCGATCAGCACAGTATCCGTTCACATTCCTGAGGATAAGCAGGGTGATATCATGGGCGACATGAACAAGCGTCGTGGCCGCATCATGGGTATTGACAGTGACGAGACCGGTTCCGTCATTAACTGCGAAGTCCCGACATCTGAAATGGCGACTTACGCTACAGACCTTAAGTCCATGACACAGGGCCGTGGCTGGTACACCATCGAGCACGCTCGCTACGAGCAGGCTCCGGGCGATGTTCAGGCAAAAGTCATCGAGGCAAGAAAAGCATTCCTGTCCGACGACGAGTGATCGTAGAATATCAAGCTATGAGATGAAAGATTCCCCTGCGGCGAAAGCTGTGGGGGGATTTTTTTGCGACCGGCCCGGCGAAGATTCGCTGAATGCTCGCTCAAGTGTCAAAAACAGCGAAAGCTGAGCGAATCTTCGTGGCCCTTTTCCTGCTTTCATGGCATTAACGGGAGATGTGGTTGAGGATCATCTTGACGATGTTTTCTTTACTCAGTTCTTCGGGGATCTTTGATTCATTTAAGACATCGGAGTAATCTTTTTCGACCCACCATTCTTTCATGGCTTCTTCGCCAAAAGAACCGGCCTTGGTTCTTGTCTTATGCCGTTTTACGGTCTCTTCGAACGGAAGGTCAAAGTAGTATGCGTAGACATCTTCTCCGTACAGGGAGACGGCCAGTTCAAAGAGCGGGCGGTACCAGTCAGCCACCATGATCCCCTCGAGAATCACGACCTCGCTGTGATCATAACCATATCGCAATAACTGCTTCAGAAGGGGAAGCGCCTTCGTGTCCTTGCCGTCACTTACCTTGAGTATCTCCCGCCTGACCATGTCCTGCGAGATGAGCATGGTATTGTTTCCAAGTATGCTCTGAAGTTCCTTCGCGACAGTCGATTTGCCGCTCCCTGAATTTCCTCTTAGAATGACCAGCTTCCTCATATCCGCACTCCTTATCAATCACTTCCTATATGGTAACAGACAAATGCGCGTAGCGCACAGCGTCAGTAAAAATGTATCCTCCTCATTTATCTCCGCTTCGAAAAAAGTATCTCCTGCGATTTGAAGTGAGCAAGAGCAAAAATGAAATCTCGCAGGCGACGAGTTTTGCGTAAGCAAACTGTTTGAGTCGCAGGAGAGATATTCTTTTTGCTCTGCTTATTGAAATGTCTGAAAGAGATACTTTTTTGAAGCATTATGGTATAGAATAATATATATGCATTTTTACTGACGGAGGAGCACGCTATGCCGTATTCAAGCGTTTTTCTGACAGAGATCATCAAGTCCTTCGAACTGGAGGTCATTTATGCGCCTGAGGATATCGAAAAGGTTCGTATCCACGTGGCTGACGTAACTCGTCCGGGCCTGCAGCTTGCGGGTTATTACGATCACTTCGGTCCTGACCGAATCCAGCTGATCGGCAACATGGAGCACGCGTTCCTCGATAAACTGACATCGGAGCAGAGAGAAGAACGTCTGGCGGCGCTTTTCGAGAAGAAGATCCCGTGCCTGATCCTGACGAGAAATCACGTGGCACACGAGGAACTCATCAAGGTAGCGGAAAACGCGAAGATACCGGTACTTCGAACATATCAGAAAACCAGTGAGTTCATGAGTTCGCTGGTCAAATATCTCAATGTCGAACTTGCTCCCCGCATTTCGATGCACGGCGTACTCGTCGAAGTAAACGGTGAAGGTATCCTGATCTTAGGTGAAAGCGGCGTAGGTAAATCCGAGACGGCGCTCGAGATCGTTAAACGTGGTCACCGCTTGATCGCGGACGATCAGGTCGAGATCAGAAGAGTTTCCGAAACGACGCTTCTGGGCCGGGCTCCGGAAGTCATCCGACACCTTATCGAGATCCGCGGTATCGGTATTCTCGACGTAAAAGAACTGTACGGTGTATCTTCCGTTAAACTTCAGGAGAACATCGACTTCGTTATCAACCTCGAACTTTGGGATGAGAAGAAGACATATGACCGACTCGGTATCACCGATGAGACGACGGATATCCTCGGCATCAAGGTGCCTTCGATCACGATCCCCGTAGGACCCGGTCGTAACCTGGCCATCATCGTCGAAGCGGCAGCGATCAACTACCGTGTTAAGAAGATGGGCTATAACGCCGCAAAAGATCTGGTCACCCGCGTATTTCCGGGCGGGCTGAACGCAGACTGATCGGGGGATAGAAGCATTCATGAGAGTGGACAACAGCACGGTCGAGGCATTTAAGAAAAAGCTTGAAGAGGCAGAAATGGCACAGCTTTCTTCGGAACTTCGTTTCGAGGAAATGATGAAGCCGCACACGTCTTTTCGTGTAGGCGGACCTGCGCAGGTCTATGCCGAGCCTTCGAATACAAAAGAACTCGTCGCGCTTCTTTCGGCTTCCGATTCCGTGGGGATGCCTTATTTCCTCATGGGTAACGGTTCCAATATCGTCGTTTCCGATGAGGGCATCGACGGACTGGTGATCCGGCTGGGCGAGAAGTTTTCGGAGATCACATCGGAAGAGGATCCGCAGGATCCCGACTGTGTTTTGATCCGTGCTTCCGCGGGAACGCTTCTTACGAAACTTTCATCCTATGCCGCAAAAGCGGGACTGACCGGCCTTGAATTCGCATCCGGCATTCCGGGTTCTCTCGGCGGTGCGGTATTCATGAACGCAGGTGCCTATGACCACGACATGTCGGAGGTCCTGGAAAAAGTAATCTCGATATCTCCTTCCGGGGAAGTGATTTCCTGGAAGAAAGAGGATCTTGCTCTCGGATACCGTTCCAGCGTCTTTATGATCAAGGGCGGGATCGTTGCCGAGGCGGTGCTGAAACTTCGCCGCGGAAACATCGATGAGATCCAGGCACAGATCCGCACATATACGGAGAAAAGAACGAAATCCCAGCCGCTGAACTTCCCGAGCGCGGGAAGCATGTTCAAGCGGCCGACGGGATACTATACGGGAGCCCTGATCGAACAGGCGGGGCTCAAAGGCTTTTCGATCGGAGGCGCTCAGGTCTCGGAAAAGCACGCGGGTTTCGTCATTAATACGGGAAACGCGACCGCCGCGGATATCGACGCGCTGGTTTCCCATATTCAGGCGACGATCCGTGAGAAATTCGGAGTAGAACTTACACGCGAAGTCCGTTTCATCGGACGAGGATTTAACTGACGGCAGGAGGAAATACATGGATCTGATCATTCTCACCGGAATGTCCGGCGCCGGAAAGAGCCAGGCGGCAAACATCTTGGAGGACCAGGGATATTTCTGTATCGATAATCTCCCGCCGATGGTCCTTCCGGAACTCGTCCGTACGTTCATCAAAGGACAGGGCGGCGAAGGTTTCGCCATCGATAAACTGGCATTCGTTGTTGACGTTAGAAGTAACGAGTATCTGAAGGGTTTCGGCAAAGCGATGACCGAGATCAAGAACCTCGGATGCCCGTACCGCATCATCTTCCTTGAGGCGAACGACAATGTTCTGGTAAGCCGTTACCGTCAGACCAGAAGAAAGCACCCGCTTTCCGCAGGCCTTTCGCTCGTTGAGGCGATCGAAAAGGAGCGCAATCTCATGCGTGGTATCCGCGCCCGCGCGACACACATCATCGACACGTCCCTGATCACGCTTTCCGCGCTTCGTGAAGAGATCCTGAACATCATCGAAGTCGAAGATCAGAGCACGATGGATATCCATATCGAGTCGTTCGGATTTAAGTACGGTATCCCGGGCGACAGCGACGTCACCTGCGATGTGCGTTTCCTGCCGAACCCGTTCTATATTCCGGAGCTGAAGATGCTCTGCGGTAAGGATCAGGCGATCATCGATTTCCTGGAAGAACATGACGAGACCGAACAGTACTATGTGAAGATGATGGATCTTCTTTGCTTCTCGATCCCGTTCTATATCCGTGAAGGTAAGGCCCGTCTTTCCGTCGGCGTCGGCTGCACCGGCGGTCGTCACCGTTCCGTTTATATGGCCGAGCGACTCTATGAAGGCCTGAAAGAAAAGGGTTTCCGCGTATCCATTCACCATCGTGATATCGACAAGGATCCGCGTTACTTCCCGCCTGAGGAAAAGAAAGCATGACATATACGCAGAGCGTCAAAGAGCAGATACTTAAGTGTTCGTATAAGTCTGAAGAGGAATGGGCCGCTGAAATGGCGGCCGTTTGTCTATGTACAGGCTATGACTGCGATTACGAAAAGAATCTGGTGCGAGTTCTCTGCACAACGGAAGATACGGCAAAAAGACTCGTCCGTGACGCGAAGATGAGCGGCACCGGACTTTCTGCCGAGGGCCCGAATAAGGTCGGCAGAAGAGGCGGAAGTGTCTTTGAGGTGCTTTTCGAGGCGACGGAGTTCGAATCTTTCATCACGGATTATCTCATGCCGGATACGATCACCGATAAGATATCTTCCTCGGAGAGCCTCCGTAGAGCCATGATGAAAGGCGCTTTTCTCGCGAGAGGATCCATGAGCGATCCGAATAAGACATACAGGATCGAGATCCTCTGCAAGACCGACGCTTTTGTGAAGATGCTCGTGCTTCTGATGCACGCGGAAAACATCCGGCCGATGACGCGCGTTTCGGACGTGACCTGGGCGATCTACTTCAAAAAGCATGACGAGATCTGCGATTTTCTGGTCATCCTCGGTGCAGTCAATCAGATGATGGAACTGCAGAATATCCGCGCGCAGCACGACGTCAACGGCATGGTCTCACGAAGTGTCAATCTCGATACATGGACGGTGAAGCAGCAGTCCGAAGCCAGCGCGAGAAGAACGAAGCAGCTTGAAAAGCTCCTTGCGTCCGACAAAGCGAATCGCATTCCGAAAGAACTTCTCGAGGTCGCGAAGATCCACATCGACAACCCGGGTCTGTCCCTTACGGAGCTCGGCCGTCTCATGGACCCGCCGATCAGTAAGTCCGGCATGAATCACCGTATCCAGAAGCTTCTCGATTATCTATAAGCTCGGCGAGGCTGAAGATCAGGAGAATAAGATCGCCCGAAGAAGCAAATGCGATCGCTTCTTCTATGATTTATCCGTGTTTTCCCTAAAATTCATCTAGTATATATCTTGCTTCTGAGTGTGTAAAATAACATTTAGAAGTTCTGTGTGAATGGTTTATGGGGTATATAAGCATGGGAGAGAATTCCGCGAAAAAACTGTTTTCCGGTCTGTCTATGCGAAGCAAGGTGCAGGGGTGCGTCACAATGGCTGTGATCGCGTGTGCCATTGCTCTTTTTGCCGTGTTTTACAAACGCTACCTTGTTCCCGTCTTCGTTTTCTGCATGATCATTTCCGTGGTCGAGCTTATCGCCGTAGAACTCCTTTTGTTCTGGAAACCCCGTCAGTTCAACATCTCCATGACCGCCATCAGCCTCGGTCTTGTCGCGCTCATGCTCACGGTCTCCATTTTGGTCCCCTGGAATATTGATTCTTCGGATTCCGGATCCTATGAGGAAAACATGCAATACCTCAATGACAGAGACTACTCGGTGCTTTTCTTCCCGGACCAGATCCCCGATGTTGTCGAAGGATACGATCTTGAATTCAGATCGGGGCGCTTTTCCGGCAAAGGCTACGTGTATGTCGAGTATTGCTGCGCGCAGTCGGCGATGGCGGGATATCAGATGAAGGTCGAAAAGATGGCCATCATCAACCCGCTGACGATAGAAGAATCCCAGTCGGCGACTTTTTCCATGGAACAGCAGGCGAAGATGGCAGAAGCGTTCGGACTTGAAAACGGCAAGGTCACGAGTTTTGACTTCAAGACCGTCCTGCCCGATGATATTGACGAACATCCGAATACGCAGGTCTTTATCATGTCCTGTGAACTGGGTGAGGAAAACCCCAGAACGGAAGCGATCCTGATCGACGTCGAAAACGGCTGGGTGTGCTTTTCGCGCCTCTTCTGAGAAAGAAACTTCCGTATATCGCAGCTTTTCCCGAGATAGAAAGAATATCGCGCTTTTCTCCGACTATTGACATATAGTTCAATACCGCTTTATAATCAGTATTGTTGAATATACAATACTGAACAACAAACAACAGAGAGATATTGAAACGAAGTAAATAGAAAAAGGAGGAATGTGAGAATGAATGTGCAATTCAAAAAAGGCGTGCTCGACCTTTGCGTTCTGGCGATGCTCAATGACAGTGACCGCTACGGATACGAACTGGCAAGCACACTTTCCGAGACCATCATGATCTCAGACGGAACTGTGTATCCGCTTCTTCGAAAACTCGCGGCCGACGGACTGGTCGCTTCCTACCTTCAGGAATCGCAGAGCGGTCCGCCGAGAAAATACTACAGCCTGACAGCCATGGGTAAGGTCCGTCTTCAGGAACTTCTGGATGACTGGAATTCCTTTACGGCGAGCGTAAATAAGATCGTAGGAGGGAAAAGCGCATGAATAAAAGAGATTATGTTTCTGCGCTCCGTGCGCAGTTGAAGAGACTTCCTTCCAATGATGTGGAGGAGATCGCAAAAGAGTTTGAAACACACTTCGATATCGGTGTTTCCGAGGGAAAGACCGAGGAAGAGATCGCAGCGAAGCTGGGTTCTCCGGAAGAAGTCGCTCAGATCTATCTTTCCGATGAGATCCCGAATTTTGATGTAGCTTCCGCTGCAGAAGCGGCAAGCGATCCGCAGTTCCCGATCATCCCGATCAAGACGGGCATGATCCTCGGACGTGGTGTCGGACCGCAGACGGCCGCAGGCTTCTGTGATCCGGTAGTCGCAAAGCCGGTAGTCAACAGAGCTCCGAAGAAAGAGCCCGCAAACTACAAGTTCGCTCATACAGGCGCAAAGGCAAAAGAAGAATACGCACCGGTCGAGCCGCAGGGCAAAAAGCAGGTAGATCTTCCGGATTACACCATGTATCCGGCACAGGATCCGAACCGGATGAAGGCGGAAAAGAAAGAACACAACCTCGCGTTTGCGATCCTGTTCACCATCTTCGTATTCATCCCGGTATGGCTCATCGCACTGGCACTTTTGCTTCTGCTTATTGCTACACCGATCCTTACAGGCATCATCGCCGGAGTACTTTTCTGCTGGGCGGCTTCCCTTACAACAGCTGTCGCCGGCACGATCTGCCTGGGCATCAGCCTGATCTTCGCGGCGATCGCGGAGCTCTTCGTAGCATATTTTGCGGCCAAGGGATTCATCCTCGGAACGATCGCTTATTTCCGTTACATCTTTAAGATCAACGGAAACGGCGCGAAAGGAGGCAACGCATGAAAAACAGAACTGCTATCGCAATCGTGATCATGGTCGCGTGCTTCGCGATGTCAATGGTCTTCCTTTTCATCAGCGCGGGATTTTATATGATCAGTGGTACGAAAGAACTTGCCGACCGCATTCGTGATAACCGCTGGGATGATCTTCCTCCGAAGATCGAATTCATCACCGTGGATGACGACAGTGTCGTTGTAGACCTTCCGGGTCTGGACGTTCTCGTGGATGATGCCGGAGTCGATGTAAACGTATTCGGCATCCATGTAGACCTTCGTGATGAAGACGATATCAAGGATGCAGAGAAGAAGGAAAAGAAATCCGAGTCCAAGAAGGACGATAAGGACGCAAAAAAGGATAAGAAGAAAGGCGACGCGAAGAAAGGCTGATACTGAAACAGGACACTTCGGAAATGGCCATTTAGCGTAGCCGGAAAAAGAAACTGGATTGAAGAAACGCGTGCCGGGAGACCGGGGCGCGTTTTTTCATTTCAGACAGTTCTGCCTTATCAGATATATGCCTCTGCTTCTTTGTGATATAAATACAGTGCTTTTACCAGATTGGGCAATGTTTCATCCTCATGATTTCTGCTGACGCAATTTGCTATATAGTTCAGAGCACAATATCTGACCATGCCCTCGTTTTCTCCGCAGATGACCTTCATTTCGAAAACCTCGTCGAGGTCGGAAGCCAGGATTCCCCGGATCCGCACGACCTGGTAATCATTCACTTTCGCAATCTCCAGCTTATTGCTGTGATCGCAGGAGAAGGTCAGCTCCTCACTGCTTGTGAAATACAAAGAAAGAGTTGTCTCCGAGTTAAGAGAGAGCGTCGCACCTTCATAAGTTACCTCCGGGATCTGACCCAGGGCAACAGAAGTAGCCGGTGCCGCTGCTTTCAATTCCTGAGCGGTAACGGAATCGATAACATCGTAATTCTTATATGACGGGTCAATAAGAGTATCGTCAATATCAAAGTAACACTGGGCCCACGTACAATAGCAGACAAGTGCTTTTACCAAAGGCTCTGCTTTCTTATACTCCGTTTTATCGTTAGTATGGGAAAGGATATATTCGGCATACTGCTTCACGGAATAAGAATGCTTCTTGCCGGTTTTTCCGCCATCGACCAGAAGTACATCGATCATCGGCGCGAAGTCCTTCGCGGCTACCTGGCACTTGAATACATAATAGGTCTTATTTCCTTTGGAAACAGTCTTCGCGATGTTTCTATCCTCTCCTGCTTTCGCCTGAACATAGACCTTCTGGGTCTCGGTCTTGTCGCCGGAAGGAACAGTAAACTCCACATATGCATCTTCAGAAAGATCTGCCGAAGAAAGATCCATATAGTAATTCATTCCGATATCGCCGGAAAGACTCAGCGTACAGCCGCACAGGCGTGCGCCGAGGCCCATATCCACCGTCTCATCCTCGGAAGTCCATTCGGAAATAGAAGTCACAGACGGTGTCCAGGAAGGAGTGTTTTCACCGTTTTGCAGCGGGATAAACGCCACCGAGATCGTCGTGTCTTTCGTATTCGTCAGATGCACGGCCAGCTTTCTGAAATCGTTATTCGCCGACGCGCCCGGTACCTTCTTAGATGTCGGAAGCGGTTCTGCTTCCATCACGGTAAACTGACCGTCCTCGCTAAGAAGCTTCACCCATAATCTTTCAGAATCGACGGTTACGATCGCGCTTTTCCCGTCAGAAGCAACTTCGATCTGCCCCTTGGAGTGCGCGAACCAGTATATCTCACCCGGTTCATCCAGAGATATCTCATCCTGGATGATCACGCATTCCTTGTCCTTGATCATTTTCATGCCGCGTACCACTTTATCGGCCCCGCTCGGCGCATATGCTTCGGTCAGGTCCGTGATGGCGTAGGCCTCATTTCCACTTCTGTACTCTGTTACAGGACAGATTACGTTATCCGCCTGGTCGATATCCTCTGTTGGATTGATGACGATCGTATTGTGTCCCTCCGCTTTGATCCGGTATGAATATTTACGGTCATCGAGCTTATAGTTTTCATTTCCCACATCCGTAAAGAACCGTTTGCCGTTTGCTTCGATATAGAACGAGCCCAGATCGAAGTGTCCGTGATAGTGATAGTCGTTTTCGCCGGTATGAAGTGCCGCCACAAGGCCGCTCTTATCCCATGTCGTTCTAAAGCTTGCATTGTACGCGCCGACAAATCCCCAATCGGTTTCTTTATTGATTTCCTCACCGGTCTGTTTGCTCTCGTCGATCCACAGAACATCCAGATAATTGAAGTCAGGATCTTCAGGAATATATCGAAGGCGTATAGCAGATAACTCCGGTGAATGAAGCTGCTCGCCGAGCCACAGAAAGACTGCCCATGCGGTATTGCGGTCCACACGGTCATCCCCGAAATTAAAAGCTGTCGGTGTGTTGGAACTCATATAGCGTACAAAATCAGCGGATCTTGCTATGCCCTCATAATCGGCAAGACCATAGTCGGTCCCTGCTGCACTTTTCAGCGCGGAGGATTGAAGTCCGAGATAATAGGTAGCGTAATCCCAATACCCGAGTCCCTCTTTATACGTTCCATCCGGTCTGCCATATCCGATACGGACACAGGAATATGCTCTCTTGAACCCATAAGTCAGAACCGAAGAGGCAGTCTCTCTTGCATCCTCCTCATCTCCGATAGCAAGGGCCGCCAGATTCGTACCCCCGGTGCAGACAAACTGCCAGTTGTCTCCTTCATCAGCCAGATACCAGTAGTATGTGCGAGAGAATTCAGTTTCATCCTTCGTATAATCCACCATAACCTGTTTCAAGCCTTTTTCGATCAAGTTGGTTCGGATCAAATCCCGCTGTTCAGGCTTCATCCAGTGATAGAGCCAATCATAACCATATGCAAAGGCTGTACACATTTCCGCTGTATCTAAGAAATGTTCCGGCATCCAGTCCGAGAATCCACATGCAGCTTCCAGGTCCGCGTAGGCCTGTTCGGCATATTCTACCTTTTCGAAAATATTATATGCCAAAGCAAGGGTCGCCACGCCGCGCTGCACTTTTTTCGATGTTTCGAGAAGGTGCCCCTCGCTGTCTAGTTCATATGTTATGGGCTTGTTTTTTCTGGATTTAAGAATATTGTCCGCTTCCCCACGGAGTTCTTCAAGAAGAATACCTGTCACCGTATTTTTCCCTTCTTGTGCTCTCAAGGCCTCAAACTTCTCTTTTGACATGATGATTCTCGGATGCGCATTCATGCCGCTTGTTTCAATGATATCGTTGATGAGCTGATCTCCATCAATAAAACTGCCGTAATCATCCGAAGTCAGCAGGCTACTTGCAAAAACGCAAGTCGGCACCATACCGATCAGCATTACAAACACCAGAAGTACGCTTAACATGGATTTTTTCATACTACTACCTCAATATCTGAATCCGCAAAAACATGTGCTGATGTTTCAGCCTTTGTCTATTTCGCGAATCTCGTTTTCTTCCCATTCCGAGCTTGTGATGACATCGCAGCTTTCAAACTGAATCATTTCAATTTCGATTCTTGTGTATTCTTCCCTCATTTTCTTTTCCTCTTGTTTATATAATTTGTCAGTGGACATTACCGAAATAAAACCCGGCAATAGTATCCGAAAGCAGACCGGGAATGGCGCGATACTGACGCTCCGACATCGATAAGTTCTTTTGCAGAATATGGAAAACAAAAAATTAACTAAGATTGCAGCTGTCAGTTGAACGATACACCATCTTTGGAGATTCGCTAAAGTTTATCAACTTAACTTTTTGAGTGTCAATAGTTTTTGTGGTTGTTTACAGTATTGTAAGGAAATTGATTTAATAACCATATTCTCCGCGGAATATATAATATAAAAGTAATACTGATAGGTGATGATACCGTACTCATGTTCAGATTTGAATACGGATTTGCTTTTTTTAAAAATCCGATTGAACGGGCGGCCGAAGGGATCTTTTCAAACAGCGGAAAAGACGGGAAATGCGCGCTTCCTGGTTGAACGATGCTTCTTTATATATAGAAAAGTATTGACATTGCAAATATTTGAACGCATAATCTGCTTAATAATACAAATGCACTGACGGAGAAAAGTAGCGATCCGAAGACGTACAGGGCGTGCCGGCGGAAGAATTGAGAGCCGGCATACGAGAGAAGATCAGTCGAAGTTCACTCCTGAGCAGATCTGCAGAACACATGGCAACGCGCGATGTAAGTAGGTGGATACGGAGAGCCCGCCGTTACTTGGGGCAGAGGCTGATAGGCCTTGAGAGTGCGAGTGCTTTTCAAGAAGAAAAGGCTCGAAAATGGGTGGTACCGCGAGATAGATATTTCGTCCCATTGCTGAAGGAAACGACGGCAATGGGACTTTTTGTTGCCGTCAGAAAACGAAAGGCAGGTAGTAAAGATGAGAAGAGAAGTGAACTCATGGATCTATGATCCGAAAGCCGAGTGCATGTCTGATGACGAGCGCGCGAAGGTACAGAGCGAACGTCTGATTAAGTGTGTCAACCGCATGTGGGAGAACGTTCCGTACTACAGAAAACGTATGGAAGAAAAGGGTGTAGAGCCGGGCGACATCAAGAGTGTCGCGGATCTTCCGAAACTGCCGTTCACGGACAAATTCGATTTCAGAGACAACTATCCGTTCGGAACGCTGGCGGTACCGCGTGATCAGCTCGTTCGTGTACATGCTTCTTCCGGTACGACAGGTAAGATGAAGGTCGTCGGTTATACCGCTAACGATGTAGATCTTTGGAACTCCGTACTCTGCCGCGCGATGGCAAGATCCGGCGTGCAGAAGGGTGACCTCGTACATATTGCATACGGTTACGGCCTGTTCACAGGAGGTCTCGGACCGCACTTTGCCTGTGCCAAGCTCGGGGCGACAGCGATTCCGGTATCCGGCGGTAATACGGCAAGACAGATCACGATCCTTCGTGAGTGGAAGCCGGAAGTCCTGATGTGCACACCGACATACGCACTGCATATCGCCGACCAGCTCGAAGCTGCCGGCATCGATAAGAGTGAACTTAACCTCCGCTGTGGTATCTTCGGCGCTGAGGCATGGACACTTGAGATGAGAGATCAGATCGAAGAAAAGCTTGGTCTGCGTGCTTTCGATATCTATGGTCTTACAGAGATCTGCGGACCTGGTGTAGGATGCTCCTGCGACAAGTCTGACCTGATCCACATCGAATCTGACCACTTCATTCCGGAGATCGTAGATCCGGAGACAGGAGAGGTCCTCCCGGACGGAGAGATCGGTGAACTCGTATTCTCCTCTATCAGTAAGGAAGGTGTACCGCTCCTGCGTTATAACACACATGACCTTACACGCCTTTACCACGGCAAGTGTGAGTGCGGACGTACAACACCGAAGATCGAGAAGGTAACAGGACGTGCTGACGACATGATGATCATCCGCGGTGTTAACGTATTCCCGTCTCAGATCGAAGCAGTTCTTCTTGCTCACAGTGAGGTCGAGCCGCACTACATGATTTATCTCGATCGCGTAAACAATCTCGACAGAATGGTAGTAAAAGTCGAGATGACACCGTCGTTCTTCTCCGACTCCATCCGTGAGATCGAGAACACGGAAAGAATGCTCGAAGGCGAGATCGCATCCATGACCGGTATCCACGCGAAGATCAAGCTCTGCGAGCCGAGAAGTCTTCCGAGGTCTGAGGGTAAGATGAAGCGAGTGATCGACGAGCGCTTCAAGAAGTAATTCATAAAACAGAATAGTAAGAGAAAGGGAACATCTCCTTGCGACTCAAACAGTTTGCTTACGCAAAACTCGTCGCTCTGAGAGGTTCCCTTTCTCTTTTCTTTTCCATGCAAGCGAATTACTTCTTGAAGCTTTTCTTTCGTGGGGAGTCACCGCAGAGAGCTTTTTGTTTCTCTTTCCTTATTTGCTGAAGCGCTCTTTCTTTGGGGGGAGCTTTTTGTTTCTCTTGTTTGCAATTAGGGTGGTGTATTTCGGACGGATACGTCTCGATACTTCCGGGGAAAAGTGTATAATTTTCTTATAGCGAAGGGGGTTATGGGAATGGCTACACTTTGTAAGAATTGTGCGCATGCACTGATATATGATCCTTGGATCAAAAAAATGCTTTGCACTACGTGCGGCAGTACTTTTGAAGCGGAAGAAGTGGAATCCGGGGCGAAGAAATTCAAAGAAGACGAAAGCGCCACACGATGCAACGAAACTCATGTAGATGCAAGAGAGATCGAGGAGAAGTTCCTCGAAAACTACGTCTACACATGTAGCGAGTGTGGCGGTGAGATCATCATTCACGGATCGGAATCATCGACGAAGTGCATTTACTGCGGAAATCCGAATGTCGTCTTCTCCCGTGTGTCGAAAGAAAAGACTCCGGACTATATCCTGCCGTTTTCCGTGACAAAGGAATTCGCTATCCGAGCCGTCCGTTCCAAGATGGAAAGAGCGCGTTTTGTTTCGAAGGAGATCAAGAATATACGACCTGAAGACGTGCGTGGCATCTATCTTCCGTACTGGATCGTCGAAGCAGATTTTGAAGAAGACTGTTTGGTCTCAAGCACTGTGGGAAGTGGAAAATCCTCGACGACAATCTATTCGAGAAGAAAGGGAGAATTGAAGTTGAAGAGATTTCCCGTCGATGGCTGCAGGATCCTTTCCAACGAAAGTGCCGCTCGTCTGGAACCGTTTAATCTCAGGTCGCTGATAGATTTCGATGAGGACTATCTTATGGGCTTTTATTCTAATGGATCGGATATCCCGTACAACGACCTCTGGGATGTAACCACGAAGAGATGCCGTGAGTTCTTCGAGAAGGAAGCGATGAGAGACGTTCCGGGAACATGCCATAGTATCGATCGCGAAAACCATGTTATCGCGATCAAGAACAACTATAGGTATGCGTTGCTTCCGGTATGGTTTATTACTTTCGAATATGAGGGAAAACAGAATACCGTTCTGGTGAACGGACAGACGGGTAAGGTCGTTTGTGGTCTGCCCTGGTGTGAATCAAACTTCTGGTCGATGACTCTCAGACGCGGAGCTGTCCTGACGATCCCTTTCTTCTTTGTTTTCCTGTTTTTGTTTAGAATGCTGTTTGAATCGGGATTGTTCGGTAATACCATTATTGCCAGTGCAGTCGCGATCCTCGTGTTTTTCAAAATAGGGAACAGTCAGAAGACAAAGGTCCTGGAAGAACTCGAACTTACGCAGTCGCCTAAGATGTTTAACTTCGTAAAGAAGAGACAGGAGTAAGAAAATGGATGTATTCTTAGCAACTCTTTTTGCTGTCGGATTCGGAATCGGCTTGTCCTATCTGATATCGGCAACGAAGCTTTTCAATGAAAACATGGTTGGGGACGATATCGCCGAGATGCGTCACTATTGTTCCGAAATAAAGATGACAATTAAAAGCGAACCCGGTACCGGTAAACTCGCCATTGCGCAACTGGAAGAACCGAAAGTTCAACTCGCGCCAAAAGGAACCGCACCGGTGGAAAAACCGAAGGAATGGACAGACAACAACTCTCCGATGCTTGAAGATCCGGAACGGACTTATAAACCGGAGCCGCCTCGCAAAAGAGATAATCCGTCGTCTTTTCCGAGATCTTTCCACGATGTATAATGTAAAGAACAGACGGAGAAGGAGGGCAACGGGGTCATGCCTTTTCGTATAGTTTCAGGTGACATCACGAAGCTTCATGTCGATGCCATCGTGAATGCGGCGAACACGTCGCTTCTCGGCGGTGGCGGTGTTGATGGCGCGATCCATCGCGCGGCCGGCCCGCGTCTTCTCGAAGAGTGCAGAACGCTGAACGGCTGCAGGACAGGCGAAGCGAAAGTCACCCAAGGTTATGATCTCCCCGCAAAATACGTCATCCATACCGTCGGCCCGATCTGGCAGGGCGGGCATCGCGGGGAGGAAGAACTCCTTCGATCTGCTTATAGGAATTCCCTTCTTTTAGCGCGCGAAAAGCACTGTGAATCGGTGGCTTTTCCGATGATCTCTGCCGGCGTGTACGGGTATCCGAAAGAGCAGGCACTTGAGGTCGCGGTCAGCACGATCCGCGCATTTTTAGATGAAGAAGAAAACGATATGGAAGTGCTGCTCGTTATTTTCGACCGCGGCAGTTTCCGTTTTGATGTGCACCTCTATTCCGAGATCTCCGGTTATATCCGAAATACTTACGATGAAGAAAAGGAACGCGGCTCGATCCTGGGCGACGCGGCCAAGACAGTTGCTTTTGGCGGAGTAAGCGGATCGCGACGTTCGATATTCGCGCGTTCGAAAAAAGAGGCGATTGACTCGTGCGAGATGGAGTGCAGCGCGATGCCCGAGCTCATGGCAGCCGCGGCGGCTCCGAACGACCTTAAGGCGGCGCTGGAAAACCTCGACGAGAGCTTCTCACAGTCACTACTTCGCTTGATCGACAGTAAGGGCATGAAAGATTCCGAGTGCTATAAGAAAGCGAACATCGACAGGAAGCTTTTCTCGAAGATCAGATCCGACGTGAATTACCGTCCGAGCAAACAGACGGTCCTGGCATTTGCCGTCGCGCTCGAACTCGATCTTTCTGAGACGGAAGCGTTTTTAAAGAAGGCGGGATTCGCGCTGTCGCATTCGAATAAAGCCGATGTCATCGTGGAGTATTTTATCGCCAACAGAAACTACGATATGTACAGCATTAACCAGGCGCTTTTCGCGTTTGATCAGAATCTGCTCGGCGCCTGAGAAAGCGTCCGACCGGAAAGTCAAAAAGACGACCGGCCGGGCGAAAAACGAAAGGCAAGGCCGGGCTTTTTTATGTGTTCATCAGCGCCGGTAGGGGGCGCAAAAATAGAAGTTAGTAGGAGGATCAGAACATGGGAAGAACTTTGCAGGACATTAAGAAGATGATCGATGAACTCGGCATCCGGATGATCGACTTTAAACTCACCGACATCGACGGACGCTGGAGACATCTGGCGATCCCGGCGGAGAGACTTACCGAGAGCACGATGACACAGGGTATCGGATTCGACGGGAGTAACTACGGATACGCGCCGGTCGAAAACTCCGATATGGTATTTATTCCGGTCCTCGATTCCGCGGTGGTCGATCGTTACTGCGAAGTGCCGACGCTTTCCATGATCGGCGATGTAAGGGTGATCGCGCTTCCCGAGAACAGACCTTTTGACCAGTACCCGAGAAACGTCGCGATCCGCGCGCTGGAGTATATGAAGGAAACAGGTGTTGCCGATCAGATGATCATCGGACCGGAGTACGAATTCTATATCTTCGACGACGTCCGTTACACAACGAACTACTACGATATGTCCACGAGCATCTACACGTCCCAGGCGCATTACGCGTCCGGAAACGAGATGAGCAATAACGGCTTCCAGGTCATGCCGGGTGCGGGCTATCACAACAGCCTTCCGACCGATATCCGAAACGACATCAGATCCCGCATGTGCCTTGCTATGGCGGACTGGGGCATCGGTGTTAAGTACCACCATCCGGAGGTCGGCGGTTCCGGTCAGATGGAGATCGAAGTCGAGCTCGGGGATATGCTCAAGCTTGCGGACGATACCATGTCGGCAAAATATGTCATCAAGAACGAAGCGGTCCAGGAAGGACTCACGGCGACCTTTATGCCGAAGCCTCTGGCAGAAGAAGCGGGGTCCGGTATGCACGTGCATATGCTCCTCTTTAAAGATGGTCAGCCGGTCTTCTATGATGAGAACGGTTACGCGCAGCTCAGCGAAACGGCGCACTATTTCATGGGCGGACTTTTAAAGCACGCGAGATCCATCTGCGCGATCACGAATCCTTCGACGAATTCCTATAAGCGTTTGATCCCGGGTTACGAGGCACCGGTCACGATCGGTTACGCGATGAGTAACCGTTCCGCGGTCATCCGTATTCCGGCCTACGCGAAAACACCGGACACCAAGCGTTTCGAGCTGAGAAATCCGGACGCGACATGTAATCCGTACTATGCGTATGCCGCGATCCTGATGGCCGGACTCGACGGCATCAAGAACAAGATCGATCCGCACGCCAACGGCTGGGGTCCGTATGACTGCAATCTCTATACGCTTTCCGAAGAGGAAAAAGCAAAGCTTACCGGACTTCCCGCGTCTCTTGAAGAAGCGATCCGCGCGCTTGAAGAAGATCACGATTACCTCATGGCCGGAGGCGTTTTCCCGGAAAGACTTTTGAAGCAGCTGATCGATAGAAACAAGAAGTCTGCGTCGAAGATCAGTAAGCTTCCGCACCCGATGGAATTCGCGATGTACTATGATCTGTAAAAAGCCGAAAAGACAGGTGCTTTTCGAGCAGTAAAAACGTAAAAACATGCGGCCGGTCGTAACGAGCGATCGGCCGTTTGCCATGTCCGAAAATCTTCTTTTATTCATGACCAAAATGTCATTTATTTCTGACCCCGAATCTCTATAATGAAATAGGTAAATGTGCGTGTGGAGGTATATAACATGAAAAAAAGTGCACGAAGAATGTGTGCGTTTATTCTCGCAGCTGCGATGATGATCCCGCTTACAGCTTGTAAAAAAGGCAAAGGAAAGAACAAGGGTTCTTCCGGTCCGAGACAGGATTATGTTAAGGAAGATGATCCTTATTATTCCAGCAAGGAAACCGAACTGAAAATAGAGATCCCGACGAGGTCCGATAAAGAACTTGAGTATCAGGAGCTCTATAACGCAAGGATCATCGGCGATCAGTTGATGTGTGAATACTATGTTTCCTACAAGATGCCGAAAGACATCGAGGACAAGATCTATTCATTCGATTATGAGAATGGAGATTACACGGAGATCGAGAAGCTCTACGCGGAGTACTATGGTAACGGCATGGTGATCTTCGATCTGGAAGGTAACGTTGTCAAACTGATCGAAAGCAACGGTTCGGATGGATTCACCAAGGTCGTTCCGAAAAACGGCGGCGGATTCTACGCGACCAGATATCAGTTGATTGATGACAATGAGTGCAGGGCGCAGGTCGAACTCGTAACGGTCGATGAAAACTTCGAAGTGACGAACAGTGTTCCTCTCGATGAATCGGTCCAGGATATCGATAAGATCATCGAACTGGACAACGGCAATTTCCTTTTCGTCGGTTACATGGAGAACTATATCGTCGGAAAAGATGGTCGTGTGATCAACTCCTTTGCTCCGGAAGATTGGGTCATGAATTACTTCAAGATCGACGGAAAGATCTACGCCTGCTTCGAAGAATATAACGAGACCACATACGAAAGCCAGACATATATCCAGCAGATCGATGAAAACACATGCAAATTCGTGGGCGATAAGACCAAAGTGGACTATGATCTGTGGAACGCGGTTCAGGGTGAAGACGGTATCTACTGCTCTACTTCTGAAGGTGTAAAGAAGCTCGATCTTCTGAAGAATGAGGAAGAGACGATCCTCGAGTGGAACTGGACGGATGTCAACTATATGGAAAATTACGGTGAAGATTCAATTTCCGTTATCTCCGAAGACAAGATCCTCCTTACCAGAATGACTTACGAAGAGGGAACCGGATACGGAAAGACGATCCCGACAACAAGACTATTCATGAACGTGCTTACACGTGAAGAGAAAAATCCTCACGCAGGTAAGAGGATCCTCCAGATCGGAACCCTCGGCGGAGTCACTTCTGAATTCTACGAGCAGGTGATCGACTTCAATGTTGATCCGAATCATGACGCGCGTATCCAGATGAGGTTTTTCGATAATGAGATCGAATATTCCGGCGATGATTACATGAAGTCAGTCGGTGAGTTTTCTGACAAGGTCTATCTGGAGATGCTTTCCGGAGAAGGCCCGGATATCCTTATGAATTTCTCCTCTTTGTGTCAGTTCGATACGGAAGATGTACTTGTTGACCTGAACACCTATATCGATGGTGATAAGGGACTGAACAGAGCCGATTATTTCGACAACATTCTGAATGCTTTCGAATCCTCTGAGAAACTCTACCACATCCCGGTATGTGTCAATATCGACGGATATATCGGCAATAAAGACCTGATCGGAGAAAGAACAGGCTGGACATACGAAGAGTTCGACCAGATCGCTTCTTCGCTTCCCCAGGATGTTTCCATGATCGAAGAAACGGAGTACGCGTCTTTCCTCCAGATGCTTCTTCTCGTGTCCTCGTCTTATTACGTTGACTACGGAACGAAAGAAGTAAAGTTTGAAGGTCCTGATTTCAAAAAAGCACTTGAGATCTCCAAGAAGTACGGAGTTGAACATCTGACCGATGACGGCATGGGCATGAGCCACGTCGATATATGGACAGACAGCATGATGATGCCGCAGGATGAAGCCGATCCGTTTGAAGAAGGACTTCAGGCATTAAGACGTGTGTACATCTACGGAATCAGAAACTATGTCTCGGAGTATCAGGCATTAAAGAACAAGTCGGTATTTGTCGGCATCCCGTCTCCGAACGGAACCGGTATGACCGCGTGTCCGATCCTGACGTTCGCGATCTCCGCATCCTCCGAGTGCAAGGACGAGGCATGGGACTTTATCCGCTTCTTCTTTGAGGAAGATCAGCAGACGCAGTTCTCGATCAATCAGTACTCGATCCCGCTCAATCGAAAAGCACTTGACGCGAAGATCGATGACGACATCAGATACTACGAGGAAGAGAAGAAGTTCTTCGAGGAAAATAAGGATATGTATGCTGAGCTTCCGGATGAATATTTCTATGAGATCACTCCGGAGATCAAGGCAGATTTCTTAAAGCTCGTTGAAGCTGTTTCCACTTCGGAAAACATGGACCCGGCGATCATGGCGATCATCAGCGAAGACTCTGCCGCGTACTTTGCGGGACAGAAGAGCGTGGACGATGTCGCGAAGCTGATCCAGAACCGAGCAAGGACCAAGGTCTCTGAGCGCTGATCCTTCTCGAAAAGCACTGTTCGAAGAATAGGAAGAGAAACTGAAAAAATGCGGTGACGGAAACGCCACCGCATTTTTGTATCTTTCATACAGACTTTATATTTTCGGGTGAAGAAATGCCCTGTCAGCCTTTGCGGCTCGCGGAGAGGACCAGCTTCTCGCACAGGTCTTCGTAGGAGATGCCGACGGCGCGTGCTTCCTGCGGGATCAGACTGTTCGGAGTCATACCCGGGAGGTTATTGGCCTCGAGGCAGTAGAACTTTCCGTCATCCTCGGAAAGGATAAAGTCGACACGGGAATAGTTGCCTAAGCCCAATGCATTGTGGACGGCAACGGCAAGACCCTGCGCTTCTTTTGTCTGCTCGTCGGTAAGAGGAGCCGGGCAGATCTCTTCGGTCGCGTTGGCCTGATACTTGTTCTTGTAGTCGTAGAAACCCTGCTTCGGACGGATCTCGATGATCGGAAGTGCTTTTCCGTCGAGAACACCGATACTGAACTCGCGGCCGTGGATCATCTTTTCGACGAGACAGGTCTTCTCGTATTTGGTGGAGTAGGTGATGGCCGGTTCCCATTCGGATTCGTCGTGAACGATGGAAACGCCGCAGGAAGAACCGCAGCCGATCGGCTTGACGACACACGGGAAGCCGATATCTTTTCTGATCATGTCGATCGAATGCTTGCTCGGATCGAAGATGACCCAGTCAGCGGTCGGGATACCGAACTGAAGAAGCAGTGTCTTCGAAAGGTGCTTATCCATCGCCATGGCGCAGCCTAAGTAGCCGGAGCCTGTGTATGGGATATCGTAGCAGTCGAGGACTGCCTGAAGTCTTCCGTTTTCGCCCATGCCGCCGTGGCATCCGATGAATACGGCGTCTGCCTTCTTACAAAGATCAAGGACACCGGGGCCGATCAGTTCTTTTCGACCGCCGTGAGAACGGATGATCGCGTCAAGATCCGGCTCGGTCTCCGGGATCGAGTAGGAAAATGTCTTTCCGGAATCCGGCTTAACGAAAAGTGAATCGATATCGTCCGATCCGGTGATGCCTTCATATACATCGACAAAAGCCACTTCGTGACCTTTGGATAAGAGTGCGTTTGAGATCAAGCTTGCCGAGCAGAGCGACACGTCGCGTTCCGGGCTGATACCGCCTGCCAATACTGCGATTTTCATAGAATAAGGACCTCCCCTCATACTGAACAGACCGTTCGCCTTTAAAGACGAACTTCTCTGCATACTACCTGATTATACCCTATTTGGCAAAATGGGGCGGGAAATTTGAGGATTTGTAACGAAAGAGTAGGATAGTTGGTGACGTAGGACCGCGTCAATGGTATGATAGTGGGGTATAAGTAGGTGGAGGTCGCAATATGCTTGCCGTTCTGTATTTGATCATAGCCATTTTCTTTGGCACACAGCTGATCCGTTTTCTGATCCCGGATATCCGTCGTCTGTACGTCGGTGTCGCGGCGGATACGGAGATCATCGAAAAAGTTCCGACGCTTCTCTTCCTGCTTTCGTCCGGTACCCTTGTCGGACTTCTTTTGACTTCCTGGGTCACCTATTTCCTTGCGTATATCATGCATCCGTATATTCCGGCGGATACTGCGAATCTCCTGCCGGCGAATATCGTGAGCATGTGTGTGTTTGCGTATCTCGCGTGCTTCTTCTGGCAGAGGTGTTTTCTTCGAAACTACAGAGATTCGAAGAAGGCAGGCTTTAAGAAGCTTCCGGGATTTAACCGCCATCCGGGATCTGTTTCGTTCTACGTCATCACGGTGCTTCTGGTCCTGATCGCGGTCGGTTTCGTATATTTCTACACTTGCTACATGTCCGGTGATAATATCCGCCTGGGCTTTTCGATCTTCAGCGACTTTTCTCCGCACGTGGCGATCACGTCCGGATTCGGTATCGGTTCGAATTTCCCGACACAGTATCCGCACTTCTCCGGAGATAATATCCAGTATCACTTCATGTTCTATTTCCTGTCCGGTAATCTGGAAGCTCTCGGCTTCCCGCTGGTCTGGGCGATCAATATCCCGTCGATCCTCTGCATGGGAAGCACGCTCGTGCTCCTGGGCACGCTGGCCGTTCTTCTGTCTTCCCGCCGCTCCGCGTTCTTCTTCGCGCCGGTACTGGTGCTTTTCAGAAGCGCGTGGAACGTATTCCATATGGCAAAGGATCTTTTTGCCGCTCCGGGCGCGACATGGGGGTCCGTGATCAAGACGATCACACAGCAGTCTTCCTGGTACGGATACACATTCCGTGACGAGTGGGGACTTTGGGCTGTCAACGTATATGCCAACCAGCGCCACCTGGCGATGGGTGTCGGTCTGGTCGTGCTGCTTATCTTCCTTTTCCTTCCGCACTTTCGAAGAATGTTCCTTCATATGGGACGCACGAGGGGCGCAGGAGAAAAGGCAAAGAGATTCTTCATTTCCAGAGAAGCATGGATCGCCCGTAAAGCAGATCCGCTCCGTCCTTGGGGCAGCGTGATCCTGGGATCCCTGATCGCACTGGCGATGCCGTTCTTCCACGGCTCCTGTCTGATCTGTGCGCTGCTGGTCCTTCTCGGCATGGCGATCTTCTCGGAATTCCGTTTGGGCTACGCGGTCATCGCGGCGGTATCTGTTCTGTCGGCAACTCTTCAGGCCAGATTCTTCGCGGGCGGCGCTTCCAATGTTGCCAGCTTTAAGTACTATTTCGGATTCGTTCTTCCGGAGCTCGCGGGCAAGGAAAAGGCAGGCATCGGCACTGTTTTCAAGTCGATCCCGGAGATCGCGAAATATTTGGGAAAGATCGGATTCCTGACGGTGATCCTGACGGCGATCGTATTTATCGGACTTTTGATCTATGAACTTATCCTTCACAAGAATCCGTACCGTCCGTTCCTTCTGATCGCTTTCTCGTTCCCGCTGATCTTCGCGTTCTTCTTCCAGGTATCTTTGGAAGTTCTTGCGAACCACAAGTTCATCCAGGTAAGCTTCATCCTCTTTGACGTCATCGTCGCGGGACTTCTCGCCAATCTCCTGGCGCTTCCGATCCGGGTAAGGAACGCGGAGCGTGCGAAGAGATCCGAAGAAGAGGAGAAGAAGCCGAAGGACGTATCTCTTGACAAGAATGTATTCATTCCCGTGCAGATCGCATCCGCGATCGTATGCCTGTTCCTGCTGTTCGGTCTTGTCGCAACAGGTATCAGCGAATGGTGCATCTACTATAACCTGAACTCTCATACGAACGGCTACGTCGAGCTGCATCCGGATGCGCAGATCACGGACTGGGTCGACAAGAACACAGGAGAAGACGATATCTTCCTGACACCGATGTGGTCCGTGAACGACTTCTTCCTGAGCGGAAGAAGGATCTACTACGGATGGCCGTACTTCGCGTGGTCCGCCGGACATGACACAACGACAAGACAGATCAACTACCAGTGGCTTCTGACCGGAGCGAACGGCAATATCAGCGAGTTCCGCCGCTACTGCAACGAGATGAATATCCGCTATGTGATCTTAAGCGACGACTACTACGGAAATGCGGAAACGCGTGACTACTACTATCCGGAATTCTTCGAGGAGAATCTGACGGAACTGGTACGTTTCGACGACGGAACAGCGATCTACAAGGTTTGAGGCCTTTCCTATGATTCCTATGCAAAAGCACTTTGACGTGATCGTGTTCGGTGCCGGTCCTTCGGGCATGATGGCATCGCTTTCGGCCGCTTCTTGCGGTGCTTCTGTGCTTCTTCTGGAGAAAAAGGAGCGTCCCGGAAAGAAACTTCTTCTGACCGGACACGGTCGCTGCAATATCACGAATATACGGATCCCCGATAACTTCAGAGAGACCTATCACGAGAACAGCCGGTTTCTCACATCCTCGCTTCACGCGTTCGCGCCGGAGGATGTAAGAGAGTATTTCCTTTCCCTGGGGATCCCGACGCACGAAGAAGATGACGGACGTATCTTTCCCGATTCACAGAAAGCATCTTCCGTATGCGAGGCTTTGGAAAAAGCACTCGCGAAAAACAAAGTCGTGCTTCTTACCGAGTCGCCTGTTACGGCCGTGGAAAAGAAAGAAGATTTCTGGGTCGTGAAAACGGAAAAAGGTGAATTTACAAGCCGCGCCGTGATCCTCAGTACCGGCGGAAAGAGCTTCCCGCATACCGGTTCCGAAGGAGACGGATACGAACTTGCCAAAGGAAACGGACATACCGTGACCGAACTTGCTCCGGCACTCGCGCCGATCTTTCTTTCGGCATTTTCCGACGCGTCGACGGAAAGCAGGGCGGAAGATTGCGGAGCCGAGTTTACTCTTGCGGGTATTACGCTTCCCGATGTGGGATCGTCTCTTTGGATCGACGGGAAAAAGAAAAAGACCGCGCGCGGCGATCTTCTGTTTACGCATCAGGGGGTGAGCGGGCCTGCCGCGATGCCGCTTTCGCGTGAACTTCCTGCGTCGAAAGGAAAGTACAGGGAAGGATCCGTACAGTTTGTCGTCGACATGCTTCCCGAACTCCGTGAGGAAGAAGTGGAGAAGATGCTGCTTTCCGCGATGAGTGATAATCCGAACCGTTACATGAAGAGACTTCTTTGCGAGACATTCCATCTTCAGGAAAAGGCCGCGATCCTCGTACTCGACGGAAAGTCCATGGATATCTGCGCACATGAGGTCACAAAAGAAAATCGTAAAGCGATCGTCCGAAAACTGAAGGGCAGTGCTTTTGACGTGGAAAAATGCACACCGATGGATATCGCGTATGTCACACGCGGCGGTGTCTCGGTAAAAGAGATCGACCCGAAGACGATGGGGTCGAAAGTCAAAGAAGGGTTGTTCTTCGCGGGCGAAGTGATGGATATCGACGGAGTCTCCGGAGGATATAATCTTCAGTTCGCGTGGGAGAGTGGAAGAGCCGCGGGACTTGCGGCGGCAGAGTTCGCGAAAGGTTAACTCAGGCGGCGTAGAGCACGCTCATGATGATACCGATCAGGATGATGCTCGCGCAGAAAAGACGATAAGCGATCCCTTTTTCATGGAAAACGAATTTACCCCCTAAGATCGTGACGAAGCAGGCGCTCTGCTTAACGACGGTCATGACCGTGATCGAACTGTCAGGATTCGCGTTCGCGATGAAAAGAGAAGCATCTCCGATAACGAACATGATCGACATCAGCCAGATCCAGCCGTTTTTGAAGGCTTCTTTTCTGATCTTTGTTTTGGTGACCAGCACATAGAGAGAATATAAAGCGAGAAGGAAGAGCATGTACCAGAACTGCATCTGGGAGCTGTTGATGTCCTTCATGAGGATCTTATCGAGAAGACCGGAAACGGAGTTTAACACGCAGGAGCCGAAAGCGAGCACGACGAACTTCGTGCGGCTTCCTTCCGGCGCGTCTCCGGATTCCTTGTCTTCGGCAATTTCAGAACCTTTCTCCGCATCGGGATCTTTATTTCCTTCTTTTTCCGGATTCGCTGTGTGTGAGTGTCTTTCACGAATCGTTTCAAAGAGGTTAAAGCGCAGCGCCAAAAGTCCGAGGGCAACAAGAGACAGGCCCAGGATCTGATTCCACATCAGGACTTCGTGAAGAACGATCACGCCCAAAAGAGTGCCGAGGAGGACACGGGACAGATCGAGAACACCGTAAAGACTTACAGGCAGATGCTTCAGCGCATGGAAACCCATCATCCAGGCGAGGAAGATGGAAAAGGACTTTATGAGGACGAGTCCGTACTGGTATGGTTCCATGCCCATCGCGTGCGGAGCGCGGGGAACAACGATCAGAAAACCGATGAGGGTATAGATGAGGAGCACTTCCATAACGGAATTGCGGTCCATGGCTTTTTTCTTGCTGATCTCACGGCCGCCTTTAAGAAGACCGTAGACAAGTGTCAAAAGTATCCAGATCATCGGTGTTTCTCCATCGTAAAATTGTGGTTTCGGAAATTGCCGTTGAAATGATATTACAGACAGTATGTATTTGTAAATGAGAGGTTTTCCGTCAAAGTGACGAATTGTTTTACTTTGCACCCATATCGAAAAGAACTGTCTGATTCTTTTGAGAAATGCACTCGAAAATGCTATACGCGCCTTTGATACGATGATTTTTTGTGCAGGTTATCGGTATCGAAACGTTATTCTTTGTGATAGTATATAAAAATACAAAAGTGTTATCATCTGTTGAGGGCAGCATCGATTATGAAAAGACCTGATAACGTACGATATACGAACCAGTTTTACAGACCGCGCCGCGTGAATAACAACGGTCTTTACGTTCTGTTTGCGGTGACGTCCCTGCTTGTTGTCGTTACGATCATCCTCGCAGTTGCTACTGTCAAGAAATCCAAGAAGAGTAAAGACAATACTTTGGTTCCGCCGACAGACGGTACCAATGCCATAGTTACTGATGACAGCGGAAATACGATCGATCCTTCCGGGATCGTGATCAACACACCGGAACCGACTCCTCCGCCGTCTATCGAAGACTATCAGAATCCGATCCTTTATCCGGCAACCGCCGAGATGAATGTTCCGATCGGAACTCCGGATAGCAAAAATTCTCCTGCCGGAAGAAATACGACCGAAGTCGTTTATAACGGTACGGAGAAGGTAAGCGGATACCAGAGAACCGATGAGATCCATTTCGGAGATCCGCTTTTCTATCAGAAGGTCGGCGGTATCCTGACTTTCCGCGGCAACAATTTCCGTAATTGCGCGACATGGGGAACATTTACCCTCGATCCGTCTAAGACACAGCACCTCGAGCAGATCTGGGAATACAGAGGACTTGAGTCCAAGTGGTCTCCTCTGGGATTCTGGTGGAGCGGTACCGGCTGGACCGGTCAGCCTCTGGCAGTCAAGTGGGACTGGGAAGTCCAGCAGATCATGAATATCCGCGCGGAAAAGAAATCCAAGCAGGGCCTTACCGAGATCATCGTCGCGGCTGAGGACGGCTATGTATATTTCTTCGATATCGACGACGGCCAGAAGACAAGAGATCCGCTTAAGATCGGCGCTACGATCAAGGGAACTCCTGCCGTAGATCCGCGCGGCTACCCGATCCTCTATGTAGGTCAGGGCGACGATAACGGAGGCGAAGGCTCGAGCAAGAACGGTGTTATCGGTTGGAGAATCTTCAGCCTGATCGATTTCACACAGCTGTATTTCCAGAGCGGTATTGATTCTCGCGCTTACAGAACAAGCTGGGGCGGATGTGACTCTTCTCCGATCATCAATGCGGATACAGATACTCTCATCTATCCGAGTGAGAACGGTATCATCTATACGGTCAAACTGAACACACAGTTCAACGCGGGTACGGCAACACTGTCCATCAATCCTCAGTTCGTTGACTATAAATATGACTTCGGCGATCTGTCCGGCAGCACGCACGGAATCGAGAGTTCCATGGCGATCTATGATCACTACGGCTGGGCGACGGACAATGACGGTAACCTGATCTGCATCGACCTGAATACGATGAGCATGGTCTGGTCAAGAAGACTGGAAGATGACTCCGACGTAACTCCGGTCATCGAAGAAGATAACGGACACGTATATCTCTATACGGGTACGGAAGTTGACTGGCAGAGAAATGAAAAAGTATATATGGGCGCTGCCTATACATACAAGTTCGACGCCATGACCGGTGAGGTCGTCTGGCAGACTTCTCTGGACTGCTATACATCCAACGGCGAGACTTCTTCCGGCGATGTTAACGGCGGACTTCTCGGCACACCGGCGATCGGAAAAGGAACCGCGTCGAATCTCGTATTCTTCTCCTACTGTATGACGAAGGGTGCTTATCGTGGAGATACGGTCGTTGCTTATGATAAAAATACGGGAAATCAGGTCTGGAAGTTTATCCTGGAGTTCTACGAGGATTCTGCGACCACCAACGACCCGTATTCCTGGAGTTCTCCGGTAGATATCTATGACGATAACGGAAACGCTTACATCATCATCTGTGACTGCTATGGTCAGATCACGATGCTGGATGCGGTCACGGGAACGAAACTGTCTGCTCTCCGACTGATCGCCGATCAGAACCAGATCACGAACAATATCGAATCCTCCCCGATCATCGTGGATGGAATCTTAGTAATAGGCTCGCGCGGAAACGTCATGTATGGGGTGAAGATCTCATGAGGAAGACGGCGCATGACGTAATTTGGATGAATGAGGCATTATCGATGAGTGAGAAGAAACATGACTATAGAGATATAGTGTTCATCGAGACTGAACTTTCCGGTTACAGGAGAGGTAGCCTTAAGGTGTCTGTTGATTTCGTTGCCGGCCGTATCGCATGGTACGACACGCACATGTGGAACAACGACTTTGTCCGCGCGCTTGCGCCGCAGTTGATCGAAAAGATCTATTCCCGACTTCCGGAGACCGAACTTCTTTCCTGGGCGACCGATTATGCCAAGGGCATCGGTCATCTTATGGGCTCCAACACCTGCTCTTTCCCACAGGACTGGTCCGTTGAGATCCGTTTTTCGGACGGCGAAGTTCTCAAGGCGTGCGGAGTCAGCAATTTCCCGAAGCAGTGGAGCACGTATCGCCGATTGATCGAGGAAGTCGCCAAGACTTCTTTCCGCCTCCGCTGATTATCCCGAGACTTCGATAAGTCTTTGCTTTTGAGGTGACGAAGCCTCTTTTTTTTGGTACAATAATTCAGAACTGTTTTTTTTGAAGGGGACAAACAAGAAGTGGATTATTTAGAAGGTCTTTGCCTAGGACGTTTGTGGAGCGACACAGATTTCGAAAACCGTCGTCATCTGTCGCTCTTTCTGCTGTATGGCGTTTTCGTCGATCTTCTTGTTGTCTATAACTATCTTACCGGAAGCTTTAACGGCCTGATCACCGGTGCTTTCCTTCCGAAAATGATCGTCTTCGTCGTGCTGTTTTTCCTCTGCCCGGCGATCTGCTTTTCCTATTACCGAATGCCCTTGTGGGGCAAGATACCGGTTCTCGGGGTCCAGCTTGCAAAGTATGGCGCCCTTACATTTATGATCACGGCCTGGGCTCGTCCCAAGCTGACCGTCTCTTTCGGAGACTTAAAAGACTTTTGCATTAAATATCTCAATGAGACACTGGAAAAATTCACGGGTAAATACGTGGACACCGCAGGTACTTTTGCCACGGTACTGGGCGTTATCTCCGGCGGCGTTTATATCGTTGTCGTCGTACTTCTTATCACACTGGCAGCGCTCATCATCCCCGGGATCGTATTCTGTGTTTCGAGATTCCTGCAATACTGGTATGACAAGGTCGTCAGTATGCTGGTACTTGCAGATTATACTGAAAAGTAAGACTGGAGATAGATTATGGCGAATTTATCAGATAAGATCCGGGTATCCATAGATGATCTTGAGGATATGCTGGGTGTTTTCGGTTTGCCGGACTTTATAAGAAAAGCCGAGGCGCGTTTCGTGCGCCAGACCGTAGAGGTCGCGGAAGATGTTATTGCACATCCGGATATCAAGGTGGTATTTGTATCCGGCCCGACTTCTTCAGGAAAAACGACATTCACCGACAGACTGGTTTCAGAAGTGGAAAAGAGAGGAAAAAGGGCGATCCGCCTTTCCCTCGACGATTACTATAATCTGGAGGCCCTGAACTTCGACGAAGAAGGACGTCCGGACTTCGAGAGCGTGAGTACGCTCGACATGCGTCTGGCGAGTATGGACCTCGCGAGACTTGTAAGCGGAGACGAAGTCGTCACGCCGACATTTGATTTCAAGATCCGTCAGAGAGTCGAGTCGGATAAGCCGGCACTCTCGATCGGAGAAAACGGCCTCGTTGTCGTGGAAGGACTTCACGGCCTTTGCGATGAGACGACAGGCAGTTTCAGCAAGGAACAGTATCTGGGCATCTTCATCATGCCGTACGCTTCCGTCATGTCCGACAGAAGACTTCTGGACAGTGATGATCTCCGCATGCTCCGCCGTATCGTTCGAGATGTCCGTCACCGCGGCGCGCACGCGCTCACGACGATCGACTACTGGCCGATGATCCAGAATTCCGAGCAGGACTATTATCGTGATTATCTGACGAAAGCGGATTATCACGTCAATTCCTTCCTCGCGTATGAACCGCTCGTGATCGCGGCTCTCGCGAAGCGTGACATCGAAGAAGCCTTGGCTGCATACGATCAGGGACTTCTGGCTCCTTCCGTATTCATGGAAAAGAGCAATGTCCGGAAAGATTTCGCAAATATCGAGAAGGCCGTTGCCAAAGCAAGAATGCTTCACGGATGGCTGGACATGATCCCACAGGCGAAAGAGACCTTTGTCCCGAAGACATCGATCTTGAACGAATTCCTGTGTCTGTGAAAGGGGGAGTAACTTATGCCGATCCGCATTCCGAATAATCTCCCTGCGACAGGGATACTCGAAAAAGAGCGCATCTTCGTTATGACCGAAGACCGCGCGTATACGCAGGACATCCGTCCGCTGCACCTTTTGATATTGAACCTCATGCCGAACAAGATCGCGACGGAGACACAGCTTCTGCGCGCGCTTTCTAATTCACCGCTCCAGGTCAATATCGATCTTCTTTATACGGCTTCTTATCATCCGAAGCACACGGCGACCGAGCATCTCATGAAATTCTACGAGACTTTCGATGACGTCAAAGAGCGCTTTTACGACGGCATGATCATCACCGGCGCGCCGGTCGAGCTCATGGAGTTCGAGGATGTCGCCTATTGGAAAGAACTGTGCGAGATCATGGACTGGAGCAAGACGCACGTGTACAGTACGCTTCACATCTGCTGGGGCGCGCAGGCCGGTCTTTACCATCACTATGGGATTCCGAAGTACAATCTCGACAAGAAGATGTTCGGCGTGTTCGAGCACAGTATGACCTATACAAAGCCGGTCAAGCTCTTCCGCGGTTTCGATGACTATTTCTACGTACCGCACTCCCGTCACACGGAAGTTCGAAAGGAAGATATCGAGCGTCATCCGAACCTTCGCATCCTTTCCGAATCGGAAGAAAGCGGCGTGTATGCCGTTTCGGATCTTTCCGGAAGACAGATCTTCATTACGGGACACTCCGAGTATGACGTAAATACGCTCCGCGACGAGTATTTCCGTGACAAAAATAAGGGACTCGACATTCAGGTACCGAAGAACTATTTCCCGAATGATGATCCGACCAAAGAACCACATATGAAATGGAGATCCAGCTCGACGCTCCTGTTTATGAACTGGTTGAATTACTATGTATACCAGGAGACGCCGTTCGATATCTCGAAGATCAGCGAAGTGCCGAAACTCTGAGTTCGGCGACATCAGGGAGGTGAAGGTATGCAGACACCGATCATGATCACTCCGGAATTGATTTCCGCTAAATGCCCCGTCCGTCCTTCTTTCGGACACAAAGGGACTTTCGGAAGAGCACTGATCTGCGCAGGTACGCCCGGCATGGGCGGAGCCGCCTATATGGCGGCAGCATCGGCACTGAGATCCGGCGTCGGCCTTGTCTATGTGCTCACCGAACCTGACCTTCTTTCCCCGATGATGACGCTCTGCCCGCAGGCGATCGGTCTTGCCTACATGGCTCCGACAAGAGCCGTCGTTCCGATGGTGAAAACGAATTCTGCGGTAGTGAATTCTTCGTATATCAACTGGTTTTCCGACCAGCTTCCCGAAAAGAACGCGTGCCTGATCGGTCCGGGTATTCCTCCGACGTCCGAAAAACTCGGTATCATGATCCGCCAGGCGGCAAAGAACTCCAGACACCTGGTGCTCGATGCCGGCGCACTTTCTTATCTGGCAAAAGATCCGGACGCGATGAACGAAGTGAGCCTTCGTGCTTCCAGAGGTCTTGCCCCCGCAGTGCTGACACCTCACAGAGGCGAATTTGCCCGCCTGATCCCCGGTTTTTCGGAGAAGAAGATGAACCTCGCAAGTGCTTTTGCCGAGGAAAAAGGGATCACACTGGTCCTTAAGAGCAACGAGACCAACATATTTACTTCTGACGGAAAGTGGTATAGTAATCGTGCAGACAATTCCGGAATGGCCAAGGGCGGATCCGGAGATGTACTGGCCGGTCTTCTGACCGGACTTCTGGCGCAGGGAATGTCGGAAGAAGACGCTTCCATCTGTGCCGTCGGCATCCACAGCATGGCAGGAGAGCTCTGCGCCGCCGATCACGGAAGAAGAGCGATGCTCCCGACGATGCTCTGGGACTACTATGAAACATGCTTCAAAGAATTGAAGTGGGAAGAAGGAATGCAGAAATGATGGATAAGTTTCCGAATCGTTCATGGGCGGAGATCAACCTGGATATCCTGGCGGAGAACATGCGTGAGATCCGCCGTGTCACGAAGCGTACAGCGAAGATCATGGCGGTCGTAAAGGCTGACGCGTACGGACACGGAGCGATCGAGACCGCGAGAGTCCTCCTCGAAAACGGCGCGGACAAGCTCGTCGTTTCCATGCTCGACGAAGCGCTGGAACTTAGAAAGAGCGGCATCAACGTCCCGATCCTGATCCTCGGTCATACCGATCCGAGACGTATCTATGAGCTGATCGAGAACGATATCGAACAGGCTGTCTATTCTCTGGAGTACGCCAAATCGATCTCCAAGAAAGCGGTCATCCTGGAAAGAACGGCCCGCATCCACATTAAATACGATACCGGCATGAACCGTCTGGGCTTTCTGGAAGGCGAGTCTTCCGTTGAGGCGATCCTCGCGATCTCCGAGCTCCCGGGCATCGAGATCGAGGGCATGTTCTCGCATTTCGCGATGTCGGACACCGATGACGACGAATACACCATGAAGCAGTATGACTGCTTTATGAGAATGGTCGAGGAGCTCGAAAAGCACGGGCTGACGATCCCGACGAAGCATATCTGCAACAGCGCCGGAATCATCCGTTTCCCGCAGATGCACATGGATATGGTAAGAGCGGGACTGATCACCTACGGCATGATGCCGAAGGGCTGCCCGAAGCCGTATACGGACTTTGAAGTCCGCCCGGCCATGACACTGAAGTCCAGTGTCGTTCATGTAAAAGAGATCCCGGCCGGTGAGACGATCAGCTACGGCCGTCATTTCAAGACCGAAAAGCCCAGCACTATCGCGACGATCGCGATCGGCTACGCGGACGGATATCTGCGCCGCCTGAGCAACCGCGCCGAGGTCCTGATCCACGGTAAGCGTGCACCTGTCGTCGGCAATATCTGTATGGATATGTGTATGGTTGACGTTACTGACTTCGAAGAGAAGCCGAAGGTCGGCGATGAGGTCGTTCTTTTCGGTTCGCAGAAGGCAAGAGGCAAGCACAGTGAGATCCCGGTCGATGAGATCTCCGATATGCTCGATACCATCAACTACGAAGTGACCTGCCTGGTCGGAAAACGCATCCCGCGTGTCTATATCCAGGACGGAAAGATCGTCCAGATGCACAGCTCGATCTGGTAATCGGACATACCTCCGATTATTTCACCTTAAACTTGACTTTACTCTTGACACCTAGTATAATTCTATCGCTATTCGTATCGATTATTCGTGAAAAAAGGTAAAGAAACTAATTTTGGAGGTATATCCTTATGAAGATGACATATCAGCCTAAGAAGAGGCAGAGATCTAAAGTACACGGCTTCCGCGCAAGAATGCAGACAGCTTCCGGACGTGACGTACTTAAGAGAAGAAGACTTAAGGGAAGAAAGAGTCTTACCGTATAAGGATCACCCGCGTGGTCCTTTTTTTCTAAGGAAGCCTTTCTGGTTCGGCCATGTTGAAGACGACGCAGACATTGCGATGGAATTATGAGTTCTCCCGTGTTTATAAGAGGGGGACGTTTGCGACAGGGAAGTACCTGAGCGTACATTGTTTTAAGCGCAACCCGAATCTTCGTCATAATCGTACTCCGATCCCGATCGACCTCGTGCGAGTCGGTTTTACCAACGGACACGGAAGAAGGACGGCAGTTGCCAGGAACCGCGCAAAGCGCCTTTTGCGTGCGGCATTTTCAACATATGAACCGAGGATCCCGATGGGGTATGACATCATCTTTCTGATGAAATCCACCGTGGAGATCCCTTCTTATCAGGACGTGGAAAAAGAAATGGGGCGGCATCTTTCGAAGCTGAACCTTTTAGTTGACGGAGAAAACACATGAAGAAACTGGCGATCAAACTGATCCGGTTTTATCAGAACTCCCACGGCGAAGGCCACATCGGCCACTGCCGCTTCACTCCGACGTGTTCGCAGTACACGATAGAAGCACTTGAAAAATACGGTTTCCTTAGAGGGACTTTTAAAGGGATATGCAGGGTATTGCGCTGCAATCCGTTCAGCAAGGGCGGATATGACCCGTTGAAGTAGAAGGTTTAGGAGTTTTACATGCAATTATCAGTACTGTTCCGACTCGGAATCGGTGAATTTATCTTTGGACCGATCGCCACTCTGTTTGGTTGGCTTACCAGCCTTCTTTACGAGTTCTTCGGCAACTTCGGTCTGGCTATCATTTTCCTTACGGTCATCGTTCGCGGACTTACCGTTCCGCTCAATATCCGTTCTGCAAAAGCTATGATGAAGCAGCAGGCGCTTTCCGATAAGCAGGCAGAGATCAAGAGAAAGTATCCGGACGATAAGCAGAAGCAGACAGAAGAGCTGCAGAAGCTTTTCCAGGAGAACGGCGCGTCCTCTTTTTCCGGATGTATCGTACCTTTCCTTCCGATCTTCTTCCTTTTCCCGACATACTACATCGTACGTATGCCGCTTCGCTATGTAATGGGCGTAAGCAACAGCAACATTTCCAAGATCGGCGAACTTCTTGCCATGAAGGGCGTTACGTCCGATAACATTTCACTGATCAACCGTCTGCATACGGACGGTAAAGCCATGAGCACCGCGATCAACAGCGGACTCATCAAGCTCCAGCAGATCCCGGACATGAAGTTCCTGGGTCTTGACCTCGGTCGTACTCCGACATGGAATCCGAGCAAACTTTCTTCGGAAGCGTCTGTTTATCTCCCGCTTCTGATCATCCCGATCATCGTTCTTATCACTACGGTCGCACAGACTGTCCTGACTTCCAAACTGAAGCCTGAGGCGAAGAAGAAGAAGGAAGCCAAAGAGAGAGCGAAGAATAATCCCGCAAACAATCAGCCGGACGATCCGGCACAGCGCACGACCAAGGTCCTGAACATCGTTATGCCGGTATTCATGCTCCTTACTACATTCGCGCTTCCGGCAGCATTCGGTTTCTACTGGATCATCGGTAATATCATGGGTATCATCCAGACGATCCTTACTCACTATATGTTCAATAAGCCTTTCGAGGAGAAAAAGAGAGAACTCGAAGAGCAGAAGAGACTGGCCTTTAAGAAGAAAGCGGCGGTTGCGACTGCAAATGCCGGTTCGGGCAAAGGCTCCGGTAAAAAGAAGAAATAATTATATCGTGCGGAGCTTTTCGCACGGCAAGGAGGTATAGGCAGCCATGGAAAAGACAGTAACTAAGACCGCTAAATCCGTCGAAGAGGCAGTTGAACTGGCTCTTGCGGAACTCGGTGTAGAGAAGGATCAGGCACAGGTTGAAGTCCTCGAAGAGGGCAAAGGCTTTCTGGGTCTGGGCAAAAAGGAAGTTACGGTTAAGGTAACGGCAGATGTTGATGACGAAGCATCTGAGGTCATCGATGATGAGGACGACGGCGACGTATATTACGGCGACGATGAGTCTTTCGAAGGTGACGAAGCAAGCGAAGCTGAGGACGCGGCAGTATCTTTCGTAGCGGAAGTACTTTCCGGTATCGGCATTCACGGTAAACTTGATTCCTACAGAGAAGAAGACGTGATCCACATCACGGTTAACGGCCAGGACTGCGGCGCAGCGATCGGTCGTCACGGTGAGACACTGGATTCCATCTCTTATCTGACAAATCTCGTAGCTAACCGCCACAGTGAGGAAAGACTCCGTGTCATCCTCGATATCGGCGGATACAGAAAGCACAGAGAAGAAGTTCTCGTAAACATGGCACACAAGGCTGCCAACATGGTACTCCGCAATAAGCGCCAGTTCGTTATGGAACCGATGAATCCGGCTGAGAGAAGAATCGTTCATGCCGAGCTTCAGGGTGTAAAGGGTGTTACCACACATAGTGAAGGGGAAGAGCCGAACAGAAGAGTCGTTGTGACTTTAGAGGGCTGATACCAAAAATCCTTGGGGGAGGCGATTGGTCTTGGATAAGCCGTATTGTGCATGTGCTACGCCGCCCGGAGTCAGCGGGATCGCTGTGATCCGCATGGCCGGAGAAGGCTCCTGCGCAGTTGCCGATAAGGTATTCCGTATCCGTCGCGCGGCAGGCGACGCAAAGTCTGTTGCGGAAATGGCCGGATATACGGCGGCTTATGGTACATTGATCGACCCGTCCGACGAGACAACGATCGACGAAGTCATGCTGACTCGTTTTTGTGCTCCCCATTCTTATACCGGTGAAGAATCTGTGGAGATCTCTTGCCATGGCGGTCTGACCGTCCGGCAGGAGATCCTTCGCGTTTTGCTGGAAAACGGTGCCCGAATGGCAGGACCGGGTGAATTTACCAAGAGAGCCTTTATGGCAGGAAAACTCGATCTTTCCCAGGCGGAAGCGGTCATGGATGTTATCGCCGCCGACTCGGAGCTCGCGCTTCGCGCCGCGGAATCCCAGCTTTCCGGATCTTTAAAAGAGCAGGCCGAAAATATCTCGGCAGTCCTTTATTTGCAGCTCTCTCTTTTCGAGATGTTCCTCGATGAGATCGAAGAAGAGGATGATAACGAGACCAAGATCCACTACGCGGAGGAACTGGAAAAGTCCGTTTACAAAAGACTTCAGGAACTGACCGATTCGTATAAGCAGGGACGTATCCTTTCCGAGAGGATGAAGATCGTCATCTGCGGTATCCCGAACAGCGGTAAATCCTCGCTTTTGAACTGCTTAAGCGGCTACGACAGAGCGATCGTAACCGACGTTCCGGGAACGACAAGAGACACGCTGGAAGTCCAGACGAGCATCCGCGGTATTCCGGTCAAACTGATCGACACGGCAGGCATAAGAAAGACGGATGATATTGTCGAAGCGATCGGCGTTGACCGCGCGACTGCGGCGATCACCGAAGCGGACGTCGTGCTCTGGCTCGTATCGACGGACGAAGAAGAGAAGACCATTACCGATCTGATCGATCCGATCATGAGCCTTCCGAAAGAAACAAAGATCGCTCTTCTGATCAGTAAGTCCGACACATCCGATGAAGAGACGGTCAAAAAGCAGGAAGAGAAGGTCATGTCTCTGATCTCCGGAAAAGGATATTCCAAAACTCCGGATCTTCGTGGAAGTCTTTCTTCCGCGACAGGCGAAGGCCTTTCCGAGATCGAGGAATTCATCAGAAACGCGTACGACGAGATGGGCGCGACATCTTCCGCCGGACTTCTCGTAACCAATAGAAGACACTTCGAAGTACTTTCTTCGGCTCTGGATAAAGTCGGAAAAAGCATCGCCGCGCTTCGTGCGGGAGATCCGCTCGAAGGACCTGCGCTTCTTATCCGCGCGGCCCTTGAGGATGTCGGCGAGATCACCGGAAAATCGGTGAGCGATACACTTGTAGATACAATATTCTCACGCTTCTGCGTAGGAAAATAAGGAGAACGGAAAAGAAAGATGGGAAACTGGGAACAGTTAAAAGAAAACGCATCCTGGTATGAGGCAGGTGCTTTTGACGTAGCGGTCATCGGCGCGGGACACGCCGGCTGTGAAGCTGCGTTTGCCTGTGCGCACCTCGGTCTTTCCACGCTCCTTCTGACACTTCATCTCGACCAGCTGGCAAACCTTCCGTGTAACCCGAGTATCGGCGGCACGGCAAAAGGACAACTCGTTCGCGAGATCGATGCCCTCGGCGGCATCATGGGCGAGATGGCGGACCTTTCCGCGATCCAGACCCGTATGCTCAATAGATCCAAGGGACCGGCGGTCTTCTCCCCGAGAGCCCAGATGGACAGAGCGTCCTACAGCAGGAAGATGAAGGCCAGGATCGAAAAGGAAGAAAACATTTCTCTTGTCCAGGCAGAAGTCGTCGAGCTTTTCTGGGATGAGAACAAGAATATCAACGGCATCAGAACGAGAAGCGGTGCCTGCTATCACGTAAAGGCCGCCGTGATCTGCTCCGGCACGTATATGGAAGCCAGAACGATCCGAGGCGAAGTCATCCTCGAAAGCGGTCCGGACGGACTTTCCCGTTCCGTCGGCCTTTCCAAGAGCATGGCTGACGCGGGCATCCGAATGCAGCGCTTTAAGACGGGCACACCGGTCCGTGTAAACAGAAGGACCGTTGATCTTTCCGTGATGGAGATCCAGCCCGGAGAACCGGATATGCCGCCTTTCTCCTTCTCCAACGAGATGAATGGCATCACTCCGCCTGAGGAGCAGATCCCGTGCTATTCGATCTGGACGACGCCCGAGACCAGAAAGGTCATCACCGAGAATATGGACAGATCCCCGCTTTATAGTGGTGTCATCGAAGGCACGGGCCCGAGATACTGTCCGTCCATCGAAGATAAATTCATGCGTTTTCCGGATAAGAGCCGCCACCAGATCTTCGTCGAGCCGATGGGTGAAGAGACGGAGGAGCTTTATCTTCAGGGCTTTTCCACGAGCCTTCCTGAGGACGTTCAGGTACAGATGGTCCACTCGCTTCCGGGTCTTTCGAACGCCCATATCCAGCGTGCGGCCTACGCGATCGAATACGACTGTATCGATCCGACCACGGCAGATCTTTCTTTGGAGTCTACCTGTCTGAAAGGACTTTTCACCGCGGGCCAGATCAACGGCTCTTCCGGATATGAGGAAGCCGCCGCGCAGGGTCTGATGGCCGGTATCAACGCCGCTATGAAGGTCCTTGGAAAAGCACCGGTCATCCTTGACCGTTCGCAGGCCTATATCGGTGTTCTCATCGATGACCTCGTCACCAAGGGAACGAAAGAGCCGTACCGTATGATGACTTCCCGCGCGGAATACCGTATCTTCCTGCGTCAGGACAACGCGGATATGCGCCTTACCGAGATCGGTCATGAGATCGGCCTGATCGATGACGCCAGGTACAGTGCTTTTGAAGCAAAGAAAAAAGCCATCGAAGACGAAAAGACCCGTCTTCGCTCGACATATCTTCCGCCGAGTGAGAAACTTCACGAGATCCTCACGAAATGCGGATCCACGCCGACACAGTCCGGTATTTCTCTGGCGGAACTGATCAAGCGTCCGGAACTTCACTACGAGGATCTGAAAGAGATCGACGAAGGACGCCCCGAACTTGCGCCTTCCGTGATCTTTGCCGTCGAGGTCGACATCAAGTACGAAGGCTATCTGGCTCTTGAAGAAGAGCGCATCCGCAAGTTTGCCGCTCTGGAGACAAAGAAGCTTTCACCGGATATCCCATATGAGCAGATCGAAGGCCTGAGGCTCGAGGCAAGAAGCAAGCTTGCCGAAAGAAAGCCGATGTCCTTGGGACAGGCATCCCGTATCTCCGGTGTATCGCCTGCGGATATCGCGGTACTTCTGGTCTATCTGGAAGCAAGAAAAAGAGAAGAACGAGAAGAAAGAAAAGAGAGAAACGATGGATAACAAAAAGAGGATCAAACCTGAGATCCGGAAGAACCTTTCTCCGGAACAAAAGAGGGCATTGAGAAGCGGGAAACCGGCAAAAGCCGCGCCTTCCGATAAGCCCGTGCCAGCTCCTGCCCCTGCGCAGAAGCCGCAGCATGAACCCATCGTTACCAGTGAAGAAGATATCTCCAAAGCAAAAGAGATCTCTCCGTATCTGACATCCGGAAGCCATGACATCTCGCTCCCGCTTTCCGCCGAGAGCATCAAGGCTTTCCAGGTCTACGCGGCCATGCTCAGAAAATGGAATGAAAAGATGAACCTGACGAATATCGTGGACGATCAGGGCATCGCCATCCGTCACTTCATCGATTCACTGACGCTTGTCGCGCATATCGAAGAAGAGGAGAGAAAGAAGGACAGAAAAGACTTAAGTCTGATCGACGTCGGTACCGGCGCGGGTTTCCCGGGTATTCCGCTCAAAGTCACCATGCCGGAACTCGAAGTGACCCTTCTGGATTCCCTGAAAAAACGCATCAACTTCCTCGATGCCGTCTGCGAGAACCTGCAGCTTGAAGGCATCACCGCGGTCCACAGCCGTGCCGAAGAAGGCGCGAAGAACAAGCAATACAGAGAAAAGTTCGACATCGCCACCGCTCGTGCCGTTGCCGCGCTTCCGACACTCTGCGAATACTGTCTGCCGTATGTAAAGATCGGCGGCATTTTCCTTGCCATGAAAGGCCACGCCGAGGATGAACTGGAGATGGCCAATAAGGCGATCGTCACGCTCGGCGGAACCGTCGAGGATGTACACGAATTCCTCCTTCCGGGCACGGAAATGAAGAGAACGATCCTCGTGATCCGCAAGATCCGCCCGACGCCTGCCCGCTATCCGAGAGGACAGGGCAAGGCAGAAAAGGAGCCGATCGTATGACCGCGGTATATCTGGCAATTCAGATGACGCTTCTGATGGGCATCGGTTTTCTTTCGAGAAAACTGAAGATCGTTGATGAGAAGTTCAGTAAATCCCTCGGCAATTTCCTTTACCACTTCGGTTTTACCTGCGTCGTATTAAAGGCCATGATGTCCGCCGACCTTTCCAACATCGGCGAGATGGGCGTCCTGATCCTGATCAGCTTAAGCACGATCGGCATCATGTTCCTCTTCGGTGTCCTCGTGAATCGTCTGATCAAAAAGAACGACGACATGTCCAGGATCACGATCGTGGACCTGATGTTCGTCAACTTTACCTTCATGGCATTCCCTGTCATCGAGGCCCTTTACGGCGAGCAGGGAAGCATCTACATCGTCGCCTACACGATCCCGGTCCGCATCCTTTTCTATGTGGTCTCTCCGCTGATCCTCGCGACTGCCGCGAAGAAGGCTTCTGAGAATGATTCCGCTTCAAAAGCACCTGCCAACGTTTCTTTGGGAAAGTCTATCCGTAAGGTGCTTCTTTCCGCGCCGGTACTCGCGATCCCCGTGGGATTCGCGCTGAGCTTTCTCCCGGACGGACTTCCGGCGCCGATCATGAACAGTATCTCTTCTGTAGCAAGTGTCGTTACGCCGATGGGCATGGCGCTCTGCGGTATGTGCCTTGCCGAAGTGCCCGTAAAGCAGTGTTTAAAAGACGCGCGCATCTGGTTTTTGACCGCGCTCCGTCTTCTTGCCGCTCCCGCGATCGCGCTGGGATGCATGTTCCTTCTTACGCAGTTTGTATCTCTGGATCCGGTGCTCGTTAAGATGTGCGTCATCTACTGCGCGCTTCCTGCCGCGGCATCCACGACGATCCTTTGTATGAACGCAGGTTCTGACGCGATAAAAGCAGCGCAGAGTGTTTTTCTCACTACTGCGCTGTCTGTGTGTACTTTGCCTATTTGGGTGGTTATCGCCGAAAGAGTTTTCTGATCGAAAAGCTCCGTTTCTTATCCGGCTCTTTCCGGCTCCTTTGTGACCTTTCCGTCCGCGTATCCGCAGATGAACAGATGTACCGATTCTCTGTTGTTCCATTCACGCTCGATCGTTGAGATGTAGAGGATACCATATTCCTCATCGTAGAGCAGGCCGCTGATCTTTTCATCGGCCTCGAGTTGGGATTTGATCCCCGGCGCGGAATGCTCGCCGTTGTTCTCGATTTCCTCTCCGGTAGAAGCATCCTTGAGATACAGGTCTTTTTGGTCTCCGGAGACGCAGAGGGTATAACTACCGACTTCTACGGTGCTCTTGACGCTGAGACGGTCAGTCAGGGTCGGAGAGAACATGAGCGCCTTGTTTTTGTAGTAGGGATCGATGTCGCGAATTACGAAAGAATCCGAACCGTCGAGAGATTTCTCGTCGCTTGTTATGGATTCGGAGTCGACAGATTCCGTCGAGCTTTCCCATGTCGCCGCTTGCGTATCTTCCGCGTAGTCAGCGCTCTTATTTATTCCATCGATCTCGGCAACTACATCAGCGATCGCCTCGTTGTGTTCTTGGATTTCGCCCCTGCCGCCATTTTTGCTGTCGCTCGATTTAGAAAGAGAAGGCAGGATCAGGATCGCACCGGCAAAAAGGAGAACTACGCAGGCGATGGGAATGATCGCCTTCCAGTAGTAGGAGCGGTTTGCGGAGGAACGCGGTGCAGTGGAAAGAACGGTCTGCTGCGGTTCACTCTTCTTCGCCAGCGTTTCTTTTGCCTGCTGAAGACGTGCCTGCTCGATCGCTTTTCTTGTTTTTTCAAGAAGCTCGTCAGAAGCCTGGATCGGCTCTAAGGCTTTTTTCAGTTCGTCACCTAACATCGTTATTCCTCCTTTCCCCAATCTTTCAGTTTTGCACGAGCTCTCATCAGACGGGACCTTACGGTGCTTTCCGTGATGCCGAGCTGTTTGGCGATGGCTTCGTTGTCCATATCAAAATAGAAACGAAGAAGTATCACATCTTTATATTTCGCGGGCAGGTTTTGAACCGCGTCCAGAAGAGGATTGCCAGTATCCATAGCGTCGATCAGGCGTTCTTCCACCTGATTTCCCGGAAGCGGCTTTACTCGCTTCTTTTCCTCACTCTGCGGCTTCGTGCGATCCAGAAGATCGCCCATGAAACTCGTCCGCTTCATGTACGAGGACTTAAGATAATCCAGACAGACGTTCCTGGCGATCGAAAGGAGCCAGTACTTGATGTCTGAATCTCCGCGGTAGGAATCCGAACGTGTCATGACCTTCACGAACACATCCTGAAAAGCATCCTCGGCGAGGCTCTGCTTGCGCAGGTAGACATTACACATACGCAGCACGTCGTTACCGTATAACCGGAAAAGCTCCTCTACGTCGAGGATCGGCTTATCTCCGTTTGAGGTTGTACCTTCGATTCCCATAGCGGTTTCTTTCTGCCTCACAAATAAGACGAGACTTAATTCTAGTTTGTTGCATTTTTGAAAAGAAAATTCCAATCACGAAACACACGCTTTATTCTATACAAAAATCTTGATTTTGACCACCGAAAAACAACATGTTGTGGTAAAATAGAACAGGTATATTTATAAATTAAAGTATAAAGGAGAAAGACGCATGTCTGATTCTACAAACGAACCACTTTCCGGCAAGGATCTGCGCAAAGCACAGGAAGCCGAAGTGGACGCGATCTTCTGCTCGGAGCAGACAACGATCATCCCGGTCGACCTGGAAAAAGAAATGAAAAAGTCGTTCATCGACTATGCGATGAGCGTTATCTCTGACCGTGCTCTGCCTGATATCCGTGACGGTCTTAAGCCGGTACACAGAAGAATCCTCTATTCGATGTTCACTCAGGGTTTTACCCCGGACAAGCCGTACCGTAAGTGTGCCACCACCGTAGGTGACGTTCTCGGTCGTTTCCATCCGCACGGCGACGCATCCGTATACGATGCCCTCGTACGTCTGGCGCAGGACTTCTCCATGCGTTATATGCTGGTAGAAGGCCATGGTAACTTCGGTTCCATGGACGGTGACCCGCCGGCTGCTTACCGTTATACGGAGGCCAGACTCCAGAAGGTCGCCATGGAAATGATGAGCGATATCAACAAGGGTACTGTTGATTTCCGCCCGAACTTCGACGAACACGATGTCGAGCCTGTCGCTCTTCCGTCTCGTTTCCCGAACCTTCTGGTAAATGGTTCCGTCGGTATCGCCGTAGGTATGGCGACCAACATTCCGCCGCACAACATGGGCGAGGTCATCGACGGTGTCGTTATGCTCCTGGATAATCCGGAAGCGACCATTGACGATCTTATGACCGTGGTAAAAGGACCTGACTTCCCGACAGGCGGTATGATCCTCGGACGCCGCGGTATCTCCGATACATACAGAACAGGTAAGGGCCGTATCGTAGTCCGTGCCCATACAGATATCGAAGTCATGAGCAACGGCCGTGCGCGTATCATCGTTCACGATCTGCCCTACATGGTCAACAAGGCTCGTCTCATCGAGCGTATCGCCGAACTTGTTAAGGAGAAGAAGATCGAAGGCATCTCCGATATCCGTGATGAGTCCGACCGTAACGAAAAAGTACGTATCGTTATCGAGCTCCGCCGTGACGCCAACGCTAACGTAGTTCTCAATCAGCTTTATAAGAACTCTCAGATCCAGGACGCTTTCTGCGCCAACATGCTCGCGCTCGTTCCGGATGCTGAGGGTCGTCTTGAGCCGAAGACCATCAACCTGATGGACGCGCTCACATACTATATCGCTCACCAGGAAGACGTTGTTCTTCGTCGTACCAAGTACGATCTGGAAAAAGCACTGGCCAGAAAGCACATTGTTGAAGGTCTCCTGATCGCGATCGATAACATTGACGAAGTTATCCAGATCATCCGTTCTTCCAGAACTGAGGATCAGGCAAAGCAGAGACTGTGCGAGCGTTTCGGTTTCTCCGACAAGCAGGCGCAGCACATCGTCGATATGCGTCTCGGTCGTCTGACAGGTCTGGAAAGAGAAAAGCTCGAAGCCGAGGCAAAAGAACTCGACGAGAAGATCGCTTACTTCAGATCCGTTATCGATGACGAGAAGCTTCTGCGTCAGGTCATCAAGAACGAGATCCTCGAGATCAAGAAGAAGTATTACGAAGACAGAAGAACAGAGATCGGACCGCCGGATGAAGACGAGATCGATGATGAGTCTCTCATCCAGGAAGAGCAGATCGTGATCACGCTGACCCACCTCGGTTACGTGAAGCGCTGCCCGATCGACACATACAGAAGCCAGCATCGCGGTGGCCGCGGTATTTCCGGTCTGGCGACTCACGAAGAGGACTATGTCACGAAGATCATCACATCTTCCACACATGACTTCCTCCTGTGCTTTACGAACAGAGGTCGTGTATTCCGCATGAAGGGCTATCAGGTTCCGGAGGCAGGACGTTCCGCAAAGGGTACTGCCGTCGTTAACCTTCTCCAGCTCGAAGCAGATGAGAAGATCAGAACGATCATCCCGATCAGAGACTTTGAGTCCGGCGCGTTCCTCACGATGGCGACAAGAGCCGGTATCGTGAAGAAGACACCGCTTACCGATTATTCGAGGATCAACAGAAGCGGCCTGATCGCGATCAACATCAGAGAAGACGACGAGCTCGTCGGCGTACATATGACAGACGGCAAGCAGGAGATCGTTCTTGTTACCAAGACCGGTATGTCGATCCGCTTCGACGAGAACGGTGTCAGAAGCACCGGCCGTAACACCATGGGTGTTAAGGGTATCACGCTCCGTGAAGGTGACGAAGTCATCGGCATGGCACCTGTGGTCGAGAACAGAAACCTCCTCGTTGTCGCGGAGAAGGGCTTCGGCAAGAGAACCGAAATGGAAGAGTACCGTGTTCAGTCCCGTGGCGGTAAGGGCCTTATGACCTACCGTGTATCCGAGAAGACCGGCCCGCTCGTTCGAGCACTCCTCGTAGATGATGACAAGGATATCCTGATCATCAACGATGACGGCATCGTTATCCGCCTCTGGGCAAAAGAGATCCCGGTACTGTCCCGTGTTACACAGGGCGTTACGCTGATGAGATCAAAGAACAGCCTGATCGTTGACGTTGCGATCGTCGATCACGAAGAGGAAGAAGAGACAACGGAACTTCCCGAGGGTGAAGAAGGTGCCGTTTCCGAAGAAGCGACAGCTGAAGCTCCTGCAGAGAACGCTGAAGCCACAGAAGCTTCTGAAGAAAACTCTTCTAGTGAGGAGAACACGGAAGCATGACCCAACGAGTAAGACAACCACATATCCGGACATCGGGCGGCAGGTCGAAAAAGACCGTGCTGTCGATGCTCCTGACTATCGTGATCGCACTGACATGGATCCCGGCAGCTTCCCTGATCGCGCTCGACCCCGCCGACACATCGGCAGGGGACACGGCCGCGGCAGTTGCCGGTACTCCCGACGGAACGACTTCGCAGCAGGATGTCGACTTCGGATCGAAGGGCGTCGGCCAGCAGGAAGTCGCGCTTCCGTCCCTGGATAAGATCCAGTGCGCTTCTTATTTCTGCTATGACAGAACCACCAAACAGGTGCTCCTTTCCAAGAATGAAGATACGAGGATCTATCCGGCCAGTATGACCAAGATCATGACACTGGCACTTGCGATGGAATACTTGGATCCGTTCGAAAAGATCACCGTCAGCAAGTCCGCGATGGACGCCACGACACCGAACTCCACCATGATGGGCCTTGTCGCCGGCGAAGAGCTTGAAGCCAACGAGCTCTATTACGGCCTGATGCTTCCTTCCGGAAATGACGCGGCCAACGTTCTTGCCGAGGAGATCGCGAAGCACTATAAAGCGCAAAAAGGAGCGCTTCCGACCACGACTCCGGCGCCGAATCCGCCGGCAGACGGTTCTCCCGCGACGGAAGATCCGAATACATTCTCCCTGATCGGTCAGTTCGCCTATATCGCGAACATGAAGATCAGATCTTTAGGACTTACGAATTCGCACTTTTTGAATCCGAACGGACTTCAGAACGATAACCATTACACCACGGCACACGATCTGGCCATGATGTTTGATTACGCGCTGAACTTCGAGGATTTCTGCACCGTTATCCATGCTCCGACGCACTTCTTCAAAGCAGATAACAAGCACGATTTCGACGGATGGAAAGTCGTTAAGAACACCAATAACCTTCTGACCGACCCGTGGATGATCGGCCTGGACGCTCACTGCGCGGAAGTATACGGCGGTAAGACAGGTACAACAAAAGCGGCCGGCACGGGTATGACCCTTCTGACCATCAATGAGAACGGTCACGAGATCATCACCTGCGTATGCGGTATCCCGTACGATCTGGCAGACCGCCAGTCCGTATATGTGGCCGCTGTCGTAAGAGAAGCCAATATCAAGTGCTGGGAATCCGATCCGGTCACCAAAGTAGAGGGTAACGTTTACGATAACCGCGCGTACAACGCGCCGAACGGCGAAGGCCCGACAGGTTCCCGCGCAGATGTGACCGTCTCCAGACCGGAGAATACGGAGGATACGAGTACGGAAGCTCCGTCCGCAACGACACAGCCGATCGTCGAGACGGTCTATGTCACTCCGGTTCCGGAGGAGAAGGGTTCTCTCTTTGAAGAGCATCCTGTCCTGATGGTCGTACTGATCGTGCTTCTGGTCGTCGTCAGCGCCGTTCTGATCGTTCTTTTCATCTCGATCGCAAAGGTAAAGAGACGCAGAAAGAAGGCAGGCATCAGAAGAGTTCTCTGATCACTGATAAACAAATAAAGCGTATAAAAAAGCTGCCCTGATCATCGGGGCAGCTTTCTTTGTTTCTTTTCCTTTGGGTAATGAAAAACCCTGTCCTTTCGGAACAGGGTCTGTTTAATCAGATGTCTCTTACTTCGTCGAGGATCTTCTTTACGGACTCGGCAGAAGCCTGCAGGAAGCGGAGCTCCTGAGGATCGAGGTCGAGCTCGAGAACCTTTTCAACACCGTCAGCACCGATGATGGTCGGAACGTTTGTAGCAACGTCCTGGATGCCATACTCGCCGTGCAGAACGGAACCGACTGTACGGATCGTGTTCTCACCCTTGAGGAGAGACTTCGCGATCGTAGAAACGGAAACTGCGATACCGTCAAATGTCGCACCCTTGAGGGAGATAACTTCGGCACCGGAGAAACGTGTCTTCTCTGCGATCTCGATTCTGTCAGCCTGTGTGAACGGAATACCTGTTGTCTTGGAATAATCGTCGATGGAAAGACCGGCGATGTTTGTAGCACTCCATGCCGGGAGCTGGGAATCACCATGCTCACCGATGATGTAGCCGTGGACGTTACGAACGTCGATATCTAATTTCTGGGAGATGAGGATACGGAAACGGGCACTGTCAAGAACCGTACCGGAACCGAGGACTCTGTTTCTCGGAAGACCGGACCACTTGGCGATCATGTAAGTAAGAACGTCGCAAGGATTGGAAACTACGAGGATGTTACCTGTTGTGTAGTGCTCCATGATGCTCTCTGTGATCTTCTTTGCAAGACCAACGTTCTTCTTTGCAAGATCCAGACGTGTCTCGCCCGGCTTTCTCGGAATACCTGCAGTGATGATGATCAGATCGCAATCCTTTACGTCGGAATAATCACCTGCGTAGATGTCCATCTGACCGAGGAAAGGAAGACCATGGCTGATATCCAGCGCCTCACCCTTTGCCTTGTCCTGGTTGACATCGATCATGACCAGCTCTGTGCAGAGCTGCTGAATCGCCATGGCGAATGCAATCGAAGATCCGACTGCGCCTGCGCCGATAATCGCTACCTTAGAACCATGTTTAATCTTCATTTTATCCAACTCCCAAAATACTTCATTGTATTCACTTTCATTTCGAACCGGAATGTTCCTTAGGTAAAAGCACCGAAAAAACACATTCCCGAAAATCTGGCAAGCGTATTTTAGTATGAAAAAAGCGCTATGACAATGCCTTAAAAACAAATAGCATTATATGCATAAAAGCACTTCACAAAATGCATTTTGAGATATGTAAAATCCACACGGTTTTTTCATATACTAGTATGCAAGTTAAGATCTTTATCGAAAACATGGGATCCGGGATCGGTTTTGAGACGTATTCAGACATGAAACGGAACTCGTTTCGTGAACTCCTATATATAATAATGAAATACATTTAATAACAATCGTGTAGAAAAACCTTGCAGCAGATCATGCGGATCCGGCTCCGGATTCGGGGTCGAAAAATCTTCTTCAAACTTTATGAAAAAAGGTCTTGCATTATGCCAATAGATGAAGTAATATATCAGAGTTCGCGCAAACGAACCTCTGACAGCGAAAAGCACTGAAAACACGCTGTTTCGAGAACTCCAAAAGTTTCTTTGGAAATTATCAAAAAAAGTGTTGACAGTGCAAAAAACGCGTGTTATCATAGTTAAGCACTTCGCGAGAAACGGGGTGCGACGGACCTTGAAAATTGAATAGAAGAGCAGAAAGTAATTACTACTTTATACGAGCCAATAGTTCAATTCATAGAGTTGAAAACATAAGTAAACAAAGAGCCAAAAGGCTCTCAAGAATTTTTTTGAGAGTTTGATCCTGGCT
>JAFZBN010000016.1 GCA_017561715.1 Clostridiales bacterium | reverse complement strand
CTTAACGTTACGAACGTTCGGCTGCTGCTGTGTCAACGCACGACGGGAAACCTGTGAACGCGTGATGCTGATCTTTCTGCCGAAATGAGTATCTTTCTGACAGATCTCACACTTTGCCATGTAAACACCTCCTATGTGCTATAAATACGCGACCTAAATAACGCGCAGACAAGATGATAACATAATTATCTTTCTGATGCAAGAGATTCTAAGCGATTTTATGATTTTTCCGCCGCTTCCTTCTTTGCCTGCTCCGCGGCAAGCTTCAGATCCTCTCGTAAGAAGGCGATCGCGTGCGTCGGACAGCCGTTTACACAGGCATCACAGTGGATGCATTTGCTCTGGTCGATGACCGCCAGGGATTCTCTCATCGAGATGGCTTCCTGCGGACAGGATCTTACGCACTTCTGGCATCCGATACAACCGATGTTACAGTTCTTTCTGGTCCTTGCGCCCGGCCACTCGTTCTGACAGCGGACGGCAACGGTCGCCGATACCGGCATGAGCTCGAGAAGATGCTTCGGGCAGACCTTTACGCACTGGCCACAGCCGTGGCACTGGGTACGGTCTACGGAAACGATGCCGTCTTTTAACTTCAACGCGCCGAAAGCACATACCGCAATACAGTCGCCGAAGCCGAGACAGCCGAATGTGCACTGGTTCGGTCCGCCGAGGAGGCCCGACGCCGCGTGGCAGGAACTGGTTCCTAAGTAAACATAGCGCTTTCCGGTCTGCTCACAGGTACCCTGGCAGCGAAGAACGGCGACCTTCTTTTCCGGGACCGCGGCCGCGACACCTAAGATCGACGCGATCTCACGCGCACAGTCCGCGCCACCGACAGCACAGAGTGCCGTATTCGGTCCGTTTTTGGAAAGATAGTCCGCGTAGCCTTCACATCCCGCAAAGCCGCAACCGCCGCAGTTGGCGCCCGGAAGAGCTTCGAGGATCTTTTCTTTGGTCTCGTTCTTTTCCACGGCAAAAACACGCGAAACGAGCACGATGAGAAGTCCGAGGATGATCGCGATCCCCAGCATGATTCCTGTCGGTATGAGTATATTGATCAAAGTCTGAGGCATACGCATTAACCTCCGAACAGATTCTCAACCAGGCCCTTAAAGCCCAGGAAGGATACGGCGACGAGAGAAGCGGAGATCAGAGTGATCGGAAGACCCTTAAGGGATTCCGGCACATCCGCCTTGTCGATGCGGGAACGAACTCCGGAAAAGAGGAACAGCGACAGGGTAAAGCCGATGCCGGCGCCCAGCGCGTTGACCATCGATTCTGCGAAGGTGTAGTTGGAGTTGATGTTCAGGATCGTAACGCCCAGGACCGCGCAGTTGGTGGTGATCAGAGGGAGGTAGATGCCCAGTGCTTTATGAAGCGGGGGCATGGACTTCTTCATGATCATCTCGATCATCTGAACGAGGGCGGCGATAACGAGGATGAATACCAGCGTCTGCAGATATCCGAGTTTGAGCGGATTGAGCAGAAGGTGCTGGATCGGCCATGTGATCGCGGAAGCGACGAGCATGACGCAGACGACCGCGCCGGACATGCCCATTGCCGTTTTGAGGTTCTTCGAAACACCGAGGAAAGAGCAGATACCCATGAACTTCGAAAGAACGAAGTTATCAACGAGGATCGCGGAGAAGATAATGATCAGAAATTCTTTTGCCATAACTTACTCCTCCTTTCCTTTGCAGAGACTACAGCCGCCACAGGACAGGCAGTCGGAAGAATCGCCGGCGACACCGCAAGGTGTGGAAGACTTGCCGGACGCGTGCTTTTCCTGCTTCTTCATAATGATCTGAACAAAGCAGATGCAGATACCGAAGACGAAGAAGCCTCCCGGAGGCAGCATGAAGAACATCATCGGCTCGAAGACGTCGCCGAAGAGCGGGAGCTTCATGTCGAAGAATGTACCGCATCCGAGGATCTCACGGATCGTGCCCATGAGAAGAAGCGCGAGCGTAAATCCCGTACCCATCGAAAGGCCGTCGAGGATACTCGGCAGGACCTTCTGCTTGCTGGCGAATGTCTCGGCACGCGCCAGAAGGATACAGTTAACGACGATCAACGGGATGTAGATTCCGAGCGACTCGTTGAGCGCCGGGAAATACGCGGAGATCAGCATCTGCACGATCGTAACGAATGTCGCAATGATCGTGATGAATGCCGGGATCCTGACTTTGTTCGGGATCACGTTACGAAGAAGCGAGATGATCGCTTCCGAAGCCGTCAGTACGAAAATTACCGCCAGGCCCATGAAGAGCGACGACTTCGCGGAGATCGTGACGGCCAGGAGCGGACACGTTCCGAGGACCAGTCGGAGTGCCGGGTTCTCGTAGAGCACACCGTTTAAGAAGATCGACTTCGGTGTGTACTTGCTCTTCTTTTCGGCAAGACGTTCATCCGGTGAACGGTAGGCGGCGTCTTTCATCTTGTTTTCACTCATCAGACCAGCCCCCTTTCTTTCAGTTCGAGATAGGCTTCTCGGGCGCGGTTAATGCAGCCCGTAGCCGCGCGGGAAGAGATCGTCGCGCCGGAAACGGCGGAGACGTCTTTATTCAGAATGATCTCTTTATCCGTGGAAAGACCGGTAAATCCGTCAAGGAACGGACGGCCTTCGACTTCTTTACCGAGCTTCGGAGTATCCGAGGCGGCGGTGGCGATGACCATGACGATCTTGCCTTCCGTATCGATACCTGTGGTGGTGACGATATTTCCGGCATAGCCGAAGCCTGTGTTTACGAAGACATAACCGAGGACCTTACCATGCTCATCGTGCGCAAAGTAGATCTCGTCCGGCATGATGCCCTTGGCTTCCATATCGGCTTTAATGTCATCGGAGACCTGAAGCGGATCGAAAGATCTTGCGTCAGGGAAGATGGTGCGCTTTCTTTCGAGCGCGCCTTCCTCTTCCTGCTTGGCGATCTCGTTTTTGGTCAGGGAATAAGTTCCCGCGAGAAGGAATACGCATGTGCCGCAGATCAGGGCCAGGATGAGAGCGGGGAGAAGGTCTTTGAACTTAAACTTTTGCATTCTCTTTCACCTCCCCGAACGGTTTGCCCATCGTCCACTCATCGATGTGAGGAGTCAGGATATTCATCAGAATGATGGAGAAAGAAACGCCCTCGGCCATGTTGCCGTAGTAACGAATGAGGAACGTCAGGATACCGCAGCCCATACCGAAGATGAACTTCCCTTTGGTCGTAAGCGGTGATGTGACATAGTCCGTGGCCATGAAGAACGCACCGAGGATCAGGCCGCCTGAAAGGATCATGTAGCAGCACTCATGGAAGAGATCTCCCCATCCGGAAAGCACTGTCAGGTCGCCAGTGAAGTTGAATACGTTTGTCTTTCCGAAGAGGAAAACGAGGAGGGCGAATGTGCCGATATATGCTGCCGGGATCCACGGACGGATCACGTGACGGAGGATCAGGTAAAGCGCGCCGATCAGAAGAGCGATGATGCAGACTTCACCGATACATCCGGCCTTATCGCCAATGAAGAGCTTCCACAGGGAAGGCGCTTCGGATGTATTGATCTTTGTTAATGGAGTCGCGGAAGAAACGGCGTCAGTCGAATCGAAGCTGAACCAGGAACCGGATCTTACCGTCCAGGAAGTCATGGCTTTCGGGAAAGCAATGACCAGGAAGATACGAGCCGCAATGGCGGGGTTAACGAAGTTGTTACCAAGACCACCGAACATCTGCTTGACGACAACGATCGCGAAGCACGCGCCGATGACGACCATGTAGAGCGGAAGAGATACCGGAAGGTTCATCGCGAGAAGAAGTCCGGTGACCACCGCGGAAAGATCCGTGATCGTGTTATTTCTTTTCATGACACGACGGGAAATGTATTCGAAGATGATGCACGAAGCGACAGAGACCATGGTGATCAGTACGGCACGGATACCGAAGTAGTACCATCCTGCCAACGTGGCGGGGAGGAGCGCGATGATCACATCGAGCATGATCGACTGGGTCGTTGCCTTATCTCTGACGTGCGGAGAATGAGAGACCTGCAATTTCATGAGGGAGTATTACCTCCTTTTTGTTCGGATGCGGCGAGGAGTTCCTGCTCCTTCTTGATACGTGCACGTTCTGCACGGACCATGACCTTACCGTTTTTGATGCTCTGGGTAAGGAATCGTTTGGAAGGACATGCGTAAGTGCAGCAACCGCACTCGATGCAGTCCATAACATGATATTTTTCGAGCATATCCGTATCACGCAGTCTCGTTGCTTTGTCGATACCGCAGGGGATCAGATCCATCGGGCAGGAAGCGACACAGCGCGCGCAGCGGATACAGGGAGATTCTGGAGGAAGCGTCGTTTCTTCCGATCCGAAAACGAGGATCGCGTTATTGGCTTTGATGATACCGTGGTCGATACGGTCGAGGGCAACACCCATCATTGCACCGCCCATGATGATCTTCTTCGGTTCTTCTCTGGTGCCGCCGGCCGCCTCGATGATGTCCTGGATACGGGCACCGATCGGAACGATAAAGTTACCCGGTGTATTCAGGGCGGAACCGTCGAGCGTCATTCTTTTTCTGGTAAGCGGAATGCCTTCTTTGAGATACAGTCCGATAAAACGGAGAGTACTTACGTTCATAACGAGAGTATGTACGTCGATTGGGAGTTTTCCCGGCGGGACTTTTCGACCGGTGAGAGTATAGATCAGCATCTTTTCCGCGCCCTGCGGATAGATGGTCTTGAGTGTCTTTACTTCGATGTCCGGGTGCTTGCCCGTCTTATACACGCGCTTTTTGATCTCGTGCGAGAAGATACGTGTAACGAGAGGTTTATTGTCCTCGACGCCGATGATCGTCTTCGGGATCTCGAGCCACTTCATGACTTCGAGGATACCGTCGATGATGTCATCCGGATGCTCGCAGATCTGACGGTAGTCGGCCGTGATGTACGGCTCGCACTCTGCCGCGTTGACGATCAGGGTATCCGGCATCTTATTCTTCGGAGGATTGAGCTTGATGTAAGTAGGGAATGCCGCGCCGCCTAATCCGACCAGACCGGAGTCGCGGATCATCTGAATAAAGTCCTCGAAGGATTCTACTTTCGGGGGACGGCAGAACGGGTTGATGGAATGCTTGAAATCCGATTCGATACGCACAGCTTCCACGGGAGTACCATTCGCTGAAACGACATAATGAACTTCTTTAACGGTACCGGAAATACTGGAGTGGATCGGGACGGACATGGGCTTGTCGGCACGTCCGACCATCGTTCCTACATCGACATGATCACCGGGGCGGACAACGCACGTACAGGGCGGTCCGATATGCTGCTGCATCAGCAGTTCGACCTCTTTGAAACCATGCAGATGAATGGAGGGAAGAACATCGGTATTTTTGTTGCCGAGAGGATGGACACCACCGGCAAACGCATGTATCGATCTAAGCGGCATGAGGAAGTACCTGCTTTCTCCGAATATCTTATTCCATATTAACATATAAATGGGAAATCAAACCAAATGATTTTCATTTCTGCACCAACAAAATTCGTGCATGAAATGGTTATTGCGAAAACGGCGGTTCATTGGTATTCTACGCATAACCGAGGCATTCGGAAAAAAGGGTTGTTCCGCTTTTGCGGAAAAGATTGGAGAGTGAAAATGAAACTGAAATTCAGAAGAATTATTGCCGTATGTATGGTGTTTGTTTTTCTTGCGTCATGCGGATGCGCTAAGAAGAAAAGCAATACGATCGAAGGAAAGGGATACGGTTCCCCGGAGGATGCGGCGCTTGCTTTTGCAGAGGCATTTAAAGAGCAGGATATGGACAAGATGCTGTCGACTTTTGCCATTGAAACGTATTGCAGTAACTTTGATACGTATCTCAATATGGTCCGCGTGAGATCTTTGAATATTTCCATGATGTATAACGAACCATTAGCTCCGGCAGGGGAAGGATATCTGAAGGAAGCGAATGTTTACAGTCGTGCAGGGGCGCTGTCCCGAAACATTGATCTTCTTTATGCAGCTTTGATTTCATGCAATGCGGATCCTGAAGTGGAGGAAATGTACGAAGAAGTCTTCGGCGGGCAGCTGATCAGTGTTGATGATCCCGAATACATGGAGGATTCAAGAGCCCTTCTGGACGCTTTGACAGGTGCCGAAGATCTGGATATTCAAGTGGGAAAAGTATATGGTGCAGAAACCATTTTCGAAAAATATTATCTGGAAACCAATCTGAAGAGTGCCTATTCTCAAGCGAAGATCCGGAACGCGGACGGATATAAGAGCCTTGCCGTGGAACTTAAAGTGAACGGTCAGAAGAGCCTCGTTACGATGGATGCCATCAAGTACGGAAAGAAATGGTATCTTTGCAGCCTGGGTGGTTTGCTGTCGATGTATATGGGCATGAGCCTTTCTACCGGAGGATTCGTTTCCAAGGAAGAAATCACAGATATGGGACTGCTTGAGGATACGAAGAATAAAGAGAAAGACGCGCATGAGTATTTGGAAGACCTTGAGGATTCATGGAATGAAAGCCATGAAGAGTATATGGAGGAATATGAGGATCTGACAGAAGATCTTTCCAAGGAGGAGATCGAGGAATTGATCTATGGGGATGATTGGAGAATGGATCCTCGATTCAATATTCATTCACTTTCCTACGAAGAAATGCTGGAGTTTTTCGACATAGATCTGTGAGCATACAATAATAGAAAAACAAAAAAACGAATGGGCGTCTTAGAAAACTAAGACGCCCGTTTTCATGTCGATAATGTAAGCAGCTGTCACTCGTATCTGTTCGTGTAATTCGCTGCCGCGTTCCAAAGGATCCACTCATCATATCCGGCATCGTAGATCGCCTGGATCTGTGCTTTTACCTCAGGCACTTTATAGTTCAGATGGTGCGTGACCCATGTCGCCGTAAATGCCTGTACATATGGCCTTACGGTCGCATATCCTTCCTGATCCGCCGACGCCTTTCCTGCCATGAGCGCGTTGTACATAACGTCATGCGGATAGAGGTCCGGATAGTCGAACGTCTTTCCGTTCAGCTGCGTGTTATCCGCGTAATGCGAAGGATAAAGCATCGGACACAGGGAATCGATTCCGGTAAGTCCTACCGTATCCCAACCCTGACCGATCAGTTTACCGTCAAGCTCGGAGCTTAAGATGATACCGAATACGTCAGCGGTGACCGGGATACCTGTAGGATCCTGGATACGACGGCGTGCGGTCTGCAGGAAACGGTTGATCGCGTCGATACGGGAAGGAGTTGTTTCTTCCGGTCCGAAGTACGGCTTCTCGTTATACTTCTTCGTGCTGATGGTCGGGAAACGGACATAGTCGAACTGGATCTCATCTACGCCCTTGTCGATCGCCTCAAGCGCGAGGTCGATAAGGAAGTCCCAGACTTTAGAATCGTAAGGGTTCAGGAACTGGTGCTTGCCTTCGAGATTGAAGTGCATGGAGTTACCGGATTCATCCTGGATACTCATCTCAGGATGGTTTCTCGCCATGGACGGGTCATTGAAGCATACGATACGGCCGATGACCTTGATGTTGTTTTCGTGGCATCTCTGAACGATGTTCTCGAGATTGTAAGAACCCGTGACATAGCTTCCGGGACCCTTGTCTTTCCACTCGCCGCCTTCTTCTACCCAGAGGTTCATGGACTTGGCCAGTTCGTTATCCGTGTTGAAATAAACGCCGCCGCCCTCATCCTTGAGGTCGATGACGAACGCGTTGATGTCCGTATTCTTGGCAAGCTCGAGGTTCTCCTCAAAATGCATGCAGGACGCGATGTAGATACCGTGGATCTCGTTATGCTGGACAGGTTTTACTTCGGTAACTTCCGGGAGCGGTCCCCAGTAAGCTTCGGCTAGGTCGTTCTGCGGGAGATACTCTTTTACCTCAATACCGACCGGCTGTGAGGCTGTATCCGTGGCATCGGAAGAAATATCCGATCCGGAATCGTCTGTCATATCCGTCGGGATCGTAGCCGATTCGATCGTTGTTTCGGTAGCGGTGTTTTTCGATTTTCCCTTGCCGGAGATCAGGATGATCATGCAGATGATGTCTGCGATCAGTAAGACGGCACAGAGTATAAAGAGAACAGCGACTGCTTTGCGCAGGAACTGAATGCGAGCTCTTTTCTTTTCACGTGACATTGAATATCCCATAAATTGTCCTTCTTATTCATGATTTCACGGGGCAATAAAGACCCACCTAATTATATAAAGAATTAAAGGCAATGACAAGGACACAAGCGCCCGATACGTTGTCAATTAGATAAGCTAAATGTTAGAATAGAAAAAAGTCGCAGGACAAAAGAGGGGTGAATGATCGATGCTGGAACGCAATTGTGCAGGTGGAATCGTTTTTTACGGAGATTCCGTATTGCTTCTTCAGAATGAGAAGGCCGAGTGGTGCTTTCCGAAAGGCGTTATCCGCACCGTGGAAAAACCCGAAGAGGTCGCCCTTTCAAGAGTTTCCGTTGAGGCGGGAGTCGAGGCGAAGATCCTGTTTCCCGTAGGCAGAACGAACTACGAATTCTATTCGATCACGCGTCAGAGACCGGTTCGAAATAAGATCGTCTGGTACGTCATGCGCGCCGAGACAGACAGCGTCAAGCCGAACGAAGAACAGAACTTTTCGGACGGTGGCTTCTATCCTTTGGAAAAAGCACTTGAGATGGTCACCTACAGTCAGGACAGATCACTCCTGATGATGGCCTACCAGAGATATAAGGAGCTCGTTTGAATTGAGCCGGCAAACTTGGAATACGGTCGAAAAAACCGCCCGTATCGAATATGAAGTGAAGAAATCCGTCTTTATCGCCGATGTGGCACCAGTCGCGACCGGTGAAGAAGCGACGGATTTTTTGCGTAAAATCAAAAAGGAATTCCCGGACGCGAGACATCACGTCTATGCCTACAGAGCCGGCGATGAAACGCTCGAGCAGCGCTACAGCGACGACGGCGAACCGTCGGGAACCGCGGGCATGCCTGTTCTCGATGTACTTCTTCACAAAGAACTCGACAACGTCATCTGTGTCGTCACGAGATATTTCGGCGGCATCCTTCTGGGCACCGGAGGACTGACACGCGCCTACTCGACAGCCGCTTCCATGGGCATCGAAGAAGCACATCCCTGCAAGATGGCAGTCCTTGAACTATATCATGTGCAGCTCGATTACTCGGTCTCCGAAAAGTTCCAGTACGCCGCCAAGAAAAGTGCTTTTGCGTTAGGAGACATCATCTACGAAGCCACCCCGATCGTACCGGTATACTGCCCCAAGGATGAAAAAGAAAAACTCATCGCGCTGGTCAACGACGTTACGGCCGGAAGAGGAAAAGTTACACACATCGGATCATCTGCGACAAGGATCGAGGAAAAATGAGCGAAGAAAAAAAGAAGGAGCCTGCTTCGAAAAAGAAAACAGCAAATGCGAAACCGAACTGCCCGGTGAGTAAAACCTGCGGCGGATGTATCTATGCGTCCGTCTCTTATCCCGAGCAGCTGAAGAAGAAAGAGAAGTTCGTCAAAGACCTTCTTTCTTCTTCGTGCGAAGTGCGCCCGATCGTCGGCGCGAAGGATCCTCTGTTTTACCGGAACAAAGTCCACTGGGCATTTGGTCATATCGGCACGCACCTGATCGCCGGCCGCTACGCGGAAGGCTCACATAAGATCATCGAAAACGACAGCTGCCTTCTGGAAGATCCGGAGTGCGCGAAGATCCTTTCGGATATCCGCGACCTGGCCGTGCAGTTCAAGATCCGCTCTTACGATGAGCGCACGAGACAGGGGCTTCTGCGCCGTGTTCTTCTGCGAAAAGGACTCGCCACGGGCGAGATCATGGTGGTCCTCGTTTTAGGATCCCCCGTGCTTCCGGGAAAGAAAGGTTTCATCAAGAAACTTCTCGAAAAGCACCCGTCGATCAAGACTCTCTTGATCAACATCAATACGCGTTCCGACTCCATGATCCTCGGTGAAAAAACGATCTGCGAATTTGGAAGAGGATTCATCTGGGATGAGCTTTTGGGAGTGCGTTTTAAGATCTCTCCGGAGTCGTTCTATCAGATCAATCACGATCAGACCGAAAAACTCTATTCACTGGCGATCGAGGCCGCGAACTTAAAGCCGGGAGAGAAGATCCTGGACGCGTATTGCGGTATCGGAACGATCGGTCTTTGCGCGGCGAAAAAAGCCGAAGGCGTGAAACTCACAGGTGTGGAACTAAACCGTTCTGCCGTCTCCGACGCGCGTGAAAACGCGAAAGCCAACGGCATGGAAAAGGCCCGCTTTATTGTCGCCGACGCGACAAAATTCATGATCGAAGAAGCCGCAAAGAAAAGTGCTTTTGACGTAGTATTTTTGGACCCGCCGAGATCGGGAACGACACCTGAATTCATCGCCGCTTGTGAGAAGCTTTCGCCGTCACGGATCGTGTATGTTTCCTGTGATCCGACGACGCTCGCCCGAGACCTCAAGGATTTCAAAAAGCACGGATATAAAGCAGAATACGCCGTCCCGGTCGACATGTTCCCGCTGACCGAACATGTGGAAAATGTCGTGCTATTAAATCACCTGGATTCGGGTATATAATTTCGAAAGAATCATACAGGGTGAGATACGGATGAGCAAGAAAAAGAAGATCAGCGTCGTCAGTTCCAATCATTACATACGGCTCGCATACAGGACCGTGATATTTGTGCTGCTCCTGATCTTCTATATCCGATTCCGCATGTTCAGCGAACCGACGATCGTCGAACTCGTTGAGAGGATCCCGGTGGTCCTGTTTGTAATCTGGCTGGTCTTTGTTATTGAGATGGTCCTTCGTTTCTTCCCGTCGAAGTTTGAGAGCCCGGGATGCCAGAAACAGTTTGCCCGAAACTACATAAAATCGGGCAGTACAGACGTCTCGATCTCCGATAATAACGCAACGGTCCTGGTCGCTTTGATCTGGATCGTTTTCAACGGAGTTTTCGGAGCTCTGCACATGACGGGGATCCTCGATGACGGGATCATGCTCCTTCTTTGCAGCGCGTATTCCATCTGCGACGTTATCTGCATACTGTTTTTCTGCCCGTTTCAGACGTGGTTTCTGAAGAACAAATGCTGCTGTACCTGCAGGATCTATAACTGGGACTACGCCATGATGTTCACGCCGCTGTTTTTCGTAAGAAAGGTCTACACATGGAGCCTTCTGGCGCTTTCGGTCGCGCTTCTCGTGCGCTGGGAGATCACGTTCTATCTTCACCCGGAACGCTTCTCGGAAAAGACCAATGACTACCTTAAGTGCGCCAACTGCACGGAAAAACTGTGCGCTCATAAAAAGCAGCTCAAGTCGCTCTGGAAACAGATCGAAGAGTATACGTCCAAACGCATCAAGCGCTTGAAGAAATGATCATCGAGATTAAGTCGAGATCTGCTCGAAACTGAAACCGCTGATGACGATCTCAGTCTCCGTGAATGTTTCAATGGTGAAAGAGTATTCGTAAAGGCCGCCCTGATCGAGGTCGCAGATGAACTCGATAAACTCATCTTTCAGATTCGAATTTCCTTTTAAGACGACGTAGTAAGAGGCGCTCTTCAGATTGTGGCTGTAGTATCCGCGGTATTCGCCGGGGGCCGAGAACGTGCAGATGGAAGCGGCACCGTTTTCCGACTCCACGCCTGCTGACAGCATGGCGATGGTGTTGAATCGGTTGCCTTCGGTTTGAGTCGCAAAGGTGATCGACTGATCCGAAGCAATAGTGGTTCCATCGGAAACGATGAGGTCGCCGACCATATCCTTCTGCACCGGACTGCTTTCGCCGGGGCCGGAGATCTCGAAGGAACTGAATACGATCGTATCGTCCGAAAGCTTATTCAGCTGATACGAATAAGCATAATAGTCGCCCGATTCGAGGTAGACCAGATAGTCGATGAACTCATCCTTTTTATTCGAGTTGGCTTTCATGCGGAAACGGTACCAGCCGGTGGGTAATCTGCAAAGGAAAACATCCGACACTTTTTCTTCCTCGGTGGATGTGTGAAGCGTGTCGATAAAGGTGGTCGCATTGGCATCCAGAAGCTGTACGACGAGAGAATCGAAACGGTTGCCGGAGGTATCGGTAGAGATCTCGTAAGGGTCAGTCAGAGTGCCCAGTTCATCTTTGTAAACGGTCGGGTCCGGTGCTTTTTCCGAACCGGCGGAGAACTCGACGATCTGATCCTGGAGGAGCTGCGCCTTTTTCACCTGAAGGTCCGCCTGATAATACTGCCCGTCGAAAGAAACGGCGATCAGCTGTGCCGAAGAAAGATCCGTATCGACACCTACCATCGCGCTGTAAAAACCGAGGGAGTCTTTCTGAAGATCCAGCACGCGGCCGTCCGCGATCAGGTACAGATATTCCATCTCTCGGAGATCTTCATCATAGATATACACTTTCTCGAGAGCTTCGTAAGGAAGGACGAAAAGCTCCTTGTCGGAAAGTGAGGAACAGGAAGAGATCACACTCTGCAACTGCTCGCTTACCGGCTGCTCGAGCCGTGCATCCACCAGGGGCGGATTCCAGCCCGGATCGAGAAGAGATGCGGCGTGAAAATATGCTTCGATCAGGGTATATTCCGCTACCTCGAAAACTACGATATCGGGATTGAAAGCGTTGATGTAATAGTCCACATTGAAGACGTTCTGATAGCTGTGGATACCAATATAAGCGTGGGTCCTGGCGATCGGGAACTGCGGGCGGTTATTGTAGTAACTGGCCTGGAAGAACATTATGTCCGGAAAACTTTCGGAATTTTCCGCATTGTTGAGGAAGTAGTGACAATGGAAATGGGCCGGATCCACATAAAGGTTATGAGTATACTGCGGAGAAATATCCAAACAGCCGTCGATACGGTCGAAGTACGGCACGGTTTCATTGATCTCGAACTGAGAGACCGGCAAATACGGCTCGACGCGCGTGGAGATAATGTATTCATCCCTTTGAAGTTCGGTCACCTCGGGATAGTCCTGATGTATGCGCGAGAAGATATTGCTCGTTCCGTAAAAACACCCCAGGTCGTTCCAGTGGCCGGCATCGTACTGCACATTAAAGACCTGTTCGGTCTTGCTTTTTTCGATGAGGCAAGACTTGTTGTCGATATAGTGGACGCCCATGGAATCCATATATGCGAGCATCTGATCCACCCAGGAATCGTCGTAGTTGACGCCCTCGGGCAGGTAGTCACGCATGACGGAAGCCTTCTCCGGTTCGAAGGCGAAATAGAAGCCGATGCCTCTGGATTCGCAGTAATCCTGCATCTTCTTCACAAATTCCGCGAACGCCTGATGGTATTCGTTATACGTAAGGTTCGGTGTCATCTTGAAAAACACCTGTCCGTCTTTTCCGTAAGTGTAATGCGGATGCGTCAGCTCGTCTGCCAGATAGTCGTTCAGGACGTTATAAGAGTTGATCATCTCAGATCGAAAACCGATACGGTCCTTAAGATACGTCTCGAAAGCAACAGGGAAATCTTCCTGCTGAAGATCCGGAGCTTGGGCCAGCGTGCGGTTGTCGAGCTCCGAGACCGAATACTTCTTGGTGTTGGTGAAGTACAAAGGAACCAGCATCATGGCGAGGAATAAAAGTATGTATATGCAATGAATGATCTTCTTTACCATTTCCTCACCTCCTTAGAACTGCATGTAGATGAACGGGCTGTAAGTGGAGTTGACCAGGAAGAGGATATCCACGGCGAACAGCGCAAGCAGGAATGCATATTTCAGCCAGATCACATAAGGCTTGTCGATGAAGCTTTGGAGCTTTTCTTTCAGGCCTTTCTTTTTCTCGAAAAGACCGATCACGGAACCCAATGCCGCGACGGCAAATACCAGAAGGATCTTTTTGGTGGCGAAGAATCTCCATGTGAAATTGACTGCTTCTGTATTTTTAATGAAAAGCCCGCGGTAGATGTTTCCGGCTGCTTTCAGATCCGGAGACATGAACAGTATCCAGGCGAGGAATACGAAGAATACGGTTAACGCCCACTTGATTACATAAGGGATCTTCTTATACCAGGTCTTGTCTTTTACCAGACGCTCGAAAAGCATGATCACGCCGTGTGCAAGACCCCAGAGGATGAACGTGTAATTCGCGCCATGCCAGATACCTGTCAGAAGGAATACCACGGCAAGATTGAAGTACACATTACCGGTACGGTTTCCGCCGAGCGGAATATAGACATATTCTTTAAACCAGGTGCCGAGGGAGATGTGCCATCTCCGCCAGAAATCCGTGACCGATCCGGAAATGTAGGGGAAGTGGAAGTTCTCTTTGATGTCGTATCCGAAGATGCTGCAAAGGCCGATGGCGATATCCGAGTATCCCGAAAAGTCATAGTAGATCTGGAAGAAATAGGCCAGCGCCAGCATCCAGGTAGTGTAGATATCGATCCCGGCCCCGCCATTGGTTTTTATGAGAAGGATATGCGCGCCAAGCGCATCTGCAATGATTAGTTTCTTGGCATATCCCAGGATGATCCGGTTGATGCCGAAACTGATCTTGTCGATCGAATAGGATTTCTTATGGAGTTCTTTTGAAAAGTCTTTCCATAAAACGATCGGACCGGAAGTGATCTTCGGAAAGAAGGTGATAAACAGCGCCGAATCGATGAAAGACCCCGGCCCGGCATCGCCGCGATGGATATCGACGATATAGGAGATGGCGCTGAAAACGAGAAAGGAAATACCCGTGAGCGAAACCAGCGACACATAGCTGATCGTGTGGATATCGAATTTATTCCACCACTTAAGAATGGCGGGAATGTACTTACAGTAAACAAGTACGGCGACAAGAGAAATAAGGGAGAGGACCAGCCATTTCTTCTTTTTCGTTTCGCCCTTTCTGCTCTCGTAAACGAGATTTCCCAGAAGATACGTAAGGACGATGAAAAAGGACAGGAAGATCAGGGCTTTTCTGCTATAGTAAGCGAAGATCCCTAAACTCAAAACAAGTATGACCGTGTTCCTGATCTTTTCGTTCTTCAGCCATTTCAGCAAAAGCGCAGAAATGACGGACAGCGGAATCAGAATGAACACGAATGTCAATTCCGTAAAAGACACTATCTATTTACCCCATAACCTTTGACGGCACATGCCGTCTGATGCGATGACAAACACCCCCACATCGCACCGTTGCGAATATCCGGCCAAGACCATATCACCCCTGAAGATCTAAGCCATCGCATTATACCCAAATATATGATGATTTTATCACATAACTCCGTAAATGGTATATAATATTCATGGCTCATATGCTCGGGAGGTTTGTTTTATGCCGATGATGGAAAGACCTGTCGTCACGGACGTTGCGGGAGGCAAGTGCTGGGAGCACAAGTATCAGACTTTTGACTTAAAGGTATATGTTCCGGACAATGATCTGGACGGACAGACCAATAACTACGGATTCCGTGCTCCGCTGCTTCTTGTGTTCGAAGAAGAAAAGCAGTCCATGGAGAGCGCCGTAGCCTTCGCGAAAAGCACCGGTCTTTCTAAGATAGCGGCCTCCGTTGATTCAAGCGTACTCTTTATCCATCCGACTTCCGAAAAGGGATGGGAAGGCTCCGACGAGAGTCTTTATGCCGAGCTGATCTCGGAAGTAAAGATGATCCCTGTATATAAAGACGGTATCGTCGAGAACTTTAATTTCTTCACACAGACATTCGAAGGCTACTTCCCGAGAGGCGCGATCTTCCGCGCAGATATCTACAGCTACGGAAAGTCTGCCGACTACGTCGCCAAGCACCTTCTTAAGACGCTTCAGGGACAGTACCTCTGGGGTCCGGGTGAGATCACGCCGGCGATGTGCTCCATGGAAAATTTAAGTGTTGTTCCGGACGTACAGCGAAAGGATATCGCGATCTTAAGTGTCGGTAATAGTGCCGAGGTGAACAGTGCTTTTGCAGGATGCGAAAACCTCCTCGTAAAAGAGACTGCTGAATATGAGAAAGATTTCTATTCCTTCGTAAAGAAGTTCAAGATGTGGTGCGGCGAGATCCAGATCGAACCTGATTTCCCGGCGCTGAACATGACCGAGGATGTCGGTTCCGTTTTGGTAAAAACATCTCCCGACAACCAGTTCATCCCGGGAAAACCGGAGGAGCACAAGGTCGGATATTTTGCCTACTACAACAACGGCCTTTTCGATAACGGCCCGGTACCGCTGGTCTTCGGCTGCCACGGCGGCGGAGACTCTTCGATGTACCTGACGTTTGTCGCCGGCTGGTGGGAGATCGCGAAGAAGTACAACTTCCTTTTCGTGTCGATCGAGAATCACCAGTTCGTCACCGCGACGGAAGCAGTCGAAGTGATCGAAGGACTGAAAAAGAGATACAACATCGACGAGTCCAGGATCTACGCGACGGGCTTCTCGATGGGTTCCGGAAAGACCTGGGATCTTTATCAGGAATACCCGGAAGTGTTCGCGGGCATCATGCCGGCAAGCGCGCTTTTCCCGGTCTACACCACATTCTTCGGAAAGCCGGTGGACAGAGAAAAACTCAATACGACAGTTTCCGTTCCGGTCTTTTATTCGGGCGGTGAGAAGTCACACCTTCCGGAACTTCCGTTTCAGGCGGATTCTTCTCTGGAGCGCTTGAAGTATGTCGCCGGTGTTCAGAAACTGAAGAAGAAATTCGACGATGTTTCTTTCGAAGATAAAGAGAACTGGGAAGATCCGATCTGGGCTCTCCCGGGTGACCGTATCGAAAAGGTCTGTGACGAGTCTCGCGACGCGGTGCTGACCATCCACTACTACGACAGCGAAGACGGCGTCTGCCGCACCGCGTTTGCCAGCGTCGACAATCAGATCCACGAGTGCCGCCAGCACAGTGTCGAAACGGCCTGGAAGTTTATATCACAGTTCAAAAAAGAGAACACATAAGATGTCCGAAAGGGAGGAATCAACTATGAAATACACAATGACGATCGCAGGACTCCAAAGAGACCTTCCGCTCTGCCCCATCGCAGACGATCTTTATATCGCCGCGTTCATCTGCTTCGGCGATGCCGAGATCTCCGCGGCTTGCGCAAGAGAGCTTCTCAAGCTCGTACCGCGTGAGGATTACGATTACATCTTCACGGCAGAGGCAAAGGGCATCCCGCTGGCTCACGAGATGGCCAGACAGAGCCGTGCGGAAAAGTATTTCGTTGCCAGAAAAGGACCGAAGAACTACATGCCGGATCCGATCTCCGTTGAGGACGAGTCCATCACGACCCGCGGCAAGCAGAAGCTCTATCTCGGTAAAGACGACGCTGACATGATCCGCGGTAAGCGCATCCTGATCGTCGACGACGTTATCTCCACCGGCGGATCGCTCCGCGCGATGGAAGAAATGGTCAAGCTCTGCGGCGGTACCGTCACCGGCCGTGTCTGCGTCCTCGCTGAAGGCGATGCCGCAAAGAGAGACGACATCAAGTTCCTGGGCACCATTCCGCTCTTTAACGGAAAAGGCGAGCCTCTCGGAGAGTAATACCGCGCCAAAAGCACTTTTCGGAAAACCGCGGTGCGTAAGGGATCTCCGGCGCGCCGCCTGTGGGAAAGGAGTGTGACAGTATGTCGATCCTTGCAACTTTTATGGTCCCGCATCCGCCCTTGATCGTTCCTGCCGTGGGACGCGGCGGAGAAAAACAGGTGGAAACGACGATAAAGTCATACGAGAAAGTGGCCGATGAGATCGCTTCGCTTTCTCCGGAGACCATCGTGATCACGAGCCCGCACTCGATCATCTACTCCGACTATTTTCATATTTCACCCGGAAAACACGCGAAAGGATCTTTCGCGACTTTCCGCGCGCCCGAAGTAAAGTTCTCCGAAGACTACGACGAGGATCTGGTCGATAAGATCACCGAGATCGCGTATCGCGAGGACTTCCCGTGCGGTACCATGGGCGAGCAGGAAAAAGACCTCGACCATGGCACGATGGTGCCACTTTGGTTCATCCGAAATAAATACAAAGGCGGGAAGATCGTGCGCATCGGCCTTTCCGGACTTCCGCTTACCGACCACTACAAGCTCGGTACGATCATTTCCCGCGCGGTAAATGCCCTCGACAGAAAAGTCGTCATCGTCGCGAGCGGCGATCTTTCGCATAAACTTCAGGACTACGGACCGTATGGTTTTTCTCAGGAAGGACCTCAGTATGACGAGCGCATCATGGATGTCATGGGACGCGCTTCGTTCGGCGAGCTTTTCGATTTTGACGAAGCCTTCTGTGATAAGGCCGCCGAGTGCGGTCACAGATCTTTCGTCATCATGGCAGGCGCCTGGGACGGAAAGAAGGTCCGTGCGACTTCGTTCAGCCACGAGGATGTCACCGGTGTCGGTTACGGCATCTGCTCGTTCTATCCCGAATCCGAAGACGGCGATGACCCGGAAAGAAAGTTCCTTGCGATCCGGTTAAAAGAGAAAGAAAAAGAGATCGAAGAACAGATCAAATCTTCAGATGAATACGTGCGTCTCGCGAGAAAAACGATCGAGACATATATCAAAACAGGAGAGAAGATCCGCCCGTCGGATCTGGATCTTCCTTCGGACCTGACAGATCGAAGGGCAGGTGCTTTTGTATCAATACATAAGCAGGGAATGCTCAGAGGCTGCATCGGTACGATCGGCCCGACGATGAAAAACCTTGCGCAGGAGATCGTGACGAACGCGATCAGCGCGAGCACAAGAGATCCGCGTTTTGACCCCATTAAAGAGAGCGAGCTCCCGTGGCTCGAGATCAATGTTGACGTGCTCGGCGAACCCGAGAATATCGACTCGATCGACCAGCTCGACGTAAAGCGTTACGGTGTCATCGTGTCGACTCGTGACGGAAGAAGAGGACTTCTCCTTCCGGATCTTGACGGCGTGGATACCCCTGAAGAACAGGTCTCTATCGCGATGCGAAAAGGCGGCATCCAAAGTCATGAGAAGTATTTCCTGCAGCGCTTCGAAGTCGTGCGCCATGTGTGATCTCCGGAGGATTCTATGACCCGATGTCATGTGTGTTTCCGCCACTGCGAACTAAAGGAAGGCCAGGTCGGTTTTTGCGGCGCGAGGATCGGTCTAGCCGATAAAGTCGTCGCGTCTAATTACGGAAAGATCACATCCCTCGCGCTCGATCCCATCGAGAAAAAACCGTTGAACCGCTTCTTCCCGGGAACCAAGATTTTGTCTGTCGGATCTTACGGCTGTAACTTAAGATGCCCGTTCTGCCAGAATAGCGATATCTCTTGGGGAGAGGAGGCTTTTGCCTTTTCGGAAAGCGCTGATACGGTCACACCGGAACTCCTTGTGCGTATCGCGGAAAAGTACAGATCGGAAGGAAACATCGGCATCGCTTTTACGTATAACGAACCGTTGATCGGATACGAGTTTATCAGGGACACGTCGAAGCTTTCCCATGAGATCGGATTGAAAAATGTACTCGTCACGAACGGTACTGCCGAGCTCTCTGTTTTAGAGGAGATCGGTCCGTTTATCGATGCCATGAACATCGACCTCAAGGGATTCACCGAGTACTACTATAACGACCTTATCGGCGGCTGTTTTGAAATGACGAAAAAGTTCATCGAAGAAGCCGTGAAGATCTGTCATGTGGAACTTACGACATTGATCATTCCGCGCGAAAATGACTCGCCGGACGAGATGCGCGAACTTTCCTCCTGGGTATCTGAATTGAAGGATTCAAACGGCAATGTCGTCGGCAAAGATGTCCCGCTTCACATCTCCAGATTCTTCCCGAGATTTCACATGACCGACCGCGACGCCACACCCGTCAAAGACGTCTACGCCCTCGCCGAGACCGCCCGCGAAAAGTTGAATTTTGTATATACAGGAAACTGCTAAGTTTATTTCTTTTCCCTTGCCGGTAATTTGAGCATCGCGTAGAACCCGATCACTACACCGACCGCGCACACCACGGTTCCCGTGATCAGCATCGGGCGGATGCCGAGGTTATCGAGGATCACACCGCTGATGAGGTTCGAGAAAACACCGCCGATCGTGATCGCGCTCGTGACGAAAGCCTGTCCTTTTACCTGGTCGTGATCCGCCATGGTCTTGCTGACGTAGTAAGCCGCCGCCGGGATAAATACCGCGTAGGCAAAGAGCTGGCAGGACTGGCTCAAATACATATGCCCCATGTTCGTGGCGAAGATGAGGATCATGATCTTCACAAGAAACGCGACGCCCGAGATGAGCAGAAGCTTCTTCGAAGAGAGCTTTTTGAGGATCAGACCGATCATTGCCATGACCGGAAGCTCCAGGATCGCCTGCAGGAAGTTTGCGTAGCCGAGTTCTTTTTCCGCGCCTCCGAGATTTCGGATGATCTGGATCATGAAGTCGTTGATCATGTTGTGCGCGAAGAAGAAACAGATCACGCCCACAAGGAAGAGCGAGAACGCCGGATATGCTTTGATGAATGCGGGAAAAGAACTGTTCGGGGTCTCTTTTTCGGATCCTTCGGAATCTCTGTCTTTTTCCGCGTCGGTCTTTTCTGACGTCGCGATCTTCTTTTCCGGCTTCTTAAACGTGAAGATCAGGATCGCCGAAAGCACCATGACGGCGATGTTGATATAAAGCAGGATCTTGATTCCGTTTTCTTCGATGAGGCCTCCGATAAACGCGGAAGTCACGGCAAAACTCGCGGAGCCGAGTCCGCGCGCGATGCCGTAAACGATCGGCGCTCCGGCTTTCTGATACTCAAAGCAGAGTGCCGTCATGACCGGCTGATAGGCAAACTGGATCATGTAGATCAAAGCAAAGATCGGGAAGATCAGAAGCTTGTTGTTTTCGGAAAAGAGAAGGATGACGGATCCCGCGAGAATGACCAGAACGGAAAACAGGATGAAACGCCGGTTCGTAAGCGTGCCCTGCTTGTCGATGATGCCTGCGATCACAGGCTGGGCGATCGCGGAAACGATATTGGCAAGCGCGAGAAGCACACCGACTTCCGTGTTGGTGAAACCATTTCCGAGAAGGAAGACGGCAGCACACGCATGGATCGTACAGAACGCGGAAAAGTAGGTCGCGTTGATAAGTGTATAGCGGATCGTCCAGAGGATCGAAGCGCTTTTGGCAGAGGTCGTCTCGTTGTCCATGGGGTCCCCTTCCGTCTTTTTGAGACGATTATATCATGTGGTAAGAAGAAAGACGAACTCGGTTGAGACTTCGGCAGAAAAGGTCAAAAATACCTGAAAATTCGGGCATTTTGTCCGATTTGCCTAACCCGAGACCGAAAGACGGGATGATTTTTCGTCTTAAATGGGAATGACATACAGCCATTGAGGTCTTATACTTATAGTGTTAAAAGAGGGATGGCACGAAAGTGCCACTTTTAGGAGGATAGTATGAAAAAAGTATTTGCAAAGATCATTTCTGTAGGTTTGATCCTCAGCATGGCAGGAGCTATGGCTGGCTGCACTTCCAAGAAGAGCATGACAGTTAAGAAGGGTACGCTCACAATGGCTACCAACGCTTATTTCCCGCCGTATGAGTATTATGAAGGTTCTAAGATCGTAGGTATCGATGCCGAGATCGCAGAAGCAGTTGCCAAGAAGCTCGACCTTGAACTCGAGATCGTTGATGTTGAATTCGCTTCCATCATCGCAGGTGTTCAGAGCAACAAGTACGACATCGGTATGGCCGGTATGACAGTTACTGACGAGCGTAAAGAGGCAGTTAACTTCTCTTCCACATATGCAACAGGTATCCAGGCGGTTATCGTAACAGAAGATTCTCCGATCGCAGACGTTGATGCTCTCCTCGCTGGTGAGTACAAGGTAGGCGTTCAGGAGGGTACAACAGGTGACATCTACATGGGTGATGATGTCGGAGAAGACAGAGTCGTTCGTTTCTCCAAGGGTAACGACGCGGTTCTCGCTCTTTCTACAGGCAAGGTTGACGCAGTTGTTATCGACAATGAGCCGGCGAAGTCTTTCGTAGCTGCAAACGAAGGTCTTAAGATCCTGCCGACAGCTTATGTTGAGGAAGAATACGCTATGTGCATCAACAAGAGCAACACTGAACTTCTCGACAAGATCAACCAGGCTCTTAAGGAACTGACAGACGACGGCACGATCGCTGCCATCATCGAAAAGTACATCCCGAGCAACGGCTGATTTCTTCTGACTTGAAGTTTCGACCTTCGTCGAAAGAAGAGTCGATTTACGCAAAAAGAACATGCAAAGACGGGAATATGACTTTATTTCCGTCTTTGTTTCTTTTACAATAAAGACCTGCAAAGACTAAAGGTCATGGAGGGTGGAACCATTATGTACAACTTCATTCTGGCGAACAAGTTCCTTTTGGACATAGGTTCCTGGTTTGCCGATAAAAAAGACGAGTTCTACATCAACTTTATCAAAGAAGGCCGGTATATGTATCTGGTCAACGGTCTTTGGATGACCTTGAGGATCACATTTTTCGCCGTGCTCCTTGGTATCGCGCTTGGCGTTATCGCGGCGCTGGTAAGAAGTACCCACGACAAGACGATCAATGAAATGCGTCCCGGTTTCGGAAAGTGCATGCTGATCTTTTTCAACGCGATCGTAAAGGTCTATCTGACGGTCATCCGCGGAACCCCGGTCGTCGTTCAGCTCATGATCATGTACTACATCATCTTCGCGTCATCCACAAACGCGATGATGGTCGCGATCCTGGCTTTCGGTATCAACTCCGGCGCGTATGTTGCCGAGATCATCCGTTCCGGTATCATGAGCATCGACAACGGTCAGTTTGAAGCGGGCCGTTCTCTCGGTTTCAACTATATCCAGACCATGTACTATATCATCATTCCGCAGGCTCTGAAGAATGTTCTTCCCGCGCTTGCCAACGAGTTCATCGTACTCATCAAGGAGACTTCCGTTTCCGGTTATGTCGGCATCATGGACCTGACCCGTGGCGGTGACGTTATCCGAAGCCGTACGTTCGTGGCATTTATGCCGCTTTTCGCAGTTGCCGGTATCTACCTGATCATCGTAATGATCTTCAGTAAACTGGTAACGGTCATGGAGAGGAGGCTGAGAAACAGTGAGCGCTGATATGAATAATGACATCATCATTTCCGTAGAAGGACTTTCCAAGCACTATAAGAATAAAGCCGGTGTGATCTATGCCCTCGACGGCATTACCACCGACATCAGAAGAGGTGAAGTGCTCGTTATCATCGGACCTTCCGGTTCCGGTAAGTCCACCTTCTTAAGATCGCTCAATCTTCTCGAGCGTCCGACCGAAGGCACGATCACTTTCGAAGGTGTGGACATCACTTCTCCGGAAAGCGACATCAACAAGCTGCGTCAGAAGATGGGCATGGTATTCCAGCACTTCAATCTTTTCCCGCACCTGACGATCCTCGACAACATGACACTGGCGCCGAGAAAACTACTGAAGATGAGCGATCATGACGCTACGGTAAAAGCACTTGAACTGCTCGAAAGAGTAGGCCTTCAGGATCGTGCCGATGCCTATCCGAGCCAGCTTTCCGGCGGACAGAAACAGCGTATCGCGATCGTCCGCGCGCTCTGCATGTCTCCGGACGTTCTTCTCTTTGACGAACCGACATCCGCGCTTGACCCGGAAATGGTCGGTGAGGTTCTCGATGTTATGAAAGCACTTGCCAACTCCGGTATGACCATGGCTGTCGTTACTCACGAGATGGGATTTGCCAGAGAAGTAGGTTCCCGCGTCATCTTCATGGATGAAGGCAAGATCATCGAAGAAGGAACACCGTCAGAGATCTTCGATAATCCGCAGAATGAGAGACTCCAATCTTTCCTCGCGAAAGTTCTCTGATCAAAAACCGTAAGTAAGGCCCCGGAATTCGGGTATCCGCTTGCAGCTCAAACAGTTTGCTAAAGCAAAACTCGCTGCTCGCCAGATCCCGAATCCCGGGGCTTTTTTCGTCCGATTGATCAGAAAACTTTCACGGCGTTTGACCGAAACCGGGTGTGCTGTTCTATGTTTCGTTCTAAAAAAGCGAGAAAAATAGAACCAAACATAGAACGGGGGGGCAGATTTCTATGTTTCGTTCTAAAAATGCGGAAAAAATAGAACCAAACATAGAACGGGGGGGCAGATTTCTATGTTTCGTTCTAAAAAAGCGGAAAAAATAGAACCAAACATAGAACAGGGGGCAGATTTCTATGTTTCGTTCTAAAAATGCGGGAAAAATAGAACCAAACATAGAACAAGGAGGATTCTGCGCGCAAATTCAGAGATCTTTCGGCTCGGTGGTGACACTCTCACCCGCCTGTTTTGGTGGTTTTGACGGATGTTTCCGTGAATTATGGAGAATTTATGAATAATTTTGAAAATAATTATTGCGTTTTTGTGAACGACATGTTATAGTGCGCGTGTGAGGATAATGGTTCGCATTTTCGGGGGTGGATGCGAGACAAAATTCTTTAGGAGGGATTCTCCCATGAATCGAGCAACCGCATTCGGCCGGAAATTCTTAGGCCTTATGCTGGCGATCGCCATGATCCTCAGCATGCAGACAGCAGCAGTAGCAGCAGCACCGACCCAGGACATCGATGTTTCTTTTTCAGCAGCATGCTCTTTTGAGAAAGACCTGAACCTGGTCTATAACTGCAAGATCAACACACCCGGGGACTTTACCAATATCCGTCTCCGCGTTTCTTTCCAGACATTCAGTGACAACACGGGAAACTATACCTGGAAAAATACGGATATCACGGATTACACTTACGACGCTTCCACAGGAAAATACAAGTTCGTCTTTAAAGGGATCTGTTCCGATCAGATGAGCAACATCGTCAAGTGCACGCTTTGCGCGAATATCGGAAACCAGGCATATGCCAGCCAGACAAAGGAATTCAGTGTCAAGCAGTATGCGCAAAAGATCCTGGAGATCTATGGTCCCAATACCGATGAAGAGAGCAAGAGCCTCTGCACTCTGATGGTCGATATGTTAAACTACGGCGCAGCCGCTCAGAAGTACTTCGACAGAAATAAGCATAATCTCGCAAATTCCGGTCTTACCGATGCGCAAAAAGCACTTGCGACGCAGCTTCCGGATCAGCTGAATTCCGTTCAGAACGTACAGGCTCTTACCGGAAGTACGGCAAAGTTTAAATCCGCGGCGCTTTCTCTTCTGAATACAGTCGACTTTATCGTGTACTGTGCGTTCACGAATGCACCGGGAGCAAACGTTGTCGCCGAGCTTTCTTACCCGACGGTCGAAGGCGGCACCGCAGTTGTTAAGAAGTATCTGAAAGACTGCGAATACGAAGCGGCAAAAGACCGCTACAGAGTCGTATTTGATGCGATCCCGTCTCTTTACTTCAAGACACCGTTTACTATTGTCATCAAGGACAACGGCAAGCAGATCAGCCCGACACTGACATACAGCTATGAGAGCTATGTAAAGTCGATCGTGGAAGGTGATTTTACAGATGAAATGAAAGAACTCGCCAAGTGCATGCTGGCTTACGGAGAATCTGCGAACGCTTACTTTGCGGCGGTCAGCGGATCCGGAAGCAGTTCCGGCGGCGGAGACGTCGATCTTCCGATCGATCCGGATTTTGAAAACATCAGCACATACAAGAACAGTACATACACGAAAGATCTTCCGAAGTCCGTCATCGTCATTCCGACAAACTCGACGGCGGAAGAGCAGTACGCGGCAGATCTGGTCCAGACCTTTATCCAGAGGGAAGACGGCTATCAGCCGCAGATCATTACAGATGCCACGGCGCAGGGAAGCCAGGGGTTTGAGATCTCGGTCGGTATGACGAACCGTCCGCACGGCGACCTTGCCTACACGGAGGAAGATTCCTATAAGATCAAGTCTTACACAAACGGTATCGCGCTTTTCGGAAACGGAAACCGCGGAACGATCGATGCCGCGATGAAGTTCCTTTCGGTCTGCGGCGGCTACTATTGGCTCTCGTTTGAAGACGGATACAGAACGAATCAGTCCCACTTCAAGTACGAGAACAATATCGACATCAACCACAAGCGCGCATTTACGTTTACCGATATCGATGTTCTTTTCGGAAAGACGCATGAGGGCGAGAACCGTCTCTTCTCACTGGCGAACGGACTGAACGGATTCTATGTTAACTGCACAGTCAAAAATCAGCCGGGCGGAGACAACTGGTATCTCAGCAAGGCGGCTCCGAAAGCCTATGGTGATCTGCAGCCGGGCCAGGCGCACACACTTATGGCGGAGTACATCACGAAGGATAAGTTTGACGAACATCCTGACTGGTTCAGCTGGTATATCGAAAAGCTGAAGGACGGCACGTACATTCGTGAAAGAAGACCAAACCAGCTCTGTCTTTCCAATCCGGAAGTTTATGAAGAGATCAAAAAGCACGTATTCGAGATCCTCGAGAGCGATTCGTATGACCCGACGGCACCGATGCAGATCATCAGCCTGTCGCAGGCAGACAACGCATACTACTGTATGTGTGACGATTGCTACGCTTTCCGTATGGCACATGAGAGGGATGATGATAAGGAAGGCCTTTGCGACGCGGCATTGTATCTTGATCTTTGCAACAGGATCTCTGCCGAGGTAAAAGCAGCGGGATACACGAATGTATATATCGATATGCTCGCCTACACGCATAACCTCAAACCACCGGTAAATATGACCATGGACGATCACGTCATCGTCCGCTACGCGGCGATCAGCCGCTGCTACGCGCATAACTGCGACGCGAGCGCGGATGAGTGCCTGAGAAACGATGAAGTTATCAAGCATCTCCAGGGATGGGCAAACCTTGCCAATACCTATGGCGGACAGCTCTGGATCTGGGATTATAACGCTAACTTCAAAGATACGACAGGTCCTTACATGAACCTGGACATGCTCTGCCACGACATTAAGTATTACAGGGATATCGGCGTTTCCGGTATCTACCTGCAGAGCAACGATGCACATAACAGTACGAATACGGAGTTCGGCGACCTTCGAATCTATCTGGGCGCGGTTCTTCTGGAAAATCCGGACGCGGATACGAAGAAGGAGATGCTGTTCTTCTTAAATGAGTTCTACGGAGACAGTGCGCCGTATATCTATGAAGCGATCAAGCTCATGGAGGAACAGGCGAAGAATCACTCTCCGGGCGATAACGCGGATCCGTATAAGTATTACTGGCGCGGCTACTGTATGACCTATGACTGCCCGACGTCGCAGGTGTTCGCAAATCTGTATCCGACAAAGATGGACGCACATAACAGAATGCCCCAGGAGAAGATCGAGCTTTGTGAAGCATATTGGAACAAGGCGCTGGAAGTCGCGGCTAACGATACGGATCGTCATCTTTATGTGACCGGAAGATCAAACCTCGGCTGGCGCTGGGCGAAGTCCTGTATGGGTGCTTTGGAATTCGAAGATCTGGCAACTTACAAGGATATGAACGAACAGCTGTATGACGATGTTTACACAACATATAAAACAAAGATGTACAGCCTGATCATAAGAAGCGTACCGAAAAAATACTACATCGATCAAACACCTGACCGCTGGTGCAATACCAATCCATGGTGGTACAACCCAAAATATACACATTGGCAAGAAGAATGGGAAAACAGGGGGAATTAAGAAATGAAGTACGAAGAATTGGAACTTGAAGTGATCGTGTTTGAGGAAGCGGATATCATTACCGATTCCTCCGAACAGCAGGGCGGTGGAAGCGGCAATCACCAGACGCCGGAGATCGAAATCTAAGATTGACTGTCTCAATTTCAACACCACATTGGGTCAGAAGGGCTGCCTTGACGGGGAAGGCAGTCCTTTTGATTTGTCAAAAGGATAACGAACGTGTTAAGAGATGGCGAAAGAATTGAAGTCGGAAGGCATTTTCGATATAGTGGAAAAAGAATCATAAGGGGTGAAGTAATGATCGGTTTTTATAGGATCGCGGATATGGTCGTGCGTGTGGAGTCCATTTATGAGGACGTTCACAAGTATTGTCGTGACTATGTATGCGAAGAGACGACTCCCGACATCGATGTTGTGATCACGAAGGACGATCTCCTTTACGAAAGGAAAAAATCCGAAGCCGAAGCGGCCATCAGCCCGAGAGCTTTTCAGGGCGGGACCGACGGCATGCTCGAAGAACTTGCCGTGTATAGAAAGATGGCGGAGTCTCTTCCGATCCTAAACGACACGTTCCTTTTCCACGGTTCGGCTATCGCCGCCGACGGAAACGGTTATCTTTTTACCGCTGCGAGCGGCACGGGAAAATCTACACATACCGCGCTTTGGAGAAAGTATCTCGGTGAGCGCGCCGTGATGGTCAACGATGATAAGCCCCTGATCCGCGTGACGGACGACGGTGCTTTTGTATACGGAACACCATGGAACGGAAAACACCGACTCGGCAGCAATATCCGTGTTCCGCTGAAAGGCATCTGCATCCTCGAGCGCGGCGAGAAAAATGCAATCAAAAAGGTCGATGCCAAGGACGCGTTCCCGATGCTTTTGCAGCAGGCGTATCGTCCTTCCGATATAAAAGCGCTGGAAAAGACCGTGAAGCTTCTTTCGAAACTTTCGGAGAGCGTCACGCTCTTCCGCTTGAAATGCAACATGGACATCGAGGCGGCGGAAGTGGCCTTTAACTACATGAGCGAAATGACCGGGGAGAGCCGGAAATGACGAAGACGATCGCGGAGTTTTTGGAAGAAAACGGCAAGCTCACGTACACGAATGTGGGCGTTTCCATGATGCCGCTTCTTCGTCAGGGAAAAGATCTGTTCACCATCGAGAAAAATAACGGGCAGCGATACAAAAAAGGCGATGTAGTGCTTTTCGCGAGGGGATCGAGCAGGTATGTCCTTCACCGGATCATCAAGGTCCTTCCGGACGAATATGTCATCCTCGGCGATAACTGCGTCAGCTGCGAGCGCGGCATCAAGGACAGCGACATCCACGGCAAGATGATCAGCTTCGTTCGAAACGGCAAAGAACACAGCGTGACCGAAAAACGCTATCGCGTATACACCGCGCTGGTTCTGTTTTTTAATCCTGCACGAGTGTTCTTCAAAAGGATCTGGATCAAATTCAAACACCTTGTTAAGAAACTCCTAAGAAGAGCCTGAATTCTGCTATAATGAGTGTATTGGGATGGATTTTATGATCTGGGGGGATATGGTTATGGAAAAGAAACTTCACACACTTAAAAGAACATTTTCTGTTTTATTGGCACTCGTGATCCTGATCTGTTTTACGGGCTGCGTACGGTATTCGTTAACGGCCAAGGTCGATAAAGACGGAACCGTGGATATTGTCATGCTGTATGCGATGCAGGACGATTATGCTACCGGCACGGATGATACGGATCTGATCCGAGAAGAATTGGAAGATCTGGGTTACGAGTTCAAGATCGATGATTACGATGAGGATGATTATCAGGGATTTACCGTTTCGATCCTGGATGTTCCGTTAGAAGAGCTCGAGGAAGTTATGTTCGATGGTCTTGATATTGACGGCTTCAAAGTCAGTGAGAAAGACGGCGTCTATACGATCAAGTGGGATGCTTCCGAGGTAACAAGTGACGTGTCGGATTCCGGTATTGACGGAAGTTCCCTGAGACAGTACGGCGGATTTATGAAGTACAGTATCACGATCCCGGGGGATTCGATCGCGGACAATGCGCTGGATGTTGAAGGTACTACATATTCCTGGGACCTCCTGGAGCTGAGTGAACCTGCATTTATCTCCTTTACCCTGGCAGGTTCTTACCCTTTCCCGTACACAACGAAAGTAACGATCAATAAGGATAAGACCGCGGATCTTGAAGTGCTGATCGCGGCGGTCGAAGAGGAAGATGACGCGCTTGAAGACCGCATCGCGATCTTCGAGGATAACGACTGGGAGATCACCGAAGAAGAAGGAAAGAAAGTCACCGGAATCTTTGGTGAAAAGAATCACCTTGAGATCGAAGAGATCGGCGAAGAACTTGAAGCTCTCGGTATCGGATACGAAGGCTTCACGGTGGATTTCGACGAGGATGAAGGACTTTATGCCATTGACTGGGACGCTACTGCCGTCGCGGAGGACGCAGACACTTCCGAGATCAGTTCTTTCGCGAAAAAAGACTTCGGAAAGTATATGACATTCGTTCTTGAACTTCCGAATTCCGCCGAGGATGAGAACGCGACGGAAGCAGACGGTAAGACACTTACCTGGGAGCTTCTGAAGATGGATGAAGAAGTTCATGCCGAGTTTAAGATCAAAAAAGGCGGTATCGCGCCGTGGTTGATCGGAGTGATCATCGGTGGTGTGATCATCCTTGCGGGTATCGTTGTCATGATCATCCTCCTTGCCAAGAGAAAGAAATCTCCGAAGGATCCGGCTCCCGTAGCGGCACCGGTCGCTCCGACACCGGCCCCGGCTTTTATTCCGACGCCGACATCGTCTGCGACACCGATCGGTACACCGGCACAGCCGGCATCCCCGTTCGCGCCGTCTTCTCAGCCGGTCTCTCCGTATACAGCGCCGCAGGACCCACAGAGCGGTTTTCAGCAGACAAGCGGACTTCCGCAGGTAGGCTTTTCGCAGACCATGGGATTGCCGAATGTAGGCATGCCTTCTTCCAATGAAACCGCGCAGCCGAATACTGATTCACAGCTGCCTCCTTCGGGAAATCAGGGATGATCGGATATAAAAGGTGGCAGCTAAGTAGAGGACAGAATCAAAAATGCAGAGAAAACAGATCAAAGGGATGACATTTGACGAGGAGCGCGCGCTTTATAACGAGACGTACGCCGATGTTGTATACTGCAACTTCAGCGGCCCCGCCGACGGCGAATCCGCGCTGAAAGAAGCGCGCGATATCACAGTGAAAGAATGCACGTTTTCACTGCGCTATCCACTGTGGCATGTCATCGATTTTTCCGTAAACGAAGTGACCATGGACGATAAGACCCGAGCGCCGATCTGGTACGCGAAAAACGGTCGCCTTCAGAACTGCGAGATCTACGGTGTAAAGGCTGTCCGCGAGTGCGAAGATATCAAGATCGAAAACTGCACGATCGACTCCGTGGAATTCGGATGGAAGTGCGACGGGCTTTCTCTGGAAAGCACCACCGTCACATCGGAGTACATCTTTTTCGACAGCAAAAACGTCAAACTCAGTAACGTTACCATGAAGGGCAAATATTCCTTCCAGTATGTCGACGGACTTACGATCGAAAACTGCGATCTGGATACCAAGGACGCGTTCTGGCACAGCAAGAATGTTGTTGTGAAAAACTCGACCATCAGAGGCGAGTACCTCGGCTGGTTCTCAGAGAACGTCACGCTCGAAAACTGCCGGATCATCGGCACGCAGCCTCTTTGCTACTGCAAGGGACTTAAGATCATCAACTGCACGATGGAAGGCTGCGATCTGTCTTTTGAATATTCCGAAGTGGACGCCGAAGTCATCGGGCGCATCGATTCCGTGAAGAATCCGAAGTCCGGAAAAGTGATCTGTGACGAAGTAGGAGAGATCATCTCGGGCGACGCCGTTATGGAATGTTCGGGACAGGTGCTTTTGCGGAAGGACCTGTGAGATCCTTCTCGAAAAGCACTCGTGTAGAACAGTAGTATAACGTGCTTGCCAAGATCGGCGGGCGCGTGGTAGTATCGGAAATGTAAGCAGCATCAAACTGCTTTTTGACTTCAAAGAAAGAGCGCGGAAGCCGCGTTTGGGGTAGACCAATGAGAAAGTGATGATCAATGAAGGAAACACATTTTTATGTAAAGACCCGGAAAAGGTCTTCTTGTGTGCGCTTTCATGGAATCATCGCGGCATCGTTCCTGCTTCAGCTGAAGGATATAGGAGAATCGTGTGAGTCTGTTTCTGCGTGCGCAAAAGCAGACTTTTTGTTTCGGGCAGAAAGAGGACAACTATGGCGAAAATTCAAGTAAATGATCTCACTTTCTCCTATGAGAGCAGCTTCGATCCGATCTTCGAGCACGTTTCTTTTACGATCGATACTTCCTGGAAACTCGGGTTCATCGGCCGTAACGGCAAAGGCAAGACAACGTTTCTGAACCTGCTTCTCGGAAAATACGAATACAGCGGCAGTATCAGCTGTGATGTGCCGTGCGATTATTTCCCTTATAGGATCACGAATGAGGATCTCGATAAGACGGCGGATGAACTGATGGAAGAGTGGAAGCCGGGCGTCGAAAGCTGGCGCGTCATGTGCGAGATCGCGGACCTTGACGTCGATGCGGAGCTTTTGTATCGTCCGCTTCGCACACTGAGCTTCGGCGAGAAGACAAAGGTCATGCTGGCGGTGCTTTTCGCGGGGGAGAATGATTTTCTTCTCATCGACGAGCCGACGAATCACCTCGACAAAGAGGCGCGAGAGATCGTGAAATCCTACCTTGCGAAGAAGAAGGGATTCATCCTCGTGTCGCACGATCGTGATCTTCTCGATGCGTGTGTCGATCACGTGCTGGTCTTGCAAAGATCTTCCATCGATGTGCAGAGCGGAAACTTTTCTTCCTGGTGGGACAACAAGGAGCGCGCGGATGCTTTTGCCAAGGCGGAAAACGAGAAGCACATGAAGGAGATCGGGCGACTGAAAGGCACGATGCAGCAGAGCCAGAGCTGGGCGACAAAGGGTGAGAATACGAAGATCGGATATGACCCGATCAAGGAGCATGACCGAACGAAAAACGCGCGCACGTATATCAGTTCGAAGACGAAGAAAATGGAAGCGCGCGTGAAGGTCTTCGAACAGCGCATGGAAAAGCAGATCGCGGAAAAAGAAGGGCTTCTCAATGACGTTGAGCAGATCCGAGATCTGAGGCTTTCGCCGATGAAACATTTCAGGGACAGAGTCGTCGAGACGAGGGATCTTTCGCTTCAGTATAAGGATTCGGAAAAGCCCGTATTCGAGGGGCTGACCTTCGAGATCCGAAACGGAGAAAGAGTGTTCCTGCAAGGTAAAAACGGATGTGGAAAAACGAGCCTCATCAAGGCGATCCTGGCTCAAGCAGAGGAAGGCGAAAAAAAGGAGCAGAACTTTTCGATCGATGGCACGCTTCTTACCGCGCCGCACCTGAAGATCTCGTACATCAATCAGGATACGTCGCACCTGCACGGCGACCTTCGCATGCACGCTTTTGAAAACGGCGTGGATTACAGTCTCTTCCTCGCGGTGCTTCGTCAGCTCGCGCTCGAACAGGCGCAGTTTGAAAAGAACATCGAGGACTTTTCCGAAGGACAGAAGAAGAAGGTCCTCATCGCGACGAGCCTTCTGACCCCGGCGCATCTTTATATCTGGGACGAGCCGCTGAACTATGTCGATGTCTTTTCGCGCATGCAGCTCGAAAAGCTCATCTCAGAGTATCAGCCGACGATGCTGATCGTGGAGCACGACGTGCGATTCAGAGAGAAGATGGCAACGAAGGTCATTGACCTATGATATAATGAACCCACTTAAAAGGGGAGGGGTAATCCCGAAATGAAGATCATCGATATTCTGAATAAAAAGAGCATGTCTCTGTCGTTTGAAGTTTTCCCGCCGAAGAAGGAGACTTCTTTCGAGAGCGTAAAGGAGACGACCGAAAAGATCGCGGAGAGTAAGCCCGCGTTCATGAGCGTTACATACGGGGCAGGCGGCGGAACGAGCCGCTTCACTCTCGACATTGCCAAGACGATCGAAGAGAAGCACGGCGTGCCGACCATGGCGCACCTGACCTGCGTCAGTAGCTCCAAGGACATGATCCACAGTAAGATCGAAGAGATCCATAGTCTGGGTCTTCAGAATATCATGGCGCTTCGCGGCGATCTGACTCCCGAACTCGAGAATACCGACCGAAGCACGTGGGATTACCGCCACGCGGTCGAGCTCATCCGTGAGATCAAGGAAAGCGGCTACGATTTCTGCATCGGCGGTGCCTGCTATCCGGAGGTTCACCCCGAGAGCGCTAATCAGCACGAAGACATTAAGTACCTCAAGGAAAAAGTCGATGCCGGCGCGGACTTCCTCGTCAGCCAGATGGTTTTCGACAATAACCTTTTCTATAACTTTCTCTACAAGATCCGCGAGGCCGGTATCACGGTCCCTGTCGTTCCGGGCATCATGCCGATCACGAACGCGATCCAGGTAGAAAAGGCGATCAAGCTCAGCGGCTCTTTCATGCCGCAGCGCTTCAAGGCGATCGTCGATTATTTCGGAACGGATCCGGAGTCCATGAAGCAGGCAGGTATCGCCTACGCGACCGATCAGATCATCGACCTTTACGCAAACGGAGTGACGAACGTGCACGTTTATTCCATGAACAAGCCGGACGTGGCCGAGGCCATCATGAACAACCTTTCCAACATTCTCTGGAAAGACTACGGTGTGAAGTGAATATGGATCGAAAAGCACTGATCGGGGAAGCCATTGCTTCCGATAAACAGACGATCCCGCAGTATCTTGACTACGAGACGCCCTCGCTCAACGTGACCGAGTGGCTTCGTTATTCCTGCATTCCGATCTACGAGCAGGAGAATGCCGCGAAGGATCCCGAGCTTGCTTCTTCCATGGAAAAAGCACTGTCCCTTACCTCCGGCGCGCTTTCTTTCCGTGTGGGATTTGTGGTCGTTCCGCTTTCTTGGGATGAGGATGGGTTTCCGGTCTTTCCGTTTGAACAGAGGTCCGAGAAACTGAAAAAGAACCTTGAAGGCTGCGACCGGGCGGTGCTTTTCGCGGCGACGATCGGATCCGGGATCGACCGGTTGATCCGAAGATACGAAAAGGCGGACCCGAAGATGGGACTTCTGCTTCAGGGCTTAGGTGCCGAGAGAGTCGAATCCCTGTGCGATGCTTTTAACGATGACGTGAAGGAGATCTGCAAAGAAGTAGGACAGAAGACGCGCATGCGCTATTCGCCGGGATACGGGGATCTTCCGATCGAAGTGCAGAAGGTATTCCTGCCGCTTTTAGATGCCGAAAGAAGACTCGGCATCACGCTTTCCGAATCGTGTCTGATGGCGCCGAGCAAGAGCGTCACGGCGATCATCGGGATCTCAAAGTGACCACCGGTATTTCGGTCTAAACACTTCCGTAAAAGCCTCTTTTTCAGTACAATACGCTATGGGGATAGTAACATACTGTTGGAGGCGTTTATGGCAAGAAAAACGAAACAGCTTATGGCTGTTCTATTATGTCTGACAGTCTTTGTCTCGTCTTTCGGTTGCGGGAAAAAGAGTAAGAAAAAAGGCACTGAAGATCCTAAAGCGAAAGAATTCATCGAATCATTACCTGAAAGCGGAAAACTGATCGAAGAAAGCGATCCGTTCTATACTCTTTCCGAATTCGATATCGAACTTCCCGAAAAAAACGAAAGGAAAGTCGTGTCACGCTTTTTTGGAGATGTGAAGATCCTTGAGTCCGGACTTTTCACGTTGATCGAAGAAGAGTACGAAATTGACGAGGCTCTTGACGAAAAATGGATCGCGCATATCACAGGTGAACATCCGCTAAGTGATGAGGAAGCTGAAGAAATAGAAGCGATGGTGTCTGAAAGATATTCCTCCGGCCTTTACATTTTTGATCTGGACGGACAACTGAAAACGATGCTGCCTGTTAATGAACAGTTTGACGTCGAAAGCATTTTTGAAGGAGCAGACGGGCAGGCCATGGTGATGTACTGTTCGGACGGGGAACGGAAGATCAGTGAGATATCTTCTTCCGGTGAACTGCTCCATACGATCCGGGCCAAAGCTCCTATGACATATACCGAATCGTGCGTAGCCGCTCCGAACGGACATTTCTTTATTTCCTCTTACTCGGGATATGTGTATATCGATTCTTCGGGTGAAGCTATCTGGTATGAATCAAGTGAGGATATGCGTGGGGGCGTTTTCCGTTCTCAGGATAAGTACTATTCTCTGTTTTTCGATTTTCTGACGGGCGAGTATTCTTTCAGAGAGATCGATGTTGAAACCGGAAAACTCAAAGAGACTTCCATTCCGTTTCAACAGGAAGAGTTTACGGATCCGGAACTTTTGATCCAATCCCGGAATGATATTCACATCAACTCAAGCAACGGACTATCCAGACTCGATGTTGAAACGGATACAACGACTATCGAACTCCCATGGAATGAAACGGACAGTTATCACTCGAAGATCCGGTCCGAGTCTCTTCGTGTCGTATCAGAAGATGAATACATTTTTGCCGTCGATATGAGCAGGGAAACCACCTCGATGTTTGAAGAGGATATGGGAACGGTGAAGATCGAACATCTGAAAAAGGCGGAAAAGAATCCGCATGCCGGGAAAAGAGTGCTCTCCGCGGTTGCCGTGACAACGGGAAACAATTACTTTTACAACAGTATCGTGGAATATAACCGCGATCCGGATAAGAAAGCACGTATCGTGCTGACGGAGTTTTCCTCAGACCTTTTGTATGTGCTTACCAAAGAGCATTCCGAAGAACAGACTCTTATCGAAGACCAGATATACCAAGAGATAAAGTCAGGTCGTGGCCCGGATATCATGGTCAATTTCGGGAACGATATGCCATATGAAAGAGACGATATTCTTTTAGATCTGAATTCGTATCTTCAGCAAGATGACAGTATCAACAGAGAAGATCTTTTCGACAATGTTCTTCGCGCTTTTGAGAAAGACGGGAAGCTTTACAGGATCCCCGTTTCGTTTTACATGACCGGTTTTGTCGCGAACGGAAAGTACATGGATCAGAAAACAAATTGCACATGGGCGGATATTGAGACGATGTTTTCTTCGCTTCCGGAGGATGTACAGCCGCTTCCTGAGATCAGGAAACAGGTTCTTCTGAATACGCTTATGGCAACATGCATGGGGGACTTTATCGATTACGACAAACAGGAAGTGCATTTTGACACGGAAGAGTTTCGGAAGATATTGGAATTTGCGAACAAATACGGAGAGAATGACAAACGGAATAATTCCATTGTCGAACCGATATATATCGACGCAGGATCTTTTTCCGCGAACCTTGATATGGTGGCGATGAAGGATGCCACTGTATCTTCCATTGAGGAATACGATTATCGTGCGGGTGCCGGCCGTTCCGTGGTCTTTTGCGGATATCCTACTTCCGAAGGCGGAGGCATGTCCGCGGAACCGATATTGACTTTTTCCGTTTCAAAGAACTGCGAATATGCGGATGAGGCATGGGATTTTATCCGAAACTTTCTCGGGGAGGAATCTCAGCATGACATGATTTCATATATCAGCGGCGGGTTCCCGATAAGCAGGGATGCGTTCAAGGGACTGTTCGATGAGTCACTGGCGATCGCTGAATCAGAAAGAATGCTCCACATAGACGGAGCTTCGAATCTGGTGGAGGAAGACTACGATAGGATCGTTGCTGTTATCGAAAATGTTTCCATCGAAGCGAAGAATGACCTCGATATTACGGCAATTGTCGATGAAGAAGCAGCGGCCTATTTCAGCGGACAGAAAACGGCGGATGAAGTCATAAAGATCATCGAAAATCGTGCGAAAACGGTTCTGCAGGAGCGGGCGTGATGACATACAGGCAGGCGCGCCTTCTGAAAATGTGATACAATCCTCGCAGAGACTTGTCTAAACGAGGGGACCTGCATGAATATTCGTGAATACATGAAAGACAATTTCCTGTTCCTTGACGGAGGAATGGGTACGCTTCTTCAGGAGGCGGGACTTCAGCCGGGAGAGCTTCCGGAAAGATGGAACGTGACTCGTCCGGAGGAGATCATCAGGATCCAGAAGTCCTACTATGACGCAGGTTCCAATGTTGTTTTAAGTAATACCTTCGGCGCGAACGGATTGAAGTTCGACGACGAAGAACTCGAGCAGCTCGTCACGGCGGCGGTAAAGAACGCGCGTGAAGCGGCTCGCCAGAGTACGGGTACGCAGGAAAAATATGTCGCGCTCGACATCGGTCCTTTAGGAAAACTCCTTAAGCCATATGGTGACTATGAATTTGAAGACGCGGTCGCGATGTATGCTAAGACCGTGAAAATCGGTGTGGCCGCGGGTGTCGATCTCGTATTCATCGAGACCATGAACGACAGCTATGATACAAAGGCTGCGCTCCTTGCGGTAAAAGAAAACACGGATCTTCCGGTATTTGTTTCCAACGCCTATGGCGCCGACGGTAAGCTCATGACGGGCGCGTCGCCGGCCGCGATGGTCGCGATGCTCGAGGGCATGCATGCCGACGCGATCGGCGCGAACTGCTCACTTGGTCCGGACCAGCTGATCGGCGTTGTGGAAGAGTATCTCGAATATGCTTCCGTACCGGTGCTTTTGAAGCCGAACGCGGGTCTTCCGAGATCCGAGAACGGAAAGACCGTTTACGATGTATTCCCGCCCGAGTTCTCCGAGTCTGTCGGAAAACTTCTCGAAAAAGGCGTGCGCATCGCGGGCGGCTGCTGCGGTACGACACCTGACTATATCCGCGCGGTCGTCGAAAAATCGAAGTCCATCACACCGGTTCCAGTGACCGAAAAGAACCTGTCCCTCGTTTCGTCTTATACGCACGCGGTGAAGTTCGGCGACAGCCCGATCCTGATCGGTGAACGCATCAATCCTACGGGAAAGAAGCGCTTCCAGCAGGCACTTCGTGAAAACGATATCGACTATATCTTAGGTGAAGCCTTGAAACAGCAGGACGCGGGAGTCCAGCTTCTCGACGTTAACGTCGGTCTTCCCGAGATCGACGAGCCGGCTTTCCTGCTTCGCGCGGTCAGGGAACTGCAGGCAGTAACGGATCTTCCGCTGCAGCTCGACACGACCGACCCGATCGCCATGGAAGCAGGACTTCGCGCTTATAACGGAAAAGCAATGGTCAACTCCGTGAACGGTAAAGAAGAAGTCATGAGCGTGATCTTCCCGCTCGTTGCAAAGTACGGAGGTTTCGTTGTTGCCCTGACACTCGATGAGGGCGGTATCCCGGATACAGCGGAAGAACGTGTCGCGATCGCCGAGAAGATCATTAAGAGAGCGGCCGATTTCGGCATCTCAAAAAAGGATCTCATCTTCGACCCGCTCGCCATGACGATTTCCGCGGACACGACGGCGGCACTTGCCACGATGCAGGCCGTTCACCGCATCCGTCACGATCTGAAAGTAAATACATCGCTCGGCATCTCGAATGTTTCGTTCGGACTTCCGAGCAGAAATATCATCACTTCTACCTTCTTCGCCCTTTGTCTTCAGGACGGACTTTCGGCGGCGATCATGAACCCGTACTCCCAGGAGATGATGAATGTCTACCATGCGTTCCGTGCGCTGCATAACATGGATGAAAACTGCATGGACTACATCAGTTACGCGCAGAATCTTCCGGCTCCGACCATGACGGCACCGGCAGCGGGAGCTCCCGCGGAGGCGCCGAAGACATCCGGGGAAAGCGGCGAAGGACCGACCTCGGAACTTCAGAAAGCGATCGTAAGAGGACTTAAAGAAAAGACGGGGGCACTCACCAAGGCGATGCTCGCCGAGAGAAAACCGCTCGAGATCATCCAGTCGGAAGTAATCCCGGCACTGAATATCGTCGGCGCGGATTTCGAAAAGAAGAAAGTTTATCTTCCGCAGCTTCTTATGGCGGCAGAAGCAGCGAAAAGTGCTTTTGAAGAAGTAAAGGTAGCGATGGCGGCAAGTGAAGACGGAAACACGGGATCCTCGCGCTGCGCCTTCGTAATCGCGACCGTTCACGGCGATATCCACGATATCGGCAAGAACATCGTCAAACTCATTTTGGAGAACTACGGATTTGCCGTATCTGACCTCGGAAAGGACGTTCCGGAACAGACGGTCGTCGATGAGGTCGTAAGGCTGCATGCCCCGATCGTCGGACTGTCGGCACTTATGACGACCACGGTTCCCGCGATGGAAGAGACCATCAAGCTCCTGCGTGAGCAGGCTCCGTGGGCAAAAGTCTGTGTCGGCGGCGCGGTCCTGACACAGGAATATTCGGACGCTATCGGCGCCGACAAATACTGTAGAGACGCGATGGAGACCGTCCGTTACGCAGAAGAGATCGACGAGGCATTAAAGAAACAGTAAGAGCAGTACCACGGGGGATGAGGTAATATGCACTACAGTGTTCTGATCGTAGACGACGAGCTCGAACTTTCCGAGTACACGTCGAAATATTTCAATATGTCGGGAGTGTCGGCAACTTACGTTACCGACAAGGATTCCGCGCTCGAATTCTTTAACGAAAACACCTGCTCGCTGATCCTTCTGGACATCAATCTCGGCGAAGATTCCGGATTTGAGCTTTGCCAGATGATCCGCGCGAAAATGAACGTTCCGATCTTTTTCATCAGCGCAAGATCCGCAGAAGACGACATGCTCCTGGCGCTTTCCATCGGCGGAGACGATTATATCTGTAAGCCCTATTCGCTCGGAGTCCTTCTTGCCAAAGTCAAGGCGGCCTTAAAAAGATACGAAGAAGCTAACAGCAGTTCTTCCGAAACGGAAGAGTCGAAGAATATCGTCAAACTCGGAAACGCCACGATCGATCTACTACGTGCCGTTGTCATCAAAGACGGGGAGAAGACTCCTCTTAAGGCCATGGAATTCCGCCTTCTGGTCTATATGCTCAATAACCGAAACCGTATCATCAAGAAGGAAGAATTCTTCGAAAAGATCTGGGGCACGGAGTTCGTCGGCGATGTTACGCTGAACGTCCACATCCGTCACCTTCGAGAGAAGATCGAAGACGACGCGAGCAATCCGTCCTTCATCAAAACGGTATGGGGATCCGGATTCATCCTGGAGGATCAGCCGTGAAGACGAAGTCCCTGCTGATCTTTACCGTGTTCTTTCTACTCGTTCTCGTGGTCGTGTGCTTCCGCATCAATGCCATCACTTCGCAGAAGATCACTTCCTATCCGACGGAGATCAACCGCCTGACCATCGCGCTCGGAAAAGACTGGGAAAACACTAAGGATCACAAGAAAGATCTGATCCCGACGGATCAGCCGTTCGAATACGCCGTGATCGACAACGACGGCAATCTTCTGATCTATACCGAAAAGCATATCTCCACGTCAGTCTCGTCCGCGACGACGAACTATGACGTGATCCGCGACATCACAAATGAGGATGGCGAAGTGGTCGGAAAACTTCTGGTGCATAACGATTACCGGGATCAGCAGGCCGCTCGGAACCGCCGCATCTCCATTATCTGCGGTGCCGTTCTTTTCTCGATGCTTGCGGCGACCCTTGGTTATTTTCTGTATCTCAAGAAGCGCATCGTCGATCCTTTCAACAAGATGCAGCACTTCGCTTCCGAGGTCGCGTCCGGCAATCTCGATGTTCCGATGCAGATGGACAGGAACCACGTGTTCGGCGCTTTTACCGAGAGCTTTGACATCATGCGCGAAGAACTTAAGGCCAGCAAGCTTCGCGAAGCCGAGGCCGTGAATGCTCGAAAAGAACTTGTCGCGCAGCTTTCTCACGATATCAAGACACCGGTCACCTCCATCAAGGCGATGGCGGAAGTTATGGAGCTTTCGGCGCATGACGAAGAAGAAAAGAAAACGATCCGAAGCATCAATGCCAAGGCCGATCAGATCGACAGTCTGGTATCGAATCTTTTCCATGCGACGCTCGAGGAACTCGAACACCTGGAAGTAAATCCCGGGGAAGTGACCTCAAAGGATATCGAGCACTTTATCTCGGAAGCCGACTATAAGAAAAAGCTACCGGAGTTTAAGATCGAAGAGGCCGTCGTCTCTGCGGATCCCCTCCGCCTCAATCAGGTCATCAACAATATCTTTGCCAATTCCTACAAATATGCAGACACCGAAATGACAGTCAGCAGCCGCATCGAAAAAGGTGTCGGTAACACTCGCTTCCTAGTCGTCGAGATCGGCGATCACGGCGGCGGAGTGCCCGAATCCGAGATCGAGACGATCTTCGGAAAATACAAGCGCGGCAGCAACGCCGGAGAAAAAGACGGCGCAGGACTGGGTCTTTATATCTCCCGCTACCTCATGGAGAAGATGGGCGGCGAGATCACGGCAGCCAATAAAGACGGAGGTCTTGCTGTGACGCTCAGACTCCGTCTTCTGTGACGAAGAGGTGTCGGACACCCCTCGAACGTTGACAGGAAATAGGACATTTCGTACACTTGATTTAGCTGTTCCCTGCAGTGTAAGAATCGGATTTGCGGGCCAAAAGCACGTACGGCATTGGAGAAAGGCGAAATGGCTTCAGAACGTTTTGACAAGATTATTCTCGGGGCGGGTCTTTACGGTTTGTATTCCGCTCTTTTCTGTTGCGAACGGGGACAGAATATACTTGTCCTGGAGTGTGATCCTGCTCCTTTTCAGCGGGCCACGTATGTAAATCAGGCCAGAGTTCACCAGGGCTATCATTATCCGAGATCCATTTCCACCGCGATGAAGACTGCCGGCTATTTCGAGCGCTTTAACCGGGATTATGATTTCTGCATCAACCGGGAATTTGATCAGATCTATGCGACTTCCAGCATGTATTCCTGGTCGGACGGCAAGCAGTTTAAGGACTTCTGCAGAGCTGCCGGTATTCCCTGTGAGGAACTGTACGCGGAGACCTATTTCAAACCGGGCATGTGCGATGGTGTATTCCGGACCCGTGAATATACCTATGACGCGATGAAACTGAAAGAGTATTTCCTGGAAAAACTGAAGGATCATGAAAAGTCTGTCCGTTTTGTATATGGTGCGCGGATCACGAAGATCGAAAGAACAGACGATGCTTATGTGATCAGTGAAGAGAATGGGAATTCTTATCGGAGCGGCTATGTATTAAACGCCACATATGCCGGAACGAATCAGATTCTGAAAATGGCCGGACTGGAGAAGTTCGGCATCAAATACGAATTGTGCGAGATCATCCTATGTGATGTGAATGACAGCTTGAAGAATATCGGTTTTACCGTAATGGACGGACCTTTTTTCTCGATCATGCCGTTCGGAATGACCGGGTGTCATTCACTGACTTCAGTAACATTTACTCCGCATACGACCTGCTACGATGAGCTGCCGACATTCCCGTGCCAGGATAAAAGTGAAGGCTTCTGTTCGAAGGAGCGGTTGGGAAACTGCAACGTATGTCCGGCGAGACCGAAGACCGCGTTCCCATACATGTCCAATCTGGCGAGAAAGTATATGCTCGATGAGTATGGGTTTACATATAAACAGTCGCTATACTCGATGAAACCGATACTGATGAGTTCGGAGATCGATGATTCGCGGCCGACGGTGATAAGGAAATATACATCCGGTCCGACTTTTGTCGGCGTTTTATCAGGCAAGATAAATACGGTCTATGATCTTGACGAGGTGTTGACAGATGGAGAATAAAGAGAAGAGTTTTGTTTCCGCGGTAATCTACGTTCATAATGCAAGTGAGAGACTTGAAGGATTTCTTCGAACGATCATCAAAGTGATGGAGAGAAACTTCGAGCACTCTGAGATCATATGTGTGAATGACTTCTCAGATGACGACAGCCTTTCCGTGATCAAGACCGTAAGTAATGACGCGGCAACGACCAGTATTACCGTGGTCAATATGAGTTATTATCACGGACTGGAACTCGCAATGAACGCCGGCGTCGATATGGCGATCGGAGACTATGTATTTGAGTTTGATAATACATTTATCGACTATGATCCGGATATGATCATGAAGGTCTACAGACACGCGCTGGAAGGATATGATATCGTCAGCGCGTCACCGGACCGGAAAGAGAAGTTCTCGTCCAGACTCTTTTACAGGATCTTCGACAGATATGCGGATATTCCGAGTACTATGTCGACAGAGACTTTCCGCGTGATCAGCCGGCGTGTGATCAACCGGGTCAGCTCAATGAATAAGAGTATTTTCTATCGAAAAGCACTGTACGCGAACTGCGGACTGAAAACTGACAACATCCGCTATTCCCTTGTCGCGAAGAACAGATCCCGGACCGATAAGAAAGAAAAGACATACCGTTCCGGTCTTGCTTTGGATTCGCTGCTTTTGTTTACCAAAGTCGGTTACCGTTTTTCTATGGTCATGACTTTCCTTATGATGTGTATGTCTCTATTTGTGGTCGCCTATGCGGTGATCACATATATCATGGCAAATCCGGTCGCAGGCTGGACGACAATGATCCTGTTCCTGTCAGTCTGCTTCTTTGGTCTTTTCGGGATCCTGACGATCATTATCAAGTACCTTCAGCTGATCCTTCAGCTGGTGTTCAGAAGAAAGCAGTACAGTTTCGAGAGCATTGAGAAACTGACCAAATAAGTGTGAAGGAGATAGCAGGGTGAAAGCGATAGTAGGATATACCGGATTTGTCGGCAGCAATCTGGCCGCGGCAGGAGATTTTGACGCGAAATACAATTCCGGGAATATTCGGGATGCCTTTGGGACGAAGCCCGATCTTCTTGTGTATTCGGGACTTCGTGCCGAAAAATATCTTGCCAATAATGATCCGGAGAAGGATCTTCTGATGATCGAAGATGCGGAGAATAATATATCGAAGATCGCCCCGAAAAAACTTGTGCTGATCTCAACGATCGATGTATTCAAAAGTCCGCTGGGTGTCGATGAAAATTCAACGATCGATGTTTCCGGTCTGGCCGCATATGGATATCACCGGTATCTTCTGGAGTGCCGGGTGAGAGAGAATTATCCGGATGCGCTGATCATCAGACTGCCCGGACTTTTCGGAAGAAACATCAAGAAGAACTTCATCTATGACTTTATCAACGTAGTCCCGTTTATGCTTAATGAGAAAAAGTTTATCGAACTGTCGGAAAAGCAGCCGGAACTTCTGAAGTATTATGACAAACAGGCAAACGGATTCTATAAAGTAAATGTTTCCGGTCCGGAAAAAGAAGGCTTGAAGGATATGTTCCGCGCGCTGGGTTTTTCCGCGCTGAATTTCACAGACAGCCGGAGCCGGTTCCAGTTTTACGATTTGAAGGATCTGTGGGCGGACATGAACATTGCACTGAATGCAGGGATCACGCTTTGGCATCCGGCGACTGAACCCGTATCTGCGGGAGAACTGTACAGATACCTGACAGGTGAGGACTTCGTGAATGAACTGGCATCCGCGCCTGCAGATTATGATTACCGGACCATACATGATGCTTTGTTTAACGGAAAGAACGGATACATCCGCGATAAGGAGTCTGTGCTTGTCGGGATCAGGAATTTTGTGGAAGAGTATTCGAAACAGGCTCCTGTATCCGAAGGAGGAAAACAATGATCCTCTCTATTTCAAATATTGCCTGGACAGCTGAGAATGACGAGAAAGTATACGGCTTTATGAAAGACCACGGTTTTTCCGGTCTGGAGATCGCGCCTACGCGTATCTTCACGGAAACTCCGTACGAAGACCTCTCCGCCGCGGAAAGTTGGAAAGAAGACCTTCAGACAAACTATGGATTTACGGTCCCTTCGATGCAGTCGATATGGTATGGACGGAAAGAGAAGCTTTTCGGAACCGTAGAAGAGCGTGAGGCGCTGCTCTCTTACACGAAGAAGGCGGTGGACTTTGCGCAGACGATCGGATGTGGAAACCTGGTTTTCGGATGTCCGGTAAGCCGTTCTGTTCCTGAGGGGAAAGACTCGGGATCCGCGATCAGTTTCTTCCGGGAGCTGGGTGAGTATGCCTGTGCGCATCAGACGGTGATCGCCATGGAGCCCAATCCGAAGATCTATAATACGAATTTCATCAATACGACGGAAGAGGCGTTTGATCTGATAAAGGCTGTCGATTCCAAAGGATTCCTGCTGAATCTTGATATGGGAACGATGATCGAAAACGGAGAATCTGCCGATATCCTCAAGGGAAGGACAGATCTCATCAATCATGTCCATGTCAGCGAACCCGGATTGAAACCGGTCAGAAAAAGAAAAATGCATGAACAGATCGCCGGACTGCTCAAAGCCGAAGGATATCAAAAGGCAGTGTCGATCGAGATGGGAAGACAGGAAGATATTGATCTTCTTTTCCGTACGATGGAGTACGTTCGAAATGTGTTTGATCGAGAGGTATGAATTGCGTCATGGAGTTTGAACGAAAGCCCGGTGTTCCAAAGTTTTCCTGTGATGAGTATGCCGGAAAAACAAAAGATTACGTCGTCCTGATCCCCATTATCAACGAGGGGACCAGGATCCATGATGAACTGCGAAGAGCGAAGGAAAACCATGTCTCGGATCATGCGGATATTGTGATCTGCGATGGAGGCTCTTCGGATGGGTGCACTGAGGAAGAGAAACTTCGGGCACTGGATGTGAATACGCTTTTGGTCAAGCAGGATCAGGGCAAGCAGGGCGCGCAGCTCCGGATGGGGATCTGGTGGGCGCTTGAACGTGGATATAAAGGGATCATCACGATCGATGGAAACAATAAAGACAGCATCGAAGATGTCCCGCGATTCATATCCAAATTGGAGGAGGGATATGATTTTGTCCAGGGCTCGCGTTTTGTCAAAGGCGGTAAGGCGATCAATACACCGGTCCTCCGCTGGCTCTCCGTAAGACTGATCCACGCGCCGATCATATCGCTTACGGCGCATAAGAGGTTTACGGATACGACAAATGCTTTCCGTGGATACTCTGCAAAATACCTGCTCGATGACCGGGTAAAACCGCTGCGGGATATTTTTCAGACGTATGAACTTCTGGCTTATCTTTCTGTGAGAGCGAGTCAGCTGGGAATGAAAGCCTGTGAGATCCCGGTAACAAGAGCGTATCCCAAGAAGGGGAAGACACCGACGAAGATCAGCTTCTTTAAGGGAAATGGTGACTTGATGAAGATCCTCTTGAAGAATGCGCGGGGAGCTTATAAACCCTGATCACCGAGAGCGACATCTATTTGTTCATATTGCTTTGAATACGACATAACCATTCCCGTTGACTACAGGTTCATAGTCTTCTCTTGTGGAAATATAAGGGAAGAGTTTATTGTTTACCGCTACGATCAGGTATTCAAAATCGTATTTCGAAAGGAACTCGGAAAAAGTCTCATTACAGGATGCACTCGTATTCCGGTAAATGGATAAGTATTCACCGATCAAGTCATATCCGCCGTTTACATCTTTGCAGTAGCCTTCGGTCCTCGAGCAGAGATAGATCTTATATCCTTTCCATGAGACGTAGGCGCCGCCATTGAATTCTGTATAGATCCGGGAATCTTTTGACGCATTCGCATCCAGATACTCGACTGCGTCTACAGGTACGCGGACACTGTCTGAAGGCTGATCCCGGAATATAAAAGAATATGGGAGATTTACGGCAGATGCAAAGATCAGTACAGCGGTCAGAAGTGCGCATAACGCGACCAGCACTCTGTTGGTTTTCTGCAAGATCCTTTCTACTTTGGGAAGAGGAATGGCGCAGAGAAGATCACACATGACAGCGATCAGTCCGATGGCATACATCTGGATGTTTCTAAGGTTAGATACCAGCATGATAGATGTTCCCAGGAAAAGAAACGCGGTGCTCGAATGGATCTTTATTTTTCCGTAGAGGAAAGCGAAGATGATGAGGGAAACGAGCATCACGATAGAGTACTTTGAAGAAAGCGCCGGTGACTGTAATTCCAAGATCCCCAGATCTGAGATCTCTTTCTGCTTGAAAAGAATGGTGATACCATCCATTCCATACGGATTGATGAAGAGTCCCGCGATCATACATACGATCGGCAAGGCGGCTTTTTTGATGCTGATATGATGATCTTCCAGCTTGACATATTTCTTTGCAAAGGCCGGAATGGGGACCAGATACGGCAGAAGGAAGATCAGGTGCGCGATCCACATGGACGCGTGGAAATTGATCTCGAGGATCATGATGAGGGGAAGAGAATAAAGATATAAACTCTTCCCGGTCTTTATATGCTTCTCACAGAAACAGATCTGAAGCAGAAGCAGGACAAGAGTGAAGAGCCCGGGACGGATCGTGAATATGGCATTATAGAAAGCGCATACCGCAAGAACTGCGGTCGTTGCCAGCCTGAGATCGACCCCGTAATCACGCATCACCCGGATGGCCAGGAATATAAAGATCGAAGATAAAAGTACGGTGAACAGCAGGATCCCGATCTTTCCCAGATTGTTGTATACCTCGTAAACGAGCAGATCATATAGCCATTGCTGAATGACGATCTTATGTCCGCTTTCTAAAAAGAAAACATCCTCCTTGATCACTCCCTGCTCGGCAATCGCTTTTCCTGCCGACAACATATGGTAAATATCGGTATCAAAGAACTGCTGGAGAACACTCGAAAGGAAAGTATAGGACAGGAAAATCCCCGCCAGTACAAAAAGCCAGTTAGTACCTGGGCGGGTCAAAGATCTGCTGGGTTTCAAATCATTTTTTTCGTACACTGTCAGCGTATACTTCCTCAATAGATAAATTTGCCAATATTATAAAATATCCCAAAATCAGTGTCAAAAAGCGCTGTCGGGCGAAATGCGGGGATATTGCCCCATGTGTCGTATCCGATTTAAAAAACGATTAAAACTTCGACAAAGATTTTAAGGACCCACTTCGCTATACTCGAATCGTAACATCGAAAGGAGTCGACAGAAGTGGACAAGAAAGTCATCATCAAAACAGACAAATTAAGCAAAAGCTTTTCCGTTTCCGGAAAACAGTATCACATCATCAAGAATCTTGACCTCGAGATCTACGAGGGCGATTTTACCGTTATCATGGGTTCCTCCGGCGCAGGTAAATCGACCCTTCTGTACGCCCTTTCGGGTATGGACAAGCCGTCCCTCGGGCACATCGAATATGCGGGAAAAGAGATCACCGATATGAACGATGACCAGCTCGCGGTCTTTAGACGCAAGCACTGCGGATTTGTTTTCCAGCAGGTGCATCTCGTCGACAGTATGAGCATCATGGACAACGCGATCTCTACGGGCATGCTCATCGGACAGAAGCAGAAAGATCTGAAGAAAAAAGCGTCGGCGCTTTTCGAGCGTGTCGGCATCAGCGAGGAAATGACCGATAAGTTCCCGGCCCAGGTCAGTGGCGGTGAAGCCCAGCGTGCGGCGATGGTCCGTGCGGTCATCAATGATCCGGATGTCGTCTTTGCCGACGAGCCGACGGGAGCACTGAATTCAGCCGGCGTTGAGGCCGTTCTCAACGTCTTAACCGACATCAACAACGAAGGCCAGTCCGTCGTGATGGTCACTCACGATATCAAATCCGCGCGCCGCGCCAACCGTATCCTCTACCTCGAGGACGGCGGAATCAAGGGCGAATGCAACCCCGGCAAATACGTAAGCGGTGACAGAAAGAGACATGAGATGATCCGAGGTTTTCTGGAGGAGATGGGATGGTAAAGCTGATTCGTGCCAATATGAGAAAGGACAGAAATGTCCTGACGGCCTTCCTCTTCGTTTTGATCCTGACCTCGCTCCTTCTGCACACGGGACTTTTTGTCGGACAGTACAGCTCGATCTATGACGAAAAAGTAGAAGACACAAAAGAAGCCGATGTGTTGTCGTATATCATCGGTTCCGACGAAGATATTACAAAAGCACTTTCCGGTCTTCCCGAGATCTCTGATTTTTCCATTCAGGATATGGTCATGCCGGGCACCGTGAAACTCCGTCTCGAGGGTGAGAAAGAGGAGTTTGACCTTGACGGTTCCACGATCACGAGGATCGGCGAGTACGGAGTCGCGGAAGAGTATGCTTTTCTGGACCGAGATGAATCAGGAGAAGGTCCGAAGATCTATTTCAACTCGTTTTTTGCGAAGACAAACCACATCGAAGTGGGTGACAAGATCCACATGCATTCACCAGCGGCAGGAGATATCGATTTTACCGTGGCAGGTATTTACGAAGCGCTGATCGGCGGTAATTCCTACGGATGGATGTCCGTGATGGTCGATGCGGATTCTTTCTCGCAGATGTGGGATTTCGCGGAGGAGTCTTATACGACGACGAACTATATCTCGGACAGAAAGATGGTCAAGATGCACTGCGCCGAAGGTGTTACCCAGGACGAAGTTCTTCAGGCAAGTAGAGACAGTCTGGCAGCGGAAGGTCTGGATTTCTATTCCTATGCGCGCAACCTCGCAAAGGAAGGATATACGGCGATCTCGGATATCCTTTCCGGTATAGTGACGGCCTTCTCCGTCGTCGTTCTCACGGTCTGCCTGATCATGATCGTCTTTACGATCAATAACAATATCGACAGAGATATCAAGAATATCGGCGCGCTCCGCGCGGTCGGTCACACGATCGGACAGCTTCGGGCAGCCATGACGCTCGAGTTTGTGATCGTCGGCATGATCGGCGGTGTGATCGGATGTATCCTTTCTTACATCACCATGCCGATCCTCGACCGGGAAGTTTTCCAGACGATCACGGGTGTCCTGTGGGTGCTTCGTTTCTGTCCGGGAACCACGCTCATTATCTTAGGCGGTATCGCGGTCTGCATGATCGTCGTAGTCTTCCTTTCCACGATCAAACTGAAGAAGCTCCACCCGGCCACGGCTCTTCGTTTCGGCCTGAAATCCAACAGCTTTAAGAAGAACTATCTGCCGCTTAAAGACACGAAAGGCGGACTGAATATCCTTCTTGCCCTGAAGAGCATGCTGCAAAGTCAGGGCCAGAACATCATCCTTCTTTCCGTCATGAGTGTGGTCGCGTTCATGATCATGTTCTCGGGGATCCTCTTTTACAACAGCAAGATCAATCCGACCGAGTTCGAGCATCTCATCAACGGCGATGTTCCGGACGGATACATCAACGTCAACACGGATACTGAAGAGACCCACCGCATCATCGAACAGATGACGCATGTCGATGGCGTGAAGGAAGTGTACGGATCTAATTTCGCGAACATCTGTATCGAAGGAAACGAGACGTTCACCTTCTTTACGGATAAGCCGGAATGCATGGACTGTGGCGTGTATGAGGGCGATTCCTTCAAAGAAGACAATGAATGTGTCATCGGAAGCGTCATCGCGGATCGTCTCGGTGTCGGAATCGGAGATGAGATCGAAGTCCAGTTTGGAAATCACACCGAGCGTTTCATCATCACGGGATTCCAGCAGTCCATCATGAACCTCGGCGAGCGTATCTTCATCAGTGAAGAAGGTGCGAAGAAACTCGGTATCGATCCGAACTATGAGATCATCCGTTTCCGCATGGAAGATCCGAGTAATGAAAGTATCGATCAGGCGCTTACCGATATAAAAGCACTTCTCGGTGAGAAGTGCACGACGACCGAAAATGTGTACAGATCCGTCCATAACGGAGAAGGAACGGAGATCTCCGCTGTATCCCTGATCGTCATGATCATGGTCGGGTTGAATATCGCGATCATCCTCCTGGTCATCAAGATCCTTCTGAAGACTCTCTTCATCAAAAAGGAGAAGGAGTTCGGCATCAAAAAAGCCGTCGGCTTTACTTCCCGTCAGCTGAAGCTTCAGCTCTCGCTTTCGCTTCTTCCGGTCACGCTTATCGCTTCCGTGCTGGGCGCGCTCCTGGGATTCGTCCTTGTGAATCCGCTCATGACTGCGATCCTTTCGGGATTCGGCATGCATAAGATCGACTTTATCATCTTCCCGGTGCTGATCCTTCTTACGATCATACTGATCGGAACTCTGGTATTTGCCATGACCTATGTCATGTCCGGTTCGATGAAGAAGGTATCCGCGTACGAACTGATCTCTGAATAAGCCATTCTACTGCGCGGCGCCGTCTCCCCCCAAAGGACGCGCGCCGCGTTTCCCCCTCTTTGCAAAAGATATCCGAAAAGTGCTTTTTCATAAGAGTTTTCGTCTGATATAATAGCCTTATCATGTTCATATGAGGAGAAGGTACACACATGAAGACTTGGGAAGGTTATCAGAAGGGTGTCAATCTGGGCGGCTGGCTGTCCCAGTGTGACGATACCGAAGAAACATACAGCACATTCGTTGTGGAAGAAGACATTAAGCTCATCAAGGGATGGGGCATGGATCATGTCCGCCTTCCGTTTGACTACGAACTGATCGAAGACAAGGACGGAAACCCGGTAGAAAGCGGCTACGGTCATATCCAGGACGCGATCGACTGGTGCGGCAAGTACGGCCTCAATATGGTGCTGGATCTGCATAAGACCATGGGGTATTCCTTTGACGATGCTTTCGGCGAGAGAGGATTCTTCGACAGTGAAGCTCTTCAGGAAAGATTCTATAAGCTTTGGGAGAACGTTGCCGCGCGCTTCGGAAAATACGAAGATCGAGTCGCCTTCGAACTTCTCAACGAAGTTACCGATAAAGACTACTGCGACCTCTGGAACAAGATCTCCTACGAGTGCATCCGCCGCATCCGAAAGATCGCTCCGACCATCAAGATCCTCGTCGGTGGGTACTGGAACAACAGCGTGGATTCCGTAAAAGATCTGGCGATGCCTTATGACGAGAATATCATTTACAACTTCCACTGCTATGAACCTTTGATCTTTACGCATCAGGGCGCGCCGTGGATCCCGACGATGGATACTTCATTCCGTATCCACATCGACGCTCCGTACAAAGAAATGGACGAAGCAGGCGTGAAGAACCTCTCTCAGGTCACCACGGGCTTTGCCGGATTCTCCGGTGACGAGCTTCTTTCCGCGGCATACTTCGAGAAGATCTTTAAAGAGGCGATCGATGTTGCCGAAGAACGCAATGTCGCGCTTTACTGCGGTGAGTACGGTGTCATCGACAGAGTCGCTCCGGAGGACGCGCTGAAGTGGTATAAGATGATCAATCAGGTCTTTAAAGCAAACGGGATCGGCCGTTCCGCATGGAACTACAAGAAGATGGATTTTGGTATCTCCGATGACCGTATGGATGCCGTAAGAGACGAACTCGTTCAGTATCTCTGACCGGATCCGATAGAACGGGTAATTGACAAAAAGCGTCTTCATGTTACACTAAACAGGCAGAAAAGAACTTCCGTCGGCATCAAAACGACGGAGCTACGAAAGGGGAAAGAAGAATGGCAAACAGAAAAGGCAGCCGCTACAACACAGCCGCAAGAATCCTTGCGATCGTACTGGCATTTATGATGCTTTCCTCGATCTTCGTTTTGGTCGCGATCGCGATCCGCATGAAGTAAACACAATAAAGCAGATCAAGAAAAAAGACTGTCTCACGAAGAGACAGTCTTTTTGTTTGCGTTGTTTTATAGTGAAATCCGGTCATGACGGGATATCGTCAATGTATTTCAATCCTTCTTCATGGAACGTGTACGCGTATTTGCCGATATTGCTGCTGATGAAATCCTGATAGTTATCCATACGTATGAAGCTGTTTACGCGGTCATACCATTCCGGATTCGGGGAAGCTTCCACGTAGAAGAGGATCAGGCAGTCATTTTCTCTCTGAAGCAGCGTCTTGTCACCGGGTTTTCTTTCCGGATCGAAGATCCACTCATCGATCTCGCCGGGATTCTGTCCCGGGAAGAGAGAGGTCTGCTGAGCGGCTCTCATCGAACCGTCCATAAGCTCGTCCGCGTAAGTGGTCTCGAGCGTGATCATGCTCGCTTCATCCGTGATGCTGTCGAAGATCGTCTGGGAAAGAACGAGGATATCGCTTCTCGGAACACCCGGCGTATCGGTTTCTTCATCTTCCATGTTGATGTAGAAGAAACGGACATTTCGGAGAGGCTCTTCCTGACGGGTGCGCTCTACGAAACAGAAAACGACCGGAAATCCGTAATCGTCCGGGATGATGACACAATCGCCGGGCTGGCGGGACGTGTCGAAAAGCCAGTTTTTCCATTCGGTTTCAGTTACCTCCGAATAACGGACCTTATCGTGAAGTGTGGAGTCCGGTACCAGCAGGCGTTGCTGCATCTCACCTGAGAAATGTTCTGCCGCGACGGATTCGAATTTCGACTGGTCGCCATTGGTATCGCTGATGATCTTTTCGGCGTGAATGTTCGCCGTCTTTACATAGCTTTCTTCGCGTTGCTCGAATGTGATACGAAGCATGCGGTAAGATACCAGGTCGTAAGAGTTTCTGGAATCCTGATATGCCTGCTCCGCCTGTTCCGGAGTCGCCTTTAATTCCTCCAGTTTCTGATGACCGGAGTAATCCTCGGCAAAGTATACTTTCGGGAGCACCGAAAGGATCAGGCTCTTATTGACATAGGGACCGAAGGTGCCCTTGATGTATGTGTCCAGATCGACGTGGATCGCGTCTGCTTTTGTTTTCAGCCAGTCGATATATGCCTGCGCACGGTCTTTGTGATCCTGTGTGATGGAATATCCGTGAGCAACGGCATCATCGTAAAGCATATCCGTAGCCTGGATCTCTTTAGCGGTAACATCCAGGAAGTATTCGCGATAGGTGGCAAAGCCGTTTTCACCCGGTGCCTGGAGCATCGTCTCGGTGTTCTCCTTAAAGATATCTACACCGTTTTCCAAAAGCACATAGTGATACATGAAACTGAACTCTGCGTTCGAAACATCGCGGTCACCTACGGTGAGAGGACTGCTCAGACGTTCGTTGAGATTTCCGAGTGAGATGACGGACCAGATAAGGATCAGTACGGCGATCACGGCCATGATGATCAGGAACATTCTCGGCTTCCAGTTCATCTTCTTTCCGCGTGCCGTCGGAACCGCGTCCGCAGGTTTTGTAGAGATCTCGGAGAAAAGAGGAGCATCCGGATCATCGTCATCGATCACGGTGCGGATCTCGTGCTTCCCGAGCGCCATTGAAACCGGCTCGACCTGTGTCCAGGACTCTTCTTCGGCTTTGGCAATATCGAAAAAGTCTTCCGACTCGTCGATCATATCCGGATCGTCGAGAAGATCCGGATCATTCGCGTCGTAAAGAACTTCACGCTCATCTTCGATCAGCTCGTCCGCGGCATCCTGAGCGGAAGATGGATCCTCTGCATCCGGCATGCCCTGCTCGGACGACATCTCCTGAATGTCGTCTTTCGGAAGATTATTTATATCGTTTTCGTTTTCACGTCTTTTTTTCATAGATTCATTTGCTCCTGAGCAAGCATTAGAACTTCTCAATATTTACTCTAACATAAAAGACAGGTGAAAACTATTTCGGTAAAGTTACAGAACAGCCATAAAAGCCCCGTTTCTTACTGAACGCCGACGGTCTCCCAGTTATCCTTGTCGAAGATATCCTGATTCGATACCGTGCACCAAAGGCCCGGAGCGAAGGTGTTTCCTTCGTTGAGAGATGCTTCCCACTCATCTGTATAGAAAACATACATCTTGTCTGCGTCTTTGGCAGAAGTGTCATCGAGTCTTGTGCCGGTGAAAGGATTGACGGGTTCATCGATGATCCCGGAGAGCGCCAGGGACGGCGTATCCGCATTCGTCATGAATGTGTAGTCCGTGGCAAACGCACCGTTGCTGTTGAAGTCTTTCACGAGAAGCAGGGCATTATATACCATCGCATCTTCCGGATTGAAGTCGGTCTCGTCGTGCCAGCTTCCGCCGAACCGCATACTCTCGAACTGTCCGATACTTTGCCCGTGGTCGGAGACGATGATGATCCTCGTGTTGTCATAAAGGCCCTCCGCGCGAAGATAGTCGAGCCAGTTTCCGAGTTTGATCATGGCACACATGTTTGACTGGTAATGCGCCATCAGGTAGGCAGATCCCAGATTGATGCTCACACCGTTATAGGTCAGTCGATCCTGATGTGCCCGGTCATACTCGGTGTTGTCAATGATAAGAGAAGGCTCATATTCCGGCTCGGAAAGAAGAGCGATGTTATGTGGCATGCTGTTGTTGATCATGAGGAAATGGTTCGAATCCTCATCGGTGGGAACCGTCATTTCAGGGAATGCGGAAAGCGCGTAGTACGAATCCATGAATTCCGAGTTGTATCCCGTAGCTTCACTCATGCTGCTCGCGCGCTGCACGTAGGTCAGACTGTCACCGGAAAAATAGGTTCCTTCCTGATACGCGGTGTCCTGCAGGAAAAGAGGCAGCAGTTTCATGAAACTGTAGCAGAAGAAGTTTCTGCGCCAGATCAGTTCTTTATCGGCATTGTCGTTTTCAAGGTCGCGGAACTGGCCGTGCTCGGTATTGTAAGCTTTGATCTGCGGATAATCGTCATAGATCGACAGGTCCGGGATATTGCTGTACCCTGCGTATGGCGGGTCGCATACCGTGACATCGAAGCCGCCTTCAGAGAATACGACAGGCATGACTTTGAGAGCTTCATTATGTTTGTCTACCATCTTTTCGTCTTTTCTTTTATTCATCTTCTGCGGGATGTAGTCATACCCGCCGAAAAGCTCCGGTGAGCCGGATATGGTGTTCGCTCCCATGGAGAGCGTGTTCGGGTACCAGGTAAACCCCGAGAACTGTGTTTCAAGTTCAGGCTTTTCCTGAAAGATGTATGGCAGAAAAGGACTTAAGCCTCGGTCGACCATGATGACGACCACGTTCTGTCCGGTGCGGCTTAATGTAAAAGAAGGTTCCTCTGTCGTCTGATGTGAAAGCACTTCCCGGATCTGCGGGAGAGCGCGGGAGATCTTCAAAGTGTTGAAGATCCCCATTCCCAGAACACTCAGAATAAGTACCGGATAGATGAATGTGACGGCTCTTCGGAATTTCCTGTAGATCAGAAAGAGAATGGCAGAGATGGCAACGACCACACAGGAGTTGATGAGAAACTCGCTTACGGCGATGCGGATCGAGAGTGCAGAATAGTGAAGCTCGGAAGTAAGCATCCCGAGTCCTTTTCCGAAGAGAAAGTAATCGACCGCCCCTACTATGGAGAAGATCCATACCGCGCAGGAGATATTCTTTCGGATGCTCCTGCTTCCGAGATAGTAGAGCAGGCCGAGCCAGATCACAAAGAATCCGGTCGACAGAAGCAGTGACGCGGCCAGATGCCAAAGTGGAGAACGATAGTAGGATATGAGAACGAATTCTCCCGGAGAAGAACGTATGACTTCGGAAGGAATCAGAAGTCCCGTAAGAAGTGAGAGAAAGATGGCACCGGAGATAAAACACTTATGGTGCGAACTTGTATCCGTATCCACGGCGGGCTTGGTCTTATGTGATTTCTCTTTCTTTTTCGCGGAAGACCCGAGTTCCTTTTCAGGAAGCATCCGGATCGCGGGAACAAGAAAGATAAACGTGATGACCAGAAGAAAGGACCGATAGGAAGAATCTCCTTTGTAAAACACAAGTGCATAGGAAAGAGTAGAGAGCGAGATCAGCGAATATGCGATACATGCCGCAATCTGCGGTTTCGGAAGAGAGGAAATGATATTTTTGACCAGCGAAAACAGATTGTTCAGAGTCCAGTAGATGACAAGACCGCTCGGAGAGTTATAGAGCAGTATGAGGAAGATCAGTGCCATGCCGTGAAGCTGTAACCTGTCCTTCAGTGCTTTTCCCTTGGAATAGATCTCGCTGGAAATGACGTTGATCAGAGTCATCAGGATCGGAAGAAGATTGATGGAATACCCGCCGACGGAAAGAAGCTTATCCGGCGCGCCCAGATCCGAAAAACATAAAAAACGATAGCCGGAAAGCGGGGAAAGATTCGAAAGGAAGTGATACGCGGCAATGAAGAACGGAATCTGAAGAAGAAGCGGGAGAGAACTGCGCAGCGCATAGATCGGCTTATAGTTGTTCTCCCGGTAAAACGCCTGGATCATCATGTATCGCTCATCGCCGTGAAATGTCTTCTTGATGTGTGTCAGGAACGGAGCCATTTCCTTTTGACGGTCAGACTCTTCACGCTGGATCGCGTCCGCGCGCTTATAAAACGGGAGAAGGAGGAGATTGACGGCAAGACTCAGTGGAAAGATCGCCCAGCCGTAACTTCTGAAGATGATAAAAGAGAAGCCGTAGACCGCCTCGATCACGATCTCCAAAGGAAAAATGAGCAATTGATAGAGCAATTGACCGACTGACATAACCCGACCTTACCTGTTTTCTTACCGTTTTGTCTTTGTTCCGAAACCTCCCGAAACCACAATCATGATATCACGACTGAAGTGCTACTACAACGAACGAGGGCTCCCGTGCGTATTCGTTTCCTATGTGGTACAATGGTGCTTACGGAATTTTTATTCCTATATTCATAAATATCAGGAGTTTGGCAGAACAGACATGCGACCTTCAAACAAACGCTTCCTGCGTCAGCTATCGGAACGTCAGTTTCACATATATTCGTTTTTCATCCCTGTGTTCGTTATGACGGCGATCTTAGCGATCCTGCAGGTGCATCCTTTCGGTTCCGGCGAGAACATGATCCTGACTGTCGACTGCTACCACCAGTACGCGCCGTTTTTGGTGGAGCTTCGAAACAAGATCCTTCATGGAGAGAGCCTGTTCTTTTCCTGGAACGTCGGCATGGGCACGAACTTCTGGGCTGTTTTTGCCAACTACAGCGCCAGCCCCTTAAATCTTCTGGCCATCTTTTTCCCCGCGAAATACATCGGCGACTGTATCGCTCTTCTGGCGATCCTCCGCTGTGGCCTGACAGGACTTTTCATGTCCTATCTTCTCAAGAAACTCGATAAGGGCAGAAAAGATCTTCTGCTTACCGCATTCGCGTCTTTCTACGCACTTTGCGGATGGACGATCTCATACTTCTGGAACATCATGTGGCACGATGCCGTTGTGCTCCTTCCTCTGATCGTACTCGGCCTGATCAAGCTCATGAAAGAGAAGAAGCCGCTCCTGTACTGTCTTTCTCTTTCGATCTGTCTGATCTCCAATTTCTATTCCGGCTATTTCGTATGCCTGTTCCTGATCTTCTACGCGCCGATCCTTTATGTGTCTATCACGGAAAAGGTCACTCTCGGAAATTTCTGGTCTGCGGTATGGCGTTTCGGAGCGTATTCCCTCCTTGCCGGAGGTCTGTCGGCATTCCTTACTCTGTCGACTTACATCACACTTCAGAAATCTTCCGCGACAGGCGGCACTTTCCCGAAACAGTTCTCGGTAACGAATGATCTTTTCGATTTCATCAGCCGCTTCCTTGTCGCGCCGAATCCGAACATCCGTGACGGTATGGCCAATGTCTACAGCGGCATTTTCATCGCGCTTTTGCTCCCGCTGTTCTTCCTTTGCAAGAAGATCCGTCTGAGAGAGCGTATCGCATACGGCGTCGGACTTGCGATCATGTACGTAAGTCTCAGCAGCCGCATGATGACCTATATCTGGCACGGCTTCCATTTCCCGAACCAGATCCCGTACCGCCAGGCATTCCTTATCTCTTTCCTGATCGTGATCATGGGCTATAAGACGCTTCGCAATCTCGGTACTTTTACGAAAAAAGAACTGCTCGCTCCGTGTCTTTGCATGATCGCTTACCTGATCCTTTACGAAAAGATCGGAGAAGGACAGGAAGGATATCTTGCGATCTGCATCTCTTTTGTATTCCTGATCCTCTACACCGCGATCATGCGTGTGATCGGTGAGAGAAAGAAGAGCGCGATGTTCCAGCAGATCCTTCTGTTCTGCGTCCTTTGCGCGGAACTGGTCGCGTCGACATTTGCGACCGTCAGCCTGGTTGCCGCACATGAAAGCTTTACCGGATGGGACTTCTACGGTTCCCACTATGACGACATCCAGACACTGAAGGATGAGTCCGAACTCAAAAACGAGTACGGCTTCGAGAGATCGGAGATCTACCCGGCTTACATCTGTAACGAGCCCGCGCTCTACAACATGAAGGGCATCTCGATCTTTACATCCACGGCCAGAGAGAGCTTCGTCAAGTTCATCAAGAACCTCGGCTTCCATAACAACGGCATCAACAGCATGCGTAACTTCGGTATGACGCAGGTCACAGGTACGCTGTTCGGTGTCCGGAACATGTTCGACCTTTATCAGAGCTCTCCGATCCCGAATGGTTTCGAGGAAGTCGAAAACGACCTGGGCATCCGCCATTTTGTCAATAAAGACTCCCTGTCACTCGGTTACATGGTCGACAAGGATATCCTTACCTATACGATGAATCAGACATCCGTTCCGTTCCTTTCCATCAATGCTTTCGTCAAGAGCATGGGTATTGAAAACGATATCTATCAGCCGATCGAATTGGATTTCGACATGACGGAAGGCGTAAAGGAAGGCGGCGGAGTCCCAAGGACCGGCTACAAGTATTCCTTCGAGAACAAGAGCGCGGCAACGATCGTGTTTACTCCTAAGGATGTACAGGACGGTGACCATCTGTATCTGTACCTTGTATCGGCAGACGCCGCGAAGGTCACGGTCTCCGACCAGCAGATGATTCCTTTTGAAACCAAGGAAACGAAGATCAACGCAAAGACATATCAGATCGTAGATCTCGGATACTACAAAGAGACCTTCTCCAAGGTCATCACGTTGGATTTTAATGATGACGACTTAAACGGCAACCTCTGGGTTCAGGTCGTTCGTCAGGATGAATCGGCATATCAGGAGATGGTCGACAAACTCAGTGACGAGCAGATGATCGTTAATTCGTATGATTCGACGCATGTCGACGGTACGATCACGGCCAAAGAATCCGGCGCCCTCTTCCTGACGATCCCTTACGACGAGAACTGGGTCGCGACAGTGGACGGTGTTAAAGCAGAGATCCTTCCGATCGATGACGCGTTTATGGCGATCGAACTTTCGGAAGGACAGCATACCATCAGACTGGAATATTTCCCGGCAAAGTTCGGTATGTGCGTGAAGATCTCCGTTGCTTCGCTTATCGTTCTGATCATTTTTACGATCATCCGACGCATCATGGAATCTCTCGCGATCAAAAAGCGCCTTGAGGAGTCTGAAGATTCCGAATTCGACACGGACGAGGAAGAAAAGATTTCCGAATCTGACGATGAAACGGAAGATGAACCGCAGTCCGATATCGAAAATGATCAGCAGGAACAAAAGACAGAATATGCCCCTGAAACTGAAGAAGCCGTAGAACCGGAAGGATCGGAGGAAACATGAGCGGCTTTCGCAATGACAGTCTGATCTCCTTTAAAGAAAAAAGAACGAAGCTCTGCCTTCTTGCGTCCTTTTTTCTTCCGATCGTCGTACTCCTTGTAGTGGCGTACAAGTTCAAACTGTACCCGTTTTCTTCCGACTGTTTGATCACCGAATCCATGCAGGGTACGTATCTTCCCGTAGTAGCTGAACTTCGAAGAAAACTCTTTAACCACGAGTCTCTGTTTTATTCTTGGAATGTCGGCGGCGGCGCGAATTTCTGGGCGTGGATCTGCGCCTATGCCATGAGTCCGTTTACTCTGGTCTACCTGCTTTTCCCCGCGAGCAAGATCGCGCAGGCCACGCAGATCATTTTCGTTTTGAAGGCAGCGACCGCATCCCTTTGCCTTTTCCTGATGCTCTGGAAAAAAGAGAACGTCGTTTCGCCGATCGCTGTCGGACTTTCAACGGCATATGGACTTTGTGCCTATGTCCTGACCTATTCGCAGCAGCCCTGGATACTGGACACGGTCATCCTGCTTCCGCTTTTGATCCTGACGCTCCACCAGCTGATCATCGGCAAAAGGAACTGGGCTTTTGCCGTTGTCTGCGCGCTGGCAGGCATTACCTGCTGTCAGGCCGGGATCTACATGATGTTCTTTGTCCTCGGCATTTTCCCGCTTCTGTACCTGCAGGCCAGATTTGACGGCTATGAACTTCCCAAGTTATCGGAGATCATCAAGTATTTCTTCATCTACACCTGCATCGGTGTCGCGCTTTCCGCCATTGTCTGGATCCCGTATATCCGGGCACTTTGGGAGACGGTCCCCGGAAATCAGACTCTGGATATTTTCGAAGATCTGAAGGCAGATGTTAAAACATGGGATTTCATCGAGAGAGCCGCCTTTGCTCCGTCTCTGGTCTTTCCCTCGGATTCTGTGCAGGATCCTTCGGTATACTGCGGAATCTTCACGATCATTCTTTCGATCCTGTATGGACTTTCTTCAAAGATCCGTTTTACCGAAAAGGTCTATTCTTACTGTGCGATGGTCGTGATCTACAGCACCATCGCGTTCCGTCCGTTCCGCTTTGTCATGAATGGATTCCACTACGCGATCGAAGGCGAATTCCCGCAGACGATATTGATCTCGTTCCTGCTCGTCTTTATCGCCGGACGACTTCTTTCCCGAGGCAAACTCTTTGATGACAGAAATCATCTCTGGATATGCGCCGGACTTATCATCACTTTCATGATCCTCCGCTCTGCCATCTCGAATTCCGACAGATACGCTTCTTTTGCCGTGTATATGGCGATCGCGCTCCTGATCGTGTATTTCGCGTCGACATATAAGCTTCAGACATCGAAGAAAAACGAGACGCCTTTCTGGATGGCGGTCATCGCGCTGGCGATGGCGGTTGAATCCGGTCTTTCGTTCTATGGTCCGATCAAGGGAAGGTACTGGCATCCGGTCGCCCAGAAGAATGTGATCTTCGCGGAGGATGCAGAAGGCCTGACGCTTTCTCCCGAGTCGATCGCGGAAGCGAAGAAGAACAGAGTCTACAAGATCGACAATGCAGTGCTTTACAAAAATGACGATCCGGAAGAAGTTGAACGCCTCCGCTCGGAAAGCACTCTTTTACAGAAGGGCTCTTTCCTTGTTGACGAGGATCCGACATGGGACAATTACGGACTTCTTTACGGGATCCCGTCTCTGTCTTCCGCTTCATACCTTACACCGAAGCGGTATGCCGAGGTGCTTCACATGCTGGGAGTCAACCAGAATTCCGACGGCACGAAGATCATCCCGCAGGGAGGAACAAGGATCACGGATCTGTTCCTGAATCTGAGTGTATCCGATTCCGTACTTTCCGATCATTCTGAAAACGGACAGGAGGGGACACTCTATTCGAACGGGTATTTCCTGACGACTCCAAATGTATTTGAGGATATCTTCGTTTCGAATGACCCGTTTATGGTGCAGAATAATCTCGCATACCAGCTCGCGTCGGTCAAGCCTTTCACGAAGATGAGGATGGAGGTCGTTGATACGGATAACGTAACTCAGAATGACGACGGTTCTTTCCGCGCGTTCGAAAAGGACAAGCGAGCGGTGATCGAGCTTATGTCCGAGGATTTCCTGAGTTCTACTAATACTCCTATATATATATGCTGCACAAGCACATACTCGGCAAGCATCGACGTTGAACTTGAGGACATCGACGGAAACTCGAAGCTGATCGCACGTAAAACAAGCGGAAACGGAACCGTCATCCGTGTCACGAATGGAGAGACGATCAACAGAAGATTAAAGGTCACCGTCAATATTTCTATGGCGGACGATAAGGATTTTACGGTCAGTGTCGTAACGGCTGACCGTGAGAAGATGTCCTGGATGGAAGAGACGCTTAAGAACAATGCGTTTTCGATCACGTCTTACGGCACCGGCTCCATGGAGGGTACGATCAATGCGCTTTCTTCCGGAGAAGTGGTCTGGGGGATCCCGTTTGACAGCGGCTGGTCTGTTTCCATCGACGGAAAAAGAACTTATACGTTTGCCGCGTATAAAACTTTCCTCGGGATACATATCCCGACGGGAACGCATGAGATCAAACTCACGTACACAACGCCCGGATTCATTCTCGGCGCATGTGTGTCTTCCGGTGCATTGCTCCTGATGAGCTTCCTTGCCGTGATGAGCAAACTTCCGAAAAAGAAAAAAGAGGAAGAGACAAAAGAAGAGAAAGAGGACGAGAAAGCATGATGAAGGACAATGTTTTCCCAATGACTTTTGTTGTATTCGACATGGAATGGAATCAGCCGATCCCATACATGCCGTCTCCTGTCGACCCTAAGATCCTGCCGGGTGAGATCATTGAGATCGGCGCCGTGAAGGTACAGATGAATTCCGAAAGCGACTACATCCTGTCCAGGCCGTTTTCCATGGTGATCCGTCCGGCATACTACCGGATCATGAACAAGCAGGTATCAAAAGTCATCAACAAGAGCACGGATGATCTCAAGAGCGGACTGCCGTTTGAAGAGGTCTACCGCAGATTCATGGAATGGTGCGGGGAAGACTATATCCTTTGTGCATGGGGAGATTCCGACATCTCCATCTTGAAGGCCAATCTGAAGATCCACGGACTCTCTTCGGAGATCAATGACAGATTCCTCGATATCCAGCCGCTCTTCGGAAGAGTGGCAGAGAATACGGCCCAGCAGAGAAGTGTCGCTTATGCCGTTGACTTTTACAGGATACCGAAAACGGATGATTTCCACAGTGCCGAAAGGGACGCATGGTACGAAGCCCGCGTTCTGAAAGAGGCATTGATCGACTATTTCGTGATCCGCAATAAAGATCCGGAAAATGAGAAGGACTGCCCGCATCTTCGTACGTATATTTCCAATCCGAATCTGACGACTCAGAAGAAATGGAGAAGTGAGGTCTTTTCTTCTGAGAAAGAAGCGATTAAAATGACTCTGAAAGAACCGATGAATTGTCCGATCTGCGAGGCCCCGTTAAGTTCCGAGATCGACTGGTTCGCTTCCGGGCACAGCTGGCTTTCGCTGTGGATGTGCCCGACGCATGGATCTCTTTCGGGAAAGGTCAGAGCGAAGAGAACACCCAAACAGGAATTCTTCGGTGGTGGCCAATTGAGATTCGTAAATGGAAATGCAGCACGATATGTTCGTGAAAAATGGCAGGAGAAAAATGAAAAGGAGGATAGATCTGCTATAATTGCCGACAAATGTGAAGATAATTGTGAAGAAATGTGAACTTTCCAGCTGAAAGACTTTATTTTTGCATTTATCTAAATATAATGATAATTAAGTATAACCAAAAAATGTAACTAGAAGAATTGATTCAAAAATTGAGACAGAAAATTGGAGGCAACTAAGATGAAGTTGTTACAATCAGATAAGTTTCATCAGAAGAACAACAAGCGAGGCGGCATGCTCGTTCTCGTTTTGATGATCTTCGGTGTTTCACTTATCCTCATTTCATCTGCACTGTCGATTACATCGTCCAGCCGTTCCCGTTACTATGTAGATGTGGAGCGCAGCCAGGAAAGACTTACTCTTACCTGCGCGGCTGAGGCAGTTATCGATGCCATTGAAGCACAGGAAATTACCGACGCCCAGCTTCAGCAGATGTCAACAAACACTCACGCCGAGTACCGTATTACCGGTGCGAGTAAGACTTCTGTAAAGAATGGTGCGGCTGCATCAGATGGTAGCGCAAATATCGCTCCTGGTCTTTCGACCAATGCGAGCAACGGCACGGTCATGAAAGTAACTCCTGTTGCCGGATCGAAGGATATCATCCTTGACTTCTCTACGAAGATCATCGTTACCGGTGATAACACCAAGGCTGAGAACCTCAGAGTATACATGAAGTACACTCCGCCGGCTCCGGTTCCGGACGTTTGTGAAAACATGGTTACTTGCGGTGAGGAAGGTTCTTATAACGACATCCCGAAACTCGAAGTAAACGGTACAGAATCCTATACCGTATTCCATGGTGATGTAGAGCTTTCTTCCGGTTCCGGTTCTTACATTCACAACCCGACCGTTATTACAGGTAACGTAAAGGGTGGTGCCGGTACGATCTACCACAACGACGTTATCTTCTACGGACCAAAAGCAGGTATCTACATTCCGTCCCCGGGTAACGGTGTCACGATCGCTTCCGGTGAAGGTGACTTCTATTTCCTCGGTGTTGCTATGGGTGAAACATCCGGACAGCTGTCCTTGTTCAAAAACTCAAGCGGTGCAGCGGTTAGCGGTTCTGGCATGAACCTCAAGGCTGATGGTGCATACTTCTACAACACCAAGATGACTGTTGGTGACTGGACACTTTCCGGTAACGGCGCAGGTACAACTTACTGGGTCGCAGGTTCCGGATCCAATCTTAACAGAACAAACCAGTGGGATGGCGGTAACATCATCGTTAAGGATGGCGGTTCCGTTTCTACGGTATCTACATCTACCAACGTTGTGTACAACTCTATTGCTGATGTAACAGATTCCGCTACACAGACTGCTTACGCTCGTCTGAAGAGCAGAGCATCAAATTATCTGTCAAATACCGCTCTGAAAGCGGCTGCGGAACGTCAGATTCCGACATCTGCAGAGCAGACGGCAATTTACGGAGCTTACAGGACAGGTGAAACCATTCCGAACATTTCAGGCGTACAGAACTTGCATGGTAATAAAGCATACAAGCTGACAGGTGGTACATACTCGTATGGTCGTGTACGTATCAATCTGGCTGAAGGCGATGCAACCATCTATGTCGCAGGCAACTGCACATTCAAGTCGTTCTGCTTTGAAGTCTCAAATGCCACGACACACAAGCTGACATTCGTACTTGATTATGGTGTAACGATGAAGTTCGATCAGCAGCCTGATTTCTGGAACAGCATTACGGATCCTACAACGGGAACAAGTTACCCGTACGTTCAGGGCATCCTTTCATGTGACGAACGTAATGGATATAACTTCGCATCTCCTCACGGTGGAGACCTCCGTGGTAAGTCTGGTACTGAGCCGGCAGCAATCGTAATCGGTCTTGGCAAGAACGTATTCGAAGCAAGCCGTGCACAGGTTGTTGACGCATACATCTCTCTGGCCGGTACCGGTACAGATGCAAGTACAGTAGTTCTTAAGGACAAAGTTCACTTCTATGGACGTTTCGAAGCTGTAAAAGTTGATACTGGTAATTCTGATAACCTTAAGATGCAGAACTGCCCGAAACTCGGTTCAAGTGGAGGCGGCGATACACCGTTGACAACCTGCTACTCTGCACAGAGCTATGAGTACTACGTCGCATGATTTAACACAAGAGAGTTAATGACTTGTTAACCTGAGGGGGGCTCGAAAGAGCCCCCCAAATTATTTACAGAAAGCATTCTTACCTGTCCCGGATGAGAATGCTTTTTCAATTTCGCCTGAAATGGCATCTAATCCGTTCAGTAAGTTATATTAGGTGTCCGACATCGTTCTAAAGCATATCAGCGCTACAAATGCCATCTGAGCCCCAAATCGGTTATTGTTGAAATCCGATATCCATCGTCATGAAGAAGACCAACAAGAAGAGAAATAGAAATAGATCTGTCAATGGCATTGAAAAGAATCGATCCGGCCCCAGAAGCGCCAGAATCGTCCAATAAGCCTCTCATCAGATTTCAGATGATCCAACATAGGTCTTCGACGTTTCCGCAGAATATGGGGCATTTAAACGCGTAGAAAGCGAAAGGGAAAGATCAACACACAAGATGATAACAAATAAGAGGCTTTGACAGACGATTATCAAAAACTGCATGAGAGGATGGTGGATGGAAGTATATTTTTCATTGAGAAACGCTCTATAGGAGGGATGAAAAAATAAAAGACAATGAATTGTTGAAAAGGGAAAGGAGACAAAAAAATGAGCCGCCTCAAATGAGGCGGCTCGAAAAATACTTAAAGGTATCTTAGGTAACAGGAGCTGTTGAAAAACTGCAAGAGCCAGCGCCGTTAAGAGCAGCGATGTTCTCCGGCTTAGCAGCAGGAAGATAAACAACAATGGAATCCGAATAAGCAACTCCGGCAGAAGGATGACCATTATCAGTCATCTCGAGAACAACAGTAGCTGTTTTATTGGCAGGATCAGTTGTGATCTTCAATTTGAGACTCCATCTTGGCTGACCTGTACTCGTGTGGTACTGAGTGAAACCAGGAAGAGCATTGGCTTCGTTAATGAGAACATACGAACTGTTTGTATCGAGTTTAATATCACCACCGACACCGACCTTAGTTGCGTTACACAGCTTTCGTTCGATTGCCTTCAGGGAAAGTGATGCATAGTCGTGCATATCATTGACCAGGGTTACCTTCACATGGCTGTGAGCAACCGTTCTAAAGGTAGCGTAGAGATAGAACGACAAAATCATCATGATGGCAATAACTAAGACCATCTCAAGAAGTGTGAAACCGGCTTTTTTCGATGTTTTGTTCTTACAAATACGAATCATAGCGTTTCACCTCCTTAAGAATAATGCTGAGTGTAAGTACAACTTGGTTCTGTACACTTTGCAACATAAACGATATTTCCGCCGGAAGTCTCTTCAAAGAATCCAAGGATAGCACTGCATGACGGGCACATTCTTGCCTTATATACAAAACCGTGACGGTTAGTTGTGTTCAGGAAGTTAGTGTCGTCTGTGAAAGAGGATCCGGAAGAGAAGATGCTCATTCCGCCTTCTTCAGAGAAAGCATGTACCTGGAAAACACCTTTATAACCAGTACCGGAGACCATAATTGCAGTTGTTGTCGTTCCGGCATGGAGGCTTTGTGTAGCCTGACCCATCGTTTTATAGCAGTTACCGGCATTCTGATTGCTGACACGCTCAGCTAAAGCAGTATCACCTGCATAATTAAGTGTGGTCATAAAACCTTCATACACAATAAGTGATACGATGAGCATGAGAGCAACAGAAAGCATTGTCTCAAGCAACGTGAAGCCGCGCTTGGACGCTTTTTTTACATGAAACATTTTCTGGCCCCCTCAAAAACCGGCAGCAACAAATGCTGCGTTTCTAGATACGTTATTAGCTTGGAATGCTTCACGTTCTGTTGCGAGGCTTTCAGATCCAGAATTTCCTTTGGTCAAATACCCAGCAATGGAAAATGTAACAACCGAAGCTAAAATAACTATAATAGCAATGACAATCACCATCTCTACGAGAGTGAAGCCACGCTTCGTCTTATAGATTCTGCTCATAATTTCCTCCAAGTATAACCGTATACATTATATCACACCGATATCTCAGTGTGAATACCCAATTTGTGAATAAAAAGTTAAAAAAAGAGGGGGCTAAAAGCCCCCCCGAATTAAGTTCTAAACTCTCTCAAAATTACGGAATAGCATTCAGAACGTCACTGATTGCCTGGTTGTGAGCAGAGATGGACTCTTTAGCGGAGTTAGCCTTGTTGAGGTATGTGCTTACTGTAAAGAATACTACTGCAGCAAGGATAAGGATGATAGCGATAACGAGTACCATTTCAACGAGTGTAAAACCCTTTTTGTTCTTCTGAATCTTCTTCATAAAAAGTTCCTCCTAAATGTTTTTTTGAGTTTGTAATTACATTATAACAGGTGAATTTTAAAATGCAATAGCAAATTTGAAATTTCTTCACAATTTTGTGAAAAAACTTCATTTTCAAACAGAGAAAGTGTAAACAGCGTCATCTGGCCGTGCCGATCCAATTTAGTCTTTTACATTCTGCTTTCGATATATCCTCCCCGAAAACACCTGAAATAAGGAGCCTTCCGGATAATCACCGTTTTTGCTGACAGAAGAAGAGTATTTATACGCGCAAATTGTTTTGATCAAAGTCAAATGTGAAGAAATGTGAAAAAGGGGATTATCTTTCGATAATCCCCTTTCCGGTTTTAGCTTTATTCAGGTGAATTAGGCTTCCTGATCACCGGTGTCCGGATTTTCAGCAGGCTTCTGACCTGTCAGCTCGGCATACTTCTGATTGTACTCTTCAGTAGTGATAGCACCAATGTAGTATGAGATATTGAGCTGGGAAAGGAACGGAGGCTGCGTTCCGGCATCTTCAATGACCTGCTTGAGAGTATACCATTCATAACCCCAATGACTCCATGCAGCGAACGGACGGTTTACTGAAAAGTCATAAGCTAAGAAGGAAAGGTATCTGCCATACAGCGGAGAAGATTCCGGTACATGATAGAGATCCGGGTTAGTTACTACGAAGTATGACGGCAGGCCGACAATACCACCTTTAGCGATGTTCTCGGCACCGACCCAGTTCATGTAGTTCATGCTTGTCGGAGCTGCAGAGATACGATCGATAAGATCATAAGCAAATACATCAACTTCTGCTGTGTATTCGCAGAAACCCTGTCCCATATCTTCGATTTCGATAGATGCGATCTTAACATAGTCCGGAGCATCAGCCTGAATGGCCTTGACTGCTGTGACAAATTCGTCGTAACTAGCGTAAGTATTTGTTTTGATCTCTCTTGCACTTGTCAGACCAAGAGCCTGTGCCTCAGGATTAACGGTATTCGTGTCATCCATCGGGATAGCAAGCTGATTATAGAATACACGATAGTCGATTCCACGTTCGATCTCTTCGTCATGAGTGAGCAGCCAACCATCAGTACCGGATACTCTGATCTTATAACGGGAAGAAATTACACGGTTGGGGCTGACTTTACCGTCAGTCATATTTACCAGTTCATACTCAAGAGGAGTATTGCTGACTTCTACGATATACGGGATACCGGCATCTTCGAAGTGCTTGAAGAGTTTTCTCTGGATAGCACTTGTATAAAGCTCCGGGAGAAGTTTGTTCTCGAGAGTCTGAAGCTGATTCTTGAGTTCTTCGCGCTGCGCATCCAGCTGTTCAGCCTGCTGGATGATGGCATCATTCATTGCCTTTTCCTGTTCAACTTGGCTCAATTCTTCTTTGACAGTATTCAGTTTGTCAAGATTCTTCTTAATAATGCACAGATAGCAAACTGCGCCGAGAGCCAGGAGAAGAACTACAAACAGTAAGAATGTATCTCTACCGCCGGAATTTTTCATCAGGACTCACCTCCATTATCTTCTGTTTCTGTAGCATACATAAATTCGATATTTGTGTTGCTGGACATCTTACCAACCAAAGCATCGCTTGCGATGATCTCGTTGAGCTTATCTGCGGAAACTGCGCTACCGTTGATCTTAACGTTTACCAACTTGTAATCTACGCCATCCTGCGAATATGTAGAGATCTTCTCGAGCTTGTACTCTGCACCGGCAGAGAATGCCTGAGTATGCAGGTTCGTAAGAGGTGTCGGTGTAGTTCCGTCAACGAAAGATGCATAGGACAGTGTGTAGTGTCCCTTCAGTGTGCATTCGAAGTGGAACGTGTAACCGAAGTTCGCATACATGAGATTATTCTCATCAAGATCAAAATCATTAGGATCGAACGGCGCGATCTTATCTTGTACGAAACTGAACAGATTCTGCTCTTTCAGAAGATGGAGATAGTTCAAAGCGGATTCTCTTGTAATGGACTGACCATCGATAGTTACGAGACCGTCTGAATCCTTATAGCCTGTGAGGATAACATCATCAGGAAGATTGTCCTTACAAGCAATGAGAGTCTCGGCAAGTGCAACTGTCTTACCTGCTACTCTTGAATCAAGAGTAGAGAGGACGTAATAGTAAGAACGGAGATCTTCAACCTCAGTCTGAGACTGGTCCTTGGCGGCAAGTCTTGCCTGATACTCGGCAGAAGCCATCGTCTTTTTGATGTCATTGATCTTATTCTGCTTGTTCATGATCTGAATTCCACATACGATCCAAACGATCAATGTGATAGCCAGAATTGCTACTGTGGCAAGCAGGAAAAATGGGAATGATGACGATAATTGTTGAGAAGCACCGGAATTGAATTCTGAGAAGAAGTTCATATCCTTTTTGGAAAAGTCATTCTTTGATTTTGCAAAACTCATAATCTCGCCTCCTTTCAGTTTTCACGAATGAGTGCGCCGCACGCATTCACATAATCGCTAAGCATGAAGTCCTTCGGACCCTGAACCGTGTTCAGAGAACCAAGTACTTCTACCTGTGTACCTAACTGGCGAGCGAGCTCTTTGTCCATCTTTCTGTATCTCGCACCGGATCCGTAGAGGAAGCATGTGCTGATCGCATCAAGATGATACTTGGAGATCGAGAACTGAGCTGTTCTGGAAATAGCGTCTGTAAGGCTCTTGAAGTAAGCCGATACAGCACTGTTCAGAGAAGGCTCGTCCTTAACGGTCTCGTGCCATACATCAATATCAGAAACATCTACTGTGGAGATGCCTTCGCCCTTAACTACCTGCAGACGGCGGGTGAGGATGGAAGACTTGTTCGCGGAGTTACCCTGAACCTTCTTAACAGTTTCAGCTACCTGACGGATGTTCGAGTGACCGAACTGAAGACGACGTGTCAGTACCGGGAATCCCTTATCAAGAACGGTAATGTTTGTTGTCTTCGAAGAAAGTTCGATGAGAAGCAGTGTGTTCGAATTGATGTTTGTTGTTCCGTTGATCGTACCGCTCTTAAAGAGTTTTCTGATCGCGTTCGGGTTAACATCCAGAGCAACCGGTGTGAGAGCACTGGTCTTCATGAGCTCACGGAAGTCATTAGCAACATCCTTCGGGATCGCTGTAGCACGAACTCTGAACTTCTGCTGCTTTGTCTCTTCATCAAGTACCTTATCATAAATAATGTATTCTACGATCATGTCACGGTTGTTTGTGCCCTGACCGAGAATTTCATAACGGACCATGTCGCGAAGCTGATCGCCTTTAACAGCCGGCAGTTCAAGATCTCTTGTGTGAAGATAACTACCCTCAACCGTTAAAATTGCACGCTTGTCCTGAATGTTGCTCTTTGCAAGAGCGTTCTTCAGAGCCATTACCACACCAAACTGGTCTGCGATAACGCCATCTGCGATTGTGTCGGACTCGAGCGGGATAAGACCAAACTTATCGACCGAGACTACACCGGTTTTACGGTTATAGCCACCGAGTACCATTTTCATGTTTGAGCTGGAGACGTCAATAGATATCTCTCTGCTGGTTCCAGTTCCAAAAGCCATAATTAATCTCCTTTCGAGTTATCATCACAAAATGTTCTTGGACATTGTGAGTACCGGCAGACCGCAAGCACCTACAATGAGAAGAACGACACCTGCCATGATTATGATCATGATAGGCTCCATAGCCGCTGTCATCTTTGCTGTAGCGGCATCGGCTTCATCTTCGAAGAAGTCGGCAGCCTTATCCAGGATGCTGTCCAAAGTACCGGATTCTTCACCGATCGCTGTCATAGCGTAGATCATAGGAGGGAACTCCTTGATTCCACGGATCGCTCTGGAAACGGAAGAACCTTTACGGATCTCGTTTCTGGATTCAAAAAGCTGAGCTTCGAGCCATTTGTTTCCAAGAGTATGGCTGGTGATCTCCATGGAATCCAGAACGCTGATACCGCTTCGGAGAAGCGTCGACATTGTTCTTGTGAAACGAGCTGCCGCGGTAGCTTTCTGAGCCTTTCCGATGACCGGAACACGAAGTTTGAACTTTGCCCAAGCCATGCTGCCCTTCTCGGAGTGCGACCAGAGACGGAAAGCAACTACCATGGCGAGGACAGCACCAATGTAGAGATACCAAAACTTTACCATACTGTCAGAGACTGCCATTACGCCTTTGGTAAGAGCAGGGAGTTCACCACCCAAGTCTGCGATTGTAACCGCGAGTCTCGGGACAACGAAAGTCATCAATCCGATGGTGATACCTAAGGTAACGATTGCGAGGATGATCGGGTAGACCAAAGCCGCACCGACTTTGTTTTTCAACTTCTGTTCTTTTTCAAAGTGTGCAGCCAAACGGGCCATAACTTCATCGAGACGTCCGGACTCTTCACCTGCTGAGATCATGGAGACCATGATGGTCGGCAGGGCTTTGGACTGATCACGAAAAGCCTCAGACAGCGTTTTACCGGCTTGGATAGATTCATATACAGAACCGATAACTGCCTTAGCTTTCTTACTCTCTAACTGCTGATAGAGCATATCCAGTGAACGGATAACCGTGATACCAGCGCTCAAAAGAGAAGAAAGCTGACGAGTAATAATCATAAGATCCTTCGTCTTCAGCTTCGGACTTCCGATTTCCATCGAGAGAATACCGGCGCCAGTGTCCTGCTCAAGTGAAGCAATGAAACGACCGTCCGCGCGGAGCATCTTTGAAGCATCTGCTAAAGTTGCGGCTTCAATGACGCCTTTGCTGGAGCGACCCGCTGCATCAACTACTTCATATTTAAAATTTGGCATGAAGCGAACCTCCTTCTTTTTTATTATCAGTATTCAAGAGTACTAAACAGGCCACTTGATACAGAGTTCGCGGAACCTGCAGAAGCCAGGTAACGACGATACTCGTCTGGATCTTTACAGCGATTGATCGCTGTCTCGCGGGTGATAAGACCTTTCTTTGTAAGCTCGGCAAGATAGTAGTCGAGCGAGCACATACCCAACTTCAGGTTTGTGGCGATCGTGTTATCGATCTGATAGGTCTTACCCTCACGGATAAGGTTACGTACAGCGTCATTTGCGATGAGGATCTCAAATGCTGCTACACGTCCGGAACCATCAGCACGCGGCAGAAGTGTCTGAGAGATAACGGCAACGAGAACGGTACCGAGCTGGACACGGATCTGATCCTGCTGATGCGGAGGGAATACGTCAATAATACGGTTGATGGTATCTGCCGCACCACTTGTGTGGAGTGTGGACATAACCAAGTGACCGGTTTCAGAAGCGGTGATAGCGGTACTGATCGTGTCAAGGTCACGCATCTCACCGACCATGATAACATCCGGGTCTTCACGAAGAGCGGCGCGGAGGGCGTTTGCGAATGAAAGGGTATCCTCGTGAACTTCACGCTGGTTGATCATCGACTCGCCGTGACGGTGCAGGTACTCGATCGGTTCCTCCAGTGTGAGAACGTGACAACGTCTGTTCTGGTTGATGTGGCCAACCATTGCAGCCAGTGTTGTCGACTTACCGGAACCCGTAGGACCGGTAACAAGGATCAATCCACGCGGTTTCAGAGCAAGGTCTTTGAAAAGTTCCGGAAGACCAAGTCTCTCGCAGGAAGGGATCTCCGTCGTAATTGTACGAGCAGCCAGCGTGTAACTTCCGCGCTGCTTAAATACGTTGCAACGGAAACGGCTGTAATCCTTAACTACGTATGAGAAGTCGATCTCACCACGCTCGTTGAGGTACTGCTGTCTGGACTTGTCCAACATGGACTTACACAGATACTCAGTGTCGCTCTGTGTGAGGATGTTGGAATTCAAGGGCATGAGTTCACCGTGTACGCGGATCATCGGTGGCAGACCAACGGTGATGTGCGTATCGGACGCCTGGCGGCGAACAGCCTCTGTGAGAATGGCATCCATACTTAATGTAAATTCTTCCACTTTCTTTCCTCCTTAACCGTCAATGGAATATGTTACTTTACTCATTTCCGCAACGGTAGTAATACCCTCCAGTACTAACGCTGCAGCTGAGTCGGCAAGCATAAGTGTGCCTTCGGAGATTGCCAGAGCGCGCATCTCATCTTCACCTGCGCGGCGCTCGAGCAATGCTCTCATAGCCTTTGTCATGATAACTACTTCGTGGATAGCGATACGGCCTTTATAGCCTTTCTCACCGCACTCGGAACAACCGGCGCCACGATAGAGTTTCTGTCCGGGCTTAAGTTTAAGAAGTTCGACTTCATCCGGACCAGGCGTGTACTCCTCACGGCAGTTGGTGCAGATACGACGAACGAGACGCTGGGCAACAACACCGATAAGAGCGGTCGAAACCATGAACGGCTCGATACCCATATCGATCAAACGGTTGATTGAAGAAACAGCGTCGTTGGTGTGGATGGTGCTGAATACCAAGTGACCTGTGATAGCAGCACGCATGGCGATCTCGGCGGTCTCACCGTCACGGATCTCACCGACGAGGATGATATCCGGGTCCTGACGGAGAATAGAACGAAGGCCGCTGGCGAATGTCATACCCGCTTTGGCATTAACCTGTACCTGGTTAATACCGGGGATCTGGATTTCGACCGGGTCCTCAACAGTTACGATGTTCGTTTCAGGAGTGTTCTTCTCGGAAAGAAGGGTATAGAGGGTAGTTGTTTTACCGGAACCGGTAGGACCGGAGATAAGACAAACACCCTGCGGAACCTTAACGATCCTGTCGATCATCTCGTTGTTGTGTTCGCTGATACCAAGATACTTACGGTTCAGGTTGGCGTCGTTCTTAGCCAAGATACGGATAACCGTTTTTTCACCGTGTACAGTTGGGAGGATGGATACACGCATGTCAACCGGTTTGCCGTTGATGGTGGTCTGAACACGACCGTCCTGAGGAATACGCTTCTCGGCAATGTTCATGCCGGAAAGGATCTTAATACGGGTGATGATGGCGTCACGGGCGGCAACAGGGTTGCTCATGATCTCCTGGAGCGCACCATCGATACGGATACGGACTCGAACACGATCTTCCATCGGTTCGATGTGAATATCTGAGGAGTTCGCACGGATAGCAAACTCGATGATGGAGTTAACGAGCTTAACTACAGGTGCGTTGTTTACTTCGTCGGTGATCTCGTCGCCGAGCTTCTTCATATCGTCGATATCAAGGTCGGAAGCAAGGTCGTCAGCAGCCTGCTTGGCAACTTCTCTACCATAGTTCATCTTGATCGCGGCGAGGATCTGCTGCTTCGGTGCAAGAAGGGTAACGATGTCTTTTCCGGTACGGAAATGAAGGTCATCGGTTACGAGGATATTGAGCGGGTCGTAGATAGCTACGACGAGTTTCTTGTTGTCGTCATCTCCGTCAAAAGCAACAGGAATGATCAGGTTCTCCTCGCAATACTGCTCGGTAACAACCTTTGTTGCTTCCTGGTCGATATCTACCTGTTGAAGATCGATGATAGGGAGATCGTACTGGCTGGAAATTGCTCTTAAGATATCCAGCTCTGTCAGAAGACCTTTTTCTACGATGATCTCTCCAAGTCTTTTCTTGGAGGTATCCGCGCGCTGTGCCTCGAGCGCCTCCTGTAATTCAGCCTGTGACAGAAAACCGCTGTCGATAAGAATATCGCCTAATCGTTTCATCATACCCTCCCAAATTGATGTACGTTAGTTATTTACGGGAAAAACACCCTCCCGCGAGGTCATATGTCGATAATAGTAATTTACACCCAAACGGCGATGTTTGTATAGTCTTACGAGATAAACAAAAAATTACAATTTCGCTGATACTACCAGCGAAACTGTTATAATCTTGTAACCCTTTCCCGAACTGACATAGTGTAAAACCATTGTCTTTTTCTCAATAAATATACATGGATTTTGCCATTTTTGCAACTAAAACTGACTATATTGTCAAAAGATTTGCAAAAAACTTTGATAAAAACACATTGATTTTGCAACGTTGTTTGCAAAGAATACGCATTTATACTATTGTTATAGAGAAATCATGAGGAGTGTGAAAGTATGGGTCCCGAGACAGTTTTAGCAATCATTAACATCGTGTTAGCAGGGATGTTCGGTGCCGTTATCGGCAGCTTTACCAACGTTTGTATCTACCGAATTCCGGAGCACCGCACAGTCGTAAAAGGCCATTCGATGTGTATGACATGTGGTCATGAGCTGGGAGCTCTTGATCTGGTTCCGATCTTCAGCTGGCTCTGCCTCGGAGGAAAATGCCGTTACTGCAAGACCCCGATCTCCTCGAGATACATTAAGATCGAAAGCCTTACGGCTCTGATGTATATTCTGATGGCAGCGACACATCTGTCGATGTTCATGGATCCGACAGCTGTTGACCCGATGACGAATATTTTCCCGTTTATTGAACTTTGCGCTCTGTTTATCATGATCAACGTCATCATCGTCGAAATGATGATCATGCACGATACGGGTTCTTCCATGTATGGTCTGTCGGTCGCTCTTCTGATCGATTTTGCGATCCAGCTCTTCGCCCGCGTCATGAACGTTGTCAATAATGACGCTTCAAAAGAACTGGGATCGAAGATCGCGGGATGGACGATCGAGATCGTAGTCGGCGCGGCGATCGCTTTCCTCGCGGTCGTGATCGCGGTGCTTTTCTCGAATAAGCCGAAAGAACTGAAGAGTTATCTTCACGACAACAAGGGCAAGGCGCTCCGCACTTCCGACTTGTTCGCGATCGTGCTCGGCGGCGTGATCGGAATCGTTCCGGCGGCAGTCGCTTCCATCGTTTATCTCATCGCAAGGATCGCGATCGGAAACGGAAAGAAAGTAAAGTATCTCGGAAATATCCTGGCGGCCGGAGCGGCAGTCGGATTCTTCGGATACGCCGCTTATCTGATCATTAAATGATAAGTTGGCTTATATATAGGTAAGTGCTATAATACTGTGTACATTTTTATAAGGTGGAGGTTTTCCTATGTCCGGACATTCCAAGTGGAATAACATTAAGAGAAAGAAAGAAGCATCCGACGCAGCCAAAGGCGCGGTGTTTACCAAGATCGCGAAGGAGATCATGGTAGCCGTTAAAGCAGGTGGTCCGGATCCGGATAATAACTCGAAACTCAAAGACGTTGTTGCCAAGGCAAAAGCGGCAAACATGCCGAACGACAATATCAACCGTGCCATCAAGAAGGCAGCGGGCGCAGGTGAAGGCGATGATTACGAAGAGATCGTATACGAAGGTTACGGTCCGGGCGGAATCGCCATCATGGTAAGAGCACTGACAAACAACCGTAACCGTACGGCGGCGGATGTTCGTCACATCTTCGATAAGTACGACGGAAACATGGGTGTTTCCGGTTCCGTTTCGTTTATGTTCCAGGAAAAAGGAACGATCCTTATCGACTCTGAGGAGTTTGATGATGAAGAGACCGTCATGATGGATGCTCTCGATTGCGGCGCCGAGGATTTCAGCGCTGAGGACGGCTACTACGAGATCCTGACGGATCCTTCCGCCTATTACGAAGTAAAAGACGCGCTCGAAGCCAAGGGATATACATTTGTAGATTCCTCTCTCGGCCCGGTACCGCTCAACTGGTCCAAGGTCGATGACGAAGAGATCGCAAGTAAGCTCGAGACAATGCTCGAGAAGTTTGACGAGAACGACGACGTACAGGAAGTTTTCAATAACTGGGATAACTGATTTATAAAGAGGTATAGTAGGAATGGATCTGCCGAAGCAAAAAGGCAAGGAACAGACTGAACACCCGGAAGAGAGGCAGGGCGCTTCCCGCCGGGGCGTGTTCATTCCTGAGCTTCGCGCCACTTTGCGACGTCTCGAGAAGAACGTGGACACACGTGCGCACTTAAGGACCGAGCGTCAGATCGAGACTGCGGCCAACGACGAAAAAGAGATGAGGGAGCTTCTTTCCCAGATCGCGGTCGTTGCGTTTGTAGGTCCTTCCGGTACCGGTAAGAGCACACGTGCCATTCGTGTCGCCAAACAGAATTCCATTCGTTTCATTATCGACGACGGCCTTCTCATCAACGGAAGCCGTATCGTTGCAGGTAACTCCGCGAAAAAAGCACCGACCAAGCTCGAGTCGGTAAGACAGGCGCTTTTCGAGGATCCGAGCCGGTCTTCGATCATGCGCCGTGCCCTCGCGGAGAATCTTCCTTCGACACTCATGATCCTCGGAACCTCCGACGCCATGCTCGAAAAGATATGCACGAATCTCTGGCTCAATCAGCCGGCAATGCTGATCCGTATCGAAGACGTCAGTTCGGAAGAAGAGATCACGCAGGCGAAAAATACCCGTATCCGTGAAGGCATGCATACGATCCCGGTTCCGAGCATGGAGATCAAGCATGAGTTCTCCGGTTATTTTTCGGACCCGTTGAACCGACTTCGCAGAAGATGGGATAAGGAGAGAGGCGTCCAGCCGGTTGCTCCGGATACCGAAAGAACGGTCGTACGACCGACATTCTCGAGTTTAGGTAGTTACTCGATCTCGGACGATGCGCTTTTGGATCTTGTGAAGATCATCTTAAGAAAGGTCCCGGGCGTGCACGATGTCGTCGGTTTTTCTTCGGAAAAGCGCGTTTACGGTGTCGTCTTAAGTATCGACCTTGAACTTTATTACGGATTTAACGCCCAGGAGGTGCTTTTCAACGCGCAACAGCGTCTGGGCAGATACATTGAGGAATATTCCTCGATCAACATGGTGGCGGTAGATGTGCGGGCCAAGCGCCTGATCCACGAAGATCCGGCATGATGCCGCCGGGAAGGATATTACGATGAAAGTTGAAAAGATCTATACCATTCCGGTAAATGACGCATATTCCTCTTCCTGCGCCTGCCCGCTATGCGCGCTGAAGGCAAAGGTAGAGGCAGATTCTCTCGACTACTATCTCGGGCCGTCCCTGATGGAGCCGGATAACCGCGTTTTGACAAATAAGTCAGGATTCTGCGGCGATCACTTAAACAAGATGTTTGGCCGTGAGATCAACCGTCTCGGCATGGGACTCATGCTTCATACGCATATCCAGGACGTGAAAAAAGAGACCGATCCGCTCTGGGAAAAGGCGGCTCCGGCGAAAAGATCGCTTCTTTCCGGAAAGGACGCCGAGTACAAAAAGCGCCTGACGACGCTTGCCGATAAGATCGATTCGAGACTGGAGTCGTGCATCATCTGTGACAAGATCAACACGACCATGAAGCGTTATATGGAAGTCATCATGTGGCTTTATTTCGAAGACGCGTCTTTCCGCGAGACCTTCTCGACAAAGACCTATCACTGTCTGCCGCATGTGGCGATGCTCCTTCGCGCGGCGGCGGAAGAACTGAACCAGAACCAGGCATCCGAGTTCGTTGCGGCACTCGCCAAGACACACAACGAGGGACTGGATGAACTCATCAAAGACGTGGAATGGTTCACACTGAAATTCGACTACAGAAATAAGGGAAAGCCCTGGGGCAACAGCAAAGATGCCGTCCCGAGAGCAATCGCCATGCTGGGCGGACAGTCCGCTGACGCACCTTCCAAGGAAAAGGAGAGCGGGAAATAATGGAAATGGGAAAGATCTTTACCGAGGGAAATACGGAAACTCTTCCGCAGATCGCGCTTTCGTCCCGTGAAGGAAGTCCGAAGCGCGTGGTCCTTGTGTTTGAAAGTGAGATCATCGGTGACAATAAGGGTGACGGCGCTTCCGAAGAGCACGGAAAAGAACTGATGCTCCATACACTTCAGAGTTTAAAGGACGCCAAGACCGTTCCGGACGAGATCATCCTTCTTCACGACGCGGTCAAGCTGATCTTGCCGGAAAGCGAAGTGTATTCCTGCTGGAAAGATATCCTCGACCGTGAGATCATGGTCAAAGCCTGTAACGAGACGCTTTTCTATCTGGGAAAGATTCCTGAGGATCCAAGGATCATCTGTGAAGATATGGCGGATCTTCTGCAGAGCATGCTGACGGCCGATCGTGTGATCAGACTGTAACCGCGGCGGGGACGAAAGCAATGGCTACTGTTAAAAGGTATAAGAAAGAAGATATGGTGACATACTGTCTCGGGGCGACCGTCAGTATGGAATATCTGAACATCCGTCCGAAGGATGTAAAGCAGGTATATATCCACAGTGCTTTTTACGAATCTGAAACGAAAGAGAAGATAAAGAAGATCTGTTCGGAAAACGCGATCCCTGTCGAAGTCAACGATAAGGTGTTCCAGATCCTTTCTCAGAAAGAGAACTGCTTCGTGATCGCCATGATCCGAAAGTACGCCTGTCAGCTCGATAAGGACGCTTCTCACGTTGTTTTAGTCAATCCGGGAAACTCGGGAAACGCGGGCACGATCATCCGCTCGGCGGCGGGTTTTGGAGTGACGAATATCGCGATCATCCGTCCGGGTGTCGACTTTTTTGATCCGAAGGTGATCCGTGCTTCGATGGGGGCTTTGAGCCGCATCAACTTTAAGTACTACGATACCTGGGAAGACTACGAAAAGAACGACGGGGCAGGGGACAGACACTTCTATCCGTTCATGCTCGACGGAAGTACGCTCCTTCATGAAACGAAGATCGAGAGCCCGTTTTCCCTGATCATGGGCAACGAAGCCACCGGCCTTCCGGCCTCTTTTTCGAAAGTCGGCTGTCCGGTTAGGATCGAACATACGGGAAATATCGACAGTCTGAACCTGCCGATCGCCACGAGTATCGGGCTTTACGAGGCGACGAAAGGGAATTTTTGACAGAAAAACAAAAAAACTCTTGCGCCACTCAATTAAGCATGGTAAAATGTCTCGGTGTCTGAATAAAGATTAATACTGATGGAGGTGAAGGAAATGCCGAATATCAAGTCTGCATGTAAGCGCGTTAAAGTAACTGAAAAGAAGACTTTGGCCAACAAGATGAAGAAGAGCGAGATGCGCACCATTGTCAAGAAGGCAACGGCTTCTATCGCCGCATCTGATGATAATTCCGCAGCACTCGTTAAGGATGCTCAGTCCGCACTGGACAAGGCAGCTGCTAAGGGATATATCCACAAGAATGCTGCTGCAAGAAAGAATTCCCGTCTGGCTAAGGCTGCTAACGCTGCTAAGTAATCGAGAATTATTTAAATGCAAGATTCGACCCGGTCTGAAAAGACCGGGTCTTTTTTTGTCCTTCGGACCTGAACCGATTTCGGCTCTACGGAGGGCGATTTTTCGAGTTTTATAGGATTATTTGTTAACTTAATGTTTCAGACAGATAAAAACTAGATAAAAAAGCGTATTTTCAGACTTTTTCGGGTTGTTTTTTATTTCCTAGGTTCTATACTCGGTATTAGGGTTCTTGCGTGCACCGCGCATTATCGGTGCAAGACGTTTAAGTTTGGGCAGAAGACAATTGAGTTGTGACAAGGGGATAAAAACATGAAACACATCTTCAAGAGTAAAAAGGCAGTCGGCATCACAAGTCTGGTGCTGGCAACATCCGTGGTGCTCGGAACGATCGCCGTCAACAGATCGAAAAACGGTGTCACCATCGGCGTTCCGACAGTAAACGCAGCTGACGCGTATCTCAGTTACGATTCGTCAAGTCTCGTGAACTACAGTTCCGTACTCGGCCGTGCCGTTGATTTCGGTATCGTGACCAACAGACTGGAACAGCGTAACCACATGGAGACGACGTACGCGACCAATGACTTCTACAACCAGAAGAACGATAACTGCGACGTTGACCTCGCGGGCGAACAGCCGGCGCAGTTCATCATCGCTTCCATTTCCGGCGGTAAAGCCAGATTCGGTTATACCTACGGCGCGAAAAACGGCTATCAGACTGCTCCTTCCATGCAGTTTGTTATCGATACTACCCCTGACCTTGCAAATTCTGACTCTTTCACATATGACGCGGGAAGCTTCAAAGGAGAAGCTCTCTACAGGACCTTCGAAGAGAGTGAACTCAATGAAAACGTAAACGGCATGATCGACCACTTCGCGGACGAGTCCCGTAAAATGATTCAGCATACTGCCTTTGATGGCGACAGTATTGCTGATTTTTCCACAGGAAAAGCCGTGCTCGACTTTACCGACGAGTGCTATAAGAACTGCACGCTCTATGTCAATGTTGAGCCGGGAAGCAAACTCGAGAAAGCCATTCAGCAGACCGAGGATCTTCACATTCTGAAGGATCCGAGTACTGTTATCGTTTTCAACATCAAGAACACGGACCACATCAAACTTGCCAAGTACCTCGTTACTTCTGACGGAAAAGAGATGGACACATATACTGACCATTCCGGTAACGATACACAGAAGAACAAGGATATCGATGAACTGATCACAAGAAAGATCATCTGGAACATCCCTTACGCTAAGACAGTCGACTACGATACGACAGCAGGTCTCTTCCTCGTACCGAATCCGGATACCGTCGGAACTGTCGTAACTTCGAGCGCAGGCTGGATCGCGGCCGCAGGCACGACTGTTGTTAAGGGCGGTGAGTTCCACTATATCTTCCACGACAGAACAGAGGATGCCAATACTCCGGACACAAGCTTCATGCATTTCGCTATGCGTAAGGCATTTGTCGAAGAAGGAACCCCGGCAGCACAGATCAAGAATAATGAGATCAAGAATATCCATGCAGGTGAAGGGCAGTACACCTTCACTATCAAGGAAACGGATTCCAATTATCAGCCGCTGACGGTGGACGGTGCTTTTACTGATGTAAAATCCACTGACGCCAACGGTAAAGTCGAATTCAAATCGATCAGCGAAACAGTAAGAGATGTCGATCCTTATAACGGAAAGCACCGTTATTTCGTCATCACGGAAAACTCCATGGCTGCCGGCGTGGACAGCCATATCACAAAATCCAACGGTGAGATCCGTATCGATGTCCTGGTCACAAACGTAAACGGCATCATTCACTATCAGGTCAGTTCCTGGAAGTATGCCGACGCATCCGACCTTTCCAATAGCGGCATCATTGCCACAAATAACGGAGTCGATATGTCCGGCACCGAGTTCTCCCTCGGCGGTTTCTATAACTACTATAATATCGAGTATGCCAAGATGTCCGTGACGAAGAATGTTGACGTCACGGGAAACGGCACATTCCCGAGCGATGAGGAGTTCGAGTTCGCGCTTGAAAAAGACGGCGCATATGTCCAGGACCTTAACGGTACGATGGGCCTGGAGAAAAAGTATTTCAAGATCAAGAACGGCGAGACGGTCGATTTTGACCACTTGATCCCGGGTACATATACCATCGAAGAATTAACGGATGACGTAAGAGGATTTACCTTCCTGTCGAAAGAAGTACAGGTGGGCGGATCTGTCATGGCTTCGGATAAGGTCGTCCTCGGAGACAACGATGATGTCGACGCGACGCTGGTCAATAAGTTCCAGACAATAGACGTTGACGGCAAATTCTCCCTGAATATCAAGAAGAATGTCGATGTCAAATTCCCGGCCGGTATGATCAAGCCCGGTCAGCAGAAAGACCTCAGTGATTTTGAAGGAAAAGAATTCAGATTCACGGTGAAAAAGGGCGATCAGTACGTTCAGGATAAGAACGGTACGCTCGGTTCGCAGGAACACGTATTCACGATCAACTACGATACAAGCGCGCAGGGTCTCGGTGCAACTGAAAACATGTTCACGATCTACGGACTGGATCCGAACGCGACATATACGGTAACCGAGATTCGTGACAAGAACTATACCGGTGACGACGCATATGTCGCTATGCCGGGCTATACCTTCACTTCGAGAGCGGATGAGACCACCAAGAATGTTACTCTGGACATAGACGGAAAGAATGTTGATATCATCAACAAGTACGATGTGCAGAAGGGTAAGCTCACGGTAAACAAGTCGTTCACACTTACCAATGACAATAACGCGAACGGTTCCGGAACAATTGACACGAGAAAGCTCACAAATCTGGACAACCTGAAGTTTACGATCCTGGGTCCTCTCGGATACACAAAGACACTTACCTACGAAGATATTACGGCCGGCAGAAATGTCCTCGACAATGTTCCTGCAGGTAAGTACACGATCATCGAGGAGAACGCGAACGCAACTTCCGGAGGCAACTATACCTTTGTAAGATATACCTATGCCGGATCTAACGGTTCGAATAGTGTTGCCGATGGCGAGAATAAGACGATCACTGTCTATAACCAGTATAGAGAGAATTATTCGACGACGGAAAAGGGCAATATCTCGATCGAAAAGCAAATGGACGGTGCGGTTGCTCCAAATGGAACGGTCTTTAACTTTACGATCAAGAATGACCTCGGCGAGTACTGTCGCTTTGATGCAAGCGGTAATTTTGTCGAATTTACTTCGACAAAGAGTTATGCGGCTCTGTCGTTCAATGGCAACGGCTACTACGCGCAAACAACGTTCACGGGGATCCCGGCAGGTACATATACCGTTGAAGAAGAGCCGACGAACGCTCAGAAGCAAATCAATGGTAAGAATCTGAAAATCGAGTACATGATCTCCGGCGCAAATACGCAGACACTCAAACTTTCCGCTTATGACACCAAGCAGATTCAGGTCAAAAACTACTATCGTGAGTATATGCTCGAAGTGGAAAAACTCGTGACCGGTGATATTCCGTATGACTACAGCCAGTATGACATGCAGTACGAGTTTGTCGTTAAGAGAGGCACCCAGTACGTACAGTCCAACGGCGGTCTGTCCGGACAGGAGTACGTATTTAAGATCAAACCGAACCAGTCGATGCAGATTCCGCTGGCCGAGCCCGGAAACTATCAGTTGATCGAGACGACGACGGAATCGGAGAACTCGCTTTTCACATTGACGACGACATACAGCACCGTCGACGGAGAGTTCACTGTTGACCAGACGAATAAGACAGCGTCTGTCATTATTCATAATGACTATACATATAAGAACAAGGGTTCCCTTGTCGTAAAGAAGGAAGTCGCGGATCCGACGAACCATGCTCCTTCCGGAACGGAATTTACCGTAGGTGTGAAGATCAACCATACGGCTTCCTTTGATGTGCTTTTCCCGGATGGAACGACACAGCGCGTTGCTTTTGAAAAGGACGTCGTAAAAGAATTCACTCTCAAAGACGGCGAAAGCATCGAGATCCTCGGCCTTTACGCAGGAACCGAATATGAGATCAGCGAGAGCAGTATCCCGGCGGGATTCTCTCTTGACGGTATCGCATACGGCAATACAGAACAGAAGATCACAAAAGACACTCAGGATCTGGTAACGGTCAACAATACCTACGATTACCAGGAGTATTTCTCGCTGTCTGTCGAAAAGAACTGGAACGATTCCAATAACCAGGACGGCAAGCGCCCGGCGAGTGTTGATGTGGTCCTTAAGCAGGATGGCATCGTGATCGACAGTGTTACACTGGATGAATCCAACAACTGGAAGTATACGGCATCGAATCTTCCGAAGTATAACGGAAGCGCGGAGTATGTATATGAGTGGGAAGAAACTGCCGTAGCAAACTACACGACGACATACAGCCCGGCGGCTCCTGTTGCTGACGGAACAACAACGATCACAAACTCCTACACAACGGAGACCACATCCGCAACGGTAAAGAAGGACTGGAAAGACTTTGATAACGCTGCAGGTAAGCGCCCGACGGAGATCATTATGACCTTAAGCGACGGCCAGACGGTTAAGCTGAACGCGGGCAACAACTGGGAAGCAACGATCACGGGTCTTCCGAAGTACGCGAATGGTGTTCTGATCACATACTCTTGGACCGAGGGCTCTATGCCGGCAGGCTACACGCAGACCGGATATAAGCAGACCTCTTCTGCGACAGGCACATATACGACGATCACGAATTCGTACGATATTACAAGTGAAAAGACCACGATGAAGGTCACAAAGGTCTGGAATGACGCAAATAACCAGGATGGCCTGCGTCCGGAGAATCTGACTGTCATTCTCAGAAAGAACAATACTGACTTCATGACGGTTACTCTGAACGAGGGGAATAACTGGTCGGCAACACTGGATACTCTCGCGAAGTTTGACGATCAGGGCGCCCTGATCAAATATGAGTGGGTAGAGCCTTCTGTAGCGGGATATACTTCCGAAGCTTCCGGAACGGCAGCAGACAGAGTATTTACGAATACACACGCGCCTGAAAAGATTTCCCTTTCCGTTGAGAAGATTTGGGACGATAACAATAACCAGGACGGAATTCGTCCGGCCAGCATCAGTGTAGTTCTTAAGAACGGCACAACAGTTGTTGATACGCTTACTCTTGAAGATTCTAACGACTGGAAGGGAAGCGTTACCGGTCTGGATAAGTATGCAGGCGGACAGGTGATCGCTTATGAGTGGGAGGAAGTATCTGTAACCGGATATACAACTTCAACTACCGAAGCAAGCGGCCTCACGACGATTACGAATAAGCACGTTCCGGAAACGACCTCCGTATCTGTTACGAAGGACTGGAACGACAGTAATGACCAGGATGGTCTGCGCCCGATCGAGATCAATGTTGTTCTCAAGAAGGATGGCGCCGACTATGACACGATCAAGCTGAATGCAGGTAATTCCTGGACATACAGCAGAACGGATCTTCCAAAATACGAGAACGGTGCTCTGATCGTTTACTCCTGGGAAGAAGTAAGTGTTTCGGAATATACTTCGGCAAAGACAGGCGATGTTTCTTCGACAACATTTACCAATACACATGAGACTCAAAAGGTGTCTCTGACCGTAGAAAAGAAATGGGTAGATAGGGATAACATGCTCAACACACGTCCTGCGTCTGTTGAGGTGACTCTCTATGCCAACAATGTTGCGAAAAAGACGGTTACTCTTAATTCAGGTAATTCCTGGAAGTACACAGAGGACGATCTTCCGGTCAACGAAGGCGGAAAACCGATCACATACAGATGGGAAGAAACCATTCCGGCAGGATACTCGATGAGCAGCGCTGTTGATTCTACAGGCCTTGTCACAACGATCACGAATAGCTATGACTTTACCGTTGAAAGAACAACGGCGAAGGTCACGAAGGCATGGGATGACAATAACAACCAGGACGGCAAACGTCCGACTTCTGTGGAGGTTCAGCTCCTGCAGGACAATGTGCCTTATGGTCAGCCGGTCACTTTGACATCTACCGGTCTTTGGACTGCTACCGAGACAGATCTGCCGAAGTATGATGTAGACGGAAACGAATACAAATATACGTGGGAAGAAGTCACTGCTCCGACCGGATACACAGTATCTGATAATACTACGACCGGAACAGAGACAACGATCACAAATACTCGTGCACCGGAGACTGTCGATCTGAAGATCACTAAAAAATGGGTCGATGCCGATAACAAGCTCAGCAAGCGCCCGGATAAGATCACGGTAAATCTCCTTGTCGACGGAACAGCCGCAAGATCGGTGGAACTGAAGGCATCCGAGAACTGGACGACTGAGGTAACAGGCCTTGCCAAGTATTCGAACGGAACCGAGATCGTTTATACCTGGGAAGAGGTAGTTCCTACCGGCTACACGGCTGCTTATACAGCAAACGGAACAGCAGACGCAACGATCACAAACTCCTATAATTTCACGGCGGAAAAGACAGAAGCGTCCGTTAAGAAGTCCTGGAACGATGCCAACGACCAGGACGGCGTGCGCCCTGCAGCTGTCGAAGTGAAACTTCTTGCGGATGGCGTTGCTACCGGCGATAGCGTAACTCTGGATGCTTCCAATAACTGGGAAGACAAGATCGAAAACCTTACGATGTATAAGGCGGACGGAACTCCTATCGTCTATACATGGGAAGAGGAAGCAGTGAACGGATACACGCCTTCTGTCAGCAAGAGCGGAACCGTTACTACGATCACAAATACACATGCGACAGAAGAAACTTCTGTCAAAGTAATCAAGGATTGGGTCGACTTTAACGATAAGCTCTCAAAGCGTCCGGCCTCTGTTACTGTTGATCTTCTCGCAGATGGTCAGGTGATCGATACGGTTACACTTGAAAACGGCAACAGCTGGGGATATACATGGACCCAACTGGATGCTAATAAGGCCGGTAGAAAGATCGTGTATACAGTCGAAGAACAAGTTCCTTCGGGCTATAACGCGGCTTATACCAACAACGGAACCGAGTTTACGATCACAAATACGATCGACACAACGCTGGACACAACTTCTGCGACCGTCACGAAGGTCTGGGATGACAGCAACAACCAGGACGGCAAGCGTCCGGCAACTCTCGAAGTCAAGCTTCTCGCGGATGGCGTCGCTACCGGCGAAAAAGTAACTCTGAGCGAAGGAAATAACTGGTCGGATACGATCACAGGTCTTGCGAAGTTTAACGCGAACTGTGATGAGATCGTTTACTCCTGGCTTGAGGAAGGTGTAACCGGATATACGGGTGTTTCGCAGACAAACGGAACAGATACGACGATCACAAACTCCTACAAGACAGAGACTGTATCTCTTAAGATCACAAAGTCCTGGAGCGACAACAATAACGTGACAGGAAACCGTCCGGCCACTGTTGATGTAAAACTTCTCGTCGACGGCGTCGCCGGCAGAACGGTAACACTGAAGGCAGCTGAAGGCTGGACGACAGAGGTGACCGGTCTTGCGAAGTATTCGAACGGAAAAGAGATCTCTTACACATGGGAAGAGGTCGTTCCTGCTAACTACAACGTTTCTTACAACGGAAACGGAACCGCGGACGCGACCATCACGAACAGCTACGACTTCTCTTCTGAGAAGACAACAGCGAAGGTCACGAAGGTATGGACCGACAGTAACAATCAGGACGGAATGCGTCCGGATACTCTGGCCGTACAGCTCCTGCAGGACAACCGTGCATATGGTAACGCTGTAACCCTGAAAGCAACCGACAACTGGACATACGAAGAGATAAATCTTCCGAAGTATGACGCAAGCGGCAAGCTTTATAAGTACACATGGGAAGAGGTCACCGTACCGACAGGATATACACAGAGCGGTAATACCACGAGCGGAACGGAAACAACGATCACGAACTCTCATACTGCGGAAAAGACATCGTTGTCCGTTAAGAAGACATGGGTCAACACAGGCAGCAGTTTCGCGCAGCCGACTTCGGTTGTCGTAGATCTCTATGTCGGCTCGACCAAGGTCGGAAGTGTTACATTGAGTGACGCAAACAGCTGGGAAGATAAGATCGAAGATCTCCCGGTCTATGAGAACGGTGCTAAGATCACTTACGAGTGGAAGGAACAGGTTCCTTCTAACTATACGGATACCTATGCCGATAACGGAAGTGCTCTTACAACGATCACCAATACCTACGATTTCTCTACCGAGAGAACGACCGCCAAAGTCACGAAGGTATGGAATGACAATAATGACAACGACGGCAAGCGCCCGGCAGAACTGGAAGTACAGCTTCTCCAGGATGGTGTCGCATGCGGATCTTCCGTGATGCTCACATCTGCTTCCGGATGGACCTATACGAAGACGGATCTTCCGAAGTATGACGCAAGCGGCAAGGAGTATAAGTACACTTGGGAGGAGATCGGTCTGCCTTCTGATTACACTCAGAGCAGCAATGTCACGAATGGCACGGAGACAAAGATCACGAACTCTCATGCGACCGAAATGGTGGATCTGAAGGTCACAAAAGCATGGAGCGACTTTAACAATAAGTTTGGCAAGCGCCCAGCTTCCGTAACCGTCAATTTCCTGGCAGATGGCCAAGTAATCGATACAATCGAATTAAGTGATGCCAATAACTGGACATACGATTATTTTGGACTGTATGTTTACAGTAACGGGAACAAGATCGTATACGAATTCGAGGAAGTTGAACCGACAGATTATAACGCGACCTATACGGTCAGCGGTAATGTGACCACGATCACGAACACGATCGACACTTCCACGGAAAGAACGACGGCGAAGGTCACAAAGGTATGGAATGACGGTAATAACCAGGATGGCAAGCGTCCGGCACTTCTGGATGTACAGCTCCTGCAGAACGGTGTTGCGTTTGGTTCTGCCGTAGTTTTGAATGCTTCTGGAAACTGGACATACACGGCAACCGATCTTCCGAAGGTCGACGCAAACGGTGATGAGTATAAGTACACTTGGGAAGAGGTCAACGTACCGACAGGCTATACACTGGCCGACAACACAACAATCGGCACGGATACGACGATCACGAACTCCTACACGACAGAGACTGTTTCGCTTAAGATCACAAAGACCTGGAGCGACAACAATAACGTGACAGGAAACCGTCCGGCAACTGTTGACGTGAAACTTCTTATCAACGGCACCGCAGGCAGAACGGTAACACTGGCGGCTGCTGACGGATGGACGACAGAAGTAACGGGTCTTGCCAAGTATTCGAACGGAAGATTGATCTCTTATACATGGGAAGAGGTCGCACCTGCTAACTACACGCCTGCTTATACCGGAAACGGAACCGCGGACGCAACCATCACGAACAGCTATGACTTCTCTTCCGAGAAGACAACGGCGAAGGTCACGAAGGTATGGACTGACAGTAATAACCAGGACGGCATGCGTCCGGATACTTTGCAGGTTCAGCTCCTGCGGGACGGTAACGCTTACGGCACCGCCGTAACTCTGAAGGCAACCGACAACTGGACATACGAAGAGGCAAATCTTCCGAAGTATGACGCAACCGGTACTCTGTATTCGTACACATGGGAAGAGGTCACCGTACCGACAGGATATACACAGAGCGGTAATACCACGAGCGGAACGGAAACTACGATCACGAATGCCCATACTGTCGAGAAGACATCTTTGTCTGTCACGAAGGCCTGGGTAAATACCGGTAACAGTTCCGCGCAGCCGGCGTCTGTTGATGTTGACCTTTATAAGGGATCATCCAAGATCGGAACCGTCACATTGGATGCTTCCAACAACTGGACAGAATCCATCGATAATCTGCCGGTTAACGAGAATGGTGCTAAGATCACTTACGAGTGGAAAGAACAGGTACCGGCGGGCTATAAGGCAACATATGCCACATCCGGAACCACGACCACGATCACGAACACCTACGACCTGTCTTCCGAGAAGACAACGGCGAAGGTCACCAAGGTATGGAACGACAGCAACAATCAGGACGGCAAGCGTCCGACGGCTGTTAAGGTCCAGCTCCTGCAGAATAATGCCGCCTATGGTTCCGAGATCACATTGGATGATTCGAACAACTGGACATACACGCAGACGAATCTTCCGAAGTATGACGCTAGCGGAGTTGAGTATGCGTATACATGGGATGAAGTTTCCGTACCTTCCGGTTACAGCAAGAGAATCGCCACGAGCGGAACGGAAACAACGATCACGAACTCGCATACTGCGGAGACGACGGCCATGACGGTCAAGAAGAACTGGGTCAATACAGGTAATAGCGGTTCTCAGCCGACATCCGTAACTGTCGATCTTCTTAACGGTTCGACCAAGGTCGGAAGTGTCGCACTGAGCGCTGCGAACAACTGGGAAGATAAGATTGAAAACCTCCCGGTATATGCCGCAGGCACGAAGATCACTTACGAGTGGAAGGAGCAGGTTCCGGCAAATTATACGGATACATATTCCGGAAACGGAACAGCTTCTACAACGATCACAAATACCTACAACTTCTCCAATGAGAAGACGACCGCTAAGGTCCTGAAGGTATGGGATGACGATAACAACCGTGACGCTATTCGCCCGAATGAACTGGAAGTCCAGCTCTATCAGGACAATGTCGCGTGCGGATCTTCCGTAATGCTCACGGCTGCTTCCGGCTGGACATATGAAAAGACGGATCTTCCGAAGTATGACGCAAGCGGAAACGAGTATGCGTACACATGGGAAGAGGTCACCGCACCGACCGGATATACACAGAAGAGTAATACCACAAGCGGAACCGTGACGACGATCACGAATGCTCACACGATCGAAACGACGAAACTGACAGTCAAGAAGGCTTGGGTCAACACAGGCAGCAGCTCCGCTCAGCCGACATCTGTTACTGTCGATCTTTATACCGGTTCGACCAAGGTCGGATCCGTCACACTGGACGATCAGAACAACTGGACGGATTCCATCGATAACCTGCCGGTCAATGAGAATGGTCAGCCGATCACTTACGAGTGGAAGGAACAGGTTCCGGCGAACTATACGGCTTCGTCTGCTACATCAGGATCTACGACCACGATCACGAACACCTTTGACATCTCTTCGGAGAAGACAGAGGCAACGGTCAAGAAGGTTTGGGATGACAGTAATAACCAGGACGGTAAGCGTCCGACGGAAGTCACTGTCCGTCTGTTGAGAAACGGTACTGCGCTCGGCGGAGATATCCTCCTCAACGACGCGAACAACTGGGAGTACAAGGCTGAGAATCTCGATAAGCACGACGCGTCCGGAAATCTGTATACGTATACATGGGAAGAGGATGCGGTATCCGGATATAGCGCAAGCCAGTCTGTAAGCGGAACCGTTACGACGATCACGAACAAGCACGAGACGGAAAAGAAGACCCTGACGGTCGAGAAGATCTGGGATGATGCGAATAATGTCGCAGGTGCTCGTCCTGCTGATATTGTCATGACATTGAGCACCGGCGGATCCGTAACGCTGAGTGAGCAGAACGGATGGACGGCTTCCGTAAGTGTTCCGGTTTACGCGAACGGTGTGGAGATCGCATACTCCTGGTCTGAAGGAACCATGCCTGCCGGATACTCGAAGGAATCCTGCGTGGTCAACGGCAATAAGACGACATTTACGAACAAGTTCGATCTGTCGACCGTGAAGACATCCGTTACCGTAGAGAAGGTCTGGGATGATAACAACGATACCGCGGGCGCTCGTCCGACAGAACTCATCGTTACACTTTCCGACGGCACGCAGACAGTCGATCAGGCAACTCTGAACGACGCGAACGGATGGAAGTACACATCTAACGATCTCGCGAAGTATGACGCAAGCGGCAACGAGATCACATACACTTGGAGTGAGGGAACAATGCCGGCGGGTTACTCGCTTTCCGGCACTTCCGTAAACGGAGACGTGACAACGTTTACGAATACGTATACGGCTCCGGTCCAGGTCAAGGGCAGCCTGAAGATCGAGAAGGCTCTCAGCGCGGACGCTCCGGCAAGCGCGGCGACAAAGGCATACCACTTCACAGTGACATGTCCGGATGGAAGCACGATCCCGGTTGAGATCGTAGGTGCTTCTTATGTCGAGCTCAACGATCTGACTCTTGGTGATTACAAGATCACTGAGGATGAGGCAGACGCAAAGATCAGCGGATATGATCTCTCTGTTCTGAATAACGACGCTGTTGTGACACTTGCTGACGCGACACAGAAGAGTGTCACGATCACGAACAACTACACGCAGCAGTCGACAACTCCGAACCCGACGACTCCGAATCCGTCAACGACAACTCCGTCCGGATCAAAGACGATCCAGGATGCAAGCTCCGAGTCTTCGACAGAAACAGAGCCTTCGGAGCAGCCGTCTGAAACGACGACAACTCCGACTCCGACAAAGGAGATCGCGAGCGTCACGATCGACGATAAACCGGTCAAACCTGAGGACTTCGAGAAGAAGCCGGACGGTTCGATCGAACTCAAGCCGGAGACGATCGACGAACTGACACTGGGTGTTCACAGAATGAAGATCACCTACACTGACGGTTCTACGATCACTGTTGAGTTTGAGGTCGTATCCTCGGCAACAAGACCGGGCGGAAAGACCGTCGTTAAGACCGGTGATACCGGATCTGACAGAACACCTGTGGTAGCGTTCCTGTTCATCATTGTCGCGGCAGCGGCTCTGGTGATCTTGAGAAGACGCACCAAGAAGGAAAAGGAGAACGAGATCTGACGGTAGTTCTTCGAACTTGAAAAACTGAAAAGAAGGGGCTTTCTTTAAAACATGAGAAAGCCCCTTTTCATTCTTGGAGACGTGACTCCGTCGAGAACGCGAGGAACGAAGCATGCGAGACAAAAAACCACCCGAAGGGTGGTTATGATTTTACAAAAATGTCGATTTGACGACGTCATTTTTTCTGGTTACAAGTTCACTATAAAATAGTCATTACTTTTCCGAAGAAAAAGGCGCTTCTACCCCAAAAATGGGCGTTATAGCAGTGTTGAATCCTTGACATATTAGCGTATCCTTGACATATTTGAAATGGTAAATATTCCGCAAGGCTACATCGAATTATTTGAAGAAATCTTCAAGCAACGTGGAAGGGACTTAATGGATAGAATAAAAGATTTGTATCAAGCAAATGAAATTACAGACAATGGTCAGTTGATTGGGCTGCAGAAATGGTATAACCGAGTAATTATGAAGCAGCCTGATGAACTTGATCTTAAGGATGTTTCAATAATGATTAGACAACGTCTTTTCTTAGAAACTGCAGTCAATAAGGCTGTTACGTTTCTTGAGGAAGATCCACTTGTTGGGGAAATGTATCCGGGACAATTACTAATTAATCTTAGTCGCATTCCTTCTTCAGATTATTTTCAATACCGAGGGAAATTGTTGAGAATAATAGACAATGCACTAGAATGCATTGTCATAAATGATGACATTACAGGGGAAGAGAAGGATGATATTTTAACATCTATACGAAAAATCAATGATACACTAATGGAGAATACCAAGATGAATGAGATTTTGCAGATTAATAAGCTACTGGCAGATTATAAGACAATTCTCGAATATTCGATTTTGTTAAGAGATTTCTCGGAGAGGGATATTTGGGACATTACTATAGTACTGAAGAAGAGTAAAACCAGTGCCGACACTATCAAGTTATATTTGAGAGAATTTACAAATCTTCAGATTCAGTCTCCGAATGCAAACTTGGCTCATTTGATTCAGATAGACGATGAACGTCCTAATCAGTTAGAAAACATACACTACTACGTTGCGGATACTGAAGAAGGTGCTATTTCTTGTTACTGCAAAGAAGTAAGTGTATTTCTAAATGGGGAAAGAGTGTTAGTATTGCAATAAAACGAACCTAACGACGCGCATGGAAAGGGTCAATTTGGAATGTGGTTTGCGGAATTGGAGGGCAGTTTCATAATTTGCCTCCATCCTTCTCCGCCCAATCCGGTAACGAAAGTTAACGGGTTTTTTGTTTGAATTGAAAGATCTGTGAAAAAGCAGGATCAGCGATAGAGTTTATTTCTCTTAAACTGGATGACTTCGCGTTTGAAGTCTTCTTCAAAAGTGCCTCTTGCGATCGTTGTCCAAAGATCGTGACTCAACCTGTCGAGTTCGTTCATGCGGGCAAATTCGGGATCCTTGCCGAAGTGCTTGGCGTCGGACGCGCGCGAAAGGATCGGAAGAGCGGAAGATTCGCGCATGGACTTTAAGACGCCGCGACCCTTTTCGGAAAAACCGAGAAGGCGGAGATATTTCGGATCAGTAAGTTTTTGCAGATCTTCCTGCGTCTGGCCGACGGAAAGAGAAGAAAGCGAGCGAAGGATACGTGTGTACGAAAAGCACTTGGTCTCGACGGCTTTTCGGAATGTTTCGGGAAGATCCTGTTTCGGATCGTAATGCATCGAGCGAACCGAAGACTTCAGGTGCCCGGCAAGCTGCGGCCCCATATGCGCGGTCGAAGAAAGCTGCTCGGAAGAACAAGAACGAAGGATCGGAAGACAGTGCGAAAGCAGGTGCTTTTCGCCCATCGGGATCGTGTCCTGATTCCAAAGATGCAGCATCTCGGCAAGCATCTCAGATGGTACATACGGCAGAAGATCGCCGAGTGAGCGGATGAAGTCGCCTTTTTCGAGATCGTTATATCTTTCGAGGATGGTCTTTCGGATCGCCGTGGCACTCGGGAATTCGTTTTCGGAAAGCTCTTCTTCGTGGTAGGAGCCTTCGCGGCACACAAGGTGCGGAACTACATTTGATCCGGAGCGATGAAGCTCGCGAAGATACGAGATCGCCAGGATGTTATTGGGCTGTCGGATGATGCTTCCGAATTCTTCTGAAGTCAGCGGAAAACTTCCTTCCGGAAGACCCTCGATCACGGCGTTAGCGGCTTCCTGCCAGGCAGCGGCATAGGGAAGACCGTCTTTTTGGAACTGCTCGAGTTTTTCGGAGAAAACAGGATCCGATTCAAAGTCCTTTTCCGCGATAAGGGATAGATCGGAAAGAGAAGGATGTTCGGCTCCGAAATATAGGTCCGTGATGACGCCGCTTTGGAGAAGCGATTGAACGCCGCCGTGCGCGAAACGGTCGGCAGAGCCGGTCGCGAAAGTAAAGGGAAGCTCGAAAACGAGGTCGGCGCCGCAGCAAAGAAGCGCACAGACACGGCTCTCGCGGTCAATGATCGATGGGATGCCGCGCTGAACAAATTCGCCGCTCATGATCACGACGATCGGTGTCTTATCCGAAAGCTCCTCGCGGATCTTTTGAAACAGACGCAGATGCCCGTTATGCAGGGGATTGTATTCGGCAATGATTCCCGCGATCCTCATTTCTTTCCTCCAAACAAGTGGTACAATAAATAATATCTCAATTCGGGCTTTTCGGAAAGGAGAAGAAACGATATGCCGGCACTGACATCGGTGAAATATACCAATAAGAAGGTCAAGAAGATCGTGACGATCTCCGTGATCGCAGTTGTCGCGGTAATCGCGATCGTGGTGGGCGTAAAATTCCTGCTCGACAGCGGCGCTTTTTCCAAGAAAGAAGATACCGCCGCGAATTCTTTTTCCATGACCGATGAAATGAACAGCGTCGTTTCCGAGACCGAATTTCACAGGGGATACATGTTTTCGAGAGTGACGAAGATCCTCTCCGATGATCCGAAAATGAACCCGTGGGTCCTTTCCTGGTATGTGCTTCCGGGAACGACCCGAAGCGTTCCGGCCATGCAGTCGGCCTATGTGGATACATTCGATCAGGTCCTTCTTTTGGAATCTTATGTCCGTGAAGGAAAAAGAAGCGCCGCGAAAACGATGATCGACGCGATCGACACGTCTCTTACCGACGGAAACGGATATCTTCTGAAGTTTAAAAGAGCCGACGAACTTGTTTCTGAAGAAAACAGACCGGAAGTGGAAAAGAGCGACCTTTACGAAGATCAGGCAAATCTTCTTCTTACTGACGCGCCTATCTCCATGGAGGCGACCACGAGATATCTTCGTGCGCTTCTGAACTACTACGACAAATGGGGCGACGCGAAGCTTCTCGACCGGATCCATGATCTTTCGGGAAAAGTATTTGACGCGGGAGCAAAGTCTTCTTATCGCGCTGCAGACAGAGCCGCGATGCCGACACCGATCCCGGTAACGGAAAAGACTCTCGTTCCCGAAGTTACGGAAGAAGAGCAGCAGGGAGACGGCGCGACACTTGTGCAGTCCGAGGGCGTGGAGATCTGTGCCATGGACCTGGACGCCATGCGCCGGGCCGCGGTGCTTTTCCCGGAGTATCAGGAAAAATATGAGGAGATGATCCGGATCGTCAAAGAGGGTAAGATCTCGCAGGAGCTTCCGCTTTACGCGTGGATGTATTCGGAAGAACTCGGGTACACCTACTATACGGGAAGCGCCGGAAATGCCGAGCTGGTGCCGTCGCTTTACGCGATGGTACATCTTGCCGAGATCGGGCAGCTGGACGAAGACGGATACGCCTGGGTATCTTCGAAGATCTATAACGACGGATTCCTCTACAGCTCGTATAACATCATGTCCGGGGCGCCTTCGGATCAGGAAGCATCGGAAGCATATCCGCTCGTGCTTTATCTGGCCGTGATCAAGGGAGACAACGATCTTTTCACGGCGACATTTAATGCCATGATGAGAAACTACGCGACGCTTGATACGAGCGTGGCGCTTTATGATTTCTTCCGTGACGTGGACGATTCGCGTATCGCGGTCTACGCCAGAGAAAACCTTCTGATGGAACTCATTATAAGGTAGGTGGAAATATGTCGTTCATTCTTTTACTGGCATTTCTGTTCTTTGTGGGAAGCTTGACGGGCTGGGTCCTCGAGCTGTTCTACCGTCGTTTCGTTTCACAGAAAAAATGGGTCAATCCGGGATTCCTTTCCGGCCCGTACCTTCCGATCTACGGCTTCGGACTTGTGCTTCTTTACCTGATCGCATCTTTGGAGACACGGATCGATTTCGACAATGAGGTCCTCGAAAAGCTCTTTTTGTTTTTCCTGATGATGCTCGGCATGACGATCGTCGAGTACATCGCGGGTATCATCTGCCTGAAACACTTTAAGATGCGTCTTTGGGACTACACGGACCGCTGGGGCAACATCCAGGGTGTTATCTGCCCGCTTTATTCGTTCCTGTGGTCGATCCTCGGCGCGGTCTACTATTTCCTGATCCACCCGCGTATCTTAAGATCGCTCGAATGGCTGTCGCAGAATCTGGCGTTTTCGTTCTTCATCGGATTCTTCTACGGCATCCTCATCATGGATATGAGGCATTCGACGCAGATCGTCCTGGCGATCAAGAAATTCGCCAAACAGCAGCAGATCGTTCTTCACTACGAAGAACTCAAGGAGCGTATCGGCCAGTATAAGGAGAGCCGTCTGATCCACGCCGGATTTATCTTCAGAATGTGGATGGACAAGCCGTTTTACCGCTTCCTTAAGGAGACCTATGAGACGACAATGGATCACATCAGTGATCTGACCGATAACCTTTCCGAGAAACTCACAACGGCCGTAAACTCCGTCAAAAGCACTACCGACGAGTCCTCGTCCGGCAAGGAGAAAAAGTAGTTTTCGGATCCCCTTTTGCTGTCCTAGTAATAGGACAACAGATACAGTATAATGACACTCTGAAAGAAAGAATCCCCTTTGCTTTTCGTAAAGGAAACTGGAGGCATGGATGGACGACCTGCTCGAAAAACTGAATGATGAACAACGGGAGGCAGTCCTTCACGACGAGGGCCCCCTTCTGATCCTGGCCGGCGCCGGCTCGGGAAAAACGCGTGTGATCACATACCGTATCGCGTATCTGATCCGTGTGAGGGGCATCTGGCCGTCGAATATCCTGGCCATCACGTTCACCAATAAAGCCGCGAACGAGATGAGGGAACGTATCAATACCCTGATCGGTGATACTTCGAGAAACATGTGGGTCGGAACCTTCCACTCCATGTTTGCCCGTATCCTGCGCCGTCACGCGGAGCTCCTGGATTACACGCCGACGTATTCGATCCTGGATTCGGATGACCAGGGAAAGGTCATCAAGGAAGTCGTCAAGGAGATGGAACTCAACGACAAGCTTTTCGCGCCGCGTCTTGTACAGACCATCATCAGCAAAGCGAAAAACGACATGCAGTCGCCGGAAGAGTTCTCCGCTTTAGCCGGAGGCGACATGCGTCTTTCTACGATCGCGAGGATCTACCGTCGCTATAACGACAGGCTCCTTGCCAATAACGCCATGGACTTCGACGATATCCTGTTTAATACCGTGCGTCTTTTCAAAGAACACCCGGATGTCCTGACGATGTATCAGGAGAAGTTCCGCTATATCCTCGTTGACGAGTATCAGGATACGAACCACTGTCAGTATGTCCTGATCCAGCTTCTCGCAAAGCGCTACAGAAACCTCTGCGTCGTCGGTGACGATGACCAGTCGATCTATTCTTTCCGAGGCGCGGATCTTCGAAACATCCTCGATTTCGAGAAGGATTTCAAGGACGCCAAAGTCATCAAGCTCGAGGAGAATTACCGTTCGACGGCAACGATCCTGAACGCGGCCAACGGCGTTATTGCGCACAACAAGAAGAGAAAGATGAAGGTACTTCGTACTTCGGGAGAAGACGGCGATCCGATCACATTTCTTCTTGCCGACCACCACGGCATCGAGGCGTATTACTGTGCCGAGAGTATCAAAAGAGATGCCGAGAGCGGCCTGTATCCTTATAGTGACGTGGCGATCCTTTACCGCATGAACGCGCTTTCCCGTACGATCGAGACTGCGCTGCGTGAAAAGGGCATCCCGTACAGAGTTTACGGCGGCCTTCGATTCTACGACAGAAAAGAGATCAAGGACGTTCTGGCGTATCTCCGACTGATCTATTCGGACGCGGATAACTACGCGTGGGAGAGGATCATCAACGTGCCGAAGAGAGGCATCGGTGACACGACGGTCGCCAAGGTCCTTGCGATCTCGGAAAGAGAAGGCATGCCGGCACTTACGGTCTGCGAAAAGAGCTCCATGTTCCCGGAACTCGGCCGCGCCGCGGAAAAGCTTTTCGAGTTCTATCTTCTGATCGAGAACCTAAGAAGAGTCCTTGCCGACAACGAGGCGTCTTTTTCGGAGTTCATCGAGTATGTGCAGGACAAGACGGGACTGGTCAACGAGATCATCGAGCAGCGTGAGAAAAAGGACGAGATGGTCGACCGTGTCGAGAACTTAAAAGAACTCCTTTCCGAAGCCGTCGAGTTTGAGGCAAGACGCAAAAAGGAAGTGGAGACCGCGCTTCTTTCGAATTCAGAAGAGGAGAAGGCGCAGGATCCGTATTTGGAAAACGAGCCGGATTTCGGGCTGGACCTTACGGGAATACTGGGTGCGTATCTGCAGAACGCGGCGCTTTATTCCGAAGGGGACAATGCCGATGACAGCGAGGACTATGTCCGCCTGATGTCGATCCACAGCGCCAAGGGCCTCGAGTTCGGTGCCGTATATGTCGTCGGCGTCGACGAGACGATCTTCCCGAGCTCGCGTTCCGTCAACGACGGAGACGTCGAGGAAGAACGCCGCCTGATGTACGTCGCGCTTACCAGAGCCAAGAGAAAGCTGACGGTCATTTCGGCACGAAGCCGAATGCTTTTCGGACAGACACAGAATCTGTCTCCGTCGAGATTTGTTAAGGAGATCCCGCCGCAGTACATGCGCGCGATCGCCAATAAGCGGAAAGAACAGCCGAAGGAAGCGGTCAACCCGAGATACGGACGCGAACCGCAGAAAGAAAAGCCGGCATACATTCCGACCTATCAGGCAAATAAGCCACAGCCGGTGAGAAACTCCGATTTCACTCCGGAAACGATCAAAAAAGGAATGCAGGTCGTTCATCCGAGATTCGGCGAAGGCATCGTCGTCTCGTGCGAGCAGGTGGCCGGAGATGCCCTTGTCTGTGTTGATTTCGACGGAATGAGAAAAAATATGCTTCTTAACAAGTCGGGCTTAAAGCGCGGATAGACTTGTGATGGTTATGTCACGGAAGATGTAAGTTTTTCGTGATATACTTACAGGTAAGGAGGAATTGCATATGGATAATCAGGAACAATCGTTGTTTGACCGATTTCCGTCGGAGTTTTCCCATATTCAGGAGAAGGCTACGGGGCTTCATAGCCCGCGTGATCGAGAGCTCCTGACGATCCTCCGTGACGAGCGCGAAAAGAACCTGTCGCCATACGCATTCCGCACCAAAGACAGCCGCGGCAGAAAATACGACGAGAAGCCGTGTCCGGTAAGATCCCCGTTCGAAAGAGATACGGGCAGGATCATCTACAGCCAGGCGTTCCGAAGACTTCGTCATAAGACACAGGTGTTCTTCAACGCCAAGAACGATCACATCTGCTCCCGAATCGAGCACGTTATCTACGTGAAGTACATCGCGACGACGATCGCCAGAGCCCTGAACCTCAACCTCGATCTGGTCGAGGCAATGGCACTGGGTCACGATCTCGGACATGCCCCGTTCGGTCATACCGGGGAAAGAGTCCTCGAGGCCTGTGCCAAGAAGTATAACCCGGATATGTTCTTCAGCCATGAATACCAGAGCCTTAGAGTCATCGATGTTCTGGAGCAGCGTCCGAACAAGAAACCGGGCGGACTGAACCTTTCTTTTGAAGTAAGGGACGGTATCGTCTCTCACTGTGGCGAGACTTACAGTGAGTATAAGCTCACGCCTTTCAGAGATAAGCCGACCGAGGATCTTCTGGATCCGAAGAAAGCGCTGCATTCTTTTCCTGCCACACTGGAAGGATGCGTCGTAAGAATTTCCGATAAGATCGCCTATATCGGAAGAGATATCGAAGATGCCTGCGTGGCCGGCATCATGGAATTCGAGGATATCCCGCCGGCGATCAAGTCGCAGCTGGGAACGAATAACTCCCAGATCATCAACACCTTGGTGAGCGATCTGATCCATAACAGTCTGGACAAAGACGAGATCCGTCTTTCGGATGAAGCGGGTATGGCCATGAAAGAACTTCTCGAGGAAAATGTCGCGCGCATTTACCGTTCCGAGAAGATCAAGAGATACGAAAACACGGTCAAGAATCTTCTCGAGGGTCTGTTCGAGGCGCTGATGGGCGCGATGACGGATCCGGAAAAGACGGGAAGATCGACCAACCCGGCGTACAGAAACCTCATGAAGTTTTTGGAAGAGTACCCGGACAAGAGTGCAAGTGACGTACAGATCGTAGTGGATTATATCGCCGGAATGACTGACTCGTACGCGACGACCAGTTACGAGGATATCTACTGGATCTGATCAAGGAGAGAAAATGGAAAATAAAGAAGAACTATATAATTTCTACGCCATGCTGGATCGTATGCAGTACATCCAGAGATGGGGCCTGATGCGAAACACGCGTCAGGAGAACCTGAAAGAGCACAGCTTCGATGTCGCGGTCATCGCGCATTCTCTGGCGCTCATCCATAACAACATACTGAAAAAGGACCCGGTCGATCCGTTTCTGACGATGGCGGAAGCCCTCTATCACGATGTCACGGAGATCATCACCGGCGATATGCCGACACCGATCAAGTATAAAAACGACCAGCTCAAATCCGCATACAAAGAAGTCGAGGCGCAGGCCGCCCAGAATCTTCTGGAACTCCTTCCCGAGGAACTGAAAGGGGATTTTACGGAGCTTTTGACGCCGGATCTTTCCGATGAGAAGAGGAAAGAAGTGCATCGTCTGGTCAAAGTCGCGGACAGGATCAGTGCTTTCCTGAAATGCCTGATGGAAGAAAAAGCCGCGAACGACGAGTTCCGTTCGGCAAAAGAATCGATCGAAAAATCGATCCATGACTTAAACTGCGAAGAAGCAGAATACTATCTGGCTCATTTTGTTCCCCCTTACGGTATGACATTGGACGAGATCAGCAAGTAAGGACGAAGGAGAGAAATGGGAGATAAGCTTCGTAAAGTATATATCGTGCTGGCGATCATGGCAGGTGTCGTCGGGCTTACTGTCATGGTGTTCGTCTGTGGCGCGCTGATCAGTCTGAACAAGGAAGTCGAGCTTCCCAGAGACGCGAAAGATACGATGTACCGAACTGCCGTTCTGACAGATACGGTGGATTCGCTGCCACGCTGGGAAAGCGAGATCGAGCAAGGTCATCTCAACGTCAGTGACTATGTCGAAAACCAGTTCACGGCACATACTTACCTTCTTTCCGGAAAAGACGATCACGAGTTCGCGACCGATCTTGCATGCGTCGCATATAACGATGCCTACAAGGTCGATGAGATCGAAGAAATGCTAAAGGACGGCTCCAGAAAATACGCGATCGAAAAGATCTTAACTGACGTCGATCCTTCCTATGCGCCGATGAACGGCTTTTCGGATCCTGTCGGTACCAGATGCGGCAACATCGAGATGCTGAGTGCCCTGGAAAACGAAGAGGGCTATGCTTTCGGCGTGCGCCGTATCGAAGGCGAGATGACGGTCGACGGACAGGAAATGCGAACGGATTTCTTTGTCGATAATACGCTTTGCCCGGGTGAGGTCTATGTGCCTCAGGTCTCCGGACAGGTGCAGTTTACGATGGAATGGGATACCAAAGGAGAAAGACCCGGCGAGCGCGATGTCGTGATATTGCTTCGCACATCTGACGGACGTGGTCAGGTCGTTACCGGCGGACGCGTGATCATTCCCGATTTCCAGACGATCGAAAATGACACGGTCGTTTCTTCCTGCATCGCGCAGGGCGATTCCGAAAGCTGGTACTGTCTCGACGCGAGAGACAAGAACGCATATGTTAATCTTCTTTCTGTCTCTTCGGATGTTGCCGTTTCGATCTATAACCGCTACGGTGAGATGATCGGCATGAACGATCTGCACGATGTGGATTACGAAGTGCTCCGCGCGAAAAAGCAGGAGCAGGACACGGCTGTTGAACAAGAGGAAGACAGCACCCCGGTGAATGAGTTTTTCGTCCGCGTCAGAAGAAGTGAGGCGGCACCTCCGTCTGTTGCCGAGGTCTCCTATTACATGGTCCAGTCCAAGGATGTCGGCTATTACGAAGAAACCGGATATCTCGCCGTTTTAGGTGATGAAGGCATCGTTCCGACACCGCGTCCGACGGGAGCCGTTTCCGATGACGAAAAAGAGAAGATCGTCAACTGCGTTGATATCAACGGCAATCCGGTCGAAATGACGAAGTCGTCGCTCACCTTTATGCCGTTAAACGCATTCCTTACCGAGCTGAAGTTTACGCAGGAGGACGGAACGGAGCTTCCGATCTATCCGGAATTCACCATGGATAATTTCGACTACTCGATCGTCGGAGACTCCTTCTCCGCGGTCAATATGGAATGCACGGCGGTCGAGGGCTATGCCGCTTCCGTCAAGTTTTCCAATGCGGCCGTTTTCCCGGCGCTTCCTTCGATCGGAAACGCGCTGGCCATCGAAGAAGGGGTCAACACGCTGACCGTCGATGTCACCACGATCGACGGCATGAGCCGGACATATACACTGCACCTTCTTAACGGACAGGACAGCGAAGGCTTCCGAAAGACGACACTTTCCCAGTTCCCTGATTCCTATGGCGACGGACTCTGGCTCCTTCACTGCCTGCACCCGGATTACCGCTTCGAAGCGTATAAGACGGGCGTTGATTTCGAGGAAGTCCTGAATAACGAGGACAAGGGAAGCCGAAGCCTCATCAGCTCAACGTATAATCCGAACTGGGTCAAGCCGGGAAGCCCCGTATATGACGGAAGTTCCTGGAGAGCCGCCAAGCGCGAAGTCGTTCAGTATTTCCTCGATCCGAGAAACTTCCTGACACCGACAGGAGTTTTCCAGTTTGAAAAGCTCTCGTTCGATGATTCCGTACATACGATCGACGGTATCTCTTCCATGACCAAGAACTCCTTCCTCAACGAGACAGATCCGGACTATGCCGCTATCCTTCTGAAAGCAGGGCGCGACGCGAATGTGTCTCCGTATTTTCTGACTTCTCGAATTATCCAGGAGATGGGCAGAAACGGCGAATCGAAGCTTGCGCACGGAACCCTTTCAGGCTACGAAGGCTACTATAACTTCTACAACATCGGCTCCACTCCGGACCCGAGCGTTCAGGATGGCGCGCTGATCAATGGTGCCAAGTACGCCAAGTACGGATCCAAGCCGGAAGAAAAAACGATCACGCCGGATGAAGAAGAACTCCTTCTTCCGTGGACGTCGCCGGAAAAGGCGATCTGCGGTGGCGCGCTCTGGATCAGTAAGAGCTATATCGAGAAGGGCCAGGATACGCTTTATTTCCAGAAATTCGATATCGTGGACAACGAAGACGGCCTTTACGAGCACCAGTACGCACAGAATATCGCTATGGCGAGTAACGAAGGTGTCCGGTACTATTCCGCTTATGCATCCCAGGATATGCTCGATTCATCTTTCGTGTTTATTATCCCCGTTTATGAACAAATGCCGAACGAATATGGAAAAAAGCCCCAATGAATTGAAAAGGGGAACATTATCCTATATAATGCAGGCACAAGAAACACATAATATTGGGGAATTGATAAATATAAAATGAGAAAATACTTGCATAAGATATGTCTAAGTGTCTTATTGCCGTTAATGATAACCGGGGTGGTTCTCTTTTCTTTTGTCGGGAAAAACAAGGCTGCCGGCGGTGTAACTGTCAATCTGGCATTCAATGAGGCTTCCGCGCAGACCGGCGACATCGTAACGATGGACGTCTCTTTCAGCGCGTTTCCTTCGATCACCCGTTTCGGTCCGATCGAGATCGGATATGACGGAGACTCCCTCGATTTCGCGAGCATTGAGATCGGCGAGGCTCTTGAAGGTTTTACGCTCGAGTACGAAAGACCGGAAGGAGAATCTCTGGTCCGTTTCTCGGCGGTCAACGACGCGGAAGAAGAAGCAATTCTTCAGGGCGCTTCCGATAAGGAAAAAGCATCTGCGACAGAACCTACGGAGAAGGGCGTTCCCGTATTTTCCAGCGAGGCTGAAGTCGTTGTCGCCAGACTGAGATTCCGCGTTACCGATCAGGCAAGGGGCGAAGTAAAGGCATGGCTCGGCACGATCTCCGGACTTCGTGACAACGCGCTTGAGAACGTCGTTGCCGGTTCCGGTACGGGTGCTTCTCTTATCGTTCAGGCCATGGTTTCTTCGGATGCTACGCTTTCCGCTCTCACCGTCGGATCTTTTGATCTCGAGCCGGCGTTTGACCCCGGTATCTTCAGCTATTCCGTGACCGTATCCAAAAACACGACCGATGTCGCGGTAAACGGCGTCGCCTATAACATGAAATCTTCGGTTTCCGTAGAAGGCGGCTCCGATCTTCAGATCGGCCTCAATACAGTCCTTGTCAAAGTTGTCGCCGAAGACGGCGAGGCGGTGAATGTCTATTCGATCGATATCTATCGAAGTGATTCTCTCCTGGTAGAGGGTATCCAGCTGACAGACAATAACGGAGCTGTATATGATTTCGCGCAGCTTCCGGAGACCCTCACGATCCCCGCGAATTTCTATCAGTCGACCTGTATGGTGGACGGTAAAGAAGTTCCGTGCTTCCGTAAAGACGGAGTGCTCAGTGTACTGATCTACGCGGCGCCGCAGGGAAGTGAAGCCGACCTTTACGTATATAACCAGGAAACAGATACCATGAGGCTTTATGAGCCGGGTAAGATGATCCTGCGTTCTTCTTTGATCCTGACCGTTGCGGAAAAGCCGGATTTGGTCTTAGTGCCCGAAGGCTTTACCCCGACGAAGATCACCTACGGCGCGACCGAGATCGACGGCTATGTTTCCAAAGACGGCTCGACGAAGATCGCGTATCTGAAGTCGGAAGACGGAACGGCCAAATTCTATGTCATCGACTCCGCGGAAAAGGACTTTTACCCGTATCGCGCGCCGAGTACGCACCGTAACCTCTTTTTGTATTTGTTCATCATCTGTGCTAGTATAGCAGTGGCTGAAGCCCTGATCATCGGCCTCCTCTTCTATAGAAGAAGGATCGCTTACAGAAGACAGGTTAAGCCAAGGAGAGTCTGATGAGCACAAATGAACAAACCTCCGGTTTGAAAAAACTGATGCAGAACAAGAAATTCCAGGAGCTTTTCTGGTATCTTGTTTTCGGCGTACTGACTACGATCGTCAACCTGATCGCATTCTGGATCCTGAGAAAATCTTTTAAAGTCGAATGGCCGGTCAAGATCGGCAGCTGGAACTTCGATCTTTTCGTTACGTTTATCAACGCGATCGCATGGGTCGTAGCCGTAGTATTTGCTTTTGTTACGAACAAACTCTTCGTTTTCCATTCCAAGGGAAAGGTCATAAAAGAATTCATCGCCTTCGTGATCGCCCGTCTGTTCACGTTCTTTGCCTTTGAACTCGGTTTATTCTCCGTTTCCGTCATGATCATGGAGAACGCATGCAATATGCCGAAGGACGATCTATGGTTCAGCATCTTCGGTTTTGATGTCGACAACATCTACATCGTTAAGATCTTTATCTCGGTCTTCGTCGTTGTCGCCAACTATATCTTCAGTAAGGTCTTCATTTTCAACAAGGACAAGAAGTCTTCCGATTCTTCGGAAAAAGCACCGGACCAGACCGATACTGCTGAAGAACCGGATGAGACTGAGGCCTCAACTTCCGAGTCGTAAGGAGCTTTTCATGATCGATCATTCAGCTCCGGAATTCCTTCAGACCGCGAACAAATTCGGGATCAAACTCGGCCTTGAGCGGATGGAGCAGCTTCTCAGTAAATTAGGTAATCCCGAAAAAGAACTTTCCGCCTTCCACATTGCCGGCACGAACGGCAAGGGTTCCGTCAGCGCGTACTGCGCGGGCATGCTCGCCTGGGACGGTAAGAAGGTCGGACTTTACACATCTCCGTTTCTCGAAAGATTCAGTGAGAGGATCCGCATCCTCGACGGAAGAGAAGGCCTTCTGACGTGGGAAAAGGACGACACATACGGCGAGATCGACAGCGACTCCCTGTCGCGACTTTCCGATCTGGTCGAAAGCAAGGTAAAAGAACTCCTTTCGGAAGGCCAGGAGCACCCGACGGAGTTTGAACTCGTCACGGCGGTCGCCTTCCTTTATTTCGCGGAGAAAAAATGCGACGCCGTCGTTCTGGAGACGGGACTCGGCGGAAGACTCGATTCCACAAATGTCATCGAAAAGCCGAAGGCGTGCATCATTACGGCGCTCGGCTATGACCATACCGACCGACTCGGAAACACTTTAGGTGAGATCGCGGGCGAAAAAGGCGGCATCATCAAAGAAGACTGCCCGGTCTTTGTCATGGATACGCATCAGCGTGCCGTTGAATACGATGAGGCAGAGGACGCGAAGAAAGTCCTCGAGGCGATCGCCATGGAAAAGCACGCGCCGCTTACCTGGATCCGAAGAGACGAAGCCGAAAGGACGACGCAGAACCTGCGCGGACAGAGCTTTATCCTCAAGAATAAATCCTACCGCATCCGAATGCACGGCAGCTATCAGCTGGAGAACGCCTCCCTGGCGCTTTGCGCGATGGAACAGTTTGTCTCGCCCGAAGCCATGAGGGAAGGCCTTTCGCATGTGCGCTGGAAAGGGCGTCTCGAGGCGATCTGCTTCGACCCGCCGATCATTTTGGACGGTGCGCATAATCCGCAGGGCGTGACCTCGTTTACCGCGTTCCTTCAGGAGATGGAGGTGCTTTCCGAGGAGAATCCGTGCGAAGTCATCATGGGTGTCATGGCCGATAAGGACGTTTCCAGAATGCTCGATATCCTCGTAGAGAACTGGTGCGTGCCGCTCGGACGAATCACTTTGGTCACCCCGGACCAGAAGCGCGCCATGCCTGCGGACGAACTTCGCATTGCATGGGATGAGGCTTTGCGCCGGAGTAAAGAGTTTTACAATTTAGAGTCGTGTATGTATAATGCTAGAGAAAAACTGATCGCCGTAAATGACGTCGAAACGGCTTGCCGAAACGCGGTGCAAAGGGCGTTCAGGAATCACGCGCCGGTCTACATGATCGGATCGCTGTATCTTCTCGGTGAGGCCAGAGGCTACATCGAGGACGGCATGAGGGCCCTGGGCCTTCCGCAAAACTAAGGAAAAAGACAGGAAAAGCGTTTATGGATTGGAGAACTGCAGGAAAGACCATACCGGAGATCAGTACAAGAGACCTGGTGGTATTCCGCCTTCCGCCGGAAGAATCGGAACAGCTGGCACATCAGTACAACCGCGCGCTTTTCAATCTGAATAACGATGGCGCGGATGTGGCCATCATCACCCTCAAAAAGATCATCACGGAATATCCGACATGGGGCGAGCCTTCACTTCTGTTCGGTATCTGTGTCGCGCAGTGTGAAGAATATCACAGAGCGCTTAAGTGTTTCGAGCACGCGCTGACGTGCGGACTTCATTCGCAGGCGATGACGGAGCTCGCGCAGTATTGCCTCGCGCAGGCGAAAGTCGAAGCCGAGCAGGCGCAGGCCATTGCCGATGCGACGCCGGATGAGTCCCCTCTGAAAGCACTTTCCGCGGCAATCACGCGTCAGGAGTCACCGATGGTGGCTGAAAGCGAGAACCGCGAGAGGATCCACGTACAGGCCCCGATCCTGATCAAGGCGCCGAAGAAGCCGAGAAAGAGAAGGATCGCAACGGAAAAGGAGATCCGCGACGCGCTCGCGCAGTCCACGTCTTCGAACGGCGAGATCCCCGATGACGATATCCGCGTCGAGTTCCCGAAGACCCCAGCCGAGAAGATGCGCATCACGGCGATCGCGCTGGCAGTCATCGTAGGAGTCATCGGACTTGCCTGTCTTGCCTGGTTCGTGATCGTTCCGGCCGTAAAGAAAGCCACTTCCAAGAGTGACGACGCCAAGAAGGTCGAGTTCCTCGAAAAGAAACTTGCCGAGGCATCCTGGGACGAAGAAGTGAACGCGATCATCAGTGAATATAACGGTGCTTTTGGAAAAGACGGAGATCTGGTGACCACGGTGGCGACTATCGAAACGACTTTAGCGGGTGATCCGGCGGAAGCGGATACGACCGCGGCAACACCGGAAACGACGCCTCTGACACAGGCGGAGACACCGGCTGAGACAGCAGATACGACACCGGAGGGCGGAGAAACGACCGCGGCAACACCGGAGACCACAGCGGATGCGCAGGCAGCAGCTTAAGAAGTCAATTAAGGAGATGAGAGTTTCATGAATTATATAAGTACAAGAGGTTATGAAAAGAAGTTTTCCGCGGCGGAAGCCATCAAGCAGGGGATTGCCCCGGATGGCGGTCTCTTCGTTCCGGAGGAGATCCCGCAGCTGAGTAAAAGAGAGATCATGGAGATGACCGAGATGACATATCCGCAGATCGCGGCGACCGTCATCAGCAAGTACCTGACCGACTTTACTTACGACGAGCTTCTTTCCTACACCGAGCAGGCTTATGCCGAGGAGAAGTTCGGTGAGAAGCCGGCTCCGCTCGTTCAGCTCAATAAGTACAATCCGAGAGAGTACATCCTCGAACTGTGGCATGGTCCGACGGCCGCGTTTAAGGATATGGCGCTCCAGCTCCTGCCGCACCTGATGACAGCTTCTGCCAAGAAGACAGGTGAGAACAGAAAGATCTGCATCCTGACAGCAACTTCCGGTGATACCGGTAAAGCAGCGCTCGAAGGCTTCAAGGATCTTCCGGGTACAGAGGTCATCGTATTCTATCCTTCCGAGGGTGTTTCCGATGCGCAGAAGCAGCAGATGATCACCACTGAGGGCAATAACGTTCACGTAGTTGCCGTTAACGGTTGCTTCGACGATGCCCAGTCCGGTGTAAAAGCGATCTTCGGTGATCCGGCGGTTGCCGAGCAGCTCAACAACCAGGGCTGTGTACTTTCTTCCGCGAATTCCATCAACTGGGGTCGTCTCGTACCTCAGATCGCTTACTATGTCGCTTCTTACGTCGAGCTCCTTAAGTACGAAGAGTTCAACTTCGGTGAGAAGATGAACGTTGTCGTTCCGACAGGTAACTTCGGTAACATCCTGGCCGCCTGGTTTGCCAAGAAGATGGGTATTCCGATCAGAAAACTGATCTGCGCTTCGAACAAGAACAAGGTCCTTTCCGATTTCTTCAGAAGCGGTACTTACGACAGAAACCGTGAGTTCTATAAGACCAACTCTCCGTCCATGGACATCCTCATCTCCAGTAACCTCGAAAGACTTCTCTTCGAAGTAACGGACATGGATGCCAAGAAGACTTCTGAGTGGATGGAAGACTTAAAGACCAAGGGCACATACACAGTAGATCCGGATACTCTGAAGGCTCTTCAGATGACATTTGTCGGCGGTTTTGCCGATGAGGCAGGAATCACAAAGACCATAAGAGACGTCTATGACCGCTGCGATCACGTTGTAGATACACATACAGCCGTCGGCTTTAACATCTACAACCGTTACTACCAGCGTTCCGGCGACGAGACCAAGACCGTCTTCGTTTCCACAGCTTCTCCGTTTAAGTTCGCTCCTGCCGTTATGGACGCGCTGAACGGCGCAGGCTACAGCAACGGAAGATCCGATGAGGTCATCTCCAATGAGCTTTCCGAGGAGAGCGGACTCCCGATCCCGTACGGCCTGAAGGACATCAACAAGAAGCCGGTACTGCATAACCTTCTGATCGAAAAGGACCAGATGCGCCAGACCGTTCTTGATCTTCTGAAAAAGTAATATCGATAAGAAGAAAACCTCCGTCGCTGGTCCTTGGGCTTTGCCCTGCGAGAATCGCTCCGGAGGTTTTTTCTTATCTGAAATTCCATTTTTTTCATAGGCAAAGGAGGATTTTTCTATGGCAAAGGCGCCAATTGAATGCCTGCATTCAGGCGATCTATATATCCCGAGCGATCCGGAGGTCATGAACGAGCAGCTGCGCTGTCTGGATAAACTGGCGGAACTGAATGCGACGAAACCATCTGATCTGGCTCGCCGTGAAGAACTCTGCAAGGAACTTTTCGCGGAGTTCGGGGAAGGTTCGTATGTCGAGCTGCCGTTCCACTCCAATTTCGGCGGGAAGCACTGTCACCTCGGAAAATACGTGTACTTGAATTTCAACTGCACGCTGACGGATGACACCCATATCTACATCGGCGACTATACCATGTTCGGTCCGAACTGCGTGATCGCGACCGCCGGTCATCCGATCGATCCCGATCTTCGCAGAGAGGGATACCAGTACAATTTCCCTGTACATATCGGAAAGAACTGCTGGCTCGGCGCGGGCGTCATCGTGACACCGGGCGTGACCATCGGCGATAACGTAGTCATCGGCGCGGGATCCGTTGTCACAAAGGACATCCCGAGCAATGTCGTCGCGATGGGAACACCCTGCAAAGTCATCCGCGAAGTCAACGAACATGACAAAGAGTTCTACTTCAAAGATCGCCGCATCGCCGACAGTCTAGGAGAGTGACACATAAAGCGACTGATTTTTACCAATGAGTACGATCGAAAAACACTTTTTTACCTCTATTTTCCGTTCTGTTCGATTTTATAGCAATTTATCAAACAAAACGGAAAATACGGTGCTTTTCGAGAGAAACCTGAGGTTTTATTATCCGTTTTCCTGCTCCGTGACTTTCAAACGTCCAATGAGAAAGGCAGATTAGATATTTGTATGCAAAAAGAACCCGTGATTACCAACGGGTTCCTCCATTCCGAACGCGAAGCGTCCCAAGATAAAGAAAAACATCTGCACGGCGAGTTTTTTTGCAAAACCAAGATAAAAAAATAATCTCCCGGAGCGATTCCGCAGGGCAATGCCCGAGGACCAGCGACGGGAGATTCATTTTTTATCGTTCGTGAATATCGTCGAGCTTTAAGCCTTCGTTGTGCTCGAGCGCCCAGGAGATCGCCCACTCCGACTCGAAAAGCACTACCGGCATTTCATCTCTGTCCAAAACGAGCATGGAAGTGGAGGTCAGCGTGAGCTTACTAAAATCGATATCCGCTGCTTCATCCTGCTTAGAGCACCATCTGGCGAAACGGTAGTTGAGGTTATTTCTCAGGATATCTACACCATACTCGGTCTTTAAGCGGTGCTCGAGAACTTCAAACTGAAGGACACCGACAACACCCATGATGTATGTCTCTGTACCGATGCCCGGTTGCTTATAGAGCTGAACGGCGCCTTCCTCGGAGAGCTGCTCGATGCCTTTTAAGAACTGCTTTCTCTTCATGGAATCCTTAGGCTGCACGCGGGCAAAATGCTCCGGTGGGAAGACCGGGATGTTCGCGAAGTTGAACTTCTTCGAAGAAGTGGTGACGGTATCGCCGATACGGAAGATGCCCGGATCGAAAAGACCGATGATGTCGCCTGCGTAGGCGTCTTCAACGATCGTTCTGTCTTGCGCCATGAACTGCTGCGGCTGGGCAAGAGTGATCTTCTTTCCCGTACGCATGTGGGTAACGGACATGCCCTTTTCGAACTTGCCGGAGCAGATACGCATAAAGGACATTCTGTCTCTGTGGTTCGGGTCCATGTTCGCCTGGATCTTAAATACAAAACCGGAGAAGAAGTCTTCTGTAGGATCGACAATGCCTTCGGATGTCTCGTGGCTCTGCGGGCCCGGAGCGATCTCGAGGAATTTTTTCAGGAAAGGCTCGACACCGAAGTTCGTGATCGCGGATCCGAAGAATACCGGTGTCAGTTCGCCTGCGAGGATCTTTTCGAGATCAAACGGATCGCCGGCCATATCGAGAAGCTCGATATCGTTCTTCAGCGTCTCATAGTGATGCTCGTTCAGGATGCTTCTGAGGGCCTCTTCATCGTTGATACCGGCACTGATGGACTTGACCATGGAAGCACCGTGGTCTTTTGTTTCGTTGTCGAAAAGAAGGACCTCTTCGGATTCACGGACGTATACGCCCTGGAAATCACCGTCGGTACCGATCGGCCAGTTGACCGGGGTAGAGCGGATGCCGAGGACCTTTTCGAGCTCGTCGATGAGGTCGAAGGGGTTCTTCGCGGCACGGTCCATCTTGTTGATGAAGGTGAAGATCGGAATACCGCGCTTTCTACAGACCGCAAAGAGCTTAATTGTCTGCGCCTCGACACCTTTCGCGCCGTCAAGGAGCATGACCGCGGCGTCCGCCGCGCAAAGAGTACGGTATGTATCCTCGGAGAAGTCCTGGTGACCCGGGGTATCGAGGATATTGATGCAGTAGCCGTCATAGTTGAACTGCATGACAGACGAGGTAACGGAAATACCACGCTGCTTCTCGATCTCCATCCAGTCGGAGGTCGCGTGATGCGCGGCTTTTCTGGCCTTAACGGAACCGGCCATGTGAATGGCGCCTCCGTAGAGAAGGAGCTTCTCGGTCATGGTCGTCTTACCGGCGTCAGGGTGCGAGATGATCGCAAACGTGCGGCGGCGCTGTATCTCGTTTTGAACATTCTGGTCCATATTCTTCTACCTTCCTGGTTTGGTTCGGGTTGCAAAATACGATATAATAGTAGTGGTGTTTCGAAAAGGTGCCCTATATAAGGAGATGCCCTTTCGCACAAGCCACAACATTATATCAGCCTTGTCATTATAGGGCAAGGAGAAGAAGGTGCTTATGCCTGTAAAAGACGTGAGATTGGCAGTTCTTATCGACGCGGACAATATTTCTGCCACATATATCAAACCGATGATGCTCGAGATCGCGCGTTACGGCAACCCGACCATCAAGAGGATCTACGGCGACTGGACCAAGCCACAGCTCGGCCCGTGGAAACAGGTGCTCCTGGATAACGCGATCTCGCCGGTACAGCAGTTCGGCTATACAAGCGGCAAGAACGCGACCGATTCTTCCCTGATCATCGACGCGATGGATATCCTTTACACCGAAAGTGTCGACGGTTTCTGCCTCGTGAGCTCCGACAGTGATTTTACGAGACTGGCCACGAGACTTCGTGAAGCCGGAAAGATCGTCTACGGCATCGGCGAGAAGAAGACGCCGACCCCGTTCGTTGCGGCCTGTGACCGATTTATCTTCCTTGAGATCCTGACTAAAGATAAAAAGACCAAAAATTCCGACGCTTCCTCGGCAAAAGAACCTGCCCTGGCAGCGGATGCTCCGGATCAGGACGGGAAGAATGCATCGGGCAAGACACCGAAAGATATTGATGAAGCCACCTGTGAGCTGATCAGTAGTTCCGTTTCAGATCTGGCAGACGAAGACGGCTGGGCTTTCCTTGGGGATGTAGGAAACCTGGTCAATAAGAAGAGCCCGTCATTTGACGCACGTAACTACGGCTTTTCGAAGATGAGCAAACTCATGCAGTCGCTGGATTTCCTGGAGTGCGAATACAGAGTCAACGAGAAAAACCCGCAGGTGAAACTCATATACGTTCGCAACAAGGAGGATAATTGAAAGTGCGAAGAAGTTCAGGTGTGCTTTTACACATTACATCACTCCCGGGGGAGTACGGCATCGGCGGTTTCGGCAAGGAAGCCGTCGCTTTTGCAAAGAAGCTGAAAGAAGCCGGAATGTCCTACTGGCAGGTGCTTCCGTTCACGAATCCGGGGTCCGGGGACTCCCCGTATCAGAGTGACTCGGCATTTGCGGGAAGTCCGCTTCTTATCGATCCGGAGGATCTTTACGAAAAGAAGCTTCTGACGAAGGACGAACTGGAAAAATGCAAGTATCCGGGATCCTGCTACAGCGTTGACTACGCGTGGGTCAGGGAAAACAGAATGCAGATGTTAAAAGAAGCCTACAGTAAGGCAGGCGACGATATCCATAAGGAAATGAAGAAGTTCGCCAAAGAGAACCCGTGGGTAAAAGACGTGATCGTCTTCCAGGCCATTAAAGAAGGGGAAGGCCAGAAGGCATGGTGGGACTGGAGCGATAAGGCGCTTCAAAAACACGACGCCAAGGCGGTCGCTTCTTTTGAAAAGGAATGCGGGAAAGTCTGCGATTTCTACCTTTTTATCCAGTACATCTTCTATACGCAGTGGGCAAAGCTTAAAGAGCAGATCAACGAGATCGGCATCTCCGTCATCGGCGATATCCCGATCTATGTTAGCGGCGATTCCTGTGATGTCTGGGCGAACAGAAATCTGTTCCAGACCAATAAGGACGGCTCCTTTAAGAGCGTCGCGGGAGTACCGCCGGACTATTTCTGTGAGGACGGCCAGCTCTGGGGCAACCCCGTTTACGACTGGGCGGCGCACGAGAAGGAAGACTACGCGTGGTGGCTTTCCAGGCTTCATCAGAACTTTAAGCTCTACGACGTCATCCGTATCGACCATTTCCGCGGATTCTCACGCTTTTATGCCTGCCCGGCAGACGCGGAGAACGCAAGAAACGGCAAGTGGTATCCGGGTCCGGGCATGAAGCTCTGGAACAAGATCTTCGACGAATTCGGTCGTGAGCCCGCGATCTTTGCCGAGGACCTCGGCGAGACCGACGATGAGCTCATCAAGTTCCTTGACGAGACCGGTCTTCCGACGATGCGTGTCCTTCAGTTCGGTATGGTGCCGCACGATGACAGTAAGCATATGCCGCATAACTATCCGGAGAACTGCATCGCCTACACAGGTACACACGATAACAACACCCTCCTCGGATGGCTCTGGGAAGCTTCCGAAGAGGATCGAAAGTTCGCGCTCGAGTACTGCCGCTTCCACGGCGAAAACTGGGGCGACGGCGGCGTACACGCGCCGGCATGCAGAGCGATGCTGACGACCGTCTGGTCATCGGCCGCGAAACTTGCGATCGCGCCCTTACAGGACGTCATGGGATTTGGTTCCGACACGAGAATGAACGCGCCGGGTATGCCGACCGGTCAGTGGCGGATCCGCTTCGGAGCGGACTCCATCAACCAGATGGATACCAAGTGGCTTGCGAAACTGAACTGGGTCTACAAGAGATTCTGATTGAAAGCGCCTTCGGGAAAGCTCTTCCCGGAGGCGTTTTTGCCCGAGAAAAGGGCGGATAAAGCGACGAGGGTAACATAGCCCAAAGGAGGAGCCTATGAGTAAGTACATGCTTTCGATCGACCAGGGAACGACATCTTCCCGCGCCATGATCTTCCGTGAGGACGGAAGCTGCGTTGCCTCGGCGCAGGAGACCTTTGACCAGCACTATCCGAAGCCGGGCTGGGTCGAGCACGATCCGGAGGACCTCTGGAGAACGGTGTGTGACTGCATCCGTCAGGCGCTGGCAAAAGCCAATATCCAGCCGGGCGAGATCGCCGGTATCGGCATCACGAACCAGCGAGAGACGACGATCCTATGGGAAAAGAACACGGGCAGGCCTGTCTATAACGCGATCGTCTGGCAGTGCCGAAGGACCGCGGCGCTCGTTGAAAAGCTCAAGGCCTCCGATCCGGAGTTCATCGAAAAGGTAAGAGATAAGACCGGTCTTGTACCGGACGCGTATTTCTCGGCGACGAAGATCCAGTGGATCTTAGACGAGGTTCCGGGCCTTAAAGCCAGAGCCGGTCTGGGCGAGATCCTTTTCGGGACCGTTGACACATGGATCCTTTACCGTCTTACGGGCGGCATGTCGCACGCGACCGACTACTCCAACGCCTCGAGAACGATGCTCTTTAACATCCACGATCTGACCTGGGACGACGAGCTCTGCCAGTATTTCCATATCCCGAAATGCATGCTTCCGCAGGCTCTTCCGGGCGCTTCGGAGTTCGGATCCGTCAGCACGCAGATCCCGGGACTTGAGGCGATCTACGGCGTCGGTATCTACGGCATCTTAGGCGACCAGCCGGCGGCGCTTTTCGGGCAGACATGCTTTGATAAGGGCGACATCAAGAACACCTACGGCACCGGCTGTTTCACGCTCATGAACGTCGGCTCCGACCCGATCATCTCGAAAAAAGGACTGGTCACATCCGCGGCATGGTCCTTAAACGGTGAGACGAGCTACGCGCTCGAGGGCAGTGTCTTTAACGGCGGTTCCACGATCCAGTGGCTGCGAGATGAACTGAAACTGATCGACCACGCGTCCGACTGCGACGTGCTGGCGGAAACGGTCCCGGACTCGGCGGGAGTCGTTCTGGTTCCGGCTTTCTCGGGACTCGGCGCGCCGTACTGGGATATGTACGCCAGAGGCTCGATCCTGGGACTCACGAGAGGTACGACGAAAGCCAATATCGCCAGGGCCGCGCTCGAGGGCATCGCGTATCAGGTATATGATCTCGTTTCTCTTATGCAGGAAGAGGCAAACTGCAAGATAACGAAACTCAAAGTCGACGGCGGCGCAAGCGTCAGCCGCTTCATGATGCAGTTTCAGGCAGATATCTTAAAGTGTGACGTCGACCGCGCCAAAGAGCGTGAGACGACTTCACAAGGCGTGGCTTATCTGGCCGGACTTTTCTGTGGATATTGGAAAGACATGGAGGTCTTGCGTGAGCTTCGCCACTGTGATACTCTCTTTACGCCGTCAATGGCGGATGACAAAAGAGAGAAACTTTTAAAGACTTGGGCGAAGGCCGTTTCACGTGCCGCAGCCTGGGAAGACAAAGAGTAAGCCGGGCAGTGCTTTTCGCGCCCGGAAAGGGACAACGTGGACGCACTGGTATTGGTATTCATTAAGATCGTCGTGGCAGTGACCCTGGGCTTTATCCTTCGTAAGGCCAAGGTCATCGACGCGCGTCTGCAAAAAGGACTGTCCGATATCCTTCTTCTCGCGATCCTTCCGTTTTCGATCATCGCGTCTTCCAACTACGAAAAGACCCCTGAAGTTACCGAGGGCATGCTGATCACGCTCGTTGCGGCGCTTGTTTACTATATCGTTTCGCTGATCGCGATGCGTCTTCTTTCGAGAAAACTTCCGTTTGAGGAAAAAGAGAAGAGAGTCTTTGTGACCATGACCGTGTTCGCGAATACGGGATTCGTGGGATTCCCGCTGATGTCCGCGCTCTATGGAAATGCCGGACTTCTTATGGCGGTCGTCTTTAACCTCGCGTATAACCTTTTCATGTACACCTACGGCATTCATCTTCTTTCGGGAAAGACAGGAAGCCTCAAGAGCATTCTTCTGAACCCTGTAAATATCGCTTCGGTCCTCGCGATCGTGATCTTTATCTCGCCGTTCCGCTTTAATTCTTACGTATCCGGCCCGATCGACCTGATCGCCGCGATGACGGTTCCGCTAAGTATGATCATCATCGGATCGAACCTGGCGGAGATGCCTTTTGTGAAGATCGTTTCCGACCCGAAATCCTACCTGATCTCGTTCATGCGCCTGGTTCTTCTTCCGGGTGTCATGCTTCTCGGCATGTATCTTGTTTTCGTAAATACTTCCATGACGCCGGAGACCGCCGCGGTCACGGTAATGATGTGCGCGCTCCCGTGTGGTTCCATGAACGTTATCCTTTCGGAAAAATACGACTGCGCGCCGGAATTCGCGGCGCGTTCTACTGTGCAGAGCATGCTTCTTTGCATGGCGACACTTCCGCTGTTTGTAGTGATCTGTTCGCACCTGTTTTCGTAAATCTTGAGTTTTTACAAGAAATCATTCAATTTTTACAAATCGAAAAACCGGGATATCTCCTGTGGTTGAATAAAGATGATACCGAGTCGCGATTTGGTTGAAACTTTTTTTCAATCTTTAAGGAGGTATATGAAATGAACAAATTTGCAGTATGTGGCGCTGTTCTGTCTCTCATCACATTGGTCGGAGTAGCAGGGCTTAAGAGTGCCAAAACCAATGGAGCCGGAGTTGTTGCTGACAACGTAGCAGGTTCGTATGTAGATTATGATACGGAGACGTATATTGACTGGTCTACAGGAGGCGCGATCCTTCAGAACAAGTTTATGTATAAGTACACAACCAGCAGTACAAAAGTAACGGATGGAACCAGCCAGAAATATGTTTATTCCTATCAGGGCCCGACAACTCAGGAATTTACTCTGACATATCAATCCGGTATTTCCAGAAGTACGTCGGTAACGGCAAGCGCGGAGTACAAGATCTTTAAACTCGCCGCTTCCCATACGATCACTGATTCCAAGTCTGTGTCTGTATCTGTAAAGACTACTTTCCCGGGTGATAAGAAACTGCATACCCTGTATCAGACAGATCACACCATCGGCTGGAGAGGTAAGATCAGCCGCCTTGCTTACAGAGCTACAGTTAAGTCTTATGACTACATCTGGGGTGTATGCTATTGGAACGTTCAGTACAACGATTACGCCCGCTATTCCAGCTATGACTGGGGTACAAGAGATTGCTGCGACACTGTTGAGCACCAGTATGGTACAAAACTTGTTTGAGCTGTAAGTGCGTTTGCGAAATGCAGATGATGGTGGTACGCCATCATCATCTGCTTTCGTTTTTACGAAGAAATAAAGAAACATCAAAAGGAGCTTGGAAAGTGAAAAAGATCATCATTATTCTATCGATTTGTCTGGTCATTACGGCGATCGCGATCGGCTGCCTGAAAATGACCGTGGATAAGGAATGGAAAAAGGGTCTGTACCTTTTTAGTACGGAAATAGAATCGGTGACTTCGAGCGATGATCTTACCATAGACTTCCAGGTGGTCGCCGTCGGAAAGAAATACAAGGAGATCCTGGACGGGAAAGACTATAAATTGAGCCTTTACAATTCCCAAGGATCCTTCGAAGGCGAATACGGCGCCGTCTATTCAATGGACGCAAGTGATTATTCCCAATTCCTTATCCGTGTAATTTTGAAAGATACTGCCGATGAGAAGATCGAAGGGATACTGATCTCATCGGGAAACGATATCCTTCTTGACGAGAAGGTAAACATCGATCTGAAAAGAAAGACCGATAAAGTCAGCGGAGTAAAGATCGATACGGCGACCGCGATCACGGCGCCGAGCGGTTTTGAAAACATGTATTTCATCATCAACGAAAGTGATGAGGTCGTGACATTTGAAGGGATCAGATGGGATGACCTTAAATCCGAAAACACGATCATTACTTATGTGGATGAAGTCGAGATCGGTACGGAAAAGATCGATATGAGCAAGGAAAAAGAATATACCGAAGGAAAGATCACCATCGGCCCCCGAAAAGAACTGGTCGTCCTGATCAACTATTCCGATGTTGAGCCCATCGGGAAACTGACATGGGGGTCTCCTTCGTTCCTGATAAACGGCATAGAGACAGCCCCCGAAGACCTGGGGATCCTGACTCTTTACGAATTGCCGACAGAACATGTAGTAACTCTGATAAAAGAGGACTGATCATATGATTAAGATCGAAAACGTGATTAAAAACTATAAAGTCGGTGAGACCCAGGTCCACGCATGTAACGGGGTCAGACTGGAGATCCCGGACGGTGCTTTTGTATCGGTATCGGGAAGATCCGGTTCGGGAAAAACGACGCTTCTGAATCTCATTGCGGGAAAAGAAAAACCGGATTCCGGAAAAGTCCTGATCGACGGTGTCGATATCCATAAGCTCCCGGATAAGCAGCTCTCGAAATTCCGAAATGAGAATATCGGTTTCGTCTTCCAGTCATTTCTTCTGGAACCCTCGATGACGGCGCTCGAGAACGTTGAGCTTCCGCTCATCATCCGTAAATATTCGAAAGAAAAGCGACGTGAGATCGCAAAAGATATGCTTGAAAAAGTCGGACTCGGCGAGCGCCTTTATCACAAGCCGGGACAGCTGTCCGGAGGTGAGAGACAGCGCGTCAGCATTGCAAGAGCATTGTGCACGAATCCGAAGATCCTGGTGGCGGATGAGCCGACGGGAAACCTGGACGCGAAGACCGGTGAGGATATCATGGCCTTGATCCGAAGCCTTACGAAAGACTGCACATTCGTGCTGGTCACGCATGACGAGGAGCTGGCCCGTTCGGCGCCGATCCGGATCGTCATGAGAGACGGAAAGATCATTTCGAAAAACGGTTAAAGGAAGAGACTATGGTAAAACGCTGTTTGATGAAACTTAGCCTGTCGTGGATCCTGAGACACAAAGAAAGATATGTGCTCAGCTGGATCTCGTTTGCCATAATCAGTCTGTTTCTGATATTCGTGTATTCTCTTGCTGGTGGCATCACTTCTCAGGTGGAAGATTATGTGAAAAACGATCATACGTCGAACCAGATCAATATCCGAAATCTCCGTATCACGGAAGAAGGACTCGATGACGATCTGAATACAGATAAGGTCGTTTCCCTGGCAAAAGAACTCGGCGTGCAGGGCGTCCGCGCACTTCGGACCGAAGAAGCGCAGATCACGTCCTTGGAAGGAAAAGAAGGTGATTACCGGAAGGTTTCCGCCGTGAAGTATTACGCTCCCTGGCGACTGATGCTCGCAAACGACTATACCGATGCGACGAGTTCGATCGGTCAGATCGAGGGACTTAAAGACGGACAGGCGATCGTAAGTGAAGAGTTCCTTCGACAGACGGGTTCGGAGGAGAAGGATATCGTCGGAAAAACGATCCGTATGTCTGACGGAAATGAGTATACGATCAGCGGCCTGGTCAAAGATCTTCCGCAGGGTTCGTTTCTGAATTCGTATATGGTATTTCTCGCAGATGAGAAGATGGAGGATACCGTTGATTTCGCGACATTTGATTTTTCCGAGGAGACGGATATCAAAAGCAAGATCAAGGTCATCGAAGATTATGGATATTCCTATTCCACGAACAGTATCAGCGCGGATCGGATGAACGAGATCGCTTCGCAGTACTCGCTGGCGGGAACGATCATCTCCGTGGTTTTCATCGTCGTCTGTATGGTGAGCCTGATCAATTCCCTTCTGGTCACGATCGGTGAAAATGCCGCGTTTATGGAACTGTTCCGTCTTCTGGGACTTACCGGAAAAGACTATATGTTCATGACGTGTTTTACCGCGGGGATCCAGGGTCTGATAGGCGGTATTTCCGGAGTTCTTCTGGCATATATTACGACGGGTTCGCTTTATAAACTCGTTCGCAATCTGAACCTGAAGGGCATGGACATCATCAAGGATCTTCAGGTGACTCCGAAGTCCTGCGTAATGACGCTTTTGATATGTGTTGTGGTATCTGTTCTTACCGGACTTGCCGCGTTCAAACTGTCTTCGAAAGTGAAGGCGGATACGATCGCGGACAGCGAATTGATTTGATAACGGATGAGTGAAAATGATAACTGTAGCGATGAAAATGATAAGAAATAACAGGACCCGGTTCTTCCTGACGATCATCGGGTTTGTCGTTTCCGTGATGGTGCTTCTCCTGGGACTTTACTACTGGAGGATCAGCAAGAATGTGATCGAGGACAATATCAACGAAGCATTCTCCAAGCGGCTGGTCCTGGTCGACGAGGTGAGTGTTCCTTTGGTGAACTACTATCTGGTCGGAGAAGATATCATACCTACATACAATGAATTGAGCAGCAGCGAGCTTCTTTCCGTTATCTCTGAAAAGGGTGTTTCCTCAGTGAACCTTAAGTATCTCGCGCCGGATGTGTTTACGATCTCATGTGACGGGATCCGCGCGTTCCTTCCGGAAACGTATGCCGTGAATACAAGCTTTGAAAGCTTTTCAAAGGCGAGGGAAGAAGCCCTGAAAAAAGACGATCCGGATTTCAAGGTCATGCTGGCGGGACGAGGTTTTTCCGGTGAAGATCCATATGAGATCATGGTGAATGAAGCTTTTTCGGCCGCGATGGGATGGACGGCTGAAGGATCTTGCGGAAAGAGACTCGTTCTTTCCGTTCCCGGTGCCGAAGATATCGAACTTACGGTAGTCGGCGTCTATTCTCATAAGATGAGTTCATGGCTGGGTACAAACATCGATGAAGTGAACGGCTGGTTCACCTTCGATCCGATGTCGGAAGAAAACGAGATGGGGGACGCGGTGCTTTTCGACGAGGCGCTTTTCGAGATTCTTTCCGAAAAGACGGGAAAAGAAGAATACAAAAAGCCATCGGATATCATCATGAGCATGGAAGACACCTCCTACATCGAAGACATGCTCAGAAATCTTAAGACCGAGCATTCTCTGGACGCACAAAGTGACTACATGGAATTTGCCGATCAGCTGAAAAAACAGACGGAGTTTACATGGGTATTCATCCTCGTCGGCGCGGTGCTGTCACTGCTGGTTCTGATCATGGTCATCAACAGTATCTGCATCAACATCTACAGGCAGAAGAGGTTTTCGAATCTTCTGGCGCTTCTGGGATACAGCAGACAAAGGATACTGCGGCTTTACGCGGCGCAGAGTCTGATATACGGCTTTATCGGATCTCTCATCGGCGCGGCCCTGGCCTATCTGATCACGACATTTATCGGAATGAGAGCGTATTCGTCGCTTGAAGAATACGGGTTCTCATCTTCCAAACTCCTGCTTCCTGTTCATTACGCACTTTTGGCGGTATGCGTGTTTGCGGTCACAAGTTATGTGATGGGATATCTGGCGGCAGCGGTAAAAGTGAAAAGGAGATAGGTACGATGCAGAAGAAAAATGAAAAGATCCTGTTTTACGGCCTTTTGATGTACGCCGTGATCATCTTTCTGAAAGATTATTACGTCAACCGTTTTTATCTGATGATCAGCGGATTCGATCACAAAAACAGTGATTCGTTCGGACTTATCCTCCAGCCTGCCGTTCTGGTAGTCGGAGCGTTGCTTTTCGCGTGGTTCATCAAGAGAAAAAGAAGTAAGACCGGCGAAAAGCAGGAGATCACGGATATCCTCGGCATCGGCCCGGTCGGCACGATGAACATTTTCAAAAGCATCGGGATCGGCACTGTCTGCTTTTTTGCTTTTAACATGTTGAAGAATGCCATCTTCGTCGTTTTGGCAGCCAACGGAAAACCTGTTTCGATCAGCTATATCGAAACTCCGATCGATATCGGTTATTTCCTGTTCCTTTTAGTCATGCTCGGAATATGGATGCCGATCGGTGAAGAACTTGTCTACAGAGGCATGCTTTTCCACATTCCTTCAAAAACGGGGAACGTGGTGCTTCTGACATTACTTAACCTCCTGATCTTCGCGGGTGCCCATCAGTCGGGCGAACAGGTAATACAGGCGATCGTTCTCGGTCTCATTCTCTGCCTCTTTGCACGCAAGACCGGAAACATCAGTATGGGGATCATCATCCACATCACTTTCAACCTGATCGGTCTGGTCATTACCTACTATTTCCCCTTGACCTTACTCACGGCTTTCGGCATCCGCGAAGACAGTACTAAAAACGCGATGCTCCTCGGCGCCTGCGAAATGATGTTTGTGGTCATCGTCCTCCTGATGCTCCTCGTTGTTTTGATCCACGGGATCAAGATCCCGGAAAAAACGGCCGCGAAGGCGTCTAAGGAAATCCGGAATCTGAAGCAGCAGCTGCCTGCCATCTCCATGGCGGCTGTCGGCGTGGTTTATTCTGTGTGGAAGATCGGACGCGCTTTTCAGATGGTCTGGTGAAGACCTCTCAAAAAAAGCCTTTTACGATACGATATTTGCCTGGCTCTGCTCCGCTACGAGCGCGGGAGTTGTGCGGATCCAGTAGTTCTCATTATAGATGTTATCCAGCTCACTGAAATAGGTCTGCTCGTAAACACCGCCGTCGGCGAGGATCGTACGACGGGACGGTTCGTTGTCGGTATGGCAGACGACCAGGACTTTCGAATGGCCGAGAAGCTTGGCGTACGGAAGTACCATCGCCAGGATCCTCTTACCGTATCCGCGACGTCTCTCGGAAGGACGTACGGAGTAGGAGATGTGGCCGCCGTGCTTGCTCATGTAGTCGTTGAGTTCGTGCTTGATCTCGATCATGCCGATCGGAAGACCGTCGGACATACGGAAAGCAACGAACGGAGTGCTCGGCATGTAGTAGGACGGCGCGGTCTTTCTGGACCCGAGAGTATCGACAAAGGCGAACCATTCCGCGATATCGTCATAGGAAGCAAGAAGCGCGGATCCGATGATCTCCTCCTCGCCCCAGTTGAGATATTCGTCACGGAAATCTTCCATCTCATCGGCGAATTCCGTGGAAGGAAGTGTCAGGATCAAAGCGTCTTCAGGCACGAAAGCGACACACGTCATCGGATCTGTGAAGTCGAATTCGTAGACTTCGAACGGAGCTCCCGGTACATGGCCGACGACGAAAATGGTGTTTCTGTCCGGATAGTATTCGGCTCCGCACCAGATGAAGTCAGAGCCTGTCTTAAAGGCTTCTTCGGAGTAGTAGCGGTGCTCGGTGAGAGTAACCAGGTTGAATACGGAAAAACCGAAACGGTCGCGGCGGAAAAGATAGTAAACTACGCCGTTGTTGTGCTTGATCATCTCACTTAACGCGTGCTCGTTGTCGAGACAGTCATAGCTTAAGACGAGGTCGTGATTCGGCGTGAAAAGGGAATAGCGCGCGGCCGTTCTCGGAACGCCGTCAAGCTCACCCTCGTATGTTTCGCAGAGGAGAAAATATCCGTTCGCAAAGCATCCTTCTTCCTTCGTCCTTCTGTTTTCGGGACGGAAGAGGGCTTCACTCTGTTCGCGATACTGTTGCGCATATTCAGGCGAAAATGCGTAATTCCTCATAAAATTCCTGCTCTCTCATTTGTTCGGGTCAAGTGCTTTTCTGTCTGTCGGAACAGGTGCAAAATGCGCCTAAAACCCCAGTTAAATATGAATATAAAGAGTTTAACACAATGCGAAATAATTGACAATCTCGCAAACAAATTTTATATTATAGAGTGATGTAGGAGGGTTCTATATATGGAGATAGCATTTCACTGCCCCAATTGCTCGGCAGATCTGATATTCGATGAATCCAAAAGTTATACTTGTTGCTTCTGTCATACGGTCCTGACCGGAAAAGACGAAGTGAAAGAACTCGAAGGCGGTTACTATGTAGGTGACGCCTGGAATGAAAAATCGTATCACGTATACCACTGTGAAGACTGTGGTGGAGAGTTTATAGCAAAACCTGCGAACGCGAACATCGGATGCCCGATCTGCGCGTCGACGTCGCTTAAAGACAATGGCGGTATCGTCGGCCCTATGCCGAGAAGAGCGATCCCGTTTGCGCATACGAGACAGCAGGCCCAGGAGATGTTCCTGGATTATATCCGCAACAATTCCGCCGTCGGCCGTACTCTGGCTACAGACGAGAACAAGGAGCTCCTGCACAAGGTCTATGTTCCGGTCTGGCTGTTTACTTACGAAGTCATCGCACACGCGAAAGTGACAGCGTCACTGAGAAACAAGGCTGCAGAGAGCAAGACCCTCTTCGGTATCAACGGTACCGAAGCGATCGCCGAGTCTCTCACGGCGATCCGTTCTTCGTTTTCACGTTTCCAGGCGAATCGTAAGGGTGCCTCGAAAGACGTCAATGACGGTACTTCCGAGCACGTCACAGGCGGTGTGCTTTCCTGGCAGGGAATCCCTTTTGACGCGTCCGGTGTTCTTCCGGCAAGCGTCATCAACAACCTGCAGCCGTACGATCAGAGCAAGATGGTCCTTCTGAACGAGAAGGTCCTGATGGATACTCCGGTCCTGATCATGACGAAGGACCCGATCTCCTGCATGCAGGAATTCATGGAACGCGTCAAGAAGTGGACACGTCAGATGATCATCGACGCCCATTCCGACTCCTACGATATCGCGTATTTCCAGGATAAGACCGACTATCCGCTGGGTATCGGCGAACTGGTGCTTTTCCCGATCTGGTACATGAAGGGCGAATACATGGGAAGAGATTACTTCTTCTCCATGAACGGCCAGAACGGCGAGATCGACGCCAATGTTCCGATGACCAAGGGAACCAGTAAGAGTGTGGGTATCACCTATCAGCAGTATTGGGACAAGTCCCGCTGCACCGCGCTGAACGATACACACTTCGAATTCAATATCCACGACCCGAGCATCGAGGTCATCGACTACTCGTTCTTTGAGAAGCCGAAGGAGTCGAGAGTGACACCGGAAGGCAGGATCGCTCCACAGTCTTCTTCCGACGCTCCGGCAAGCCTTGACGATGTGTTTGAGACAGCCGCCGAAGCACTTTCCGGGGGAAAAGCGCCTGCCGCCGAAAAACCGGTCCAGAAGAAGAAATTCTCCGAGATGGAAGTGGAGATCGGATTCGGAAACAAGAAGAAGAAAGAGCCGGAGAAGCCTCTTACTAAGGAAGAGGAGATGGAGCGCGAGCGTGAGATGATCGCCAGACTCCGTGCCGCCGCAAAGGATGAACCGAAAGACGCAAGTGGCGCCGCAAGCGTTCCGTCCTGGGCAAAGGCAGTTACACCTCCGCCGTCCCAGAGCAACTCCGCCGCACGTCCTTCCGCAAGAACAAAGAAGGGCGCTTCCGGAAGATCCAGCGCCGCGGCTTCCGCGAACAAGCCGATCTGGGAAAAGACCGAGGAAGATCTCGCTGCAGAGAAAGAGGCCTCCAGATCGAACAAGATGTCCATGGCAGAGCGCATGGCGAGAAAAGACGAAGGCGAATCCGCACCGCAGAACAAACCGTCCCGTGGTTTCACGGGTGGCCTCGGTGCCATGAATCCGGATATGGAACTGGAAGATCTGGATAGGATTCTTGCTCAGCCGGCGCCTGCGCAGCACATGTCGATCCCGGATAAGTACAAGACTCCATCCGCGGAGGAAAAGGCTTTCCGCGAGCAGATCGCCGCTCCTTCCCATCACGAAGATGAAGCGCCGGAATCTTACGAGATCCCGATGCCGAAGGTTTCCCCGAAGCCTTCCGCGCGTAAAGCACCTGCACGTAAGAAGGTAGTTGAGCCGAAGCCGGTCGTTGAAGAACCGGTGATCGAAGAGGCAGCTCCTCTCGAAGAGACAGAGATGATGGCAAACATCACCTTCTCCTTCAATAAGAAAAAGCCCGCAATGAGCGGTGAAGAAAAGCCCGTAACGGCAACAGCTATCCCGAGACAGCCGGAGAAAGAACCGGAGAAGGCTACGGGTATGGCGATCATGAACTCCGAATACGAAGGCGGATACCTCAACCGTACCGAAATCGAACACGAAGTATCTGAGGGTGAAGTCCGCGAGATCGTTCCGCAGGCTCCCAGAGCTTCCGAGAACTACGTCGGATCTGACGAGAATGACCGTCCGCTGTCCTCCCGCCCGGCAGCTCCGCTGGCTCGTATGCGCGGTGATATGCACGTCGAATATACAGACAGAAGAGACCTGGCTCCTGAGGATGATGAGACGAACCGTCCTCTTGCTGAGAGACCACCGGCCCCGCTGGCAAGAGCGACCGAATCTTCCGGTCCTTCCCTGGAATATCTGACCGAGCATGAGTTGGATGATGATATCCATGCGATGCCGTCTATCGAGAACAGGATCGGTTCCAGATGGGGTGAAATGCCGGAAGCAAAGAGCACACCTGCCTGGGCAAAACCGCAGGAGAGCGATGATTCCCCGTCTCCGTTCAGACCGAACCCGAGAGACCACGGCAGAAGCCACATGTCCAGAGATGAATTGCGTGCTTCTGAAGAAGATGCTGTCAGAAGAGCATCCGCAAGCCTTGCGGCGCATAATGCTGCCGGCCCGAGAGCAAGAACTCTTGCCGACAGAAAGAGAATCGATGCCGAAGCGGCACAGCAGGAGCAGGAGCGCGAGAATTCTCCGTTCCGTCCGGCGAGACCGGCCGCGGAAAGACCCACTGCAGCAAGACCTGCGGTAGAAAGACCGGCAGGAAGACCTTCTGCAAGAGCAGCTTCCGAGGAACCAAAGAAACAGGTCCCGATCTGGGAACGTGTCCCGGATACAGACGGTCCGATCCCTGCATGGGGCGCTTCCGCTGCATTTGTAGATGATGAAAGACCGCGCGGTTCCCTCATGAAGCCGAAGGGTCAGATCATTGATGTGGAAAAGCCGAGAGAAGGCACAGGCCTTTGGAGACAGGACGAATCCCCCAAGGAAGTTCTGCTTCCGGGTGGTGCAAGGATCGGTTCCGCTGAAGAAGAAGAGGATGAGCGCGGACTTCCGAAACCGGAAGCTCGTGAGATCGCTCCGCAAAGACCTTCCAGACCTCAGGTAGAGCGTCCTGCTCCGCCGAGAGGAGCGGCAAAGCCGGTATCCAGACCGATCGCCAGACCTCAGGTAGAGCGTCCTGCAGTCGAAAGACCGGCAGCGGAAAGACCTGCTGCTGAAAGACCTGCGGGAAGACCTGCTGCGAGACCTATGGGAAGACCGGGAAATTTTGTTGCTGATGAGCAGGTCGAGAACCGTTCACAGGCAGTAACGGAAGACGAGAGCGAACCGATCACATTCTCTTCTGACCGTCCGCGTACATACGCACAGCGTCGCCAGATGGAAGAGGAAGAGAGAAGACGTCAGATCCAGAGTTCTTTTGTAAACCCGGAAAAACAGCAGCGTGCACCGATCCGCCGTCCGTCGCTTCGCCCGGCAGATCTTCGCGCCGAACTTCCGGAAGAGGAAGATGCACCGGTCAACAAGACGTTTGAGTCGGAACAGTTTGAGAACAAGCCGTCCGTAGTGGCTTCTCTGGATATGCTTCCGGAGCCGCTCGGTGAAGAAAGAATCCACCACCTGGCAAAAGACTCCTATACCCCGGCACTTGCCCGCGGTACGGACGAGATCCAGGAAGAACTGGCACAGGGCGAAAAGATCGCAAAAAAAGCGATGAGAGGCCTTCCGGATTATGACCCGGACGGACCGAGCCCGTTTAAGCCGAACAGAAACAGATAATAAAACTGATCACCGGGAAACAAGCGTGCAGATGACGCCGTTTCCCGGTGTACTTTTACCTTTTGGAAGGAGTATCCATGGAAAAAGCCTACCTTTGCCCGACTTGCGGCGCGTCCGTGATCCTCGACGGTGAGTCGACTCCGGTATGCTGCTTTTGCAAAAGCGAGCTTTCCGCAGAAAACGAGATCGCGCATCCTGAAGGCGGCTTTTATTTCGCGGGATTCGACACTTCGGAAGTGCGTCGCCTGACCTGCTATAAATGCGGCAAGAGCATGCTGTCTTCCACAAGCGCGGATCTTTCGTCGTCCAGGTGCCTTTGCTGCGGAAGCGACGATCTGACGGTCACCACGGAGAAGGTGATGCTCCCGCATAAACTCACGGTCGTTCCTTTTACCTGCGACAGAAAAGAAGCAGAAGAAGAGTTTTTGAATGCGGTGAAGAAGGAAAAGATCAAGTTCCGTTCCTTCTCTCCGAAAGAATATGTCGACGCGATCACGCCCGCGTATGTTCCGTTTTTCTTTTACGATTACCACGCGTTCGGATCTGCGATCTTAAGCGTCGTTCCATACGTCAAACAGCCGAGAAACGTCACTGAGAAGATATTAGCGGTCTTGGTCTTAAACGATATCTCGCTGGAAAGGACTTCCAATGTCGTCACTCCCTATCCGAAGACGATCAACTGCGAGATGGCTTGGAAATCACTTCCCATGTCGGCTTCCTCCGCGATCGAACAGAAGCGGATGGATGAGGTCTCTCCATTCCTTACGGGAGGCGTCAGCACGGACGAAAGAGTGATCGGTGACATCAAGCATGCCATGATCCTCGATATCGACAGATCCGCAAAAGACGTGGAAGATGAGTTTTCGGCACGCATCAAGGACTTTGTCAAAGAGTGCATCATCACGGAAAACCTGGAAAACTTCTCGATCACTTCGTATGTCGATAACACCAACTATGATCCGGCGCTCGGCCAGCTGATCTATGTGCCGATGTGGATCTTAAAGGTCAGAAAGAAGGACAGTTGTCTTACTTGGTGCATGAACGCGATCACGGGAAAAGCATCTGACATCTCCCGCGAGGTGCTCGATGAAAAAGAGAAGGCGAAAGATGAAAAGAAAGATTCGCTTGCCGCGATCAGCAAAAAGCGCATCAAGTCGATCACGATCGATGATCTGGGCGGCACCGACAAACCGGTCAACTACAGAACGTTCATGATCGATATCGTGGCTTCGGCGATCACTTCCGAGATGACGCTCAATGAGATGTCCGCGGATAAGAGCCTTCTGCAGCTCGAAAGACATACCCGAAGAAAAACGACGCAGATCACTGTTCCCGTCGCGGACGCATATCAGGGTGACGCGGAAAAAGCAGTTGCCGAGAGCAAAAAGCAGCCGATCCCGAGCGCACCCGTGCCGCTTCCGACAGTGCATTCCCCGCTCTATCTCATGAAAGAAGAAGCCAGGAACCGTTCCCTGGGAAGAGGACAGAGGCTTCCGGAAAAACCGCTCGACCGAAAAGTCGGCAACGAAGAACAGTTCAAGATTGACGATACACCATCTTCCATTGCAGTAGAATTCGGACTATCCGATCTTCCGGAATATGACCCCTCCGGTCCGAACCCATTCAAGAAGTAATGGGCGCGCAAACAAATAAGGAGGGAACTGTCTCAAAACATCATATCGTCGTATTAGACGTGGCTATTTGATGTTTTTTGCAAATGATGGTCAGAATGTCCAATGGGGATATCCCATTGGACATTTTTCGTCTCAAGATCCCGCATATTACCAATGAATCAGAGCGGAAAGCTTCATTCCCCCTTCTATTGTCCGTTTTGTTTGAAGTTTTTTGTAAAAATCGAACAGAATGGAGAATACAGTGCTATTCGAACGAAATCTGCTATTCTATTCGTCATTTTCCTTCTTCAAAACTTCAAAACGTCAAATGGCGGTGGAGGATTTGATATTTATGCGCGAAAAACACCTGTGATTACCAATGAGTTTCATCATCCGTCCAATCCGACAGGAAGGATTTGTTTCCGCTAAAAGGAAACGGGACCGTCTCAAAGTTTTGAGGCAGTCCCATTTGCTTTGTTATACATTCGAATCATGTCCACAAACTTTCGCCGTTTGTCTCGATAACCTCTTTGTACCAGTAGGCGGAGTCCTTAAGTGTTCTTTCCTGGGTCTGGTAGTTGACGTATACAAGACCGAATCTCGGGTCGTAGCCGTCGGCCCATTCGAAGTTGTCCATGAAGGACCAGTGGGTGTAGCCGACCAGCGGGATGCCGTCTTCGCCGGCCTTATAGAAGGCGCGGATATATCTCTTCAAAAAGTCGATGCGCTGCGGATCGTGGACCTTGCCGTCGAGATGTACGCTGTCCGTGCAGGCGCAGCCGTTCTCGGTGATCATGATCGGAAGGCCGTATCTTTCGTACATGAACTTCGCGGACCAGTAAAGAACGTCCGGTGTGATCGACCACTTAAGAGCGGTCAGAGGCTCACCGGAAAGCGCTTCGTTTCCTTCTGCGGCGGAGAGCTTACTGAGATCACGCATCGCGGCGTAGATGTTCATGCCGTAGAAGTCCAAAGGAGAAGTAACGATCTTCCACTCGTCCTCGGTAAAGTCGACGAAATCATTGCCGAAGAATTCTTTTAAGCCTTCCGGCCACTTGCCGAGGATGATCGGATCGGACCAGAAAGAGTTACTGAGCATGTAGCCGAACTCGTCAAACGCATAAGTCTGATAGCGTGCTTTCTCGATCGCTTCCGGCGAATCATTTTCCGGGATAAAGGACGGACCTGTCGGAGCAAAGGAGACCTTCGGAGCTTTCTTTGCGTATTTTCTGATCGTCTGTACGGCGGTGCCGTGCGCGAGCATGACATTTTTCGACATGCGGAAAAGATCTCTGTCGGCGAACTTCATGAACGGAGCATGAGCTCCCATATAGTATCCGAGGCCCAGGAAGATCTGCGGTTCGTTGAACGTGAACCAGTAGGAAACACGGTCGGAGAGCGCTTCAATGACGACCTTGGTATAGTTGTCGAACCATCCGATGGATTTCGGATTGAGCCAGCCGCCACGCTCGAAGATTGCCTGCGGCATGTCCCAGTGATAGATCGTAACGAGCGGCTCGATATCGTTCTTGATGAGTTCGTCAACGAGGTCGGAATAAAACTGAATGCCCTTCTGATTCACTTCACCCGTTCCGTCCGGAATGACACGCGGCCAGCTGATCGAAAAACGGTATGCTTTGACACCGATCTCCTTCATCAGCGCGACGTCTTCTTTCATTCTGTGATAGTGGTCACAAGCAACGTCACCGTTCTCGTGATTGTGTACCGGAGTATTTCTCCAGTGTGTATATGTGTCCCAGATAGACGGGCCCTTGCCATCCTCGTTCCAGGCTCCCTCGATCTGGTAGGAAGCGGTGGCAACGCCCCACAAAAAGTCTTTCGGTAAAGGCATATGATGTCCTCCTTGCTGATGATCGTTTCAAGTGCTTTTCGCCAAGAAACGGTGCTTCGGTAGATATGTTTCAAGTATATCAAACGGGAGGGGGTCTGTATATCAGATCGATGATAGATTTGTCATTTCAAAAAAGCCCGTTATGGTATAATCATATGGGAGATTTAAGGAGATGAGGAAGTAAATGAATATAGCGATAATCACGGATACGTATTTTCCGGACATCAACGGAGTTACATCTTCGATTCATACGCTGGCGATCGCGCTTCGAAAAAGAGGCCATCGTGTATACATTTTTTGCATGTCAGAAAAGAATTCTCCTGTCATCCGTCGTGTAAGCAAGAATCCGCCTGTTTTTCAGATCCCGAGCATCCCGATGCTCCTGGTGCGTCCTTACAGAACGACCGTGCCTTATTCCTTCCGTCTCGTTCAGATCCTGAAGAGACTGAAGATCGATATCATCCACACACAGACAGAGTTTTCCATGGGCCTTATGGGTCTTTCTACATCCATGACACTTCATCTTCCGATCGTGCATACGTATCACACGATGCTCGAAGATTATACGCACTATATTCTGGGCGGAAAAGTGATGAAGATCATCACACCGGAAAAGGTCAGATGGTACAGTAAGACCTTCTGCAACGCTCCGACGGGACTTATCGTGCCTACGGAAAAAGTGAAGCACGCGCTTCGCGATTACGGTGTCACCAAGCCGATCTATGTCATCCCGACAGGCATCGACGTATCTCCGTTTAATCCGTCGAATTTCAAAAAAGAAGAGATCGACGAACTTCGTAAAAAGTTCGGCATCCGTGAAGGCGAGAAGATCCTTCTGAGTCTGGGTCGTGTCGCGAAAGAAAAGAGTATCGATAAGATCATCGACCAGGTGCCGAAGATCTGCGAGAAATCGCCGAATGTCCGTGTACTTATCGTAGGTGACGGTCCGGCGCTTGACGACCTGAAAAAGCAGGCATCGGATCTCAATGTTTCCGATAAGGTGATCTTTGCAGGTTCCGCTCCATACGCGGAGATCGGCAAATATTACCAGCTCGGCGACGCGTTTATCTCCTGCTCCACATCCGAGACGCAGGGCCTTACCTATTACGAAGCTATGGCCGCGGGCCTTCCGGTCATCGCAAGAAAAGACGATGCCGTAAATGAACTTTTCAAGGACGGAGAAAACGCAAGACTTTTCAAGGAGGAAACCGAGATTCCGGATATCGTTTCGGAGATCTTTAAAGATCCGGTTACCGCGGCACGCTATTCCGAAAACGCGGGAAAGACCGTCGCGAACTTCTCCGCGGAGACATTCGCGGGAAGAGTCGAAGAGGCTTACATGAACGCGATCTCCCGTCATGTCCGCGAGAAGGCGATCCGTCGTTCGAATGTCGGAAAACTCCATCTTTCGAACAAATACAAAGAGACCAAACTCATTCCGCCGGAGGAAGATAGTCACTTCCTGGAAAAAGAAGAACAGAAGGAAAAAGAGGCCGTCAAGAATACAGGTATCGAACACGAGTATGTCGGTAACGCGCGAAAAGCATACCACACGGCTTACCGTTACGCGTCGCTTGTTCGTATCGCAAAGAAAGTCACCGGCAAAGACAAACCGAAAGATAAGTGATCTGAATAAAAAGAAAAAAGTGAAGCTTGGGCTTCACTTTTTTGTTTGTCCTATTTGATTTCAGTCATGCTCGAAAAAGAAAAGGATCAATCCTCTTTCTTTTCCACGAGAGTGATCACGGGCTGACTCGTAGCATTCTCGTTTTCGTCAGATCCTTTTCTTTCCAAAGCTGCATCTGAAGTGTCCTTCGCGGCCTCGGAAGGATCTTCTTTCTGATCCGGAATCAGCTGCGGAACAGAGAAGAAATACCCCTGCAGATAGTCGACGCCGGCATTCTCGCAGAACTTCGCCTGCTGTTCGTTTTCAACACCTTCCGCGATCGTCTTCATGTTGTTTTCCCTTGCGAAAGAGACGATGCTGTTTACGAGCGCCGCGCCACGTTCCTGGTTGATGTGGCTGGTGATGCTTCGGTTGATCTTGATGAAGTCGACCGGCGCATCGGTAAAGAGAGCGAACGAAGAAGCCGCCGCGCTTAAGTAGTCGATCGCGATGCGGATTCCGTGCTTTTTCAGGAACATGAGGTTATCTCGTACGATGTAATCATCTTCGGAAAAAGAACCGGTGATCTCGATCATGACGCAGTTTGTGGAAACTCCGGATGCTTCCACGGCACGGACGAACTCCATAACGCTTCTTTCGCTCAGTTCCGCGGCGGAATAGTTGATGCTGATGAGCTTTCCTTTGTTTGCGGGAAGTGCCGCGTATTTCATGGCTTCCTCGGTCATAAAGATCGTCAGTTTCGAAAGGCACGAAGTCTTCTCGAGGATCGGAACAAATTCTTCGGCAGTCATTTTCGAGCCGTCGTCACGGATCCACTTGGCGAGGATCTCGACACCAAAGGGCTCATGAGTTCCCGCGACATGGATCGACTGGTAAGATGCCTGCACCATGCCTTTAGAGATTGCCGAAGAGAACTCACTGGCGATACTTACCGTTCCCTTGTAGTAGTCTCTCATGGCGTCTGTATAACGGCTGATCTGCTGGTCTTCCAGGAACGAATAACGAAGCGCGATGTTTGCTTTTCGAATACCTTCCGCGATCGGTGTATCCGGGCGGATGACCGTGAATCCGATACGGTAGGAAACGTATACGGGAATGTTGTCGACGGAGATCGTGACATCGTTGATGTTATCCAGAGAAGCCAGAATATTCTCAAGGCTCTCCTCGCTCGAATAGTGCCGTACGACGATCGCGTAGTTGAGGTCGTGTCCCTTGCAGAGTGTCGCGTTCGGATACGAAGAGAGAAGATCCTTTAGTTCCTCGGAGATACGCTTGACGATCGACTGGTAAAAGTCGCTTCCGAAAAGGCCCTGGATATCGCCCGCTTCGTTAAAGGAAAGCATCAGGATCGACATGGCTCCCTCAGGCGGGACCTTCGCGTTAGCCATGCAGTTGAAGTTCGGAAGGCTCGTAAGAGAGTCATGCGTGGCTAAGTGCTCGAAGTGCTTTTCGCGCTGACGATTGCGGGAAGAAATATAGGAGATGACCACGCTGACGATGAGATAGACCGCGACGCGGATCAGGAAGCTGAAACCCTTGCTCTCATTCCCCGTGACCAGGTCGACCAGAGGACCCATCGCGAAGCCCGCGAGCGCGGCGAAAAGCGCGCTGTACCAGACAGGCGAATAGAGTGCGGTCACGACGACCGGGATAACGATCAGGTTGGCGTAAACGCTCGGCGTTCCGCCCGTGATGCATACCAACAGAACGATCAGCGCCGCCATAAGGAACATGGCGGGGATCAGAAACGGAAGGACGGATTTTGCGCGATCGGCCTTAATCTTACTCATAAAATATCTCCTTGAAAGGAACCCCAAAAACTTGTTGACGGACCTTATAAACACACACGAATTGTCTACTTCGTATTTTATATCAGACGGCCTGAAAAGCATACACGATTTGACTATTTTTTTACTTTGTTGATAATTGATAATAGGGTGGAAGGAGAAATGCATGCGTAAACAATGGTTCCAGTCTTTGTTGATGCGCCGGGCAGTCATCATTCTGATACTGCTTGTGGAAATTGCGTCCTTCATATTCCTGATCGTCGCGGGAACCTTGGTATCCGAAGTGGCGGCGATCGTTTTCCGAGTCATCTCCGTTATCGTCGCACTCTACGTTATCAGCAAAAACGACAAGGGCGGATACCGTCTGATCTGGGTATTTCTGATCCTGATGTTCCCGATCTTCGGTGGCGTGCTCTACGTATTTTTGAACTCCCAGATGATCTCGAACCGCTACGCGAAAAACCTAAGCGAGATCATCAGCGCGACACAGGACCAGCTCGAATTAAAGCCCGAACTGAAAGAGGAACTTCGCGAGCAATTTCCCGTATACGTCAAGGGTGTCGACTATCTCGAGAAGACCCAGCATTTCCCGATCTACAAGAACACGAACACCAAGTATCTGTCACCGGGCGAAGCTTTCTGGCCCGTATTTCTCGAAAAGCTCCGCACCGCGGAAAAGTATATCTTCCTCGAGTACTTTACGATCGGTGAAGGCAAATTCTGGGATTCCGTCCTGGAGATCCTAAAAGAAAAGGCGGCGTCGGGTGTTCTCGTTCGCATCATGTACGATGACATGGGATGCTTCCTGACACTTCCCGCGGATTATCCGGAATATCTGAAATCACTCGGGATCGAGTGCAAGGTATTTAATCCGTTCCGTCCGTTCTTTACGACCATCCAGAATAACCGTGACCACAGAAAGCTCACGTCGATCGATGGTAAGATCGCTTTCTGCGGCGGTTTGAACCTGTCGGACGAATACGTCAACGAGAAGGAAAGATTCGGCTACTGGAAAGACTCTGCCGTCATGGTCGAGGGCGAAGCCGCATGGAGCATTACGTGCTTCTTCCTTCAGATCTGGCATATCAACCAGGCCGAGCGCGAAGACTTCCGTCAGTACTATCCGTGGACGAATGAACCATGCCCGATCAAAAATGACGGCTTCGTTCAGCCTTATACGGATGTCCCGCTCGACCACGAGCGTGTCAGCGAAAGCGTCTACATGCACATGATCAATTCGGCGGAGAGATATATCTACATCAGTACCCCGTATCTGATCCTCGATGAGGACATGGTCTCCGCGCTCTGTCTCTCCGCGAAAAGCGGCGTCGATGTGCGTATCGTTACCCCGAGTAAATACGATAAGTGGATGATCCATCAGGCGACGCGCTGCTACTATCGTGACCTCGTAAAAGCGGGTGTTCGCATCTACGAATATACCCCGGGCTTCATGCACAGTAAGACCGTCGTCATCGACGACAAAGCCGCGATCGTCGGCTCCGTGAACTGGGATTACAGAAGCCTTTACCTCCACTTCGAAAGCGCCGTCTGGATGTGCGGTACCGATACCGTTCTCGATGTGCGTGACGACCTTCTTAAGTCATATGAAGTTTCCGATGAAGTCCTGCGCGAAGAACTCAACTTCAAGCGCGGCTGGAGTCTGTTCAGATTGATCCTCCGATTGATCGCGCCAATTTTCTGATTCCATACGTTCAAAGATTTACAAATGCGATATGAAAAAGCGGTCCGATGCGTGATAAAATCGAAGTATCATCTGGTGTCGTTGAAGGGAGGAAGTCTTTATGTTGAAGAATGCGTACCTTAATGAGAAGCCCGAGAAAGAGATCCTGAAATCTCGCCTGAAGGAGCAGGAAGATCTGCTCTTCGTAAATCAGAACAAGATCAAAGACAATAAGCTCCCGGTCGTCGTGCTCATCGAAGGCTGGGGAACCGCCGGCAAGGGTACCTTGATCGGCAATGTCATCAACAATATCGACCCGCGTTTTTACAAAGTAGCGACCTTTGATATGCCGACGGATCTAGAGAAAAGAAAGCCGTTTCTCTGCCGCTATTTCGAGGCGCTTCCGGAGGCGGGAAAATTCCGTTTTTACAACACCGGCTGGATGAACGAGATCGTCATGCAAAGACTTGACGGCAGTATGTCCGATTCGCTTTACGAAAAGCGCATCGCGAGCATCCGCCGTTTCGAAAGACAGCTCACCGATAATGGTTATCTGGTATTAAAGTTCTTCATGCACATCACGGAAGAAGAACAGAAAAAGAGGATCGGAAATCTGAAAGATCACATCGATACGAAGTGGCGTGTCAGTGACGGAGATGTATGGCAGAACAAGCATTACAAAGAGTGCGAGAAGATCTTCGAAAAGTATCTGGAAGACACGGATACATCTTCGGCGCCGTGGTACATCGTTGACGCGAAATCCGAAAAATGGACCGAGCTTCAGGTCCTCGAGAGAATGAACGAAGGCATCGACATCGCGCTTCAGAATCACTCTCTTGCGGTTCCTCTTCTGCAGAACACTTTCCCGCTCGTAAAGATGCCGAAACTTGCCGATATTCCTCTTGAGGGAAAAGAACTGTCCGACGAGGAATATAAGGAAAAACTCGACAAGCTCCAGGACCGCCTGTCCGAGCTTCACAACCGTCTTTACAGAAAACGCGTTCCGCTCATCATCGCCTACGAAGGATGGGATGCGGCAGGTAAAGGCGGCAACATCAAGCGTATCGCTGAGGCACTCGATCCGAGAGGATATGAGGTGCATCCGATCGCAAGTCCGGAACCGCACGAAAAAGCGCGTCACTATCTGTGGCGTTTCTGGACACGTCTTCCGAAAGACGGTCACGTCGCGATCTTTGACCGCACATGGTACGGCCGTGTAATGGTTGAACGTATCGAAGGCTTCTGTTCCGAGAACGACTGGAAGCGTGCCTATAACGAGATCAACGAGTTTGAAAAAGAACTCGACGACTGGGGCGCGGTCATCATCAAGTTCTGGGTACAGATCGATAAGGATACCCAGCTCGCGAGATTTACCGACCGTCAGAATACTCCTGAAAAGCAGTGGAAGATCACGGAAGAAGACTGGCGTAACAGAGAAAAATGGGACGTCTACGAAGACGCCATTAACGAAATGATCCAGAAGACTTCGACGAAGTTCGCGCCATGGCATGTGCTCGAATCAGTCGACAAAAAATACGCGCGCATCAAGGCCCTCGAGATCGTCATCAAGGAACTCGAGAAAAAACTCAAGTGAGATGGGAAGGTGCCTGCCATGAATATCAGATGGAAACCGATACACTCGATCATACTGCTCCTGATGGTGCTATTTATAGTGACTCTGGGATTCAACGCCGCCCTTCTGGTCAGCGGCATTGATTCCAGAAGCGACATGACGTTGCAGATAGTTATGGAAATAATCATAATGATCCTTCTCGATGCTTTGCTTTCGATACCGATCATTCTCGGCTTCAAAAGAGAATCGAAGGCGATGATCATTTTCTTCTCGGCGGTTTTTCTGGTCGTTATGTTTTTTGCCATTTTGATCGGCGTCAGTACACTGGGTAACATTGAACTGGATAAACGAATGAGAGAACGTGAAACACATTCGATCGCACCACATAATCATGCGATCGATGATGTTCTCGCCGAAATTCCGTAATTGGAGAGGAATCTCAAAAAGAAACTTAAGTGATATTTCGGAAAGGAAAGATAGTTGTCGGATCCTGAGAAACCAATAGTCGAAGAGCAGGAAAGAAAGGTTCCCTTTTTCTCGAAGGAGACTACGTCCGTTATCAAAGGCGTGGCTATTATCCTCATGTTCATCCACCACTTTTGGGGATTTCCGGAATGGATCCTTCCGGAGTATGGAGGGACTTCGTACGAGAACCTCTCTTTTCTTCGTTTCCCGGTGAAGATCTGCGTTCTGATTTTCTGTTTTCTCTCCGGATATTTCTATTATTTCAGCAAAGAAAAAACGTATGCCTATTCTTTACGGAAGATCCGCGGCATTTTCACCAGATACTGGATATGTCTGTTTCTTTTGGGCGCGGTGGGAATCTTCTATTTTGACCATTACTATGACACGGCTTCTGTGGTAAAAGAACTGTTAGCGCTCCAGAGTACGACGATCAGATTCAACTGGTACGTGGCTTTCTATTTCGTATGCATGATGCTGGCACCGCTTTTGGTCAGATTCCTGAAGAATAAACCGGTCCCGGAGGCAGTCGTTTGTTTTCTTGTGCTTCCTCTTCTATTTCAAGGGATCTTCCAATGGATACGAGTTGAATTTCTGTCTGAGTTTTTCCTCCACTGTTCCATCTGGCTGCCGGCATTTTATTCCGGATTCATGTTCGCGGAATACTCAGTTTTGGAGAAGATCGAAGCACGATACAAAAAACTGATCACAAGCAGGTTCTGTCAGGTTCTGGTGGCGGCAGTGATGCTGCCGGCGCTTATGTTTATGAACGCGAGCGCGCATATTTATTTCAATCTCACTTTTGATCCGGATGATCTGTGGATCCTTCTGGATTTTATCATCATGCCTTTGGAGATGTTCTTCCTCGTCGAGCTTTGCAAGCTCATCAGCGCGCGCACGAAAACTGCGAAGCTTATTCTTTCCGCGCTCGGAAAGGAATCTACGCTGATGTGGTTTCTGCATAGTGCGTTCTTTACTTACGAAAAGCCGCTGTTTCAGCCATTGGCATACTTTACGGGAATACCGGTGCTATCGCTGATCATCGGCCTGACACTGACGTTTACTGTCGCTTTTATTCTGCGCATGTTAATAGATAAGTGTGAAGCAAAGATCCGAAGTTAGCCGCGCCCTTCTTTGTGCTTCTTTTTCACTTCGTACATCTTCGCGTCCGCGATCTTTAAGTATTCTTCTGAAAAAGCGCGGATCGTGGCGGGATTCGTCTCGACATCCTTCGGCGGAACTTTGATGCATACACCTGTGCTGACGCGGAGAGGGTAGATCTTCTGGTCGCGCATCACGCATTTCTGGATATAGTCGCACAAAGACTTCACGTAGATCATGGCCTTTTCTTCGGAGTAATCTTTCGCGAGAACGACGAACTCGTCGCCGCCGGTACGAAGGCATACTTCGCCGTTGAGCGCGGCGAGCCGCATGCCGTCCGCGATCGTGCAAAGACTGTAGTCGCCCTCGGCGTGACCGTAGTTATCGTTAACGAGTTTTAAGTCATCCATGTCGATCATCATGACACCGATCGGCACACTCTTTTCAAGGCACTCCTTGAAGATTTCCGAAAAGAACATCTCATAGCCGTGACGGTTATAAAGGTTCGTCAGCATATCGCGGTTATAGAGGTTTTCCATCCTCTGAAGAGACAAGTTCAGCTTGTGACGGATCCTCCAGTTTTCAAGCATCGATCCCAGGTTAACGAGCCAGGATTTCATGAACATCGATTCGTGCGCTTCGTTCTGCGGAGACACGATAAGATAACCCATGTAATACTGCAGGTGGTGAAGCGAGAAGATGTAGTAAGGCTTCGGATCGGCAAGGAGTGCCGGAGGGAGAAGATCTTTCTTGCGGAAAGTCTCCCGTTTGACGCGCTCGGGTCCGATAAAGCCGGCAACCACGGTCATCTCTTCATCTTTTTTGGCGAAGTCCGGTTCGATGATGCGCTGGTCTTCCCAGTGTGGCGCGAGGCACAAAAGCATATCCGTAAAACCGGAATCGATCGCGGAAGTATGCGCGATCTCATCGAAGCATTCTTCCATGGTCTGCGCGTTGGATACACTTAAGATAAGAGAAGTCGTTGCCTGTGCGAGATCGGCGACACGGTCGAGCCTTCGCACATACGCGCTTCGGATATCGTCGATGTTATAAGTATTCATGGCCTTACATCCGCAGGACTGATTGCACAGAAGTTCACCCGGGATGAGAAGATCATTTCCGAGATCTTCTCCGGTCCACATTTTCGAAAGCGAATAGACACTCTCATAGCCGGAACGGTAGAAAGGCTGCGCGGCGGTCGTGATGGACGGATAACCCTGTCTTGCTTCTTCAAGTCCGTCGTAACCGGTGACCAGAATGTCGCCCGGAACTTCGATGCCGCGTTTATGACACGAGTCGACCAGACCTACGGCGGAATAGTCGTTGGCGCAGACGATCGCGTCCGGATATTTCTTTCCGTTCTTTTCGCAGTACGGCAGGAAATGATCCAGTGCCGCATCACCGCAGTCATGCCAGAGAGTGCCGTAGTAAACTTTGTTCTCGTCGTACTCGATACCATTGTCCTCAAGTGCTTTTCGATAGGCATCGATACGAGGCTTTGTAAACATTCTTTCCTTAAGTCCCGCGAGGTGACAGATATCTCTGCAGCCGTGGACTTTGATGAGATGGTCGACGATGTTGTAAAAGGACGCTTTCTCGTTGGTAACGACGTTGAAGTAACGCTCGTCATAACCGCCCACATTTATGATCGGGATCTTCGCTTCAGAAAGGCGCTTGTCCAGATGCTCGACGCAGTTTTCGTTGTACGCGAGATCGATCCGAATGATGCCGTCGAAATCGTCGAGGTCCGGCAGCTCGAAAGAGACGATGTCGCCCTCGTCGTAGTTCTGATACTGATCGTAGATCTTATTGCTGAATGAATCGCTGAATGAGGCAAAGTAGATGACTTTGATGCCGAGCTCGAGCGCGGCTTTGCTGATGCCCTCCTGGATGGAGTGAGTCATCGGCTCATAAATATTCGGTGAAAAAACGGCTACCTTTTTTCTCTTATCCATATGCTGCCTCACATGTGAAAACTTGAAGTATAAGTGCTTTTCGAGCGGGAACGCTTCGTGAAATGAATTCCACGAAATCATGATACTGAAGAAGTATTGCCAAGATATGAACATTTTATGCACGCGCGTGTAAAGAAAAAGTCAGAAAGAAACCATAAGTGAGGTCTGAAGTTGCTTGCAAGTTCCCCCGATTTCCTTATAATATGAGTGTTCGAAAAAATGGATGATGGTGCTTTTCGCGCATGAAAAGCACTTGTCCCTGAAAGATATACACACATTTAGGAGGAACACTATGATTTCTTTACTTGATTCCGGCGCATATCTTCTGCGTGGAACTGAAATTATTCCGGATAATCAGGAGGCCGCAGCGGCGATCCTGGCGAAGACCGGAAAGAACGTAAGCAAAGAGGACGCGAAGAAGGAGACGATCGCGTATGGGATCCTCCGCGATCACAATACTTCCGACAACATGGAGAAGCTGAAGATCAAGTTCGATAAGCTCACTTCTCACGATATTACATTCGTCGGTATCATCCAGACCGCTCGTGCTTCGGGTCTTACCAAGTTCCCGGTACCGTACGTTCTGACGAACTGCCACAACTCCCTTTGCGCAGTTGGCGGTACGATCAACGAAGATGACCACATGTTCGGTCTTTCCTGCGCCAAGAAGTACGGCGGCGTTTATGTACCGCCGCATCAGGCGGTTATCCACCAGTTCGCCCGTGAAATGCTCGCAGGCGGCGGTAAGATGATCCTCGGTTCTGACTCCCACACACGTTACGGTGCACTCGGTACCATGGCAATGGGTGAGGGCGGACCGGAGCTCGTTAAGCAGCTCCTCAACCAGACATATGACATCAACATGCCGGGCGTTGTCGCTATCTACCTCAAGGGTGCTCCGGTCAAGGGCGTTGGTCCGCAGGACGTTGCTCTGGCCATCATCGGCGCGGTATTCGCGAACGGCTACGTAAAGAACAAGGTCATGGAGTTCGTCGGCCCCGGCGTGAAGTCTCTTTCCACTGACTTCCGTATCGGTGTTGACGTTATGACGACTGAGACCACATGTCTTTCTTCCATCTGGCAGACAGACGACGAGGTCAAGTCCTTCTACGACATCCACGGCCGTTCCGGCGATTACAAAGAACTGAACCCGGGCGAAGTTGCTTACTACGACGGCGTTGTTGAGATCGATCTTTCCGCGATCCGTCCGATGATCGCCATGCCGTTCCACCCGAGTAACACATACACGATCGAAGACCTTAAGGCAAACCTGGACGATATCCTCGCTGACGTTGAAAAGCGCGCGAAGGTATCCCTCGGTGACGCGGTCGACTTCTCTCTCAGAAGCAAGGTCGTCAACGGCAAGCTCATGGTCGATCAGGGAATCATCGCGGGCTGCGCCGGCGGTGGATTCGAGAACATCTGTGCTGCAGCGGATATCCTCCGCGGCAACTACATCGGTTCCGACAAGTTCACACTTTCCGTATATCCGGCTTCCATGCCTGTATACATGGAGCTCGTAAGAAACGGCTGCGCCGCGACCATCATGGAGACAGGCGCGATCATCAAGACCGCTTTCTGCGGACCGTGCTTCGGTGCCGGCGATACTCCTGCGAATAACGCATTCAGTATCCGTCACTCCACGAGAAACTTCCCGAACCGTGAAGGGTCTAAGCTCCAGAACGGTCAGATCTCTTCCGTTGCTCTCATGGACGCTCGTTCCATCGCGGCAACCGCTGCCAACAAGGGTGAGCTCACAGCAGCTACCGAGTTTGACGGCGAGATCGGAAAGTACAAGTACTTCTTCGATCAGAAGATCTACGCAAACCGCGTATTCGACAGCAACGGTGTGGCGGATCCGTCCCAGGAGATCCACTTCGGTCCGAACATCAAAGACTGGCCGGCAATGGTCGCTCTTACAGATAACCTCGTTCTGCGCTGCGTTTCCGAGATCCACGATCCGGTAACCACAACAGACGAACTGATCCCGTCCGGTGAGACTTCTTCCTTCCGTTCCAACCCGCTGGGCCTTGCTGAGTTCACACTGAGCCGTAAGGATCCGGAGTACGTAGGACGCGCCAAGGAGATCCAGAAGGTCGAGAAGGCAAGAGAAGCAGGCGAGAAGCTCTGCGAGCTCTTCCCGGAGATCCACAAGGTCATGCAGACGATCAAGAAGGACTTCCCGGATGTCCACAAGACAAACACGGGCTTCGGTTCCACGATCTTCGCTGTAAAGCCGGGTGACGGTTCTGCTCGTGAGCAGGCCGCATCCTGCCAGAAGGTACTCGGCGGCTGGGCAAACATCGCGAACGAATACGCTACCAAGCGTTACAGATCCAACCTCATCAACTGGGGTATGCTGCCGTTCCTGATCGAAGAGGGCGAGCTTTCGTTTAAGAACCTCGACTACATCTTCGTCCCGGGCATCAAGGCGGCTGTCGAGAACAAGACTGAGGTCATCAAGGCTTACGCTGTCGGCGAAGACAGCCTCAAGGAGTTCGATCTCAGACTTGGTGATCTGACAGATGAAGAGCGCCAGATCATCCTCAAGGGCTGCCTGATCAACTACAACAGAGTATAAGATCCTTTGGCAAAAGCACCGGTGCTTTTCAAGCAGAAGAAAAAGAAGAAGGAACGACGAAATGCCGTTCCTTCTTTTGTTTTGTGATCTGATTCTTCGGTCCGCTATTATTCTTTTTTCTTCGAGTCTTCTTTGACGAAGTTGTCGTAGATGTACGCGGCGTATTTCTCGTAGACGGCTTCTCTGCCGATCTCGTTATGCGGCTCGTGGCGCATGCCGTGGCGGATGTCGATACTGACTCTTTCCTGTCCCGCGTCGATCAGTCTGTCATAGATCTCCTGCGGTCCCTGACCGTAATCGCCGACCGGATCCTCGTCGCCTGCGATCAGAAGGATCGGCTTGTCGTGCGGGATCGAGCCGTACCAGGAATCGGAGTTGCACTCTTTAAGAAGCGTGAACAGATCGATATAGGCGGAGTGCGTGAAGGTGAATGTGCAAAGCGGGTCGGCCATGTATTTCTTAACGACCTCTTCATCATTCGAGATCCAGTCTGCCGGTGTACTCGGATTCGAGATCTTCTTCAGATAGGTGCTGTTGATCATCTTCGCGATCATTCTCGCAGGGCGTTTGTCGCCGATGAAAATGCGCTGGATCTTGGCAAGTGCGGTCAGCGGACGCAAAAGCTTATTCGAAACGGCGGTGCCCGAAAGGATCAGTCCCGAGCAGTCGTTTCCGTACTGGGAGAACCAGCTTCTCGCGATAAAAGAACCCATCGAATGGCCGAACATGATGTAGGGCTTATCCGGATAGCGTTCTTTCATGATGCGGTGCATCTTTTCCACGTCTTCGACCAGATAGTAAGAACCGTATTCTCTTCCGAAATAACCGTAGATGCCGCCTTCGCCGACGCTTTTGCCGTGGCCCATGTGGTCTTCGCCGCAGACGACATATCCCTTGTCTGCCAGGTACTGCGCCAGATCCGTATAGCGGTCCATGTATTCGCACATGCCGTGAACGATCTGGACGACGCCCTTAACGGCAGTGTCAGGTGTCAGAATGGAATAGGTGATCAGGGTCTCGCCGTCGGATCCCATAAATGTATCGTTTTGAAAAGCCATGTAAAAGCTCCCTTCCTTCGCGCCGTTTCCATGCGCCCTGATAGATAGTTTCATTATACATTTCGTTTGACGGGTATTCTACGATTCGTTCTACAAAAACGAAAAATGTAGAACGAATCGTAGAACAGGACGGCTTGTGCCGCTTGAAAAGCTAATCATCTGATTTTGTAAAAAGTTCGCGTAAACATACTTGACAGTCATGTGACCGTGTAGTATCATGATGACAATCAGTTAAGTGCCGGAACTGGGCACGGTGCTTTTCGAGCATCGGGAAAAGAACTCGAAAGCCCCGGAAAAGGCACGAAATCTTAGGAAGGAGGACATCTTGATGAATGAACGTTTGCCGGGTACTTTGATCTCCGTGACGAAAGAGCATCTTCAGAACGTAGACGGGATCCTGGAACCGATGTTCCTGATGGAAGGCATGCAGCTTAGGCAGGTGACACAGCTTCTCGGTATCGAGGCGCACACGGTGCAGAACTGGGTAAAGAGAAAGTTCGTGGAATCGCCGGTCAATAAGTTTTACAACCGGGACCGGTTTGTGCGGCTTGCGATCCTGAATTACTTCAAAGATGTCTTCTCTTTAGAAGGGATCATCGAACTGCTGAAGATGGCAAACCAGGATAGCGAGGTCTACAGTGCTTTTTGCGGATTATTGGCCGCGGCTCCCGTAGACCCGATCCGGTCGGAGACCAAACTCAACGAAGTGATCGACAAGGTCATCGATCAGCAGAAGTTTGATTACAAGAAAACAAGCCGCGAACAGATCAAGAAACTGCTCACTGTCCTTTACACCGCACATCTTTCGATCGTGCTCAAGAAAGAGGCAGAGCGGCTATTAAGTGAAATCTAGGAAAGGAGAACAACAATGGAATTTCTTGTAAATTGGTTTGAAGCATTGAATCTGCCGGAGCAGATCTTCGCGTGCATCGCGGTCGTCTTCACCGTTCTTTTGATCTTCCAGTTTATTCTCCTGCTGATCGGAGCAGCGTCTCATGCAGCAGGCGATCTGAACGGCCATGACATGGGCGGACACGGTCACGACTTCGGTCACGGACACGACATGGACGTCGGGCACGACGGTTCGGTCGGTCACGACTTCGGCCACGGCGGACATGATTTCGGCCATGGTCACGGAGACTTCGGACACGATGTCGGACATGATTTCGGTCACGGACATGGCGATTTCGGACACAGCTTCGGTCATGGTGACGTCGGCGGACTTCACGGAGATGTCGGAACAGACGTTGACGGCTCGATCCACGGAGACCTCGCAGGCGACGGCCACGGCGGATTTGACTACGATCACGATCTGGACACCGATACCCATGTCGGACAGATCATCCACGATTTCGGTCAGGTGCAGGGAAGCGTCGTCGTAGATGTACACAGCGGTGATATCTACCTCGCGGATGCCGCACCGCACGATCTGATGGTCAGAGGACCGGACGTAGGTATCCCGGATCAGGATCTGCCGGACGGAAGAACTTACGTAGATCGCGCAGACAAGTTGCACGGTTCCGGATTCAGACTCTTCTCGATGCAGGGTATCATCGCCTTCTTCAGCCTCTTCGGCTGGACAGGCCTGATCTTCATGAAAGCGGGAATGCCGGTCTGGGGCGCAGCACTTCTGGCTTTCCTCTGCGGATTCGTCGGAATGTTCTTGATGGCACTTGCGCTATGGGGTATGCTTAAAGCACAGTCTGACGGAACGATGGATATCCGAAATGCTCTCGGCATGGATGGTGAAGTCTATATCCCGGTTCCCGGAAAGCGCGAAATGCCCGGAAAAGTAATCGTTAAGGTCCAGGATCAGCTGTCGGAATTCGACGCGGTCACGGACGAAGAAGAAAAGCTCGGTACCGGAACTCAGGTTACGGTCATCGGCATCACAAAGGGTACAACACTGATTGTGACCAAACATAACTAAGAAGTAGGAGGAAACGAAAATGCCAATGAAATTAATGAATGTGATGTTGGCTGCCATGCCATTTGAGATTATCTGCCTTTTAGCTGTAGTTGCTCTGCTGGTATTCACACTGTTTTTGATTTTCTTGTCGAGGTACAGAAAATGCCCGTCTGACCGCATCATGGTCATCTACGGTAAAGTCGGCAAGAACTCGGACGGATCAGCCCGCTCATCCAAGTGTATTCACGGTGGTGCCGCGTTTGTTTGGCCGATCATTCAGTCCTATCAATACCTTGACCTGACACCGATCTCCATTGCGGTCGACCTTCGTTCCGCACTGTCCCGTCAGAACATCCGTATTGACGTACCGTCTATCTTTACAGTCGGTATCTCTACAGAGCAGGGCGTTATGCAGAACGCCGCCGAGCGTCTGCTTGGTCTGAAGCTTTCTGAGATCCAGGAACTCGCTAAGGACATCATCTTCGGTCAGCTCCGTCTGGTCATCGCTACGATGGACATCGAGGAGATCAACACCGACCGTGATAAGTTCCTCGAGGCTGTATCCAGAAACGTGGAGACAGAACTTAAGAAGATCGGTCTGAGACTGATCAACGTAAACGTAACGGATATTTCCGATGAGTCCGGCTACATCAGTGCTCTTGGTAAAGAGGCAGCTGCTAAGGCCATCAACGACGCGAAGAAGAACGTTGCTGAGAAAGAAAGAGACGGTTCCATCGGTGAGGCTCTCGCCCAGAAGGATCAGAGAATCCAGGTTGCATCCGCAAACTCCATGGCGATCCGCGGTGAGAACGATGCGAAGATCGAAGTTGCCAATTCCGAGGCTGTACGCCGTGAGAAAGCCGCTGAGGCTATGAGACTCGCGATTGCAGCTGAGAAGGTTCAGGCCGCTAAGGCATTGGAAGAAGCGTACGCTGCTGAAAAAGAAGCTGAGCTCTCCCGTTCCGCTCGTGAAAAAGCAACCCTCGAAGCCGACGTTATCGTTAAGGCTGAGATCAATAAGAGAGAAGTCGAGCTCGCTGCTGAGGCAGAAGCTGAGAAGATCAGAAGAAAAGCAGCCGGTGAAGCTGACGCTATCTACGCAAAGATGGAAGCTCAGGCTCGTGGTATGCAGGAGATCCTCCAGAAGCAGGCCGCAGGTTTCGAGAAGATCGTGGCAGCTGCAGGCGGAGACGCCAAGAACGCTATGATGCTCATGCTCGCCGATAAGATGGAAGACCTCATGAAGATCCAGGTAGAAGCGATCCGCGACCTGAAGATCGACAAGGTAACTGTTTGGGACAGCGGCAACGGCGGCGCAGGTGCCGACGGCAAAAGCTCCACAGCAAACTTCATCTCGGGCCTCATGAAGAGTGTTCCGCCGATGAACGAGATCTTCGAGATGGCCGGCATGAACCTGCCGGAGTTCCTCGGCAAGAAGATGGACAAGCCGGAAGGCGAAGAAGCTGCTTCTGCTGAGGCCGGTGAGACCGCAAAGGTCGTTTCCGGAACAGACGCAAGCGTTTCCACAGAAGCTCCGGTTGCTGAAGCAGGCGCAAGCGCTGAGGAAGACGTTCAGAGCTGAGAAAACAGGCGAAAGTAAGTTAAACAGGGAACTGCCCGGAGGCGAAAGCCGAAGGGCAGTTCTTTTTGCTTGGAAATTACTTTTTCTGACGGATCGAAAAGAGCACGAGCATTCGAAGTGTCTCGATCAGACGTGCTCGGGACTTCGCGTCGACAGCTTTTGTCGCGTCGATGATGTGCGACATCTTAAGCGCCCAGGAAGAGTCGGGACGGAAGATGTTGCTCGCGCCGGAAGATGTGGCGATATGGTAGAGCATTTCCGTAAAGCTCTCTCTGTCCTCGAAGGACTGGTCGGAAAGCCAGCTGTTGACGGCGGCGATACGAACGCCGGCGTTTTTGTCCCAGGACGGAACATAGGAAAAATCATCCTTTTTCACTTCCCAGGTAAAAGGACTGTGCTGCTTGAGCCACAGGGCTTTGTTCTCGATGAACTTCGTGCCCGGCGCGCTCTCCAGAAGCATGCCGACGAAAGAAGAGGCAGGCACGAGGTGATGGACCACATCCGCGATCTTTTTGTACTGTTCCGTCTCGTGAAGCTTAAAGTGGAAACCCGGCCCGTCGAAAGAATAGATCCCGAGGATCCTCGACTTAAGGGAGTCCGAGCATGAGGTCGCGGAATAGATCGAAAGGTTTCCGCCTTTGGAATGCCCGCCGATGTAAAAGCGGACTTCCGGGGAGAATTCACGACCCAGGAAATTCAAGTAGCGCGCGGCTTCTTCCTGCGCCGGGACCGGATACTGATACGAAAGCTGGAAGTCTTCTTTCCAGCCGATCAGGGTGCCGTCCGTTCCGCGGAAAGCGACGAAACAAATGTCTCCGGGCAGGTGAAAACACATGGCGGCGAACTGGATCTGTTCCTTGTCGTTCGTTCTGGCGCAAAGGTGGGAGATGGAAACATCCTTATATCGCGGGCTTACGCGCAGGATGTCGATCATCTTCAGATTGTTCTCGGTATCCGCGGCGTACTGGCCGAAAAGCGGCATCTCCGTTGATCTCGGCATCTCGGAAAAGAGCATGGAATCAGAGATCTGGTACGGCCACTCGCGCGTCCAGATGTTGTGCAGCAGGTACTCCCACTGAAAATACGTCGCCTCGGCAAAAACGAGCGCGTCGATATGGTTGAACGGGAACTTCGAAAAGGAGCGTTCCTCGCTCTTGACATAATCCAGTATCGTACTCAATTCCTTACCTCCGAGGAAGCCTCGCAAGCCCCTTTTCGCAGTGGTTTTCCCGCGCGAAAAGCACTTGTGCTTCCTTTGTTTCCTTTCTCATTATACTACGATTGGAATAGAAATTCGCTTGATCATCGGGTAAAATAGAGGTGTTCTTTAGGGACATCAACAGGGAAAAGGACGGATCGGTTCATGAATGAACTACTGACAATTTCATATATATTTCCGATCTGCGCGGCACTGCCTCTGGGTGTGCTCATCATGTACTTTTTCAGCAAGCGCCAGCTCCCTGTTCAGAGAAACCGCATGTTCACCGCGGCGATCATCCTGTCGTGCGCGGACGTCATCTTCGAGTTCTTTTCCGCACTCGTCGTAAACAATTCACAGGATGTTCCTGAAGTCCTCGGGACCTTTGTCCTGGTGCTTTTCTATCTGATTCGCCTTTCGTTCCCGGTCCTGATGAGCTACTATGCCGTTTCGATCACGAAAGAACTGAAACCGAAAAACTTCTGGTCCTTGATCGCGATCGCGAGCCCGGCACTGCTTGTCGCCGTGATCGTGCTGTTTACCCCCGCGACGAAGCTGTTCTTCTACTATGAGAACGGAAACTACTACCGTGGGGAATACTTCATTTTCCTTTCGGTCGTGACCGCCGTATCGGCGATATTCGCCGCTGTCTACGCGCTTATCAGAAAGTCCCTTTTCGAGGGGCATTCGTTCCCGATCGTGCTTTCGTTTTCGTTTCTCGGACTGACCAGCGTGCTGATCGACCTGATCCGCCCGGACAGAAACGTCTCGTCCGTCGCGATCTCGACGGCGATGCTGATCGCCTGCCTGTCGCTGACGAAGCCCGAGTCCCTGATCGACCATCTGACGGGCCTTCTTAACCTCGACGCCATGATGACCTACACCGATGAGCTGATCTCCCGAGAAGCCCGCTACTACGTCATCGTCATGAAAGTCGAGAACATCCGCCGCATCAACTCGATCTTCGGATACACCATCGGCAGCTTGACGCTGAAGAGCATTGCCGATTTCATCTCGACGTTCTCGCCGGATCTCAGCGAGAGATCGCGCCTTAGAAAGAACATCAAGCTCTACGAAGGCACTTCCGCGTCGTCTTCCGAGAGCACGGAAAAAGCCATCGGCGACGCCCGCCGCCTCGAAAGGACGCTTCCTTCGGCGTGGGCATTCCGCCTTATGAGTAACCAGTTCGCGGTCGTTTCCACAAGCGAAGCGACGCACGAGAAGATCCTTTCGACCCTGCACGAACGGTTTGAGGAACCTTGGCACATAAGAGGTCTGGAGATCAACCTCATGCTCACCGTCGCGGAGATGCCCGAGACAGGTTCTTTTGCATCGGGATCGGACCTCTATAAGGTCGTCGAACTCGTGCTCCCCGCGGTCCCGAAGGGCGACACCGTTACCGTCAGCGAAAGAGAACTCGGCAAGATCGAGCGGCTCATCCTTATGGAAACTTCTTTGGAAAAAGCACTGGAAGCGGAAACGCTGGATGTGCGTTTCCAGCCCGTTTACAACATCGCGACAGGCCGCTACGACAAGGTCGAGGCACTGGCTAGATTTACGCATGAAGAGTGGGGCGACGTACCGCCGTCCGAGTTCATTCCGATCGCGGAAAAAAGAGGACTCGTCACGCAGATCGATGAATTTGTTTTAAGAAAAGCCTGCGAGTTTTTGAAGGATGCGGAAGATACGAATGTCGAATTCGTAAGCGTCAACATTTCCGTGACCGAGATGGCCAGTTCCGCCTTCCCGAAAAGAGCCTGCGCGATCCTGGATGAATACGGCATCCCCTATAGAAAGATCGTTTTCGAGATCGCGGAACCCGCGCTTATGACATCGATCATACTGATGCTCGAAAACCTGACCGAGCTTGCGAATCTGGGATTCGGATTCTGCCTGGATAACATGGGACTCGGAACGGGAGATATCGGACGCCTCGCGGTGCTTCCTTTCTCCATGGTCAAGATGGACAGAAGTGTCCTGGAGGAAGTCCAGACCTCGCCGAAGTCCAGGATCATCTTTGAAAATTCGATCGACGTATTAAAGAAGATGGAGATCCTCTCGGTCGTCGTCGGAGCGGAGACCTCCGCGCAGATCGAGTGGATCCTTGAAACGAGCCCGGATAACATCCAGGGTTTCTACTATGCCCGTCCGATGGACAAAAAGGGGTGCCTGGCATTTATTCGTAAGAATAATGCACAGACACCCAAAAAGCCCGGAAGGGATAATTTCATTGTTGTCACTGAATAAAAGAATTATTCAGCCTTAGCCTCTTCCTTCTTTTCCTCTACCTTTTTCGGAGCTTCTGTCTTAACGGAAGCCGGATCGAGGAAACGGTAGATGATCGCCGCAAACGCCGCGCCGAAGAGCGGAGCTACGATGAATACCCAAACGTTCTCAAGTGCTTCGCCACCCTTGAAGAGAGCAGGTCCGATAGATCTTGCAGGGTTAACGGATGTTCCCGTGAAACCGATGCCGAGGATGTGGACCAGAGTCAGTGTCAGACCGATAACGAGACCTGCGATATTGCTGTTCTCGATCTTCGATGTAACACCCAGGATCGCGAGGATGAAGACGAATGTCAGAACGCCCTCGATAACGAAGGACTTAGCGATGTTGTCTTCGAAAAGACCGTTTGTACCAAAGCCGGAAAGTTCCGGATCGAAGAATACTCTCAGCAGGACAGCACCTGCGCAAGCGCCGACAACCTGGGAGCACCAGTAAAGGAGCATGTCCTGAAGGGACATCTTCTTGTTGACGAACATTGCCAGGGAAACGGCCGGGTTGATGTGGCAGCCGGAAATGTTGCCGATGGAGTAAGCCATCGCTACGATAACAAGACCGAAAGCCAGAGCTGTCAGAAGATAAGCTGCATCACCAAAGCCACTGCAGCCAACTACGATCGCGGTTCCGCAGCCGAAGAATACCAGTACGAAAGTACCGATGATCTCAGCCAAATACTTTCTTAAAGAATCCATATTACAACCTCCTAACGATAAATTCTATTTACCTATGATATAAGATTATCACGTTCCGGAAGGCGATGGAGTGATATAATCAAAATGTAAAAAAACTACAAAGTGAGGGAAAAAGAAATGCTCGAGCAGGTCACGATCAATCTCCATAGCAGCATCCGAATCGAAGACGGAAAGACGATCTACTTCGATCCTTTTCGCGTAGCCGAAAGCTCTAACGACGCGGACATCATCTTCGTGACCCATGATCACTACGATCATTTCTCTCCCGAAGATGTAGCAAAAGTCATGAAGGCGGACACCGTCTTCGTCGCGCCGGCATCCACGGCGGCACTGATCCGGAACACCTTCTCCGTTTCAGATGAGCGGATCGTGGTCGTTGCACCCGGCGATTCGATCGAAGTTCTCGGCATTTCTGTCGAGGCAATCGCTTCCTATAACCCGGGGAAGCAGTTCCATCCGAAGGCCAACGGCTGGGTCGGATATGTGGTGACACTCGGCGGGCTGCGCTACTATGTCTGCGGCGATATGGACATCACGGAAGAAGGAAAGGGCGTAAGTTGCGACGTGCTCCTGGTTCCGTGCGGCGGCAAATATACGATGGATCCGGATGAAGCGGCTGAATTTACGGGAATCCTTAAGCCGAAGTATGCCGTCCCGACGCACTACGGCGACCCGGTAGGCGACAGATCCTGCGGCGGTGCTTTTGCCGAAAAAGTAAAAGCAAATTCACCGGAGACCCAGGTCGTTCTTAAACTCGGCTGAACCGGCCTTTTCCATCGGGAAAAGCGCCGATGCGGCGCTTCGAAACCCCGAAGGACCCGAAACAAAATCATTGAAAGAGAAGCGGGAAGACCCGCACATACACTTATGAGAAACGAAAAAGCTTTTCCGGATCTCAACGACCGCAAGGCGTTTTACAAGGCCCTGCTTGTCCTTGTTGCTCCGATCATATTCCAATACTTTATGGCGTCGCTTGTCACGGCGTCCGACGCGTTCATGCTCGGATTCCTCGACCAGACGTCGCTTTCTGCCGTCTCGCTCGCGGGACAGGTAGCCTTTGTCTACTATCTTTTCATCAACACCTTTTTGACCGGCGCGATGGTGCTCGGCGCCCAGTACTGGGGCAAAAAGGAATACACCACGCTCGAGGACGTTCTCGCCGTGACGATGCGTTATACCCTTCTGATCGGTTTCCTGTTTACGCTGGCGTCCCTGATCTGCCCGCAGGTGCTGATGAGGGTTTTCACAAGTGATCCGGAGCTGATCGATGGCGGTGTGAAATACCTTCGCGTCGTGGCCGTCGGATACTTCGTCATGGGCTTTGTCGATTCGTATCTTTGCTTTATGAAGATCTGCGAAAAGACCATGCTCAGTACGATCATCTCCTCGGTCGGAGTCGTCGTGAACATCGGACTCAACGCGCTTTTGATCTTCGGTATGGGACCTTTCCCGAAGATGGGCATCGAGGGCGCCGCGATGGCGACGGTCATCTCACGTTTCCTGGAACTCGTGCTCGTCGCGGCCGCGGTTTTACGGACCGACTGCGTGAAACTCCGATTCCGAAAACTTGTGAAACTTGCCAAGAAGTTCATCCACAGCGATTTTTGGAAATACTCGCTTCCTGTCATGATCAACCAGTTCGGCTGGGGCGGCGGTATGACGATGTATTCGGTCATCATGGGTCACCTCGGAACAGACGCGACGGCAGCCAACTCCATCGCGGGCATCGTCCGCAACATGATCGCTTCGGTCTGCTGGGCCATGGCGACGGGAGCTTCGATCATCATCGGAAAGATGCTGGGCGCGGGCGAACTTCAAATGGCGAAGAAGGCCGGCGGCCGCTTCGTCCGACTCTCCCTTGCGATCGGCGTCGTTTCGGGCCTTGTCATCGTCGGTCTGACGCCTCTGGCTCTCATGATCCCGACGGATATGTCACCTGTGGCGCACGGATATTTGAAGTGGATGCTCCTGCTCGGCGCGTACTACATCATCGGTAACTCCCTGAATTCGACCGTTATCGGCGGTATCTTCCCGGCGGGCGGCGATACGAAGTTCGGCATGATCTGCGACTGCATCACGCTCTGGTGCGTGGTCGTTCCGCTCGGCATGCTCGCGGCTTTCGTCTGGAAACTCCCGGTCATCGCGGTCGCGGCGATCCTTACGCTTGACGAGTTCGTGAAGATCCCGGCCGTGTATATCCACTACAAGAAGTACAAGTGGGTCAAAAACATCACCCGAGATGAGTGATCCTGTCTCTTTTCGGACGGACAGGGTGTCCAGATTTCCTAATGAAAATCATTTCATTTGATTTTTGCAGGAAAACGGAAGAAAAACTTCATTTTTGACGTTTTCACCATGAAATTTGATTGTAATAAAACCGATTCTGTTGTAGAATTTTATCGGTGCGATTCTTGTGCACAATCTCATTAACAATCCCCGTTTGGGGAAAATATAGGAGGATTTTAACATGGCAGTTAAAGTTGCAATCAATGGTTTTGGTCGTATCGGCCGTCTCGCTTTCCGTCAGATGTTTGGTGCTGATGGTTACGAAGTAGTTGCTATCAACGACCTCACATCCCCGAAGATGCTTGCTCATCTTCTGAAGTATGACTCCGCTCAGGGTTCCTACGCTCTGAAGGATACCGTTTCCGCTGGTGAAGATTCCATCACAGTTGACGGTAAGACACTGAAGATCTACAAAGAGCCGGATGCTAACAATTGTCCTTGGGGCGAGCTCGGTGTTGACGTAGTTCTCGAGTGCTCCGGTTTCTACACATCTAAGGAAAAGGCACAGGCTCACATCAATGCTGGTGCTAAGAAGGTTGTTATCTCCGCTCCG
>JAFZBN010000015.1 GCA_017561715.1 Clostridiales bacterium | reverse complement strand
AGTTTCAAAGTGGTATGAGAGTACCAAAAACGTTGATGAAATGCTGGACTGGAGTCCAGCACTGAAAGAATGGGAAAAATCGGTTGCCAAACTTTTTCCTTCAGGCGCAAGAATACTGGATATTGGTTGTGGTTTGGGACGTGAAGCATTCGCATTACATGATTTCGGATTTGAAGTTGTCGGGATCGATATTTCGAAAGAAGTTATATCACGAGTAAAGCAGTTATCTGCTGACAAAGGATATGAGATATCATTTAGCGAATATGATGGGGAACATCTGGATTTCCCTGATAATTCTTTTGATGTTGTGCTTATCTGGGCACAAACTCTTGGATTGTTGTATGGAGACGAGTTGAAGAGCAGATATCTGTCGGAATGCAAAAGGGTTCTTAAGACAGGTGGTCTGCTCAGTTTTTCAACTCATGATTATAACTATTTGCAAGAGAACCATCCTAATTGTCTTAAAGGTCATAAATTTTATCCGTATGCCAAAGGAGATATTTATTGGGAGGCCTTTGAAGCAAATGACCTGATACAGTTTGCCAATAAGGCAGGTATGGAGGTCATCCTTTGCGAAAAGGGAAAGATATACATACCGGAAGACGGAACTGTTCTACATTGTCTGTGCAGTAAACGAGTTTAGTAATCGCCTATCATATAAATAAAAAATGAAGCGACCGGGTCAAAAGCCCGGTCGCTTTTTCATTTGAGATGCGTTTCCGTAATAGCCGATCAGGCGACCATAAACAATGCGTGGAAATACTTCTTCATGGCCATCAGTTCGTCGAAGGTTCCTTGTTCTTCGATCCTGCCGTCTCGCATGACGAGGATCTTGTCGTATCTTTTCATCAGGCGCTCTTCGAGTGAATGCGTTACAACGATCCTTGTGATCCCGGTAAGGTCCAGAATGTCCGACGATACCTTGTACGCCGTCCGGGAATCTAATGCCGCCGTGATCTCATCTGCAACGAGCACGGACGATCTTTTAAGAAGGCTCCTCGCGATAGAGATCCTCTGTTTTTCGCCACCTGACAATGCCTTGCCGCTTTCACCGCAGAGATAGTCATCGCCCTTTTCCTCAACGAGTTCCTTAAGGTTCGATTTTCTGATCGCTTCGCTCACTTCCTCTTCAGGAAACTCACGAAACATCGTGATGTTATTCTTGATTGACGAATTGAAAACAAACACGTTCTGGTCGATCGACGACACCTGGTCGAAGAACGAATCCGAAGATGACTCTTTAAGGTCCACATTATCCCACATGATGCGGCCACTGTATTCTGCTCCGCAGGCGCCTGACATTATGAGGTTCAGGAGCGTGGATTTGCCGCTCCCCGAAGCTCCTACGATCGCATAAGATTTCCCTGCTTCGAAGTCGAAAGAGATATCGTGAAGTACTTCTTTTCCTTCTTCGTATGCGAAAGATACATCCTTTACCGAGATACCTTTTTCGAGCGCCTGAAGCTCTTCTTTGCCGCCTGCAAAGGAGCTCTCTGACAACGATCCTGCGATCTTTTCGATGAGCGCTCTTGAAGCCTTGCGCGCTGCAAGGAGCCCCGGGAGCTCTGCCACGGGAGCCACTACGAAGTTCATCAGATTTACGAACATCATGACGTTGCCGGCCGTTATGCCTTTTCCCGTGAGCACCATATATGCGCCTACAAAGAACACGGTGACCTGAGCGGTCATGCCGGCAAACTGACCCAGAGTGCTGATGAAGATCGTAAGTCCGGTGCGCTTATATTTTGCGTTCTCAAGCCGGGTATTCTCCTCCGCGAAAAGCACTGACACGGGCTTTTCCGCACGGAAAGCCTTCACTACCGAAAAGCCGTTCAGACAGTCCGTAACAGTCGCGGTAAAGCTCTTGTTCCTGTCAGATACGGTTACTTCCTGTTTGCTTAATTTCTGGCCGGATATCAGCGATACCATAAGGGGCAGGAGCGTCACGCCGACCGCTACCAGTGTAAGGACAGGCGAATAGAAAAGCATCAGGGCAAGCGATGTAAAGAACGATGTGACCCTGTAGATAAACCAGAACTCTTTGTCGAGATAATTGGTCTCGATCGAAGTACAGTCGTTGGTCAGCGCCGAGAGATATGTCGATGTGCTCTCGGAACGGAATGACATGATGTTTTTCTCCGTGATTTTGGTGAACAAGACTTCCTTATAATTCTGCATCGCCTTCCGGATATATCTGGGCTTCGCGTAGTAAGTCAGATATGAAGCGAACAGGAAAAATACGGCAATGAAGAGGGTCAGTATCAGGAGTTCTCTAAGACTCCATCTGCCGGTGCCGGATGCCGTATCGATCAGCTCGCCGATGATCCAGGAAATGGTCATGCCAAGGAACCCTGACAGGAGCGCGCCGATAACGGAAAGGATAAAAAAGGCATGGTTGTCCCTATGGAACTGATTCTTCAGTTCCACGAATAAGCTTTTATTTGTCATGTGAAGTCCTACTTTCTGATGCTATTCCACAAAGATGTGAATTGCTTGTCTGCGATCAGTTCTGTTGTCGACTGAACCGCTTCCATGCCGGTCCCGCCCAGCATGCTGAATAATGCTGCATCCTGCTGACTGTTGAAGAGCTTGATGATGTCCTTGATCTTCTCTTCGGAAGCGTCGAAAAACATCGCGAGTTCATAGGCTTCTGTCAGAAGCGATTTCGCTTTCTCCTTATTTCCGCTCTTAAAGTATGCGTAGCTTTCTGCAGTCAGGCATGCGCAATTGATCTTGTCGTAGAAGCAGGGATCCTTCGTCTTCCTCGTGTTCTCCGAGAACTCTATGCACCATCTGGCGATCGTCTTGATGCCGTTCATATCGCCTTTGTTCTTGTAGTAGAAGAGAAGTCCCATTGCCACATTGATGAGCTCGAAATTCAGCAGCGAGAAATTCGTGCAAAGCTGCATGTAGCAATCCTCTCCGGTGTTGCCCGTCATGGAAGTAAGCCATGCGATCTTGGAACTGAAGACGCCTCCCTCATTGTTCTCGATCATCATGGAGAGAGCCTTGTCTTTTTCATCGAGCAGGAAATACATAACCGCAATGTTTCCGATTATGTTGAGCCTGCCGTAACGCGGATCGACGTCAAAAGGAACGATGCACAACGCCTTCTCGAAAAGCACTATTGCCCTCTTCAACATATCGTTGTTTTTCTCTTCCATGCCGAACGCCGAGAAAGCATTTCCCGCTGCCACGATCACGCTGTAGTCATTCGGATACCTGATGAGCGCTTTCTCCGCTTCTTCCAATGCCGAATGGTCCTTCTTCGCCAACAGGGTGTATATGTTGTCCGTGATCGACCCCTTACGCTTTTCGGCCATCTCATATCCCAGGAGTGTATCCACGGACGTATCGAAAAGATCAGCGATCCTGACCAGCATCCCGAGCTCAGGAGACGTGAGGTCAGCCTCCCATTTATACACAGCTCCCACGGTAACACCCAGCGCGTTTGCCAATGCTTCCTGCGTGAGCTGGCGTTTCTTTCTCATTCTCTTAATGTTTTCAGCCAGTTTGACTTCCATGTCAGTCACTCCCTTAAGTCGTCTTTTGACACTATGATAGCGGAAACGGACCTGAGTTTGAACTGATTGGTAATACTAATTGAAGATTTATTTTTATACCAATAGGGAGGGTTGACGGAATCAGATTGTTTGAAGCTTATATTTTTAGGACATATCCTGCACATTTTTCACTTGGTATAATAAGACTAATCAATCTATTCGTTTAGTTGAGTTGAAAATAGTTTTAGTGATCGTGGGGGATAAGAATTATGGAAGAAATGAATGATTCGATCTGCATTAAACCGGCTGAAACGGATGAGGAGCTGTGCGGCAGGGGATACGTACATTGTACTGCATGGAAGGAAGCGTATAGAGGCATTGTATGTGATCAGTATCTTGATACGATGACTGTAGAGGCTACAACAGCACGTGCCAGGAATTTCCCGGACAATACCCTTGTAGCTAAAGATGGAGATAAAGTCGTAGGATTTGCGGTTTATAGTCCATCGAGAGATGAAGATCTGCCGGATGCAGGAGAAGTTGACGCAATCTATGTCCTTTCCGAGTATTATGGCAAAAAAGTCGGATATAGATTGATGAATGAAGCAATTTCCAGACTTGGAGATTGCGATACGATATTTGTCTGGGTATTCGAGAAAAATGAGAGAGCGATTTCCTTCTATCACAAATATGGTTTTGAATTTGACGGATGCAAAAAGGAATGGACTCTTGGCACACCTGTCTCAATAGTCAGAATGGTAATGAAAAGAACATAATCTTTTCAGGTTTACCAAACTATATCGCAACAAAACGCACTAAAGTGAAATCAAAAAATGACCGCATACTCGTGGGAGACACTATATGAAAAAACAAGCATTCAACCCTATCCTTCCACTTTCGGAATATATTCCGGATGGCGAGCCACACGTTTTCGGTGACCGTGTATATCTTTACGGCAGCCATGATAAAGAAGGTGGAAAGACCTTCTGTATGCTTGATTACGAAGTATGGTCGGCGCCTGTCGACGATCTGGGCAACTGGACCAGTAAAGGTCCCAATTATTCAGCTAAACAAGATCCCCTATATAGCAAGAAAATGAAATATATGTTTGCTCCTGATTGTGTGAAAGGTAACGACGGTCGCTTTTATTTGTACTACTGTATGGCCGGACATAAAGGCCTTGGCGGATATTATAATCCGGTAAGTGTGGCAGTTTCAGATACCCCTGATGGGAAGTTCACTTATCTTGGCGTAGTACGAAATCCGGATGGGTCGCCTCTTATGCGGTATGTATGTTTTGATCCTTCCGTGATCAACGATAACGGTGTGATCCGACTTTATTACGGAACCTATTGGCCTTGGTTTGAAGGGATACGTTTCGGTCCGTTGAAAAACAAATTGTACAAGAGATTCTTCGGACGGTCAAAAAAACAGAGAGAGTATGTACCTGAGGGAATTCTCGGTGCATATCATGTGACACTTTCAGATGATATGTTAACGGCAACATCAGCTCCTGTGCGCATCGATCACTCCATAAGCGGAGAAGAGTATAAAGAGCACTTGTTTTTCGAAGGCAGCTCCATGCGGAAAAACGGAGAAAAATACTACTTTATATACTCTTCGATAAACAATCATGAATTGTGCTATGCGTTCTCGGATAAACCGGACGGTGGTTTTCAATATGGCGGAACGATCGTATCCAATGGAGACATCGGCTTTCTCGGACGCAAGAAGGAAGACAGATTGAACCATACCGGAACGAATCATGGGTCTATGGAATCGATCAACGGCAAGTGGTATGTCTTCTACCATCGACTGACACATTGCTCTGATTACAGCCGGCAAGCGTGTGCCGAGCCGGTCGAGATCCGACCGGACGGAAGCATTCCTCAGGTTCAGATCAGTTCTTGCGGGCTGAATGGATGTCCTCTTCGGGCGGAAGGTGAGTACCCCGCAGGAATCTGTTGTATTCTCACTAACGGAAAGATGACGCATGGCAGCAACAAAAAAGCAAAAACAAAGGAACCTCGTGTATCTTCAGGTGATGGTGAGAGATATATCAGTTTTATTGCTGACAATACGCTGATCGGTTATAGATCATTCTCTTTTGAAGGACCGATAACTCTATCCTTGCGTTATCGTGGAAAAGGGGAAGGTGCTTTTGAAATCATGGTCGACATCAACGGCCCCGTTCTTTCGAAAATACCAATCTGTGCAACAAAAAAATGGAAAGATAAAGAAACTGAGCTTCCTGTACCTGTGGGTGTCCGGCCTTTGTATTTTCGTTATTCCGGAAGTGGAAGAATTGAACTGTTATCGTTTCAACTCTCGTAAGAACATTCTTCAGTATTACAAAGGAAAAGCTACTGCTTCCTTATACAGTTTTTGCAGAGTCTTTATAAAATCCGCCAGTTCTTCCCGATTATCATTCTTATGAGTCAGAAGCACACATGAGAATGTCTCTTTGCAGTCGAATGGGATCCATGAAAATTGACCGCTGTGGTCGTTTAGAAATCCGGGCGCCAGGCAGATGCCCTTTCCCGCGGCAACATTCGTCAGCGTGGTATCGTGATCGGAACTGTTGAAATAATCGATTCGTCCGGAAGAGATGAGACGCTGCTGTACGGCCCGAAGCGCGGGCGGCGAACCGCCTCCTACCATGAGTGATCTTCCATAGAGATCTTTTTCCGTGATCAGGTTTTTCGATGCCAGTGGATCGTTTCTTCCGCAGATCAGATAGATATGGCTCTCGAAAAGATCGTGGACCTGAACACCTGCAAGCTGCCGGGCCTGTTCTTTCAGCGCGAAAAGAACATCTGTCTCGTTCTTCATGAACGAATCCAGTCCGTTGTCGTATTGGAAGACCGGGGTGATCTGTACTCCGCTGTCGCTTTCTTCCAGAAGACGGATCGCTTCCGGAAGGAAGTAAACGGCTTGTCGTACCATCAGACTGATCGTGATATTATCCTTATACTTCGCACTGAAGTTCTGTCCCTGTTCGATCGCACGCTTTAAGTCTTCCCGCATCCCGGAAAGATAAGAGACGAACTGTTCGCCGGCAGGTGTGAGCGTCGCGCCTTTGCCGTTTCTGTCGAAAATAGAAAATCCGACTTCTTCTTCGAGGAGCTTGATCTGATAAGAGAACGTCGGCTGGCTGACGAACATATTCTCCGCGCCTCGGCTGAAGTTCTGCGTCCTCGCAAGTTCGATGCAGTAATCGATCTGTTTCGTGTTCATATATGCTCCTGCTATTTAATAATTGAATCGGATATAGGCTCTTTCTATTGGATATTCTATAGAATTCATGCCAAAATGTAAATAACGAAAGCAAATACAAAAACGACGGAGGATATGAATATGACAAAGACATTGATCGCATTCTTTTCAAGAGCAGATGAGAACTACTTCGGCGGTGCCATGAGATATGTAAAAGTAGGAAATACGGAGATCGTTGTAAATTCCATGAAGGAACTCATCGATGCGGATACCTTTAAGATCGACATGAAAGATCCTTATTCACCGGTATATCTGACATGTATCGATGAGGCCAAGAAAGATCTTCGCGCAGACGCAAGACCGGAGCTTACTAACTACATCGAGAGTATCAATCAGTACGATACGATCATCCTGGCGTATCCGAATTACTGGGGCACATTCCCGATGGCGGTCGCGACTTTCCTCGAGAGATATGATTTCTCCGGGAAAACGATCCTTCCACTTTGCACGAACGAGGGAAGCGGAATGGGTTCTTCCGAGCGCGATGTCAGAAAGTATGCCAAAGGAGCAGAGGTCAGAAACGGACTTCCGATCACAGGAAGCAGAGCAGCTGATTCCAAGGGCGCGGTAGAGAAGTGGCTTAAGAGCAACGGTTTGATCTAAAGGAGGAATTCAAAATGGACTATCCGAAGGGCTATGTTTATGAACTGATGGATCAGGGCGGACCGACTGATGTGAGGGAAGGCTACTTTAGAGAAGCCGTTGATGAGATGATGAGGGCGCGAGTCCTCTGTGCAAAGGCAAATGCCTGCATGCCGGATGATCCTTCATACGTTGGCTATCTGGAGGACCTTTTCGGCAGGAAACTTGACGATGTCAGGATCCTCACACCCTTTATCTGTGACTTCGGTAACAGAGTTACATTTGGAAAAGGTGTCTTTATCAATCACTCCGCGATCCTTTCGGCATCAGGCGGGATCGAGTTTGAAGATGGTGTCATGTGTGCGCCGGGCGTTCGGATCGCGACTATCAACCATGATGTTAACGAGCGTCACATCACTTACACATACGGCAAAGTCACTCTGAAGAAGAATGCCTGGATCGGCATGGGCGCGACGATCTGTCCGGGTGTCACCGTTGGAGAATATGCGGTGGTAGCGGCAGGCGCCGTAGTGACCAAAGATGTTCCGGACTATGCCGTAGTCGGAGGCGTGCCTGCGAAAGTGATCAAGATGCTCGATCCGAAGGAGCAGAAAGAATGAATGACGAAAATACGATCCGTGAAATGTATGAGAAATACTGGACGTGCATGATCGAAAAGGACGCGGACGGGCTTCGAAGTCTGATGTCGGAGGACTACTATCTTCTTCACATGACCGGAGTGAAACAGTCTGTCGATGAGTTTTTGAAAGGACTGTTGAATGGTACTTTCAACTATTTTTCCGCCGAGCATGATGGAATCACAGTCCATGTAGATGGTGATACAGCTACCTTGATCGGAAAGAGCAGAGTGCTTGCGGCAGTATACGGTGGCGGAAAGCATACATGGCGTCTTCAGGGCGATTTCACTTTAAGAAAGGAAAACGGCATGTGGCGATTCACAAGTTCAGAGGCATCCGTGTATTAATTACCCGGATGCTTCTGTGCTATAATCTTTGCTGCAATAGTAAGGAGACATAATATGATATACGAAAAGAATTCCTATGTTTCAGGGAGCATGTGTGACGGGAAACTCAAACTCTCGATACTGGCCGCCGATGAGATCGTCGAGAATGCAGTTACTGAGCTGATGGGTGATCTCGGGATCGACGGGATCGTGGCCATGGAGAAATATAAGGCCATGTGGCTGATCGTGAAGAACAATATCCGTTTCCGGCGAAGACCCGTCTGGAGAGAAGAGTTTACGGTGAACTGCTATATCTCAGATCATTCCGCTGTAAAACTGAACATAGATACGATCGTTCGAGCAAGAAGCGGAGAACTCCTTCTCAAAGCGAGAACAGAACTCGCGGCAATTGACCTTCAGAGCGGAAGGATCCGAAAAGCGGATACCGTCGGTTTCTCGGAAGATATGGAAAATCCTGTGAGAACAGAAGGCCTCGAGTTCTCGCGATTCCCTAAAGAAAGCGGCGAACTTGTGGAATCGGTCGTCGTACGATCAACAAGCCTCGATTACTGCTATCACACGAATAACATAGAATATGTCCGCTTCATGCTGAATACCTACGATGTGGAGCACTTCAAGGACCACGATCCGGAGAAACTGGAGATCCATTACAGCAACCAATCTTTCGAAGGTGAAAAGCTGAATATAACGAAGCAATACGACATGGACGGGGATCTGTTCCATGTGACACGTGACGGGACCCTGATCACGTCCTGCAAAATATCCTGGAAATGAATCAGATCTACTGGGATACAGACAGGATATCGATCGTAACAGATACGATGGATGCATCGTCGCACAAGCATGCGATGATGCAGATCTTCGTCTGCACGGAAGGAAACTTGAATCTCAAGGCCGGAAGAGACCGTGAAGAACTATTTGAAGATGATTCCTTAATTCTTACCTCCAGGTAAGTATCTTACAAAAATGTGCATACTTACATTGTGTGAGAAGGTCTTGTACACTTACCAATAGAAAGTCACTTTCCATTAGTACTGTTAGTGAATATAATTGAGACACGGAGGTAGAAAACTATGACGAAGACATTTACTGATTGTCCTGTGGAATATACGGCTTCTCTTATTGCAAACAAGTGGAAGATCATTATCTTGAGGGAACTTCTCACCGGCACGAAGCGATATAACGAACTTACGAGAAGTGTCGTCGGCATCTCTGCCAAAGTGCTTACCGAGAATCTCAGAGATCTTGAAAAAGACGGAATCATCAACCGCAAGGTGTATCCTGAGGTGCCGCCCAAGGTAGAGTATTCTCTGACTGATAAAGGGAACGACCTGAAAGTAGTGATCGAATCAATGAAAGAATTCGGTTTGAAGTACAGGGGCAAAAAATGAACCAGGAAGAAAGACGGATCAAGTTAATAAAGTTGCTTCTTGATGAGCGTCCGGAATATCAGGCGATCGGTATTCCTGATTCCGTAGATGAGCAGAGAAGGCTCCTTCGAAGTCTCATGAATGTGAGATCTCCCGGAGCCATTGACGAGGATTTCATCAAGATCCAGGATGAGTATCTTACTTCGGCGACTTTAGAGAAAGGAATCACGGATATCGCTGATCTTCCGGAGGTCGAAGAAGGGATCTGTCTTTGGCAGGGGGATATTACGACACTTCGTTGTGATGCCATTGTAAATGCCGCCAATTCCGGTATGACCGGATGCTATGCTCCGTGTCACGGTTGTATAGACAACTGCATTCATACATATGCCGGCATACAACTTCGAAATGCCTGCGCGGAGATCATGAGAAAGCAAGGGTACGAGGAACCGACCGGGCATGCAAAGATCACACCGGCTTATAATCTTCCCTGTAAGTATGTGCTTCATACAGTCGGACCGATCATCATGGGACCGCTTAGAAAAGACGACGAGGATCTTCTTGCTTCCTGCTATCGCTCCTGCCTGGAACTCGCGGAGGAAAACGGTGTGAAAAGCATCGCCTTCTGCTGCATCTCCACGGGAGAATTCCATTTCCCGAATCAGCGTGCGGCAGAAATCGCCGTGAAGACAGTACGGGAATACCGGGAAGAAAAAAGAAGCAGCATGAAAGTGATCTTTAACGTATGGAAGGAGATCGACTATGACATATACAGGAAATTACTCGGATAAGATAAAAAGACTAAAAGAAGCGATCCAAGATGCAGATGCCATCGTGATCGGCGCAGGTGCCGGACTTTCGACCTCTGCGGGATTTACGTATAGCGGTGAGCGGTTCGAGAAGTATTTCTCGGATTTCGGTAAGAAGTACGGATTTACGGATATGTACTCGGGCGGATTCTATCCTTACAAGGACCCGGAAGAGATGTGGGCGTACTGGTCGAGATATATCTTCATCAACCGGTATATGGATGCGCCGAAGCCCGTCTATGACGAACTTCTTGATCTGGTGAAAGAAAAAGAATACTTCGTGCTCACGACCAATGTCGACCACTGCTTCCAGAAGACCGGATTTGATAAGGAAAGACTCTTCTATACGCAGGGAGATTACGGCCTTTTCCAGTGCAGCGAACCCTGTAAAGAGGTCACCTACGATAACGAGAAGATCATCCGGGAGATGATGGACAAACAGGCCGATATGAAGATCCCGACGGAACTTTTGCCGAAGTGTCCGAACTGCGGAAAACCGCTGACCATGAATCTTCGTTCTGACGACAAGTTCGTCGAAGATGACGGATGGAAGCTTGCCTGCTCGAGATACGAAGTATTCCTGGAGACACATAAGACGGGGAAGATCATCTTCCTGGAGCTCGGAGTCGGATTTAATACGCCAGGCATAATTAAGTTCCCCTTCTGGCAGATGACGGTGAAGAATCCGGAGGCTACTTATGTCTGTATCAATTTCAGTGATGCCGATTGTCCTGAGCAGATCCGCGACCGGTCAATATGTATCGAAGGCGATATCGGGCAAGTACTCGAAGATGTAAGGAAGTGATCCCATGATCCTCAATACAGGTATGCGGACAGATATTCCCGCTTTCTATTCGGAATGGCTGTGTAACCGTATCCAAGAGGGATTCGTCCTGGTGCGTAATCCCTATAATCCATCTTCGGTGACGCGCTATAGCCTGTCACCGGATGTGGTGGATCTGATCTCTTTTTGCACGAAGGATCCGGCTCCCATGCTTCCCCATATGGATATCCTTAAACCCTATGGACAGTACTGGTTTGTGACGATCACTCCGTACGGAACGGACATTGAACCGAATGTTCCGGACAAGGCGAAAGTGATGGAAGATTTTAAGCGCCTTTCAAAGATCGTGGGGATCGACAGCATAGGCTGGCGTTATGATCCTATCTTCGTGGATAAAGATCACAGCGTAGAATGGCATATCTCAGAGTTTTCGAAGATGGCGGAGACGCTCTCGGGATACACGAAGACCTGCGTGATCAGTTTTATCGATATCTATAAGAAAGTGGAGCGTAATTTCCCGGAGGCGAGAGCTGTATCCCGGGAGGACAGGCTTACGATCGGAAAAGCTTTTATCGAGATTGCAGGACGATATGGCATGACGCTCCGGCCTTGCGCGGAGGGAAAAGAACTGGAACCTTTTGGCGCGGACTGTTCCGGATGCATGACGGTAAAGACTTTTGAGACGGCACTTCAATCTCGTATGGATGTACCGAGAAGAAATAAGAATCAGAGAAACGGTGAGTGCGCCTGTCTGCTTGGGACCGACATCGGTGCCTATGACACATGCGGACACCTGTGTAAGTACTGTTATGCGAATACGAATGCGGCGCTTGTGAAAGAAAATATGAAAAGACATGATCCTGCATCGCCGTTTCTTATCGGAAACAGTGAAGCGGGCGATGTGATCCACGAAGCCGATCAGAGAAGCTGGATCGATCGGCAGCTGATGCTTGATATATAATGAACTCGTCCAGTTTTAAATGAGGTTCAGGGCACTGCCCGAAAAGGGAGGAACAAAATGGGAAGATTAAAGATCGCGTTTTTTGATGCAAAAGAGTATGACAGAAGTTCTTTTGAAAAAGCAAATTCGGACGGAAGATTCGACATACGATACTACGAGACGAGATTGACGGAAGATACCTGTCGTTTAGCAGAGGGCTGCGATGTAGTATGTGTATTCGTCAATGATGATATCAACCGAAATGTGATCGATAAACTCGCTGACATGAAAGTGCGCCTGATCGCCCTTCGCTGCGCCGGCTATAACAATGTGGATGTCGAATATGCCTACGGGAAGATCCACGTCGTCCGAGTGCCGGCATATTCTCCCTACGCAGTGGCAGAACATGCGATCGCACTTCTTCTTACATCGATCAGAAGGATCCATAAAGCGTATATCCGCACGAAAGATTTTAACTTCAGTCTCAATGGAATGACAGGATTTGATCTTCATGGAAAGACTGTCGGTGTGGTAGGTACAGGTAAGATCGGACGGATCTTCATCGATATCTGTAAAGGATTCGGAATGCATGTTATCGCTTACGATAAATTCCCCGCGGAAGGATCCGGTATCGAATATGTTTCTCTGGATGAGCTGTGGGAAAGAAGTGACATTATTTCTCTGCACTGTCCTCTCACGGATGAGAACCGGCATATGGTCAACGAAGAATCGATCGCAAAAATGGAAAAAGGTGTCGTCCTGATCAATACATCGCGTGGCGCGCTTATCGACGCAGAGGCCCTTGTAGAAGGGATCAAGTTAAGAAAAGTCGGAGCGGCCTGTCTGGATGTGTATGAGGAAGAATCCAATGTTTTCTTCCACGACTATTCGAACCACATCGTGGATGACGATACGCTCGCCAGGTTGATCTCCATGCCGAATGTCATCGTGACATCACACCAGGCTTTCCTCACATCTGAAGCACTATCAAATATTGCGGATACTACGCTTACCAATGTTGAGGAATACTTCGCACAAGGCAATTGCAAAAATGAAGTATGCTATAAGTGCGCATGCGTGAACAAGTGCCCACAGGATCATAGTAAGAAGTGCTTTTGAAAAAGCACCGGGAGTCAGTTGATCGTCTTCTCCGTGATCCTGTCAAAGAGCGCGCTGTATCTTTTCTTTTCAGAGGAAAGGCACGCGAGAAAGTAATCGGTATGGCACTCCGGATCGGCGATGGGGACGGTGATCTTTCCTTTTGTCTCGAATCCTCTGCTGGTGTAATAACTGGAAGAAAATGACGGGTAATTCGAGTTCTGCGACAGCTCGAAAAATGAATCCGAATCGATCTGCAAAAGGTAGTTGGTGTTTGGTGTCTTGTTGTTATGGAAGTTGATCCAGAAACCGATCTGTGTCAGAAGAAGGATCGTCTTTCCGTCTAAGTCGGAAAGATGCACTTCCGGATAGAACGCAAGAGGATCTCCGGGCATAAGTGAGATGGACAGGTCTTCGTGTCCGCACTTTTTTACATAGATATCGTCATCCTTCGGATCTTCGTGTAATACGGCGAGGTGATACTCGTGCTTTTTCAGACGCTTGACGAAGTGTACATCATCTGTCATGTCGGCGGAGATCGTCATGCCTTCGAATATCGTATTGAGCATCGGCGTCAGAACGATCTGGGGGACAGGCGCGCAAAAGCCGATGGAGATGGTGTGAAGGCTTTTGTCGTATGCTTTTACCTTTGACTCGAAATCCGCATCCGCTTCCAGAACATCTCTTGCATATTTTGCTGCATGAAGTCCTGTCTCATTCAGACGCAGCTGGTTCTTACTGCGGATAAACAGATCTACGCCGAGATCTTCCTCAAGCTTTTTCATAGCGCGTGTCAGCGCCGGCTGGGACGTATGGAGCTTTTCCGCGGCGGCGGAAAGCGTGCCGCACTCGGCGAAAGTATGAAATTGTTCAAGAAGATGGATGTCGATCATAAAGGCGCCTCTTCACGGTTCAGTATTCACTTTGGTTATAGCAGAATTCATTATTGGCATTGTACATCATTCTGAAGTCACTGTAAACTGAAACCATAAAGAAGAACACCCTGAGGAGGAACAGATATATGGAATATGTAACACTTTCGAATGGAGTGCAGGCACCGGTATTAGGCATCGGAACTTTTCTGATCAGCCCGGAAGATACGGTGAACAGCGTATATTCAGCTATAAAGATGGGATATAGGCTCATCGATACGGCGAACGCATATATGAATGAGAAGTCCGTCGGCGAGGCCGTAAACAGAGCGGTCAGCGAAGGTCTGGTAACAAGAGAGGAACTCTTCATCTCGACAAAACTCTGGGCATCGGTCTATGAGAATGAAGATGCAGTAGAAGATACTCTTAAGAGACTGAACATGGACTATGTCGATCTTCTTTTCATCCATCAGCCGGCAGGAAACTTCATGGCGGGTTACCGTCAGCTCGAGAAAGCATATAAAGAGGGAAAAGCCAAGAGTCTCGGCATCTCGAATTTCTACGGTGAGAAACTGGACAGACTCCTTAATGAAGTTGAGATCAAGCCCCATGTCATGCAACTTGAAGCGCATCCTTACTGCACAGAGAAGGAAGTGCGAGACAGAGTTGCGGAGTACGGCACAGTCCTCATGGGCTGGTATCCGCTGGGACACGGTGATCCGGGACTGGTGAAGGAAGAGATCTTCACAAGACTTTCCGATAAGTACAGAAAGAGCAATGCGCAGATCGTACTTCGCTGGGCGACACAGATGCAGTTCATCACGATCCCCGGTTCGAAAAATCCGGATCATATCCGAGACAACGGAGACATCTTTGATTTTTCTCTGACGGATGAGGAAATGGCAGAGATCGCCAAGCTCGACGGCACCAAGAAGTACTACAACGCGACCGATGAAGAAGTAGAGAAGTATGCAGGCATGCATCTTCCGTTCGAAGGATAAGGAGAGTCAGAATGATTTTCGGGAAAGGAGGAGCAGAAAGTGAACAAAAAGAATCTTCGGCTGATCGTGGATATCGTCATGACAGTGATGCTCCCGCTTCTTATGGCATACTCTCTTATCGGTGAGCAGAATCATGAGATCCTCGGAAGTCTGATGCTTGTACTCTCAATCCTTCACCATGTACTGAACCTGAAATGGTACTCGGCTCTTTTCCATGGGAAGTACGGGATAAAACGGATCATCCGGACCGCTCTCGATATGATTCTTCTGGTCATCATGTTTGCACTTCCCATCAGCGGGATCCTGATGTCAAAGCACCTGTATACGTTTATTAACGTGCCCTCTGCTGCTTCCACTTCGAGAGAGCTCCACCTGCTTCTTTCTTACTGGGGGTTCGTGCTGATGTGTATCCATGCAGGAACTCACCTCGTTCCTGCCGGAAAGAAACTTCTTCGGAAGAATAAGACAGCATGGATCGCAGTCCATGCTGCCTGGTGTGCGATCGCCGGTTACGGTGCATATGTTTTTGTTCGAAGATCCATGCACGAGTATATGTTCCGAAAGACGATGTTCGCCTTTATTGACACGAGTGAATCAAAGATCGTGTTTTTCCTGGAATATGCTGCGGTCATGCTGCTGTTCATGCTCGTCGGATACATCCTGTTTACAGATTTCAGAAAACGGAAAACAAATACAACTAAAGAGAAAACATGAAGGAGGTCAATATGGCGGAAAAAATCGTTCAAACAGCGGGAAGAGATGCTTTAGGAGAATTTGCGCCGAACTTTGCTCACTATAACGATGATGTTCTGTTCGGAGAGAATTGGAATGACGAGGCTCTTGATACCAAGACAAGATGCATGATAACTGTTACGGCTATCATGGCGCAGGGACTAGTAACAGATGCACTGAAGCATCATATCATGAATGCGAAGAACAGCGGAGTAACGAAGGAAGAAATGGCTGCATTGATCACGCACACGGCTTTTTACTCCGGTTGGCCGAAAGCTTGGGCCACGTTCGGTTATGCAAAAGAAATATACAAGGAGGATAACTAAAATGAACAGAGTGAATTTTGGAGGAAAGCCGCTTATGTACCCGCAGCCGGTACTGATCATCGGCACCTATGATGAAAACGGTGTCCCGAACGCGATGAATGCAGCGTGGGGGATCACCACGGATTTTAGAGAGATCACCATCAGCCTTTCTGAACATAAGACGACGGAAAACCTTCGCGCGAGAGGTGCTTTTACCGTAAGTATGGCAACGGAGGACCAGGTCGTTCCCTGTGATTACGTGGGTGTTGTATCTGCAAATAAAGTCCCGGACAAGTTTGAAAAAGCAGGTTTCCACGCGACAAAGAGTGAATTTGTAGATGCCCCGCTGATCGATGAGCTTCCGCTGGCCATGGAGTGTAAGGTGAAGAGCTTTGAGGATGGCATCCTGATCGGAGAGATCGTAAATGTTTCCGCGGATGATCGTGTCGTTGTCGACGGGAAAGTCGATATCCGCATGGTCAAGCCTATTAGTTTCGATCCGTTCGGAAACGCATACTATGGCATCGGAGAGAAGGTCGGCAGTGCTTTTGCCGATGGAATGGCATTGAAATAATGCCGGGTGAGAACTGACTATTCGGGAGGAAAGAGAATGAGAAAGATAAGGATTATGGCGATGATCGTCGCGATGACACTTTGTATTTCGGTGCTTGCCGGCTGCAGGAAAAAGCCGAGCGCGGTTGCCCAGAACGATGAAATAGCACTGTCCGGTGATACAAAGGTGCTCGTGGTCTATTTCTCGTGGTCCGGAAATCTTCAGAAGATGAGTCATTGGATCGCGGAAGAAACAGGCGGAGACATCATCCGGGTCCTGGCAAGTGATCCATATCCGGAAGACTACGACGAGACAGCTGATCGTGCGAAAAAAGAAAAAGACGAAGGGATCCGCCCCGCGATCACTATTGATCTGACCGCGGAAGAGATCGCGAAATATGATACGATCTTTTTGGGATTCCCGGTATGGTGGTATGACCTTCCGATGCCGATGTGGACATTCCTCGAGAGTGTAGATCTGGAAGGTAAAACGGTGATCCCGTTCTTTTCACACGAAGGTTCTTCGACCGGCGCGAGCAGCCTGGATACGATCAAGAGACTGGCAGAAGGCGCGGATGTGAAAACTGACGACGCCCTTTCGATCCGAGGCGGCAAGGTCGCCGGATCCGAGGAGACTGTCAGAAATTGGGTCAGGGACCTAGGTTATGGTAAATGATCAACTTTCGTTCTATACGAGGTAATCAGAATGGAAAAACGAGAAAAGATCCTGCATAGTGTGATCAATATCATCATCGTGATCCTGGTCGCGGTCGGTCTTTATATGACGATGACCTACCGTTCCGAATACATGGAGTTTCAGATGCGAGGGACGATAAGTCTTCGCTACTATACGGTGCAGTCGAATCTCTTTGCAGGGATCGTTGCCCTGATGGCGCTTTTCTATCAGGGAAAAGCAACGAAGGTCTTAAAACTGATGTCGGCGACAGCAACGGGACTGACATTTGCCGTTGTTCTATTCTTCCTCGGTCCGCTTTATGGACACTGGCGGATGTACAAGCGTGCGAATCTTTTCTTCCATCTGATCGTGCCGCTTCTGTCTATGATCGAATTTGTCCTTCTTTCCGATGTGCCGAAGAAATGGAAGTGGAAAGTGCTTTCGGCTGTGCCGACTCTGGTATATGGGGTGGTCTACGTTCTGAATATCCTGATCAACGGAGTGGGTGAAAGATATCCGAATTATAATGACTTTTATCTGTTCCTCCGCTGGGGATGGGGCGTGGCGCTCCTGATCTTTGCCGGGATCGTCCTTATCTCTTTCGGGATCGCCTGTCTGCTCTTCGAGATAAACAGGAAAGTCGGCAACAAAAGGAAAATAGTATCAGAGACCTGCCTATGACGATTCTCTTCCCATGAGAAAGAGTGATCATCCTGAGACCTTGAGCAATCGAGGTCTTTTCTTTGCAACAAAATCCGTAGTATACTCGTCTTATAGGTGAAGAGTTTTTCAGGTAAGAGAGGGGTGGATTGCATGAAAACATACATCAAGATCTGGGTCATCATCACACTGATCGTAGATATGGCTGTCTTCGGGGTCCTTTCTGTCATGCGCGAAGATATTTTCAAATGCAACAGATCCTACAAAAAAATCTATCCCTGCCATACGATCGATATAGTTGTGTCTGATATTAATGACTACGAAACCAATAGAACCAGAACGAAGCCCTGGGCTGATTATTCCAAGCCTGTTGATAACGAGCCCAGCCTTGTGGAAGATGAATTATTAAGCAGTGATCTAACTTCCATCATTGAGATTCTTTTCGTCGTTGATCTCCTGATTGCCGTAACAGCGATCCTTCTTTATTATGTCATTTCAAGTATGGAAGATAGAAAGCCGCTTCTGGGCACACTTTTATCGATGGTTATGATTGGTCTTATAATCGGTACCGGATATGCCTCTAAGAGTTTGTACTATATTATCAGCCGCCCCGCGAAAGTCACCGAATACCATTTTAACGCGCCGATCATCTATCTTTACGATGAGCAGGAGCGCGAAGCGAATGTCAAGCTTGACCTTAATGGCGAGCTGACCTGCACCTATCCGAAGTATGACGAAACGAACGGCTGGACCGTGAAGACATCTGCCGACGGTGTTCTGACAGATAGGAACGGCCGTCAGTATGAATATCTCTACTGGGAAGCAGATGTGGATATGGATCCGGATTTCTCGAAGGGCTTCTGCGTGAAGGGTGAAGATTCCGCCGCGTTCTTGGAAAAAGCACTTTCCGACCTGGGTCTTTCGGACACGGAAGCAAATGCTTTCATTATGTACTGGCTCCCGGACCTGGAGGAGAATCCGTATAACGTGATCGCGTTCCAGACCGACGCATACGAGGAAGTGGCGAAACTTAATGTCGATCCGCTCCCGGATACGGTCGTACGTGTGAACATGCTCTTCTACGGATCTGATGAATATGTGGAAATGGAGGCACAGGATCTTTCCGCGATGAATCCGTCTCTTGAAGAAAGAGAAGGCTTCGTCCTTGTTGAGTGGGGAGGAGGCAAGCTCGGATGAGTGAAGAAAGAACATACGTAAAGATATGGCTCTGGGCCATACTGATCGTAGATTTTGTTGCCTTCTGTGTCCTGGGATTGGGCGCCGACTATATTATCAAGTGCAATAGAACGTACAACTTGGTCTATCCTTGTAATACTAATCCGGTTGTATACAGCGTAATTCCCGACGGTGATCCCGGCAATATTGTACCCATCTCGGATGATTATGAATATGAACCACCTAATCACGAACCTTCGCTCGTTCCCGGCAAGAAGACGAAAAGCGATTTGCTGATCATCTTTGAGATTCTTGTCTACATTGATCTCGCGATGGCCGGAATGGCGTGCATCCTTTATTTTATTGTAGCCACTCTTGAAAATAGACAAATGTGGAGGAGTTCGGGTCTCACATTTGTTTTGATCGTGTTTATGTTCGGTTCAGGATATGGTTGGTCTCTCATAAACATTCATATCTCCGAACCGGGCGGTCTCGGTGAAGAGATCCATTTTAATGCACCGATCATCTACCTTTACGACGAGCAGGAGCGCGAGGCAAATGTGAAACTCGACCTCAATGGCGAGCTGACCTGCACCTATCCGAAATATGATGAGTCAAACGGCTGGACCGTGAAGACATCTGCGGACGGCGTTCTGACCGATAAAGCAGGCCGTCAGTATGAATATCTCTACTGGGAAGCAGATGTAGATATGGATCCGGATTTCTCGAAGGGCTTCTGCGTGAAGGGTGAAGATTCCGCCGCTTTCTTGGAAAAAGCACTTTCCGACCTGGGTCTTTCGGACACGGAAGCAAATGCTTTCATTATGTACTGGCTCCCGGACCTTGAGGAGAATCCGTATAACGTGATCGCGTTCCAGACCGACACTTACGAGGAAGTGGCGAAACTTAATGTCGACCCGCTCCCGGATACGGTCGTACGTGTGAACATGCTCTTCTACGGATCCGATGAATATGTGGAAATGGAAGCACAGGAGCTTTCCGCGATGAATCCGTCACTTGAAGAAAGAGAAGGCTTCGTCCTTGTTGAGTGGGGAGGAGGCAAGCTCGGATGAGTGAAACAAGAACATACATCAAGATCTGGCTCTGTGCCGCACTGATCGTAAATCTGGTTGCCTTCAGTGCCCTGCAAATTGATGCCGACAAGATTATCAAGTGCAACAGAACGTATAATTTGGTCTATCCTTGTGATACCATATCGATTATATATAGCGAAGATGAAATCTTTGGGTCCGGTAACGTCCAACCCGTCTCGGATGATGTTTACTTCGAGACAGCTAATCGCGAACCCTCGCTTGAGGAAGGTAAGCAAACTACAAGTGATCTAGATATCATCATAGAGATGCTCTTGTACATTAACCTTGCAATGGTCGGAATTGCGTTCATCCTATATTTTATAGTAGCCACTCTTGAAAATAGACAAATGTGGAGGAGTTCAAGTCTTTCACTTGTTTTGATCGTTTATATATTTGGTGCAGGATATGGTTGGTATCGCGTGTTCAAATATGTCGGCGAACCGGGCGAGATCAGAGAAGTCCATTACAATGCCCCGATCATCTACCTTTACGACGAGCAGGAGCGCGAGGCGAATGTAAAACTCGACCTCAATGGCGAGCTGACCTGCACCTATCCGAAGTATGATGAGTCGAACGGCTGGACCGTGAAGACATCTGCCGACGGCGTTCTGACCGATAAAGCAGGCCGTCAGTATGAGTATCTCTACTGGGAAGCAGATGTGGATATGGTACCGGATTTCTCGAAGGGCTTCTGCGTTCGTGGTGAAGATTCCGCCGTTTTCCTGGAAAAAGCACTTTCCGACCTGGGTCTTTCTGATACGGAAGCAAATGCTTTCATTATGTACTGGCTCCCGGACCTTGAGGAGAATCCGTATAACGTGATCGCGTTCCAGACCGACACTTACGAAGAAGTGGCGAAACTTAATGTCGACCCGCTTCCGGATACGGTCGTCCGCGTGAACATGCTCTTCTACGGATCCGATGAATATGTGAAAATGGAGGCACAGGATCTTTCCGAGATGAACCCGTCACTTAACGAAAGAGAAGGATTCGTCCTCGTAGAGTGGGGCGGAGGCAAGCTCGGCTGAGGTTGCAATTGAACCCGAAAACCCCTGAAAACAGGGAACTCTACTAACAGTCGGTTGTGGTTTTAGAGGTTTGCTGCTAGGTTTAGAGTAGAAAAATCCTAGGAGGATGCCTCATGAGATCACGAAAATTGATTAGTATCTTAATTACGTTGTTCATGCTCGTCGCGTCATATTCCGCCGTCACTTTTGCGGCCGATGAAGAGGGACGCACCTTTGAACTGCCTGAGGGATTGACGGTTTCTTTGCCGAATGAATTTTCAGATGTTCAGTGGGTCGGCATGAGTGAGAGCGATTCGGAGTTTACTGCGCAGTATGGTCTGGATCCGATACTGGATTCATATGAAGAAGAAGGATTAGCCCTTCTAGGTGAAGCGCCGGCGGTTGGAGCAGATGACGGGCAGACATTCTTTGTCATGGTTCATGTGAAAGATGCGCCTTCTGACTTAAGCGAAAACACCTTTATCGAAAATGTTTCGGCAAATGAGATCGATAGCCAGGAGAATCTGGAGAGCCTGGAGGTCCTGAAAAATGGCGTGATCCATGTCGGTGACAAGGCTATTTATAAGACCTGCAGTGATATGACGATCAATTATGATGGTCATGCCAGATATAAGCTCAGGTCAAATAAGTATTCGTTTGTTTCCGAAGCGGGAAAACTCTACGAGATCGAAATAGAAATCGTAACAGATCCGGAGAAACCGGATGCCGCCTTTACAGACGAAGATCTTTCTCACCTGGATGATCTCGAAAACTATATCATCGGATCTGTTCAACTTGACGGAAAGACCGTGATTATCAGTGGCGAGTCGTTCGATTCAGACACTATGTCCAGAGAAGAAGGAAAGTCCTACACGACCTTAAGCGGTCTGACCATAAAACTCCCTTCTGATATAGAAGTTTTCTGGAACGGAATAAGTGAAGACGATCCGTTGTTTGACAAATACCCCGAAATGACCATGGACATCATTTCGCAGATGTATACGCAAAACGGATTGGAACTTCAGGCGCAGGGAGAGCCGGAAGGCCCTGATAATGGTCAGTTCCCGTTCGTTTTCATACATGAAACGGATACTCCGGCAACTCCTGATGAAGAAGCACTTCTCGATGCCTTTTATACCTTCCGGGATGAAATGCTTGTCAGTTCGGTCGCGGGCGGTTACGACGGTGACCCTGTGGAAGAACAGCTGGGATACGGAAAAGTAGAGATCGGAGGATATACCTTATTCAAGGTTACCAGTCAAGTCAGGAGCGATTATCGAGTCAGATTCTACGAGTATACACTGATCTCCGATTCGGGGGAAATGCACAGGATCGACGTTCTCCTCGTCAGTAACCCTGCAAATCACGATGAGCCGATTCCGTTTACTGAGGAAGATATCGCGCAGCACGACGCCCTCGCTGAATATGTATTCGAAAGCATCTCTTATGCGGGCGGTACCATCGCTCCGGAGGCGGAGCCTTTCCGCGTGATCACAGGCGAGCCTATGGGAACGGTTTCCGGAAATAACGGAGACACTTCTGAAACTAAAGAAGAGCCCGCGCAGACCGAAAACACGACCACAGAGCCCGCGGCACAGAGCACTGCGAAAAAGCCAAAGAAGACTTTCTTCCAGAGCTTTACAACCTTCGCGTTCCCGATCTGGCTTCTTGCCTGTGGCATGATGCTCCTCCTTTTCCTCGGAGCGAAGGTCAGCAAGCGCCATGAATGGCAGGAAGAGCCTTTCTCCCTTGAGACCTCCAAGGGTATTCAGGGCTTTGCCGCGGTGGCGATCATTCTCCACCACCTGACGCAGGAACTCGCGGAGAAATCCGGCCCGCTGGAATTCCTTTCCGAATGCGGTGTCCTCTTCGTCGGTATCTTCTTTTTCTTCTCGGGCTATGGCCTTTATACGAGCCTGAAGAATAAGGAGAACTACCTGAAGACATTCCTCAAGAAACGCTTCGTCACGATCCTCATACCTTTCTATGTGTGTATCCTCGTCTTTACGATGGGTGTCTGTGCCTGTGGCGCGAAGATCAAAGGCAAGCAGATCTTCTATGTGCTTTCCGGATGGTCGCTGATCAACACCCACATGTGGTACATCGTTGAGATCGCGATCCTCTACCTCGTTTTCTATATCCTTTACCGTCTGATCAAGAACAGAACGATCGCGACGATCCTGATGACGGTCTTCGTTCTTGCCATGATGGGCGGAAGCCTCTGGCTCTGCCACGGCAGTGATTTTGCCTGCAAATACTGGTTCATGGGTGAATGGTGGTACAATGCCTCCTTCCTCTTTATCGTAGGTATCCTTGTTTCTAAACATGCCGATCTTCTTCGTAAGATCGCTCGAAAAGCATACGTCGTCCTCCTTCCGGCCTTCGGTGTTCTTACATGGTTCCTCGGCACGAAGACGAGAGATGCGCTGCATACCTATTCTTACTGGAGTGAGATCCCGGGTGTGGACAGGCAGCTTGACGACAAGCTCCGCTGTTTGTCCGTCCAGCTTCCGTGGATCATCTGCTTCGTGATCTTCCTTCTTCTTGTGATGATGAAGGTCCGCTTCGGAAATCCTGTCCTGAAATTCTTAGGCTCCATTTCCCTGGAACTCTACCTTCTCCATAACCTCTTCCTCGTTGGCCTTAGCGACGGCTCGATCTTCCGTGTTCCGAGCCCGAGTATGTACATGCTCCTTACGGTCCTTATGGCGATTGGCCTCGCGACCGTTGTCAGTGGCTTCGATAAGTATGTGATCGCTCTGATCACGGGAAAGAAAAGAGACGATCTGAAGCTTCCCGAAACGACGCCAAAACGCATTGCCTCCATCGATGTCATGCGCGCCATCATGGCCTTCCTGGTCGTTGCGATCCACTGGCCGTTCGGAGGAAAGGCCGGTCAGGTCTTTATCACCTTCGGAAAAGCAGCTGTCCCATTCTTCCTTGTCGTCTGCGGGTATCTCCTCTTCAGAGAAAACAGCGACGAGATGATGCAGCGCCTGAAGAAACAGACGAAGAGGATATTGATCTTCTTTGTCCTGGCGAATGTCTTCTACATCGGGATGTACGCGCTTTATTCTCATAAGATGAGTGGTTCCTGGACAGATTTCAAAGACTGCTTTAAGACCAAGGCGATCATGAACTTCCTGCTTTATAACTTCCCGCTGTACTCCGAGCATCTGTGGTATCTGGGATCGCTTCTGTACGCACTTTTGATCCTCATGCTCCTGAACAAGCTGAAGGTTTTAAAGTACGCTATGTATCTGGCTCCGGCTCTCGTTGCCGCCTATGTTGTTCTGGCACACATGGGTGTCGGTGAATTCTATCAGCTTCGAAATGCGATCTTCATCGGCCTCGGCTACACCATGATGGGTATGCTGATCCGAAAGTACGAAAAGAAGATCCTTTCCATCAAGCACATCGGACTGATCCTTCTGGTTCTTTTCGCGGCATGTTCGTTTGCTTCCATCTACGAACTGAATCACTATAAGCAGGGCACCGCCGTTCCGTTCATCGGCGCGGAGATCATGACCTATGTGATCGTGCTTCTTTGCTTGAGATTCCCGAATTTCGGCGTCAACACCTTCGCCGAGAAGTTCGGCAGAGAATGCTCGCTTCCGATCTACATCATGCACATCGCGCTCATTCAGGTTTGCCTCATGACCAATAACGACAAGTTCTTCGGTCAGGTAGGCGCATTCATCATCTACGCAGTCACAGCCGCGATCTGCGCCGCGTACGTGAGCATTAAAAAAGCCGCTCTTTCCACAAGAGAAAAGACAACGGCTTAACCTCCTGGTTTCCATGCGTGTGAAAAGGAACCATCTCAAAACCATGAGATGGTTCCTTTTTCTTTTGAGAGAGGACTGATCGAATTGGTTGTTAAGTTTATTGAAAAGCCCATTGGTAATCTCAAGTGCTTTTCGCACGTAAATGTCTAATCCGACTTCGTCATTTGACGTTTCGAGATTTTAGAGAAGGAAAATGGAGAATAGAATCTCTGATTCCGCTCGAAAAGCACCGTATTCTCCATTTTGTTTGTAAAATTTTCAAAAAATCGAACAGAACGGAAAATGGAGCCCCCACAGTGCTTTTTGCTCAGATTCATTGGTAATAATCAAGCCCGCGAGACAGAAAATGTCCAATGGAAGCCCACCATTGGACATTTTGATCTCGGATACACATAAAACATCAAATGAAAAGAAAACTGAACCTACCTCACATCTCCATCGAACAGTCCCGATCTTCTTTCGAGGACCAGGTTCTTCAGAAGGTACACGACCGACGCGGCGGCGATCGTACTGACGATCACGGCCGGCAGATACACCGCGATACCGTATCTGGTGTAGAGGAAGAAGAGGCGGTAGTTCATTAAGTAATTGAGCATGATGGTCTCCAGCGAGATCTTTCCGAGGAACTTCAGGACAGGGTTGTCGAGTTTGAAGCGGGAGAGCAGCGTCAGCACGAGAATGATGAATACGATCTCGTAGATCGTCTCCACGGAAAGGCCATGGAGTTTATCGAGAAGCGGGTACTTTGAATAGCTGTCCGAATAGTAGACCTGATCCGCGATCATTCCTCTGTGGATAAAGTCCAGGATGATCACGAGCGCGAACGAGGACAGAAGGATCGCGGTATAGGCCTTCTTGATGATGGCGTTGACGCGCTCTTCCTTATACGCGTAAAGCATGCCGAGCGGGAACATCAGGATCGTGTTGTACCACCATTCGCCTTTGAACCAGTAGGACATCAGCGGTGAATCGGAATGACCCGCAGAAAGACCGATCGCGATCAGCACGAAAACGATGCCTGTCATGATAATGATTCCCGTACGGGCGCTTTTCACGCGGGCGAAAACGATCCTGAAGGAAACGTAGAGGATCATGATCTCGACGGCAAACCACATCTGGTTATTTACCAGGAACAATCCGAAGAACGCGCAGATGACTTCCACGAAGGTGAAGTGGTTGCCGTAGCGGATGTTATTCAGAAGCGCGTCAGTAAGGTAGATGTAGTTACAGATAAAGAGGGGCACGAGTACCGTAAAGATCCTTCGTTTCATGAAGCCTTTGGTGTAGTTCTCATCGGTCATCCATCTCTTCACAAGACCGAATCCGGAACAGAAGAAGAAGAAAGCGACCGCAAGAATGCCGTAGAAGAAGTAGTGGAAGAACTCCTTCATTTCCGTATCCAGCACTTCGAAGTGAATCAGCGTGACGACTGTCTGGTGGAAGATAATGAAGAGCGCAAGGAAGCCCTGGATCTCTTTGCTTACGATCCGGTCGAAGAAAGGTCCTTCCTCCGAAGGTCTTCTTTTTGTGTTTAAGATCAGTATCGCTCCAAGGAGAGCTAAGCTGATATAAAAGATACTCGTAAAATTCACTTTGGCTTCTCCTTATTACTTCGTCAGGCTGATTACGTTCAGTGTCAGGGATATCATCAGAAGGACCAGTACGATCAGTATGATGATCAGAAGTCGGCTTCGTTCTCGTTTGTGCCGTAGCTCTTCGTCGCTTAGTTCGACCGATTCTTTTACGATCTTCTGGGCTTCCTCCCGGGTCAGCGGCTCATCTTCGCCCTTTCTTTCGCCGGCGAGAAGCTCCATGATCGATATATCCAGTATCTGGGAGATCGGTTCGAGCATGGAGATATCAGGAAAACTGAGCCCTCGCTCCCATTTCGAGACCGCCTTGTCCGTGACATTCAATGCCTCGGCGAGCTGCTTCTGGGTGAGCCCTTTTTCCTTACGAAGTTCAGTGATCAGTTGTCCTGTTCGTTCTTTGTCCATACTTAACCGTCAACTTAAGAGTCTATAAAAAGTATGAGGTATTTAAGAGGAGAAATCAAGGAAACTCCTTGTTGACCAGATGCTTTCTTTAACTTAACGGTGTATTTACCATCTGCCTGTAAAATGAGATTATAGATTCCAGTAAAGGCTTGCTAAAGAAACAGAGGTTTTTCGATGAACGAACATCAGCAGCAGAATCTGAATCGTTATTCTGAACTGGCGGACCGTGCCCGCCGGTCCGGTTTTTATACGTATTCGACCTTTCATTCGCAAGAAACGTCGAGTCTTGCCTTTGACGTCGCGAAAGAAAACGAACTGAAGATCTGGGGCGGTATGGAAAACAGTGAGCGTGTCGTCGTCCGTTTCGGAGATCCGGAGGAGATCGGCTTTGAAGAAGACTTTCCGATCAGGATCCTTTTCATCGAACCCAAGCAGGCGAAATATTCCGAGATCCTGACGCACCGTGATTTTCTCGGCGCGATTCTTAATCTCGGCATCGAACGCGACATGGTCGGGGATATCCTCGTGCAGAATAATTCCGCCTATTGTTTCGTGCTCGAAAAGCTCGCTGACGTTTTCTGCAGTGATCTCGAACGCGTCAAACACACTGCCGTCCGCTGCAAGATCGTCGATGAAGTCCCCGGGGACTTTCTTCCGAAGCTGAAAGAAGAGAGCATCACGGTCACATCACCAAGACTCGATGCCATCTTAGCAAAGGTGTATCACCTGTCCCGAACCGACGCCAAGGAGCTTTTCGATATGGAAAAAGTGATCCTCAACGGACGCATCTGCAAAAACCCCGAGACCATCCTCAAGGAAAACAGCAGTGTCGCCGTCCGCGGCTACGGGAAACTGGAATATCACGGGGAAGAGCGAATGACGAAAAAAGGAAAGACCGGTATCACCATCTGGCGGTATATTTAAGTAGATACCGGAAAAGGAGAAAACAATTGAACGAAGAATATAAAGCTGCAGCTGCAATATTTGAAAAATACGGTTTAGGCGAGATCCAAGGAACGATCGAGCCCGTGTCCGGAGGCCTGATGCACAAGATGTATAAGGTGCAGACAGCTACGGCTACTTATGCCCTAAAGTGTTTAAATCCGGAGATCATGAAGCGTCCCGGAGTTCTTGAAAACTACGCTGTCGCGGAAGATCTGGAACGCATACTGGAAGAGAACCAGCTTCCGATCGTTCCCGCGATTTCTTTTGACGGGAAGAAAATGCTCACGCTAGATGGAAGGTATTTCTACCTCTATAAGTGGCAGGAAGGAAAGATCACCGATTCGCGCGCAATCAAAAAGGAGCAGGCCTTTAAGGCAGGTGAGATCCTTGGTCGCATCCATGGCATCGATGCGCAAAATGTCGAGCCGGAAGAACCCGAAAAAAGCGAGATCGATTTTCGCGCTTTTCTCAAGCAGGCGGAAGAGAAGAACAGCTCTATCGCGCCGCTTCTGAAAGAGAACCTGGACCTTCTGGAAAACGCGCAGGAAGCGTTAAATGCGGCAAGAGCAAGTCTTCCGTCCATGCGCGCGATCGACAACGGCGATATGGATCCGAAGAACATCATGTGGCACAACGGAGAAGCCCATGTGATCGATCTGGAATGCCTGAGCCGCGGTAATCCGATCGCGACCTGTCTGGACCTCGGTCTTCAGTGGTCAGGAACAGTAGATCAGAACTTCATTGGTGAAAACCTGAAGGCGTTTTTCGAAGGGTATTTAAGAGCTTACGACAACGGTTTCCGTTCGTATGAGGATCTTTTCGGGATCGCCTATGCATGGGTGGAGTGGCTGGAATATAACATCCGCCGCGCGCTCGGTATGGAGAGCGATCGGAACGAGGAGATCCGCCTTGGAGAAGATGAAGTGCGAAATACGATCGGAAGGATCCGTTATCTTCACGACATCGAAGATGATGTTCGAAAAGCACTGGCAGATCTTCCCGATCCGGATCCGACCAAGTACGAAACCCACGATGACAACCTCTGCTATATCGATCTTGTATTCGAAGGTGAACTTGAAAACATCCCCGAGTATGAACTTCCGAAGGGATACCGTTTCGTGAACTACAGTGAAGGGGATAAAGCCGCATGGATCGACATAGAATTATCCTGCGGAGAGGTCTTAAGTAAAGACCATGGAGAACAGTGCTGGGCGCGTTACTATGCAGGAAAAGAAACCGAGCTTCCTGACCGAATGATCTTTATCGAAAATGAAGCCGGTGAAAAGATCGCCACCGCCACGGCGTTTTACGATATACACGGAAATACCGTTCCCGGCGAAGGACAACTTCACTGGGTAGGCATAAAGAAAGAAGAGCAGGGCAAGGGCCTTTCCAAGCCGCTGATCACGCATACACTGAACATCATGAAGGATCTCGGCTACACCCGAACGAAGATCCATACACAGACGAATACATGGCTGGCATGCAAAGTATATTCCGACCTTGGTTTTCAACCTGAAAAGGAGAGCCTGATCCGGAACCGCTTCGGATGGAAAATGGTACAGCTTCTCAACATGAAAAGACCTCGGAAGTGATACACTTCCGAGGCCTTCTCAGTTTAGTTCAATTAGTGATAAGACTCTCGTTTATTCGATATCCCAAAGTCCGCAAAAACCACTTAAACAGCATTTTGTTTCTTTATATGTTTTTACATTACCGCACTTCTTGCATGTTTCTGTTACCGTGCGTTCATATGTTTTGAAATAAATGCTCGAGGATCCCGGTATTTTTTCGGAAGAAACCAGTACCCATTCACCATACTCCTTTGTAAAGCTGGTGTTATGTTTGCATGTTGATGTTCCTGCCTTAAGACAAATATGTGTGCTTAATGTGGTAACTTTTGCAGCAGGCTTGGTTGCCTGGTTAAAAGCAGCCAGTGAAACGGACATCATGGCAATAAGTGCCAATGCGATGATTCTTCTTTTTCTCATAATAGTTACCTCCAGTTTTACATTTCAGATGGATACGTATAAATTCCCTCTTCGCTTAATTGACGTCATATTCATATATACCAAAAAGATAACTCACGGTTTGTTTGGTTTCTGTACGAGTCCTTGTTCGACCGCAGAATTTGCATTTCTCGTTAACCGTGCGTTCATATGTATTTTCGCATACGCCACCGGAACTCATAACCGCGCGTGAGGAAATCAGTTTCCAATCTCCATAACTCGTGACTTGGTAGTGATGTTTACAGATTATCGGATCCGTAACGGGACCCTGTGCACTTGAATTGTTGACGTTCTTTGCAGGCTTTGATGCCGGCGCAAATGCTGTAAGTGAGAAAAACAGCATGACAACAAACGCCAATGAAATGACTTTGGCTTTTCTCATAATAGTTTCCTCCTAACTATAATCGATGAGTTCAAACAAATAGCATTTCTCTTTATTCAGCCTTCAATAAGACCGAAGAAAAAACTCGTGGTTTTTTTGGTTTCTGTGCGAGTTCTTGTTTTGCCGCAGTATGTGCATTTCTCGTAAACCGTGCGTTCATATGTGTTCGCAGTCATAAACGGGTTGCCGTGTATCCATTCAGAGGAAATCAGTGTCCAATCTCCATAGCTCAAGACAATATAGTTGTGTTGACATTCTACTTCCTGATGAACGGGATATCGTGCACTTAAAATGCCGGTTTTAGCGGGTTTGAACGGCGCTGTAAATGCTGTAAGTGAGAAAAACAGCATGACAACAAACGCCAATGAAATGACTCTGGCTTTTCTCATATTCGTAACCTCCAATTTTTTCCGTTTCGGAACGATTTCCTATTCCGACAAGCTTGCCAATTACACAATAATATAGGGAAGAAATAGAAGTCAACAGCATATGAGAACAATGACAAAAGAGTCATTCAAGATAAGGATTAAATAACAAGTTTTTCGGCATGGTTGCAGACATTTATACTATCACTCTATTGGTCTGCTTCTTGCCTTGGACTACAATTGAATTATGTAGTCAGGACAACTGGCTGCATGAGATTTTCATAGTGAGGTGAATGGAATATGATTCGTGAAGCAACAGTGAATGATTCAGCCAGAACGGCCGAGATCGAGGTCATCAGCAGTCGTTATGCGTACATGGGAGTTGTTTCCGATGAGTGTTTATTCAAAGATCTGACAATTGAGAATCGTATCCCCGTTTACCAGAGATGGATCTCTGAAAAGAGATTCGCTTTGTATGTATATGAAGATTCCGATACCGGTGAGATCAAGGGCATGATGGGCATTGGCAGATGTGAAGACGAAGACAAGACGAATGCCTTTGAACTGCATTTCATCTATCTCGATCCGGATTATGTGAGAATGGGCATCGGTACTGAGATGCTGAAGTTCTTTGAAGCCGAAGGAAAAGAGCAGGGCTTTTCGGAATTCGTGATCTGGGTCCTGGAAGAAAACGAGATGGGAAGGAAGTTCTATGAGAAGAATAACTACGTGCTCGACGGGAAAGACAAGATCTTCAAGCGCTGGAATAAGCGTGAGATCCGATATGTGAAAAACTGATTTTTTGCAGCAAGACACATATGGCAAAGCACCCTGTATCATCTCTGATACAGGGTGCTTCTATTTGCCTGATACTTTCGGTGAACTCCCCAAAGCTAAGCCCAAGAGAGTATCATTCAAACTTATTTATCTTTCCTGCACGATCAGGAGCGCGCGGTTGTCGATGTTTTTCAGGACTTCCTGTGCCGATCTGGAATCCGAGAAATATCCGGGCACTTCTTCGATGATGACGTCCATGACAGCCTCGTCTGTATGGTAGCTGTGTGTAACGCTCTTGATGAGTTCTCGAAGCTCATCGATCTGACCGTCTTCTGTGGGGAAAACGATCGTTCCGAAAGTCTCACCTTTCGACAAGTCTTTCTGATACTTCTTAAACGCCGTATCGATCGTTTCTTTTTCTGCTTTCATATTATCTTCGAAAACATCGAGTCTCATAGGGAACCCGCCTAATACGCCTTGGGTCATGGCGATTTGTGCCTCGGAACTGTAGAAATTCCGGATAACATCCCATGCCTCGTCTCTATACGGGGAATCCGCTACGATGGCCATGGACTCGACCGGTTGAGACAGGATTCCGTTTCCCTGAAGTGTCGGATATCCTACATACTTTCCGTTTCCATCCGCGAGTCCCTGAAAGAGACTGTAGTCATTCAGATTATAAAGTGTCGACTCGATCATCGCGCTTGTACCGTTTCTCAGATAATCACCGTATTGTATGATCGGCTTTGTTCCTATATCGATACCGGATGTGTCATAACACACGATTCCTTTGTACGCAGAACTTGACATGGTGCCGAGCAAGAAGGTGCGATCTGACAGATCCTCTTTCGAGGCATATTTCTTGACTTCTTCAAGGACTTTGATCATATCCTCGGAGTTGAAGCTGACTTTTTTGTTGGCGTAGTCCATATACTTCGACAGATCCGAGCCCATAAACAATTTCAGAAGGTCGGTGCTTTCCACAGGGGGGATGAGCTCAGTGCCGTCGGGAAGAGAAGCGGCCGCTTTATCCATGTCATCGAACGTCCAGTTCGTGTCCGGCTGGATGTATTTGCCGTTGGCCATGTAGCCTTGGAGATAGAAAGTCATCGGCGCGTAGTAAAGCTTTCCGTTTACCTCCATCGAACGGAAGATGTTATCGAAATACTCCGACCGGTCCAGACCTTCCTTACCGTCGATATATTCATTCAGATCGACAAGCATATCATCGTTGGCATACTGGTCATATCCCGCGAAGTTGACGAGGATGTCCGGTGCCTCGCCGCTTAAGATCATGAGGTTGATCCTGCTTGTGAGATTCGTTAAGAAATGCTCATCATTCGAGGTACCGTCTTCGAGAGAATAGCAGTAGTCGGTCGCTTCGATGCGGGTCTTGTTATTCTCGTCTGCATTATATTCATAAATGAAATCATAGAATCCACTAGAGAGTCCGATACCGCCGACGTACATGATCTTCTTTCCCGCGTGCGGGTTCTTTTCGGCACGTTTCAGATTGATCACATAGAATTTATCATCGATAAAATCTGAACTGTATTGTCTTGCGATGGCGTGGATCTCATTTTCGTTTTCCGGGAAACTCATTACGGAGCCCAGATAACTGTGACTCACATCCGTCTGGTTCCAGTCCAGGATCTCTTTTATTTCTCCCGAAACCGGATCGTACTTGGAGATCCCGTTCGGAGTAGTCGTGTAAACCCCGTCGTCTCCGAAGGTCAGCATAGACGGATCGTTTATGGCGTTTGCTTTTGTTCCGGGTTTCACTTCTCCGGTCTTCAGATCGATCTCGTGAAGGAGAATGTCGAATGAGTCGAAAAAGTTCACCGGTATGCTGAATGCATAGTACTTCCCCTGGGTTTCGAAGATCTTTCCGATAATACCGCGTTCCATACTGTTGATCTCGAACAGGTATTTTCCGTTTTGATCGTATACGCAGATAGGAGCGCTGTAATTGTCCTGGATACCGATCTTCCCATCCGGCAGGAACTGCATGCTGAAGACATAATCCATATGGCGATCCGCCGGCATTTCCAAAGGAAGTTCTTTGATCGTATTTCCGGAGTCATCCTGGAAAAGAACTTTGAATCCGCTCAGTTCATAATTGTCATTGTAGACTGATTCAAGCTTAGCGAGGTTTCCGTCGTTATCAAGCGCGATGATCTCGGTCGTGCCGTTGCCGGTACTTAGATCACCGAGATACTCGCCGGTCAAAGAAAACTTTGCGGTGCCGGACAGATAGTATGACTCCCAATCGAACGACTCATAGGATTCCGGTGTCATAGGCTCATCCGGCATTGCATACTGGATCGTATAATTGGCCAAGATGATGTCGCCCAGAAACTGGATACTGTCGAACGACTTGTAATCGATCGTTTTTGTCTCGTCGATCGGAAGCGCCAGCTCAAAAATCTCGGACTCGAAGAAAGTATCGGTCTCCAGGATCTCACGTTTTCGTTTATCCTGGACTGTCTTTTTCTTACAGGCCGTACTTCCGAGAATGAGCGAAAAGCACAGTGCGGTGGCAAAGAGTTTTCGAGAAATAAAATGGTGTTTCATAGTACATAACCCCCGAAACCAAAAACTTAAGTGTGTATTCAACAACCCTGACTATACTCTATCAGTCGTATGTGCCCATTGTGTGACGTATATGACATTTTTACGCAGATTTCGAAATGATATAATTGTTCGTAACTGAAACGTGGATCATCTGTCCTTGTGATCGAACACGGATTCCGATACGGCGCGATCAGCGTCTCAACTCATATCGAAGCTGCTTGAATTCGCCTCCACGGGTGATCGTTCTGGTGTCGCCGGTCGGAACAAATCCGTTTTTCTCATAGAATCTTCGTGCGTTTGTATTTGCTTCCAGTACCCAAAGAAAGATATTCCCGGCTCTTTCTTCCTTGATGAAGTCGATAAACTGACGCCCGATGCCCGTCCCTCGAAATTCGCTCAGAATGTAGATGCTTTCGATCTCAATAGTGTTATTGCTTTCATGCGTCTTAACGATCCCGGCGGCCTGATCAGATTCTTCCAGAAGGAAGTATGTGCAGGTATCATCCTGAACGGAATCCAAAAACTCGTTTCTTCGCTTTGAAGCCGTATCGCTGTCGATATATTCATCAGAAAAGATGCCGCGGTATGCGGACTTCCATGCATCGGAATGCACCTTGCCGACTATATCTGCATCTTCTCGTGAAGCAATTCTTACTCTCATTATCGATCCTTCCTTTATCAGATACGATTATATCATTGCCCGATTCGACTCCCTATAAGTATTCCTGCGAAAAACTTTTGGGAAAAGATAGATGTTTCTATTGACTCTTACGTTACGTTATAGTTTATAGTGTAACTACCGAGGGAGGAAATGACCATGATGACAGTACATGAAGTAAGCAAACTGGCGGGAGTGAGTATACGCACTCTGCAGTATTATGACACGATCGGGCTCCTGCATCCGGCAGGATACACCGATTCGGGGTACAGGCTGTATGACGATACGGACCTGAAGCGGCTTCAGCAGATCCTGCTGTTTCGTGAACTCGAGTTTCCTTTAAAAGAGATCAGAAGGATCATGGAGAATCCGGATTTTGATCAGGCAAAAGCACTATCCCAGCAGATCGATCTGCTCACGCTGAGAAGGAAGCACCTGGATGATCTTCTGAAACTCGCTCGGCAATTACAAAGAAAGGGAGAAAACAATATGGACTTTAAGGCTTTTGATACAAGCAAAATCGACGAATACACCGAGAAGGCGAAGGCCTCCTGGGGCGAAACAAAGGAATACAAGGAGTACGAGGCAAAGCACGGAAAGAGATCTTCATCTGATTCCAAGAAAGCCGCCGAAGGTCTGATGGCGATTATCTCTGATTTCGCGCCGCTTCGTGAAAAACATCCGTCCGACGCAGCCGTTCAGGCGCAGGTCAAAAAGCTTCAGGACTTCATCTCGGAGAACTACTATTCCTGCACGAAGGAGACGCTTTCCGGCCTTGGCAAGATGTATGCCGCAGGCGGTGACTTTACGAAGAACATCGACGCCGCAGCAGGCGACGGAGCCGCGTCTTTCATCAACGAAGCGATCCAGATCTACACAAAATAAAAAATCACACCTCGTTTTTTTCAAGCGGCGATCCGTTGTGACGCCGCTTTTTTCTGTTGAAAACAGACTCGTTCAGGTGTATCATTAAGTTGAAAATGATAATTTCAACATTGTGAGGTTTCAGTATGATATACGACTACATTATTGATAATTATGAAGTGGGCGAACCTATTTTCATGAGCGAGTTGCCAGGTGAGTCACCTGACTATCTCCGACAGGAAATGAAGAGACTCGTGGATGATGGCAAACTGGAACGTTTGTATAAAGGTGTTTACTATCTTTCATACATTACTATTCTGGGGACAAAAGGCAAGGTCTCAATGGATAAGTATATTGAGAAGAAATATCTGTCTGTAAATGGAGAAGCAAGTGGTTATATCACCGGGTTGTTACTGGCAAATAAGTTCGGATTTACTACGCAGCATCCTTCATGTTATGAACTATGCAGTAATGAAGCAACTACAAAGCAAAGGAAGTTGGAAGTCGACGGAAATACCATTATCGTCTATAAACCTGTAGTTACAATAACTGACAAGAATAAGACAGCTCTGCAGTTCTTAGATCTTATGTCTGTTATTGATAAGTACAGTGAGATAACGGGAGGAGAGCGTAACAAAAAACTCCATAAATACGTGGAAACCGTAAAGTTGGATTTTAAGGTGGTCAAGGAATATCTTCCGATGTTCCCGGATAGGGCATACAGGAATATCTATGATGGAGGGCTTATGGGTGAACTGGTATAGCGAACACAGGGATCAGTGGAAAGAAATCATAGAAACTGTTGCTGCGGAAGAACATCGAACAACGTTGATGATTGAAAAAGACACAATTCAATCTATGATCCTATTGCAACTTTCGAGAAGCGACATTCCTTTTGTGTTCAAAGGTGGAACCTCACTTTCAAAAGCATTTAACCTGATTGATAGATTCTCGGAGGATTTGGATCTGTCATTGAATCGTAAACCGACCGAACAGGAGAAGAGAAAGAGTAACAGTATAATTCTCGACATTGCGGAGAATATGAATCTCGCACTAGCGAATCCCGAAAGCGTTCGTTCAAAGTACAGTTACAACAAGTATGTGTTCGAGTATCAATCACTATTCAGCGAAATACCTCTCGAACTAATTGTTGAAACGAATTTCTACCAAGCTGGATATCCTGCTGATGTTCATACAGTTGGATGCTTTGTCGGGAAGTTTTGCGAGGAAAAAGGGATCACTTTGCCGGTGCCTTTTGATGCTGCAGAAGTAAGTATGCCTGTACAATCAATGGAGAGAACATTTATCGATAAGGTTTTCGCGATTTGTGATTATAGGCTGCAGAACATGCAGGACAGAGATTCGCGTCATTTGTACGATGTGGCAAAACTTCTGACGAGGATCCGAATAACACCCGAACTCGATGCTCTGGTAGATGATGTTCGAGAGGAACGCATGAAGTCAAAGAACAGCCCGGCGGCACAACTCCAATATGATATTCCGAAGATGCTTAAAGAGATAATCAAGTCACGGTTTTATGAATCCGATTACAACAATATAACCAGGAAACTGCTATACGATGATGTAACGTATGAAGAAGCAATCAAGAATGGTATAGCGCTTGTGGCAGATATGGATATTTTTGTATACAAAAGGAAATGAACCCCCAAAGTTGAAAGAAACTTTGGGGGCATTTACGAAGGAAGCTATGCTTTAGAAGTTTTTAGTCTTATCTTTCCTGCACGATCAGAAGCGCGCGGTTGTCGATGTTTTTCAGGACTTCTTCGGCCGATCTGGACCCCGTGAAATATCCGGGTGCTTCTTCCATGATGACGTCCATTACCGCCGCGTCTGTATGGTAGCTGCATTTCACGCCCTCGATGATCTTTCGAAGCTCATCGATATCCTCGTCGGTTACCGGGAAAATGAGCCATGTGCTTTCCCCGCCCATAGAAAACTCTTCCTGGATCGCGTCAAATGCTTTCGTGATCTTGTCCTGTTCGGCGGTCATGTTATCGTCAAAAACAGAAGTTTTCAGCGGGAAGGAACTTAATCCTTTCGTTGTTATAGTGCTCTGTGCTTCGGAACTGTAGAAACTTCGGATGATTTCCCAGGCCTCGTCTTTATAAGGAGAATCCGCGACGATCGCCATGGATTCGACCGCATAAGCCAGGATGCCGTTTCCCTGAAGCGTCGGGAATCCTAAATACTTGCCTTTTCCGTAAGGGATTCCTTTAAAAAGAGTGTAATCATTAAGACTGTCGATCCTCGCGTAGATCATCGCGGCCGTACCCTGTCTTAAATAGTCCGCGGTCTTAACGATAGGCTTGACACCGTCGACGATCGCATTCAGATCCTCTGTGTCATAGACATCCAATCCGCCATAAGAAGATGTCGTTGAGATTCCGGACAAGAATTCGCGGTCCGAAAGATCCTCTTTCGCGCCATATTTCTTTGCTTCTTCAAGGACTTTGACCATTCCCTCGGAGTTGAAGTTGACTTTCTTATTGGCATAGTCCATGTAGGTTGTAAGATCGGAGCCCATGTAGAATTCCAGAAGTTTAGAGCTTTCTTCCGGCGGCATAAGCTCAACGCCGTCGGGAAGGGAAGATGCCGCTTTATCCAGATCCTCAAAAGTCCAGTCCGATTCCGCCTGGATGTATTCGGAATTGGCCATATACCCTCGAAGATTGAAACTCATCGGCGCGTAGTAGAGCTTTCCGTTTACCTCCATCGAACGGAAGATGTTATCGAAATACTCCGACCGATCCAGCCCGTTTTTGCCGTCGATGTAGGTATTCAGATCGACAAGCATATTGTCGTTGGCGTACTGGTCAAATCCCGCGAAATTGACAAGGATATCCGGCGCCTCGCCGCTTAAGATCATGAGGTTGATCCTGCTTGTGAGATTCGTCTGGAATTTCTTATCTAACGAAGTACCGTCTTCAAGAGAATAAGCATAATCGATCGCTTCGATGCGCGTCTTGTTATTGGTGTTTGCGTTGTATTCATACATGTAATCGTAGAATCCGCCGCTTAGGTCGATACCGCCGACGTACATGATCTTCTTTCCCGCGTGCGGGTTCTTTTCGGCCCGTTTCAGACGGATCGAGTAATATTTGTCATCGATAAAATTGCTGCTGAATTCTCTGGCGATCGCGTTGATCTCATTTTCGTTTTTCGGAGAACTCGTAACGGAATTCAGGAGGCTGTGATTTACATCCGTCTGGTTCCAGTTTAAGATCTCTTCCGTTTCTCCGGAAACCGGATCGAACTTGCTGATCCCGTTCGGAGTCGTCGTGTAAGCACCGTCTTCCGAAAATGCCAGCGCATATGGATCCGTGACGGCATATGTAAGTTTTCCCGGTTTCATTTCGCCGGTCTTCAGATCGATCTCGTGGATGTAATAGTCGATATCCGTCAAACTGCCGTTCGGTATGCTGAATGCGTAATATTTTCCGTTATATTCGAAAATGTCGCCGATGATGCCGCGATCGATACCGTCGATATCGGATATGTGTTTTCCGGTCTCGTCGTAAATGAGCAAGGGTCCGCCAAATCCGTACTGAACGGCGATCCTTCCGTCCGGAAGGATCTGCATCTGGGACACATACGATAAATTAGGATTACTCGGCATTTCCAGGGAGATCTCTTTGATCTTATTTCCGGACTCGTCCTGGAAAGTGATATTTGCGCCGTTGACCATAAACGTCTTTTCGTCGTAAGTCGTTTCCAGCATGGCAAGGTTACCGTCGTTATCGATGGTGAGAATCAAGGATGGGTCTGAGCCCGACCGAAAATCGCCGAGGTATTCGCCGTCTAAAGAAAACTTGGCGATACCGGAGCGGTTGTAAGCATCCCAGTCGATCTCCTCCCAACTATCCGGATTAAAGGCACTTTGCGGAAGCTCATAAGTAAGAGTATAGTTGGCGATGATGATGTCGCCCAGGAATTTTACATTGTCGACAGACTTGTACTCGATCTTTTTTGTCTCGTCGATCGGAAGCTTCAGCTCGTGTACCTCGGACTCGAAAAAAGTATCAGACTCCAGGATCTCGCGTTTTCTTTTGTCCGAAGCCGTTTTTTTCTTACAGGCCGTACAGCCGATAATGATCGAAAAGCACAGCGAAGCGGCAAAGATCTTTTGTGTAAAAGGATGGCGTTTCATATAACATAACCCCCGTAACCAAAAAGCCAAAGCAATTCTTTAAACAACCCTACCTTAAATCTAGCAGAGATGTGTGCCCTTCGTGTGACGTTTGCGTCATTATTCACGGGAAAATGAAAAATCCGACAGCTTCATTGGTAAATTCTTCTTCTTCAAAGATGAAAATGACTAATTAAAACTCTTTTCCCGCTCAAAAAGCACCGTATTTTCCGTTTTGTTTGATTTTTCTGCAAAAAATCGAACGAAATGGAGAATAGCACACTTAACCACGCCTTTTGAGCATGCTCGTTCGACATTTTGCAGACTCAAAAAGAAAAAATTACCAATGGACATCGTCCATTGGTAATTTTCTATTTGCGATTCATTACGAAGGTTAATGTAGTAATGCTTTTTTATATTTCTCGGCTCGTCGCCGTAGAAATCAGTATGATTTATCCCAGTTTCTCGGCACTGCCGCCGTAGATCGGAAGTCTGTTCATGACAGGAAGAGCGTCCGGATCCTTTGCGTCCTGAGAGATGTAGTACAGATCGTCACCGACGATGCAGATGTTTGCCCAGCGGTAGTCAGCGTTATCGATCAGCTGATAACCGGAAGCGTCTTTCTTCATGTAGAGCTCAGAGCCGGTTGCCATGAAGTAGTTACCGGATACGAAGTTCATGGAACGCGGTGTATCCTTATCCAGAGCTGTCAGTTCAGAACCGTCGAGTCTGCAGGTGTAAAGGCCCATGCCCTCTGCTTCGGACTCGCCGAAGAAGTAGAGGCTGTCGCCGTCGCTCATGAATACTCCGCTGTTGCAGACGTTCGCCTTCACTTTGATCTTAGTCTGGTTCTGCCCGTCGAGATCCATGCAGTAGAGCTGACCGAAGAAGTAACCGTCCTTGTCGTAATCGGCCGGCGATGCGAAGTAGATCTTGCCGTTAGCGAAGCAGTAAGCGAGTTCTGCCGGTGTGGCATCATGATCGGCCTGGTAAAGAACTTCCTTGTTCTCTCCGTTAAAGTCAGTGGTTACCAGACTGCAGTGGTCCGCGAAGTACAGACGGTCCTTATAGATCGTCAGGGAAGCGAGTTCGCCGCTCGCGATCACTTCCGCGTTTCCGTCAGTGAGGTTGACCTTGACGATGTCAAAGCTTTCGGAGTCCGCGATCTTCTCACAGAAGAACAGATAGTCTCCGGATACACAAAGGTAGTTGATCGTCGGCTCGAGCTTCGGTACGGAAAGGTAGACCTGACTTGTCATACCTGTTGCGCGATCTTCCTGAATGACTGCCGCGCGGTCTGCGGAAGGACGAGTCGCGTAATAAACGAACTTGCCGTCGCCTGTCGCGAAGCCGCCGTTACTGACGTTTGCGGCGCCGAGTTTCGATGTATCGGAAACAGGCGTCTGCGGATCCGTAAGTGTCAGGACGTCATCTGACGGAGCGACTACATCACTGTCATCCGTAGTTTCGGAGATCCAAGTCTCGGTGTCGGAACTGGATTCATCGGAAGTGATCTTCGAAAGATCATCTTCATCTTCGATCGAGGAACTTTCGATCGGTTCACTTTCCAGTCCCGGTTCGTTCGCCGGTCCCTTTGTACATGAGCAGCAAAGACACGAAATCGCGATCATTGCCACGATCAATTTAGTATATGCATTCTGTTTCATAAAATGCCTCCTTATTCCTTAAGACCGGGTACGACACATGACCCGGTCGCCATCTTTCCGGAGCCCAACCTTTTCGCTCCGTCTGATTAAATGGTAGCACGTAAAAATCGGCATTTTCATAAGGTATCCGTCACTTCCGGGCGTTTTAGATAAGGGATTTGTCACATTCTTTTTCAGTTTCATTTAAGGTTCGTCGTCTAAACTTAAGTCAGACAATGAAAAGGAGGAACACGACAATGATCAACAGAAAACACATTAAAACATTCTCTTTCATCACCGCGGCAGCGCTTATGATGTCTGTAGCCTCGTGTTCGAAAAGCAATAGCGGAACAGAAGCATCTTCCGCTTCTTCGGAAAAAGCAACGGTGTCCGACAAGTCTTCACGTGAAGTATCAGGTTCAGACGATATCGAGATCTCCAAGGAGATCTCCAATGATGAAGACGGCGCACACGCGATCGAAGCAGATGGCGAGACATCTGAGTATTCGCATTTAAAAGTGACGAAGACCGGCGATTCGGATTCCGGTGACGAGGCAGATTTTTACGGAGACAATTCCGCGATATTCGCAACGAACGGAGCGATACTTACGCTTTCCGATATCGTGGTGGATACGGACGGTACACATGCCAACGCGGTTTTCTCCTATGGCGACGGAACGACCGTGAATATCAGTAACTCCGTGATCACAACGACCGGAAACTGCTCCGGCGGACTGATGACGACAGGTGGCGGAACCATGAATGCCACGGATCTGACGATCCATACGACGGGCAACTCTTCCGCGGCGATAAGATCTGACAGAGGAGGCGGCACCGTCAACGTGGACGGCGGCTCTTATACTACTGACGGAAAAGGCTCTCCTGTCATCTATTCAACGGCGGATATCACAGTGAGTAACGCAGTTATGGAGTCTACCTCTTCGCAGGGTGTTGTCGTGGAAGGCAAAAACTCGGTAACGCTCAATAACGTGGAACTGATCGCGGATAACAATACGAAGAATTCCGATAAGTCCGAATACTACCAGGCTGTCATGATCTATCAGTCCATGTCCGGTGACGCGGCGGAAGGCCTTGCCACATTTAATATGACGGGCGGATCTCTGACAAACGCAAACGGTGATGTTTTCTTTGTGAACAATACAGCGACTACGATCACTTTGGAAGATGTGCAGATCGTAAACCGTGATGCAGACGGCGTATTTCTTCGGGCTGCGGCAGCAGGATGGGGTTCTTCCGGAGCAAACGGCGGCAAAGTCAATCTTTATCTGAAAGACCAGGATCTCATCGGCGATATGATCGTTGACGATATCTCTACTTTGAATATGTATCTTTCTTCCGGCACGACCTATTCGGGTGCGATCAATGCGGATAACAGCGAAGGACAGATCTATGTCGAGATCGAATCAGGATCCAAATGGGTACTGACAGAAGATTCCTACATCACATCCCTGACATGTGACGCGGACGGTATCGAGCTTAACGGACATACGTTATACGTAAACGGTGTCGAGTATACACAAGGGACGACTTCTTCGGGAGAAGCGATCGAGATCATCTCGGAGTCTTCCGGAAGAAGCGGTTCACCGGACGGGATGCCCGGCGATCCGCCATCCGGTTCACCCGATGGTAAACCCGGCGATCCGCCATCTGGAGAACGACCGGAGGGAGATCCTCCGAAGGGCGGCCCCGACAAGAAATAAAACATGCGAACGATAAGAAAGAAAAGAGCACCTCCCCGTAACCCATCGAGGAGGTGCTCCCAGCGTATTTCGCTGCACCACAGGTGATGTCTATTCGTTATGTGGATGCCGTAGCATCATCGTCGACGTGGACGACAGTGGCACCGTCTACTGTTTCGTAGGTCCCGTCCGTCGGATCCATATCATCGGTACGGAACATCATGATGCCTCCGCCGACACCTTCGTCATCCTTAAACATGACATATCCGACAGGCGCGTCATAGAACGAAAGTCCTTCCTCGGCAAAAGCGGCCTCGATCCAGGAAGATGCGTAGGAATCAACGCTGCCATAGAGGCAGAACAGCTTTCCGTCCTTGTCATATGTGAATTCAAGTGAACCCTTGCAATCCGGTGTACCGCCGACATAGACCACGACCTTATCTCCATCCTGGTCAGTGATTTCTTTGCGGTAGTATTCGGTTTCGCTGCACTGATCCGTGACATCGTTCCATTCACCATCGATCACGTAGTAGAGCTTGCCGTCTTTGGTCTGCGCGTAATTGTCCGCTTCATCCGGTGCTACGATCGTTTTTTCGTAAAAATAGATGCTGTTTTCCGTATCGACCGAAGAGGTGGCGGAGATTTCCATACCGCTCTTCGTTCTCTTAAATCCGAGCGCCTCGGCGGCGGAAACGATCATGTTCCTTGTAAACGGAACCGCCACAAGGACAGCGACCAGCGCGGCAACGGCAGCCAAGGCCGGGATCCATGTACGGCGCTTGGACTTTTTGACCTTCTGCGCGCCGAGCATCTTCCGCATTTCTTCCTTTCTTTCTTCATCCATAACTACTTTGTCAAATGTATCTTTCATGATTCTTCCTCCAGTTTGATCTTCAGCTGCTCCTTGCCGCGCTTGATTCGCATGCCCACGGCGGATTCCGAAATATCCAGGATCTTACTGATCTCCTTATATGAATATCCTTCATAATAGGCCAGATAGATCGGCACGCGGTAGGTATCCTCCAAGCGCATCAGCTCGTCAAAGACTTCCTTATTGTGGTCGGAAAACCCTTCGTAGTACTGCAGCTGCCATTCATTCGATTCCAGATCCACGCTCGTCTTTCTTGCAGACGATCTAAGAAGATCCCGGCACTTATTTGCTGTCATGGTCATAAGGTACGCTTTCTCGAATCTCTTATCCAAAAGCACCTTCTTAGAAAGTAACTTGAGGAATACCTCCTGGACCACATCCTCCGCATCGTGCTTCGACTGCACAAACGATACGGCAAACCGGTAAAGATCGTCCGCGTAGGAATCGAATAAACTGATAACGTCTTCGTTTTTCAAAGGTTTTTGCCTCCCTGATCGTTTTGAGATCTCAAACATTAAACGAATCACGTTGCCATATTCTCACATTTTCGGAAAAAAGAATACTTCTACTGAAAATATAAAATGACTGTTTTCTGCTTTCAGTTTGATTATACTTATGTATATGGCAAATTTTCAGTAACAGGATGGAAGAAAAGATGAAAATCCAAATCAAAAAGCACTTATCCCTGATCCTTGCCTTAGGTTTACTTGCGGCATCCCTTTTTACCGCATGCAGCAGCGGTTCCGATGAAAAAGAAACTTCCGGATCCCCGACGCCGAAAGTCACCGGAGCGAGTATTCAGCTCCATGGCTATGACTGGGGTCCGTCCATCGATAAAGTGATCGTATCCGATTCGCAGTACGGTCCGTTTACCGATCTTTCGCCAACCGCGTTTTCGGCAGTAGAAGAGAAGGAGGACAACTCCTCGTCCAAAACGGAAGATAGAAAGGTGGAAAAAGTCTATTATTCCGATGCTTCCGGAAATGAAGTAGAAGACAAGAGTTCTTTCACGGGAGATCTCTATCTCACAGTAGAGCTTCAGGTCGGCCCGGAGGAAGGCGCGTTCCTCTATTACGACAATTACAAGTACTCCAATCAGTGGTTCTCCGATTATTCTCTCGAAGCCACTCTCTCGAACGGAAAAACGATCAAGTTTTCAAAGGAAGATGTCACCTATCCCGAGCTTGAGAAGGTGAAAGAAGAAAACTTTACCGAAGGCTCGGAAGGTCATACAATGGCGTATGCATTCTATACTCCGGATAATGCGGCAAGCGAAAATCTTCGTCCGCTTGTCATCTGGCTGCACGGCGGCGGAGAAGGCGGCACGGACCCGAGGATCACATGCTACGGAAATAAGACCGTCGCTCTCTTCGGTGAGGATTTCCAGAAAACGATGGGCGGGGCATTCGTTCTTATCCCCCAGTGTCCGACTGCCTGGATCGATACCGGTGATTCGTATCACTCTGCGTATCTTCACGATCTGAAAGAATTGATCGATCAGTTTGCTTCTTCCCATGATGTCGATAAGAGCCGCATCTATGTCGGCGGCTGCTCCAATGGCGGCTACATGACGGTCGACCTTATCCTTGCTTATCCGGACTACTTTGCCAAGGCCTTCCCGGTCTGTGAGATCTTCGATCCGGAGGTGGTTTCCGATGAGGAGCTTTCCGCCATCAAGGACGTCCCGATGTGGTTTGTTTATGCCAAGAACGATATGACCGTCCCGACGGAAAAATACGAGGAACCGCTCCTCGAAAGATTAAGAAGCGCAGGTGCCTCCGATCTCCACGTTTCGGTCTTTGACAATGTCAGAGATACTTCCGGAAAGTACAGTAAAGACGGAGCTCCTTACGAGTATCTCGGCCATTTTTCCTGGATCTATTTCTTCAATAACGAATGCACCGAAGGAGATCTCTCCCTTTGGCAGTGGCTCGCCGCTTGATGACCCTCAGAGTGATATAATACTAATGACTCGTAGAGATATATGAAAGCAATAGAGGTTCTGGAGGGAAACTACCTTGAGTGAGCATAGTAATGACATCGCCGTACTTACGGAAAACAGGGAAAAGACGATCGTAAAAACCAGCATCATCGGAATCGTAACGAATCTCTTCCTCGTGGGCTTTAAGGCCTTTGTCGGACTGGTATCAAATTCCATCGCCGTTATCCTTGATGCGGTAAACAATCTCTCGGACGCACTTTCTTCAGTCATCACGATCATCGGTGCGAAGCTCGGCGCCAAGCAGCCGGATAAGAAGCACCCGCTCGGCTACGGCCGTATCGAATATCTTAGTTCCATGATGGTCGCCGCGCTCGTTCTGTACGCTGGTCTTACCTCGCTTGTCGAGTCGGTAAAGAAGATCATCCACCCGGAGGAAGCGGACTACAGTACCGTATCCCTGATCATCATCTCCGTGGCCATCATTGTAAAGCTCATTCTCGGCATGTACGTAAAGAAGCAGGGCAAGAAAGTCAATTCAGGAGCCCTGACCGCGTCCGGTTCCGACGCGCTCTTTGACGCGATCCTTTCCACCTCGGTCCTTGCATCTGCCATCATCTTCCTCGTATGGGATATCTCCCTCGAAGCCTATGTCGGTGTCATCATTGCCTGCTTCATCATCAAGGCCGGTATCGAGATGATGGTCGAGACTTTAAACGACATCATCGGCAAGCGCGAAGATGCCGAAACGATCCAGGAACTCAAAGAGATCATCTGCGCGGAAGAAGCCGTTCTCGGCGCGTACGATGTCACGCTTTTCAACTACGGCCCGAGCAAGAACTACGGTTCTGTACATATCGAGCTTCCCGACAATCTGAGCGTAGATGACGTCGATAAGATCACCCGAAGGATCCAGACCGATGTCTTCAAAAAGACCGGCGTCATCCTGACCGGTATCGGTGTATATTCCTTTAACACATCAAATGACGAAGCCGCACAGATGAGAAACACGATCCAGAAGCTCGTCCTTACCCATGACTGGGCACTTCAGCTTCACGGCTTTTACGCCGACACGGAAAAGAAGACCGTCCGTTTCGATGTAGTCCTCAGTTTCGATATCGAAAGAAAAGAAGCGGTCGAGATCTTAACCAAAGAGGTCAAAGAGAAATACCCGGACTACGAACTTCTTATCGTAACCGACGTAGATGTTTCCGATTAATGACTAAACCTTCACTTAGTGACAGCCTTCCCGATGCTACTATTTAGTTAAAGATGGCAGTGTTTAGCAGTTGAAAGGGTTTTGGGAGGTTTCTTATGAAGAATAAAAAGATCACCGGTTTATTGGCAGTAACGTTAGTGTCGGGCATCGTTTTATCCGCATGCGGGAAAAGCACCGGTAACAAACGATCCAAGAAGAGATCCCAAGAAGATGTCGTTTCCTCCGAAGAGGAGAGTATCGACGAGACCGAAGACGAAGAAGAATCCCTCCCGCCGGTAATCGAGCTTGATTATTTCGAGCCGATCGACCAGCATCTTTCGGATATCCAGAAGGGCATGTTTGATTCGCCGTTAAAGCTTGATGACGGAACCGATGTTCCGGAATGCGACAGACTTCCCGGTCAGCTCGGCGCGGGAAATATGAATAACGGCGGGTATGCAACGGGTAACGAAGATTTCCAGTTCTATGTCGTTCACCCCGAGAGACACATCTCGGCGATCGCCATGGAGGACTGCAGCACGAAAGAGGAATATTACGTCTACCAGGTCACCCCGCGGCCGGATGCGGAAAACTCGCTCGATTCCCTGATTCTCGACGGCGATGATCTTTATTTCCGTGAGAACAGTTCCGTGGTCAAAAAGCTCAATTTACAAGATCACAAACTGACCACGGTCCTTGAGGGAGAAGTACATCTTCTGACCTTGCATCAGGAAAAACTCTACTATTCTCTCGAAGGATCGATCCGAAGAGCCGATCCGGACGGAAGCAACGAAGAAGTGCTTTTCGAATCAAAGGTGCAGGACGGTCCGGTCAATGTATCCTTCTGCATTTTCGGAGCGAAGATCTACTTCTGCGATCCGCAGGAAAAGTCCGATGACGGCACTTTCTACGGAAAACTTTTCGTGATGAATCTTGACGGAAGTGATAAAACCGAGATCCCCGCTGAGGCAGATGTGCGAAATAACGATACCCTCATCACTGACGGAGGCAGACTCTACTATATCGGAAGAACATATTATGACGACGGAACGGAATATAACGGACCGTTGAGCGTGAAAGTGGACGGAAGTGATCTGTTCATCTACTGCGTCGATGATGTAAACGCGAAGTTCAACTACTTAAACGGAACACTCTATATGCTTTCCGATAACCGGTTCTCGATCATAGACGGATTGAACCGTTACCAGATCGCCGAACCTGACGAAGAGCCCGGAAGTGATATCGCGTACGGTGTCGTCATCGTCGGCAAGTGGATCTATGTCATGTCGGAGAATCCCGCTTTCAGTACCAGATACACAACGACCAGGCATCATCCGGAAGCATGCTTCTGTGTCACGCTCGACAGGTATTGATATTTATTCCTCGCCAAAAGCACCTGCCGTGGATTATACCGGCAGGTGTTTTACTTTTTCCGGATCCTTCGCTACTATAAAAGAAGAAAAATGCCGGAGGTAGACCCCCAATGTATAAATACATGCGTATCCAGGGAAGAGAAGACTCGTACGTCACGAAATATCCGAAGGGTATTTTCAGCTTATGCTGGAACCTCATACGAGATAAGGCGATGTCCGAAGAAGACGAAAAACTCTTCGTCTCCATCGACGACTGGTTTAAGGAAAATCTCCCCGAGCCGGATCCATGTAAGAATCACGAGTGCGTCATTACCTTCTTTAAATGCGAGACCACAGAAGAGATGCAGCAGAAGATCCAGCCCGCGATCGACCTTCTCGATAAGTACGGCAAGCCCTACGATATCGTCTACACAAACTTCGTCGGCACGATCGTCTACGAAGACGAATGGCAGATCGCCGTCTCCGTAAAAGACGGCAAAATGGTGTGAGGAAGGGTGGGGTTTATGTCGGAAAAAAACGAGTATGTCTTTGATATTTCCAAGGTCTTTCCAAGACTTAAGAAGAATTGGGCAAAGGATCCTCTAAACGAGATATCTTTGCTTGCGCCTGATGGAAGTGCGCCAAATTGGCCGTCGAATATGGTCATGTATAAATGCCTGGAGAATAAGTATGTCGAACTTTTCATGCAGGACATGGGGCAGGGTTTTCTCTATCTGACATTCGACATGCTGCCGGAAGGGGTAACTCCTGAACAGCTGCAGGAGGCTGCCTTTCAGAATCTCTTCCGCGACATTCAAATCCGCATCTGCGAAATGAATATCCCGGGCTTATACGGGGTTGCCTGTGGCGGTGATTTCGAAGCAGAGACCCTTCTTACGACGATCTGGAAAGGACAGGCCGAAAGGTTGGGCGATGATCTTCTTATTTGCGCTCCCGCAAAGGACATGATCATCTTCACAAAGGCAAACGATAAGAAACTGGTGAAAAAACTGATCAAGATCGCCGAAGAGATCTTCTGGCGCAACCGTCAGGCAAGCCCGTTCCTTCTTTACACTCAGGATGTATTCCGTTATACAAGAGCAGATGAAAGACTACGTATCGATCCGAAGCATTGGATCAGACCTTAAAGTCGCACAACAACTGACTCAAGTTCAACTTGAATTCAATATTGAAACCTCAACTCCCACTCGCTTTATTAGAGGGTGGGAGTTCTTCAGTTTACTAAAAATTCACACAATAAAGTCCCGTCAGGGAATACATGCCGTCTCATTTCTGTTATTATAGAGGATATAAACTTGTAATTAATTATTGATATTCTAGATATACTTAGACAGAAACGAGGTAGACGGACATGAGAACTCATCAGACGATTCGAAGATTCTTTTCTGTATTGATCACGGTCAGCATGTTTCTGACCTGCATTCCGATCGCAAAGCTTGTCATTGCAGACAACGAGCCCACGATCTACTACATCTTTGATCGCACACCGAACATCGACAATGATAACGAATTTGCGATCTACGAAACCGCAGATGATCCGGGCGACGACTCCTCCTGGGTCGCGATGTACATTGACGGCGCGAATGGAACTGCGAACGCTTTTGATGCGACCGGATTAGATCCGCGGACGCAGCTTATCCTGAATAACGCAAAAGTAGAAAATGCCAGCATTTATCAGGACTTCATACTGCTTGGCACGTCCAGGATCGATTATGAGGGTTGGAATGCTTATACTTCTTCAGAATCTGAATACAGTTTTGGAGGTTTCACCCCGGATGATGCCGCCCAGACCATGGCAGCTTATCAGAGTTTTATGCAGGCTAATTACGATTCGAAAATCGGTCCTACGATCGTTACACACATCACCGGAAGTCAGACGCTCAATATGCCCATGGATTATTCCTATCTGGTGATCGATCCAAACGGTACCTTAACGATCCAGCGTCTCGACGGGCCTGAGTTTGACCATCTTTGCTTACGCATCTGGAACGATCTGACGGTCTATGGTTCTCTGGTATTCGCCCCGGCATCCGGTAATCCGGACAGCCTGGAGTTCATGGATGGGGCTACCTTAGTAATCGATGAGAATGCCAACTTATCATTCGCAGAGGGCACCGTTTTAAGTGTTCATAGCAGGATGGATAACCTGGATATTGATCCCGGAGAATACATGTGGGATCCTACTGAGAATAATTTTGTGCCTGCTCAATATGAACGGGCAGAAGGAATCTACCTCCGTCAGGACGATCAGAACCCGTGCTTTGCTTCCGCAACCTATACCATCGGTGGCACTACATATACTATGCCAGACGATCGTATCATCCGAAAAGAAGACTTCGAGAATGCGGATTCTGTTACGATCACATTCACGCCTCAAGAGAATACAAGCTTAACATTTGCCGTCCGCGGTGACCAAGGCGGGTGGGTCAATCCTGCGTTCTACACGATCGAAGGAAACACCGTCACCCTGACCAAACCGCAAGAAGGATGGCTGCCGATCTACGAGATCGACGCATACGCTCTGGGCATCTACCTGATGCAGAACAACGAAGACCCGGCATTTTCATCCGCTTCTTATGTCGCCGGAGAAGGACCCGACGCGGTATCAGAAACTGTCAGCAATGGCTTCATCCCGAGGGACGTCTTCGCGGATAAGGATCAGATCACCATCACATTTACAAAAATGGATCCGGACCGTGCACTGACGATCGATGTCCGTGATGAGATCGGCAGAGATTTTGATTCGTCCCGTTACAATTTCGACCGTGAGAACAGTATCCTTACGATCTGCAAAGACAACAGCGAGGGCGCGGAATGGGAACTCTTCTTCGAGGTTCAGGTCGGTGTCGATCATTCCGGAGATCCGCGCGTAGATGGCATTTATATCGGCTCGCCCATGTTCAATCTGTTTTCTGGCGCTTCATATGTAGCCAAGGCCGGAGATGACGAGATCGCTACAGGCACTGTCGATCAGCAGGGCTTCATCGAAAGAAGTGTGTATGACAATGCCGACTCGATCGAGATCACTTTGGCTTATGGCGCACCATTCGTTATCGAAGTCTTCGATGATGCAGACCCTCGTGAACGGATCAGTACTGACCTCTATTCGTTTGATGGTACGGTACTCACCATTTACAAAGGCCAGGGAGAAGGCGCCCAGTGGTTCTCCTCCTACGAAGTTCAGCTGGTACCATATGGCATCCACTTCTACTATGATCATCAGCAACCGCCGATCCGCGGAGCTGAATACTCAGCAGGTGGTAATTCCGGCGATGTATCAGATAACTATATCGCAAAGAGTGTATATGAAGATGCTGAGTTCATCACGATCACTTTTGACATCGTGGACACAGAAAGAGATCTCACGATCGACGTTCGAGATGAAAACGATCAGTTGATCGATAGAGACAGCGGCGTCTACACTTACGAGAATGGTATTCTTACGATCAATAAAGGCAGCGCCAGCGACTGGCCGACTGTATACAACATCGGCATCGGTGTAGATCACTCGAATGACCCGAGAGAGCCTGGTATCTATATTCATCAGGACGAAAACAACCCGGTATTCTCCGCCGGATCGATCTCTTTCTTCTCGGATTCATCCAATCCCTACTACGCAGACTTCCAGCGGGGTGCCTTTATCGCGAAGTCCGAATTTGAAGATGCCTATGGTTTCCAGTTGGTATTCGCTCCCATGGAAGGAGCAAGGGATGTTGAATATACGGTCGACTTTTTCAACGAAAACAATGAGCTCATCTTCCAGACGGTAGAAAAAGCAGGAATGTGGTTCACATTCTGGATATTTGAAGGCGAGGAATGGGAAAATATCTACGATATCTATGTCAGAGAATACCTCGGTGAAGGAATGAATATCACCTACGATCCGGGCGAAGTCGCCATTACTTTCGAAATCAATGAGAATGGTGACGTAAGAGGCCTTATGGGCGATAATATCTGCGCCGAAGATCTGCAGTCTGCCGACACCCTCGATCTTTATTTCTCACCGATTCAAGGGTATATCGTCAGTTATGCGAATTATAGCGGTTCTTCATATTCAACTTCTTATGAAAACACTTCCATCACGCATATCCATATCGACAGACCGGAAGAAGGCTGGGGAAAGAAACTCAATCTTGAAATCACTACCGAACCAGAAGGCCAGGTCATCCCGAATGAACAGTTCCGTATCATCGTTGAACGGGACGGTCCGGGCGACGTAAGGATCGCAAATGAAAATCTGGTCGTAGCAAAAACAAGCACGGGTAAGAAGAGGGAGTATTATTTCCGTCCTCAGGACCAGTATGACATAGTATTGGAGGCTGTCCCGAATTCGGAGGGCCACTGCGTAACAAGAAGATTCTCCATAAACGGTTACCAGATCAAACCTGATCAGCCGGATCAGGTGTTCCAATACAGTTTTGGAGATTTCTTGAGAAACTACTGGAAGAGTGGTGTAAAAGCGGGAGATGCCTATGCGTTAGATGCCGAGTTCTACGATCTTGACAACATCGCTGTTCTGGAAGGATTCAAGGTCAGACTGGCAGACTCCATCAGCGTTGACTACTATATCAGTATTCCCGATGAGATCGCAGCCGAGTATCCTACGGTTACCTTCGAGCTGAACAGCGCATCCGGCATGTATAAAAAGCAGGAAGTTTCTTACTGGGATTGCGAATGCCGAAAAGAGGGCGGAAAGTGGTACTACGTATACACATGCGATGTCTGCTCCGCGGATCTCACGCAACCGATCACGGCCACCCTCAAGGGAGAAATGGTAGAAGTCACATTCCCGACATTCACTGTAAGGGATTATGCGATGCACTTCGTTAACGATGATCCTAATGATGAGACATCCAATCTCGCAAAAGCACTTCTGAATTACGGATACTATTCGCAGAAGAAGTTTGCTCCGAACACCGATATTTTCGAGGAGGACAATATTGGAGTTCCGACTGTTACGATCGGTAAGATCGGTGATTTCACTCAAAATCTTCCGGCTGGCGTAACCTACAAGGGCTCCACTGTCACATTCCTCGCAGGAAGCATGATCAAGCATTACTTTATCATCGACCCGGGCACGGAGGTGAACTTCTATATTGACGGTAATCGCGTAGAACCGGTTGCCGCATCCGGAGGTCAGGTCTATATTGCGACAGATGTCATAAATATTCTTGACGCAGGTAAGGATATCCGTGTTACAATTGAGTGCAATAACACGAATTACGAAACTGACTTCGCTGTTCTGGATTATATCTACGCAGTTCTCCGGAATTCGAAGGGGAACATGAGCCAGGATATGTTAAACCTTGCGGCTGCATTCTATATGTATTACGACGCATCGATCAATTACACAGCTTAAAGAGAAGTTCTTTGGAGGAGAAATACAAATGGAAAAAGAGTCTTACGAATATCTGGAAATGGAAACCATCTTCTTTAATTGCGAAGATATCATTGTCACAAGTCCGGAGGGCGACAACCCCTTCTAATGAAATTCCTTTGAAAAGGATGTATAGTATCGGATAAACCGAGAGGTGACTTTCGCCAACGCGAGGGTTACCTCTTTTCTTTGGAAAAAACCGGTAAGTTGTAACATTGTTACACAGGAAAAAGGTGAACCTGCCTAATTATTCCTGAATCATAAAATGATGTAAATGAACTGTGAATAATCATATAAAGATGTGAAAATTACATTGGTTTTTCATTCTTTCAGACTGCTTGTAGAGTTTACTAACACTTTGCGTGCTGATAAACTGAATATGATATCTTTCGACTAAAGGGTGGTGGTCTGAATGAATAAGATGAAGAAGATAGGCGCGATAGTTCTCTTTATTCTAGGAACGCTGCTTCTTGCTGTCGGCATTAATCTCATTGTCCATGGTTCTGTCGGCTCAGGAATATTTGGAATAGTGTTGGCCATAGTTTGTTTTATATACCCAGCTCAATTGATCAGAGATTATGTTATATGCAATAGAGGAACTGGTAAGAAGTGGATTGCTTTGCCGGCCGTAGCGGTATCTGTTCCGCTTTTGTTTAGTACGTGTATGGCATCTGTTGATACGAAAGATAAAAAGAAAGAGAACATATTCTCGGAACAGACGACAGAAGTGTCAGATTCTGTTCAGGATGTAACTACTGAAGATACAACTGCTACTTCCTCGATGATACCAACTCCGCTTCCGACTGAAACACCAACACCAACACCGGAACCGACGCCAACACCAGAACCTACACCAACCGAAACGACAAAGGAAACAATTAAAGAAACTACTAAAGAGACAACCAAAGAGACTAAATCTACTATTCAGACGACAACGACGGCAGTAGCAACCACTACTGAGGCACTCAAAGAGACTTCGGCTCCTTCTGAAACTCCAGCTGCAGTTGTCGATACGGCTCCGGAAGCAACTACAGTAGCAGTTGATCCTGCGTCTGAAGCACAAGATTATGTTTTGAATACAAGTTCAAAGAAATTCCACCATACTTGGTGTGATTCGGTGGATGATATAAGTCAAAAAAATAGATCGGATAAGCATTGCAAGCGAGAAGAACTGATCAATTCAGGATATATACCGTGTAAGAAATGCAATCCGTAAGCCTCTTTTTGATGTGAGGTGTGTATGTCTGGACGGAGAAAAAAAGGAATAAAGGTTGGATTTCGTAAACCATCGCTGAAGAAGTCTTTTCGCGCTCGAACGACGGGGAAATATAAGAGACGAATGAAGCGAGCAGTAAATCCTTTTTACGGGAAAAAAGGAATGGGGTTTATTAAGAACCCAAGACGATCAATTCGGAATAAAGTATACAAAAAAACCACTTTTGGGTTAAGTGATATATTCAAAATCTTCAAGAGAAAGAAGAGGCGCTGATGGATTTTCGGAGAAAAATACTGTATATTGTCGAATCTCCTGAAGAGGAAAACGATGAAAATACATCGTTGGATTGGTATGATATTGCAATGATGGTAGCTATTCTTTTGAGTTTGGTGCCATTAGCTTTCAAGCATCACACTTTGACCTTTGAGATTATTGATAAAGCGACTGTTACGGTTTTTATCCTGGATTATCTGCTCAGATGGTTTGTTTCAGATTTAAGACTCAAAAAAGGTGTTGCTTCGTTCTTGATATATCCACTGACACCAATGGCGATTTTTGATTTGCTAACTATTTTGCCATCACTCTCTTTGGTTAGTAATAGTTTTAAATTGTTCAAGTTGGTTCGTCTATTGCGCACGTTTAGAGCTTTCAGAGTGTTTAAGGCAGTTCGTTATTCAAAAAGCATAAAAACAGTCATATGCGTGTTTAAAAAGCAGAAAGAGTCTTTGTTGGTTGTTTGCGTTATGGCTTTTGCATATGTGCTTGTTTCTGCGCTGATTGTTTTCAATGTAGAACCAGATAGTTTTGGGAATTATTTCGATGCAGTATATTGGGCTACAGTTTCACTAACAACGATGGGGTATGGAGATATCTATCCAGTGACTACAGCTGGCAGAGTTGTTACGATGATTTCGTCGATCATGGGCATAGCTATTATTGCTTTACCGGCAGGTATAATTACTTCTGGTTTTATGGATGAACTACAGAACCAAAGGAAAGTGGATAGTGCGAAAGACACTGACGAACAAGGTTGAACTAAGGAAATTATATATGTTTAACGTACTGTTCGTTTCGACTATAATGATACTATAGTTTTTTTGTCAATGGAGGTGCTTATGGGACTATTTCATAAAAAACCAACGCCGGCGCAAAAGAGAGAAATTGAGGCGGCCTTATCAAGATCTATGACTTGTTGCAGACGATTAGAATCGCTAGATTCCATCGATAAGTATTTTACTGAATGGGATAAGTATTTATCTGAAGAGCATATTCTTGAATACTATGAGGATCAGCGCATAAAGTTCAATGTATCACCGCGAAAAATACATTCCCAGATTTGTGCTGAAATTCCAAGGATAGAAAAGGACATTATTACAAGAGGATATGACAGAATGCAACGCGATGCTGCTAAGTTGTCAACAAACTCTGGGAAAAAGAAAAAAGCTGAGAAATTCTTTTCGGAATTGGAGTTTTACTATCCAAGGCTAAACAGTCAAAGTGTCGAGTTGATTAATCAATTGCGATCATCCTGTCAATTGCTAAATGTATTATAATCAGATTGGTATCAGAGCAGACCGTAGTGTATGGCCTGCTCTGTTTACAATCTCAAGTCACATGATCCCCATTTGTAAAAGAATGAATCGGGTAATGATTGATAGTCTTGCTTTGAAGTGAGGAAATAGAAATGCTGGTTTATTCTGGTGTAAAAACAGATTTTCTTCATAGTGTTGAAGGGGGAACACTAGCGGAAGAGATACGCCAAACTATCATTGACAAACTTGGAAGAAGAACGTCGGAGAGTGAGTTTAAATCGTGGGAGAATTCACTCACCAGTATGTATGTTGTAATGAATGATGCTCATATTCCGGGTAACGCAGGCGTAGCCATCGAATACAACATTCCGCAGACAGCCAAGCGAGTTGATTTTATAGTCTCCGGATACGATGGACAGAATCAGCCTTCTATTGTGATTATCGAATTGAAACAGTGGGAATCATTAACTGCTGTTGAAGGTGTCGATGCCATCGTTGAAACATATACAGGTGGAGCAATGAGACGCGTTGTTCACCCTTCTTATCAGGCATGGTCATACGCACAACTCATAAAGGACTATAACTCTACGGTTCAGGATCGTGAAATACAGATTCGACCATGTGCGTATTTACATAACTATGAAAGACATGAGGACGATCCTATAGATCAGTCCTGGTACTCAGAATATTTGGAAGAGGCCCCTGCATTCACAAAGAAGGATAATAATAGACTTCGAGAATACATTAAGACAAGCATTGTTTTCGGTGATGACAAGGAGGTTCTGTATTTTGTCGAGAACGGAAAGATCCGACCATCCAAAAGTCTTCAGGATTCTATATCTAAGATGCTAAACCACAATCCGGAGTTCATCATGATTGATGAACAGAAAGTTGTCTATGAGGAAGTGTTGCGATTATCCAGTCTTTGTCAGAAGGACAGGAACAAGAGAACGATTATCTGTCAGGGTGGTCCTGGTACGGGTAAAACCGTTATCGCAGTTAATCTTCTTGCGGAATTGACACAGAGAAATCAGCTTGTTCAATACGTTTCAAAGAATAGTGCCCCAAGACAGGTTTACCTAAAGAAACTTAAGGGTTCGTTTAAGAAAAGTAGTGTGGATAACATGTTTAAGAGTTCGGGTAGCTTTGTTGATGCACCCGAGAATATGGCAGGGACACTGCTTGTTGACGAGGCACATCGTTTGAATGAAAAGTCTGGATTGTTTCATAATCAGGGGGAGAATCAGATTAAGGAAATCATAAGCGCTTCTTTGTGTAGTGTTTTCTTTATAGATGAGGATCAACGCGTAACCATGGATGACATCGGAAGTGTTGACCAGATTAAGCGATGGGCTCGTGAGGAAGGATCTCAAATCTATGAGATGGAACTAGTCTCACAATTCAGATGTAACGGCTCCAATGGGTACCTTGCTTGGCTTGATGATGTTCTTCAGATTCGGGAAACTGCAAACTATGATCTCGAGGGCATTGATTTTGATATTCGCATTTGTGATACGCCTAGTGAGGTGAGAGATATTATAGTTGAGAAAAACCGAACGACAAATCGCGCGAGGATTCTGGCGGGCTACTGCTGGGATTGGGATAAAAAAGTAGCCAATAACACGAATCACCATGACATTAAGATTGGCAATTTTGAAATGAGCTGGAATCTCAATGGTGGCGAACCATTCGCTGTTTCTGACACTTCGGTCAATGAGATTGGATGCATTCACACTTCGCAAGGCCTTGAATTTGATTATGTTGGCGTCATTATTGGCGAAGATATCAGATTTGAAGATGGTAAAGTGGTGACCGATTTTACAAAACGAGCACAAACAGACCAGTCGCTACGAGGCATTAAGAAACTGAATAATGAGAATCCGGAGCAGGCTAAGAAAAGAGCAGATGAAATCATCCGAAATACATACCGCACCCTTTTATCTAGAGGCATGAAAGGTTGCTATATCTATTGTGTTGATTCGGAATTGGAACGATATCTGAAGGACAGACTGAAATCATACCATGCAGGGAAGGTATAAATCTATGAATGATCAGACAATAGCAAGAATAAGACAGTTTACTGAAGATAGAGATTGGGATAAGTTCCATTCACCGGCTAATCTTGCAAAATCAATTTCGATTGAAGCAAATGAACTTCTTGAGTGTTTTCAGTGGAGTGATATTGACTATGATTTGCAGCATGTGAAAGAAGAACTAGCAGACGTTCTTGTATATTGCAGAGATCTGCTTGATAAACTGGGGCTCGATGAAGATGAAATAGTAAATATGAAGATGGATCAGAACGAGGCAAAGTATCCTGCTGAAAAAGCAAGAGGAAAGAGTGATAAGTACAGCAAACTATAAGAGCAAATTCGTTTTCAGAATTGTACCGATATGAAATGTGAATTTGCTAATATGCTAGTGAGGTAAGAATATGAAACCACTAACATGTGAAATGTGCGCAAGCAATGATATTTTGAAGCAAAATGGTCTGTTTGTGTGCCAAGTGTGCGGAACGAAATACTCCGTCGAAGAAGCAAAAAAAATGATGATTGAAGGATCAGTAGATGTTTCTGGCAGTACCGTTAAAGTGGATAACTCCGCTGCTGCTAAGAATTATTTCATGATGGCCGAAAGCGCCATTTATGCAAAAAATTATGAAGAAACAGAAAAGTATAGTACCAAAGTTATCGAAATTGATCCTGAGAATTATAAAGCGTGGTTTATGAAAGGAAAGTCTGCAGGATGGCAATCAACACTCGCTCGAGAGAGAATGGAAGAAAGTGTCCAGTGTTTTTCCAAAGCGGTTGGCTGTGCTCCGAAGGATAAACTTGAAGAACTGCGTATGAACATAAATTGTGAGTTTAAGGAACTGGCTTTTGCATGGTTTGCATTATGTTGCAGACATTATGTGGAAAGGCCGAGTTCGGACAATGCTAACGATTTAGCCCACAACACTGTGCTGTTACAACGCAACGCTATTCAATTGATAAGGAAATGTCAAGTGGATCCGACTGGATTCGGCGAGGCTATGGCAGACTTAATTGAACAAGCTGTGAAAAATGCATGGCTTAGTATATGGAAAGCGTATAACGGTTCCGATGGACACGCAAGTGAATACGAATACGAAGCATTTACGAAGTCGTGTGAGGAGTGCATTTCGCTTCTGAAAATGGCAATTACTGTGAATAAGGATGCACCTGAACAGAATATTCCAAGATACAGAAAAATGATTCAAATAACACAAGAGATAAGCAATGCTTGTTCTTGGAAAAGAATTGCAAACAAGACTGGATATACATGGGTCATAGACAAAAGTCTTTCTAAAGAAGAAAAAGAATCTAACATCGATAGGATTATGGAGTATCATAACAAGATTAAAGAGTTAGACCCTAATTATGTAATTCCTAAACGACCAAGCAGTGGAGCATGCTATGTTGCAACGTGTGTCTATGGATCATACGATTGTCCGGAAGTATGGACATTGCGCAGGTATCGTGACACTGTACTGGCTAAGACATGGCATGGAAGGCTCTTTATCCGCGAGTACTATAGAGTAAGTCCTTTCATAGTGCGGATGTTCGGGAAAACAACTTGGTTTAAGTTCGTTTGGAAAAAGATTCTCGATGATAAGGTTGCTCGTTTAAAGAAAAACGGAATTGAAGAAACTCCATATTGCGACAAAACAAGTTGATGCTTTTAATTCGTCTCGCAGAGTTCTTTTGTTTGTACTTTTTCCTTGCATAGAGGCTTTTTCTATTCAAAGTAGAATATTGAAAAATAGTAGACAATTCGCTTATGATTATGTGAAACTGGAGAATGCAGTTCTCAAAAAAGGAGGAAGAGAATTTGGGAAGACTATATGTCCGATTCGACAAAATACTGGAGTTTGAAAACAGATATGTAATCGCACTGTTTTTACGGATGCATCCTGAAGTACACTATATCAGATACATAAAGGGTTATTACTTCGAAGCCGAAATGCGAATAAATAATTCTCCTAAAAGGGTTGTGGTTAGTCTTTTTACCAATAAGGGATTATCGGATCCGCAGAAAACGAGTTACGGGGTTGCAAGTCTAAGTCAAGTTTCTTACAGAATTACGCGTCCGAACTATAATGGCGATGACACATATGACAAAAAAGTTCAAGATGGATTTGCGACTGTATATCGAAAGTATTCTGCAAATCCATTACAGCACATCCTGAATACGGTTGAGAGTGTCTCAACAGACTACGGGAGTAGAACTGCTCTTTCAAATGATCCAGTCATAGCCTTGCTTCAGGAATACAATAATGACTATATCAGATATGAAACGGAGGAGTTGTTATTTAAGTACAAGCAAATGCCAGATACACGGTTTGAAAAGGAAGAATATGTGAAGGCTAGCGGGTATTTGAAGAAGTTCATAGATGGTGAATTAACGTTTGTAAATCCCAGAAAGTTTAATGACCCATTTGATAGTGATTGTGAGATACCGCATCTGGTGTTGAAACATTTGTGGCGCTTATATAATTCTCGAATTATTAAGAATAGCGAAGGGAAAAACCCTTCCTTTGAAGATGTTTTTGAGCACTATTCAAGTTTGTTCAAACAATATCTCGAGGAAGACGCGTCTGATCCTCAGGAAAAAGCTTTGAAGAACATTTACTCACTGTATTTTACGGGGGATTATCCGGAAGAGGTTGTCAATCGATACTTGAATATAAAAGATAGTTTTAGGGTTCTATGCTTGACGCCTCATTATGACGATATTCTTATGTGGGGATATTATGCTGAAAGTGGTAGCGGCGTGTGTGGAGGGTTTCGTGCATCAAGTATCAAAAACGGAGTGGAAAAGGAACGTAGTAACTATATATTTATCTATGGGAATGTGAAATATGCGACTGATATTAACAAGGCGAAATATACAGGTCAAGACCTATTCTCATTTGTGGTTGAATGCGTTTTCACTAAATCAGGAATTTGGGATCATGAAGATGAACGGCGTTTCCTGTTAGTAGAGAATACCTTTGCGAGTGATTATATTACTGTTCAAGCAACATGCGAAAAATACTATTTGGGGGTGTCTGCGAATGAGACAAGATGGACTACGGAATTTGATTCCAGCAGTAGGTTGCACAAATTAAAGAAACATAAGACAGAATACAGACTGATTGAATGAAATAAGAGAGGAGCAGAAAAGGACCTCTCCTCAATCTTGAATCCAATCAGATTTCAACAGATTGTAGAACTATCAATTCTTCGATTGTTTGAGGTGAAAAGATCACTTTCAATATTCGTAGAAATAGAGTAATTAAGGAATTCTTTATACCGCTCCTCTAATAACCGCTTGTCAAAGCCATCTTGAAGTATAATGACTTCAAGATGGCTTTTGTTTGGAGGATTCTTCTATGAATGAATTGTGTAAGATCATTAAGGATATGGTGATTCCGAATTTTCTGAATATCCGGACTTCGATCCAGGCATATGACAGAGATGCATTGTGTTGTGGTGCTCCGTGCTGGAGATGGGCGTATCATGCGCTTCATTCTGCAGATAAGTGGTTCATTAATCCGGCTGATTTCGAAGAGCCTTCTTTCCATGTGGAAGGGCTGGATAATCCGGATAAGCCGACAACAGTGGTGCTTTCGGATGAGCAGCTTCTTTCGTATCTGGATGCGATCGAGAAGAAGACCTACGATTACCTGGATTCGCTCACAGATGACATGCTCTATGAGTGTCCGAAGGACTGCGATCGTACACGACTGGAACTTGTTCTTAGGCAGTTCCGACATATCTCATTTCATACAGGAATGCTGAATGGACAGACGGCCTTAGCGACAGGGAAGTTTCCGATGTGGGTATCCCAGGCAGACAAATATGTCGATGATGGAGTTCTTTTCGGGCGGTATAGGAAGGGACAGATCACGCAGTGATCCTCATATCGATACTCCGAGTTCCATGACGTTGGCCATTTCTTCCGGGGAAAGATCATAGTCGTTGGAGATCCATTCTCGGATTAGTCCTGCGAGGGCGGCGTCTACGGCGACCATGCGGTAGTGGTCTTTCTGCGTGGCGGCCTTAAATACATTTTCCAGCATATGGGCATTCGGGAAGAGAAGCTTCATGGAGACATCTGCTTTGGCAAGAAGCTCGACATAATTCCGCTGTTTTTTGATCTGCGTGAAAAACTCGACCAGCGTGTCATGTACATCATCCGGTGATTTTACTTTATTCAGGATCTCAGAAAGGCTGTTGATCACGATCTTTCCGATCTCCTTTAAGACATCGTCCTTCGACTCGTAATTGCGGTAGAAGGCGGTACGGGAAACACCGGCGCGTTTGGTCAGTTCCGAGATGCTGATCGATTCATAGGGTTTTTCACTCATGAGATACATCATGGCCATGTCGATGCATTCGCGGGTCAGCTCGTTGGACTGCTGATTATTCAGTCGGAGAACGTCGCGCTTGGCAAGTTCGGTTTGCAATTTGTCTGCTTTTTGTTCTGACTTAACAGTTTTGGCCATATGTGTTAACTCCTAATCCAATTAAATTGAAACCCATTCGAGGTGGTGTTACGATTGTAACATCAAATCAATTGTAACATCGTACACCCTCTACAGGCAAGGAGGCCCGGGAATGGATCGTATTCTGCAATCTGACTACTCAGTTTACGACTACATCGCGTTAGTGATCGTAGTTTCGTTCCTGGGCTTTTGCCTGGAAAATATATGGATGCTATGCCGTAAGGGACAGATCGACAACCGAAACATGAACTTCCCGTTCCTCATCGGATACGGTATCGCGATCCTGTTCATTTACTTCCTCTTAGGAGTTCCGGAAAAAGAGAATCTGGCGTTCTTCTTTTGCGCTTGTTTCTTTATCGTCTCTCTTGGAGAGATCGCACTTGGATATTCCGTAGAGAAGCTGTGCGGATTCCATTACTGGGACTATACATTGCTTCCGCTGCACTTTACGAGATATACGAGCCTCTTTACGAGCCTCGGATTCTCGACGATCATCACGCTCTTTTTCTATTACTGTTTTACGCCTCTTATGAATACGGTGAAAATCCACGACTCGTACCCAAGCCATGTGGTTCTGGTTTCCGTACTTTCGGTCATGGTGATCGATTTTCTGTATTCTTTCGGATACATGCACGCGAATCAGTCTTTGTATAAGAGCTGGATCCTGCATCTACCGGTCCACGGGTCCAAGTTCCTGCTGGAGATCTTAAGTAAATAACTTACAGTATCGCCGCGTAGTAAACGAGTACGACGGATAAGGTGACGGTAAGAGACAACGCGCGGATAACGCGATGGTGCTTGATCCTTTCGGCGTAAAGTGTCGCAATAAACTCCCGGACAAATGCATTGACCCAGAAATACGTGCGCGTTTTGGAGCCGATACCTTCGGCGTTAATACCCTCTCTATAGGCAAGGACACCGGACCTGAAGACGTGGTAGTTTGTCGTGGCAAATGCTACCTTCGGGTCTGAACTCTGCTGCTCGATCAGGGCAAAAGATTTTCTCATGTTTTCTTCAGTGGAAGTGGAACTGTCTTCAACGATGATCTTGTCTTCGGGGATACCCTTTTCGACCAGATAGTTATGGATCGCCTGGGATTCGGAGATGACTTCATCGCTGCCTTTGCCGCCTGAGGGGACGAAGGTGAGCGGTTTGGAAGTATTATCGCTTTGCATCTTGGCAAACTCGAGCGCTCTGTCCGCACGGCCCTGAAGGAGCTTCGTGAGCGTTCCGTCCTTTCGGATCTGACAGCCTAAAATCAGGATATAATCCTTGTCGAAGGCAGGTACTTTTCGCGCGGCCTTAACGGTCATGATGATCGTGCCGATGAGGATACACTCGAGGTAAGAGACCATGACTAAAACGAGATTCGTGATCAGCATTTCCACATAGAGCCAGGCGGACTTCTCGTTATGCATCTCGGAAAAGAGATTGCTGTTGAGCCAGGCACTTAAGACCTGCGGGATGATCGTGCCGATACAGATCGCGGCGCCCATGATGACGCCTAACATGTTTCTCCAGGTCCTGCCTTCCTTCATCATGAGCCGGATGTTGCTGATGCACACGAGGATCGAGAGGATAAAGGCCAGTGGGAATACGGCCATCGCGATCGAGGAGGCGGATGACATCGCGCCCTTTAAACTCTGCGTGAGTGCCTGGTCCGAGAAAACAAACATGACCTGGTTTGTGATGAGCATAGTATCGAAGATGATCCAGCTGAGGGCTCTGACGTTCTCATACTGATACATCGACTCCTTCATGCGTTTCCTGTACTCGGTGATGTTGAATACAAGGAGCGTAAGAAGGAAGAGAAGCCCGGTGATCGGGATGACCCGAGAGCCTCGGGTATAGCCCATATAGGAATTGATCGTCATGATGTTGAAGCGATGTACATAGATGACATCCATGTAGAAGAAGTCATTCGGTCCTTCGACCTCGAAGAAGACTTTGCCGCGGCTTTCGGACTGAAAAGTGAGCTCGAGTTTTCCGTCTTTGATCTTCATGTCTTTGACGGAGACGACCTTGTCCCCCTCGTCGACGGTGATGTGATAGTCGCTTACATCTGTTCCTTCCGGGATATCGAGCTTGAATGTATAGGAGTTTCCGAACAGCAGTAATACAAAGAAACTGATCAGAAGCAGAAATGCTCCGAGTATCCATAATGTGCGACGTCTAAGATCCATGTTGATTCCCCTCACTTGATTGTATTTTAGCACAGATAGCGCAATTCGTGTTCTGATTGGTTGACACCATATACGACACCAATTATTATGGGAGTTAGAGGAGGAGATGCAGAATGAAGACAATTGAGTATTACATGAAGCTTCCTTATAAACTTGAAATCTTTCCGGATCCGGATGAGGGAGGATACGTTGCAAACTATCCTGATCTTCCCGGATGTTTAACGATGGGTGAAACGATCGAAGATGCTATTCGTAATGCAGAAGATGCCAAAAGAGAATGGCTCGGAGCAGCGATTGAAGATAAGATCGATATAGCAGAACCTGTCAATCTTGATGAGTATTCAGGTCAATTCAAATTGCGTATTCCCAAAAGTCTGCACAGAAGACTGGCGGAACGTTCGAAAGAAGAGGGAGTCAGTATGAATCAGTACTGTGTCTATCTTCTTTCTCAGAATCACTGAACAGAAACCACGGAGGTTCGAATATGATACACGAGACGATTAACTTCACAGAGGACGGCAGAGTGAATCTGCAGACATATATCCCGGATGTTTATCGGGAGGATATTCCTTTGAGGCCTGCCATGATCGCTTGTCCGGGTGGCGGATGGGAATTCCACGGCATTGCTGAGGGCGAAGGTGTAGCTCTTACTTTTGTAGAAGAAGGCTATGCAGGTTTTGTTCTGAACTATTCTCTCGGTGAACATGCATCGTTCCCGAATCCTTTGGTGGAGATCTCCTGGGCGATTAAAACTGTCCGTGAACATGCTTCGGAGTGGCACATCGATCCAGATAAGATTGTTATTTCCGGTTTCAGTGCCGGAGCAACTGTTGCTGCATTGTCTGCCACACAGTGGATGGATGCCCGTATAGTTGAGGCTCTTGGTGGTGAGAGTTCTCTGTATCGACCGAATGCAGCTGTTCTGGCTTATGGTGTATACGATATGTCCACGATCTTCAGTGGCGTTGATCTAGCATCGATCCCGAAGAAAGTAGCCATTGAGCAGGGGATGAAGATGGGGTTCACGCTGGGACAGATCGTTGCCAATCTCACCCAAGAAGTGAATGTTGTCAACTACGTCACTAAAGATACTGTTCCGACATTCTTCTTCCAGAGCATTACGGATGAGTTTGTTCCTGTATCTAATTCTTTGAAACTGGCTGAGAAACTTGACCAGAACAAGGTGCCGTTTGAGATGCACATCTTCGGATCCGGTCGTCATGGGATGTCCGTGAATAATAAACTTGTGGATCCAGAGAATGATATCGATGCAAGTGCAAGTCAGTGGGTTCCGCTGTGTTTGAAGTGGTTGGAAGGACTGCTGGGCTGAGAAAAATATTAAGCAATTTAATATTCTCCTGTGAACAATCGTTAAACAATAACAGAATTGCATTACGTCCAAGATAATCTGAATTATACTGTCAATATAGTAGTCAGATTGCTGCTTTAGGGGGAATCAATATGAAACAGAGAGTAGTGTACATTACACTTGGAATAGTCGCACTTATTGTTATTGGTCTTGCAGTATACTACAGCATTGATTGGGAGAAATATGTCAAGATCAATGAAAGTAATTTTCCTGATCCGGTTTTCCGTGAAGAAGTGGAGTCTTTTGATAAGAATAACGATGGAAAACTGTCGGAAAAAGAACGTTTGGATGTTAAATACATCAGAGTAAATGACTCTTCAATTAAATCGTTACAAGGAATAGCGTACTTCAAAAATCTTACAGACCTTGATTGTAAAAACTGTTATTTGAAAGAACTTGATGTGAGTGAAAATACTGAGTTGCATAATTTGGATTGTTCCGAAAACAGACTGATAGAACTGGATCTAGCAGAAAACAACGAATTAGTTTCCCTGGATTGTTCTGAGAATTCTATCGATGAATTGATATTGCCCAATAATAGTAGCAAACTCTCAAGAGTGAGTTGTAATGGCAATTACATAGAAAGATTATCCGTAGGCAAATATAGTAATCTTTCCTCGTTGGATTGTTCGGACAATGAACTTACTAAACTCGATGTAAGCAAGAATACAGAATTAACGCATTTTAGCTGTGATTATAATCAACTGACTTCTATTGATGTTTCAAAGTGTACAGAGCTTTATTTGCTGAGTTGCGCAGGCAATCAGATTACCTACCTTGATGTTACAAAATGTCCAGAACTCGCTATGTTAACTTGTTCGGATAATCAATTAACTGGCCTTGATTTACGAAAGAACCCAGATCTATACACGCTTGCTTGTATGAATAACAAAATAGGGGAATTAGATATACGCAATTGTAAGGTTAGATATGCTCTCTCTTTGGGTGAAGGTTACGTGAACAATGGGATTAGAGCTTACACAACAACGACCATGCCTCCATTCATTATTATTTGTGATGAGGAAACTGAAGTAAATTATTGATTCATATCGCGATAAACCATACGTATAATTACTTGCCAAGTATCGCTGGTATAATGTTGTTAGTTCGTCGGCCTTGAAGCGTGGAGTTGAGTGTATGCTGGAGTCGTTTTTTGATGCTATTGGAAGTAAGGATCTGAGTGGTTTTTCCTCGGTGCTTTTTAATGTGTATGAGGATGCGGATTCGTTTTCGATCGAGGCGTGTTTCGATGAGGATGCGCTGGTGATCGGGCGCGAGAATCCTTATGTGATCTGCGTGTCGGATACTCCATGGAAGAAAGTGGAGAAGAAGGTCGGGAAGGCTCTGGAGAAGTGCATCAAGTCGAATAAGAAGATGTATGAGCATTTCGATTCGATCGCGTACGGGTTCGTTGACGGGGATCTGAACTATATCCGAAAGCCGAGTAAGAAGAAAGAAGCGAAAGAACCGGTGCATTTCACGGCGGAGGATTTCAAGGAGCTTGCGCCGGCGAAATTGAAGGCGTGGATGACGGTGTACCTGACTTCGGAAGCGAGCGAGAAGAGCCTGAAGGAATGGTTTCTGGTCAAGTTTGAAACGCTCTCGGAGGAGCAGCTCCAGCACTGGAGAGAGTTCCTGGCCGACAATTTCGACTATGAGAAATACAACAAACTGAAATAACAATGGAGTATTGACAGATGCTGACAAAAAAGGACATTCAAGATTTTCTGAAAGAGAACGGTATCGTGCCGAGTGATAAGGTGACGGTGCATGCTTCGCTTCGTTCGATCGGGGAGATCGAGAGCGGAGCGGACGGGCTGATCGACGCGATGAGCTCGTACCTTAGCTCCGGACTTCTGATCATACCGACACATACATGGGACGAAGTGGGAAGAGATCATCCTTTCTACGACGTAAGAACATCGGTGCCGTGCATCGGAACGCTTGCCAAGGTCGCTGCTTTTCGAAAGGACGGAGTGAGATCACTTCATCCGACACACTCGGTGACGGTATTCGGTAAAGGCGCTCGTGAGTTTGTGAAGGGCGAGGAACTGTGCGGTTCGCCCGCTCCTGTTAACTCCTGTCTGAGCCGACTTTATGAGGAGCACGGTAAGGTCCTTCTGATCGGTGTCGGACATGAGAGAAATACATATCTTCACGCGGTGGACGAAAGACTCGGGCTCCCGGACCGCCTAAACCCGAATCCGTTTGTCATCACCATCAAGGACTACGACGGAAACCTTCTTCAGTCACCGCCGTTTCGGTCACACTTCTGCGCGGCATCCGACCAGTGTGTCTCGGAATACTATCCGAACTATAAGGAAGCATTTGAATATACCGGGTGCGTCAAATACGCAAAGCTCGGTGCGGCGCTTGTATATATCTGTGACTGCGTTGGCATGACGGACACGGTGAAGGTGCTTTTCGAAAGGTCTGATCACGATCTGGTCATTCGAAAAGAAACTATCCCGGAAGAGTATTACAAGGGATAACAGGGATCACTCTTCGTACTGGTCAAGGAGATTGCTTAGGAACTCCTTGGCTTTTCTTTTCTCGATGGTGTTGCCGTTTTTCATGATGAACTTGAAGCGCTCAAGTGCTTCGATGAAGCGCTCTCTGTCAAAGCCCATGGTCTCTTCGATCATACGCTCGGTCTTCGAGATCAGGAGCTGCTCCTCTTCGTCCTTGTTTTCACTGAAACGAAGCTTATCGAGTTTTCCTTTGATCTGCTCGATCTCCTTTTCCGACAGATGGACTTTTTTATCGAGCATGACCTTACTTACGGTCTTTTTCTCTTTGTTCGTGATATCGACGATCAGGATGCCGTTGATGTCATATGTCATACGGACCGTGGCCACGAATTCGTGTTCCCGGGTCGGAGGACAGCTGATCTTCATCTCGCCGAGGAAGATGTTGTTCTCGGGGATAATGCTCTCGCCCTGATAGATCTTAAAGGTCACTTCCGTCTGGCGGTCTTTAACGGCATAGTAATCACGGGAGGCACTGCATGGGAGCATGGAGTTTCTCTCGATAATGAAGGACATCGTGATCTCTTTGTTGTCGTCTCTGCAGTTGACACCAAGTGAGAAGGGGCAGATGTCTGTCATGACGATATCCTTCAGTTCCTGGTTTTTGGCCTTAATGCCCGTGTAGACGCCCGCGCCGATGGCGATGGCGGTATCGGGGTTGATGTCCGTACTGGGTTTTACACCGGTCACATCTTCGATAAAGGCCGCGACGGTCGGCATCTTGCAGCTGCCTCCGACAAGAACGATCGCCTCAAGGTCGGACGGGTGCAGACGGCTGTCCTTCAGAACTTTCTTGATAGGGACGACGATCTTTTCAAAGACATCGTGCGCGATCTTGATGAGCTCGTTGTTATCCATCGTCAGCGAGTATTTTTCCTCGTTGATGACAACGGTCATATTCGCGATCGCGTTTGTGGAAAGGGCGATCTTCGTAGCTTCTGCCATTCTGTAGATGATCGCCTGCTGTTCAGGTGTCAGATCTTCGCTGTTAAGTCCGTTGCTCACACAGAAATGGTTATAGATCGCTTCGTTAAAATCCTTGCCACCGAGCTGGTTGTTGCCGGCTACGGCAATGATCTCCATGATACTGTCAAAAGAATCGATAATGGATACGTCGAGCGTTCCGCCGCCGAAGTCGACGACCATGTAGGTGCCGTCTTTCCATTCGTGCTTGTGAAGATAGGCAAGAGCTGCCGCGGAAGGCTCGTTGATGAGACGCTCGCACTTAATGCCCGCAAGCTCTGCCGCCTGTTTCGTGGCCGTTCTCATGCGCTCGTCAAAGTAGGCGGGAACGCTGATGATGACTTCTTCGATCTCCTCGCCGATGATCTCTTTTGCATCCGCGACGATCTTCTTCAGAAGGATCGAGGAGAGCTGCTGGGAAGTATACTTCTGGGTACCGAGTTCATAGAGAAGATCGGTACCCATGGTGCGCTTGAATTCCGAAACCGTCAGATCCGGATGCGTGATGAGTCTTTCTTTTGCCACTTCGCCGACGATGATGTTCCCGTCGTCATCCAGACCGACAACGGAAGGGATCAGTGCATTTCCCGAAGAATTGCGGAGGATCTTGACACCCTCTGTTGTGTACTGTGCTGCCAGACTGTTTGTTGTTCCGAGATCGATACCTATGATCGCCATATGGACCCCCTTATCACTTTTGCCATCTTTTCCTGATTATACATTGTTCTGTTCGTAAGTGTCATTGTGCTTCTAGTGTCTGTGGATCATTTGTAGGAATAATTCGAGCGCGAATATAAAGAATATGCCGAAGACTACGAGGCACGCGATTACGATCTGCTCTTTCTTATCTTTTTCAGTCAATGTTTTTTCGCGTTCGGCTTCTTCTAACGCGAGCTGATCCTCGAATTCCTCGATCAGTTCTTCGATCTTTGTCCTCGATTCGCTGCCCGAAGGAAAGTATGTCCTGATCTTATGACGGAAGTCCTGGTTATAGAGCATCTGCTTCATGAGAGGCTCTTTGAAAAAGACATTCCAGGTAGAGGTCTCGCCGGATCTCATAAAGAGTGAACCATAGAGCTTAAGAAGCTTCATGCCGTGCATGTCGAGTGTCGTGACCTTCCAGCGTTTGACGTTCTCGGGAGTGTCGATACCGTTTTCTTCCTTGTACGTTACGATCTGCTCGATGATCCTTTCGATTTCGTCGGAGAACTGCTTTTCTTCCTGAACGATCGGGGAGAAGTCAAAGCTCTGCTTTTTCTCGTCGTCTTCTTTTGGGACTTGCGTGCGGGAAGAGGGACGCGGGGGCACTTTTGCCTTCTTGCTTTTCTTATTCAGATCCGGCTTTTCGACAGAAGTGAAGTCAAAGCCTTCATTTTCTTTCTCTGCTTCTGATTCTTCGGCCGCATCTTCCTGTTTGGGGAATTTGGTTCCTTGGTATGGGAGGACGCGACGAGAAATCGTAATACCCGCGCCGGGGATCTCGCCGTTTCTTCTTTTCGGATCTTTCGCGTGGGAAGCATATTCCAGAGCCTGCTTATAGGCGGTATGGATACGTCTGTAGCCGTCGGGATCGTCTTCCGGGGAGATCTGATGGGCAAGCTTCGCAAAGGCCTTCTTGATCTCCAGCTTATCGGTCGTTATGCCAATTCCGAGTATATCCCAACAGGATTCAAACATTCCCCTTGCCTCTGTTATACCTTATTTTCTCCCCAGTTCAGTTTATCAGATGAGGAAGCGCATTGGAATATAGTGATAATGTACATCCGTTTTCTCTTTTTTCGGAGAAAGGATATCTGTATAATTGGTGAAAGTGAGAAAGAGAACAGGAGAAGGAAACCGATGGATCTTAATGCGGTGATATTTGATTTTGACGGAACGCTGGCGGATACGAGAAAACTGATCGTTGCCGCCAAGCAGGAGATGATGAAGCAGCTGGGGCTTAAGGTTCTTGACGAAGCGACATGCGTCGCAACGATCGGACTTACGGCTTATGACGCTTTTGGTAAAGACTACCCGGAGCTTTCCCCGGAGGAGATCGAAGTGGTCGTAAAGACTTATAGAGCCAAGTTCGATGAACTTAAGACCACTATGCCGCCGGAGCTTTTCGCCGGTGTGGATACGGTCTTTGCCGAACTGAAGAAAAGAGGAATTGCGCGTACGATCGCGACGTCCCGAAATAAGAAGTCTCTTTATGAGTTTGTCGGGAACTGGGGCATGACCGATGATTTTGCCGTCATCCTCTGCGCGGAGGATACGGAGAAGGTCAAGCCGAACCCGGATCCGGTCCTGAAGACACTCGAGGCTCTTTCCATTTCAGGAGATCAGGCGCTCGTGGTCGGCGATATGCCCGTGGATATCCTTATGGGAAAAAGGGCAGGTGCTTTTGCATGCGGAGTGACTTACGGAAACTCGAATAGAGAAGAACTTCTTTCGGCCGGCGCGGACTTCGTGATCGACTCGATGGAAGAACTGCTTGGTATCCTCTGACCATCCTTTTCGTTCTACATAAATAGAATAAGAGTTGACAATGTTGCTCTACACATGTAGAATAAGCGTGGGAAGAGAGGGAAGAAAGGAGCAAATTCGTGAAAGACTATTCTATTGGTGAAAGTGAATACAAACTGATGGAGCTGATCTGGGAGTATGCCCCGATCTCTTCCGGCGAGCTTTCGGACATCTGTGAAAAGGTTCACGGATGGAAGAAAACGACTGTTTATACCATGATCAAAAGGCTCTGCGATAAGGGCTTCATCGCGAATAACAAGGCCAAGATCACGTATCTTGTGCGTCGCGAGGAGGTACAGCATCAGCAGAGCAATGAACTCGTGGAGAGAAGCTTTAAGGGCTCGCTTCCGAGTTTCGTCAATGCTTTTCTGGGCGGCGAGAAGAACTTAAGCCGCGACGATGCGCAAAAGCTCATCGAGATGATCGAGAAGCATACCAAGGACTGAGGCACTTCGAAGAAAAATGAACGTGATATTTGCCAAGATACTTGAGATGAGCCTTTACGGCAGCATTGCGATCCTTGCCGTTCTGCTATTTCGTCTCATCTTCAAAAACCTTCCCAAGCGCGTTCTGATCGTATTCTGGATCGCGGTCGCGGTCCGACTTGTTATACCTTTTAACTTTACATCCCCGTCGAGCCTTATGAATGTCGGGAAACTGTTCTCCGGTTCCGACACCGAAAAGGTCGAAGTCGTTTCTGATGAGGCGGGGGATACTATTTCCAATACAGACATCGATAATGTGACACTGCCGCAGGACGGCGGAATCGTCGGGCAGGACGGCGCGATCTCCGATAATGGCGGCGCTGTCTCTTCGGATCTGCCTTCTTCTTCGGAAGGTGGTGCCGCGGCGGAAGCGGGAAGACCGGTGGTTACTGCCGATGCTTCTTCGGGACCGCTGACCGGTAAAGCGGCGCTTACGATCCGTATCCTTGCCGATATCTGGCTTCTTGTCATGGCGGGGCTCGTGATCCTTTTTACCGTCCGCTACCTGATGTTCTACTCTAAGGCAAGATGGGACTCAAAGTCCTACGACGGCAAGTACTTCGAGACAAGGATCGCGACACCTTTTGTTATCGGCTTTATCAGCCCGAAGATCTTTATCCCGATCCATTTTGACGATGACGAAAAAGAATATATCCTCAATCACGAGTGGACACATATCAAGAACAAAGACGGCGTGATCAAGCTGTTCAGCTATTTCGTACTGTGCATTCACTGGTTCAATCCGCTCGTGTGGCTTTCGTTCATCATGCTGTGCGCGGACATCGAGATGCGCGTTGATGAAGAGACCACGGAGCTTTTTGATCTGGATATGATCAAGGAATACTGCATGTCTTTGGTCAAGCACGCGGAGGCTGACAGAAGAGGGTCGTTCCTTCAGAATACGGCGTTCAGCGGCCTGGGATTCGGCGGCATGGAGACCAAGCTTCGCATCAAGAACCTTCTTAAGAGCAAGCACATCTCAAAGGTCATGACGATCCTTTCTATCGTCGTTACCTTCAGCGTCGTATTCTTAGTATCTTCAAGAAGTAACGGCTCCATGGTCGAGGATTATCTCGACCGCGCGGGACAAAGGGAAGAAGCCGTGGAAGAAGTAGCGCCTGAAGCTTCGGAGACGACGGAGACAACGGAGCCGACGACAGAAGCGACTACGACACCGAGTGAGACAGAAGAGCCTACGGAGTCGACAAGGGCAAACCGTTACACCTGCTTCGAAGACGCGTATCTGGGTGTCATTGAATCGTTCGGTGGTGAGGAAAACGATCACGTGAAGTATTCGATCGTGAATATCGGATGGGACGATACGCCGGAGCTCATCGTTTCGCAGTTCTGGGACGACAGACCGGATGATTTCGACCTGTTTGTCTATACGTTCCGGGTCGACCGTGTTTATAAGATCATCGATCAGGCGGTCGCGGATTTCGGATCCAGGATGTTCTACTGCTATGAGCCGCATGGTGATTATATCTGCGAATACTGGATAGTCACGGACAGCGAAGGACCGGATACGCAGCCCTATAATGTTTGTCAGAGGACGATGGATGAATGGCTCTATAACTCGGGCGGAGATTATGTCACTTATTCATATGAAACACCGGACATTGTCCTTGCCGGGTATGACAGCGCCAAAACCATGATCGGATATCTGCAGTCCGGCGAACTTCCGCATGAAGGAAATTATTGGATCGATCGTCCGCATCTTTATCCGAACTCTTATGATCCGTCGCAGTCTTCATCGAACGAGACCTACGAAACGCTTCCGGATGTCACGGCGCCTGCTGATACAACGACCGATTCGGGAAATGCTGATCCTGCGGCCACCACCGTCAATGCATTCAGTAAGTACGACGGGGTATATACAAATTCCAATACCATGATGGAACTGGGACTTTATACCGCTAGAGACGGTTATATCTGGGTCTGTTTCAGTAAGATCCAGGATATATCCATGGAGTGGTCCGAGGTCCGGCTGATAGATAACGTCGCCATGTCTCACTTTACGTTTGATTACGACGTAGACGGAAACGGATCGATCGATCCCGGCGAGACCTTCTACAGAAAAATGACTCTCGAGCTCGGCGACGAAGAAGTAAAGCTCACATTTGAAAATCTCGACGAATCCGAGTATAACGTAAACCTCAATTACGGCGTCAGAGTCAACGGGGCGTATCTGATCGAGGACGAGGAGTTTTACACTTTCAGTATGGATAGCAAGGCTCCTTTTTAGTAAGGGTGCGAGCTTGGCCTTCCCGATAGGATATTAAATAAATTAATAATGGGCTGTCCTCCGAAGAAGTATCGGGAGACAGCCTGTTTTTATGGGCGGAAGGTGCTTTTCGTTTGGTAAAATTCTACAAATATAGAAAATTTTTCTACAAATGTAGAAAAATCTATTGACACGGGTGTACTACATGTGTAGAATGACCTTGCAATGTTGCAAAAGATATCTACAAAAAACAAGCAAGAGATTAGTTTTATCGGAGGATAAATACAATGAAATCGATGAAGATAAAGATGGTACTTACAGCTCTTACGGCAACGATGGCTCTGGCCGGTACCGGATGTACACTGAAGTTCGACGGAGACACCAAGCAGATCGAGAGCATTCTTTCCAGTCTCGCTGAAAATGTTCAGGTCGTACCGGACGAGACACAGGAAAACACGAACGCGCAGGGCGAGGTCATGAACGCGACTAGAGAACAGCAGCCTTCGGATGCGGAAGGACAGCAGGTCATCCGCCCATCGGATAACGCAGGCGCGGCCTCGGATCCTTCCGGATTCACACCTGAGAACGACGCGGGTCCAATGCCTGCCCCTTCTGAATTTGCACCTGAAAATGACGCAGGCCCGATGCCTGCTCAGACGAAGGAAACACCGGCACAGACACCGTCTGCACCGAAGGAAAATACACCGGCGCATTCCGAGCCGAAACAGGAAGAAACACCGGCTGAGGCTCCGGCAGTACCTGCAGAAGAAAACACGGAAACAGCGTCTTATAAGGATAAGGTCTTCTACTGCTACGAGCAGGCCTATCTGAAGATCGTCGAAGACCTCGACCAGACTACTGCGGATAAGGTCAGATACTCCATCGCTTATATCGGATGGGATGATACTCCGGAGCTCGTTGTATCGCGCTTCTGGGATGACCGGCCGAATGACTTTGACCTGACGGTCTATACATTTAGAGATAAGCATATCCAGATCGTGCTCGATCACGTGGTCGCGGACGCAGGATACGACTCATTCTTCTGCTATGAACCGTACGGATATTATATCGAACACTATCAAACGCAGAGATATGATGACGGCAGCCTTTACAGATTTTCGGTGTTCCAGCAGTCAATGGATTCCATGATCTATCATCAGGGCGGAGAGTATATCGCTTGTGATTCCGATACGCCGAGATTTGTACTTATGGGTCAGGACGATCCGGCCACAATGAAAGCGTATCTTCAGTCCGGGAATCTCCCGCAGGAAGCTTTATATCTGAGGTATCCGGCAGACGGGCAGATCATGGACACGTTCAGTATTGTCGATAACGAAGGATACAGTTATGAACGGGTGAAAACACAGATCGACGATTACAGTGTCTACAACGGAGTATATAGAGAATACGGCTCATGGAGCAATATGGGACTTTATGCTGTAAGAGACGGTTATATATGGGTCTGCTTCTATAGGGGCGATGGTGTTTGCATGGATTGGTCCGAGATCAGGATCGATGGTGACACCGCAGTATTCCACACTTCGTATGAGCACGACGCAAACGGAAACGGAGTGATCGATCCGGGAGAGACATTCTACAAAGAAGGAACTCTCTTGCTGGGCGAAGGATTTGTAAGGCTCATTCTTCAAGATATCGACGAATCCGTGTATAACGTAAATCTCAATTACGGGTGCTACATAAATAACGCTCATCTGCTCGCAGACGGCGAAGGATTCGGATTCCTGATGGACGATAGATCAGACTTCGCATCTTAATACACCCCTCCTAAAACCGTTTATATAGGAAAATGAACTGCCCCGGGGACTCGCTTCACCACCCCGGGGCGGTTCTTTTTGCGCGGAATCGGAGGTGTTTGAAGTTCTTCTGGTTTTGTTATAATGAAGAAGGTGAAATGGTGGAATGATTGGGAACAGCGGGGGAAGATAATGCAGGAATTAAATTGTGCGAAGTGTGGCGCGAACCTCAAATTCGATCCTATTTCTAAGAAGATCGTCTGTCCTTTCTGCGGACGGGAAGAGGTAGATGAAGTAACGATCGAAATGATCGATCAGGCGATCGAAAACGATCAGTTCGGCAAGGCATCCCGTTATGTCGTTGAGATGAGAAAACTCTCGGATGAACCGGATCCGAAACTTACACTTCGCTCTGCTTACTGTAGTTTCCAAAGTAAAAGCTTAAGTGAGCTTCTCACGAAAAATCCGAAAGACACGAGTTATTTCGAGAAGATATTGAACCATGAATCTTTTAAGAAGCTTGAAGAGGAGCTTCCCGAGGAAAAGAAGGTACTTGTCAAAAAGATCGATCAGTATAGCAGAAACAGTATATCGATCCTTACCGGAATGAGTGACCGTGCGAAAAAGAGGCAGATCGAGAAGGTGCAAAAAGAGGGGAAAATGGCGAAACTTCCTTCTCTTAAAAACGCCGTCCATGAATCCGGAGGACTGTGGGTATGGGGCGTGTTCGGTGTGGTCGCGGCGTTCTTTTTGGCGCTCAAATTCACCGATGAAAACGGTCATTACGATAGAGATACTTTCATTGTAATGTTTATTTTCTCGCTGGTGTCTATGCTCTTTATCTTTCTTGGTCTCGCCCATTTTTTTAGATGGCTTTCGGACGGAGAAGAAAGCTCGATCGTTATGGATGAGTCGGCCTGGAGACACTCGGCCGACGGCGGAAAAGATAAGCTGATGACGGAAGAAGAGATCGAGACATTGAAAAATGCGAATGCTGACCTTCTTTCGAAGATCGAAGAACTCGAAAAAGAAGTGAGATAATAAACTAACGCTCTAACAGAAAAAAGAGCCTAAGGTGTAAAATACTCTCATGATGCAAAATGATGACAAGTACAGAGAGAAGGTCTTACGGCGCTATCGGAAGAAGGATATTCCGATCCTCTTGGTATGTGTTTTGATCCCCGTTCTTTGCTGGACCTTGGCATTTATCCTTCCGGGTGTCGTCAGAAAAGTATTTCTGGCCGTTGCCGTCATGTATTCGATCCCAGCTTTATTCATTCTCTATATCCTCTTTCGAAGCTATTATCGCGTGAAGAAATGGGATGTCTCGATGGGATATGTGGAAGAAGTCTTTACGGAGGACATGGAATTTGCTCCGATCGTTTTTGCGATGATCCGCTTCGAGGCTTTCGATGGCGGGATCCGAAGGGTCAAGATGGTGGTTGAATCGTACGGGGACTATGAGGAAGGGTGCGAAGAGGAAGTCAATCAGATGCTGCTCAATAACAAAGAGAAGTATGAACACGGGCGCGTCCCGGTCTTTTATTCCTGGAAGTATCCGGATAAGTGGTTTTCGTACCTGGAAGATTTAGATAAACTGTTTGTAGTGAATGAATAAAGGAGAAACCTATGCCGCTTGTAAGAGTAGATATCATCAAGGGAAAGAGTCCCGAATATAAGAAGACTTTACTTAACTGTATCCACGAGAGTTTGGTGGAGACGCTCGGGATCGAAGACTGGGATCGTTTCCAGAGGATCGTGGAGATCGAAAAGGAAGATTTCGAGACGGCTCCGGGTAAGACCGACGGGTTCATGATCATTGAGATCACGCTGTTCCCGGGAAGAACGAAGGAGCAGAAGAAGGACCTGATCGAGCGTCTGACGGCTTCACTTGTGGAGAATCTGAAGATCGAGCCGACGGATGTTTTCATCGTCATCCATGAGCCTGCGCTTGAGAACTGGGGCATGGGAGGCAGACAGAAATGAAACCACTGGTAGGTGTGATCCCGTTATGGGACGATGAAAAGGAAAGCATCTGGATGCTGCCCGCATATCTGGACGGCCTTAAAGAAGCAGGCGCGTCCTCGATCATTTTCCCGATGACGCAGGATAAAGAAGAGATCGCCCGTCTTGTTAGTATGTGCGATGGCATCCTTCTGCCCGGAGGACATGATGTCACTCCAAGCATTTACGGCGAAGAGCCATTGGAAGGAAAGAGCGTCTGTCTTTTCGAAAGAGATGAGATGGAAAGAATGGTCTTTGAAGAAGCCATGCGCCAGGATAAGCCTGTTTTGGGCATTTGCAGAGGTATTCAGTTTCTTAACGCGATCCTGGGCGGAACCTTATATCAGGATCTTCCGACACAGCATCCGTCTTCTGTCGAGCATCATCAGACGCCTCCTTATGACGTTCCCGTCCATGAAGTGAGCATCCGAAAGGACAGCCCGCTGTATGAGCTTTTGGGATCCGAACGCATCTCCGTTAACAGTTACCATCACCAGGCAGTGAAGGATGTCGCGCCGGAGTTTGTTGTCATGGCCGAGGCGGACGACGGTATTGTCGAAGCGGTTTATCTGCCTTCGAAGAAATTCGTATGGGCACTGCAATGGCATCCTGAGTTCTCCTATAAGGTCAATCTGAACAGCAAAAAGATCTTCCGTGCTTTTTCCGATTCCATGAAGCAATAATCGACGATTTTGATGGGGAAGAAGAGGGGTTTTTGCGCCTTATATTTCGTATAACAGTGTTACAAATAGCGGAATAAAAGTAGTTTTCGGGTTTGTAACTGATTAAGAGGAAATGACCTCTTACAGCGCCGGTTTTTTGTTCTTTACGGGCTTCTTTAGTATAATGTTCCCATGTGATGACATAAGGAGACTGGGATAATGGCATCAAGTAAAGAGTATCTGGATTTTGTTTTAGAACAGCTTTCCGTTTTGGATGATATTTCGTATCGAGCCATGATGGGTGAATTCATCATCTACTATCACGGCAAGGTCGTCGGAGGTATCTATGACGACCGTTTCCTCGTAAAGAACGTAAACGCGGCGCGTGAACTGATGCCGCAGGCAGATCTGGAGCTTCCCTATGAGGGAGCAAAAGAGATGCTTCTTGTCGATAACGTCGAAAACAGAGAGTTTTTGGTAGAACTTCTGGATAGCATGTATCCCGAGCTTCCTGCACCGAAGCCGAAGAAAAAGTGAGGAATCGAGGTTTTTTTCAATGTTTGAAAGTGACTTTGCAAAAAGTGAGTATATCGAAAAGGATAATGTAGTGCTTCATGTATGGAAAAAGGAGGCGCATTTCGATGATTACAGAAATCCGGTAAAGGCTTCTCTTGAGATGCTACGCGCAAATAGAGACAGCATCTTCATCGTAGATGCGAGAAACGGATTCGAAGACGTCAAAGAAGACGTAGAATGGGGATTTTCCTATTTCCTTCCTGAACTGAAGAAGACCGGTTGCAAGATCTGGGGATTCATATTACCGGAAGTGTCTGAAATCGAAGGAGAGATCGATCTTTGGACCAAAGAGATCGAGAAGAACTTTCAGGTGATCAGAGCGGTGTCTTACGAAGACATTTTGAAGCAGGCGAAATAGGGTGATTCCATGAAAAAGATCTATGCGTGGGAACCATGGTTTTTCATATTCTTCGGGATATTCCATATGCATCGTATATGGGCACTGGTCGCGCGTGAATCTTACGCGTCCTTCTGGATGGGGATCATGGAGGACAAGGGTGCCTTCTATTTCATTCTGATGGGCATTCTCGCGCTTCTTTGTATCCTCGGTATCATCACCTTCATCCGCGAAAGAAAGAACAATTACTGGTGGAGATGGATCTATCTCTGTGGCGGCGCGTATCTTCTTTTCGATCTTTTTGCGATCGCAACGGATCTATCGTTTTGGAAGGATCTTCTGGATAAGATGTTCGATACGAAGTCTTCGTTCTGGAATCTTATATGGGGATTCTTTATTCTACTGGGTACATTTGTATTTATCCTGGGCATTAAGCTTCTCAAAGAACGTAAAAGTGAGGACCAAAGACCATGAGTGATAAAGTGATCGATCAGTGGAATCAGGCGGCGGAAACCTATGCGGTAGAGCAGGAGAAATCATCTTTCGCGGACGCGAATAAGGCGGTCGTGAAGAGTCGTTTTTGTGAGCTTTCTGGTGAGAAGGTCCTCGATCTCGGCTGCGGTTACGGATCCTATACGGACTATTTCCGAAGCATCGGCGGCAGCTCGACAGGTGTGGACGGGGCGAAGTCCATGATCGATCTGGCAAAGGAAAAATATCCGGAAAGTTCTTTTGAAGTCGTGGATATCTCGAAGAAGCTTCCTTTCGATGACGGATCCTTCGATATTGTGTTCTGCAATCAGGTCCTGATGGATATCGAGAATGTTGAGGATGTCCTCTCTGAAGTTGCAAGAGTTCTGAAAAAGGGCGGAATCTTCTACTGGTCTATCGTGCATCCCGCGTTCTTTACCGGCGATTGGGTGGAAGGTGATCCATCCGGGAAACTCGTTACTTCATATATCACACCGAGTGTAACGAAGAACCGTTTCTGGGGCGAGACAACCCATTACCACAGACCATTGTCGTTCTATCTCAATGCTTGCTCTGACGCCGGGCTTTTGCTTGTGCACACAGAAGAACCGAAAGCGTACGACGGTGTATCGAAGAAAGAAGATATTCCGCTTTTCTTCTTTGGCGAATACAGGAAAGGATGACTGTCATGGGAGAGAATAAGGCATTCTACCATCTTCCCGGACTGTTCGAGTTCTATGAACTCTATAAGGTCTTCCTGCCTCTGTTTCGTGAGCATAGGGAGTACTTTTACGACTGGTGCGAGATCGGCTCGATCTACGGCGCGCCGGGCGACTGTATCTGGGGCGGGGGACGTGTCGGATTCGGAGATGCGGATCCGCAGGACGTGGCTTCTCTCATGAAAGAATACGGCATCTGTTCGCGATTGACGTTCAGCAATTCCTTGCTTACGGAGGAACATCTGTCCGATAAGAAATGCAACGATCTCTGCGCGCTGTTCGAGAAGAATGGTGATGTTGAGAACGGCATCATCGTGTATTCGGATCTGCTTTTGAATCACATCAAGTCGAAGTATCCCTCATTTTACTTTGTTTCTTCAACGACGAAAGTGATCACGGAATTTGATCAGTTTCTGGAAGAACTGGATCGCCCGGATTACCGTTTCGTGGTACCGGATTTCCGACTGAATAAGGACCTTGAGAAACTGAATGCTCTTTCTTCGGAGAAGAAGAAAAAAGTGGAATTTCTCTGCAACGAATGCTGCTGGTTCGACTGTTATGACAGAAAGAACTGCTACGAAAATGTCAGCAGGAAAAGTCTCGGGGAAGAATGCGAAGATCACGTTTGTGTATCACCGAACGCGGCTCTGGGATACCGATTCTCAGAAGCGAAGAAGAACCCCGGTTTCATCGGGATTGAAGACATTCAGAATGTGTATCTGCCCAAGTGCTTTTCGCACTTTAAGATCGAAGGAAGAAGCCTCGGTAGCGCGGTCGTTCTGGAGTTTTTACTGTACTATATGACGAAGCCGGAATATCAGCTGAAAGTACGAGAAGAGATCTATCTGGACAGTATGCTGGATCTGTTCTGAGGTGATAGATCGAAGGAATTGGAGTAAGATAAAGCCATGGGACATTTTGGTTTTTCATATGTAGGTGTGATCTATCTGCTGATGCTCTTCATCCCGAATATCTTCTGGGCGAAGAATCAGCCGAAGGATTACGACAAATATGTGGGCAATGAGAATAAGGTCCTGCTTATGTTTGAACGAGCAGGTGAGGTCCTGACGAGCGCGCTTTGCCTGGTCTTTTCGGACTTTAATATCCGGACGGATTCGCTATGGTGTCTGTGGCTTTTGGTGTCATTTCTCTTCATGGTGCTCTATGAACTTTACTGGATCAGATACTTTCGAAGCGAAAAGACAATGGCGGATATGTACTCGAGTTTTCTGTTCTTTCCGGTGGCCGGCGCATCGCTTCCGTGTCTCGGGTTCTTTACACTCGGAATCTATGGGAAAAACATCTTCCTGATGGTGGCTTCGGTCATCCTTTCAATCGGACACATCGGGATTCATCTTATGCACAGAAAAGAAGCGTTGGCAGCAAAGGAGAAACAGCATGAATAAGGAATGGTCAGAACTGAACAAAAAGATGCAGACTTTGATCGGGAAAGAAGCAACTTTCTCGGAAGGTATCGAGGTGCTTTTCGAGCTTCGAAACAGCTTGTTTGAAGAGGTTGCTTCTATCGTGGATAACTATCCCGAGGAGGCCTTTTATCAGATGCCGTTTGCCAATGCGGACGGGTACCACAGTAAGACCTTGATCTACTCCATGTGGCATACTTTCCGCATCGAGGATATCGTGGCGCATACCCTGATCCAAAACGATGAGCAGGTACTGTTTTCGGGCGGCTGGCTGAAGAAGACAAAAAGCCCGATCATCACGACCGGTAATGAACTTCACGGTGATGCGATCGCGGAGTTTTCGAAAAAACTCGATGTGCAGGCGGTCTTGGATTACTGCCGCGCGGTCATGGAATCTTCGAATGAACTATTGCGCAAGTTGTCGTACAAGGACTTAAAGAGAAAGTTCACGGACGACGATAAGAAGAGGATCGCGAAAACGAAGTGTGTAAGCACCGATGAGAGCGCTGTCTGGCTGATCGATTACTGGTGCGACAAGGATCTCAAGGGACTTGTGAAGATGCCGTTTTCGCGCCACTGGATCATGCACATCGAAGCGATGGGAAGGATCCGAGATAAGATCGATTCAAAAAAGAAGAAGTGAAGAGTTTCCGTTTCGTTATACTTGCAGGTTCTTGTGATCTCCGTTCCATAGCGGTTCAATAAGGGCATGGGGATCGTTTGGAACTGAAAGGAAAAACACATGTTAGAAAGAATGGATGACTTTTTCAGTGCACGCGTAAACGGATACGATGAGCACATGAGAGATACGATCGAGGGATCGGATGAGTTTTACGACTATACGGCTTCGCTTCTGCCGGGTAGAGAAGGCACAGTTGTGCTTGATCTCGGCTGCGGTACAGGACTTGAACTTGAGGCGTATTTTGCGGTAAATCCGTCTGCCTCCGTAACGGGAATCGACCTGACGCAGGCGATGCTGGATACGCTGAAAGAAAAGTTTCCGGGGAAAGATCTGAAGTTGATCTGTGGTTCGTATTTCGATGAACCGTTCGGGGAAAGTGCTTTTGACGCGGCGGTATCGGTCGAATCACTGCATCACTTTACGAAAGAAGAGAAGCTCCCTCTTTATACGAAACTTTGCGCATCTCTCAAGGATGGCGGATACTTCATTCTGACGGACTATTTTTCTAAATCCGAAGACGAGGAGAAGTTCTTCCGACAGCGACTGGGTGAGATCAAGAAAGAAGAGGGACTTGGAGATGACGAGTTCTACCACTATGACACGCCGCTGACCGTGGAACATGAAAAGGAAGCGCTTCTTGCCGCAGGATTTAAATCGGTAGAGGTGCTAAAGAACTGGGATGCGACGTACACGCTTAAAGCGGAAAGGTAAAGATATGACACATAAGGAATTAGCATTAGATTATTTCGGAAGAAAGTTTCACTGTTCGCAGGCAGTGCTGGCGGCATTTGCTCCGGAGGTGGGGCTTACGGAAGAGCAGGCGCTGAAGCTTGGCGCGTGCTTCGGAGGTGGCATGAGAATGGGTGAAGTCTGCGGTGCCTGCACGGGCGCGCTGATGGTGCTCGGATTGCTTTACGGCCAATACGATGAGACAGACCTCGAGAGCCGGAACCGTGCCAATGAAGTCAACGTCAAGATGATGGAGCGCTTTGCGAAGGTCTGTGGATCTTATATCTGTAACGACCTTCTGAAGTGTGATATTTCCACACCGGAAGGCGTCGCTTATGCGCGCGAACAGAAGCTCTTTACGGAGTTCTGTCCGGACATGGTGGCCAATGCCGTGGATATTTTGGAAGAGATCATTTCAGAGGTGGAAAATGGATAATATGGTGATTCGAGATGTAACGGTCGAAGATGCCAAAAGGCTTTCCGAGATCTATTCCTACTATGTAGAAAACACGGCGGTTTCTTTTGAGTATGACGCGCCGACGGAAGATGAGTTTAAATCCAGGATCGAAAAGACGATCGGGAAGTTCCCGTACCTGGTCTTTGAGATCGACGGCAAGGTCGTAGGTTACGTGTATGCCGGTGAGTACAGTTCTCGTACCGCGTATTCCTGGACGGCGACGACATCGATCTATCTGGATAAGGATTACCGCCGGATGGGCATCGGACGAAAGCTTTACGAGGAGATCGAGAAGAGGCTCCAGGAGATGGGGATCATCAACTTACTTGCGGGCGCTGCATACTGCGAAGAAGAGGATGAATTCCTGACGCACGACAGTTGCGAATTCCATAAGAAGATGGGTTTTATCGAGGTTGCGCACATGAAGAAGGTCGGAAAGAAATTCGACCGATGGTATGACCTTAAGTGGCATCAGAAAGTTCTGGGATAAGAAAGAAAAAACTGCAAAGCGCGTGATCCGAACTTTGCAGTTTTTGTTTTTCTGAGTTTCTTTCTGGTCTTTCTTATTTCTTCTTCTTTTCTTTCTTTTCCTTCGGCGGCGCGATCAGATTGTAGATCGTGAAGATGACCGGAGCACCGATCAAAACACCGAGACCGAGAGGACTAAGAAGATACGCGTTAACGAATCCGCCGTCATTTCCGCCGCTAGCGAGATAGCGGGCCGCAATGAAAGCGATCGCGAAAGCGAGACCACCAACGATACCCTTAATGATTGCTACAGGCTTTGAATCTTTCATAAACCAACCTCTACTTTCTCATCCCCAAGAACATATAAACATAGAAAGAGAAGGCGCGTCAACAGAATTATGCTTCTTTGGGAAGAATCAGCCCGAGATCATCGATGAAATCTTCGAAGTTTTCGGTAGAGTCTTCGGATCTGGAGACCGCACGGATCGAGATGATCATGTTCTCTTTTCGATAAAAACCCAACTCGTACGTGCGTTCGTCTTCCTCATAGCTGATGGCGTATTCGTATCCGTCTTTTTCCCCAAAGGTCGTTGTATCGGCATCTCTTTCGTTTATCATTGTTTCGAAGATCTTCCGGGCGGTATTTGCTTTTTTAGTGGTGAACATGTAAACGACCATATAGCTTTTCGTTTCATCGTTAGCAAAAAAGATCGTGCACTGTCGAGGATGGCATGACTGGAATTGCGTCATGCGGTTGATGGTATTGTCATACATGAACTGGGCCTCGGCGCTGTCGGCGGATGTGTAGTAGAGTCCGTCGGTATATTCGAATTTTCGTATCGTTTCGGTAATCGTATCAAGATCCTCGGCTTCTTCGGCACCGTAGCTTTTCGCGGCGGAAACGATCGACTCGTGGGTGAATACTTCCTTTTTCTTTTTGCAGGAAACGGAGCTTAAACAAAAAGAGAGGAGAAGTATTCCGCAGATGATCTTTTTCATCTTTGTCATACATTCTCCTCCTTTGTGATTTCATCTAAACGCAGTTACTAACTGCATTATACCATCACGGGATGAGATTTATTGGTAATTGCGGATCCTTTTACCGGGGACCCTCGGGCTTTATCCGAGTACGGTCTCGTTTGCGCCGCTGATAGAGATTCTCTTGGTGACTGTCTTTCCGTCTTCCTTACCGAGGAAGTAGATGTCGTCGCCGACAAGAACGATGTTGGCGGATGCCATCTCTTCGTTAAAGAGAAGCTGGGATCCTGTGCCGTCCTTATCAACATAGACTTCGTGAGAATCACATGTGACAGTTAACTTGCCGCTTGTGTTTCTAGCTGTCGGAGCCGCCTTAGCTGCCATATCCAGACCGCTGCCGTCTACGTTGCAGGTGTAGTAACCGGAACCGTCGGACTCAGTATTACCGAAGAAGAACAGTGCTTTTCCATCAGTATAGAAGATGTCGTCGTTACAAGCGTCAACGTCTGCCTTGATCTCGGTCTTGTTGCTGCCGTCGAGATCCATGGAGTAGATCTTACCGAAGTACATGCCGCCGTTCGCGAAGTTCTCCTGATCTGCGTAGTAGATCTTGTCATTTGCGATCGTGAAAGCGACCTTAGCTGTCATCGCGGAGTGATCGAACTCGACGAGCGTCTTTGCGTTCTCACCGTTGAAGTCACAGCTGACGAGTTTTCCGTCCTTGCTGTAGAAGATGCTCTTGCCGGAAACAGTTACGTTTGCGATGTCAGCGTCATCGATCATGGAAGGTTCCATGGTGGAAAGATCCAGGCTGTAGATCGCGTAAGTTCTGGACTCGGACTGGTTCTCACGGAAGATGAGCGTATTGTCGACAACGTTCAGGCAGTCAATTACCGGGTTTTCCTTCGGAACTGTCTGGTAGATCTGAGTCTTTTCGCCTGTGGCTTTATCCTCACGGTAGATGCTGGTTCTCTCGGAAGAGGTGTGTGCTACGAAATATACGTACTTTTCATCGCCTGTGGCGAAACCGCCGTTTGCGATGTTGCCGGAACCGAGCTGCATCGGATCTGTCATCGGATTCTGAAGCGGATCTGCGTCAGAAGGTGTTACGTCCACCTGCGGATCCATCTCGGAATTTGTCGGGTCTTCTACTGACGGAAGTGCGTTATTGTCGGATTCATCAGAGGAGTTTTCCGTGATGATATCGTCCTCATCCTCGATCGTAATGGATGCTTCCGTAGTTTCCTTCTCGCTGTTTGTTGCCGATGACGGATCTCCGGTGCATGCGGAACACAGGCAACAGAATGCGACCAGTGCTAAGAGTGTTGTATTATAGGCATTTCTTTTCATGTAATAGCCTCCTTTTTTCTCATGCCATGCACGACCATGGCACTTTGTTCGTTGCAATAGTACCACTAAGTCAAACGGTTTTAGATAAAGAAACTGTCACTTTTGGAGCGCTTTATATATAATAATCATATGGAGCAAGACAAATAATTGTAATTTTTTGATTCGCGCGACAGAATTTGGGAACGAGATGGTGGAAATATGGGCATGGGATTAACGTGCGGGGAAGACAGATTCGTATTTGAAAAGCGCTTTTCGAAAAAGGAAGTGCTTTTCGAGGATGTCACGGAGATCACGATCGAAGATAAGATCTTTCGGATCACGACAAGATCCGGCAAGGAGCTTCAAGCGAAGATGGGCGTTTTCGCGTTCCATGTGCCGGATGAGGTCTTTGACGTCATAAGGAAGCACAACATTGCTTTTCGCGATATGGACTGTCTTTCGGAATCGACGAAGATCGTCAGCAGCGAAGAATTAGAAGGATATATAGAGAAGGCGCAGGATCTGGCTGCGCCCATTGCGACGGCTGTTGTTTCGGAAAAGCTCGGGAAGGAGTATTCCGTCGAGCCGCTGACGCTTTTCGATGACCAGTTCATTTCGATGTATTTCAGCCTGAAAAAGAACGGGGAGCCGGTCGAGGATCTGCCTTCTTCCGTGGTATATAACAGCAGCCCGCTGGCGCCCGGATCGTTCGATCTCATGACGGTGGCAGTCCTCTGCAAATGGGATGCGGTCAAGAACTCCGGCCGGTACGATCTGATGATCGAGATGACGGATGATCAGGCCTGCGAGAAGTATGTCCGTGACATGACTACTGAGTTCTGTGAGAAATATCTTGAAGTCGGCCTCTGAAATCTTGACGAGCGAAATATTTCGTGTAAAGTATATTGAGGGAGATCTAAGATATGTCATCAAAGAACGCATTACGAATTCAAAGACAAAAGAGAGCGGCAATGCTGCGCCTTGGTTTTTTCCTGCTGATCCTTATCGGCTGCGCGGTCCTGTCTGTCCTTTTTTCCTATGAACTTAAGACCGGTACCGGAAAGCTCAGCCGCCGTTTTATCGATGTCGGCACGCTGAACGAAGAAGCAGACGCAAGTCCCGCTTTCAGCTGGAGCCGTCTTCTGATCGGTCATTCCGCGGACATGCTTACGAAACTCCTGATCTGTATCAGCATCTTTATCTATGGTGTGGCGACATTTGTCTTGACCTTCTTTTCCACGGCCATCTTAAGCCTTTGCGGAGTCCGTAAGAAGTCTCACGTCGCAACGTTTGAGTTCCAGATCACCAGAATTATCTACTACGCGGTGATCATCCTGGCACTTCTTATCGCTCTGATCCTTACGAAGTTCACGGCAGTTCTCACGGTATTCTTCCTGACCTCGATCTGGGCACTCGTTCTTCTGGTCTATATCCTTCCGCTTCGCGATAAAGCGAGGATGTGCGAGGAGCATGACACGGAGATCGCCGCGGGCCTTGCTGAAGAAGACGATGAGGATGATTACGAAGAAGATGACGATGAGGACGAAGAAGATTTCTGATCTCTGATTCCTGTTTTGCTAGATAGAAAATAAGATCAAATGGGCAATTTGCGCCAAATGATCTTACTGAATTTCCTTTTCGATAAGATCAATTCGCCGTTTATCGCTAAATGATCTTATCTGTTTACCTTCGCGATAAGATTAAATCACCGTTTTTCGCCAAATGATCTTATCTGTTTGTTTCTTCAATAAGATCAAAACGTTGTTTTGCGGCAAATGATCCTATCTGTTCGACTTTTCGATAAGATCAAATCGCCATTTTTGGCTAATTGATCTTATCTTGGTGCTTTTCTGATAAGATCAAATTGCCGTTTTTCGCCAAATGATCTTATCTGCCCATCTAGCCGAAAGAATCTCTTGAAATTTGACTTGCGCAGTTGTCGATCCCAGTGATATACTTCTATTATTGAACGTGTTCAATAATGTTATCGACATCGACATCGGAACGGCGCCATAGCCTCATCCGAGTGGACTTTAAAGGAATGACGAAATGAACAAAGACGAGAAACTTCAGATCACCAAAGACCAGCTGATGGACGCGACTTTTTCGCTTATGGAGGAAAAGGAAGATCCGTTTCAGGTAACTTCCCGTGAGATCGCTTCTCGCGCCGGAGTAAAGCCCTCCATGATCAACTACTGCTTCGAAAGCAGAGAGAACCTGATCTACATGACCTTCCAAAGACAGCACCTCAAACTCCTCGAGGATAAGAAAATCGCGGAGCTTCTGAAAAAAGACCTTCCGCCGAAGCAGTTTCTCAAAGAGATCCACTATATCGTTGCCGAGTGCCTGGTCGAAAATCCCAAGTTCAACAAAGCGATCACTCCCAGCGTGCTTTTCAAGCGGGATCTCGGGCAGCAGTCCTTTTCGTTTCCCTATGTCATGAAGCATTACGCCGGCAGGAAGACCGAGCAGGAGTGCAGACTGATTGCTTACGAGCTCAGTACGATGATGCAGCTCATTTTATACAGAAAAGAAGACATCAAGCGGGATTTCGGCATCGATCTCGACGACAGAAAGCAGCTTCGAAAGTATATCGACATGCGTGTGAATCTGCTTTTGAGTGAGGACAAGTGAAGATGAGTATTGAGAGTAAAAACACATATGTATTTCCGCTGGATCAGGTCCCTTCCGATCGAAAAGCACTGATCGGGGGCAAGGCGCTGTCTCTTTCGCGCATGATCACCTCCCTTAAGGTCAACGTGCCCTATGGTTACGCGATCTCGTGTGAGGCGTTTTCCGGAGGGGCGATAAAGGAAGAAGCAAAAGCGGAGATCGATTCCCTTATTGCGTCATTAGATGAAAATACCACCTATGCCGTGCGTTCCTCGGCGATCAACGAGGACGGGGCGAAGGCGTCTTTTGCGGGGCAGTATGAGACCGTGACGGATGTCGCAAAGAAAGAGATTTTGGATGCGATCGGCAAGGTCATCGCGTCGGTCGGATCAAAGACGGTGAAAGAATACGAAGGAACCTTCGCGCAAGAAGATCTCGGGATCGGTGTCGTGGTCCAGAAGTTCGTAAAGCCAGAATTTGCGGGCGTTGTATTTACCTCGGATCCGATCTCCGGCGCGGACGCTCACCTGGTCGGAAGCTACGTGCACGGGGAAGGTGAGCAGCTTGTTTCGGGAAACGCGAACGCGCATGAATTTCGGATCGGCGCGATCAAGTACAGTTACGACGGCCCCAAGGAGTTTGTGGGATATTCGAAAAAACTCGGTAAATACTGTCAGGCGATAAGAAGAAACTACGGCGTCCCGATGGATATCGAGTGGGCGGTTTCGGGGAAGAAGGTATATATCCTTCAGGCGCGTCCGATCACGACACTTCAGAGGATCGATACGGCGACCTATGAAGTCAACGGCAGTAAGTCCAATAAGCAGCTCCTGACGAGAACGAACGTCGGTGAGATCTTCATGAAGCCGGTGTCTCCGATGACGTTCAGCGTACTGGAAAAGATCAATGAGATGCTGGGCATTCCGGACTGGCTCAACAACATCAACGGCCAGGAGTATATGAATGTATCCGTCATCGCGTCGGCGCTCGTCGCGTTCGGAAAGAGCGTGGACGAAGCGTATGAGATGACAAAGGAACTGACCGGAAACATTCCGGAGGGCGTTGTAAAGCCGATCTCTCCTTTTGATAAGAAGTCCTTCCGAAAGAACGTGTGGAGGCTGATCTTCCCGAAGGAGAAGTCGAAGCTTTCCCGTAAGGAAAAGCACCAGATGGTCAAAGACCTTCCCGAGATCTGCGACAGACATATCGAGAAGATCAAGACGATCGAGACTTCTTCGGAGCTCGGGGCATACTGGGACGATGTCCTTCAGCCGGCGTTAAACGACGGATTGGCGTCGATCATGACGGAATCGGGCATGCAGCTCGTGCCGCTTTTCGGCACGCGTAAAAAGTTTGCGAAGGTCGCAGGCGATGAGATGGCGAACCGCCTTCTCGGAGGCTGTGTCGGGGTCGTTGAGTCCATGAAGCCGATGCTGCTTCTGGAGGACGTGCTCGCGGGAAAGATGAGTAAAGAAGAGTATGTGAAGATCTGCGGGCACCGCGCGATAAACGAGATGGAGCTGATGGAGCCGCATCCATATGAGGATCCGTCTTTCCCGGATAACGCGATCGAGGAACTGAAAGAATCAGGCGCAAATCTTCACGCGATGCTGGACGCACAGGAGAAGGCCTTTAACGAGACTTTCCAAGAGTTTAAGGCGAGTTATCCTCATAAAGCGAAGTGGGCCGAAAAACAGATAGCGAAGTATAAAAACGCGAACGCGTTCCGTGAGGAGATACGAAGCAAAGGAGTGCGCATCTTCTGTGTTTTCAGAGAATATATCCGCCGCGCGGGCGCACTGAACGGAGTCGGCGACGACGCGTTCTTCCTGATGTATAAGGAGATGTTCGCGCTTCTTAAGGGCGACAGATCCGTTCTTGATCTGATCCCCGAAAGAAAGAAGACGTACGAAAGATACCTGACCTATCCGCCTTTCCCGAACCTCATCATCGGACGGTTCGATCCGGATGAGTGGATGAAGGATCCGAATCGAAGGACAGACTATTTTGTTGCGGATCTTGATCGGAGCGAAGATGTGGGAGACTCTGACGTCAAGGGCTTCCCGGGTGCGGCGGGAGTCGTCACGGGCAAAGCGAAGGTCATCCTTTCGACAGACGATATCGATAAGATCGAAAAAGGAGACATACTCGTTACGACGGCGACGAACATCGGCTGGACGCTTGCATTTCCGAAGGTATCGGCGATCGTGACGGACATCGGCGCGCCGCTTTCGCACGCCGCGATCGTTGCCAGGGAATTCGGTATTCCCGCGGTCGTCGGATGCGGCAATGCGACGACGGTCCTGAAGACAGGCGACACGATCACCGTAGACGGCGCACATGGAAAAGTGACGGTCATAAAAGAATGACCGCCACTTTTTAATTCTCAGATTATTCAGTTAGGGACCGGTGCTTTTGCCGCGGGATCAGTGCTCGTCGACGTACGACCAGTTGTCCGAGTCATGAGGATCGATGCCGTCGAAGCGGAACCATTTGCCCGGCAGAAAGGTATTACCGTTATTCTTATATGTATTCCAATTTTCAGAGCACAGGATGAGCTGCGGGCCGTCCTTGAGGAGCGAATCGATCGAATGTCCGGTAAACGGGTTGGTCGGGTTTTCGATAAGTCCCGATGTCGCGAGCGTCGGTGTGTCGGCGTTTGTCATGAAATCCTCGACGACCGTAAAGCCCGTGGCGTTAAAGTCCTTGAACATCAGAAGCGGCATGTAGCTTTCCATATCTTCGTCATTGCAAGATACACCAAGTGTATTGATGTCGTAGCCGTGGTCGGAAACGAGGATGATCCTGGTGTTGTCATAAACGCCCATCTCTCGCAAGTAATCGAACCATTCTCCAAGCTGGAGGAACGCGGCCATGTTGATGTGGTAATGGGCGATCTGGATCGGCTGGGACATATCCAGCGTGACTCCGTTTAAAGTGAAACGGTCCGCGTGTTCGGCGTCGTATTCGGTGTTGTCGACGATGACTTCCGGCGTGTAACCCGGTTCCTGAAGCAGGCACTCGTTATGGGTCGTATCGTTGGTCATCATGAGGAAGGTATCCTGATCCCCATCCACGATCCTCGTCATATCGTCCAAATGCTGAAGCGCGGCGTAGGCGCTTAAGAAATCCGCGTTGTAGCCGTAGCTTTTCGACGTGCCGGAAACGCCCTGGACCGTGGCATTCGTGACGGTGCCTTCGGCGGATCTCGCCTCGTTATACACGCCTCCGTCGTAGATCGTATCCTGCAGAAGAAGCGGGGAGATCTTCGTCAGGGAGAAGAAGAAGAAATTGCGGTCACGTACATTGTCGATGCGGCCGAGGACCGTATCCGCGTCTTCCTGACCTTCGAAATAGTCGAAGTATCCGGTCGTGTTATAGCATTTGAAATCCGGATAGTCGTCATAGATCGACAGATCCGGCTCCCAGGAATATCCCGCGTACTTCGGATCACAGATCGTTACCTGATATCCGTTCTCGCCGAAAAGAACCGGCATGACTTTCAAGGCCTCATCGTGCTTTTCCGCGAGCTTTTCACTGCTTCTCTGGTTGATTCGGTCAGGCGTATATTCATACCCGCCGAAAAGCGCCGGAGCCGCCATATTCGTGTGACCACCGAAGGAGATCGTATTCGGGTAGTAGGTGAAACCGTCGAACTTTTCGACCAGTTCCGGTTTTTCGTTCATGATATACGGGACCTGCGGACCGAGCGCACGGTCGATCATCAGGACGACGACATTTTGACCGTCCTTGCTCAGTTCGAAGGAAGGTTCTTTTCCGTAGACATAATTGAAGTAATATTCCGTCTTTGCGTCGTAGATGATATTGATGATCTGTACATTTGACATGGAGATCGGGACAAGCGCGACGCAGCCCGCGATCAGGCAGATCCTGGAGATCTTATGGAAATGCGTATATACCAGATGCAGGACAACAGCGACGCCCAGGACGGCGAGGGTATTGATCAGGTACTCTGATATTGCGAAAGACGGGGCGTTCTCGTACTGAAGGCTGGATGACAGTATGCCGAGGTGCTTTCCGAACAGCATGTAGTTGAGGATCGCCGTTCCGCTTAAGATCCATACGACGTCGCTGAAAAAGGACTTGCTGCGATCGCTCATGAAGAAGTAGAAGATACTTCCCCAGACGATCCATGTGCCGGCGGCGACGATGGCTGAGCGCAATACGTAATTTGTCGGATTGGAAAGCTTAATGATGCTGAAGAATTCTTCGGTGGAAGAACTGATGACGGCAGACGGGATCACGATGCCCGTAAGGATCGTCAGGAAGAGCGCGCCGAACAGGAAGGTAAGAAGATCCTTCGGACGTGCTTTTTTCTCCTTCTCGCTCTTTTTGAAGGAAAGGAGGAACGGCAGCATCAGAAGGACGCATCCGATCGAAAGGACGATCTTCTGACGGACGTCGAGGTCATTTCTTATGAGCGTATGGATCAGGATCGCAACGCCTACGACGGCAAAGATCCGGAAGAGGATCTTCTTCGGCTCCTTGAGCTTATAGAAGATGTTCTTGATAAGCGAGAATACGTTGTTCAAAAGCCAGTAGAAGACAAGTCCTGCCGGCGAGTGATAGAGAAGAACGAGGAATACGAGCGCAAGTCCGTAGACCTGGATCTTTTCCTTCACCGGATGTCCTTTGGTGTAAAGGATACCGGAGATGACGTTGATCAGGGTCATCAGGATCGGAAGGATATTGACCGCGAAAGATCCGATCATGAAGGTCGCGTCTTCTTTTCCGAGATCCTTGATGAATCCGAACGACATGCCCTGAAGACCCTGCATGCCGGAAAGAAGCCGGTAGGCCGCGATGAAGAACGGGATCTGAAGAAGGAGCGATGCCGAACTCTTCAGCGCGTAGATCGGCTTATAGTTGTTGATGCGGTAGTATTCCTGCAGCATCAGGAACTGTTCGTTTCCTTTAAATGTCTGCTTGATCCTCTTGACGCGATAGGCCATCTTTGCCTGGATATCACGTTCTTCGGCCTGAAGCTCGTCCGCTCTTCTATAAAGCGGAAGGACCAGGAAGTTTACGGCGATCGAAAGCACGATGATCGAAAAGCCGGCGTTGCCGATGAGTTTATAGGCGATCGTGTAGATGACTTCGAAAAGAAGCATCAGCGGTGTGATCAGAAGGTGGTAAAGAAATGACAGAAATGACATTATGCTTTCACCTCCTTGTCTTTACGGGCAGGCTTCTTCGCGGTTTTCTTCATTTTCTCCTCGAGCTGTTTCTTTTTCTCGATTTTATCCTGCATCGCCTTTTTCGCTGCCGCGTCCTCGATCTCGTTGACTTTCTTGATGATAAAGTCAGCGGATCTTTTGGCGCTCTCACCGATGTTGACCCAGATGTCCTGACGGGCTTTTTCACGGCCTTCGAGGTAGGACTTGTCATCGATGCATGTATCGATCAGTTCCTTGATCTTATCGGCGTTTTCGTCATTGAGTTCAGGACCTAAGGACGGCAGGATACTGAAGGTCCAGGGCGTCTCTTCGATCCAGTCGGCATCGTAAGGACGCGGGTCGAACTTGGTATCCGTGTAGATGATGGGCTTATCGAAGACCATCGCGAATTCGAACATGACGCCGGAATAATCCGAGATCAGGATATCGGACTGCATCAGGACGTCGAAGTTGTCGATATCGGAATTCCAGGTGACCTTCGATGTGTCACTGTATTTATTCATCAGGCGGTCGATCAGTTCTTTTTCCGAAGTAAAAGACTGCGGGTGAGGCCTTACGATGATCTTATATCCTGTAGAGATCAGGGCATCGATGAACTTTTCACCGAATCTTGAAAGGATGCCGCTCTCGCCCCACGACGGCGCGAGAAGCACCGTTCTCTCATGCGGAGGAACGGGATCTGCCGAATCTACGCGCTTTTTCATCTCGTCGAGATAAGGCACGCCGCTTAAGTCGTAGTCTCGTTCCGGGAGCCCGCGCATCTCCTCGAGCTGGCGGATCTGCTTGACCTGAAGCTCGCCCGAAAGGATAAAGGAATCGTAATGGTCGGTGCCAAACATTCTGTACATCGTGATGTCCTTGGCCGCGTGCATGATGTGGATATAGCAGTCGACGTTCTTGCTGCGCTTCCACTGGAAAACGTCAAGGCTCGGAGTCGTCGAAAAGCAGACAGAGGCATTGAGGACATTGAGCTTGCCAAAAGCCTTGTTGCCTTCGCCGATGTATTCGCATTTGATATATTCGTAGTTCTTGGAAAACGCCGGATCGTCTTCGGAGCAGGTCATATACACGGTCTTCTGCTTCTGTTTTTCCAGTTCTTCGACGATCGGTTCGAAGGTGTTCCAGTATCTCTTATGGTCGGAAAAGATCACGAGCGGGTATTTCTCGCCGGAGTTTTTGGCCTGTTTACCGGCACTGACATGGAACATCATCTTGTTGACAAGTGCGTGAACAGAGAAAAAGAAAACACCGAACATCGCGAATAAGACGGTGAAGAGCATGCCTCCCGTGCCCGGATCGATGTAAAGAACCATATGATTAGTCACAAAACCCTCCAGAATGGCAATTTGCGTTCGCGCGGCCATTCCCAAACAAATATTTTATAACTAACTATATATAATTGCAATGAAAGCGGATCTTAACCCTCTCCGACATACTTCCAGTTCTTTATCTTGTAGGGATCGTCCTCGACCGTGAACCACGAGTCCTCCATGAACTTTTCCTCGTTATTGACGTAGATGCTCCAGTGATCGGTCGAAAGAACCTTCTGCGGTCCGTCTTTCGCGTCGGAATTGATGGGCTTTCCGGTAAACGGATTGGTCGGATCTTCGATCAGGCCTTCTGTCGCAAGTGTCGGGGTATCGGCATTGGTCATGAAGTCCTTGCTGATCGTAAAGCCCGTGGCGTTAAAGTCTTTGACCATAAGAAGCGGCATGTAAAGCTCGACATCTTCGTCGAAGCTCGCGGCTCTGTCACCGTCCATCCTGAACGCGTGGCACAAAAGGTTGAAGCCGTCGAGGTTATATCCGTGGTCGGAAACGAGGATGATCCTGGTGTTGTCGTAAACGCCCATTTCCCTCAAATAGTCGAACCATTCGCCAAGCTGCAGCAATGTCGCCATGTTGACGTGATAATGGGATACCTGCGTGTAGCTTCGAAGCTTGAGTCTTCTTCCTTCGTACATATACTGCGGCTGTTTTTTCAGATCTACATCGTACTCGGAATTGTCAACGACAAGAGCAGGCTCGTAATCCGGCTTTTGCAGGAGGCAGTGCGCATGCGTCGTGTCGTTGGCCATCATGAGGAACGTGTCCTGCGGGCCCTCTGAGACCTTGGTCATATCCTTAAGGTGTGTCAGGACCGCGAACGACTTCAGGAAATCCGGATCGTAACCGGTGCTTTTCGAAATGCCGTCGTGTTCCTGGATCGAAGCGACGATATTGCCGTTACCACCGGCATTTGAGTCATTATAGACGCCGTTGTTGTAAAGCGTGTGATGGAGGACCAAAGGAGAGATCTTGGTCAGCGAGTAGAAGAAGAAGTCTCTGTTTCGGACTTCGTCCACACGCGACATGAGCTCGACGGATTCTTCCGACCCGTTGAAATAGTCGAAATAGCCGTCCGTGTTGTAGCAGTTGAACTCCGGATAGTCGTCATAGATCGAAAGGTCCGGATTCCAGGAATATCCCGCGTACGGCGGATCGCAGATCGTGACGTCGTATCCGTTCTCCGCGAAAAGCACCGGCATCACTTTCAGAGCTTCGTTATGCTTGTCCTCGAGAAGCTCGGTGTCTCTTTTATTCATCTCCGCCGGAGTATACTCATATCCTCCGAAAAGCGGTGGCGCGCCGATGTTCGTGTGACCGCCGAAACTGATCGTGTTCTGGTAATAGGTGAATCCGTCGAACTTTTCGGCAAGTTCGGGTTTTTCCTGCATGATGTACGGAACCTCCGGGCCGACGGCGCGGTCAAGCATAATGACGATCACGTTCTGGCCGTCCTTGCTGAGTTGGAAGGAAGGTTCTTTTCCCGAAACATAACGCGTGAAGAAAGACGTGTCGTAGAGGTAGGTTTCTTCAATGGCGATGAAGTTCTTTAAGCAAAGAACGCTGATCGTGATGATGCCTGCGATAAGGACACCTCGGGCGATCTTATGAAACTTCGTGTAAAGCACATGCAGGACAAGCACCGCGCCAAGGACCGCGAAGGCATTGATCAGATACTCATTCTTCGAAAAAACAGGCTGCTCATCGTATCGGAGATTGGAAGAGAGGATGCCGAGGTTCTTTCCGAACAGCATGTAGTTGATGATCGCCACTCCGCTCATGATCCAGATGCCGTCGCTGAAAAAGGACTTGATGCGGTCGCTCATGAAGAAATAGAAAATGCTTCCCCAGAGTACGAATATTCCGAAAGCGACGAACAATGTCCGAATGACGTAGAGCATCGGATCGGAAAGATGGAATGAATCGTAGAATTCCTGAGTGGAGTCACTGATGACGGCGGACGGGATGAGAAAGCCCGTGACAAGAGTTAAGAAAAGCGCGCCGCAGAAAAAAACGATATAGTCCTTCGGACGTGCTTTTCGCTCCTTTTTCGAAAGACCCGATAAGAGCGGGATCTGAAGAAGAAGGCAGCAGATGCAAAGAAGCGATTTCTGCCTTAAGCCGATATCGGATCTCGTGTACGTATGGATGGCAATGACTATGCCGCTGATCGAAAAGAGCACGGAAAGTGCTTTCTTCGGATCCTTGAGCTTGTAGAAGATATTCTTCAGAAGGGAGAAGACGTTGTTGAGGAGCCAGTAGAAAACAAGTCCCGCCGGAGAGTTATAAAGGAGCACCAGGAAAATAAGCGCCAGTCCGTAGATCTGGATCTTTTCCTTGATCGGATGACCTTTGGTGTAGATGATGCCCGAAACGATATTGATCAGCGTCATCAGGATCGGAAGGATATTGACCGCGAAAGATCCGATCATGAATGTGGAGTCTGCTTTTCCGAGATCCTTGATGAACCAGAAGGACATGCCCTGCAGGCTGCTCATATTCGAAAGCAGGTTATACGCAGCGATAAAGAACGGGATCTGAAGAAGAAGCGAAGTCGTGCTCTTCAGCGCGTAAACGGGCTTGTAGTTGTTGATGCGGTAGTATTCCTGCAGCATCAGGAACTGCTCGTTTCCTTTAAACGTCTTCTTGATGTTTTTGATATGGAACGCCATCTTTTTCTGGATCTCGCGTTCTTCGTTCTGCAGCTCATCCGCACGGATGTAAAGCGGCAGTATGAGGAAGTTTACGGTAAGACTTAGGAAGATGATCGCAAGGCCCGTGTTTCCGATTACGCGGTTAGCGACCATGAAAATGATTTCCAGAAGGTACTCGATCGGCGTGATCGTGATGTTATAGATCGCGGAAAGAAATGACATATCCGATCACACCTCCTTTTCTTCCGATGCGGAGGCCGGCTTTTCAGAGGATGCCTCTGCCTCGGCCTTTTTTACTTTTTTGCTGCGCTTTTTCTTTTTTGCCTTGGCCTGCGCCGTTGCCTCTTTTTCGGCAGCGATCTGCGCCTTGACTTCATCGAGCTTTTTTACGATGAAATCGACGGAACGGGAAGCGCCCTCACCGATATGTACCCATGTCTCGGATCTAGCTTTTTCACGACCTTCGGCAAACGAAGAATCCTCGATGCACTTGTCGATCAGGTCCTTAACGTGATCGGCATTTTCATCGTTGAGCTCAAGACCCAGAGACGGCAGGATCTCAAATGTCCAGAGCGGCTCGTCGATCCAGAACGCGTCATACGGGTTCTTCTTGAATTCCTCTGTTTTCGTATAGAGGATCGGCTTATCGAAAACGAGCGCGTAGTCGAACATGACGCCCGAAAAATCGGAGATCAGGATGTCCGAAGTATTGAGCACGTCAAAGTTGTCATTGTCCCTGTTCCAGGTGATCTTCGATGTGTCGTTATATTTCTCCATAAGTTTGTCGACCAGTGCTTTTTCCGAAGTAAAAGACTGCGGATGCGGTCTTACGATGACCTTGTAGCCGGTCGCGATGAGAGAGTCGATGAGTTTCTCGCCGAATCTCGAAAGGATGCCGCTTTCACCCCAGGACGGCGCGAGAAGGACGGTCCGCTCGTGCTCCGGCTGCTCGTGATCCGTTTGATCCTGCTCGGGTGCGCTCTTCTGATTCTCGAGGCGCTTCTTCATCTCGTCCATGTACGGAATGCCGCAAAGCTCGATGTCTCGGGGCTTAATGTCTCGGAGCTCCTCGAGCTTTCGGATCTGCTTCTCCTGATACTCGCCGGAAAGAATGAACGCGTCGTAGTGGTCAATGCCGAACATACGATAGAGCGTGATGTCGCTGGCGGCGTGCGGGATGTGGATATAGCAGTTGACGTTTTGACTTCGCTTCCACTGGAAAACGTCAAGGCTCGGCGTCGTCGACAAAACGACGGACGCGTTCAGGACGTTGAGCTTGGCAAACGCCTTGTTGCCTTCGCCGATATATTCGCAGGTGATGTGTTCGTATTTTTTGGAAAGCGCCGGATCGTCCTCAGAACAGGTGAAGTAGATGGTCTTCTGCTGTCTCTTCTCGAGCTCATCGACGATCGGCTCAAATGTCGTCCAGTATCTTTTGTGGTCGGAAAAGATGACGAGCGGTATCTTCTCTTTACTGATCTTGGCCTGTTTGCCGCCGGAGATCCTGAATTTTATCTTGTCGTAAGCGGCTCTCGCGGAGAAAAAGACGACGCCGAATATGGCAAAAAGCACGGTGAAAAGCATTCCACCCGTACCCGGATCGATGTAGAGACTCACATAATGTACCATTTCTTTTCCTCTCCATGGGACGGCCCGCCAAGCATTCAAAAGCCACCCGTCCACAAATCTGTATATTATCATCAACAGGGTTTTAATTCAATTCTTACGGCTATTCGCAAAATTGTTCTGTGCCTCGTAAATTCGAAAATGAAAAAAGTCCCCTGTCAAGTCCATGTAGGCACAATAATCGGACAGTAAAATAGTTTATACTATATTCGAGGTGATTTATATGAAACTTATTCATCTGGGAGACCAGCATCTGGGCAAGACCCTGGCGGATTTCAACCTGAACAGTGACCAGAAATATATATTGGACCAGATCCTCGACATCGTCGACAGAGAGTCGGCAGATGGTGTCCTGATCTGCGGGGATGTCTACGATAAGTCCATCCCGAGTGAAGAAGCGACCAAACTGCTGGACAACTTCCTGAGCCGTCTTGCGGAAAAGAACGTAAAGACCTTCATGATCTCCGGTAACCACGATTCGGATGACCGTCTGAATTTCGGTAAGAGATTCTTCGAAAGCCGCAACGTATATATCTCCGCCGTCTTTAATGGAACCCTGGAAAAGCAGGTCATTTCCGACGGCGGAAATGAGGTGAACTTCTATCTTCTGCCGTTTGTAAAGGCTTCGCAGGTAAGACACTACTATCCGGACGAGACGATCGAGAACTATGAGGATGCCGTTCGTGTGATCCTCGATCACACGGACATCGACGAGAATGCCTGCAATATCCTTCTGGCGCACCAGTTCGTTTCTGGAAAGGGTGAGGATCCGAAGACGGCCGGTTCCGAAGGCGTCGCCACACTGAATGTCGGTACGATCGAGAAGATCGGCTATGACCTTTTCGATAAGTTCGACTATGTGGCGCTCGGTCATATCCATTCACCGCAGCGTGTCGGAAGAGAAGAGGTCCGCTATGCCGGATCCCCGCTGAAGTATTCTTTAAGCGAGATCAATAACGAAAAGAGTGTTCCGCTCATTACCATCGACGGCAAAAACGTCAAGATCGATCTGATCCCGCTTGTGCCGATGAGAAATATGAGACATCTCAGAGGAACGCTTTCGGAGATCTTAAAGCCCGAAAACGTCCACGATACCGATGACTTTATCTACGCGACGCTCACGGATGAGGAGATCGTCAACGACGTTATGCTGATCTTACAGCATACATATCCGTACACCGTGAAGATCGACTTCGACAACTCGCATACCCGAGAGGTCGAGCAAGTCGACATATCCAAGATCGCGAAGGGAAGAGATTTTAAAGATCTGATCGGAGATTTCTATAAGGAGATCTACGGCGTTGAGATTTCTGAGGAAGAAATGGCAGTAATGCGTATGGTAGGAAGAGAGGCGGGTGTATTCCATGAAGCCGACTAAATTGATAATCAGTGCATTCGGTCCCTACGCCGGAAAGATGCCGGAAATCAACTTCGATGAATTCGATGAAAAAGGACTGTTCCTGATCACGGGTAATACCGGCGCGGGAAAGACCATGATCTTCGACGCGATCTGCTATGCCCTGTTCGGAAAGACGAGTATGTCCCACCGTGATGAGAAGTACCTTCGAAGTGAGTACGCGAGCGAAAGCGCGGAGAGCTTTGTCGAGTTCCATTTCACGCATCAGGGACGTGCCTATACCGTAAAAAGATGGCCTTCGTATACCCGTAAGAAGCAGCGTGGAGAAGGATTTATCACGGAAGCCGAAAAAGTCTCTCTTCAGGAGGACGGACAGGCTCCGCTCGAAGGTCTTACCGACGTCAACAACAGGATCAGAGAACTCCTGAATATCGATGTCAATCAGTTCAAGCAGATCGCCATGATCGCCCAGGGTGAGTTCTTTGATCTTCTGAATGCCAAGACGGATAAGAGAACGGAGATCCTCCGTACCATCTTTCAGACGTCCGGTTACCAGCGGATGGAAGGTATTCTCAAAGGCAAGATGGATGCCAATAAGGATAAAGCCGACAGCATCGCCCAGAGTATCGCTCAGTACTTTAACGATGTATCCGTGGCCGCTGACGATCCGGTGTTCGAAGCACTCGAGGACCTGAAACAGCAGACCGGAACTAAAGATATGGTCTGGAATATCCAGTCCCTCATCGACATGATCGACAAAGCGGTCGCATCCGAGACTTCCAGAAAAGACGTGATCTCTGCCGAGCTGAAAAAGGCCGAGTCCGAACTCAACAAGAATAAGGAAAAACTTGCTCAGGCACAGACGAATAACGATTTCATCACAAGACTCGAAGCTCTTCTGAACGAGAAGATCGAGCTCTCTAAGCGTGCTTCTCAGATGACAGAGACCGAGGCACTTCTGATCCGTCAGAAAGCAGCGTCCCGTGAAGCCAATCCGGTTTATGTTTCATGGTCGAAGAAGTCTTCCGAGGTTGCCTCCACCGAGAAACTGATCGTCTCGAAAACGTCCGATAAAGAGAACGCCAAGAAGCAGGCGGAACTTTTGAGTGAGCAGCTCAAAGCCGCGGAAGCTCGAAGCGGAGAGGCAGACGAACTCAATAAGAAGATCCTCAAGATCACCGAGGACGAAAAACAGTACGAAAAGAAAGAGCAGTGTGAGAAAGCACTGGCATCTTTGGAAGCAGAGAGTAAGAAGATCGCCGAACAGGAAAAAGCTCTGAAAGACAAAGAGAGCGCTTTGAAAACCAGAAGTGAAGAACTGAAAAAGACGATCGCTTCTCTTGAAGGCAAGCCTCTTGAAAAAGAGAATGCTGCCAACTTCGGAAAACAGTGCAGTCAGCTTTCTTCCGATGTAAAGGCGATCCTCGATGTTCAGGTCAAAGAACGCTCAAAGCGTGCGAGCGATCTGAAGGCGAAGCAGGATGCCTATATTGCCGCGGGGATTGAATACAACTCCGAGAAGATCAAACTCGACCATGCCGAGACGATCCTCGAGTGCTGCCGTGCGGGCATCCTTGCCAAGGATCTCATGGATGGCCAGAAGTGTCCGGTCTGCGGTTCCGAACACCATCCGGAACTGGCAGTACTTCCGGACGAGTCGATCACGGAAGAAGAACTCGAGGGCTATAAGAATCGTGAGAGCGCAAGCCTCACCAAAAAGAATTCCGCATTAACGGCCGCAGAGGTCGCCAAAAAGGCGCTTGACGAATACGAATCTCAGATGACGAAAGCTTCGCGAGAGTGCCTCGAACATGAATTGCTGCACGTTTCTACGGATGAAAAAGAACTCGATGAACTGCTTGAAGATCTCAAGTCCGCGGACGCGGTTCTGACAGCAAAGATCCAGGAGAATATCGTTCTTCAGAATTCTCTTCAGAAGGAGTGCGAACTTCTGGCGGCAGCTAAGACCGAAAGCGAAACGACAACTGAAGGACTGAATTCGATCGCCGCAGAAAAAGAAGAACTGACGAAAAAGAAGAATGCTAACGACTCCGCGATCGTCGCGAATCAGACCACCCTGAAAGAGCTTGCTTCCCTGAGCTACGCGGATAAGAAGACGGCCGAGCAGGAAAAGGCCGCGGCACAGAAGGTCTATAAGGAGATCACGGATCTCATTAAGAACTCCAATGAGGCGAAGAACAAAGCCGATCAGGCGCTGACGGCAGTGTCCGGCGAACTTAAGGTTCTCGGCGAAACATTAGAGAGCCAGAAGAAGGATGAAAAGGATCTTCTGGATTCCATGAACAAGAAACTTGCCGAACTGAAGTTTGCTTCCTGCGAAGAAATGCTCGCCCTGGTTGCCGATGAAGAGACTCTTACTCAGACGGAAAAAGAGATCAACGAGTTCAAGCAGGCACAGGCCACGAATAAGAAACAGCTCGCTCAGGCCGAACAGGATGCAAAAGGAAGAACTCTTGTCGATGTAAAGGAGCTTCAGGCGCTGTGCGCAAACCAGGAAGCTGCCGTTACGGAACTTCGCAAAGCGGAGAATGTGCTTTTGAACCGCATCGCGACCAACGAAGAGAAGAAGAGAAATATCGATTCGCAGAGAAATGACTTTGATTCTTCCTGTCATGAATTTGCGATCTGCGAGAGACTGTATAGGCTGGTTCGAGGAACCTCGACAAGCGGAAAGATCACGCTTGAACAGTATATCCAGGGAGCCGGATTTGACGGCATCATCGCGGCGGCGAACAGACGCCTCCTGCCGATGAGTGACCAGCAGTTTGAACTCAGGCGTAAGACCGATTCGATCGGACATAGAAGCAGCACCTTCCTGGATCTCGAGGTGATCGATCACTACACGGGCAAGGAAAGACCGGTCGGAAATCTTTCCGGCGGTGAGAGTTTTAAGGCATCTTTGAGCTTGGCACTCGGCCTGTCAGATACTGTTTCCATGAATCTCGGAGGAGTTCAGATGGATGCCCTCTTTGTTGATGAAGGCTTCGGTACGCTTGATCAGAAGTCGCTTGAAAGCACGCTGGATGTCCTCACAACGCTCTCAAGTGCCAACAAACTCGTAGGTGTCATCAGCCACAGACAGGAACTGATCGCCGGCATCCCGCAGCAGATCCAGGTCGAAAAGACACCGACCGGAAGCACCTTCAAAGTAGACAGCGGTCTCTGATACGAGAGTTTTGATACCGATTTTCGGCGGGTGAGAAGAAACAGACAAAAAAGATGGTCTCGGTTTCCCGAGACCATCTTTTTTCTTTTTAGATGAAATGCTTCAGATCAGATACCGAGTTTTTCTACGATCATCTTCGCGGTTTCGGCACTGTCCGCATCCGAGGCCATGATATTGACAAACATATCGTCTGCAAGAACTGCGAACATGTATTTCCCATCCATGGTCGCTTCCATTCTGGTACCGCTGACCTTAACGTCAGCTCCTGCTTCCTTGAGCTGATCCTCCATGCTTGTGTACTGCTCAAATTGCTTCTTAGCGTCAGCCTTGTCCTCAACGATGCAGTAAGTTACTTCCAAAGAACCGTCGGAGTTCTCACAGCCCCATGCTTCTTTCATTCCGCCGCCGCCGCCGAGATTTTCAACTGTAAGGCCAACTTCTTCGCAGGCCTTCTTGAACTCATCCACGGATACCTTCTTAGCGCTTTTCTTACAAGCTGCCATGGAAAGAGCCATAGCTCCTACCAGAACGACTGCTGCCAGTTTTCTAACTGTCTTCATAAACCCATTCTCCCTTGTTGATAAAATGTATTCTGTTCCCGATTAACATATTCCCAATTATAAGAACAGTGGAGTCATTATATCATCAAAAACATCAAAAAAGTATTACAGATAACAATTTTGTTGGATCGGAGAACAAAAAAAGATGGTCTCGGTTTCCCGTGACCATCTTTTGTATTGAACGAATTGAAAACTACAGATTAGATACCGAGCTTCTTAACGACGTCCTTAGCTGTGCTGATCTGGTCTGCGCCGGCAGCGGAAACTGTGATGATTGTGTCACCGGAACGTACAGCGTACATGTACATCTGATCTCCTACAGAAGCCTCGATCTTTGTGCTGCTCTTATCAACTTCAGCGCCCATAGCCTCGAGTGTATCAACACTGCTTGTGAAGTATTCGAAACCGTCCTTAGCATCGTCTGTGCTCTCAGCCTGCATAAAGTTGATCTCAAGAGAACCATCCTCGTTCTTAGCAGAGATAGATGCCTTCAGGCCATCTTCTTCGCCTTCTTCAACTGTCAGACCAGCTTCTTCGCAAGTCTTCTTGAAATCATCAGCGGATACCTTTGCACTCTTCTTGCAAGCAGCGATGGAAAGAGCCATAGCGCCTACGAGAACGATTGCAGCCATTTTCTTAACTGTCTTCATAATTCTGTTCTCCTCAAATTCTTTGTTTTTTGTGTGTTTTCAACGTGATGACATGCTGTCTGATGAAATACAACGGGGTAATTATAGCACTACTCACACCTAAATAAGATATATGAAAGCGTATAAAAGTAAAGCAAAATTGACAGAATTATTGGTGAAAAACTACCAAAAGTTGATATAACGGTAATCTGCCAGTAAAATAATAATGAGATAATACGATAGGGGAGGCCGTGAATTATGAATAACAAGGCAAATCGTATAAAACTGAATAGAAAGTGGCTGTCGGTATTACTTACCATCTGCATGGTGATCTCTCTGATCCCTGCAACAGTCATGGCAGACAAAGGAAAGGCGAGCGTGAACGCGGCAGCGAAAGCGCTGTCAAATTCTGAAACCGATGTAGTCGCACCTGAGGTAGATACAAGTAATCTCGATGATATTCTCTCGAATGATAAGACTGCTTCAAATACGAAGACAAGAGGCGCTGCCGGATATACAACTCTCGAGGAAGCGGGCGCGGCATTGCGCGAGATCATGAAAAATCGTCAGACTCCGTGTACCGTAACTTATATCTTCCCGGAGGGTTCAACGATCGACAACGATTCCTTGCAAGCCGCCTCGGACGCAATTTTAGCGGAGTGCTTTGCCATTACGGACGTGCCTAATGAAGGGGACTACATAAAGAAACAGTATAATGTTGAAATTGATAGTGAAACCGGTAACCCGAAGCATATAAAGATTTCAGGTTATGGAAATACGATCACATTTAATTATCCTTTCTACTACTACACGACAGCGGAGCAGGAAGCGGCTGTCGCTACTAAGATCGACCAGGTACTGTCATCTTTAAATCTCAACGGCAAGTCAGATTACGATAAATTCATCGCGATTTATGATTATATCTGCAGAAATGTTACTTATGACTATGATAATTTGAACGACGACTCTTACAAACTGAAGTATACCGCTTATGCGGCACTGTGCCAGGGCACAGCTGTTTGTCAGGGATACGCGAACCTTCTTTACAGAATGCTGAAGCAGGTCGGAATTGAAACGAGACTGATTTCCGGAATCGGAAACGGAGGTCCTCATGCCTGGAACATCGTAAAGATCGGAAATGTGTTCTATAACGTAGATTCAACCTGGGACAGCAATGAATTTCTGTATAGATTTAAAGATGGATATCAGGATACGTGCTATCTCATGAAGTGGCGATTGTTGTCAGACGCAAGCTTTACCAATCACACCAGAGACGACGATTTCCTGACTTCTGAATTCTATGCGAAGTATCCGATGAGCAGTGTCGACTATCCGCACCCGTCGTTCTTGGGACATACACTATCCCTGTACGACACGATCGGTGTGAAGTTCATGGTATACATTCCGGAAGCTGTGACAAAAGAAGACGTTTATGTAGATTTTGTCGTTGAAGACGGAAGAAGAGAACAGGTCACGTTTGATCAGGCAGAAGCAACTCCGGCTTCTTACGGCGATAACTTCTATTGGTATACTTGTGAGATCAGCGCGATGGAATTTGCCGATAACATCACAGCGACGCTCCATTACGGGAACGACAGGATCACGGATCAGTATTCTGCGCAGCAGTACTGCCAGTATATCCGCGATCATGGCGGTTACGATCAGAAAGTGCTCGATATCGTCAACGCGCTTCAGAATTACGGATACTACATGCAGCTTCAGTCGAAAACAGCAGATGGCTGGAAAGATAAGAGAAGTCATCACGCGGATATCACGAAATACTCTGATTTTTCGGATTCTTATATCGCAACAGTAAAATCGAATGTAGCTTCTTATGCATTCCAGAAGCCGACGAACAACGCATTTGATCGATCGGCCTATTCTCTGACGATGAATGAGAAGATCACGCTGAATGTCTATTGCACATTGAAGTACGGATCCTTGAATATGGATACGATCGAAAAAGATAATGTAACCTGGTATACACGAAGTGTATCGGGACTTCCGCCATACTATTACGGCCAGTGGTTTCCGATGGTCAATCTTGGTGATGGAAGCGGAGGTAATGTCTGCGTTTTGTCCTATGTCAACTCTGTTCTGACAAATAACGGGAACCGCTTCTCCCATGAGAAGCAACTGGCTATGGTAGCCCTTTATGATTATTATGCAGCCGCTTGCCGCTATGTCGGATGGGAACCGTAAAGGAGATCAAAAAATGGAAGAATATAAAAGATTAACATTAGAAATCATTGAGTTTGAATGTGCGGATGTGATCGTCACAAGCGGGGAAGGTGATAGTGGTGCCGATTCCGATTGGACAGATGACTGATCTGTTTGATAGGATAGAATCCTAATCATCAGACTTAAGGAAAAGCACATGTACATTAAAGAAAAACTTTTGAAGATTTTTAAGATCAAGAATGTCCTCTTGATCATTGCAGCGGTCGCCCTCATTTTTATGTCGGTGACCGTTATGCTTGACCTCTTTGCCACCTATCACGATGACATCGACACGTTCCTTCACTGCAAGGCGATGCCCGGCTGTATCGAGTGGCTTGAGTATGCGATCGTCGCGCTGGTCGTCGTTTCGTTCTCTCGCATGATGATCGGTAACGCCTATTTCTATTCGAGCTACTTCGAACAATCCCTCGACGGTGTCATCGACTTTTCGGATCTTGCCGAGGTAACGGGTAAGCCCGCATGGCTCGTAAGGATCGAGCTTGCGCTTTACAAAGTGCTTTACATGAAGAAGTATTCTTTTAAGAATATCGACGGCAAGACCAAGATCGAGCTTTTCAGTAAGACAACGCTCTGCGAGTGTAAAAACTGCGGCGCGCCTGTCGAGAAGAAGGACTACTTTGCAGGTCACTGTAATTACTGCGGAAGTTCCGATGTCTTTGCAAAAGTACTCGCCGGCGATCGTTTCTACAGCATTTCGAGCGAGATCTCCAAGGGTCACAATAACCCGAGCTATTACGAGAAGAAGAATCTCGACATGCAGAAAAGGATCTTCTTCTGTTATGTCGTAGCTGCTCTCGGCGCGCTTGCGATCAGTGCCATCGCTATCTTTGATCAGGCAAGTAAGTACAACGATAAGGAATATCTCAATAAGACGATCCTGAACCCGGATAATCACCTTTATGATTATGCGTCCATTCGAAAAGAACTGATCGGCGTGATCATTTTCTTCGGCGTTCTCGCGGTGATCATGGTCATTCTCGCGCTGAGAAGAGCTTTCCGCATCAGATACGTCATCGAAGCGGAAAAGACCGCGAAGTATTTTTCCACGGTCGAAGTGCCTTTCATCCCGGCAGAGGAGATCCCTTCGGTCAAGTCTTCGAAGAAGAGACTCGGATCTCTTCGCGGCGCAATCCGAAGAAACTATCTGGATCACTGTACGCTTGATATGAACGAAGGCACCCTGAAGGCATCTCTTGCGAAGAAGATCGTCAAGGACACATGCCCGAGCTGCGCCGCTCCGATCGTGGGCGCCGTCAGCGACACATATGTCTGCCAGACTTGTGGAAACAAGATCATGGATGTTATTGTTAAGAAGTAATTCCTTTTTAGTTGAGGTTTTCGCGTGGAAAAGAAGCGTCTGGACATCGTCTGCATGGGTATGGCCCTTGTGGATTCCATCATTAAAGGATTTGATCCCGAGCCGGTCTCGGCCTCGGGATTTTGCGCGCAGTCCGGTTCTCTGAACGTCGGCGGTGAGGCGGTGAACGAAGCGGTCTCCGCCGCGCGTCTTGGCACGAAGACTGGTATCGTCTGTTCTTTGGGAGAAGACGGCGCGGCCGACATGATCCTTTCCCAGCTTCGTAAAGACGATGTCGACACGGAGGGCGTTCTTCGAAGTGCCGAGCATCCGACACCGGTCACAACGATGTTCGTTAATGCCGACGGCACGAGAAAGTCCATCACGAACGCGTCGCATAAGTATAATTTTCATCCGGAGGAACATATCTCCACATTTACATGCTCTCGGGCGCTGATCCTGGGATCACTGTTCCGCGCGCCTTTCAACGATCCGAAGATCATCTATTCGGTGGTTACTGAAGCGAAGAAAGCAGGGCAGATCGTAGTCGCGGACACGAAGCTCCCGAATTTTGTAAAACTCTCGCTTTCGGATATCGCCGATTCACTTCCGTTTGTGGATTTCATTACGCCGAACGAAGACGAGGCGAAGTATTATTCCGGAAAGACCGAGCCCGAAGAGATGGCGGATGTATTCCTTTCTTATGGAGTAAAGAATGTCGTCATCAAGCTGGGCGCGAAGGGATGTTTCTTTAAGAATGCCAAGACATCTTTCTTCCTTCCGGCTTTCCCGATCGAGGCCGTTGACGCGACTGGCGCGGGCGACTGCTTTGTTGCCGGACTGACCTCTGAGGTGTTAAGGATCCTTTCCGAAGAAGGCGAGGATTCCCTCGATGTATTAGAATCGCGCTATCGCGATATTCTTTTGTTTGCTACCGCCTGCGGTGCGATCTGCACGACGAAGATCGGCGCGATCACGGCCTTGCAGGACCGCAGCCAGGTCAGTGCTTTCCTGAAGGGATGAAACGCCGCCACGACCGGTGCTTTTCTCAAAGAATCAAATCTGTCTTAATCTTTAGCATTTCTTAACTTTTTCTTGGCTATTGCTTGAACACTAACCGTTAATATGTAATCATGCACAGCAGGGGAGGCGCGAAAATGTGCCTCGAGGAAACAAGGATGTGCAAGTTGGGAGTGTATTTTATATGTTGTACGTAAATCATGTCACAAAGAAGTATGGAAAGACGGTCGCCGTAAATGACGTTTCTTTCGGACTCGAGCCGGGTTCACTGACGGTTCTTCTCGGACCGAACGGCGCGGGTAAGAGTACGATCATCAAGTCGATCATCGGCTTTTTGAAATATGACGGTGAGATCACGGTCAACGAGTTCCCAAACAAGACTTCGGAGGCAAGAAAGATCCTGGGCTATATCCCGGAACTGCCTTCGCTTTATCCGACACTTACGGTCATCGAGCACATGGAGTTCATCGCCCGTGCGTATAAGATGACGAACTATAAGGACAGAATCGAGATGCTGCTTGAGCGTTTCGAGATGGCCGATAAGAAAAAGAAATTCGGCGATGAGCTGAGTAAGGGTATGCAGCAGAAGCTGAACCTTTGCGTCGGCCTTCTGCCTGACCCGGACATCCTTCTCATGGACGAGCCGCTCCTCGGCCTCGACCCGCACGCGATCAAGGAACTGAAGAATTACATCGAGGAGATGCGCCAGGCCGGTAAGACTCTTCTAATCAGTACACACATCATCGACAGCGTGGACATGCTCTGGGACAAGACGATCATCATGCAGGATGGTCAGGTCAAGGCCAATGTTTCCCGTTCCGAGATCGAGGGACAGGGCAAGACGCTTGAACAGCTCTTCTTCGAGGTCACTGAGGGTCTCGAGCCTTCTTCCGTAAAAGCGCCTGCCGAGGAAGCTTCGGATGCTGATTCGAAGGGAGAGTCTGACAAATGAAACTGTTTTGGTATTACACATGGCACTCTTTTGTCAACACGATCAAAAAAGTCATGAAGACCTGGGTTGCCGTCATGCTGGCCTGCCTTTTGATCGGTCTTCTGATCGGGTTTGGTATCAGCCTGATTGCACCAGACGACAAAGATGACGATAAGAAAGAGGATACTGAGTCTTCGATCGTTGTCAACGAAGACGGAGAAGAGGTCACTGAGGAAGAGGAATCCAAAGAAATGAGTTTCCTCGAAGAAAGAGGCAAGACAAAGGCCGATCTCGTTGACCTGATCGTCAGTGGAGTCGTGCTCCTTTCGCTCGCTTACAATGTCGCAACAGCAGATAAATCCGGAAAGATCTTCAAACCGGCCGACGTGCCGATGCTTTTCGCAAGTCCGATGAAACCTCAGTCGGTTCTGATGTTCCGCCTGATCGGAACACTCGCGGCATCGCTCATGCTCTCGCTATACATGCTGTTCCAGCTGCCGAACCTGATCTATAACGCCAAGCTCGGCATGTGGGGCGCGATCTCCCTGATCATCGTATATGCTCTGGGACTCATTTTCGGAACGCTCGTACAGGTTGCCCTTTATACCATTCTTTCGAGAACAAAGCGTGGCACAAAGGACCTTAAGAACTACATCATCGCTTTCTATGGCGTTCTTGTAGGCGCATTCTTCATCTACAAGATGGCAAGCGGAAAAGAGATGCTGACGGCTGCATTTGATTTCTTCGCCGGAAAGAATACTTTCTGGGTCCCGTTCTGGGGCTGGCTGCGTGGTATCTCCTACTACGCGATCACCGGCGAGACGGCGCTTTCTCTTTTGTATCTGGTGCTCTTTATCTTCGCCTGCGCACTGGTGGTCATATTGATCTGGAAGGTCAAGGCGGACTTCTACGAGGATGCTCTCGTTGAAGCAGACAAGATGGCTGTTATGCTCGAGGGCGTGCAGAACGCATCTAAGGGCGGTGTCATGAAGCGTCAGAAGGATAGAAGCGACAAGCTCGACCGTGACGGTTTTAAGCGCGGTTTCGGCGCAAATGTCTTCTTCCACAAGGCGATCTTCAACCGTCTGCGCTTCAGCAAGTTCAAGATCCTCAACAAGACGGTCGTCGTATTTACGCTCGCCGCGGCAGGTTCTGCCTGGATCGTGGGTACGAAGACGCTTCCGGGCGGTGTCGATCCGTTCCTGGTCCCGGCCTGCACGATGACGTTCCTGATGTTCTACAGGACCCTCGGCAATCCGCTTCTTGAGGACACCAAGCGTGAGTTCTTCGTTCTGATCCCGGAATCTCCGCTTTCGAAGATCTGGTATTCGCTTCTCGGCAGTGTCGCAGTCAACGCGATCGACCTGGTCATCCCGACCATCGTTGCCGCAGTCATGCTGGGCACGAATCCTCTGACCGTGATCGGATGGTTCTTCTTCATCCTGTCGGTTTCGGTATTCGGCACAACGGTCGGTACTTTCGTAGATGTATCGGTCCCGGGCGATCAGGCAAACACGATCAAGACCTTCGTGCAGATCATGATCCTTTACTTCGGTCTTCTGCCGGCCGCGGTCTTCGTCGTACTGGGTGTGTACTTCAACCTGCCGCTGATCCCGATGCTTTTGGGCTCGTGCTTCAATGTCGGCATGGGTGCTCTGTTCACGCTGATGACTCCGCACTTTTTGGTAAACCGCTGATTGTGGTGACGACAGGTGCTTTTCGAGAAGGAGCGGAGGCACGCTTACAGAAAGAAAAAGAAACTGCAAAGAGACCTCCCTTGGGACTTTCCCCGGGGAGGCTTCTTTTTGTGCGGGCGTTCACCGATTTCGAAGTATTCTGCTATAATAGAGCGCGAAAAGATGAGTTGATGACGGAAGAAGGAATCAAAATGGGAAAGAAACAATTCAAACTGTGGCTTCTGATCCTGTGCGCGGTGATCGCGCTGGGCGCATTTACGGGCTGCAAGAAGAAAAAGAAAGAAACGAAGGCGACTTCTGCGCCGACGACCGAGACGACGGCGAAAGTCACGGAAGATACTAAAGAAACTGAGGATACGGCTCCGAGTTCTGAAACGACCGAGGAGTCGAAGGAATCCGAAACGAATACGGAGTCCACGACCGAAGCGACGACAACGGAGTCCAAGAAAGAGACGACAAAAGAGACCGAGCCGCTCATCGACGAGGACGGCGAGTACAACTCCAAAGACGACGTTGCGCTCTATATCCACACATACGGGCATCTGCCGAAGAACTACGTCACGAAGAATGAGGCACGCGAAAAGGGCTGGGAAGGCGGCTCTCTCGAGGACTATTTCCCGGGCTGCAGCATCGGCGGCGACTCATTCGGAAACAGAGAAGGCAATCTGCCCACGAAGAAAGGCCGCAAATACACGGAATGCGATATCGACACCAAGGGCAAGAAGTCCCGTGGCGCCAAGAGAATCGTGTTCTCCAACGACGGCCTGATCTACTACACCGAAGACCATTACGAGACATTCGAGCTGCTTTACGGGGAGGAGTAATATGAGCATTTACCTTCTGGACGGAAAAGATATGACGAGCAAGGAAGAAGCTTACGAGCTGATCGCGAAGGAACTGGCTTTCCCGGATTATTTCGGAAAGAACCTGGACGCGCTCTATGACTGCCTGTCCGATATGAGCGCTGAGAACACGATCCATTTCGTGAACACCGCGATCCTCGAAGAGTACCTCGGTGACTACGCCGAGAAGATCCTTTCCTGCTTCCGGGACGCGTCTTCCGAGTGTGGCTTCACACTTCGCGAAAAGCGCTGATCCTGGCGGCTTTTCCGAGATAAACTATTCTTCGGACCTTTTCGGCCCGAGACCATTGGGAGAATTTATGATTGCCAATTACCATACACATACGATCCGTTGTAACCACGCCAAGGGCACGGAGCGTGAATACATCGAGCAGGCGATAAAGGAAGGATTTAAGATCCTCGGCTTTTCGGACCATGTACCGCAGCCGTATCCGGATGACTTTTATTCCTGGATCCGCATGAGAATGTCGGAAATTCCGGAGTATACGGAAACGCTCGTGAAACTTCGCGAGGAGTACAAAAAGGACATCCAGATCCTGATCGGCTACGAAGTCGAGTATTCCAGCCGCTTTTTCCCGGAGCTCATCAAGGAGCTTCGAAAGTACCCGCTGGACTACCTGATCCAGGGCCAGCACTTCGCGGTAAATGAGGTCGACGGATTCTATGTCGGTGAGGCTTTTGACAGTGAAGAGAAGCTGATCTCCTATGTCGACACCACCATTGAAGGCATGGAAACAGGCCTGTTCACCTATCTGGCGCACCCGGATCTGCCGAAATACGAGGGCCCCGACGATATCTACTGCAAGCACATGCGCCGCATCGTGGAAAAGGCGGTCGAGCTGAAGATCCCGCTGGAGATCAACATGTACGGCTTTTCGGACGGAAGACACTATCCGTGCGACCGTTTCTTCAAGATGGCAAAAGAACTCAAGCCCAAGTTCGTCATGGGCTGTGACGCTCACATTCCGGAACTCATCCGCCAGCCTGAAGCTGCTCCGGGGCTTTCCGCGTTCCTGGCAAAACACGGCATCGAATATGGTGATAATGTCATCGATATCGTGAACCCGAACCTCTGATCCGCTCGGTTTTTGCCCGGAGATCCATACAGATTCGCAAGTAAAAGCGCCTTCCCGAATGATCCGGGGAGGCGCTTTCTGATGCCTGAAACTATAGGATTTGTAACAATGTTACAGGCTTTCCCGCAGTCTTGCTTTGCATTGAAGGAGGGTCGCAGAAGGTTCAGCGGGCTTTCGGGATCCGCATCGCGCGGATGGAATTGAGGATCGCGAGAACAAGTACACCGACGTCTCCGAAAACGGCGAGTTTCATGTCGGCAAAGCCGAGCGCGCCGAGCACCATGATCGCGATCTTTACAAAGAGCGAGAACGCGATGTTCTCTTTGACGATGCGCATGGTCTTTCTCGAGATGCGGATCGCTTCCGGGATCTTTCCGAGACGGTCGTCCATGAGGACTACATCCGCGGCCTCGATCGCGGCGGCTGATCCGAGTGCGCCCATCGCGATCCCGACGTCAGCTCGTGTCAGTACCGGCGCATCGTTGATGCCGTCACCGACAAATGCGACCTTCCGGGTTCCGTCAAGAAGGCTCTCGAGCTTGTCGACTTTGTCGCCCGGAAGGAGCCCGGCGTAGTACGTATCGATCCCGACTTCGCCGGCGACTTTCGAAGCGACCTTTTCGTTGTCGCCCGTAAGCATGACGATGTCGGAGATGCCCGCGCGGCGCATATCCGCGATCGCGTCGGGAGAATCTTTCTTAAGAACGTCGTTGATGACGATGTGGCCGAGGTATTCGGAGGCGCCTTCTGCTTCCGCCAGCGCTACGTGAACGACAGTGCCCGGCAGATGGCACTCGTGGAAGTCTGCCTTGACTTCTTCCATGAGCTTGCCGTTTCCGACAAAATACTCTTTTCCGTCGATGACTGCGCGGATGCCGCGGCCCGGAAGTTCCTCAACGTCGCCCAGACGGGAAGAGTTGATGTCCTTGCCGTGTGCGTTGACGATCGACTCGGCGACCGGGTGGTGCGAACGGCTCTCGGCGAGTGCCGCGATGTCGATCAGCTTATCGGCATCGACCTGGTTCGGGTGTATCGCGTCTACGGCAAAAGCACCTTCCGTCAGCGTTCCGGTCTTGTCGAGAACGACAGTGTCGATCTTCGACAGTTCTTCTAAGAAGTTGCTGCCCTTGACCAGGATGCCTCTTCGGCTTGCCGCGCCGATGCCTCCGAGGAACGAAAGCGGAACGGAAACGACGAGCGCGCACGGGCAGGATACGACGAGGAAGATAAGTCCTCGGTAGATGCTTCCCGAGATCCCGAGGTCAGTAAAGATCGCGCAGAACGCGGCGATCAGGACCGCCAGGAGAACGACGATCGGAGTATAGAAGCGGGCAAATCTGGTGATGAACTTTTCGGAGCGCGATTTCTTATCGGTGCTGTTTTCGACCAGCTCCAGGATGCGCGCGACCGTGCTGTTCTCGTATTCAGTAGTGGTTGTGACTTTGATCGCGGATGTCAGGTTGATGGAGCCCGAGTAAACGGGGCTTCCCGCTGTGACTTCGACCGGCAGGCTCTCGCCTGTCAGCGCCGCGGTGTTAAGAGAAGACGTGCCGTCTAAGATCAGGCCGTCGATCGGGACCTTTTCGCCCGGTTTGACAATGACGATCTCGCCCACGGAAACTTCGGACGGGTCGACTTCTTCCTCGGATCCGTCGCGAAGAACGATCGCGGTATCCGGGCAGATATCCATCATGTCGGCGATGGACTTTCGGCTCTTTCCGACCGCGATGCTCTGGAAGAGCTCGCCGACCTGGTAAAAGAGCATGACGGCCGTCGCCTCGGGATATTCTCCGATGGCAAAAGCACCGATCGTGGCGATCATCATGAGGAATTCTTCATCGAGAAAATCACCTGTCCCGATCTTCTTCAGTGCTTTGATCACGACATCGTATCCAACGACGAGATAGGGGATAAGATAAAGGACGATCGTCGCTATTTTACGAAGAACAAAAGGTGTTCCGTCCTCGGCATCCCCGAAGACGCTCTCCAGGATGTCAGAAAGCGGAAGCAGCTTCAGCACGATCAGAAGTACTGCCGCCACCAGAATGCGTTGTAAAGTTTTCGTTTGCTTTCTCGTCATTGATCTTATCCTTTTGTTAGGTGTTTAGTTATGAGCTTTGTTCTAGGTTTGGTTCTGTTTTTCTACTAATTTTAGAACCAAACATAGAGCTTTGCTTGTTTGTTCTAGGTTTTGTTCTATTTTCCTGCTGATTTTAGAACCAAACATAGAACTTTGCCTGTTTGTTCTAGGTTTTGTTCTAAAAATGCACCAATATTAGAACCAAACATAGAACAGCGTTGTAAGTGAATACTTACAGGATGATCCTGCAGTCCGGCTCTACCTTGGAAACGCAATTTACGGCTTCTTTCAGTACGGCGTCGAACTTGTCGTCATCGGCTTCGAGGATCATCTTCTGTGCCATGAAGTTGATGCTGACTTTAGTAACTCCTTCGAGCTTGCTGATGGCATCTTCCATCTTCGCGGCGCAGTTTGCGCAATCCAGATCTTCGAGTTTAAATGTTCTTTTCATATTGTAACCTCCGTAAATCATATGAACAACCATTCATATGTCTGACAATTCATATGATAAACCTTTTTCCGGAAATGTAAATACCTTTTCGGAAAAAACTTTGCCGCGGCATTCAGATCTCCTATAAGGTCGTGGATGAGTACACGATCTCAGGCATTCCGGAACTGGTCCTCGAGCACTGATCGAAAAGCACCGTGACGCGAAAGCATTCTTGCCTGCCTGTGATAAAGGTAAACTTGTAAACTGATCAATCGGAGTAGTCAACCACGAAAAGAAGAGTGGTTGACTACTCTTTTCTCTAGTGGTATCTTCTTATGCGGAGAATATCAAGCGAGAACATATGAAACCGAAGAATACAAAAGACGCACTGCTGGTGCTTTTTGAACAGAATAAGGGAAGATACTTCTCGGGCGAGGAGATCGCGGAGACGCTTTCGGTGTCGCGCGCGGCCGTCTGGAAAGCGGTCGAGTCACTGCGGTCTGACGGATACGCGATCGAGGCGGTGAAGTCTCGCGGCTACTGCCTGTCGCCGGACACGGACATCGTTTCCGCGCAGGGCGTGGGAAAGTATCTTCGATCTGACCTGGATCTCGACTTTGAGGTCTACGAAGAGGTCACTTCCACCAATACTCTTCTTAAGGAAAAAGCGGCGGCCGGCGCCCGTGAGGGTACGGTCATCATCGCGAACTCCCAGACCGGCGGAAAAGGCCGTCTGGGCAGATCTTTCTATTCTCCTTTGAACACCGGACTTTATATCAGTGTCCTTCTGCGCCCGTCAGATATGCCCGCGCAGGAAGCGCTGAAGATGACGACGATGTCGGCGGTGGCCGCCTGCCGCGCGATCGAAGCCGTCCTTTCCGAAAACGAAAAAGACCGCCCGCAGATCAAGTGGGTCAACGATATTTATTTCCACGGAAGAAAAGTCGTGGGGATCCTGACCGAAGCCGCGATGAGCATGGAAAACGGCAACCTCGAATATGCCGTGCCGGGCATCGGTTTTAACGTATATCTTCCCGAGGGAGGATTCCCGGAGGAGATCAAAGACATCGCGGGAGCAGTTCTTTCGGAAAAGATTCCGGATGCGAAGAACCGGATCGCCGCGGAGTTTTTGAATCAGTTCTTTGCCATCTATCGTTCGTCTGACCACGGCGGATACGAGGCCGAATATAAGGAAAGAAGTCTTGTACTTGGAAAACAGGTCGACGTGATCCCGACCGGTGGCGGAAAGACCCGTCGCGGCAAGGTTTTGGACATCACGGATGACTGTAATCTCCTCGTGGAGTTCCCGGACAAGACTACCGAAATTCTTTCGTCCGGCGAGGTAAGCGTGCGGCCGAAGGACCTTCTGAAAAAATAAGAAACTGTTTTTGTATCTCGCTTTAGATGTTCTCCAAAACACATAAGGAAGATGAGAAACATGAAAACAAGTTATCGTGAAAAAACATATCGTATCGCGCTGGTCGCGATGTTCGCCGCGCTGTCCGCGATCGGTGCATTTATCCGTATCCCGTTTCCGGGAATTCCGTTTACGCTGCAGCTTTTCTTTACGACCGTCGCAGGACTTCTGCTCGGCGGAGAACTCGGCGCACTTTCCGTTTTAGTCTATATCCTTCTCGGCCTGATCGGTCTTCCGGTATTTACAGGAGGCGGCGGATTCTCGTATGTTCTGCAGCCGAGCTTCGGATACCTTCTCGGTATGGTGGGAGGTGCTTTTGTCACGGGAAAACTGACACAGACCAAAGACGGAAAGCCGGGATTTGTGAGAGTGCTGATCGCGTGCTTTGCGGGCCTTTTCGTGATCTACCTGATCGGTGTTCCGTATCTTTACTGCATCTGCCGTTTTTACATGGATAAGGTCATCGGGATGAGAGTTCTTCTCGTCGATTACTTCCTTATTTTCATGCCGACGGATTCGATCAAGATGGTGCTTGCGGCGATCGTCGGGACCCGCCTGATCCCTGTTCTGAGAAAACCGAAAAAGAAGAGCGCCGCGGATAACTCGGTAGTATAAATCTCCTTCATTTGCACGTTTCTCACAGATACTTATGCTACAATGAAAAGTAGCCGCGAAAAGTGCTTTTCGCGAGGACAAATTTAGAAGTAGAGTGAGGATGTGACTTATGAAGATCGGTTGTGTAAAAGAGATCAAGAACAATGAGTTCCGCGTCGGCCTGACGCCGGACAACGTAAAAGCCTATGTGGCGGCCGGCCACCATGTGTACATGGAAAAGGGCGCGGGCGTCGGTTCCGGTTTTTCGGACAATGAATATGTCGATGCGGGCGCGTCGCTGATCGATAACGCCGCCGATGTCTGGCACCTCGTGGACATGATGGTCAAGGTCAAGGAGCCGCTTCCGGAGGAATATCCGCTGTTCAGAGAGGGCCTCATCCTCTACACATATCTGCACCTGGCTGCTGACAAAGAGCAGGCCGATGCATTGATCGCAGGCAAGGTCAAGGCCGTTGCTTACGAGACACTGCAGGAAAAGGACCGTTCGCTGCCGTGTCTGGCTCCGATGTCTCAGATCGCGGGCCGTCTTTCCATTCAGGAAGGCGCGAAGTATCTCGAAAAGAAGTTCGGCGGTGAGGGCATTCTGCTCGCAGGTGTTCCGGGTACTCCGAAGGCAAACGTCGTTATCCTCGGTGGCGGTACTGTCGGCATGAACGCCTGCAAGATCGCTGTCGGTATGGGCGCGAACGTTACTATTTTGGATGTTAACCTGAAGCGTCTTGAGGAACTCGACAACATGTTCGGCGCACACATTCAGACACTCGTTAGTAACGATTCCAATGTCGAGAGAGTCTGCAAGGACGCTGACCTCGTGATCGGTTCCGTTCTGATCCCGGGCGGCTCTACACCGAAGCTCTTTAAGAAGAAGTATCTGCCGGAAATGAAGGACGGCGCTGTATTTGTTGACGTCGCGATCGACCAGGGCGGATGCGGTGAATCTTCTCACGTAACCACTCACGACGATCCGGTCTACATCGAAGATGGTGTCGTTCACTACTGCGTAGGTAACATGCCGGGCGCGGTTCCGAGAACAAGTACGATCGCTCTTACCAACGCAACTCTGAAGTATGGTCTTCAGATCGCAGAGGCAGGTCTCGAGGAGGCTTGCAAGAAGAGCGAAGTCATCACTTCCGGCGTAAACTGCTACGCGGGCAAGTGCACGAACAAGAACGTTGCTTCTGCTCTCGGTTATGAGTACACCGAACTGGCAAGCCTGATGTAAGGCGCGGCGGGCTACGATGCGCGGCACGGCTTCAGCGCGAAAGGCGCCGACAGAAGCTCGGAATTGAATAGATGCTTGAAAAGGACCGTTCCTTCGGGGGCGGTCTTTTTTTCGGGGACAAGTGCTTTTCGCGCATCTTTAGCGGACTCTATTTCGGTGATGAGTGTGACAAAGAGTGATTGAAGATGCATGTGTCAAATGGTAAAATTACGTTGACAATTCCAAAATGCAAGGGAGGATATTATGGGACTTTTTGATAAGAAATTCTGTGATTTTTGCGGCAATAAGATCGGCCTTCTGGGCAACAAAAAGCTCGAAGACGCCAACATGTGTAAGGACTGCGCAAGCAAGCTTTCCCCGTGGTTTTCCGAGCGTCGTCACAGTACGAAAGCGGATATTGACCAGCAGCTGGCTTATCGTGAGCAGAACAAGAGCGCGGTCGCTGCTTTTCACGCGACGAGAACTCTCGGCAATACAAGCACGAAGCTCCTGATCGACGACAGTGCAAGAAAGTTCATGGTCACTTCGGCAAAAGATATTGCCGCCGCGAATCCGGACGTTCTCGATTTCTCGCAGGCGCAGGGCTGTGACCTCGACGTCAAGGAGCACAGATCCGAGATCAGAAGAACCGACAGCTCCGGAAAGTCCGTCAGCTACAATCCTCCGAGATATAAATATTCCTACGAATTCCATGCGATCATCCGCGTAAATCATCCGTACTTCGACGAGATGAAGTTCGCGCTTTCCAACGGTTACATCGAGGTCGGCGAGCAGCCGATGAACCCGGGTCAGAGCGGTGGCTGGAGCGTTTCACGTTCCGGGTTCAACCTCCTCGGCAACAAGATCGATGAGTATTATAAGTGCGTTGACTGCGGTAACGAGATCAAGGCAGCGATCGACGGTATGCGTGGCGCTACTGCTGCAGATCCGATGGCTCAGCAGGATGCGCGGCTTGCGGCTCTTAAGGCTGAGGCTTCTCAGTTGAGAGCGAAGATAGATGCCCAAGTAGCGCAACAGGGTTGTGCAGATCCTACTGACCAGGCTCGTCATTTGCAGGTACAAATGGAGATTGCGAATATCATGGCTGCCCGTCAGCAGGCAGTTATGGCTTCCGGCGGAATGGCTTTTATCGGAGCGAACTTGGCGTCACAAGGCTTCCAGCAGCCGATGCCGGCGGGTGGTCCGCGTAGACCTGAAGATGGCGGCGCGATCCCGATGCAGCAGGCGATGGCACAGGGCGGCTATGCTCAGCCGATGCAGCAGCAGGCGATGGCTCAGGCTCCGGCCGCAGGTGGTACGATGGTCTGCCCGTTCTGCCAGGCAACCACGGCAATTGGTGCCGCCGGAATCTGCACATTCTGCGGAAGCAAGATCGTTTGATCTGAGTTTCCTTTACATGGTTTTCAAAGGAGCATCTCCTCAGGGAGGTGCTCTTTTTTGTTTCAGATAAGATCATATCGAGAAAAGGTGCTATTTGATCTTATCGTATTGTGGCTCGGATAAGATCAAATCATCAAAATCTCTGTTTTGCTCTTAGCTGCTCATTGGAAAGATAAGATCTTTCCTCGAAAAACGCCCCAACGATCTTATCTCACGGAAATCAGGATAAGAATAAATCGGAAAAAACCACCAAATGATCTTATTTCTCGGCCAACAAAATAAGATCCAATTGCCCGAAAACACTAAATGATCTTATTGCTCGTGTCATCCGATAAGAGCAAATCCGCGAAAAGCACATTTTGATCTTATCCTGTGTTGACAGATACCCCTGGGGGGTATACAATCGAAAACAGATTAACATACCCCCTGGGGGTATATGGTAGCAAAATCATAAAGAACAAACACCATAAGCTTTAAGAAAGGGAACACAACTATGGCAAAGACAGAGAAATGCCCGCATTGCGATGATAGGAAGAAGCTGCGCACCGAGGAGGAGAGAAAGGAACTTCTCAAGCGCCTGCGCCGCGCGGAGGGCCAGATCCGCGGCATCGAAAAGATGATCGAGGGTGACGCATACTGCCCGACCATCCTGAATCAGGTCGCGGCGGTCACGGCGGCGCTCAACAGCTTCAACAAGGAGCTGATGGCGTGCCACATGAGAAGCTGCGTCGCGGATGACATCCGCGCAGGCAAGGACGAGTCGATCGACGAGTTCGTCAAGGTCATGCAGAAATTGATGAAATAAAAAAGACAGGCGATCGGGATCCTGCGTCAGCCCCGTGCTCCGCGTCCCATCGCTCGCGAAACAGGAGAGAAGATGAAGCAGTATAAGGTCACAGGAATGAGTTGCGCGGCGTGCCAGTCGCGCGTCGAGAAGGCGGTCGGAAAGGTTCCGGGCGTGACTTCTGTTGCCGTGAGCCTGCTGACGAATTCCATGGGCGTTGAGGGCGACGCCGATCCTTCCGCGGTCATTGAAGCAGTCGAGAAGGCGGGCTATGGCGCGAGCCTGAAGTCCTCGTCCGATCCCGCGCGAAAAGCACCTGCCTCCGAAGCTCCGTCTCTCAAGGACGAAGAGACTCCTAAGCTCGTTCGGCGCTTGATCCTTTCGGCGGGATTCCTTCTGATCCTGATGTATGTGTCGATGGGACACAACATGTGGAATTTCCCGCTTCCTTCTTACTTCGATCACAACCACCTGGGACTCACGCTCACGCAGATGGTCCTGGCTCTGATCGTGATGTACATCAACAGGAAGTTTTTTGAAAGCGGCATTAAGTCGCTTCTTCACGGCGCGCCGAATATGGATACGCTTGTCGCGCTTGGTTCCGGCGTGTCGTTCCTGTGGAGCCTTTTCGTATTCTTCAGAATGTGCGGCATGATCACCAATGGCACCGCGAATTCCGAGCTCCATGATCTTTATCACAACCAGCTGTATTTCGAATCTGCCGCGATGATCCCCGCGCTCATTACTGTCGGAAAAACGCTGGAATCCTTAAGTAAAGGCAGAACCACGAATGCACTGAAATCCCTGATGGACCTTGCTCCGAAGACAGCACGTGTATTGCGTTCGGAAGCATCGGGCGAAGAGAGTGCATCCGCTGAAAATGAAAAAGAAGTGACCGTTCCGATCGAGGAAGTCGCTGTTGGTGATATCTTCATCGTCAAACCCGGCGAGAGCATCCCGGTCGACGGCGTCGTGATCGAAGGTGAGTCCGCGGTCGATGAATCCGCGCTGACCGGTGAGTCGATCCCGGTCGATAAGGCCGTCGGATCTAAAGTCAGTGCCGCCACGATCAACCGCTCCGGTTACATGAAGTGCCGCGCCACGAGAGTCGGTGAGGACACCACTCTTTCGCAGATCATTCAGATGGTCTCTGACGCTGCTGCCACCAAGGCACCGATCGCGCGTATCGCGGATAAGGTCTCCGGCATCTTCGTTCCCGCGGTCATCGGCATCGCGGCCCTCGTTATCGCCGCATGGCTGATCGCAGGTCAGCAGGCCAGTTTCGCGCTGGCCAGGGGCATTTCCGTGCTCGTCATTTCCTGCCCGTGCGCGCTCGGCCTCGCGACTCCTGTCGCCATCATGGTCGGAAACGGTCTGGGCGCGAAAAACGGCGTTCTTTTCAAGACGAGTGAAGCGCTTGAGACCTTGGGAAAAGCAACTGTCGTGGCTCTCGATAAGACGGGCACCATCACTTCCGGCGAGCCCCGCGTGACATCGATCCTTCCTGCTGAAGGAGTAACGAAAGAGTATCTTCTTCAGAAAGCATATACATTGGAAAAACGAAGCGAGCACCCGCTTGCGAAAGCGATCGTAAATGAATTCGAAGGCCCGGCGGCCGAGGCTTCCGCAGCCGACGAATCTTCTGACTCCGGCAACGCAGCGGCCTTCGCCTCGATCGAGAACGAGAACTCCGCCTGCGCCACCGGCTCATGCGATCTTTATATGGTCGAAAACTTTTCCATCCGGTCCGGAAACGGCCTGGAGGGAACCATCTCCGGCAAACTCGTGCATGGCGGAAGCGGGAAGTTCATCCGTGAATTCACGGCCTTCCCGAAGGAAATAATTGAAGCGGAAGAAAAGTGCGCGAGCTCCGGTGAAACGCCTCTGTTTTTCGAAGAAGACGGAAAGCTTCTCGGCATGATCGCTGTTGCGGATACGATGAAAGAAGATTCGGCGGAGGGCATCCGACAGCTCAAAAACCTCGGCCTTAAGGTCGTCATGCTGACGGGCGATAACGAAAAGACCGCCGAAGCGATCGGCGCGAAAGCCGATGCCGATAAGGTCGTTGCCGGTGTCATGCCGGAAGAAAAGGGCGCGGTCATTCAGACGCTCCAGAGCGCGAAAGATCAGGCGGGCAAGCCCGTTAAGGTCATCATGGTCGGCGACGGCATCAATGACGCGCCCGCTCTGACCACAGCCGATATCGGAATGGCGATCGGCGCCGGAACGGACGTTGCGATCGAGAGCGCGGACGTGGTTCTCATGAACAGCACGCTCACCGATGTAGCCGCCGCGATCCGCCTGAGCCGAAAGACCGTAAAGAACATCCACGAGAACCTTTTCTGGGCGTTCTTCTATAACCTGATCTGCATCCCCGTCGCGGCCGGCATCCTTTCCTGGAAAATGAACCCCATGATCGGTGCCGCGGCCATGAGCATCAGCAGCTTCACTGTCTGCATGAACGCGCTGCGCCTGAATCTTTTCAACATGCACGACAGCGCCCATGACAAGCCTCTTCACGGGACATCCCCCGAAGAAATAACCATTCCGGAAACGGAGAAAAGGAGTAAATCTATGAAAAAGACACTTAAGATCGAAGGCATGATGTGCGGTCATTGCGAAGCTTCCGTGAAAAAAGCACTGGAAGAGCTTCCTTTCATCGCAAACGCGTCCCCGAATCACAACACTAATTCCTGCGAGATCGAGATTTCCGACGATGCCGCTTATGACGAATCCGTCGTAAAAGCAACGATCGAGGGCAAGGATTACAAGTATCTCGGCGAGGCTTAAGAAACGCACAAATCAGAGGAATCCCGCGCCGTCGCGCATCTTTTGAGAATCCTCTTGATTTCTTCTGCGACTTCTAGTACAATTTTGAAGTCGCATGAATGGGTGGTTAGCTCAGCTGGTTAGAGTACTTGCTTGACATGCAAGGGGTCGTTGGTTCGAGTCCAATACTACCCACCATTGTTAAGACGGACCTGTCACCCGTCAGATGAAAACCCCGGATCCCAAAGATCCGGGGTTTTGCTTTTCCCGAGGAAATAGTCCACGCTTATTCGCAGATTCGAAGCCTTTGCACGTGTTCTCGGTAATGGTATATTGATAACAGATTTTTGAGAATTGCGGGGGCGTGAACCAAGCCTGCCCGCAGATGAAACGACAAGGGACAAGTGCTTTTGAAGCAAAAAAGGGGGACGACCATGAAGGGGACAAAGAAAGTTATTTCAGGATGTCTGATTGCATCGATGCTGCTGCCGCTATCCGGCTGCGGAAAAAAGAAAGCTTCCTTTCCGACAAGTGAAGAATTCACGAATTTTCTGAAGAAAGACATGAAAGTTGATGAGACAAGTGAATATAACCTCGGGGAAGAAGAATGGGAGAAAGGATTCTATATTGAGACGGATGAATTCTTTAGTCCCGGATGGGTCGGATACAAGGGTATGCATGTGGCAAACATTTTTAGAAGAGTTGATCCGATCTATGGTCTGAAAAATGTAGTAGGAAGCTCTCAACTCATGGAGTCTGTGAATCACATGGTTTCGTATTTTTCAAACGATGTGAGCATGGATAACCACGATGACGAGGATTCAGATCACAGTCAGTCGGAATCAGAATATGAAATCACCTATGCTTCTCTGATTACTTTTGATACGGAGTCCGACGCGCTCGCATTTTTCGAATCGTATATGGATCAGAATTTTGTTCAGCCGACAGAGATCTATGAAGAGGCTCTGGACTGGTACAAAGATAATACGGAGACGCTTTTTATGCGTCAGCCGCGATGCATGCTCAAAGAGAATATCGAGATCGAGCCGCATGAGGTCTATGATTTGAAGACTCTTCCGGAGGATGTTTATTCTCTGGATAAAAAGGCGGGAAAAGGACACTTTACTTATCATATCGAGGACAGATGGGCAAATGTCCCGGACTATTTCCGCACGGATGATGAGCCGGAATGGATCGCTTTCGTGCAATCGGCGAATGATCTGTCCCTGCAGCTTGAGGGAAATCAGGTCCTGATGCTGTTTAAATGCCGCTATTACGATTATGTGGGATATGAAGAGTTCTACATGGATAGATGGCCTGAACATGAGTTCAAGAATCGCGAAGTGATGGGCAAGTTCTACAAGGAGTTCGGTATTACCGATCCGGAGAAGATCAAGATCAGCGACGACCTGAACCTGCAGCTCGTAAGCGTCTCGAAATTCGACAGAAACGATGTGCTCCATCTCCCGGAGATCATTCGTACCAGCGATGAGATTCCGGAGAGATGATCTGCTTCAATCAGTAACGAAGGATCCTGAAATCCACCTCGGGTTTCAGGATCTTTTTTCGTATTTTCCTTTTTCTTCTTGACATTTCGGCCCGAAATGTTATCCTAAACGCGCATGTTTTCCGGGGATAACCCAACCACCTCGCGAAAAGCACCTGCCGACAGTTCGTTTGTGCCATCCTGTCGTTAAACAAAACCAGGACTATATTTATTTCTTCAAAAAGGGAATCAGCGGACCCGTTGCATGGCGCTCGCGCCGGCGCTTTTGGCCGCCGCGTCCCGCATATAAAGATCTAGGTATAGTTTGCGTTTTCGGAAAAAGGCAAACTATTTTTTAATGTTAAGAGGTAATGTATGACGAAAACAACTGATGTAAAAGACACCGCTGTGGCAGCATCCGAAACTGCGGCAGCAGAGGCAACAGGGGCAGTCGAAGCGACGATCGAAGAAGCTGCCGCCGAGACCGTTGCCGTAAAGCCGGCACTTGCCGCAGACGCGCCGATTTCGAAGCTTTTCATGTGCATCGGCATCATCTTCGTTTCGTGCCTTATTCTTTCGAACCTGATCGCGGGTAAGATGTGGGCCGTCACGGATTCGATCACACTTCCTGCCGCGGTCATTCTTTTCCCGCTGACCTACATCTTCGGCGACATTTTCACCGAGGTCTACGGCTTCAAAAAAGCGCGCCTCGTGATCTGGATGGGCTTTGCCATGAGCTTTTTCGCCGTCCTGATCTACCTGATCGTCATCGGCCTTCCGCACCCGGGTTTCTGGGAAGGACAGGACGCATACGAGACCGTTATGGGCACGACTCCGAGAGTCGCGATCGCGTCTTTCGCGGGCTATCTTTTCGGAGAGTTTTCTAACTCCATCATCCTTTCAAAGCTGAAGGTCGCCACAAAGGGCAAGAACCTCTGGATGCGAACGATCCTTTCGACGGTCGTCGGCGAGGGCTTCGACTCCGTGATCTTTATCACGATCTCCTTCTGGGGCACGATGGAAAACTCCGTGGTCCTTAAGATGATCATGTACCAGTACCTCTTCAAAGTCGCCTACGAAGTGCTTTTCACGCCGGTTACGTACGTGATCGTCAAGTGGGTCAAGAAGAAGGAAGGCGTCGACACATTCGACTACAACGTCAAGTACAACCCGATCAAAGGGTAAGATTCCGCGCCAAAAGCACCTGCGCCGCGCCGGCCGGATTGCCGCCGAGCGGGCCGGCCGAGTAAGGAAGCGGAAAGAAGAAGAATAACTGCCGGCCATCGGCGCCGCGCAGCAACAGGAGGTAAACCATGCGTGAAAGAGAAGAACTGACACTTCTGGGAAACCAGGGCACGAAGTATAGTAGCGACTATGATCCGTCGGTACTCGAGACATTCGTGAACAAGCATCAGGAGAACGACTACTTCGTCAAATTCAACTGCCCCGAGTTCACGAGCCTTTGCCCGATCACGGGACAGCCGGATTTTGCGACGATCACGATCTCGTACGTTCCGGACGTGAAGATGGTCGAGAGCAAGTCCTTGAAGCTTTACCTGTTTTCGTTCCGTAACCACGGTGATTTTCACGAGGACTGCGTAAACATCATCATGAAGGATCTGATCAAACTCATGGATCCGAAATACATCGAGGTCTGGGGCAAATTCACTCCGCGCGGAGGCATCTCGATCGACCCGTACTGCAATTACGGCAAGGCCGGAACGCGCTGGGAACAGGTGGCCTTGGACCGCATGGCCAACCACGACATGTATCCGGAGAAAGTCGATAACCGCTGAGGCTCGCGCCTATTTCGCCAAACGCACCATATAACACATCGAAATGTAAGGTATAATTAACTTATCATTTAGATGTGTTTTTGTTTGCGCAATTCGCTGTTTGAAGGAGAGACGCGGGATGCGCGGCAATTCAAGGTTGTCAATGGAAACACGAGATTCTAAAGAGGTGCTTTATGTTTAGAAACAGACGGACTTTGTATGCAATCCTCGGCGCCGCTGCCGCCCTTCTGATCGGAATGCTGATTCTTTTTAAGGTGATGGGTTCGCCGGGAGACAGTCGCACGAGAGCCTGGAATTACTTTAACGGCTACGTGGACAAAGTCAACGAAAGAAATTATGACATCATGTACTACGGAAGCGAAATGGGCCTTCCGGTAGAAGCCAAGTTCAGAAGGATCTTCAATTTCGAAGACTACACGATCGAGAGCGAGGATTCCCCGAAGAATCACGTCGGCCATATCCTCATCCTTTACGATCCGAACGATGAATATTTCCTGACGGAAGAGCAGGCTCAGGTCATCGCCGATCTTTGCGAGAACAGAGGTTTCCGCATCGTCGCGATCGGTGCCGGCAAGATCCGCATGCTCGAAAACGCAGGAGTCTTTGATACGGGAACAGCCGACAAATACAACAGTGTCATGACCTGGAGGGATGGCGCGAACGGCACGAAGACCGCGCCGGGAATCGCCGACAGCAATGAGCTCGTCCCTCGCGAGGTCGAAGAAGAGATCGACCCGAAGTACGTTCCGGCCTACGCGCTCGTGATGGAGCTCGGCACGAAGGAACTTTACTGGAACTGATCTATGAGCATCATTGACGATATTCGAGAAGAACTATTCCGCCATCAGGACGTGGAGTATCGCGACTTTCAGATGAAGCTGATCCCCACGCGCGAAGCGGGTTCGGCGATCGGGGTACGCACTCCGGCGCTTCGTTCCTATGCAAAAGCACTGGTCAAGGACCCTTCGATCGCGGAGTTTCTTTCGGATCTCCCGCACAAGTATTTTGACGAGGATCAGCTGCACGCTTTCATCCTTTCTTCCATGAAAGATTACGACACGTGCATCGCCGATGTCGAGGCGTTTCTTCCTTATGTCGATAACTGGGCGACCTGCGATCAGATGTCACCGAAGATCTTTAAGAAGAATCGGAAGGATCTGCTCGTACATATTAAGAAATGGCTTCGCTCTAAGGAAACGTACACGATCCGCTTCGGGATCGGCATGCTGATGGAGCATTTTCTGGATGAGGATTTCGATCCGAAGTATCCCGAAATGGTAAGTAGGATCCGCTCCGACGAGTACTACGTCAACATGATGATCGCGTGGTATTTTGCGACCGCTCTCGCCAAGCAGTATGACGCTGTTCTTCCTTATATCGAAGAGAAGAAGCTCGCGCCCTGGACGCACAACAAAGCGATCCAGAAAGCAGTCGAAAGCTACCGCATCACGGACGAGCAGAAAGCGTATCTTAAGACGCTCAAGGTGAAGACAAAATAAGCGACGAACGATTCCGTTGAAATAAAAAGAGAAGCCGATTTGGCTTCTCTTTTTTGTTGTTGTTTTTTTCAGTTTTGATCGAAGGATCATGCCTCGTCGAGAAGTCTGAATTCCATGATGACCGGATCGTGATCGGAGTACGCGTACTGCGTGTCGACCGCTTCGTAATAGATGACTTCGATATTGTCGGAAACGATGAATCCGTCAGCCAGTACAGTGAACGTAGTGTCCGGGTTATAGGCTTCGTTCGCGTCACGACAGGAGTTGTGTTCGATGTTTACTTCCGGTGTGGACTTGCCGTTTTCAGAATCAAGGAATCCGAAAGTAAATCCGTCCGGGAGGGAATCCATCGGGAAAGGCTGCGCCCAGCCCGGTGCTTTTTCATCGTCTTCGCCACGAAGATTGTGGTTAAAGTCACCGCCGCAGATGACGTAGTTACCTTTTTCGTATTCCTTCTGAAGATCGCCATAGAGCATTTCGAGCTGTTGCTCTCGAACGGAACCCGTGGAGTAAGCCGAGAGATGGACGTTGATGATGACGAGTTCTTTTTCATCGGGATCGGGCTCGGCATTCGGATCCAGATACTTCGAAATATCTTCGCCCAGCGGGATGCGGGAGATCGAGTAGGCACGGTCATAATCGACGATCTTTGTGAGTGAGTCCGAGACCGGGAGGCTTCGACGGAGTGCGGATCTGATGTATGCGCTCGATAACGTCAGAAGACCGGATTTGTTGGCGCCGTGGGGCTGCCAGAGAGGCCAGAACAGAAACGGCGAATCGAAGTTCTGCGCGTAAACGTGCTGGAAGTAATCAAGAAGAGAACACATGTATGAAACTTCGTTGAAGTGGTACGTACGCGTGCCGTCTTCGTCAACTTCCTGAAGAAGGATGAAGTCCGGATCGTAGCTTTGGATCGCGGAGGACATGTCGACGAGGTTCTGCTTGAGACCGTCTTCGGATCTTGCCCAGGAGTATTTGCCGCCGTCCATGAAGAAACTGTAGTCAGGCGTGTACGCACCAAATCCGATGTTGTAGGACATGATGGTGTAGGTCTGTTCGCCGGGCTCGACGTTGATCCTTTCCGGAGGCACTCGGTCCATAAGTCCATATCTCAGCGGATCCGGCTCCGGCGTCAGCTCCATGTTGTCGGGGAGACGGTGGTAGCTGGCAAATACATAGATCACGTAGGCGCCAACACTCGCGATGAGGACCGCGAGTGTGATCAAGATGATGCGCAGTACCAGGCGCTTTTTCGTGAGTTTCTTTTTCTTCTTCTTCGTTTTTTCTTCAGCGGACGCCACGATTTCTTCTGCGGACGTCTCGGTTTCTTCTGCGGATGTCTCGTTGCCTGCGTCGGCCTGGACGGCCGCCTCGGCAGAAGTTTCAAGGGCCGATGGCTCGGCCTTTATCTCTTCAGTTTTCAGTTCTTCGTTAACTTCCGGATTTCTTTCTTCTTCGCTCATAATGTTTCCTCATTACATTCTTTAAGCACGACCTTAGCGAGCTCCTCCGCGAGGACGCGGTGGCCGTCTTCGGTCAGGTGCAGCGAGTCTTCTTTCGAAGGGCTGATATACTTCGCGGCATCAAAGAAGACGCAGTTCTTTTTATCTGCGATGGCTTTGTAGTTTTCGGAAAAAAGCTTCGACTCTTCGATCGCGCGTGGTGCGAACGATACGGAAAATACGGAGTTTGGCATATCCTCGCCGATCAATGGCGGGGAGACCAGGATGATCTTCGGGATGAATCCTTGCTTTTCTTTTGTGAATTCCTGGATCGTATCAACGAGGATCCCGGCGTTTTCGGCGATCTCTTTTGCGGTCTGGTGGAAGATCTCCTTGAGATCGTTCGTGCCGAGCATCATGATCACGATGTCCACGGGCTTATGGGAATTCAAGCACGGCTTTAAGTAATCCAGTCCGTTCTTCCAACCTTCGATCGGATCATCGGCAACTGTGGTTCTGCCGTTACAGCCTTCCTCAATGATCACGAAGGTCAGATCGGGAGAAGTGCTTTTCGAGCAGAGGTCATCGAGAACAGACTGCAGATGGCCCGGCCAGCGGACTTCTCTTGGGTATCTCAGGCCCGTTTTCGGGTCGTAGCCGTAGGTATTGGAATCGCCGTAGCAAAGGATTGTTTTCATGGTTGCCTCCCAATCGCACGACGCGGGTAAAGCCGTGCGAGTGCTTTTGAATCATTATACCAAATCGAAAAACGACAAAGCACGCACGATTGTCGGCATTTGTAGTGATTATCGGATGGATTAACTATTTGTCAGACTTTTCAATATAGATAACCCCGTTTCGAAGTGCTTCGATGTCATTCGGAAAGGCGCAGATAAGATCAAACTGGTGAAAAGCGGCGAAAGATCTTATCGAAACGGAAAGAAGATAAGATCAAATGGGCATATAGTGCGAAATGATCCTATCGAAGGAGAGGAAGGATAAGATCATGTGAGGAAAAACCTCCAAATGATCTTATCGGACAAGAGCCAAGATAAGATCCAATAAGCAAAAATCGAAAAAAGATCTTATCAGACAAGAGAAGAGATAAGATCAAATGGGCCCAAACTACGAAAAGATCTTATCGGACAAGAAAAAAGATAAGATCCAATGAGCAAAAACAACCGAATGATCTTATCTGAACAAAATCAGGAGGAAGGACATATGAGATCATTAGTGTTAGGTATGCAAAAACGACTGGAGACGATGAAAAACTCTGAACAAAAGGCTGAGGATCAGCTGAAGGAATCTCCGGAGGGGAGACTGCGAATCTACGAGATCAATGGATTTGCGCGATATTATCACATCACCACATCAAAAGACAAAAACGGGATATACCTGAAGAACGACCAGCTGGATCTGGCTCGCTCCTTGGCGCAGAAGGATTACCTGGCCAGGCTCCTCAAGTCCATCCGCAAGGAGATCAAAGCGATCGAGTCTTTCCTGAGCAATTATCCGGAGCCATCACCGGAGGAAGTGTATTCGAATCTCATTTCTTCTCGAAAGGCACTTGTCACGCCGCTACTTGGCGATGATGAAGCCTATGCGAAATGGTGGCAGTCACAGCCATATGCCGAAAACCCCACATTCCCGGAAGACAAGAAGTTCGCCACAAAGAGAGGGGACCTTGTCAGATCAAAGACAGAGGCGATGATTGCTGATGCGTACTATGAAATGGGGATTCCATACAAATACGATTACCCGATTGAGATCGGAAAAGGGAAGTACCGTTACATGGACTTTGTCATGCTGGATGTAAGAACCGGGCGACTGATCTATCACGAGCATCTTGGTCTTATGGATGATCCTTCGTATCTGCATAAGAACATGGTCAAGCTTGATGAGTATCGCAGATTGGGCATCTTCACCGGCAAGAACCTGATCCTGACGATGGAAACAGAGGATCATCCGCTCAACATGAATCTGTTCCGCAAGAACACCGCCGAGCTTTTCGGAAAAGCACCTGCGGGCTTTCCTGCGCAATCAGCCGAATAACACGCGGGTAATCCTGAAACGAAGCCATCTTTCGAAAATCCTCAGAATGTTATAATGTACACATGATCTGATCTATGGGTAATAAAGAGGACAGAGATTTCGGGAGGCATATATGGGTAGCAATAAATTGGTAAAGATCCTCGTTCCAATCATCACTGCAGTCATTTGTATCGCTGATTTGGCTGTTGGCGGACTGCTTATTTACAATGCGGTCAAAGACTCCTCGAAGAAGCTGGAAAAAGAAAAGGAAAGGATCGAAGCCGAGTACCGGGAACTTGGTGAAGACAATATCGATCCCGAGACCGGAAAGACGATCATTACGAAGAATCTCCTTGCCAAAGATTATAAAAAGTTCTATGCCGCAAGAAAATCCGGCAGTGCGCTCTTTAAGAGTGTCGTTCTGATCGGCGGTATTGCGGTTGCGGTAATTGCGATCACCCTGAGTGCATCCGATATGGTCATGGGTATTTCGAAAGGGCGCGGCATAAAACTTCGCAGCATCATTTCCGTGGTCATTCTCATTCCGGTCCTGATCGGCGGATCGATCGTTTTTAGGAAACTGATCGCAAGAAACATGCCGCCCGAGCCTGGTCAGGAGACGATAAAGCTCTATCAGATCAACGTTGTTAACAGAAAGACGGAAGAGAAAGTAACGACAGACAGCGACGGGGATACGCATACATCTACGGTGTATTATCTTATCCTCGACGATAACGGATCGACCAGAAGCCACGAAGTTCCTTCTAACATCTACGATGACGCGGAAAGACCGGGTGTCTATCTCCTCTCTCAGGCAGAAGGAGAAAACAAAGTCTTCGATGTCACGATCTACTACTCAGGCGAATATGTGTGGACAGAGTAATTCATGAATCCAGATAATCCAGCACATCCAGCTGATTCATGACCTGCGGGAACTCAGGAAGAACCGGGCAGGGGATGTGCGGCTCAAAGGCCAGAGGTCTGAACCAGGAACACTGGACCGCCTTCATGCCGATATCTCTGGCGGCATAGAGTTCTCTTGAGCCACCGTCACCGACGAAAAGACACTGGTCGGCAGTAACGCCGAATTCATCCATAATTGACTGATACAAGCGGGGATCCGGTTTCTGGATCCCTTGTTCATAGGAGATGCGAACGGCATCGAAGAATGGGAAGAGCTTGCATCCTCGGATGAGATCACGCTCATCGTCGAAAGTATTGGTCATAAGACCGATCTTGATGCCGCGCTTTTTCAGTTCCTCAAGGAGCTTCACCGAATCATCCGGGATCGAGTTGAAAGTGTCTTTCAGAGCGGCAATTCTTTTCGAGACGATGAATTCTACCTTATCTTCGGAATAGATGCCCAGAGACTTTAAGGTCTTGGCGATGCCTTCCTTCATCGTGAGTTTGCCTGTTGAGCGGTCGGCTTCGGTTTCGTGCCAAGCTTTCCGGTAGGTCACGGGATCGATCCCCATATCCGTGGCGGCATCTTCGCCGAAGTACGTTTTTCCGGTGAAAAGAGTCACCAGCGTCTCAAACATGTCAAAGATCACGACTTGCACCATTACTACACCTCTTTCTGCCGCTCTTCAACAGCGGCCATTTGCGAGATCCTTCCGGACACCGAAAACGCCTCGGATCTCACACCTTCCTTTTTCCAAGTCCATGATAACAAACATGCGGAATCGGAAGGAAGATACAATAAGTATAGACCCGTAGCCTTGATTTGATCCTTCCAGAAAGGTAACATTAAAGGAAAGGCGGAAATTCTTTCCGATGGAAAAGCACCGCAAATCCTACTGAAGGCAGGAGAAATGACTATGAGCAGTATTGAAAGAGCAGAGAAATTCTTAAAAGACGCAGGTACTTACTACCTCGCAACTGTTGAAGGCGACCAGCCGCGCGTACGCCCGTTCGGCACCGCGAATATCTTTGAAGGCAAGCTTTATATCCAGACCGGCAAGGTTAAGCCGACATCCAAGCAGCTTCACACCAACCCGAAAGCCGAGATCTGCGCGTTCGTAAACGGCGAGTGGATCCGAATCGCATGCGAACTGATCGCTGATGACCGCCGCGAGCCGAAGACAGCGATGCTCGACGCTTATCCGCAGCTTCGCGCGATGTACAACGAAGACGACGGAAACACCGAGGTATTCTATCTGCAGAACGCTACGGCTACATACTCTTCTTTTACAAAAGCACCGGAAGTCGAGACGTTCTGATTCATGTGGTTTGAAGAATCCGTTTTTTATCAGATATACCCGCTGGGTTTTGTTGGTGCGCCCTTCGAAAATGCGCCGGCAGATTATAACGAGCAGGGTGTAGCGCTTTCCTGCGCGAAAAGCACCACTCCCGCAGCTCCGATCAAAAAGGTGATCGACTGGATCCCGCACCTTCAAAAACTCGGTATCAACGCCGTGTATTTTTCTCCGGTCTTCGAATCGGACACACACGGCTATAACACCAGAGACTACGGCCTGATCGACCGCCGTCTCGGCACGAATAAAGATTTCAAGGAAGTCGTCGGAAAACTCCACAAGGCCGGCATCCGAGTCGTCCTCGACGGCGTTTTCAACCATGTCGGCAGGGGCTTCTGGGCCTTTCACGATGTACAGGAAAAGAAGTGGGACTCGCCGTATAAGGATTGGTTCCACATTTCTTTTGACGGCAATTCCAATTACAACGATGGCTTCTGGTACGAAGGCTGGGAAGGCTGTTTCGACCTTGTCAAACTCAACCTTCGAAATGACGCCGTCATAGGCCACATCTTCGATAAGATCCGCTACTGGGTCGATTACTTCGACATCGATGGATTAAGACTCGACGTCGCGTACTGCCTGGATCGGGATTTCCTGAAAAGACTGAGAAGCTTCACGGACTCCCTGAAGCCCGAATTCCTGCTTCTCGGCGAGCTCCTGCATGGCGACTACAAGATGTGGGTCAACGGAGAGATGTGCCATTCCTGCACGAACTATGCCTGCTACAAGGGACTTTTCAGCAGCTTCAACTGTATGAACATGTTTGAGGTCATCCACACCTTGATCCAGCAGTTCGGTCCCGAAAACTGGAGCTGGTTTCGAGGCCTGCACCTCATGAGTTTCGTCGATAATCACGACGTGACACGTATCGCTTCGAACCTCAATAACCCCGCGCACCTGCCGCTCATCTACACGCTGGCATTCGGCATGCCCGGATTCCCGTGTGTGTACTACGGTTCCGAGTGGGGCGAAAAGGCAAGAAAAGAAGATGGCGATCCGGCATTAAGACCTTGCTTTGATAAGCCCGAGTGGACGGACCTCACCGCACATATCGCGAAACTTGCAGAGATCAAGGCAAGTAGTCCTGCGCTGAATTACGGTTCTTTCCGCTCCGTAGTTCTCACCAATCAGCAGTGCATTTTTGAGCGCCGCTGGGAAGGCGAAAGCGCCGAAGGATGCAGAGAAGGCAAGAATTACGAGCGTGTACTTGTTGCGATCAATGCCGGTGACTACGAATACACCGCGCACTTTGACGCGGGATGCGGTCAGGCCGTCGACCTTCTTACGGGAAACATCCACGACTTCGGCGGAGGCTCTGTTCTACCGCCTTATTCCTGCGCGATCTGGAAGATGGAGAACTGAAATCTTCCCGAAAAATCGCGAACGCGAAATCTCCTCTTTGCTTCAAAAGAGCAAAATAATGCTATCCTGTCATCGCGAAAAGCACTATAATACGAGTATAGGTTCTTTCCTATAAGAACCGCGCGAAATCAAGAAACAAACAGAGAAGAAAGAGGTGGCAACTATGGCAAATCCGAATCCGTATTCCGGCACACAGACCGAAAAGAACCTTGAGGCTGCTTTTGCAGGTGAATCTCAGGCAAGAAACAAATATACATACTTCGCATCCGTTGCAAAGAAGGAAGGCTACGAGCAGATGTCGGCGCTTTTCCTGAAGACGGCGGAAAACGAAAAAGAGCACGCGAAGATGTGGTTCAAAGAGCTCAAGGGCATCGGCGACACAAAGGCAAATCTGGCAGCGGCCGCAGACGGTGAGAACTATGAGTGGACCGACATGTACGAGGGCTTTGCCAAGACCGCTGAGGAAGAGGGCTTTCCGGAACTTGCCAAGAAATTCCGCCTCGTAGCCGCGATCGAAAAGCACCACGAAGAGCGTTATCGTGCGCTTTTGAAGAACATCGAGACCGCACAGGTATTCGAGAAGAGCGAAGTGAAGGTCTGGGAGTGCAGAAACTGCGGTCATATCGTAGTCGGCACAAAGGCACCGGACGTTTGCCCGACCTGCAACCACCCGCAGTCCTACTTCGAGATCAACGCAGATAACTATTGATCCGAATAAATGAGTGAAAATGGGAGGCAGATCCGGTATCGAAACTGCCGCTTTTTGCAACGCATAAAGAAAAAGAATCGTCTGATAAGTGAAGTCCTTTAAAAAGCGGAGGAATGACTTATGGCACCGATCTCAGAGGATAAAGGAAAGTACATCAAGACAGTGATCACCGTGATCGTCATCACAGTGCTTTTCCTGCTTATCTTATTCTTTGTAAAACCAGATCTTGTACGCTGTTATCTCAAGCCTATCCATAAGGAAAACGGTTGGGATTACTCGATCTGGTTGGAAGGATTCCACGATGAGGTAGCAGTTGCTATCGGTGAAGCGACGCCGACTCCGGGCTCGACGGAAACATCTACACCGACGCAGGCTCCGGTTCCCGAAACGACAGTCGAGTGGAACGGGCTGGAAAAAACCACACGCGGACCTAATGGATCTTATTCCAAAGAATCGTTTGAGTTTTCGTTAAGAACCGTGGCGGTCATCGCAGGGTTTATTCTGTCTGTCGCAGCCACGCTAACTGCGATCGGAATTGCACTATATTTTATTATCCGCAGTTCCCAGCTTAAAGATCAAATAGCACTAGCATTGAGCAGCTTTGCGATGTTGTTTGTATTTGCGCTTGGCGCTTTCGGCTGTGTGAAGATCTGGCAGGCGATCAGAACGGAATCTCATGTGGAGCCCGACTCCTCCTACCGGGAGATGTGTATCCACGCGCCGATCATCTACCTTTACGATGAGCAGAGCCGCGAAGCGAACGTGAAGCTTAGTATCGACGGGGATCTGACAAGCACATATCCGACCTATGGCGACGGCTGGACCGTGAAGACATCCCCGGACGGAACTCTCACCGACGCAAACGGACGCGAATACGAATACCTTTTCTGGGAAGCAGACATCAACATGGATCTCGATACCTCCCGCGGATTCTGCGTGAAGGGTTCCGATTCCGCCGCTTTCCTGGAAAAAGCACTGTCCGACCTTGGTCTTTCTGACACGGAAGCAAATACGTTCATTATGTACTGGCTTCCGCAAATGGAAGAAAATCCGTATAACGTAATTTGTTTCCAGACCGATGCCTACGAGAACGCCGCGAAGCTCGATGTGACTCCGGTTCCCGACACGATCGTCCGCGTGAATATGTTCTTCTACGCGTCCGATGAGTATGTCGAGATCGAAGAACAGGATCTTACTTCCATGAACCCGTCACTCGAAGAACGCGAAGGATTCGTCCTCGTAGAGTGGGGCGGTGAAACTGTTTAAACTGACGGAGTGAAATAGAGTGATCGATTCCGTTGACGATAACAAAGAAGAAAAGATGAATGACCGAAAACTGAAGATCGTTTTCGTGATCGTTTTTGTCGTCCTCACTCTTCTCGTTGATGCACTTTGCATTGTGTGTCTTACGAAGGATGGCGGAGTCGCGATCCGCTGCAATAAAGCGCTGGTCAAAGATACAAAGGAGGTACTGCTCACCAGTCTGGAAATCGATGCTGATGTGCAGAAGCAGCTTGATGAGATCGACCGCGAGAATGCAAAAGCTAAAGAGCGGATCGTAGAATCGTATGGAAGCGACACACCGATCATCATCACGATCGTAGCGGCACTGGACATCATGATCATTGGAATCGGATTCCATCTTTATTTCATTGCGAAAAGCACTCTCCGTCAGGAGAAGATGAAGGCCGCGATCCTTTCTTCAGGTCTTATTCTCTTTCTGGTGGCAAGTGGGCTGGTCTGTTATTGGATGCATTCCGCGATCAGTCACAGTGAATATGAAGTGCATGTAGGTGAGGAAATCGTTTTAATCGACAATAGATAACAGTTCTGTGAAAATGGCTAAAAGCGCTGAAAACAGGTGCTCTCAGAATAACAGGATACTTTTCGAAACGCTTCTGGTGCTGTCCGATTAATCGGACAGCACTTTTTGTATCATGTAGTCAAGATAAGAGAAACGAAGCCGGCAAGACGAAGGCTGAGGCAAGTAAAGTGAGGGAAGCAAGTATGTGGAGTGTGTTGGTATTTTTAGCGGGAGTGATCTTTCTGATGAAAGCATCCAGAGATATGACGAAGGAAGCACAGGCAAGAAAAAGACAGATGAAGAGAGCGGCAAGAAGAAATGCCGAACTCAGAAGAAGAGAGCAGATGCAGGCGCAGTATAGAAGATCGAACAACATGCGCCCGACAAATAACATGGGATATGGATACGACTCATCGTATGGGGTGAGAAACGGATATGGATCGGCGAGCGTGATGGGATACGGATACAGTCCGAACCGAAAGCCGATACGAAGAAATGATCAGGACAGAACGGTTGTCAGAAGGGCTCCGCAGCCGGTCCTGACCGCTTGAAGGACGAAATAGATTTGTTGAATGTTGTCATTGTTTCATAGTTTTACCTTCTTTGAGTGGAAGAGGCGCCTCGGAAATCCGGGACGCCTCTTCATTTTCTTTGTTAAGTTGTCAGGAGACGATCATCTCTTCGCGTTTTCGATCGTCATGTCGATCGTCTTAATGCCTTCCGGCCACTCCGGATGAGCGATCGCGTAAACGTGATGCATCGGGCGTGCTTCCTCTGTTGTTTCTGCGCAGTAGTACTCGACCGGAATACCCATCTTCTTCAGTCTCTTGTAGAGGTGATCGTTCTGCTTGAGCATCATGTCCTGGTCACCTGTGGTCAGAACGACCGGCGGGCAGCCGAACTTTTCAACGGCATCGCCGAGATCGTAGATGTAAGAAGGCATCTCTTTCTCCGGGTCGAAGAAGATTCCGGCGAACTGTCTCGGACTCTCGAGATGGTCACCGCAGATCGGGCTGGTGCTCGGGCAGGTAACGTCCGCATCAAAATCGGAAAGACCGCACTCGTCGCGCATCTGCTTGGAATTCATAAGGATCGCAGCGATGAGGCAGAGGTAACCGCCCGCGGAATCGCCGATCGTATGGATCTTCGAAAAGCCCTTTTTGCTCATGAAAGTGATCGCCGCGAAAACGTCGCTCAGAACGCCCTTGAGGTCAGTTGTCGGAAGGAGTCGGTAGTTGATGTTGGCAACCGTGATACCCGACTTTTTGGCAAGATGCATGCCGAAGCATTTGTCCAGTTCTTTGCATCCATATACAAAAGCACCGCCGTGGATCAGAAGGAAAAGCTCGCCGGCTTTTGCGTTTTCGGGAGTGTAGATATCGAGAAGTCGAAGTGAAGAACAAAGGCCCTCGTCGAAGCTCGGTGTCACGGCATTTTCACCCTCGATGTAAGGGATGTCGGACTCGACTTTGACGTCGTCCGGATATACTTCGCTTTGAAGACGCGGGGAGTCAAACTGGATGCAATTCTTCATGAAAAACTTTCTGTTTTCTTCTGCTACTCGTCTTAAGATCCCAAATCCTGCCATAAAAATGCACCTCCAGATGATTACTATTTTCAAGGTAACATAAGAAGGAGTCGTTTTCAATTTGTGTGATAGAATGAAGGCGAGAAAAATGACCCGAAAGGAACTCGTAGATGGCCTGGCTCACTGACAATCTGGGAACGATCATCATCAGTCTCATTCTGCTTGTCGTAGTAGGACTTGTGATCTATAAGATGATCTCCGACAAACGCAAAGGAAAGTCCTCTTGCGGGTGTAACTGCGGTTCATGCCCGTCGAGTTCGATGTGCCATTCGCGTAAGTCCCAAGATGATTCTTCAAAGTCAAAACCAGAGTAATTCCACGTCAAAATCAGAGTGATCTCAAACAAAAAACAGGGCAACCGGAGGATGGTGCCCTGTCATTTCTTGTTGACGTCTTCTTTGCATCAGACGAGATTTCGTATACCGTCACAGATCCTTCGCGCGACCTTTGGGTTATTCATCGTGTAAAGGTGAATGCCCGGGATGCCGTCGGCGATGAGATCGATGATCTGGCTTAAACAATACGACATGCCCGCATCGAAAAGCGCTTCACTGTTGTTTTCGTAACGACGGATAATGCGGCAAAAGCGCTCGGGGAAGCTCGCGTTGCAGAGGCTGATCATGCGCTTGATCTGGTTGGCGTTGATGACCGGCATGATGCCCGGGATCACGGGAACATCGATCCCCGCGATACGGCAGCGCTCCTGAAAATCATAAAACTTCTGATTCTCGAAAAACAGCTGCGATACGAGGACTTCCGCGCCCGCGTCGACCTTGGCTTTTAAGCCCTTCATGTCAGAGACCTTGTTTTCGGATTCCGGATGACACTCCGGATAGCAGGCGCCGAGTACACAGAAATCGTATTTTGACTTTAAGTATTCGATCAGATCCGAAGCGTGATGGAAGTCATCCTTTTCCGCGATCGTCGGATTTCTGTCACCGCGAAGCGCGAGGATGTTTTCGATCTCGGCTTCCTTCATGGCCTTGGCGAATTCATCGATCTCGGATTTATCGTAGTGAAGGGAAGTCAGGTGCACGACCGGCTCGATTCCATAGTTGTGCTTGATGTTCTTCGCGATCTCGATCGTGCGGTTGCTGCTACTACTTCCCCCGGCTCCGAACGTTACGCTGATGAAGTCCGGATCAAGCTCGCACAGTACTTTTAATGTTTCATCGATGCTCGAAAGCTCGGTGTCTTTCTTGGGAGGGAAGATCTCAAATGAGAGACTTCTCTTTTTGTTTTTGTAGAGTTCAGAGATCTTCATAAGAGCCTCCTTTTCGTTCTTCTTTTCGGGTCGCCGGTTCAGTTTCGGCGGCTCCGGGGATTCGCAGTGAAATTATTTGCCTGCTCGGATGATCTTCGCCGCCTCAACGAGGTTTCTCAGGCTGGCGTTTGTTTCGGTCTCGCCACGTGTCTTCAGGCCGCAGTCCGGGTTGACCCAGAGCTTGCTATCTTCGGTCTTTTCGCGGATCTTCGTCAACTGGCCGACGATCTCGTCTACGGACGGAACGCGCGGGCTGTGGATGTCGTAAACACCCGGGCCGACTTCGGTCTTGAAGTTGTTTTCCTTCAGCGCGTCGAGGATCAGAAGATCGGAACGGGAAGCCTCGAAGGTGATGACGTCCGCGTCCATGTTATCGATCGCCGGGATGATGTCCGTAAATTCGCTGTAGCACATATGCGTGTGGATCTGTGTTTCCGGCTTGACACCGCTGTGAACGAGACGGAATGCCGGGATCGCCCAGTCGAGGTATTCGGAATACCAGTCGGACTTTCTCAGCGGGAGCTTTTCGCGAAGTGCGGCTTCGTCGATCTGGATGATGCCGATACCGTTCTTTTCGAGATCGAGGACCTCGTCACGGATCGCCAGCGCGATCTGAAGAGTGCTTTCCTTAATGGAAATATCTTCACGCGGGAAGGACCAGTTCAGAATCGTTACCGGACCCGTGAGCATGCCCTTGACCGGCTTATTTGTGCAGCTTCTGGCAAAGACGGACCATCTTACCGTGATCGGTTCTTTTCGAGAAACATCGCCCCAGATGATCGGCGGCTTTACGCAGCGTGTGCCGTAGGACAGGACCCATGCCTTTTCGGTAAAGACGTAGCCGGAGAGGTGCTCGCCGAAGTACTCGACCATGTCGTTTCTTTCGTACTCGCCGTGAACGAGCACGTCGAGGCCGATCTCTTCCTGATTCTTGATGCAGGCACGGATCTTTTCTTCGTTAAAAGCAACGTACTGTGCTTCCGTGATCGCGCCTGTTTTGAAGTCTTTTCTGTAGCGTCTGACATCCTCGGTCTGCGGGAAGGAGCCGATCGTCGTGGTCGGGAACAGAGGAAGATTAAGGAGCTCCTTCTGGATCTTTTCTCTTTCCTCGAATGCCGGAAGTCTGGTGTAGTCTTCGTTCTTGATGCCACTGACACGGTCCTTTACGGCCTGATCCAGGACATCCGGACGATTTGCGAAAAGCACCTTGTTCTTTTCAAGAGCGTCCTTATCCGAAGATGCGATCTCGGATAGTTCGATGAGCTTTTCTTCGGCAAAAGCGAAGTGTGCCTTATAGGAATCCGGGAGCTTTGTCTCGCTCTCGAGCGTATACGGTACGTGCAGAAGTGAGCAGGAAGTGCCGACGACGAGGGCGTCTTCGGAAACGACGGAAGAGAGCTCAGAGAGGATCTTTCCTGTCTTTTCGTAATTGTTCTTCCAGATGTTCTTGCCGTTAACGACACCTGCGATCAGGAGTTTGCCCTTCGGGAAGCCGAAGCTCTTCACGAGCTCGAGGCTCTTTCTGCCTTCGATAAAGTCGATGCCGATCGCGTCGAAGTCGAGCGCAACGACGTTCTTATAGATGTCTCTGATGTCGCCGAAATAAGTCTGAAGAACGATCTTCAGAGCGCCTTTTTCGGAAAGGATCTGCTTGTAGATCGACTCGAATAAAGCGATGTCAGATCCGGTAAGATCACGGACCAGATACGGCTCGTCAAACTCGATCGTAGATGCGCCGACAGAAGCGAGCTTGTTAAGAAGCTTGATGTATTCGGTAGTAAGAACGGAAGCAAAATCATCTGCCGTTTTCTTACCTGTGTAACGCGCAAGTTTTAAGAAGGTGAAAGGACCGATGAGGGCAACCTTGGTGTCGACGCCAAGTGCTTTTGCCTCAGAAAACTCATCGAGCGGCTTGGTGCCGACGAGCTCGATCTTCGTGTCGTCGTCGATCTCCGGAACAATGTAGTGATAGTTCGTGTTGAACCACTTCTTCATGGCAAGGGCCTTGACGTTACCCTTGTCGCCCTGGTAGCCTCTTGCGGCGGCAAAATATGTGTCGATCGTGGAAAGACCGAGATCCTTATAGCGCTGCGGGATCGCGTTAAAGAGGAAAGCGGTATCCAGAACGTTATCGTAGAAGGAAAAATCGTTGCTGGAGATGAAGTCGATCCCTGCGCCCTTCTGCGTCTTGAGATTGAACTCTCTCTGCATTCGTCCGGTCTCCAGAAGCTCGGCTTCACTGATCTTGCCTGAGAAATACTTCTCGCTTGCAAACTTTAATTCTCTGTTTCTTCCGATTCTCGGAAATCCGATGACTGATGTTTTCATTTTCCTTGTTCTCCTGTTCTTTGTTTTTGTAGTTCGAAGTATACGCCTACCACTTTACTGGGTAAAATACATAAAATGGGCGCATGACGATAGATTTTGTCTATGACAAGTGGTATATTTATAGAAAAGCACTATGCAACGGAGAAAACCTATGACACTGAAACAGCTTAGATATGTCGTTACTGTAGCGGATACGGGAAACATCACGGAAGCGGCCGCGAAACTCTTTATCGCGCAGCCGAGCCTGACCGCCGCGATCCGCGAGATCGAAAATGAATACGGGGTCACGATCTTTGACCGAAGCAATAAAGGCGTTGAAGTCACGACCGAAGGCGAGGAGTTTCTGGGCTATGCCAGACAGATCCTCGAGCAGGCAGATCTGATCGAGGAAAGATACACGGGAAAGACGGAAGGAAAGACACGCTTCTGCGTTTCGGCGCAGCATTATTCCTTTGCGGTCGAAGCGTTCGTCGAACTTCTGAAACTCTATGGCGGTAACAAGTACGAATTCCACATGAGAGAGACGCAGACCTATGACATCATCGACGACGTCGCGAAGCTTCGAAGCGAGATCGGCGTGCTTTATCTGAACGAATTTAACGAGACCGTTATCCGAAAAACTCTTCGCGACAACGGACTGATCTTCGAGCCGCTCTTCCGCGCGAAGCCGCATGTTTTCATCAGCACGCATTCGCCGCTCGCAAAAAAGAAGTCGCTGACACTGGAAGACTTAAAACCGTACCCGAGACTTTCTTATGAGCAGGGAAGCCACAACTCATTCTACTTTTCCGAGGAGATCTTAAGCACGGTAGACTGCGATAAAGAACTGATCGTCCGTGACCGCGCGACGCTCTTTAATCTTCTGATCGGTCTTGACGGATACACGATCTGCAGCGGTGTCATCAACGAAAAGCTGAACGGCCCGAGCATCATCGCGAAGCCCTTAAAAGTCGACGACTACATGCAGATCGGATACATCCTTCCGGAACGCATCCATCCGTCGCATTTAACCGAAGAATATATCCGTATACTAAAAGAGTTCTCGAAGTGATCTCTGGCGCGGCGCAAAAAGCAATATACCGCTCGTAGATAGATAAGAACGGATCCCATTGCTATAATGGGTGAATAAAAACACAGAAAAAAAAGGCAAGGAAAAGCATATGAAAATACGAGAATATAATGCGGAAACGGATTTTACTACGATCGCAAGCTGGAGTGTCGATGAAAGAACGCACGCCCTCTGGTGCGCGAACCTCACACCTTTCCCGCTCGAAATAGAAGGCTTCACAGCGCTTTTGGAGAGCTTCAAATCAAGATTCGGAGATACGCCTTTTGTGGCTTTGGATGACAACGGCGAAGTCGAAGGATTCTTCTGTTATTCCATGAACGAAGAGACGCTCGAAGGCATGCTCAAGTTCGTCATGGTCGATCCGAACCGGCGAGGAAAAGGACTCGGAAAAGAGATGATCCGTGAAGCCGTGAAGTATGCTTTTACCGCGTCAAAAGCACAGGCCGTGCAGCTTGTCGTTTTCGCGGGCAACTCGCGTGCGGAATGCTGCTATAAGAGTGTCGGATTCCACGAAAGACAGGCGATCATGAATCCATTTACATATAAGGATGAGCAGTGGCCGAGGAGAAATATGGTGATCAACAAAGACGACCTTTATGAAATGACAAATACGATCGATCCGGCGGATTACATGAAGATGAGAGAAGCAGTCGGCTGGAAGACATTTGCCGTTGAGCAGGCGGCCGAGGGCCTGAAGAACTGTTACATCTGGTGCATCCGTGATCAGGGCAGACCGATCGCGCTCGGACGTATCGTCTGGGACCACGGCTATGTGATCTATATCGCCGACGTTATCGTTCTTCCCGAGTACCAGGGACAGGGCCTGGGAAGAAGGATCATGGAGACCATGATGGCGTTTATCCGAGCCCAGCTCAAGCCCGGATACATGTTCATGATCTCCCTGATGTCCGCCGTCGGAAAGAATGAGTTTTATAAGAAATTCGGATTCGTCGACCGCCCGACCGAGCGCTTCGGTCCCGGCATGCATCAGTGGATGGTCGGGGAAGATCCGGAATCGAAATGACACGCGAAAAGGTTTGAATAGCAAGTACGAAGAAGGCCTCTGAAGTGATACTTCGGAGGCCGTTGATTTTCGCTGTGAAATCGATATATTCTTCTCGGATCACTTCTCGTACAGTTCCTTGATATGAAGCTCATCCTGGGCGTTTCCTGTGCGAGTGACAAAGATCATCTGATCTGACAGATCATCGTCGAGCTTGATGCTGTTTGGATCTGTGATCCCGAACTTTTTATAGATATCCTGAAGCTTCTTGTCTTCTTTGAACTCTTCCTTTTCCCAGTCCTCGTAGTAGATGTTATCACAAGGATATTCGCTATAGGAGTTGCCGCTGAAGACGATCATGACACGATCTGCTTCCAAAAGAAGAGAAAACTCGAAATGTACCTGGTTGTAGGAGACGGCTTCCGGTTCTTCCTGGGTTTTGTAGATATCCGGAACCGCGGCCCACTGGTCGTCGATAGCATATCTGAAATAACCGGTGCCGGCTTTCTTGTCGAGAGAATAGACGTTTTTCGGAAGATCCTTAAGATCGTAGATTTTTCGGTCACGCAGATCCGGTTCTTCCCTTGAAAGAGAAGTGATCGCCGCGATCTTAGGGTTATCCGTGATCCTCTCCAGAGCCTTCTCATAACGATCCGAACGCTCCTCGAAAATGTTCTTGACCGCCGCGGTAAAATACTCTTCGGCGCTCTTGTCGCTGTCGAAAGAAAGAAGAATGGCACAAGTTGCTTTCTGTTTTGATGTATTTATCGGTGTTTCCCCGATTGAAGATGAAAAAGTTCCCAGCGAAGACATATCAAATCCGTACTTGAAATAACAGATCTCTTTTTCGAGCGTTGTTCCGTCATAGTCTTGTTCATTGTCCGGAGTAAAAAGAGCGCCCGCGCGTGTCATCGGATAAAAAAACTCTCTGGCACCTCCACTTTGAAGGATGCTGAAAACAGAACCATCCTCGTTTTCATACAGCGCCGGACTGCTCCATATTGAGGTTTCTTTTACGACACCGTCTTCTAAAGTGTCCCAAGGGAGCTCTGACGGATCATCGTAAAGATCTCCGTCTGAGACATCTTTTGCTTCGAGTTCTTTTGTGACATAATCGTAGAAATCGTCTTCGGTCGGCATCTTAAATGTCGCCTTTTTCTTGCATCCGGCCATCGGAAGCACAAGCGCAAAAGCCAGACATCCCGCTATCAATTTCATTGCTGATTTCATAAAATGATCCACCCTTGTCTATAACTTTTCACCATTATAGTACAAGGGTGGATTTTCTGCTAATAAATCATTTGGTGGAAACTATGGGGTTCGAACCCATCAATTTCATTACGAACGGTATATTTAGTTGCCTTACGAGTGGTATAATAGGAAAAAACGAAACGAGGTACCGGAACATGCCGTATATCGACGCGAAAACTACTTTATCCCTGAACGCGGAGCAGAAGGAAGAACTGAAAAGTGAGTTCGGAAAACTGATCACGATCCTCAATAAACCCGAGTCTTATCTGATGGTATCGATCGAAGATTCCGCGGATCTTTGGTTCGGTGGAAGTAAGCTCGAAAAGGGCGCTTTTGTCGCGGTAAGCCTTCTCGGAAACGCGCCTTCTGATCTTTACGACAAGATGACCGGAAAGATCTGCGAGATGCTCGAGAGCAAATACGGTATCCCGGGTTCCGCCGTCTATGTGACGTATACGCCCGTCAATGACTGGGGCTGGAACGGCAGAAATTTCTAATCGCGGGGAGAGACCTATGGATATCCGTCTTTCAGATAACATCCGAAGTTTGAGAAAAAACAGAGGACTTACGCAGGAAGCGCTTTCTGAGGCGCTGGGCGTGACCATCGGTGCCGTCTACAAGTGGGAGGCAGGTCTTTCGATGCCCGAGATCGGCATGCTCGTCAAGATCGCGGAGCTTTTCGATGTTTCTGTCGATCTTCTTCTTGGCTATAAGATGAAAGACAACCACAGAGAGGCGATGGCGCAAAGGCTTCTCGGCTACATCAAGTCGAAGGACAGATCCGGTCTCGAAGAGGCGGAAAAAGCACTGGTCAAATTCCCGAACGATTACTGGATCGTGTTTGATTCGGCCTGCATGTATCAGGGATTCGGACTCGAAGATAAGAAGGCCGAGTACCTGATCCGGTCCAATGAGCTTTTCGAGCGGGCGGTACAGATCATTCCGCCGGATGTCGATCCGAGATACGGTGAACTGGAAGTACGGGGCAGTATCGCCACGAATTACTATTTTCTCAAAGATACGAAGAAAGCGATCGAGCAGCTGCAGAAGTATAACCAGGCCGGCGTTTTCAATTCGACTCTGGGACTGATGAAAGCGATGGAAGATAAAGATCTTTCAGAGAGTTCGAGATATCTGACACAGTCATTTCTCGCCGAGATCCGAAATATGGTGAACACACTTCTGGGTTTTATCACGATCTATGAAAGAAACGGAGACGCGAAAAGTCTTGAAAAGATATCATCTTTCGGAGTCAAGTTCTTTTCGAGCCTGAAAAAGAATGATAGCCCGAGTTATCTCGATAAGTACCTTTGTACCTTTTATACTTTCCAGTCACACTCCTACTACCGTGGTGGTGAAGTAGAAAAAGCAGAGGAAGTGCTGAAGAAAGCAAAAGATCTGGCGGCACGTTTCGATGAAAACCCGGACTATCGTGTCACTACCTGCCGTTTTGTGGGTGACCCCGGGATCGGGGAGACGAGTGCTTATGACGCGCTCGGAAAAACGGCTTATGACGGGATAGATTTCTGTGTTGCTCTGATCGAGAGTAAGCGGTTCGCGAAGCTTTGGGAAAAGGTACGAAACTCGTAGTGCTTTTCGAGCGGTAAGACTTTATCGATCCACTGTCTCGACGGTTCCCAAGAATACCGGAAGTCCCGTATCTGTGTCGACGATCGCGTAGGCGAACGGACGGTCGCAGATAACGTACTTGATCTCTTCAAACGGATCAGCGATCGACGCACTGTGGGTCTTGATCTCGATGGCAGTCGCGGCCGCGGCACGTGTGCCCTGGGCGGAAACTTCGATATACGTCTTATGGATGACATCGCTGATAAGAACAGGTTCGGAAGTCATGTTGGAAAAGTCCGCGTTTCTGCTGAACGCATCTGTCATGCCCATGTCCCTTAAGGTCCCGGCAAGACTTGTCGCATACTCGGCTTTGAATTCCGGGAAACGGTATACGAGCTGGACGTTGCTGTCGCGGCTCTCCCAGAGCTCCCAGTATTCGTCGGGAGTAAAGTCCTGCATGAATTCGTTGATGTCAGCTTCCGCATCGTTCGGAAGGATCGTCAGGAAGGCGTACTTTCCGCCCTCATACTCTTTTACGAATCCGGTAGCGCTATCGCATTCGATATAATCGGCATCCTTCTGTGTGCCGCTTAAGAAACTGACCCAATGCTCGGAGCCGTCTGCTTCGTAGAAACTGTTATCATTGACGTTAGTATCCTTATATGGTTCTTCCCATTTGGCGTCGAAACAGATCGCGTTGATGAGGATCATGAGTTCACGTGAGTCAACACTGTCGATAAGTTCTGTGATCATACCGTCGGTCTTGTCAGAGACCCACTTGTTGATGGTCTTTGTCGCGTCGTTGTCAAACTTTATGGACTGGACCTCGGCATCGAAATTGTCCTGTACAGAGGAATAGTAATCCTTATAGACAGTATCATTGTATTTACTGTTGATCCATGCGGAATTGGCGATCTTGAGCTGGTCACCGGAAAGATCGTCCATGCGGTCGACGGCGAATTGGAATCCCTGCTCATTCGGAACGCCCGGGATCATGGTCTGAAGCATCTGGTCAAGTGTTTCGCCGTTTGCGCCGGATGCTGCCAGATCGAGCGCGAAAAGGATCGAGTCGGAAGAAATGAGGACATTTGAACCGTGCGCGTTGGCCAGGCATCTTTGCAGTACTCCGAAAACGAACTTGGAATATGCTTTTTTCAGTTCATCTTCACCAACAGAATTATTCGGGAGCTGCGCGTTGGTAAGTTCAAAGATCGCCGTCTGATCGGACGGGTGATCGCCTGCCGTATTTATGTTGCTGGTTTTTTTGGATTTCTTCGCGCATGCGGCCATCGGCAGGATCATGCAGGATGAAAGGATCAGCGCCAGTAGTTTTTTCGTTTTCATAGTTTCCTCTCCTTACGCTTGGCGGAAGCGTTTCCGCCTGTTTTATTTTCTGCGGCAAAAGCACCTGCCGCGTGAAACTCTTCTGCACATAAGACGAGACAGGGGAAGGATCTGTTGCATGAATTATTTACCTATTGACATTATAGGCAAATAGGCAATATAATGGGGACGCGAAAAAGAGAGAGGAGAAATTCCCATGATTTACGCAGATAATGCAGCTACTACGAAAATGAGTCAGGCGGCGATCGACAAGATGGTCTCCCTGATGAACGATACATACGGCAATCCTTCCAGCCTTTACCGTTTCGGTCAGAAGGCGAAGGAAGCGCTCGAGGAGGCGCGTGAGACAGTCGCTTCTGTAATCGGCGCTGAATCGAGAGAGATCCTTTTTACCTCGGGCGGAAGTGAAGCGGACAACCAGGCGATCCGTTCGGCCGCGCTTCTCGGAAAAGAGAAGGGCAAGACGCATATCGTTTCCACGAAGTTTGAACATCACGCGGTGCTTCACACTCTGGCGAAGCTTGAAAAAGAAGGCTTTACGGTAACGCTTCTCGACGTTCACGAAGACGGACTCGTGCGTCCGGAGGAAGTCGAAGCGGCGATCACGGATCAGACTGCGCTAGTAACGATCATGTACGCAAATAACGAGATCGGAACCATCCAGCCGATTTCTGAGATCGGTAGGATCTGCCGCGTGAAGAAAGTGCTTTTTCATACGGATGCGGTGCAGGCGATCGGACATCTGCCGATCAATGTTGTCGAGCAGAATATCGACATGCTCTCGGCATCGGGACATAAGTTCCATGGCCCGAAGGGCACGGGTTTCCTCTACGCGAGAAAGGGCATCAAGCTCAGTAATCTTATCGAGGGCGGCGCGCAGGAAAGAGGCAAGCGCGCGGGTACCGAGAATGTTCCGGCGATCGCTTCGATGGCAGTCGCTTTAAAAGAAGCGGCGAATAAGATGGAGAAAACATCCGCGTATCTGACGGAAAAGAGAAATAAGCTGATCGATGGACTTTCGAAGATCGAGCACTCTGCATTAAATGGTGACGCGGAGAAGCGCCTTCCGAGTAACGTGAACTTCTGCTTCGAAGGCATCGAGGGAGAGTCGCTCCTTCTGCTTCTCGATGAAAAGGGCATCGCGGCATCTTCGGGAAGTGCCTGCACATCCGGATCGTTGGATCCGAGCCACGTGCTCCTGGCGATCGGCCGTGTGCACGATGTCGCGCATGGTTCACTGCGACTGAGTCTCGGTGAAGATGTGACTGATGAGGATATCGACTACATGGTCAAGTCGGTCGAAGAAGTCGTGACATATCTTCGAGGATTCTCGCCGATCTGGCGCGATCTTCAGGCAGGAAAGAAACAGTTTATTCTGTAAGGAGGAACAGGCAATGGCTTTATATAGTGAAAAAGTAATGGATCATTTTCTTCACCCGAGAAACGTAGGTGTCATCGAAGACGCGGACGGAATTGGTGAAGTCGGTAACGCGAAGTGCGGAGATATCATGAAGATCTATCTTAAGATCGATAACGACATCATCACGGACGTAAAGTTCGAGACATTCGGGTGCGGATCTGCGATCGCTTCGAGCTCGATGGCGACGGAGCTTATCAAGGGCAAGCCGATCAGCGAGGCGATGGAGCTGACCAATAAGGCAGTCGCGGAAGCGCTCGACGGACTTCCGGCACATAAGATGCACTGTTCGGTCTTAGCGGAAGAAGCGATCCAGAAGGCTCTTGAGGATTATAAGAGCAGGCAGGGCAAGTGATCTGGTTGATTGACATTTAATAGCCATAAGAGAGGGGTGTCTCTGAAATGAGGCGCCCCTTTTTAGATGAGATAAGATTAAATGAGTGAAAATGCTGAAATGATCTTATCCAGAATGAGATTGGATAAGAGTAAAACGCAAGAATCAGCGAAAAGATCTTATGATGGACATTTTTCGATAAGATCTTATCGCCATATTCAGCTAAAAGATCTTATCTTGAACGAGATTGGATAAGAGCAAATCGAAAGAATTGCCAAAAGGATCTTATCACGAAAGATTTTCGATAAGATGAAATGACGAAAAACGGGAAAAAGATCTTATTACAGGTGCTTTTCGATAGGATCAAATCGTGAGAATCAGCGAAAAGATCTTATCTTCCCAATCCCCAGCTCGTATGTGCCTCTCGAAAAGCACTATTGATATCGATTTTGCTTCTGAATGAAAGGATTAGCGAATAACCTATTGACATAGTAGGTAAGTAGTGATAAAGTGTGTTCATTCGATCGAGGAACGGCGGCAAATAAATAAGTACCACAGTTGACCAAGCCGATCGGTTCTTCAGAAAAGATAAATTGAGATGAAAGGAAAAGCGAAGATGAGAACGAAAGTATTCGGAACAAGTTATTGCGTCATGTGTTGTCGAATGTTTTCCTCCCGGGTGTCTATGGCCGGGGCGCAGGAACGTTCTTCTTCGCGCCTTCATGTAAGACGATGTTGCTGAAAAGCTAATACATCATCGAGCCATATTCCCGGGAGCTTCCAAAGAAGCTCCCTTTTTTATGGCCTTTTTACCCGCGGCGCACGGGAGCAAACCACAAGATAAACCACAAGATAAACAAAAAACACAACAACACAAACACAACACAAAAATACTGAGAAAGAGGTAAAAGAACATGAGTTATCAGATCGAATCATTACTGATCCACGGAGGTGTGGACGGAGACAAAACGACAGGAGCCGTAAACATCCCGGTGTATCAGACATCTACATACAAGCAGCAGGAGCTGGGCGTAAATACCGGCTGGGAATATTCCAGGACCGGTAACCCGACAAGAGACGCGCTGGAAAAGCTGATCGCGGATCTCGAGGGAGGAAACTACGGACTTGCATTCGCGTCAGGTCTTGCCGCGATCCACACAGTGCTTTCACTTTTCAAGCAGGGCGATAAACTGGTCATCTCCGACAATATCTACGGCGGAACCTTCCGCATCCTGGAACACGTATTTAAGCCGCTCGGTATCCTTTTTGAGATCGTGGATACTTCCGATCTGAAGAAGGTCGAAGAAGCGATCGATGAGGATACGAAAGCCATCTATATCGAGACACCGGCCAATCCGCTTCTGAGCATCACGGATATCGAAGAAGTCAGTAAGATCGCAAAAAGAGAAGGGAAGCTCCTGATCGTCGACAACACATTTCTGACACCGTATCTGCAAAGACCTCTGGAGCTTGGCGCGGACATCGTTCTTCACAGCGGAACGAAGTACCTGGGTGGTCACAGCGATACGATCTCCGGTCTTGTCGTTGTAAAGGATAAGGCGATCGCGGATCGTCTTTACTTCCTTCAGAACGCCATCGGCGGAGTACTCGCTCCATGGGACAGCTTCCTCATGATCCGCGGCATCAAGACACTGGGCGTACGTATGGACCGTCACGTCGACAACGCGACGAAGATCGCGACCTGGCTTTCGGAATCAGGCTATGCCGAGAAAGTATACTTCCCGGGACTTCCGACAGATCCCGGATATGAAGTTCAGAAGAAACAGGCAAAAGGCCCAGGCGCGATGATCTCCTTCGTTCTCAAGAAAGAGTACGATTACAGGTCCTTTTACAGAAACATCAAGCTCATCACTTTGGCGGAAAGCCTCGGAGGCGTGGAGTCTCTCGTATGCCATCCGGCCAGCATGACGCACGCGTCCATCCCGAAGGATGTAAGAGATAGGGTCGGCATCGTGGATGAACTCATCCGCCTTTCCGTAGGTATTGAAAACGTAGACGATCTGATCGCGGATCTGGATCAGGCGATCAAGGGATCGAAGAAGTGAGGTGGTCAAAATGGATGTACACATGAATATCAGAAGTCTTATCGGAAATACACCGGTCCTGCGCCTTCAGCAGTTTGAAACGAAGAAGGACGTGCACCTTTACGCGAAGCTGGAACTGATGAATCCGGCGGGAAGCGTCAAGGACAGAGTCGGAAAATACATGGTCGACGATGCCAGAGAAAGAGGCATCTTGAAAGAAGGCGGAACGATCGTTGACGCGACCGCGGGAAATACAGGCATCGGCATCGCGGTAGCAGCACTCAATCAGGGATATCGAGTTATCTTCACTGTCCCCGAGAAGTTCTCCGTCGAGAAGCAGCAGGTCATGCGCGCGCTTGGCGCGGAGATCGTTCATACTCCGAGAGCCGACGGCATGCTGGGTGCGGAAAGAGAAGCTGAGAAGATCATCGCAGGGATCGAAGGCGCGGTCTCTCTCAATCAGTTCAAGAATCCCGCGAACCCGAGAGCGCACTACGAAACGACCGGCCCGGAGATCTATTCACAGCTTGAAGGAAGCATCGATTACTTCGTCGCCGGCGCGGGCTCCGGCGGAACCTTTTCCGGGATCACGAGATACCTTAAGGAGCAAAATCCCGAGATCCGCGGCGTGCTTGCGGACCCGTACGGTTCCATCATCGGCGGTGGCGAGCATTTCGACTATGACATCGAAGGCATCGGTAACGACTTCATCGCGGACACGATGGATATCCGCCTGGTCGACGATGTCATCAAGGTCACCGATGACGAAGCTTTTTCCACGGTAAAAGCACTTGCCCTGAAGGAAGGCATCCTCGCCGGATCTTCGTCCGGCGCGGCACTCGCTGCGGCACTGAAGCTCCAGGAGAAGATCGATAAAGGAAACATCGTGACCGTATTCCCGGACCGCGGCGACCGATACTTGAGTAAAGGATTATTTGAATGAGCACTAACGTATTTGAACTACAAAATGTATCCAAGACATACAGAAACGAAGGAAAGGACTTCCTCGCGCTGAAGGACGTGTCTTTGGAGATAAGAGAAGGCGAGATCTTCGGCATCATCGGCATGAGCGGCGCTGGAAAATCGACACTGGTCCGAACACTGAACCGACTCGAAGAAGTGTCCGAGGGAAAAGTGCTTTTCTACGGGGAAGAGCTGGGAAAGCTTAAGGCATCGCAGCTTCGAAAGGTGAGAAGATCGATCGCCATGATCTTTCAGAGCTTTAACCTCGTCCTTCAAAGGACCGTAAGACAGAACGTTGAGCAGCCGCTTAGGATCGCGGGTGTGAAGCGAAAGGAGAGAAAAGAGATCGCGAGAAAGATGCTCGAGACGGTCGATCTTCTTGATAAGGAAAACGTTTATCCGTCGCGCCTTTCCGGAGGCCAGAAGCAGAGAGTCGCCATCGCGAGAGCATTGGCCTCGGACCCGAAAGTCCTTCTCTGCGATGAGGCGACGAGCGCGCTCGATCCGAAGATCACGGGCGAGATCCTGGATCTTCTTCTGAAGATCAACAAAGAGCGGGGACTGACGATCATCATCATCACGCATGAAATGAGCGTGGTCGAGAAGATCTGTAACCGCGTCGCGATCATCGACGAAGGGAATCTCGTGGAAGTCGGAGATGTCACTGAGGTCTTCCGAGATCCGCAGTCGAAGGCGGCGAAAAAACTCGTCTATCCGAGTAATCCCTTTGACGCGGCAAGCGAAGACGGAAGGCTCATCCGAATCGCGTTTGACGGACTTTCGAGCAGCGAACCTTTTATCGCGAATCTCGTAAAAGAGACAGGACTTACCGTCAATATCCTAAGCGCGAATACCAAGAGCGTCGGTGGGATCGGCTACGGCCAGATGATCATCGAGCTTCCTTCCGAAAAGAAGGACCAGGAGATCGTCATCGACTACTTTAAGAAAAACGGCTTGTCCGTATCGGAGGTGAAAGCACTATGAGTCAGTACATGATCGATGCCATCAGAAACGGTGTTCTGGAAACGCTGCAGATGACATTTTTTGCTTCCCTTTATTCGTATCTGATCGGACTTCCGCTGGGCGTGATCTTATACGCGACATCGAAGGGAAGGATCCTTTCGAACCGCGTCATCAACGCGATCGTCGGAACGCTCGTGAACATCATGAGATCGCTTCCGTTTCTGATCCTTCTGGTACTTCTTATTCCGTTTACGAGAATGGTGACGGGATCTTCGATCGGTACCGAGGCGGCGATCGTACCGCTTACGGTCGGCGCGATCCCGATCGTCGCGAGAATGGTCGAGTCCTCGCTTTCCGAAGTGCCGCCGGGAATCATCGAAGCGGCGACCTCCATGGGTGCGTCACCGCTTTATGTGATCATTCACTTCATCATTCCGGAAGCGATGCCGTCACTTCTTTACGGCGGGGCCATCAACGTTGCGACCGTTCTCGGATACTCGGCGATGGCAGGTGTCATCGGAGGCGGCGGACTCGGAGCGATCGCGCTTCAGTATGGTTACTATAGATATCAGAAAGATGTCCTCTGGACGACAGTCATCCTTCTGATCATCATGGTCATGATCATCCAGGAGATCGGCATTATCCTTGCCAAGAAGAAAAGAAAATCCTGAAAAAAGAAATCTGGATATACGTAAAGATACTCGAAAAGCACCTGGTACAGGTGCTTTTCACACATCTGAAAAAAGTTTCAATAAACCTATTGACATAGTAGGTCAGTAGTGTTAAAGTACATACATCGCAACGAAAGGAGGCGCGAGACATGAAAACTTCAACAACGAGAAAAATGGATATGTGCATGTGTTGTCGAATGCTTAACTCCCGGACATGTTATGTGGACGGCGCGTTAGGAAGTGTGTCCTTGCGCCGAGACGGGGAGCGATGTTGATCGCTTCACTGAAGATTGCCACTTGTCCGGGAGCTTAATGAAAAAAGCCCCCGGTTTTTTTATGCCGGGGAAGGAAAAAGAAACCGAAGAAAAGAAAAAAAGAAACAACAAAAAACACACAACAAAAACACACCAAAACAAAAACACATTTCTTAAAGAAAAAAGGAGAACAACATCATGAAAAACACATTCAGAAAAGTAATTACCGTAGCACTGGCACTCACACTCTTAGGATCCGCGGCAGGATGCAAGAAGAAGGCAAAAGCAGATGAAAAGAAGGAGACCGTCATCAAGGTCGGCGCGAACATCACTCCTCATGCGGAGATCCTCGAAGTCGCAAAGCCGATCCTCGCTGAAAAAGGCATCACACTCGAGATCGTAAAACTCGAAGATTCCATCACACCGAACACAGGCGTTACCGAGGGATCCCTTGACGCGAACTACTTCCAGCACGTTCCTTACCTCGAGCAGTACAACAAAGAGAACGGAACAGATCTTGTTTCCATCGGCGCGATCCACTACGAACCATTCGGAATCTATGCCGGCAGAACAAAGGATCTTAAGGATCTTCCGGACGGCGCGCTGATCGCGGTTCCGAACAACGTTACAAACGAGGCCCGCGCGCTTCTGCTCCTGGCTCAGGAAGACATCATCACACTTAAAGAAGACGCAGGCATCAACGCAACTGTCGAGGATATCGTAGATAACCCGAAGAATGTTGAGTTCAAGGAGCTTGCTCCGGAACAGCTGGTAGCGGCTCTTCCTGATGTAGATGTCGCAGTCATCAACGGTAACTACGCGATCGAGGGCGGACTTCATGTAAGCGGCGCTCTGGCAGTCGAGAAGAATGACGGTCTTGCAGCACAGACATACGGAAACATCATTGCTACTTCACCGGCTAAGCAAAATGATGAAGCGCTTAAGACCCTTGTCGAAGTTCTCGAAGGACCGGAAGTCAAGAAGTACATCGAAGAGACCTACGACGGCGCAGTCGTACCGCTTCACTGATAAGCACAAAATACTCACCGGAGGAGTTTAAAGATGATTGGTTTTGAATACTACAATCCGGCAAAGATCGTGTTCGGAGAAGATTCTGAAAAGAAACTGAAAGACCTTCTCTCTGCACATGGAGTTACCTCGCTTTTACTGGTCTACAGCGGTGATTTCATCAAGGACTTAGGTATCTATCAGGTCATTACCGACGCGGTAAAAGAACTTGGCATCAAGTTTTCCGAGAACGGGGAAGTAGTACCGAACCCGAGCATCGACCTGGTGAGAAAGCTTGTGCTTCAGGGAAAGAAAGATGACGTGGATTTTGTTTTGGCGGTCGGTGGCGGAAGCGCCATCGACACCGCCAAGGCCACGGCGATCGGTATCCCGTACGAAGGTGATCCGTGGGATTTCTTCGAAAAGGGTGTCGTCCCGGAAAAGGTCCTTCCGATCGGCGTCATCGCAACGACCGCTTCCAGCGGTTCCGAAACTTCCAATGCCGCGATCCTTTCTTCCGGAGAATGGAAGCTGGGATTCGAGGATGACCGGATCATTCCGAAGTTTGCCATCATGAACCCGAGGTTCACGGCAGGACTTCCTTCCTATCCGACATTTATCGGTGTGGCTGATGTCCTGGCACATCTTCTGGAGAGATATTTCTCCGACGAGAAGAACTCCGATGTTACGGACTATCTTATCGAAGGCGCGATCCGCGCACTTCTGGTCAACGCGGACAAGCTTCTGAAGGATCCGAAAGACATTAACGCGAGAGGCGAGATCCAGTGGCTCGCAAGTGTGGCGCACAACAACTTCCTTGACGCGGGAAGACGTGCCGACTGGGGCTCCCACAGGATCGAACACGAACTCTCGGCACAGTACAACATCGCCCATGGTGAAGGCATGGCGGTCGTATTCGTCGCCTGGACGAAGTATGTCGCCAAAGAAAAACCGTGGAGATCCGCACTTCTTGCCAGCCGTGTGTTCGGCGTCGACGCCTATAACTACAGCGAAGAAGAGCGTGCGGAAAAACTCTCCGAGATCCTGAAGTCTTTCTTCAAAAAACTCGGGCTTCGAACAACACTTACAGAACTCGGAATCGGAAAGGAGGACTTCGACGTCATGGCGCAGCGGGCCACAAGAAACGGTCCCGTCGGTCACTATATCGCATTAGATAAAGACCGGTTCAAGGCAGTCCTGGAACTGGCAGAATAAAGTCCCGATTCGGCGCGAAAAGCACCGTTTGGGCAACAAAACACAACACAAACAAAATCCACAACACTGAAGGAGAATAGAAAAATGGCTAGAATCAAATTGGTAGAACAGAACGAAGTAAAGGGCGCAGAGAAAGAGCGCTATGACGAACTGGCAGGCAGAAACGCCGTCACGAACATGAAGAAAGGTCTTCTTAACGACGCAGCTACCTACGATGCTTTCATGGGATGGTACACATCCTGGAACCGTCTGGTAGAAGTCATCGGAGAAAAGGACGCCGTCCTTTACGCACACGCGATCTCCACAACGAACTCCTGCCAGCTCTGCTCGCTGTTTTTCATCAGTGACGTAAAGGGCCTGGGACTTGATCCGCATAACCTCGTATATGATGAAAAGGAACAGGTGCTTTTCGATTTGGGTCAGGCGATCGTAAAGGATCCGACATCCGTATCCGATGAGATCTTCGACCGCTTGAGAAAGTTCTTCAACGATGTTGAGATCGTCGTAATCGTAGGCTTCGCAGGCCAGATGATCGCGACCAACAACTTCAACTCCGTTCTGAAGATCGATGTTGACCAGAGACTTCTCCCGATCCTCGGTGAGTTTAAGCCGGCCACATGGAGAAATGCTTTGAAAAATAACTGATCAGTCTTGATCCTCGAATAATAATCGGTAGGAAAAACCTGTTTTCGGAAATCCGGGAACAGGTTTTTTCTTTTTCTGCAACAAAACCCGAAGTTGAATCGTTATATCTGTAGAGGGCAAGGGAGAACTATGCCTGATTTCGGATATATCCGGGGAGGAAGACCTCATGAAACAAGGGAAGAAACTAAGTTCTAAAGCGGCAGGCATCCTGACCGCGGTCGCGCTGATCATGTCGATGGCATCTGCCTGCACTAAATCGGACGAGACGAAGGAAAACGTAACAAGCGGCAGCAGCCAGGCAACGGAATCAACTGCCGAAACCATTGGCGACAAAGAGCAGGAGATCGTTTCCGAAGACAACGGTGACGCGCAGTCGGAAAATGAGATCTCCGATACGCAGATCTGGGTGTCGGAGCCAATGGGAGAAGAGGATGAGATAGAACCGACGGAAGAATCATCTGCTGATGAAGAAGAACCGACGCAAGTAGTTTCTGAGGAACCGGCCACTGTGTCGGTCCCGACGGTCGAAGGTCACGGACGAGTGCTTTTCACGCAGGAATATAATAACTACGCGTGGGGGCGCCAGAGCGAGATCATGGCGATACTTGAAGATGGCAGTCTCTATCTGATCAAAAACGAATTCCGTGAAGTGTCCGGCAAGATCGACGAGGGGTATCTTTTGATCCTTCTGGCAAATCTGGAGGACCTGGGAAACGAAGAAACTACGATAAAGGTGGAGGATGATTATCTTTCCAAACTGAAGCTTCTGGCAGATGCGATCGATCCCGACGCGGAGGTCACAAAGAAGCATGTCGCGTATGATTCAGGTCAAACAGCCGTATACTACTGGACCGAGGACGGAAAACGCATCCGCTGCCTCGAGTACGGGGACTCAGAATACTCCATTGATGATCCCGACGCGGAGCTTTTCGAGGAGATGTGGAAAACGATCTATGGGCACCTCGAGTCCATTTCGTGAAAAAACGATAAAGAAATCTCCATTTCATGCATTGACAGGGAATGATTAGATTACTATAATTCCCGTAAATGAAAATGCTATGGGATTTACAACGTATAAAGAATATAGGGACAAAGACGTTCGCATATGCTTGATTCGGAGCATGTAGGGGACGTCTTTTTTCTTTAAGATGCGGAGGGCGTTATGAGAAAGAAAGACCGGAAGATCGTTCTCGAGGACGGAAGCTTTTACGAAGGCTACGGTTTCGGGTCGAACACCGAAAGAGTGTGTGAGATCGTTTTCAATACTTCGATGGTGGGCTACCAGGAGATCCTCTCCGACCCCTCTTACACCGACCAGATGGTCGTTATGACATATCCTCTTATCGGCAACTACGGCATCACGGACGATGACTTCGAGACCAAGAATCCGAGCATCGGCGGTCTGATCGTAGGTGACTACAACGACATGCCGAGTAACTTCCGCTATACCAAGACGCTTTCCGAGGAGATGGAGGAAAACGACATCCCCGGCATCTACGGCGTCGACACCCGAGAGATCACAAGAAGTATCCGAGACCTGGGCTCCCGCCGCGTGATCATGACATCGATCGATACGCCGACCGAGGTCGCTCTTGCGAAGATCACGGTCACTCCGGTCCCGCACGATCAGGTTTCCCGAGTTTCCTGCAAGAAGCGCTGGTACTCAAGAACCCCGAACCCGAAGTTCAACGTAGTCGCCATTGACTGCGGCATCAAACTCAATATCATCCGCAAGCTGAATTCGTACGGCTGCAACGTTACCGTCGTGCCTTATGATACGACTCCCGAGGAGATCGAATTCATGAAGCCGGACGGTATTTTCCTGTCTAACGGCCCGGGCGATCCGGAGGACGTTACTCCCGTTATTTCCACGGTAAAAGCACTTGCCGGCAAGTTCCCGATCTTCGGTATCTGTCTTGGCCACCAGATGATCTCCCTTGCCTACGGCGCAAAGACATATAAGCTCAAGTTCGGTCACCGTGGCGGTAACCACCCGGTCAAGAATCTTGCGACCGGTAAGATCGAGATCACATCCCAGAACCACAGTTACGCGGTCGATCTCGAGAGCCTTTCGGGCACGAAACTTACGGCCACACATATCAATCTTCTCGACAATACGATCGAGGGTGTCGAGTGTGTCGAAGACAAGGTGTTCTCCGTACAGTACCACCCGGAGAGCGCGCCGGGTCCGCAGGACAGCTGCTATCTTTTCGAGAAGTTCACTTCGATCCTGCAGGCGAATTTGGACATGAAGAACGATCCGGACGCGGCTCGTCTCGGAAAAGCCGTAAAGAAGGAAAGCGAGGTGCGTGACAATGCCTAAGAGAACCGACATTAAGAAAGTACTCGTTATCGGATCCGGTCCGATCGTTATCGGACAGGCAGCAGAGTTCGACTACGCCGGCACCCAGGCCTGCCTGGCACTGAAAGAAGAAGGCTACGAGGTCATTCTCGCGAATAGTAACCCCGCGACCATCATGACAGATACATCCATCGCGGATAAGGTCTATATGGAGCCGCTGACACTGCAGTTCCTGGCCCGTATCTGCCGTCTCGAGCGTCCGGACGCCATCGTTCCGGGTATCGGCGGTCAGACCGGTTTGAACCTCGCGATGCAGCTGGCCAAGAAGGGCGTTCTCGAAGAGTGCGAGATCGAGCTTCTCGGCACCGATGCCAAGAGTATCGAATGCGCCGAGGACCGAGAGCTTTTCAAGGAGCTCTGCGAAAAGATCGGTGAGCCGGTCGTTCCGTCTCAGATCACATACAGCATTGAGGAAGCGCTTGAGGCAGCGGAGAAGATCGGATATCCGGTCATCCTGCGTCCGGCCTTCACACTCGGCGGCACGGGCGGTGGTTTTGCCAACGATCCGGAGGAAATGGTCACCATGATGAAGAACGCGCTCGCGCTCTCTCCGGTACACCAGGTCCTCGTCGAAAAGAGCATCAAGGGCTATAAGGAGATCGAATACGAAGTTATCCGCGATGCCAACGATACGGCGATCACGGTTTGTAACATGGAGAACCTCGATCCGGTCGGCATTCACACCGGTGACTCCATCGTTGTCGCGCCTTCCCAGACACTGACGAACAAGGAGTACCACATGCTCCGTGACAGTGCCCTGAAGATCATCCGCGCGCTCGGCGTTAAGGGCGGCTGTAACTGCCAGTTCGCGCTCGACCCGCACTCCTTTAAGTATTACGTTATCGAAGTTAACCCGCGTGTATCCCGTTCTTCCGCCCTGGCATCGAAGGCCAGCGGTTACCCGATCGCGCGTGTTTCCGCGAAGATCGCCGTCGGCATGAACCTCGACGAGATCCAGCTGGCAAATACTCCGGCATGCTTCGAACCGGCACTCGACTATGTCGTCACCAAGATGCCGAGATTCCCGTTCGATAAGTTCCCGGCGGCCATGAATAAGCTTTCCACGCAGATGAAGGCGACCGGTGAGGTCATGAGCGTCGGCCGTACCTTCGAAGAGAGCCTGCTTAAAGCGATCCGCTCTCTTGAGGACAGCAAGAACCACATCCACATGACGAAGTTCGACTCCGAGCATATGAGTGTCGACGACCTTCTCGACTACATCAAGGAAGGCACCGACGATCGTATCTACGCGATCTCCCAGCTGATGTGGCTCGGCGTTGACCACTCCCGTATCTGCAACATCACGGGTATCGATATGTTCTTCCTCGACAAGATCAAGAAGATCGTTGATTTCGAGCGTGAGATGGAAGCAAATGTCGGTTCTCTCGAGCACCTGATCGAAGCGAAGAGAATGGGCTTCTCCGACTCCTACGTCGCAGAACTCTGGAAGATGACGGAAGATGACATCTACAAGATGAGAAAAGACAATAAGATCGCCCCGATCTACAAGATGATCGATACCTGCGCGTCTGAGTTCGAGAGCTATGTTCCGTATTTCTACTCGACCTACGCTTCCGAAAATGAGTCCATCGTAAGTGACAGAAAGAAGGTCATCGTTCTCGGTTCCGGTCCGATCCGTATCGGCCAGGGCGTTGAGTTTGACTACTCGACCGTACATGCTGTCCGCACGATCCAGGAAGCGGGCTACGAAGCGATCGTTATCAACAACAACCCGGAGACGGTTTCCACGGACTATACAACAGCAGATAAGCTCTATTTTGAGCCTTTGACGACCGAAGATGTCATGAACATTATCGATCTTGAGAATCCGCTCGGTGTTATCGTTACCCTCGGCGGACAGACCGCCGTTAACCTCGCGGATTCTCTTACGAAGCGCGGTGTTAAGATCATCGGTACCGATAATGACGCGATTGAAAAGGCAGAGGATAGAGATGCTTTTGACGCGGTGATCAAATCCCTCGAGATCCCGAACCCGAAGGGTGAAGCAGTTACAGATATTCCGACCGGTATCAAAGTAGCCGAAAAGATCGGCTATCCGGTACTCGTTCGTCCGTCCTTCGTACTCGGCGGGCGTGCCATGGAGATCGTCGCGAATGAGACGATGCTCGTGAAGTACTTAAAGAACGCCGTAGAAGTTGACGAAGATAAGCCGGTACTCATCGATAAGTACTTAGTCGGCAAAGAAGTCGAGGTCGACGCGATCTGCGACGGTAAGCAGGTCTTTATCCCTGGCATCATGGAGCTCGTCGAAAGAACCGGTGTTCACAGTGGCGACAGTACGAGCGTATATCCGCCGTTCTCCATCTCCGATAAGGTCAAGGAGACCATCTGCGATTACACCACACGTCTCGGTCTTGGTATCGGCATCGTAGGTCTTTTCAACATCCAGTTCATCGTCGATAAGGACGACAGCGTCTATGTTATCGAGGTCAACCCGCGTGCTTCTCGTTCTGTTCCGTTCCTTTCCAAGTCGACGGATCAGAACCTTGTTACGATCGCTACTCGCGTAATGCTCGGTGAGTCGTTGGCAGATCAGGGCATCACGAAGCTCACTCCCCCGGAGACGACAGACCGCTGGTATGTTAAGGCACCGGCCTTCAGCTTCCAGAAGCTCGACGGTATGGACGCGTATCTCTCGCCTGAGATGAAGTCCACCGGTGAGGCGATCGGTTACGATAAGAGCCTGAACCGCGCGTTCTTTAAGGCGCTGCAGGCTTCCGGCATCAAGATGAAAGATTACGGTACGGTAATCGTTACACTCGCTGATGAGGATAAGGAAGAAGCACTTCCGCTGATCAAGCGTTTCTACGAGCTCGGCTTCAACATCGAGGCCACGATCGGTACAGCGAACTTCCTGAAGAATCACGGCATCAGAACACGTGTGCGCGGTAAGCTCAGTGAAGGCAGCACGGAGATCCTCGATTCGATCCGCGCAGGCTATGTAAGTTACATCATCAACACACGTGCGATCCTTTCCGGTGTGCACTACGAAGACGGTGTGGCGATCCGCCGCTGCGCGATCCAGAACGGTGTCACGATCTTTACATCGCTCGATACCGTAAAGATCCTGCTCGACGTACTTGAGGAGACGATCCCGGGTATCGCAACGATCAACGCATAAACAAAAAAATAAATCCCCGTCGCTGGTCCTCGACACTTCGTGCCTGCGGAATCGCTCCTTGGGATTTATTTTTTTGCGTCGTGATGTGTGTTTTTCCGCTAAGTCTGATATGCTTTGTTTGGAAGGTGATTCTTATGAAATGGTATATCGATCGTTTGGAAGAACTGAAAAACGCGGAGAAGATCATCTCGGTCTGTGGGGATGACTGTGCTGTCTGCCCGAGGTATATCGCGAGAACAGATGAGGAACTTCATGAGACGGCAGAGTTCTGGTATCGTGCCGGATGGCGCGATCATGTGGTCAGTAATGACGAGATCCGTTGCACCGGATGCGGATGCCGTCCGACCTGTTCATTTATGGTTTTGCCATGCACAAAAGAGCATCAGGTGAGCCGCTGCAAAGAGTGCGGTGAGTTTGAATGCGAGAGCGTCAAGGATATGTACCGCCGCTCGTATGACAAGATGCAGCAGTGCAGAGATGCCTGCGAAAATGAGGAAGAGTTTCAGATGTTCGTCCGCGCTTTCTATGAGAAAGAGAAGAACCTGAATCTGTAAGTGCTTTTCGAGAAGAATTGGAATAAGTGAGGAGACCTTTATGTGCCTGATCTGTGATCGTATCGAGATGATCAAAAACGGAACGAATCCCTATTTTGTAAAGGAGCTTCAGACCGGCTATGTCGTGATCGGCGATAATCAGCATTTCTACGGGTATACGCTTTTCCTCTACAAGGATCACAAGTATACGGAGCTTTTCCAGATGGAGATGGAAGAGAGGACGCTGTTCCTCAAAGAGATGTCTATCGTGGCAGAAGCGGTGGCGAATGCTTTTCACCCGGAAAAGATGAATTATGAGCTTCTCGGTATGGGAGATGCGCACCTTCACTGGCATCTGTATCCGCGTGTGGATGGCGATCTCGAGGGGCATGGTTTCAATAACAGAGGACCGGTCTGGTGGTATCCGATGGAGAAGATGTATTCGGATGAATGTGCGGTCGGCGGGGAGCAGCTTGAGGAGATGAAGAAGCTTCTGAAAACGGAGCTGGATAAGTTGATCTGACGAATATCGTGACTATGAAAAGCGGGATAAGATCATATGCCTCAAAAGCGGCAAAAGATCTTATCTTTTTCTTTGCCAGTTAGGAGCGTTTCGAAAATAATGAGCAAATGATCTTATCTGATTCGATTGTATATAAGATCATTTCAGTAAATACAGCCGAAAGATCTTATACAGGTGGTCAGCAGATAAGATCAAATGAGGAATTTTACTCGTATGATCTTATTCTCTTTCCGAAAAAATAAGATCAAACAGCCGAAAGCGACTATTTGATCTTATCTTGTGCTCAATTTAATAAGAGCAAAATGCTATATTGTTGCATTTGATCTTATTTGTGCCTGCTATCAGAACTTGATCGTGATATATGGGCGGACGGAGAACTCTTTGTCTGCGTCAGAGCCTCTGTGGGCCATGCTTGTGGTGTGAAATACCGATAATTTCGAGCTTTTTTCTGATACGTATTTGCACCAGAAATCTTCAATAGCATCTTTGTCGGTAACCTCGTTGTTTTCACAGTAGGATTTAGAATAACCGGATCCGATGAACAGTTCCATCAATGTATCGCGGTTGAATCCTCCTTTTTCCGAGATCTTTCCGATCAGGGAGACGTTGTCATCATCGTCATCTGCTACGATGATCTTCTTGTCGTTCTTGGAGAAAGCTTCTTCATAGAAGTCTTCGTTCAGCCAGTCATGAAGATCTGTCTCGGCGAATTCAGTCGCTTCGGAATTCTTATCCATCTTCATCTTCTCAAGACCATATTTGCTGAGAAGCTTCAAGCCGCTCTTTTCGCTTTCGATAACGATCCAGGTGATCGGTTCGCCGTCGTAAGTTCCCATAATGACGCGGTCCGCGGGATTGATATCCTTCATCTCGAATGTGCCCTCGTACTCGACCGAGATCCATGGACGGACACCTACATCTTCTGCGGTGAAGAAGCCATTCGGACCATGACCGGAATCCATACCTGAAGTTCCCAGACAGAAAACAAAACCGTTCCCGGCTGTATCGGTTAATCCTAGGCTATATTCAATGATGCCTACGTCACGTGTCCAATACTTGCAGCTGCCATCTTCGATATGGATGCCTTTCTTCTTTGCGTACTTGGAAGGCTTGCAGGTGGCATCCTGAGGTGACAGACGATATCTTAAGAACTCTCCGGAAATATAGACCTTATCCGTCAGCCAGCGAGACGGTCCTGTGTACATCGAGTAAGAGGTATCGAGGATCTCTTTCTTTTCGGATTTGGAGAATGCCTCGTCGTAGAAGTCCGTGTTCAGCCATTCGCGAAGTGTGCAGTCCTCCCAGTAGGCTCCCTCTTCGTCAAACGGAAGGCAGTCGATCGCGGTCGTGCTCTGCAGTTCGACGATTACTTTGTTTTCGCCGACTACGAAATTCCTGTGCATGACTTCCCACTTGATCTCTTCACCTTGGTATTCGCCCATAGTGACTGTGTCACCGAGTTCCAGTTCGAATTTCGGGAGTTTTTTCTTACAGCCTGTCGAAACGCTCAGGAGCGTAGCGATCGAAAGCGCCAGCGCGATACACTTTTTCATAACCTATACCCAGTCCTTTTCCCTTATAAAAGTAACTTCATTATAGCACATGTGTTTTTCGCTTCATCTCGAAAAGCACCGTCGTCGGTCATGAAGGATCCGTTGTGATAGAATAAGAAAGAAACAAACGCGAGGTAGATCCATTCATGTATTCATATGCATTCTTTGATCTGGACGGAACACTGACACAGTCGGAATTCGGTATTCTTGAGGGCGCAAAACGAGCCCTGACACACTTCGGAATCGATATTTCCGATGAGGCGAAGCTTCGAAAATTCATCGGTCCGCCGTTGCATGTTTCCTTCCACGATAACTACGGACTCTCAGAAGAAGATACGGAAGAGGCGATCCGCATCTACAGAGCATACTATACGGAAAAGGGGATCTACCAGGCACCGCTTTATCCCGGCATGATGGAGCTTCTTGCGGCCTTGAAAGAAAAAGGCATAAAGCTCGTGATCACGACCTCAAAGCCTCTGGTGATGGCGAAAAAGGTCGCGAAGAATAACGAGATCTACGATTTCTTCGACGGCATCGTCGGACCGGGGCTGGATGAGCACGATTCCAGTAAGACGTTCCTCATCCGAAAGTCGATGGAGACGCTCGGGCTCACAGATGACGACCGCGATAAGATCGTCATGGTAGGAGACCGCTTCTACGATATCGAAGCCGCCGTGGAAGTCGGCGTTGAATCGATCGGTGTCCTCTACGGATACGGTGAAAGAGAAGAACTGGAAAAGGCGGGCGCGACGTATCTTGTAAACGATGTGCCCGAGATCCGCGGGATCATACTTGGATAAAAGAAGGTGAAACATATGCAGTTTGGCATGCCGACACTTATTGAAAACAGAACTCTTGCTGAGAACATCGCGCTTTGCACTGAGCTTGGCCTTAGGTTTATCGAACTCAACATGAATTTCCCCGAGTATCAGATCGATAAACTCGAAGACACAGGTGCTTTTGCCGAGGCGGCGGAAAAGGCCGGGATCTATTACACGATCCACCTCGACGAGAACATGAATATCGCGGACTTTAATCCGCTCGTGACGGACGCGTATCTGGAGACGACCCGTCGCACGATCTCTGTGGCAAAAGCACTTCTCCCGCTGCGTGACCGCTTCGGTGACCAAAGCCAGCCCCTGACGCTGAATATGCACATGCACCACGGTATCTTCATCACGCTGCCGGACAGAAAAGTACAGATGTACGACCGCGATTCCGATGTCTATATGAAGTCTTTTGAAAGATTCAGAACTCTCTGTGAAGAGTGGATCGGCGATAGCGATATCCGCATCGCGGTCGAGAACACTGATGGCTTTAGAGGATATGAAAAGAAGGCGATCGAGTATCTTCTTCAGAGTAAGTACTTCGGACTGACCTGGGATATCGGGCATTCGAAGGGCATGAAAGAAATCGACGTCCCGTTCATCATGGAAAACGAGGATCACCTTATCCACATGCATGTCCATGACGGAAAGGAAGAACCGCCGAAGAACCATCTTGCGCTCGGGGACGGAGACATCGATATCGACGCGAGACTTGCTACCGCGAAGAAGCACAACTGCCGCTGCGTTCTCGAGACCAAGACGATCGAAGCGCTGAGAAAATCGGTAGGTGTTTTAAAAGTTAAAGGCGCGATGCCCGGCGCGCAGACTTGAGTGCCTGATTTGGAAGAATTATGTGTAACACTCCGTAGTCTTTTATTGATACTCATAGTGAAGGCATCCGAAGAAATTTGAAATATTTTTTCGAAATGTGTGTCACATTTTTCGAAGCCCGGCTGTATATAGGGTGAAAGGCGAAAAGCCCGAGCAAAAATCTACAAGTACAGTGAGGTAATGAAAAATGAAAAAGTTAGTAGCAATTCTTATGACAGTCGCAGTTGTAGCCGCAATGACAGGCTGCAAGAACAAGAAGGATACGAAGGCAACGGAGAAAGCGACAGAGAAGATCGAGACCGTAGTCGATAACGGCAGCGAAAAACTCGTACAGCTTCTCGGCATGAAGAGAACGGAGGAACCGAACATGATCGGTCAGGTTGGCGGATGGGACGGCAACGTCGAGAACATCGATCTGAATCAGAACGAGAAGGCAAAGGCCGCTTTTGAAAAAGCAACTTCCGCGCTTACAGGCATGAACTTCGAGGGTATCTACCTTCTCGGCACACAGATCGTCTCCGGCACGAATTACTGCATCCTCGCAAGAGGCACCGCGACAGTTCCGGACGCGCTCCCGGGTTACTACCTCGTATATGTTTACGAAGACCTTCAGGGCAACGCGGAAGTCCTTAAGATCGACGCACTCCTCGAAGCTGACGGCGAAGTCGACGGCGGCTGGGGCGTAAACACCGGAGATCCGGCTTTCGAGAACAACGTGGAAGTCAAGGATGCTTTTGCAAAAGCACTTGCCAACATGGTGATCGCGGGCGGTGAGATGGAGCCGATCGCCTACCTCGGATCTCAGGTCGTCGGCGGATACAACTACCTCGTTCTCTGCAGAGTCAGAGCCGTTGTCGAAGATCCTTCCGTAGAGCTCGCCCTCGTGACCATCTATGTGGATCCGGAAGGCAACGCGTCGATCACTACAGACGACATGAACTTCTCCGCGCAGGACGAAGTCGAGGACGGGATCGAAGCCTCCGAGACTTCGCAGGCGGAAGATGATATGATGGAAGGCGCGGACGCATAAGACAAATAACCGGGAGATTCGGATGGAACTTTGTTTACGGAACAGCACGAATAGCATAAGCGCAAGCCGCCTGCAGGTATGTAAGAACACATACCTGCAGGTCCTGCTTAAGGCCACCCTGTATCTTTCAAAGATATTCTCCGCGATCCGGATCGTCGAAAGCTCCAAAGAGCAGGAAAAGGGAAAAGAAATCGAAGTCAATTCGGCGCGAAAAGCACCGATGACGCAGGAAGAACAGGACAAGTATTTAAGAGAGATCCTGGACAGGCACGGCAACCGTATCCTGCGACTGGCGTATTCCTACGTTCATAACATGGAGGACAGCGAAGAGATATTGCAGGATGTGCTCATGAAACTGATCAGCGTGGCGCCGGAGTTCGCGTCTAAGGAACACGAGAAGGCCTGGATCCTTCGAGTTACCGCGAATCTCAGCAAGAATAAGATCGAGTACAACAAGCTTCGTGATACGGATGAACTGAACGAAGAACTGGTCGCGGAGAAAAAGGAGGACCTTTCTTATATCTGGGAAGCGGTCAAATCTCTTCCGGAAAACTACAGAGAAGTCATCCACCTTTTCTACGAAGAAGGCTACTCCACCGATGAGATCGCAGTGCTCCTTTCGGAGAGCGGCGCAAACATCCGAACCCGGTTGAAGAGAGCCCGCGCGAAGCTGAAGGATATCCTAAGAGAGGAGTACGATTTCGATGACTAAGTACAAGGACATTATGAATAGAATTGAACTTACCGACGAGATGCGCGAGCGCGTCCTGAAGAACGTCAAAGAGCAGGCCGCATCTGATAATGCCGAGTCGGAAGCTGAAGAAATGACTGACTCTTCCGCAACACCTGTCATCAAGTGTGTTTCGTCAAAGAAGAAAAACCGCACCGCGCTGTTCCATGGCCTTGCATTGGCATGTGCCGCGATTCTCGTTGCTACCGGAGTATTCATCTCCTGGAAGGCGTCACAGAAAATGAAGAACGGGAAATCCGGAACCACTCAGACCGATAGTTCCGAATCTACGTCCGAAACATCGATCAATACGGGTGGTGTCATCGTCGCAACAGGAGAAACTACAAATTATTTTTCGAGTACCGAAGTTGACAGTATCGAAGAGATCAATAAAATAATCGGGCTTCAGCTTTCCGACCTGACGACTCTTCCTTTCACTCCTACGGAGAGTTACTACGAACATTACCATGGCTTTTCGGCGGTGATCATCTACTCTCGTGGCACGGAGGATGAGTGTATCTGGACAATCGATAGCAGTGGACTTGGTATGGAGACGCTTGAGGAGAACTATGATTTTTCGGAATCGTGTGGGATCTATAAAGGCCGACAAGCGGTCCTGTGTGGTTACGAAGATGGAGGGTATTCGTACATCTACTGGAGTGATGGATACCGCTACCACTCGATCCAGCTTATGAATCCGACAGACAAAGAGACATTGATGAAAATCGCAAAGGAGATCGAGGAAATGGTATAAACGAAACGTACCGGCACCCGCTACGAACTTACAAATATCGACAAATACAAAAGGACTGTCTTTCTTTAAAGAAAAGGCAGTCCTTCTGCTATCTAGGTTCGGCTATGTAATTATTCGAAAAGCACTGTAATACACGGATCTCCGACCGTTATGAACTGTTCGTCCTTGATCGCGGAATCAAGTCCCATTTTTTTCACGATGTCCTTATCCGTGACGTCTATCCACTCGCCGTCGATCTCGACAAAGGATCTGCCGGGTTCGATCTTGGCTTCGTAGTGCGCCGGATAATTGTTCGCGTAAGCGGTGCTCGCCATCGTGTCATAAGAAGGGCCTTCAAATGCTCCGACTCCCGCCATCTTTACGACGACCGTGAACTTCGAAACAGCGACCGGAGTATCGAGCTTTACCGTGTGGTAGCCTCTTTTTTCGAAGGTGCCGCTCTTCGTTGCCAGGACATCGCCGAATTCACCGTCTCTGATCTCGATCGTGTACGGCTGGCCTTCAAATAAGCACCAGGCTCCAATCGCCGCGACAGATCCTTCCTGCTCGAAGATCGAGGCAGTTGTCATGTCGCCCCAGGCGATCATCTCTTCCACCGAGAAACGACTGATGTCCATGGTCTCATCGAGCTGCGAAAGACCCTTTACGGTCGGAAGCTGCGCCTTCGTGAAACGTCCGTAGGAAATACCGGAGGAATACTCGTTGCTTGCCTCCATGCTGAAGAAGGCTCTGATATTCTGGTCATAAGAAACAAAGTAATAACCGCAGTTTCCCCAGTTGATGCCGAAGGAATTCTGCACGAGCCACGCGCCGTTTTGAGAAGCGGGTGTCTTAAAGCAGTCGGCCGGGAAATCGTCGTCCCATCCGACGATGGTGGCGACGTGATCGGTGTTCGTTCCGCTGTAGTTCTGCGTCTCATATCCGTGGATGACCTTGCAGTCACGCTGATAGTCGACAGAGAAAGAAAGGCCGCCGTATTCCTTGATGAGCTCTTTGATTTCTTCGTTCGATAATTCGGCAAAAGCACTTGCGTCCGTCACGACATATCCGTTCAGGGGTTCAGCGCACATGACACTGACGACGTCCATAACGCTCCCGCCGAGGTTTGTCGGTTCGACACTCTCAACATAGATCTTTTCCTCGTCATAGACAGTCTCATCATCGGCATTTTCGAAGATTCGGTTGATGACGTCGACCGGATTGATATCGATAAGTTTTCCGTGATCCTGCAGGTACTTGATCTGCATCGCCGTTACGGCAGAATAGGCATAACATCCGCCGGATCCCTGCTGTCTGACCGGAGCGGCCCAGCCCTGCGCTACGGAACTGTAGCTGTGATCCGGATCCTGGAAGGGAATATAGTAGTCCTTATCGCCACGGATCATGATGTCATCAATGCTCTGATACGGCGCGCGGGTGCTCTCCGATGTAGGTTCGGTCTCTTCGATCGATTCTGTTGTTTCAGGGGTGCTTTCTGTAGTGGATTCGGTCTCGTCCGGTTGGGAAGTGCTTTCCGAGCCGGAAGAAGTGATCTCACTGGTTTCCGTATTGTCCTGATCCGCCTTCTTGTTGCAGCCCGTTCCGAACATGGAAAAAGCGACGGTCGCGGCAAGTACAAGTGAAGAGACGGTCTTTCGTTTTCTGAGAATTGTGTTTTTCATGTTTGCTCCTTGTTTCTGTCGATGATGTTCATCCTTCAAAAGAATAACACAACGGGTATGGGTGAACCAATTACCAGCTGTCGGAATTATATGGGGTTATTTCATACTAACGGTATAATAAAATCGATTGTCAGGGCGGGATGCGTTGCGATACTATAAGAAAAAAGAAAATGCGAGGCGGAGTATGAATATCGGCATCATCGGATACGGCAGCATGGGAAAAATGATCACGGAGAGAATCGCTTCTTCGAGAAAAGCACCTGAGAAGATCTTCGTCGCCAATCGCTCGAAAGAAAAACTTAAGAGTGTTCCTGACGGTGTAGCCGTGTGTGAAAGTAATGCCGAAGCCGCCAAGAATTCCGACATTGTTTTTCTCTGTGTAAGACCCGTCGATCTAAAGAGTGTTTTATCTGAAATCGCGCCAAGTCTTTCCGCAGATTCTTTCGTCGTTTCTCTAAACGGAAGCATCACTTTTGACATGCTTTCCAAGATCTTTTCAGGAAAGATCGCGAAAGTCATTCCCAGCGTGACCGCCGAGGTCGACCGCTCCCAGACGCTTGTCTGCTATAACGAAAAAGTCGAAGAAAAAGATCAACATCAACTCGAGGAATTACTTCGCACTTTCGGTAATGTGATCGAACTTCCCGAAAACGAAGTCGGCATGGGCTCGGAGCTTGTCAGCTGCATGCCCGGATTCATCGCATCGATCTTCGATGTCCTCTGTTCTTCAGCGAAAAAACATACATCGATCCCGGAGGATCAGGTCGTGAAAATGGTGCTTCAGACGATGTGCGCAACGGGCGAACTGATGCTTGATAAAGACATGTCATTCGAAGATATCGTAACGCGTGTCGCGACCAAAGGCGGCATCACGGAAGAAGGCACAAAAGTCGTCTACGAAGGCTTCCCGGATACTGCAGATCTTCTCTTCGAAAAGACTCTTGAAAAGAGAAGAATGACCGCGGAAAAAGCAAAGAAAACTTTTGAGGAGGATTGATATGAAGAACGGCTTCAAAATGATCCTCACCGATCTCGATCACACGCTGCTTCGTTCGGATGGAACGATCTCGGAACACACTCTGGAAGTCCTTTCAAGGTGTCGGAATAACGGAGCGAAACTTGCGATCGCGACCGCGCGTTACTGGATCGGAGCGGAGCGTTATATCGATCTTCTGAAACCGGATTATGAGATCACGACAGACGGCACTGTCGTGCACGCAGATGACGATTGCATTTACAGTTGTGCTTTTACTGTCGAAGAAACAAATCAAATCGTAAAAGATATATTTGCAGAGTTTCATGATGCGGAGATCACGGTAGCAACCGGCAAAACCGTTCTCTGGAACAGCCTGCATATCGCTGAATCTGAAAGGCTCTACAAGGCCGTTTACTGCGACTATTCCGAGCCACTTACATGTGGTGCAAACAAGATCGCCGTCGTTCTCCCGAAGAAAGAAATGGCGGAACGGATCGCAGAAAAGAACAACTGTAAACTTCAGTGCTATCGCAACGAAGATATGTATGCGTTTCTTCCCAGATCATCAGGAAAAGTGCAGGCGATCCTTTCTCTGTCCGAAAGAAGTGGAATCCCGGTATCGGAATTTGTTGCGTTCGGTGACGACCTCAATGACATCGAGATGCTTAAGACTTGCGGCACCGGAGTCGCTGTCGGAAACGCCATCGACGAGGTCAAAAAAGTTGCTGATCACATCACCGCTACCAACGATGAAGACGGTGTTGCCGTATACTTAGAAAAAGCAACCGCCGGAAGATAAACTCCCGACGGCTGCCGAAGTTAGTAGGATGTAGGAAATAGATTCATTGCTTTAAACTGTTCTTTACCAGACCGAGGAAGAGCGGGTGCGGTCTGTCCGGACGGCTCTTGAATTCGGGGTGGAACTGAACGCCGACGAAGAACGGATGACCGGGGATCTCGACTGCCTCGACAAGGAGATTGTCAGGGGAGATACCGCTGATGATGTCCTTCATCTGATCTCTGTAGATATTGTTGAACTCATATCTGTGACGGTGTCTTTCGTTGATATTCTCGGATTTGTAACATTGTTCCATCATAGTGCCCGGCAGGATCTTGCACGGGTAGCTGCCCAGACGGAGCGTGCCGCCCTTTTCGATCTCATCGTTCTGACCCGGCATGAAGTCGATGACCAGATGCTCGGAAACTTCATCGAATTCACGAGAGTTCGCGTCTTCATATCCGAGGACGCCACGCGCGTATTCGATGACCGCGATCTGCATACCGAGGCAGATACCGAGGTAAGGGATGTTCTTCTCACGAGCGTACTTCGCGGCAAGGACCATACCCTCGATACCACGGTCACCGAAACCGCCCGGAACGAGGATACCGTCTGCCTCAGAAAGGATCGACTCGTAGTTTTCAGGTGTAAGATCTTCGGAGTCGGTCCAGAGGATCTTCACGTTCGAATGATACTTATAGCCTGCGTGATGCAGTGCTTCCGCGACGGAAAGATAGCAGTCGTGGAAGTGTGTGTATTTACCGACGAGAGCGATCGTGCAGGTCTTGTCACAGCTCTTGATGCGCTCGACCATGGATGCCCAGGAAGTGATGTCGCAGGGAGCTGTCTCAAGACGAAGCTCACGGCAGACAACATCGGAGAAGCCGCTCTTTTCGAGCATGAGCGGAGCTTCGTAAAGGATCGGGATCGTAGTGTTTTCGATAACGCAGTCAGGAGCGACGTTACAGAACATCGCGATCTTTTTGAAGATCGATTCATCCTCGATCGGTTCGTCGGTTCTAAGGATGATGATGTCCGGAGATACGCCCATGCCCTGAAGTTCTTTTACCGAGTGCTGCGCCGGCTTGGACTTGTGCTCGCCGGAAGCCTTTAAGTAAGGAACCAAAACGACGTGAATGTAGAGCGCGTTGTGCGGCCCGACTTCACGACCGACTTGACGGATGGCCTCGATAAACGGCTGACCTTCGATGTCACCGATCGTACCGCCAATCTCCGTGATAACGACGTCAGCTTCGGACTCGAGACCTACGTTATAGATAAACTCTTTGATCTCATTTGTGATATGCGGGATCGTCTGAACGGTAGAGCCTAAGTATTCACCGCGACGCTCTTTTGCAAGGACAGAAGAATAGACTTTACCTGTGGTGAGGTTAGAGAATTTATTTAAGTCTTCATCGATGAAACGCTCGTAATGTCCGAGGTCTAAGTCCGTCTCCGCGCCATCCTCCGTTACGAATACTTCACCATGCTGATAAGGGCTCATCGTGCCCGGGTCTACGTTGATGTACGGGTCAAGTTTCTGAGACGCGACCTTAAGTCCTCGCATCTTCAGAAGACGTCCGAGAGACGCCGCGGTAATTCCTTTACCCAGTCCCGATACAACACCACCTGTTACAAAAATATACTTCGTCATAAATCCTACCTCACTTTCTTATTCGAGATTTCCTAACTAACTTTTCGCGCGTATTTGAAAAGCACTTCGCGCCCCGCTTTTTGCATCTGATTATTTACCACTGTCACCGTAGTTCTTAAGAACACGAGCAGACGGATCGTTAACATCGCAGCCCTCCCAGGACTTGTTCGGCATCCAGAAGTCGATGACCATCTCGGCCTGACCTTCGTAGTGCTTTTCGAAGATCTCACGATAGAGGAGAGACTCCTTTGTGAAAGGCGTCGCGAATGTGTACTTCTTTCTTCTTTCTTCGTACTCTTCATCGGAGTAATAAGAAGCGGCATATTCCTTTAAGTGATCGACCATGGAGTGACCGACGGCATCGGAGAACGCGGCCTTTTCTCGGAAGAGGATATCGTGCGGGAGAAGATCGCCTTCGAATGCTTTACGAAGGAGGTATTTGCCCTTGCCGTATGTGTTGAGTTTTTTCGCCGGGTCGATCGCCATAACGTACTTGACGAAATCGAGATCACCGAACGGAACGCGTGCCTCAAGAGAGTTTGCGGAGATACATCTGTCGGCGCGCAGAACGTCGTACATGTGGATCTCGTGGATACGCTTGACCGCTTCCTTCTGGAACTCTTCCGCGGACGGCGCGAAGTCGGTGTACTTATATCCGAAAAGCTCATCGGAGATCTCACCGGTCAGAAGAACACGGACATCGGAGATCTCGTGGATCTTTTTGCAGAGAAGATACATACCCATCGACGCACGGATCGTGGTGATGTCGTATGTGCCGAGGACGTTGATGACTTCCTCGAGAGAACTGAGAACATCCTCTTTTGTGATGATGACTTCAGTGTGGTCGGAGTGGATATAATCGGCCACTTCTTTGGCGTACTTTAAGTCGATCGCGTCCTCACTCATACCGATCGCGAATGTCTTGATCGGGTGACCTTCCATACGCTGCGCGATCGCGCATACGAGAGAAGAATCAAGACCGCCGGAAAGAAGGAAGCCTACCTTCGAATCGGAAACGAGACGCTTCTCAACACCCGCGACGAGCTTGTCGTGAATGTTCTTAAAGATAGTATCCAGATCGTCGTCAAGGACCTTGTCGACTTTCGTGATATCGCAGTAGCAGGTGAACTTGCCGTCCTTGTAGTAATGTCCCGGAGGGAAGGGGAGGACCTTCTTGCTATAGGGCACGATGTTCTTCGCTTCACTTGCGAAGATGATGTGACCTTCCTCATCGAATCCGTAGTAAAGAGGACGGATACCGATCGGATCTCTTGCGGCGACAAGTTCTTTTGTATCAGTATCGTAGATGATGCAAGCAAACTCTGCGTCGAGCTTACTGAACATCTCTACGCCGTATTTTTCGTATAAAGGAAGAAGCACTTCACAGTCCGAATCCGAGGCGAAAGTAACGCCGTCAGAAAGGAGCTCCTGTCGAAATGCTTCGAAGCCGTAGATCTCGCCGTTGCAGACGAGGTATTTGCCATCCCGGGAGAACGGCTGCATGCCTTCCGGAGTCAGGCCCATGATGGACAGTCTGTGAAAGCCCATGGTACCGTCTTTTAGGTCAATGATCCGGCTTTGGTCCGGACCTCTGGAGATGGTTTTCTCAAAACCCTCCTTGAACTTCTCCTGTGCAAGACCCGGGCACAGGTAAAACATGATTGAGCACATAATCTATTTCCTCCAACTTCTACTAACTAACTTCTTAAATTGGTAACAGCGCTTCCGACTTCATTGTGAAAAGCACTGTTCAGATTTGGTTTATTTGCGAAGGGCCTTTCCTTCGACTTCTTTGAATATCCAAAGGAGCCCTGCCGTATTCCGGCAGGACCCCGATGGGATTTCAGTATGTATTATTCAACGTCCTGGAGGGCATCGAAACCTTCTTCACTGGTTCTTACTTTGATGACGTTCTCTACGTCGTAGACGAAGATCTTACCGTCACCGATGTGGCCTGTATAAAGAACCTTCTTAGCTGTATCGATAACAGCCTGTACCGGAACTCTCGCGACTACGATATCCATCTGGATCTTCGGGAGCAGTGAAGGTTCAACTTCAACGCCTCGATAGAACTCAGGCTTACCTTTCTGGATACCACAACCGAGTACATGAGAAACGGTCATACCTGTGATACCGATATCAAGGAGTGCACTCTTAAGAGGCTCGAGCATACGCTCTTTGCAGACGATCTCGATCTTGGTGAGCTTCTTTCCGTCCGGGCTCTTGTAGGAGATACCGGAAGCTGCTCTTGCGACTTCCTTGACTTCGACTGCTTCTGCCATCGGAGTTTCGCCGATGACCTTGATTCCTGCAAGTGCGGAGTCATCAACTGTCGGTGCAAAGTCTGCAACGGATGCGAAGTCTGCATATGCGGAGACAAGACCGTGTTCGGAGATGTCCATACCTGCGAGCTCGTCTTCAGCGGAAGCACGAAGACCGATGGTGTGCTTGATCAGAAGGAATGCAGGGATCATGCAGAGGGATGTCCAAGCGAGGATGCTTACGATACCTAAGCACTGTACGCCGAGGACCTTCATGCCTTCGGAGAAAGATGTGCCGTGAATGAGTGCGTAGATCGGGCCGTCAACTCCTGCGTCAGCTGTGGAAGTGGAGAGGAGACCTGCTGCGATCGTACCCCAGACACCGTTTGCCAGGTGAACACCTACAGCACCGACCGGGTCGTCTACGTGACACTTGATGTCGAGCTTTTCGATAACTACTACTACGAGGATACCGCTTACGATACCGATGATCGTGGCACCGAGAACATCTACGTTGTTACAACCTGCGGTTACACCGACGAGACCTGCCAGAGAGGCGTTCAAGCACATGGAGACATCAGGCTTACCGTTCTTGATCCATGTATAGCACATGGTAACTACTGTGGCGACTGCCGGAGCGACTGTTGTGGTTACGAAGATCGCTGCCAGAGAACCGATCGTTGTTGCGGCCGCGCCGTTGAATCCGTACCAGCCGAACCAGAGGATGAAGCAGCCGAGAGCACCGAGTGTCAGGGAGTGACCCTGGATCGCCTTTACCTTTACGACCTTACCGGAAGCGTCCTTAACGTACTTGCCGATACGAGGCCCGAGGATGATCGCGCCGATCAAAGCGGTGACACCACCAACGGAGTGAATAGCTGCGGAACCTGCGAAATCGATGAAGCCCATCTTTGCGAGCCAGCCCTGAGAGTTCCATACCCAACCGGCTTCAACCGGATAAACGACCAGGCTGATGATGCCGCTGTAAATGCAGTATGCGGAGAACTTCGTTCTTTCTGCCATGGCGCCGGAAACGATCGTTGCGGCAGTTGCGCAGAATACAAGGTTGAATACGAAGGAAGACATCGGGAAGTTAGAAAAGTCTGTAAAGAGCTTCATGTTCGGAACACCGAAGATTCCCATTACGTAGTCTTCACTCATCATGAGGGCGAAGCCGAGAATACTGAACACTACAGTACCGATGCAGAAATCCATCAGGTTTTTCATGATGATGTTACCGGCGTTCTTTGCTCTGGTAAAACCGGTCTCAACCATTGCGAAACCCGCCTGCATAAAGAAGACCAGAGCGGCTCCCATTAAGAACCATACACTGAATATGGTGTCGTTTGCTGATTGTAATACTTCTGCCATATTAATCACCTCTGTGTTTTTATTTCCCCGTAAAGCGAAAGTGGCGATGACATCGGGCTTTCGGCCCTATGCACATCGCCACATTGCGTGTGAGTTCTTCCCGCTTTACGCGTAAAGCTTTTTATCTGACTCCGAAGAGGAGTTCGCCGTATGTCGGGAACGGCCATACCTTTGCACTGCAGAGCGACTCTGCCTGATCGGCGGCTGCTCTCAGATCTGCCATTGCTACAAATACTTTATCTCTGTAAGCATAGGACTGTGCCAGGATGTCTTCGATCTCGTGTACTTCGATCACTGCGTCTTCGAGGACCTTTGTTCTTGCTGCGATATCGCTCTGGAGCTTGCTGAGCTGTGCGATCAGATCTTTTTCGAATTCGGATTCAACACCGCTTGCCTGCTTAACAGCGATCGCTGTATCTGCCAGTTCCTTGATATATTCTGTAACTGCCGGCAGGATATCCTTTCTTGCCATATCGATCATTGTGAGTGCTTCGATATTGATGATCTTGCTGTAGTTCTCAAGCAGTATATCGTGTCTGGACTGCATCTCTGCGAGACTGAATACACCAAACTTCAGGAACAGATCTTTGTTCTTCTGATCGAGGAATCTTTCCATAGCTTCCGGTGTGGAACGGAGGTTGAGAAGACCTCTTTTTTCGGTTGCTTCCTTGATCCAGCTCTCATCGTAACCGTTGCCGTTAAAGATGATCCTCTTATGAGCGGTAATTGTTTCTTTAATGAGTGCCGCGAGTTCTGCTTTAAAATCACTTGCCTTTTCAAGTCTGTCTGCGAATTCGCAAAGACTGTCTGCAACCGCTGTGTTCAGCATGATGTTCGCGCATGCGATGGAGTTTGCGGAACCGAGCATTCTGAACTCGAACTTGTTACCTGTGAAAGCAAACGGAGAAGTTCTGTTTCTGTCTGTAGAATCCTTCGGGAACTTCGGAAGAACGTCTACGCCGATCTCCATCTGTACTTTCTCGTGCTGAGCATATTCGCTGCCGCTTACGATGGACTCGATGATCTCATTGAGCTCATCACCCAGGAACATGGAAACTACTGCCGGCGGAGCTTCGTTTGCGCCGAGACGGTGATCGTTTCCTGCAGTTGCTACCGAGATACGGAGCAGATCCTGATGTACGTCTACCGCACGGATAACTGCTGCCAGGAAGAGTAAGAACTGAGCGTTCTCGGAAGGTGTATCACCGGGTTCAAGAAGGTTGACGCCTGTGGAAGTGCTGATGGACCAGTTGTTGTGCTTACCGGAACCGTTAACACCTGCGAACGGCTTTTCGTGAAGGAGGCAGACCAGACCGTGCTTCTTAGCAACTTTCTGCATGATCTCCATCATCAACTGGTTGTGGTCAGTTGCAATGTTTGTTGTGGTGAAGATCGGAGCCAGCTCATGCTGTGCCGGTGCAACTTCGTTATGCTTTGTCTTAGCAAGAACACCGAGCTTCCAGAGTTCTTTGTCGAGATCCTTCATGTAAGCGGATACTCTCGGCTTGATGGAACCGAAGTAATGATCTTCGAGCTCCTGGCCCTTCGGTGCTTTTGCTCCGAAAAGTGTTCTTCCTGTATAGATAAGGTCTTTTCTCTGATTGTAAAGCTCAACCGGGATGAGGAAGTATTCCTGCTCAGGACCGACTGTGGTCTTTACTGTGAGATGCGGATCGGTGTTACCGAAGAGTCTTAAGATCCTTACTGCCTGCTTGCTGATGACTTCCATCGAACGAAGAAGAGGTGTCTTCTTGTCGAGTGCCTCACCGCTGTATGAACAGAAAGCGGTCGGGATGCAGAGTGTGTCATCTTTGATGAAAGCGTAGCTTGTCGGGTCCCATGCCGTATAGCCTCTTGCTTCGAATGTTGCGCGGAGTCCGCCGGACGGGAAAGAGGAAGCGTCCGGTTCACCCTGGACAAGTTCTTTTCCCGAGAATTCCATGATCACGCCGCCGTCAGATGTGGGTGAGATGAAACTGTCGTGCTTCTCGGCGGTGATGCCGGTCAGCGGCTGGAACCAATGTGTGAAGTGTGTTGCACCTTTTTCGGTAGCCCAATCCTTCATGGCATTGGCGACAACGTTAGCGATATCAATATTCAACGGGAGACCTTCATTAATGGTCTTCTTCATTGCTTTGTAAGTTTCTTTCGGGAGACGGGCCTTCATGATCTGTTCGTTGAAAACCGATTCTCCAAAGATCTCAGGTACGTTAGTCATAGTTTATTTCCTCCTTTAAAAAGTGAAAGAGGCACCTGGACTGAAATCACTCCAAGCGCCTTTGCTTTATGTCAGCAGAATAAAGCAAAAGAATTTCCCTGTCAACACAAAATGCATAACAAATTGCACAAACTTGCAGAATTTATGAAAACCACCAACAAAAATGAATGATTTTTCACACTAAATGAATTTTGATGAAAGAGAAGTTGCAAAAATGCGTGAACAAGAGTACATTATGTATAGGAAAAATAGTATGCGTTAGCCGAAGCGAACCGCAAATGCCGTAATTTCAGTTAGCAGAGGCTACCCCGGGAAGATCCGGGTGAAGCAGAACTTATCGAAAAGAGGTGAATCTTATGAGTTCAACAGGTATAGATAAGGTATTGATCCTGCGTAGAGAAGCAGGTGCAAGTCGCGTCCTGGAGAATTTCATCATGAACAGCCTCAAGCATCCGCATGAGATCGTGTGGGAAGTGCTTTCCGATAAGGGTACCCGCGCGGCGAAAAAAGGAGACTACGGTCTTCTGATCGTGGAATCGAGTATTTCGGATCCGGCAGCGATCAGGGCATGCCACTCCGCGGTAAACCATCCGACGGCCAGCGTTCTTTTCCTCGCGGATGAAACGACATTCTCCAGTGAAGACGAAAAGAAAGCAAAAGAGAAACTTCTCGACATGGGCGCGACCATCCTCGTAAAACCATTGAAGCAGAGTGCTTTTACCACGGCGATACAATCCGCGGACATGGCCCACATCAGACTCGGTGCTCTTAAGAAAAAACTCGATGACGAGAAAGTGATCACGAGAGCCAAACTTCTCCTGATGCAGACATTGGGATTCACCGAAGATGAAGCACATAAGTTTATCGAAAAAGAAGCCATGAACAGCGGACGCAACCGTTCGGATGTGGCATACGAGATCATAAGAACATATGAAAGCGGTAATTAAGTATATATGGGAGACGGAAAAATGAAGTATGAATTTGTAAAGATGCAGGGATGCGGCAACGATTATGTGTATATCGACGCGCGCAAGTACGATATCGAAGATCCTTCAGCACTTTCCGTGAAAATCTCCGACAGACATTACGGAATCGGATCGGACGGCCTGATCCTCGTCGCTCCTTCGGAAGTTGCCGACGGCCGAATGATCATGTTCAATTCTGACGGCTCGGAAAGCGAGATGTGCGGAAACGGTATCCGCTGCGTCGGAAAGTTCGTTCACGATATCTGGGGTGTAAAGAAGGATACACTCACGATCGAGACCAAGTGCGGTATCAAGACACTGAAGATGCAGATTGGTCCAGACGGATCTGCTGTCGGTGCCTGTGTTGATATGGGAAAGGCGATCCTGGACCCTCAGCAGATCCCGGTAGATCTCCCCGGCGAACAGATCGTCGACCGCGAAATTAAGATCGGAAATGAGACCGCGAAGATCACATGCGTTTCCATGGGAAACCCGCACGCGGTCCTTTTTGTGCGCGATGTCGCGCATCTGAATCTCGAGGCGGTCGGTCCGAAGTTCGAACATCATCCGATCTTCCCGAAAAGAGTAAATACCGAATTCGTCGAGATCATCAAGCCGGGCCTTCTGCGCATGCGTGTGTGGGAGAGAGGCGCAGGTGAGACATGGGCGTGCGGAACAGGCACTTGCGCGACAGTCGTTGCAGCCTGCCTGAACGGATATGCCAATAAGGGCGAGGACGTCCGCGTAATCTTAAACGGCGGCGAACTCGTGATCAACTACACCGATGAACGTGTCCTGATGACGGGACCTGCCGTGATCAGCTTTACCGGTGAGATCGAAATATAAAAGTTCAGTAGGGCGCTTTTCAAAAAGCGTGATGTAGTGAAGTAGGAGGAAATAGAAAATGAAGATCAACACGAACTACCAGAACATTGAAGAAACATATCTTTTCTCGGAGATCGCCGAGAGAGTTCGAAAGTTCATGGCGGATAACCACGGCGCGACTCTGATCAAGATGGGCATCGGCGATGTCACAAGACCGCTTTGCAGATCCGCGGTAGATGCGATGATCAAGGCAGCTGAAGAGATGGGCACCGCGGAAGGCTTCCACGGTTATGGTCCGGAGCAGGGCTATGAATTCCTTCGTGATGAGATCGCCGCGTACTACGCAAGAACCAGCGGAGTAAAGCTTTTCAGCGATGAGATCTTCGTTTCCGACGGCGCGAAAAGCGACCTGGGAAACATCCTCGATATCTTCGATAAGGACAACGTCGTCGCGGTCACCGATCCGGTCTATCCGGTCTATGTTGATACAAACGTTATGGCCGGAAGAAAGATCATCAAGCTTTCCGCGACCGCCGATAACGATTTTCTTCCGATGCCGTATCCGGGACTTGAGGCAGACATTATCTACCTTTGTTCTCCGAACAACCCGACCGGCGCAGCATACGACAAGGAACGTCTCGAGCAGTGGGTCAAGTACGCAAACGCCCATGGCTCTGTTATCCTTTTTGACGCGGCTTATGAGTCCTTTATTTCCGATCCGGAGATCCCGCGTTCGATCTACATGATCGAAGGCGCAAGAACATGCGCGATCGAGTTCTGTTCTTTCTCCAAGACAGCAGGCTTTACCGGAACAAGATGCGGATACACGGTCGTTCCTGCAGGACTCATCCGCGACGGTGTTCAGCTTCGTAAGATGTGGCTTCGCCGCCAGACGACCAAGTTCAACGGTGTTGCTTATCCGGTCCAGCGCGCGGCAGCTGCGTGCCTCAAAGATCAGGGTTATGAAGAGATCTCCGAGAACATCGCTTACTACAAGGAGAACGCACGCGTCATGGCGGAGACTTTCTCTGAACTGAAGTGGCCTTTCACAGGCGGAAAGAACTCTCCGTACCTTTGGGTCAAGTGCCCGCACGGGATGCGCTCCTGGGCTTTCTTTGATGATCTTCTGGTCCGTGCCAATGTCATCTGCACACCGGGAAGCGGCTTCGGCGAATGCGGTGAAGGATACGTAAGATTTACTTCCTTCAACACACGCGACAACACGATCGAAGCGATGAAGCGCATCAAGGAGATCTATGGCGAAAGCTGATCGTTATTGATATAATCTTTCCTATCACGAATAGGAATGGTGATCGATATGATGTTTTTGAAGCGAGAGATCTACAGCGGACCGAAGAACGATAAGTTTTTCGAGATCACGAGCGCGCTGAAAAAGGCGGGTATCAAATACGATATCAAGAATTTTGATGCCGAGCATACGGCGGATCTGGTCCGCGGAGCCGGAGTCGGACGTTTCGGACAGAATCCTTCGCTTCCGACGATATGTGCCGTATATGTCAGTAAGAATGATTACGACGCGGCAGTAAACGTGATTAAGACAAAGTGACCGTGATATTTTATTGCGGAAGGAGCCGTCTCATCGAGGCGGCTTCTTTTTGTTTGGGGATAAACTCCTTTAATGAGAAACATAATAATTTTATCGAAAAACGATAAACAAGTGTTGCAATTCGATAGAAGACGTGGTATTGTATTTTCAACAGGGTTACATGCGGCACGAAAAATGAGTGCCGGATAGGTTGAGAGGTTCGAGCATATGGATAAAAAGGGCATTTGTGAAGCGATGAAAGCCGCAATGAGGGAAGAAAAATGAACAGGGTTGAAAGCATCGAATTAGCTAAGAAACTTCAAGATCAATTCGCCGATCTGGAAAAGACGGAGAAAGATATTAAGCATTATGAAGAGACACTTGAAAAGCCTCTCCAGACTTGTAAGTATGAGCCATCGGTCCAGGGTGCCGGCGAATCAGCATTGAAAGCGATAATGATCGTGTTCTCGATCCTTTTATTTTTCGTAGTTGCCTTTTATATTCTGCTCATGGCTGTTGTGAAAGATTTTGCAAGTGGCGGTAAGGGTACATATCAGGGAATCGCACTTTTTGTGATCGTTCTCCTTGCTGTCGGGATCATCATTATGAACTTGGTCATCAAAGCACGTCGTGAAGAAAAGGAAAAGAGATACATTCAAGAACAGCAGACCAACGATGAAACTTATGCGCTCAAAAAGCGTGAAGATATGCAAAAAGAACTGGACACGCTTGAGAGAAAACGCGATTTTCTGTCCACGGAGCTTTCCGCATATAACAGTCTGATCCCGGAGAAATTCAGAAGCAGATATTACATGTCAAAAGTGAGGATGCTGCTTCAGTCGGAAAAAGCAAAAAGCTTCGATGAAGCGATCGAGATGCTTTCGGAAACTCACGAATAAGACTGCGATCTGTCAACTAAAATGAATAATCAGCAACAGATAACTGCATCATTAAACAAATAATGTACGTTTTTTATCGTTTTTTGCTCTTGATTCTGCAAGTTGTTGCATTAAAACTTGCAAATTGGTAAGATGTATCCATCGAATACTAGCAAAGGCGCTAAGTGCTTCCCGGGATCACCGTGAAATTCATGGTGAGAAGGCCGGCAGGGCTTGGCGCCTTGTCGTTTTCGCATCTTCCCCGGGAACCTTTTCAGACCTGAGGAGGAAAAGAAAATGATGATGCAAAAGCAAGGACTGTACTCTCCTGAATTTGAACACGATGCGTGCGGCATCGGTTTTGTCGTAAACATCCACGGCAAAAGAACTCACCAGACGGTGAAAGACGGTCTTAAGATTCTTGCAAATCTGGCACACCGTGGTGGTGAAGGCAGTGACGAGAACACCGGTGACGGTGCGGGTATGCTCCTTCAGATCCCGGACGCATTTTTCAGAAAGGTCTGCCCGGAAGAAAACATTACTCTCCCGCAGGCAGGTGATTATGGTGTCGGTATGGTCTTCCTGCCGAGACAAAGTGATGCACGCGAAAAGTGCATGAGAGTCATCGATAAGGCAGTTGAAGAAGAAGGACAGGTCGTACTGGGCTGGCGTGATACTCCGGTCAATGAAAGCACGATCGGTCAGACCGCGAAAGAAAACCGTCCTTATATCGCACAGGTATTTATCGGCAGAGGTGATAAGACAAAAGCAGGTATCGCCTTTGACCGAGCTCTTTATGTTATAAGAAAGAAGCTGGAGAAGAGAACGATCGAACTCACCGAGACCGATCCGCGCTATTTCTATTTTGCCAGCCTTTCCACAAGAACGATCGTCTATAAGGGCATGCTCACACCGGAACAGATGGATGCTTTCTATCTTGACCTGAAGGATCTGTCCTTCGACTCCGCTTTGGCGCTCGTTCACTCCCGTTACAGCACGAACACATTCCCGAGCTGGGAGCGTGCGCATCCATACCGTTACCTCATCCACAACGGTGAGATCAATACCTTGAGAGGTAACATCAACGCGATGTACGCAAGATCCGCTTCCATCAGCAACAAGGCTTTCGGCGACGATATGGAAAAAGTACTTCCGATCATCAACCCGAACGGCTCCGACTCGGCGATGTTCGATAACACACTCGAGTTCCTGACGCTGTCCGGAAGATCCCTTGCCGAGACCGCCATGATGATGGTTCCGGAACCGTGGATCAAGCACGAACAGATGGACGAAGACGTCAAAGCATTCTATGAGTACAACAGCATGCTCATGGAGCCCTGGGACGGTCCTGCAGCTCTGGCATTTACGGACGGCAGAAGCATCGTCGCAACGCTCGATAGAAACGGACTTCGTCCGGCAAGATACGTCGTTACGGAAGACGGTTATGTCATCCTTTCTTCCGAGGCTGGTGTTCTGCCGGTCCAGGAAGACCGTGTCATCAGCAAGAACCGTCTGCGTCCGGGCAGAATGCTCCTGATCGATACCGAAGAAGGAAGAATCATCACAAACGAAGAGATCAAGAAGAAGGTTGCGACCGCTCATCCTTACAAGCAGTGGATCGATGAGAATATGGTCAAGCTTTCTGATCTGGTCGACGATTATCAGTCTTCGGCAAAAGCACCTGCCAAGGCAGCTAAGGCAAGTAAGTCCGCTGTTTCCGACATCGAAGTAAAGCAGAAGATGTTCGGCTACACATATGAAGATATAAGAAAGATGGTCATCCCGATGGCCAATACCGGTGCCGAAGCAATTGGTGCCATGGGTAATGACAGCCCGATCGCAGTGCTTTCCGATAAGCCGCAGCTCCTTTACAACTACTTCAAGCAGCTGTTCGCTCAGGTAACCAACCCGCCGATCGACTGCATCCGTGAAGACATCGTCATCATGGAAAGAATGTACCTCGGAAATGAGGGCAACATCATCGAGCCGAAGGCGACTGACGCACGTCACATCGCGCTTCCTTGTCCGATCTTAAAGGACGAAGAACTCGCCGCCGTAAAGAACATTAAGAGAAAGGGCTTTAAGTCCGTTGTTCTGCCGATCCTTTACGAAGCAAACGGTGACGGACATACTCTCGAAAAGGCCATGGACGCGCTCTGCAAGGCAGCATCTGACGCAGTTGAGAAGGGTACGAACATCTTAGTTCTTTCCGACCGTGACGCGGATGCAGATAAGAGCCCGATCCCGGCACTGCTTGCCGTTTCCGGTCTGCACCAGCACCTCGTAAGAAAAGGTCAGCGTCACATGACGTCGATCGTTCTGGAGTCCGGTGAACCGAGAGAAGTACATCACTTCGCACTGCTCGTCGGTTACGGTGCTTCCGCGATCAACCCGTACATGGCATACGCGACGATCGCAGATGAGATCGCTCATCAGCGTCTTGATAAGGATCTCGATGTTGCGATCGACAACTACATCAACGCTGCCCGCCACGGTATCGTTAAGATCCTGTCGAAGATGGGTATCTCCGCAGTAAAGAGCTACCAGGGCGCGCAGATCTTCGAGGCACTCGGTATCGGCGAAGAAGTCATCGATAAGTATTTCACATCGACCGCTTCCCGTATCGGCGGTATCGGTCTGGATGAGATCGCAAAAGAAGTCGGAAGCCGTATGGAATCTGCCTTTAAGAAAGCAGAGACACAGCCGGGTCTTGAGACAGGCGGTGTTTACCAGTGGCGTAAAGACGGTGAATACCATATGTTCAACCCGAAGACGATCTACCAGCTGCAGAACGCGGTTCGAAAGGGTGACTACAACCTCTTTAAGGAATACAGCCGCGGCCTGAACGAAGAAAACGAAAGACTCTGCACCATCAGAGGTCTTCTGGAATTCGTTCCAAGTAAGCAGCCGATCTCCATCTACGAAGTAGAGCCGGTTGAGAACATCGTAAAGCGCTTTAAGACAGGCGCGATGTCCTACGGTTCCATCAGTAAGGAAGCGCACGAAGCACTGGCGATCGCGATGAACCGCTTAGGCGGTAAGTCCAACACCGGTGAAGGTGGTGAGGATCCGGAAAGATACGAGAGAATGGCTAACGGCGATTCGAAGATGAGTGCGATCAAGCAGGTCGCATCCGGACGTTTCGGTGTTACTTCCGATTACCTCGTACATGCAAAGGAAATTCAGATCAAGATGGCACAGGGTGCTAAGCCTGGTGAAGGCGGACAGCTCCCGGCCGGTAAGGTTTATCCTTGGATCGCAAAGACACGTCACTCCACACCGGGTGTAGGTCTTATCTCTCCGCCGCCGCATCACGATATCTATTCGATCGAGGATCTCGCGGAACTGATCCATGACTTAAAGAACGCAAACCGCTTCGCAAGGATCAACGTCAAGCTCGTTTCCGAAGTCGGTGTCGGTACGATCGCCGCAGGTGTCGCCAAAGCACGTGCCGATGTTGTCCTGATCTCCGGTTATGACGGAGGTACAGGTGCCGCTCCGAGAACGTCGATCCGCCACGCGGGTCTTCCGTGGGAGCTCGGTGTTGCGGAAGCTCACCAGACACTGCTCCTGAACGACCTTCGTTCCCGTATCACGGTCGAGGCAGACGGTAAGCTCCTGACCGGTCGTGATGTCGCGATCGCGTGCCTGCTGGGCGCCGAGGAATTCGGTTTCGCGACAGGTCCGCTGGTTGCTCTCGGATGCGCCATGATGCGTGTATGTAACCTCGATACATGTCCGTTCGGTGTCGCGACACAGAACCCGAAGCTTCGTGCTAAGTTCGAAGGTAAGCCGGAATACGTTGTCAACTTCATGCGCTTCATCGCAGAAGAACTTCGTGAGATCATGGCTCAGCTCGGTTTCAGAACGATCGACGAGATGGTCGGCAGATCCGACATGCTCCGTGTCAACAAGGCGATCAAGTTCTGGAAGTCCACAGGTATCGATCTTTCTGCGATCCTTTACCGTCCGCAGCTTGACTCCACAGTCGTAACTCACCACACCGTATCTCAGGATCACAAGCTTGAGGATACGCTGGACTACAAGGTGCTGATCCCGCTTTCCGAGCCGGCTCTTCATGAAGATCGAAAAGTATCTCTTTCTCTGGAGATCCACAACACCGACCGTGCCGCAGGTACCCAGCTCGGTTCCGCGATCACACGTGCTCACGGTGAGAAGGGACTTCCGGCTGACTCCATCGACGTACACTTCAGAGGATCTGCCGGTCAGAGTTTCGGCGCGTTTATCCCGAGCGGCCTGACACTGCGTCTCGAAGGTGATGCGAACGACTATGTCGGAAAAGGACTTTCCGGTGGTAAGATCGTCGTTCGTAAGGATAGAGAAGCAAACTTCAGATCCGAAGAAAATACGATCATCGGTAACGTTGCTCTCTATGGCGCGACATCCGGTACAGCCTATATCAGCGGTATCGCAGGTGAACGTTTCTGCGTAAGAAACAGTGGCGCGACGGCAGTTGTCGAAGGCGTCGGTGACCACGGCTGCGAATACATGACAGGCGGACGCGCGATCGTTCTCGGTCCTACAGGAAGAAACTTTGCCGCAGGTATGTCCGGCGGTATCGCATATGTCTATGACGCAAACGGCGATTTTTCTCAGCGCTGCAATCAGGAAATGGTCGAGCTGCTGCCGCTTTCCGATCCGGATGAGATCGAATTCGTAAGATCTCAGATCAGTGAGCACGTCAAGAACACACAGAGCACATATGCGGAACATATCCTGACCAACTTCGATGATCTCATCGGCCGTTTCGTAAAGGTACTGCCTTATGATTACGCGAAGTTCAACGAGAAGCTCGCCGAGGTCAAGGCAGACGGTTACGAAGGTGACGAAGCTGTCCTGATGGCCTTTGAACTGGCAACAGATAAAGGAGGGAAGATCAATGGGTAAGAACACCGGATTCCTGGAGTACGAAAGAGCCATCGGCCCGGATCGTGATGTCAAAGAGCGTATCCATGATTACCGCGAAGTACATCAGATGTACCAGAGTGAAGAAGCGGCCAGGACCCAGGGCGCGCGCTGCATGGACTGCGGTGTACCGTTCTGCCAGACCGGTATGTTCCTGGGACGTGGTGCCACGGGCTGCCCTCTTTCCAACCTGATCCCTGAGTTCAACGATCTTCTGTATCAGGGTCATTTCGAAGACGCATACAGAAGACTGAGAAAGACCAACGGTTTCCCGGAGTTTACCGGCCGTGTCTGTCCGGCGCTCTGCGAAGGCGCCTGCACTTGCGGACATAACTTCGCGTCGACTTCGGTCAGAAATAACGAATGGTTCCTTTCTGAGACCGCGTGGAAAAAAGGCTACATGAAACCGAATCCGCCGAAGACCAGAACGGGCAAGAAAGTCGCGGTCATCGGTTCCGGCCCGTCAGGACTTTCCTGCGCGGATCAGCTCAATCACGCGGGTCACAGCGTCACCGTTTTTGAAAGAGCGGACCGTCCGGGCGGACTTCTCATGTACGGTATCCCGAACATGAAGCTTGATAAGCAGGTCATCCTCCGTCGTGTCAAACTGATGGAAGCAGAAGGCGTCAAGTTTAAGTGCGGAGTTGAAGTCGGGCAAGACATCACCGTAGAAGAGATCAAGAGCTCTTTTGACGCGGTAGTTTTGTGCTGTGGCGCAACCAAGCCGAGAAACCTCGTTGTCGAAGGAAGAGATCTGAAGGGCATCCACTTTGCGGTCGATTACCTGAGAACAAATACACAGGCGCTTTTCGCGAAGGATCACTTCGATAAAGAAGGCCCGGCTCCGGATCTTGCGATCTCCGCAAAGGGCAAGCACGTCGTCATCATCGGCGGCGGTGATACCGGTACGGACTGTTCCGCGACCGCGACGCGTCAGGGCGCAAAGAGCGTTACTCAGCTTGAGATCATGGGACCGCTTCCGGAAAAGCGCGCGGCGAATAACCCGTGGCCGGAGTATCCGTTCGTTAAGAAAGTCGATTATGGCCAGGAAGAAGTCGCTGCGGTCTACGGCGACGATCCGAGACAGTATTTCATGTCGACCGAGAAATTCATCGGCGACAGCAAGGGTAACGTCAAGAAGCTTCAGGTCGTTCAGGTCTCCTGGGAAAAGGATGACAAGACCGGCCGCATGATCCCAGTTCCGATCGAGTCGACCAGAAAGACGATCGACGCGGATCTCGTTATCCTCGCGATGGGCTTCCTCGGACCGGAAGATACGGTTCCGTCTGCGCTGAAACTCGACCGTGACGGAAGATCCAATGTCTCTGCTGAGTTCGGTAAATTCCAGACGAACGTGGACGGCGTTTTCGTCGCCGGCGATATGAGAAGAGGCCAGTCTCTCGTCGTATGGGCACTGACAGAAGGCCGCGGTGCCGCAAGAGAATGCGATAAGTACCTCATGGGCGGACACGGAGTCCTGGCGTAAGAGACTTATTGAGAAAGAAGATAAAACCCGATACAATGGGACATAACGAAAGCCGGTCGGTTTGATCCGAAAAGGGAGGTTGTCCTATGCACGAAATCGAGAAACAGAGAAATACGCTTCTTTCGAAGAAGATCATCGAAGGACTTAAGTCCAGAAACATGACGGGCTATTTTGCCGAGACAAAAGAAGAGGCTCTGGCAAAAGCACTTGAGCTCATTCCGGAGGGTTCCTCGGTCACGATGGGCGGCGCGATGAGCGCGCACGAGATCGGCCTGGTCGACGCCTTGAAAAACGGAAACTACAACTTCATCGACCGTGATAACTACGAAGATAAGCGCGCGGCGATGCTTGCGGCTTACGACGCGGATGTCTTCATTTCTTCCGCCAACGCTATGACCGATGACGGTATCCTTGTCAACATCGACGGAAACGCGAACCGTGTATCCGCGATCGCGCAGGGACCGAGAAAAGTCGTTTTCATCGTCGGCATGAATAAGATCACGAGCGATATCGATTCTGCCATGAAGCGCGCGAGAAACATCGCGGCTCCGGTCAATGCCCAGAGATTCGGTCTTTCCACACCGTGCGCGAAGACAGGTGCCTGCATGAACTGTAAATCTCCTGACAGCATCTGCTGCCAGTTCCTGATCACAAGATTCTCTCGTCACGCGGACCGTATCCATGTAGTTCTGGTGAACGAAGATCTCGGATTCTGATACGTTTCAGGTATTTTGACCGTCAAATTAAAAATATCAATATTTTGGGGAATAGTTGCACTTATTGTTCATCATTCCCCATTTTTATTGCAACGAAAAAACTCGAATGATACCCTTGTTTCGTCGAGGGGGGATTTCATAATGGTTGACGTAAAAGGACGCTGGGCCTTAGTTACAGGCGCGGCTAGAGGAATCGGATATGGAGCGGCGCTTTTTCTGGCGCAGAAAGGATGTAATCTCATCCTTCACGCGAGAACGAAAGAGCACTGCGAAGGTATTCTTGGTAAAGTCCGTGAATGCGGAGTTGAAGCCGTTGTTGTAGAAGCGGAATTATCCGATCTTTCCCAGGTGGAAAAGATGCTTTCCGAGATCGATGCGCTCGGTGTGACCGTTGACATCGTTTTGAATAATGCCGGAGTTCAGGTCGCGTACAGAAACGAGTATCTGGATACTCCCGCGGAAGATTATGAGAAGAGCTTTAAGATCAACACGATCGCTCCGATGATGATCACCTATCACTTCCTTAAGAAAATGGAAAAGACGGGCTTCGGCCGTATCGTCAACACGACGAGCGGTATTCGAAACGAGCCCCAGCAGGCCGGCTATTCGGCCAGTAAAGCAGCACTCGACAAGGTCACATGTGACCTTGCGGGAAAATATGACGGCACCGATATTTGCATCAATGTGACTGACCCGGGATGGTGCCGTACCGACCTCGGCGGCAGCGCTGCTCCCAACTCTCCAGAGAGCTCGCTGCCGGGGGTCGTTGTCGGTGCTTTTGTCGATGATAAAAGATCCGGCAGAAACCTCGCCGCGGGTGAGTTTTATGGTATGATGCTCGAAGAGGCAGTTGAAAAAGCCAAGAGTCTTCCGAAGTTTGAAGGAACTATGCCATGATCTACGATATTACACAGGAACTGTTCACATGCCGTGTTTTTCCGGGCGATCCGCAGCCTGTCGGTGAGCGCGTGCTTTCGACGGCAAACGGTGACGTGTGTAACCTCACGAAGTTTTCCATGTGCGCCCATAACGGCACGCATGTCGATGCGCCTTTCCATTTCATCGGTGACGGTAAGACGATCGATCAGGTCGATCTTTCTTCATTTGTCGGTGACTGCTATGTCGGTACCGTAAACGGAAATGTTTCCGCCGATGACGCAAAAGCACTTTTGTCCGCGGCTAAAGATGCCGGTGCCGCCGAGCGTATCCTCATCAAAGGGGATGCCGTCGTTACCAAAGAAGCCGCGGAAGTTTTTGCCGAAGCGGGTATCCTTCTTCTCGGAAACGAAAGCCAGACCGTCGGTCCCATGGAGGATCCGGCGCCGATCCATCTGGTCCTTCTCGGAAAAGGCATCGTACTTCTCGAAGGTATTGAACTTTCGAAGGTTCCGGAAGGCAAGTACTTCTTAAGCGCCGCGCCGATCAATCTGGGCGGGGCGGACGGAGCTCCCTGCCGCGCGTATCTTATCGGCTGAACTTTTTGACACTGTAATGATCAGAGCCTTTGTGCCACGACGCAAAGGCTCATTTTGTCTTGAGTAATAGCGTAAACATGGTACAATAGGATTTGGTCAGATTCTTTCAAAGAGGGAATAAAAGAAAGGAATCCTATTGTCGGGCCGTCTCAAGGAGAAAGGACGTCCGACGAAGACAGATTATGGCATCAGAAAAGAAAAAGATAAGACTATCCGCAAGAAATGATACGGTGGGAGCCATCATATTCCATAACGTATTCACATACTTTAACCTTGTATTTGCGGTCATCGCGGTACTCCTGATCATCGCGAGATCCTATCGTGATCTGGCATTTCTGCCGATCATCATCGCGAACACCGGTATCGGTATTTTCCAGCAGCTCCGTTCCAAAAAGGTCCTTGACCAGTTGAGCGTACTGGCTCAGGCAACTTATACCGTCGAAAGAAATGGCGAAAAGGTCACGATCCCGATGGATGAACTGGAAAAGGGAGATATCCTTTTCCTGGAGGGCGGTCAGCAGATCCCGGCTGACGGCGAACTTTGTGAAGGTACACTGAACGTTAACGAATCTCTTCTGACCGGTGAGGCGGACGAGATCGAAAAGACAGAGGGCGGCACCCTGATGTCCGGTTCTTTCGTTGTTTCCGGCAAAGGTAAAGCGAAACTCACGGCGGTCGGCGAAGACTGCTACGCGGCTCAGCTGACGACAAAGGCCCGTGAGATCAAGGATAAGAAATCCGAGATGGTCAAGAACATCGAGCTCATCATCAAGATCGCGGGTATCATGATCATCCCGCTCGGAATCGCTCTTTATGTGGAAGGCGTCACGGTCAATCACTTAACGGTAAGTGAATCCATCGTTGCCATGGTCGGCGCGATCATCGGCATGATCCCGGAAGGTCTCTATCTCCTTCTGACCGTCGCTCTTGCTCTCGGCGCGATGTACCTGGCACAAAAGCAGGTCATGCTCCACGACATGAGAAGTATCGAGACGCTGGCACGTGTTGACGTTCTCTGTGTCGATAAGACGGGTACGATCACATCAAACGATATGAGCGTTACCGATATCTTCGCGCCGGTCGGACCGGACGGTAAAAGAAAGACCGCGGATGATCCGGAAAAGTTCATGCTTTCCGAAAGACAGCTGATCTCCCGCTATATCGCGACCGTTGACGACGGCAACATCACCATGAACGCGCTGGTCGGATACTTCGATAAGGGCGAAGTCTTTACCGACTGTCAGGTAACTCCGTTTACCTCCAAACTGAAGTATTCCGAGGTCATCCTCAAGGAGAAGACCTATCGTCTCGGCGCGCCGGACATCCTTCTTTCGAAAGAGGATTACGGCAAGAACTCCGATATGATCGAAGAACAGGCAAATCAGGGACTTCGTGTCCTGGTATTCGCGGAAGTCGAAAAAGACGGACACATCGCTCCGATCATGTTCATCGTTCTTAAAAACGGTATCCGTAAAAATGCCGAAGAGACCTTCGCCTACTTTAAGGAGCAGGGCGTTGAGGTCAAGGTCATTTCCGGCGATAACCCGCTGACGGTAAGTAAGATCGCGACCCAGGTCGGCATCAGGAACGCGGACAGATACGTCGACGCGACCACTTTGGAAACAGACGAAGATATCGAAGAAGCCGTAAAGAAGTACACGGTCTTCGGTCGTGTAAAACCTGAGCAGAAGAAGAGCATCGTTCTTGCCCTTAAGAAATTCGGACTGAAAGTCGCCATGACCGGTGACGGCGTTAACGATATCCTCGCCATGAAAGAAGCGGACTGCTCGATCGCGATGGGTAACGGTTCCGACGCGGCCAGACAGGCGGCGCAGGTCGTTCTTCTGGACTCCGACTTTTCCCGCATGAAGGACATCGTTTCCAGAGGCCGCCAGATCATCAACAACATCACAAGATCCGCGACAGTTTTCCTTTTCAAGAATATCTTCTCGGCGCTTCTGGCGATCTGCGCGATCGTGGCGTCGTTTACCTATCCGCTCAAGCCGGCACAGGTCGCGCTCGTAACCCTTTTCAATACAGGTGTTCCGGCGTTCCTTCTGTCTCTTGAGCCGAACATTCGAAAGCAGAAGATGGAGTTCTTCCGAAAGATCCTGACGAATGCCGGACCGGCCTCGTTTACGGCTTTCTTTACGATCGCCGTTCTTTCCATGTACGGAGAGAAAAAGAACATCCCGATCGACAGCGTCGGAATGATCGCTACCTATCTTATGGCGATCGCGGCGTTCATGCTGCTCGTTCATATCAGCAGACCTCTGAACACCTACCGCTCGATCGTTATCCAGCTGATGTTCTTCGGTTTCTTGTTCTCGCTTTTGATCCCGTTTACCCGCTATTACTACAAGGTAACGGACCTTTCCGCGTATGAACTGAAGATCCTTGTTCTTTTCGGTGTTGTCGAGGTAGTCATCATCAAAGTCCTGATATTTGCCCTCGAGCACATCCGAAAGAGAAAGAGAGTCGAAGAACTTAAGGCGATCGGACGCTGGAAATGACATCCACTGTCTTTATTTCCTCGGGTAAATATTATAAAATATGTTTGTCAACTATTGACGGGGGAGAAGTACAAGGGAAGATCATATGGTGCTTTTAGATAAGATCAAAGGTTTATCTCTGAAAACAAAGATCATCGCTGCAAGCGTGATCGTGGTCGTTATCGCCGCGATCGTCATCGTCTGGCTTTTACTTTCGAAAAGCGCGATCACGGCCAACACGATGCGCCTTCTTCGTGTAGAAGGAACAGTCAACATCGAAGATGCGCAGGGAAGAGAAAAACCTGTGATCGACAATATCCGTTTCCAGAGCGGAGACGCTTTGAATACCGGTTTTGACGGACTTGCTTCCGTCGGACTTGACGACAGCAAGATCGTCACACTTCAGTCAGACAGCCGCGCGGAATTCACAAAGAGCGGCAAAAAACTGGAACTGAACCTGACAAAGGGCGGCCTGTATTTTGAAGTCACCGAGAAACTTAATGACGACGAATCCTTTGAGATCAAGACATCGACCATGACGGTCGGCATCCGTGGCACATCCGGCTATGTTTTCTGTGATGACGACGGAAGACCGGCGGTCATCATTACGGACGGCAAGGTCCACATCGTCGCACATAACCCGGATACCGGCGAGACCAAAGAGACGGACTGCGAAGCCGGTCACAAGGTCAAGGTATACACATATTCCGACAGAACGGAAGACACCGTAACATTTGAAGAAGAAGAGGTCGATGTGGAAGACCTTAACTACTTCATGCTGTCGATGATCGCGGAGAATGAGGAACTCCTCAACAAGGTCTGCGAGGATACAGGCTGGAGTAAAGAAGAGATCTTAGCCCTTTTCGAGGATCCGTATAAGGACATCGATCCGACAGAGCCGGACGAGAGCAGCGGAGAATCATCCGATCCTTCAAAGGAAGATCCGCCGACATCCGAGCCATCGGAAGGCGATACGTCTGATACGTCTGACCCGTCCGAGCCATCCGATCCGGATGACCCGACCAAGCCGTCGAAGCCGAAGAATAAGACCACACCGACTCCGACGCCTGACCCGACACCGGATCCGACGCCGTCGGAATCTTCGTCTGAGCCGTCAGGTTCTTCATCCGAACCGTCGGGTTCGTCATCTGAGCCTTCCGGTTCTTCGTCCACACCGTCTGAACCTTCAGAAGAGGATCCGGCAACTGAATCGAATAATCCGGGCCCGGAGATCCCCGAAAACGATGAGTATAATGCCTACACAAAGAGTGTCTGGGATCCGAACGGTGACGGATCTGTATACATTCTGACTCATCAAATGAATGAAGGCGGAGACAGCCCGGTCGCATTTGAGTACATCGGATATATCAATGAGGACTGGCAGCATCTTGATCGTGAAGAGAATGATTACGGCGGCTATGATTATATTTATCTGGATGATGAAGAGGAACCTGTAATTTACTATTCCACCTCTGCTTAATGATTATGAAAAACGAGACGAACCGAAAAATCATATTCGCTCTGATCGGTGCCCTGATCGTTACATTTTTCTGCGGCAGAGGGTATATGCGAAGTACGGATCAGTGGATGCAGGACAAGCTCTTTCAGACACCTGAAGCCGTTTCCGGCGACATCCTTATCATCGGTATCACTAAAGAAGATATCGACCGTTTCGGTCCGTACAGTACCTGGGATCGAACGATCATGGCTTCCGCGCTCGAAGCTCTCGGTTCAGATCCGGAGTATAGACCCGCGGTCGTCGCGGTCGATGTCCAGTATTTGGGAACCACCACCGAAGAAGCGGATAAAAGGCTCGCCGACGCAGCCGCGAACCTCGGAAATGTCGTCACGGCCACGACCGCCAATCTCGGTGCGAAGTATTCTTTCGGATCTGTCGCGGTCACGAAAGATTCCTACGCGATCTTAGGATACGAAGAACCCTACGACGAACTGAAGAACGTGACCACACAGGGACACATCAACGCCATGCCGGATAAGGACGGTGTACTTCGTCACGCGGTCCTTTACATCGAGCCGGACGGACAGAGAGTTTACTCCATGGCCTATCAGGCGGCAAGTATCTATGCGAAGCAGAATGGCATGACGATCGAAGATCCGCCGGTAGATGCCAGAGGTCACTTCTATGTTCCGTTTTCCGCAAAGCCGGACGGATACTACGACGGCATCTCCTTAAGCCAGGTCATCGACGGAGAAGTACCGCCTTCGTTCTTTGCGGATAAGATCGTCTTCATCGGACTGTTTACGACAGGTATTCAGGATGCTTATACCACCGCGATCGACAAATCCACACCGATGTACGGAGTCGAATATCAGGCGAATGTTACCCAGTGCTATCTGAACGGAAACTATAAAACGGAAGCATCCGATACGGTCCAGCTTCTGGTCCTGGGTCTTGTATGTTTTGCGTTCTTCTATTTCTGCTATAACAGAAGGCTTCTCTTTACGGTACCTCTCCTGATATTGTTCCTCGTTCTCGGTATCGGAAGCAGTATGCTCCTTTACTCATCCGGATATATCACGCACGTTCTCTGGATCCCGATGGGCGTTATCATACTGTTCATCATCACTGTCGCAGGCAACTACACAAGAGCCGCGATCGCCAGACAAAATGTTACGAGAACGTTCGAAAGATATGTTGCCCCGAGTATCGTCGGCGAGATCTTAAAAGAAGGCACCGAGAACTTAAAACTCGGCGGAAAGCTCTGTGATATCGCGGTGCTTTTCGTGGATATCCGTGGCTTTACGACGATGTCAGAAAGACTTTCGCCTGAGGAAGTCGTACATATCTTAAACCAGTACCTGACGATGACGGCATCCTGTATCGAAAAGAACCACGGTACCCTCGATAAGTTCGTCGGCGACGCGACGATGGCATTCTGGGGTGCGCCTCTTCCGCAGGAAGATCCTGTCATGGCGGCGGCCAAGACCGCGCTCGACATTATCGACGGCGCAAAGGAGCTTTCGAAGAAACTGAAAGAAGAGATCAACGAAGAACTCAATGTCGGCGTCGGCGTGCACTTCGGACCTGCGGTCGTCGGAAACATGGGTTCGGAAAAGAGAATGGACTATACGGCGATCGGTGACACCGTTAATACGGCGGCACGACTCGAGGCCAACGCGCCGGGCGGAACGGTCTATATCAGCCGCTCTGTCGCGGAACAGCTCGGGGATCGCATGAAATATGAATCACTCGGCGACACGATCAAACTGAAGGGTAAGGCCGAGGGCTTTGAAGTATTGAAACTGCTTGGACCGGAGGAGTAACCGATGCTTACGTTTTTAGGAAGAGGATCTGCTTTTACAAAAGAACATAACTGCGCGTACTTCGTTAACGGAAATGACCTCATCCTTCTGGACTGCCCGATGAGTGCTTTTTCCAAACTTAGGAGCAGAGGCCTTTTCGGATATGACTCGGTCTATGTCCTGATCACGCATACGCACGGCGACCACGTCGGCGGTCTGGGAATGCTCATCGCGTACTGTCACTATGTTGAAAACAAGCACGTTACCGTGATCGCGCCGTCGATGCGAGTGTACGAAGATCTTTCCTATCTTCTTACGAACATCGAAGGATGTGATCCGACCTCTTTTGACCTTCTGGTATCGACGAACCTGAGAAAGCCCTGGTTCGGCGAGTCGATCGCGACCACGCATACCGACGAGCTCGACGGCAAATGCTTCGGATACCGCCTTGTGATCGATGAAACAAACGTGATCTATACGGGTGATACGAATACCCTGATCCCGTTCGAAAAGCACCTGTCGGAGGGCTCTGTTCTTTATACGGAAGTGTCCGCGAGAAGGTCGGATGTGCATCTTTTCTGCGAGGACTTAAAAGGAAAGATCAGCATGTTGACGGAACAAGGCGTTCGTGTGTATCTCATGCATATGGACGATGAAACTGTAATTGAAAATATAATGAAGGGAACAGGCGCGGAATTCGCGCCGCTTGAGGTAGCGAACATGGAAAACCAAGGACAGCTTTTGAACAACATTTTCAGGATCACCGACAGCCTTTACAAGGACATGTGCATGAACAAAAGTCAGGACCACGCGCTTTTGTTTTCGTACCTGACAGAACTTGCGAAGACACTGGTCGACGCGGACCGCGCAAGCTTCTGGAAATGGGATAAGAGAAAGCAGGAACTGTGGACGATGACAGCGACGGGAGTCGATAAGATCGTCATGCCAGACACCACGGGTCTCGTCGGAAAATCCCTTCGTGAGAAGAAGACCGTCATCACGAACGATCCGTATTCGGATCCGGATTTTAACCCGAGTATCGACAAGCAGACAGGCTATGTCACAAAGTCCGTGCTGGTCCTTCCCGTAGCGGATGTTAACGGCAATTTCATCGGTGCCCTGCAGCTGATCAATAAAAACGACGGCAAGGGTTTTTCCGAGGAGGAAGACTGTAAGAAACTCTCTCTGGCCGCCCTTGTCTGCGGTATCGCGCTTGAGTCCGAAGTATTCCTCGAAGATTCGCATCACGACCGTCTGACGGGCCTTAAGAACCGTATGGCGTTCTATTACGATTTCGGCGGAAAACTGAAGGAATACCTGCTTCCTACATCCGGAAAGCAGATGTCCCTCTTTATCTGCGATATCGATAAGTTTAAGAGAGTCAACGACACCTACGGACATAATGCCGGTGACGATGTCCTGAAGTTCGCTTCGGCCCTGATCGAATCCACCTGTTCGGAAAAAGAATCCGTCTATCGCTGGGGCGGTGAAGAGTTCGTCATGGTCATGCGTGACGCCGACCTCGAGTACGCGGCAAAGAAAGCCGAAGAAGTCCGTGTCAAGCTCATGGAATCCGATATCGACGCAGACGGAACGGTCATCCGCTGCACGATGAGCTTCGGATGCGCTTTCTTTGATCCGAACAGATCGATCGAAGAAAATATCAGCGCTGCGGACGCAAGGCTCTATGTCGCCAAAGAAACCGGAAGAAACAAAGTCGTTTACACCGATGAAAACTGAGTATTCTTACGCATAAAGGAAGAGGCTCTTTCCGAAAAGAAAGAGCCTCTTTTTGTTTGCAAGATCAGTCGTTCGTATCAGATGTCGTTCGGGTTTGAAAGACGTGTCTTCTTGCCGTGGATGACATAAGAAGGTTCGCTCTGGATACGTAAGTAACCGCCGAAAAGGATCTGGAGATCATCACTCAGATCTGTCTCGTAAGGATTCGGAATACCGAGGTTCGCGCAAAGCTCGATCAGATCATCGTCATCCGCAAGAGGGCTTTTCGCGAAATCCTTGGAAGGATCGTTGGCGGAATTGACCAGGCTGTAACTGCAGGCTGTGATGATCGAGTTTTCGTCAAGCACCATAACGACACTTGCGTTATAAAGCTTTCTCGTGATCGGCTGGGAAGAATCGGCTTTCGCGATCTCCGGGATCTCCAGCGTGCTGATGTCGACATTGAAACGGATGTAGCCGTAGTCGTCTTTTTCGTTGAAGTAATAGATGTTTTCGTCAAGGTTTTCCAGCGAGATGTGATCTGTAGCATAGACCTGATACAGTTCCGCGTACCAGGGTCTGTAGTTACTGTCGGCCAGTTCGTAGGCAAGCTCCAGTTCGTCTGCCGTGGAGTTCATCGCGGTCTCGATCTGGCTGCAGCGCTTCTTAAAGTAATTCACGGCATTCTCTTTTTCCTCGAAATTACTGTAAGAAGAAGTCAGGATTTCGTATGTGGAACGAAGACGGTCAGATCCGTCTAAAGTCTCGCCCTTGTTAGTAAAATCCGTGTTGACCTTTACATAGGTCACATAATCGGAAAGCTGATCTTCCGGTGTTTTATTGAGAAGAAGGAAACTGTTGGTTCCGATCGAAGTCATCTGGTCGTTGATGAAATCCGTGGAATAAAAACCTTTGGCATAGTCTTCGGAGACATAGTTTGACTGGTTCTTCTTATCCGCGTCCAGCTTCTTCCCGAGATATTCTTCAAAATCTTCGATGTTCTCGATCGTCTTATCGTCATCAAACTTGCTGCGCCTGGACTGCTTTTTGCATCCGCAGCACAGAACAACAGAAACAACCAACAATATCGCCACTGTCTTTTTCATGTTGAGCCTCCCAAAGAAGATTCATCAAAAATTCTTACCTTATTATAGCAGAAAAACATATAAAGTACTTCGCCAAAGAAAATCATTAAAACCTCGTATTTTTCGCTAAGAAGTGGTTGCGTTGATCTTTTCGATGTGCTAGAATTACCGCCGTAAATAACAGAAGGGGAGCTTGTGTTACAGGCTGAGAGGAAGGTAATGACCTTCGACCCATAACCTGATTTGGATAATGCCAACGTAGGGATGCCTGAACATATAGGTGTTTTTGAGGAGTTACCCGGTCAGAGCGGGGAACTTCTTTTTTTTTTCCTTTCGAAAAAGAAGCCTCGATCTATTAAAGTGCCGAAAAGGCAGAAAGAGGTATTTTATGAGTACAGCAACTGAAGGAAAAAGATTCACACCGGGACAGTGCCTGGAACAGGTACACGCCAAGACACCTTTGATCCACAACATCACAAACTATGTCACGGTCAACGATGTCGCCAACGCGCTTCTCGCATGCGGAGGAAGTCCGATCATGTCCGATGAACCGGATGATGTATTTGATATCACATCGATCTGCGGAGGCTTAAATATCAATATCGGTACGCTGAACGAACGTTCAATACAAGCGATGTCGATCGCAGGTTCGAGAGCCAGATCTTTAGGTCACGTCATTCTTCTTGACCCGGTAGGTGCCGGTGCGTCTTCTCTTCGTACAACGACCGCGCAGATGGTCGTCAATACGGCTCGTCCGAACGTCATCCGTGGTAATATCTCCGAGATCAAGACGCTTGCCAAGGGAACGGGAACGACAAAGGGTGTCGATGCCGATGCCGCTGACGCAGTCACGGAAGAAAACCTCGATGAGATGGTCGCTTTTGTAAAGGCATTTTCCAAGAAAGTCAACGCCGTCATCGCGATCACAGGCGCGATCGACCTCGTCGGCGATGCCGATGTCTGCTATGTTATCCGAAACGGACGACCGGAGATGAGCCGTATCACGGGAACCGGATGCCAGCTCTCCGCGGTCGCTACCGCCTATGCCGTTGCCAATCCGGACCACATGACCGATGCCGTTGCCGCGGCCGTCATGCTCATGGGTCTTGCAGGTGAGATCGGCTGGTCGAGAATGCAGGAGGGTGACGGAAACTCCACATACAGAAACAGGATCATCGACGCGATCTTCAATATGGACAGTAAGACACTGGAAGAAGGTGCGAAGTATGAGATCAGATAAGCATTCCAAGATCTCCAAAGAAGAACTTCAAAACGCGCTTCTTCTTTACGCCGTGACCGACCGCCGCTGGACGGGAGAACTCAATCTCTTTCAGCAGGTTGAACTTGCGATCGCGGGCGGAGCGACATTTATTCAGCTTCGTGAAAAGAACCTGTCGGAAAGTGCTTTTGAAAAAGAAGCGATCGCGATCCAGGATCTCTGCCGAGCACACGGGATTCCATTCGTTGTAAACGACAATGTCGAGATCGCAAAGAGAATGGGCGCGGACGGTGTGCATGTCGGACAGAGTGACATGGAAGCAGGCGATGTCAGAGCGCTTCTCGGACCGGACGCGATCTTAGGTGTTTCCGCACAGACCGTTGAGCAGGCAAAGCTTGCGGAAGCACGCGGCGCGGATTATCTCGGAGTCGGCGCGGTATTCCCGACAGGATCGAAAGATGACGCGATCGAAGTTCCTTTTGAAACATTAAAAGCGATATGTGAAGCGGTCAGTATCCCGGTCGTTGCGATCGGAGGCATCTCCGAAGAAAACGTATCTGAACTGAAGGGTTCCGGGATCTGCGGTATCGCCGTGATCTCCGCGATCTTCGGGAAGAAAAACATTAAGAAATCGACTGAAGAACTTCTCATTAAGACAAAGGAGATGGTAGAGGCATGAAAACGGCTTTGACGATCGCGGGAAGTGACTGTTCCGGCGGCGCCGGGATCCAGGCAGACATGAAGACCATGACCATGAACGGTGTCTACGCAATGAGTGTCATCACGGCACTTACCGCGCAGAATACAACAGGCGTTACGGGTATCATGGAAGTAAGCCCCGAGTTTTTAAGTAAGCAGCTCGACGCGGTCTTTACGGACATCTTCCCGGATGCCGTGAAGATCGGTATGGTGTCATCTCCCGATCTGATCGAAGTCATTGCCGAAAGACTGTCTTTCTATAAAGCAAAAAACATCGTTGTCGATCCGGTTATGGTTGCGACATCCGGTGCCAAGCTCATCTCCGATGACGCGGTCGAAGTCCTGATCGATAAACTGATGCCGCTGGCGACCGTCATCACGCCGAATATCCCCGAGGCGGAGATCCTTTCCGGCATGAAGATAAAGACGGAAAAGGATATGGAAGAAGTCGCGAAAAAGATCTCCGAAAAGATCAGTAAAAACGGTTCGGACAATCAGGTCGCGGTCCTTATCAAAGGCGGTCACAGTATCTGTGACGCGAACGATCTTCTGTATCAGGGAGAATCGACAGTGAACTTTCAAGGAGAACGTATCGACAATCCGAATACCCATGGAACGGGATGCACATTATCTTCTGCGATCGCATCTTTCCTTGCGATCGGAAACCCACTCGATGAAAGTATCCGAAACGCAAAAAACTACATTACCGGCGCACTTCGGGCCGGGCTTGATCTCGGATCCGGAAGCGGGCCTTTGATGCATAACTACAAACTCTTCGAAGAAGAATAATAAACACATAAAGAAAAGAGGAAAGAAAAATGAGAGAGTACACGACACAGATGGACGCGGCAAGAAAAGGGATCATTACCCCGGAGATGAAGGCCGTCGCAAAGAAGGAATTTCGAACAGAAGAGGAGATCCGCCAGTGGGTCGCCGACGGACAGGTCGCGATCTGCTGTAATAAGCTTCACACCTGTATCGATCCGAATGGTGTCGGCTCGATGCTGAGAACGAAGATCAACGTCAACCTTGGCGTATCGAAGGACTGCAAGGACTACGACATCGAGATGCAGAAGGTCATGGCGGCGGTCGACATGGGTGCCGAGGCGATCATGGACCTTTCCTCTCACGGAAATACACAGCCTTTCAGAAGAAAACTCACAAGCGAATGCCCGGCCATGATCGGTACCGTTCCTGTATATGACTCTGTGATTCATTATCAGAGAGATCTTGCGACACTGACCGCGCAGGACTTTATCGATGTCGTCAGACTTCACGTGGAAGACGGTGTCGACTTCGTGACTCTCCACTGCGGTATCACGAGAAAGACGATCGAGCAGATCAAGAAGGTGGGAAGAAAGATGAATATCGTTTCCCGCGGCGGTTCGCTCGTATTTGCCTGGATGTGCATGACAGGAGAGGAGAATCCTTTCTATGAGCATTACGATGAGATCCTCGATATCTGCCGCGAGTACGATGTCACGATCTCTCTCGGAGATGCGTGCCGTCCGGGCTGCCTTGCCGATTCGTCTGATGTCTGCCAGATCGAAGAACTCGTCAGACTCGGTGAGCTGACTCGCCGCGCGTGGGCGAAGGATGTTCAGGTCATGGTCGAGGGTCCGGGCCATATGGCGATGGACGAGATCGAAGCGAACATGAAGATCCAGCAGCGTATCTGTGGCGGCGCGCCGTTCTATGTTCTCGGACCACTCGTTACCGATATCGCTCCGGGTTATGACCACATCACATCCGCGATCGGCGGCGCGATCGCAGCGAAGGCCGGCGCGGCATTCCTCTGCTACGTAACTCCTGCCGAGCACCTCGCGCTTCCGAATGTCGACGATGTAAAGCAGGGCATCATCGCTTCCCGTATCGCGGCACACGCGGCGGATATCGCAAAGAAAGTTCCGCACGCCCGTGATATAGATGACCGCATGGCGGATGCCAGAAGAAAGTTCGACTGGGAAGAGCAGTGGAACTGCGCGATCGATCCGGAGACCGCGAAAGCGATCCGCGACGACAGATCCCCGGAGATCGAAGAGAGCTGCTCCATGTGCGGAAAATTCTGCGCGGTAAGATCCATGAACAAAGCCCTCGCCGGAGAATATATCGATATCCTGTAAGTGCTTTTCGCTATGTCGTACGGGCGGCAAATGCCCGCACGACAGGCGATAGAAGCATTTCTGTTTCTGCGTTTTCAAATCGGATAAAAGTTTATCGAAAAAAACCTATTGACATGGTAGGCGAAATGGTTTATCATTCAAAACAACCTAGTCAAGCACTAGGCGAAACGAAAGAAAAGGATGAGCAACCATGAGAGAGCTTCTTATCCAACTGAATAGAAAGAATTATCGTTTCGGACGAATGTGTCGATGTTGTTGACGGTCCTGCTCCGAACTGATTCGGTGCATTGTGTTCGCCATCCACGGACCATATAGTGATGGCATCTCCCTTATCACGTGAGTTCTCACGTACTACAACACAATATTGCGAATAGACGTATGTCGGTCGTGGTGTATTTTTACGCGAAAAAACACATATTTCACGCTATGTTCCGTCTGCGCCTTTACGCACAACACATTTGATTTTGAAAGGATAATAAAACTATGAGCAACTATAAATTCGAAACACTTCAACTTCATGTAGGACAGGAAAACGCCGATCCGGCAACCGACGCAAGAGCGGTACCGATCTATGCAACCACATCTTATGTATTCAAGGATGCTGCCCAGGCAGCTAACCGCTTTGGTCTTGCTGAGGGTGGTAACATCTACACAAGAATCATGAACCCGACATCCGATGTTCTCGAGCAGAGAATCGCGGCACTCGAGGGTGGCAAGGCAGCTCTGGCAGTCGCTTCCGGCGCGGCAGCGATCACATACTCCGTACAGAACATCGCGACAGCAGGTGACCACATTGTTTCTTCCGAGAATGTTTACGGCGGTACATACAACCTCTTTGAACACACACTCGCTGAGCAGGGCATCTCCGTGACATTCGTAGATCCTTCCGATCCGGAGAATTTCAGAAAAGCGATCCGTCCGAACACGAAGCTTCTTTATTCCGAAACGATCGGTAATCCGAACTCTGACATCCTCGACATTGAGGCAGTTTCCGCGATCGCACACGAAAACGGAATCCCGCTGATCGTAGACAGCACTTTCGCGACACCTTATAATCTCCGTCCGATCGAGCACGGCGCAGACATCGTCGTTCACTCCGCAACGAAGTTTATCGGCGGTCACGGTACGGCAATGGGCGGACTCATCATCGACGGTGGTAAGTTCGACTGGGCACAGAACGACAAGTTCCCGGGTCTTAGTAAGCCGAACCCGTCCTATCACGGTGTTGTATTTACGGAAGCAGTCGGAAATCTCGCTTACATCATCAAGGCAAGAACGACACTTCTTCGTGACCAGGGCGCTTCGATCTCTCCGTTTAACTCCTTCCTGCTCCTGCAGGGTCTTGAGACACTGTCTCTCCGTGTTGAACGTCATGTAGAGAATGCACTGAAAGTCATAAAATATCTGGAGAATCATCCGCTCGTTGAGAAGGTAAATCACCCGGCAGTAGCTTCTGCTTCCGATTCTCAAAAAGCACTGTACGCCCGTTACTTCCCGAAGGGCGCAGGTTCTATCTTCACTTTCGAGCTGAAGGGCACAGCTGAACAGGCGAAGAAGTTCACTGAAGATCTCGAACTGTTCTCACTCCTGGCTAACGTTGCAGATGTAAAGTCTCTGGTTATCCATCCGGCTTCCACGACGCACTCGCAGCTTTCTGAAGAAGAACTGCTCGAAGCAGGTATCAAGCCGAATACGATCCGTCTTTCCATCGGTACCGAGCATATCGACGACATCATCGCAGACCTTGATAGTGCTTTTGCAAAGGTATAATCTAATAAACAGGTAAGAAAACCCGAGTCACATCACCGCGTCACGCGGACATAAATAGAAAGAAGGTACAATAAATGGCAAACGTATATACATCCGCAGATCAGCTGATCGGAAAGACACCGATCCTGGAATTGACACACTTAGAAAAATCCACAGGCGCTGTGGCTAAGGTTTTCGCAAAACTCGAATACTTCAATCCGGGCGGATCCGTCAAGGACCGTATCGCGAAGGCGATGCTCGATGACGCGGAGGCAAAGGGAATCCTCAAGCCGACGACAACGATCATCGAGCCGACATCCGGTAACACAGGTATCGGTCTTGCGGCAGTTGCTACCGCAAGAGGCTACAGATCCATCATCGTAATGCCTGACACGATGTCCGTTGAAAGAAGAAAGCTCATGAAGGCATACGGCGCAGAACTCGTTCTTTCCGAAGGCGCTAAGGGCATGAAGGGTGCGATCGCAAAAGCAGAAGAACTTCATCAGGAGATCGCGGACAGCCTGATTCCCTCTCAGTTCACAAACCCGGCAAACCCGGCCGTTCATAAGGCAACCACAGGTCCGGAGATCTGGGAAGACCTCGACGGAAAAGTTGATATCTTCGTCGCAGGTGTTGGTACAGGCGGAACGATCACAGGTACAGGTGCTTTCCTCAAGGAAAAGAACCCGAACGTAAAGATCGTCGCGGTCGAACCGAAGGATTCTCCGGTACTTTCCGAAGGTCACGCGGGTTCTCATAAGATCCAGGGCATCGGCGCAGGTTTCGTTCCGGAGACTCTTGATACGAGCATCTATGACGAAGTATTCCCGGTAAGTAACGAAGACGCTTTCGATATCGGAAGAAAGATCGGAAGACAGGAAGGTGTTCTCGTAGGTATCTCTTCCGGCGCGGCTACATATGCCGCTCTTGAACTTGCGAAGCGTCCCGAGAACGCAGGAAAGAACATCGTCGTTCTTCTCCCGGATTCCGGTGACAGATATCTTTCTACGGCTCTTTACGAAGAGTAATACAAAACATCATGTGTCTTATCAAGATCCTCCCGAATCGGGGGGATCTTTTTTTGTAAGAACCGCCTTTCTTTTTTGTTAAATATAGTGACAAGTATTCTGCTCTCTGATATTCTCGATTTGGGGGTGGAAACGAAACTAAGGAAGGTTGAGTTTGCATATGAAAAAATGGCAAAAAACACTGGCTGCGACGATCGCGGCATCTATTGCTCTGACCTGCTTCCTGGCGGGTTGCAAGAAGAGCGATTCTTCAAAAGACACGACTAAGAAAACCGGAAAAACCACAAGTGTGAGCGAGACAGAGGAACCTACGGATACGGAGCCTTCTGAAACCCCGGATACGTCAATCGATCTTTCCGAGTTTCAGTTTACGGAAGATAACTATCCAGTGATCGATGGATCAACTTCGACGAAGCCGATGGCGACGGCAATTACGTCGATTATGCTGGGGATCCCGAGATCCGAGGCAGACGATATGCTGGAGTTCCATAAGACTTCGCAGTCATTCAGTTTTCTGATGGAGGGAGAAGCAGACCTGCTGATATGTGCAGAGCCTGCGGCCTCGGTTTTCGAAACATTGGAAGAGAACAACTTTGAATATGAGATGGAAGCTTTTTCCGCAGAGGCGCTGGTGTTTGTCGTCAACGTCAATAATCCGGTGGAGTCTTTGACTACGGAGCAGATCCAGAAGATCTATACCGGTGAGATCACGAACTGGAAAGAAGTCGGCGGTGAAGATAAAGAGATCGTCGCCGTGCAGCGAAATGAAACGGCAGGTTCCCAGGTCATGATGGAAAACCTCGTCATGGGAGATCTTGAGATGATGGAAGCTCCGAAGGAACTGATGCCGGGAGATATGAGCGGACTGATCTCCGTTGTGAAATCCTATGACAATTCAGCCGGAGCGATCGGATATACACCGTATTACTACGCAACGAACATGAAGATGGCTGACGGCCTTAAGATCCTGAAGGTCGATGATGTAATGCCGGATAAGGATACGATCGCAAAAGCCGAATATCCGTTCCGCACATCTTACTATGTCGTTATTCCGAAAAGTACCCCGGCAGATGCGCCGGCCCGTATCCTCTATGACTGGATCCTTTCGGAAGAGGGACAGAAACTTGCGGATATGGAGGGATATGTTCCTGCATCGGCCGACCCCAAGGGAAAGAGCAATGTGAAGGTCAACGTCGACTGGTCTTCGTACCAGCCGGCCGAAGCGGCAGATCCGGTATATACAAGACTGAAAGACGAAGAGATCACTGAATTTATCCCGGCGTCTGATTACGGAAGGATATTCCCGTTTGACGGATCTGTGTCTCTGTCGTCCTACGAAACGATCAGTTACAAAAAGGGCTTTTTCGATCTCTCCGGGCGCATCATTTGTGATTGCATCTTTGACAGTGCTTATTTGATCGCACCGGACACATATATCGTGCGACAGTATATAGCAGCATCTGGTGATGAAGACCATGATGAGGTGAAAGTCGGTCTGATCAGCGCGGATGGATCAAAATTCACCGGAATGAAGTATTGCAGTATGTATCGCCATGAAGACGGAAACATCTCGCTGATCGAGAGCACATCAGACGGGATCAAAATTTATCCTTACGACTTTGCTTCCGACGAATTGGGTACACCTTCTTCTTACAAGGTGGATCTGTTCTCGGTGGGTTATTTTGTCTCCACTGATCTGTCCGGCATAGTTAAGGATAAGTACCTCGTTTTCTCTGATGATGAGGGAGACTGGTGCAGTCAGGTCATAGACGGAACGACAGGAACACGCGTTAATTTCCCGGATAATATCATGATGTCTGACCTCGTCGGTAATCTTATTTTCGCGTATGAATATACCGGTAGTAATACGGATGTTGTTGTCTTTGACTGCACAGGAAAAGAAGTATCGAGAAACAAGTACTCCACAGGTTGGGATCTGGATAAAGATAGGATCCTGTTGTGCCGAAATGATGGAAGCGGATGGGACCTTGCGGATGCCGACGGTAACGTGAAAGCTTCTTTGGAAAATGCTAAGGGGGATATCACCGATGTTGACCGCATGAACGGCTTCATTGCTGTCAAGAAAAAAACAGCGTTCGAGCTTTATGATCTGGATCTCAAGCTGGTCAAATCCGTTCCGATGGATAGTACTGACTCTTACTGGTATGTTTACAAAGCAGATGAGTATTACCACACTCGTTTTGCTTCGGATTACGAAAGTGATCTGTTCGTATACGCAAACATAAACGGAAAGACGAGCATCATGTCCCTCACTTCCGGTGTAAAGACCGAGATCGACAGTGAGTATAGCGTCGAGGTCCTCGCGGGATATCTGCATGTGTTTAATAATTTCGGTGATACGGATGACAATAACTGGAAGATGCTTGATTCGAAAACACTGAAGGTCGTCTCGGAAGGTAAAGGATATTCAGAAGTCTTCGAAGACCTGAAAGAGAAAAAGTATTATCTGGCAGTAGGCGATGGTTTCTATTCGGAAAAACTCTCGATCGTAGATGCTTTGACAGGAAACACACTGAGTCCAGATCTTCTGAATCCGAGAAATGATTATATTTCTCTGGATTACATGTATGACGGAAACCCGGTATATGATACAGTGCATTTTATGAAGGAAACCTACAATTACCATACATCCAGCACGACGATGTTGGATAAGGACGGAAATACGCTCTTCCTTTATAACACGGTATTTCTGCCGGAAGATTGATCTTTTCGGGAATAAGACAAAGACGAGGGATATAATAGAGATAACTGAAGATGCTTTTTATGGAGGGTTGCTATGAAAAAGCGAATCATATCTGTCATGTTGGTTTTGGGGATGCTCCTTTCTTTTTCGGGATGCAAGGATAAGGATGAGACAACAAAACAAACGAAGGTGAAGAAGACCAAAACCACTTCCGTTTCCGAAACAGAAGAACCGGAAACCGAGCCGTCGGCTACCGAAACGGATGATCCGAAGCCGGACGGGTTTGAGTTTACGAAGTCGAATTTTCCGTATATCTACTGCTCTGATGAGATGAAGCAGCTTGGGATCGCGCTTTCTTCCTCTTTGCTTGGTATGTCGGAAAAGGAGGCAGGTATTTATTTTCTGGATACGCTTTTGGAAAAAGCGGATGCTCCTTATTCTGTAGAAGCCGTCAAATTCGGTTTCTGTAATCCGAAACTTAAAAATCTGCTTGAAGAGAACGATACGCAATATGAAGAAAAAGTGATCGCGCAGGACGCGATCGTTATGATCGTCAATAAATCGAATCCTGTCGATTCTCTGACGTCAGAACAGGTCAAGAAGATCTACCTGGGCGAGATCACGAACTGGAAAGAGGTCGGAGGAAATGATGAGCCGATCATCCCTTTCGCAAATGAGAATTCTTCTTCGGCTACCAAGCTGTTTGAAGATATCGTTTTGGGACAAACGATCCCGGATAAGACGAAAGTTCCGACGATCGAGGCCGGAGGCGATGACTATTCGACATTAACGCTTAACCGTATATACGATAACACTTCCGGAGCGATCTCGTTTGTCCAGTTCTTCTATGCGCAGGAATGTTATTTTTCTGACAAAGTCAAGATCCTGAAGATCGACGATGTCGAACCTTCTTCCGATACGATCAAATCAAGCAGCTATCCTTTTATCTTTGATCTGTATGCGCTGGTGTCCGACGCATTAAGATCGGATTCTCCTGAAAAAGTGCTTTATGATTTTTTGACGACGGAGGACGGCAAAAAGGTGATTGAAAAAGCTGGGTATGTCCCGGCGGGAGATACCACTGATTCCGCGACAAATGTGGCCTTTGATCTCGATGCATATGTGCCGGGCGAAAAGCCGGAAGAAGTATATACACGCGCTTCGGATGAACCGATCCTGGAATTTGTTCCCGGCGATTACGGCGCGATCTTCCCGTTCATGGGGGCTTATCAATACGGAATCGGCGGATGCCGACAGCGTCTTTACGGATTTGTTGACGCGCAGGGAAAGATCATCTGCGATCCGATCTTCAGCTATGTCGAGCGTATGGGCGACGGAATGTACAAGGTCTGGAAGAATGACATTAAACCGGAAGGACAAGTCGGAATCATAAGTGAAAACGGCGCTTCCTATACGGACACTCTCTATGACCACCTTTTTATCATTGATGGTGTGTACACTTTGGTAAACATCGAAAAGAACGGGCTTCAGATCTTTGTCTTTGATGAGAGCAACGGAAAAGTCATCGAGGGGCCTTTCCTTAAGATGAGCGATACAAGTGCATTGTACTGTTTCAGTACCATAATCGATGACAGGTATATTGTTTGTGAGGATTTTCTTGATGAAGAGATTTTTATCTTCGACGGCTATACCGGTGAGGACATCGCCAAAAATCTTTTCGGAGATAAGACACCCCGGCAGTTCGGACACATGTTTGAGATCTATAAGGATGACAGGTCTGTCGACAAAATCATCGATGTCGAAGGCAATGTGCTTTTCTCGGATCCGGAATGTGACTTGCACTATGTTTCCACGGAGATCTTCGCTTATGGATCTTACGAAAGTGACGAGTGGAAGATCCTTTCCAAGGACGGAAAGGTACTTGCTACGATCGATAATGCGGATCATGATGTTACCGGTTTTTCTGCTTCCGACGACTACTTTGTGGTCATGCGGAAAAACATAGCGGACATCTACGATGCGAACATGAACCTCTTGTGTTTGGTCGACATCCCTACGGATGCATATGTGCGTGTTCTGGAAAGACCGTCGGACTATTACGCGGATTCGCTCGGAACCGGAAAGACCGACCCGATCATCTCTGTGTCTGACGGCAATAACATAACTTTAATCAACAATACGACAAGTAAGACGAAAACTTTTGCCACTTCCGACTACTCGATGTGGTACCAGATGCCCGGATTGGTCTACAAAAGCGATATCGACGGATGGCTTATCCTCGATTCTGCGGATTTCCACGTGATCGCGGAAGGAACCGGCTTTGAGGAAATCTTCGTGGATAATGTCACACAGAAATACTATATGACGATCCGAAATTCCATTCTCAACAGTTCCTTGAAGATCATTGATGTGGCGACGGGTGAAACTGTTCTTGAAGATCTTCCGAACCCGCAAAATGACAGAATGGAGATCTGGAGCATCGATGACGGAAGGATCTATTACGAAACGCAGTATCCGAATGATCAGCTTTTCGGATCCAACCGAGGCTGTACGATCGTAGACATGAATGGAAATGTAGTGTTCCGATATAACGGACTTGTGTTTATGTACGATTAACGGTGCTTTTTTAGCCGAAAAGGGTTTTGAAAAACCTTAAGTGAGAAAGAGAGGCGGTTTTCTAAACGAAAACCGCCTTTTTATTTGCAAGTACTTTCTTTCGGTTCTTTCATGTGAGAAAATGAGCCACAGTCAGAATTGCTAATGTGGTTAGGTATGTTCAGAGGCAGGACTGACGTGCAGACAGCAAGAAGAAGGAGCCGTACAAAGATGTCGGAGCAGAAGCTGAAGATCGCATATAGTGGAATCGAGGGTTCTTTTGCCGCGATGGCGGTAGGAGGGATCTTTCCGGAAGCGGAGAAGATCTCCTGCAGGACGTTCCGCGAAGCTTACGATGCCGTCGGAAACGGTCTTGCCGAAGCGGCTGTCCTTCCGATCGAAAACAGCTATGCAGGAGAAGTCGGACAGGTCAGCGACCTGATGTTCAGCGGAAGCCTTCAGGTGATAGGCGTTTATGAACTTTCGATCTCCCAGTGCCTTCTCGGCGTTGAAGGAAGCTCGGTCGAGTCCATTAAGACAGTTATTTCCCATCCGCAGGCACTTGAGCAGTGCGGCGAATATATCGCGCACCATGGTTTTGAAAGCATCCCGTACGAGAATACGGCAAGAGCCGCAAAGGAAGTATCTGATCGCAAAGATGTCGCTGTCGGAGCGATCGCGAGTTCCGAGACGGCGAAGCTTTACGGCCTTTCGATCCTTCAGTACGACATCAACGAAAGCTCGCAGAACGTGACGAGATTTGCCGTCTTTACCAGACGCGACAGCACAAACGAAGCTACGGAGAAAGCCAAGCAGACTCCGAAGAATACCATTATGATCTTTACGATCCGAGACTTTGCAGGCGCTCTTGCCCGCGCGATCTCGATCATCGGAAAACATAACTACAACATGCGTGTCATCCGAAGCCGTCCGGTTAAGGAGTTTAACTGGCAGTACTACTTCTATACGGAGATCGAGGGAGTCCTTGATTCCGAAGAAGGCTGGAGAATGCTCGAGCAGTTGAAGACCGCATGCGAGAAGATCAAAGTGATCGGTACATATACGCCGGATGAAAGAATCGGCAAATGACCGTAGAAGGAGAAACTGAATGAACGCGGAATATGTGAAAAAACTGGCGCTTCCGGAGGAGGTCAAGGAGATCTATCCCGTTACGGCCGAGATGGAACAGGCAGTGATCAATACGAAAAGGGAAGTGGAAAGAGTCATCGAAGGCTTTTCCGATAAGCTCGTGCTCATTATCGGACCATGCTCCGCGGATAACGAGGATTCCGTTATCGACTATATCTCCCGCCTTCGTCCTCTGCAGGAAAAGGTACAGGACAAGATCATCATCGTTCCGCGTATCTACACGAATAAGCCGAGAACGACGGGTGAAGGCTATAAGGGCATGCTCCATCAGCCGAATCCGAATGAGAGATCGGACCTTTTCAAGGGTATCCTGGCTACTCGCCACCTTCATATGAGAGCGATCGCCGAGACGGGATTTGCCTGCGCCGACGAGATGCTTTATCCGGAAAACTACGCGTATCTGGATGACCTTCTGGCCTATGTTGCCGTCGGCGCGAGATCTGTTGAAGATCAGCAGCACAGACTGACGGCAAGCGCGATCGCGTCCCCGGTCGGTATGAAAAATCCGACATCCGGCGACTACGCCGTAATGCTCAATGCGATCCTCGCGGCATCTCACCCGCATACCTTTATCTATCGCGGCTGGGAGATCGAGTCAAAGGGTAATCCGCACGCGCACGCGATCCTTCGCGGCTACACGAATAAGCATGGTGAGGCACAGCCGAACTACCACTTCGAGGATCTGATCCGCTTAAGTGAGCAGTATGAGGAGAGAAACCTCCCGAATCCGGCGGTCATCATCGACACGAACCACGCCAACTCCGGTAAGAACCCGTTCGCGCAGCCGCGTATCATCAAGGAAGTCTTAAACTCCATGAAGCTTTCTCCGGAGGTCAGAAACCTCGTGAAGGGATTCATGGTCGAGAGCTATATCGAGGACGGCTGCCAGAAAGTCGGCGGCGGCGTTTACGGTAAGTCCATCACCGACCCGTGCCTGGGCTGGGAAAAGACCGAAAAGCTCGTATACGATATTGCGGAGATCATGAACTGAAAAAATCAGCACTCTGAATAGAAACATTGTTTCTGCCAGAGTGTTTTCTTTTGAGATAAATATACCCGATTGACATATACACGCAACGCGTGTATAATTCAAACATGATAATGAGTTTTGGGAACAAAGAAACAGAAAAAGTCTATAAACAGGTGTTTTCGACCAAGTTGCCACAAGAGATTCAGCGTGTGGCTCTTCGCAAACTGATCATGATAGACAATGCCATTTGTCTTGAGGATCTGAAAGTTCCTCCTGCAAATCATCTTGAAGCATTGGTAGGTAATAGAAAAGGACAATACAGTATCCGAATAAACCAGCAATATCGGATCTGTTTTGTGGTCAAAGATAACAACTATTACGATGTTGAAATTGTTGATTATCATTAATTGAGTTAATTGAAAAGGAGAATTGAAGATGGACAAATATATATCGACACCACAAATAGGGGAGATCTTATTTGAAGAGTTCATGAAACCTATGGATATCTCTGCATATAAACTTGCTAAAGATATTCATGTTCCTGTATCGCGCGTTCAGGATATTCTTCACGGAAGAAGGAAAATAACTGCAGATACATCTCTTCGCCTGGCTAAGTACTTTGGTGTGTCAGATTGCTATTTTCTGTCGATGCAGAATGATATTGATGTCAGAGAGATGAAGATCGCACTCAAAGAAGAAATCGAGGCAATTCAGCCATATCAGAGCATTGCCATGTGATTTTCCTCTTGACTTGCCGTTATTTCAAGTGGTATCATGCAGAAAAACCGTAGAGGAAGAGTGAGTAAGCTCTGATTCCTTCCCATCCAGAGAGTTGCCGATGGTGAGAGTGCAGCAGGAGAGGGCAGAGACGAATGGACTTCCGAGGGCAAGGGGAAAGCTCGAAAGGGCAAGTATCTGCGCCGGGGAAAGGAGCCCCGTCAACAAAATCCAGCATATGTCGGTATGCGTGAGAGGATCTCGCGAAACGCAAGTGTAGTGGGATCAAGCCGGGTGGCACCGCAGGAAAGAATAGTGTTCCTGTCCCAGCAGAAATTAAGAAGCTGGGGCGGGATTTTTGTTTTTCCGGCAGAAAAGAAGGATCTGCCCCAATAAAACGAAAGGAGACATATTATGTCTGAGAAAATTCCTTACAAAACATACCTTGACGAGAAGGAGATCCCAACCGCATGGTATAACGTCCGCGCGGACATGAAGAACAAGCCGGCTCCGCTCCTTAATCCGGGCACACATCAGCCGATGAAGGCAGAAGAACTGGCTCCGGTATTCTGCGATGAACTCATCAAGCAGGAACTCGACAACGATACCGCTTATTTCCCGATCCCGGAAGAGATCCTGAAGTTCTACAAGATGTATCGTCCGTCTCCGCTGGTACGTGCTTACTTCCTCGAGAAGAAGCTCGGCACACCGGCGAAGATCTACTACAAGTTCGAAGGTAATAACACCAGCGGATCCCATAAGCTCAATTCCGCGATCGCTCAGGCTTACTACGCGAAGAAGCAGGGCCTTAAGGGTGTAACCACAGAGACCGGCGCAGGTCAGTGGGGTACAGCTCTTTCCATGGCTTGCTCTTACTTCGATCTCGACTGTAAGGTATTCATGGTTAAGGTTTCCTACGAGCAGAAGCCGTTCCGTCGTGAAGTTATGAGAACATACGGCGCTTCCGTTACACCTTCTCCGTCCAATACGACAAACGTCGGTAAGGCGATCCTCGAAAAGCACCCGGGTACAACAGGTTCTCTCGGTTGCGCGATCTCTGAGGCTGTTGAAGTTGCAGTAGGTACAGAGGGTTACCGTTACGTTCTCGGTTCCGTTCTGAACCAGGTTCTCCTGCATCAGTCTGTTATCGGTCTGGAGACAAAGGCTGCTCTCGATAAACTCTGCGAAAAGGCTGACATCATCATCGGCTGCGCAGGCGGCGGATCTAACCTCGGTGGTCTCATTTCTCCGTTTATGGGCGAAAAGCTCAGAGGTGAAGCGGATTACAGAATCATCGCTGTTGAGCCGGCATCCTGCCCGAGCTTCACACGTGGTGTATATGCTTACGACTTCTGCGATACAGGTATGGTCTGCCCGCTCGCAAAGATGTACACACTCGGTTCCGACTTTATCCCGGCTCCGAACCACGCCGGTGGTCTCCGTTATCACGGCATGAGCTCCATCCTGTCCCAGCTCTACGATGATGGTCTCATGGAGGCTCGCAGCGTTAAGCAGACAGAAGTATTCGAAGCAGCTGAGATGTTCGCTCGTGTTGAGGGTATCCTCCCGGCACCGGAAAGCTCTCACGCGATCCGCGCCGCGATCGACGAGGCTCTCAAGTGCAAAGAGACAGGCGAAGAGAAGACCATCGTCTTCGGCCTCACAGGCACAGGTTACTTCGACCTCGTTGCTTATGAGAAGTTCCACAACGGTGAGATGGATGACTACATCCCGACTGATGAGGAACTTGCTAAGTACAGAGCTACACTTCCGAAGATCGACTAATACACCGCTTTAGATTAATACGCTTAAAAACAGAAGACAGATCCAGATCGTGAGGAGCGATTCCGCAGGGCAAAGCCCGAGGACCGGCAACGATGATTATGGATCTGTCTTTTTGTTCGAAAAAAGAGTGTAAACCTTAAACTTATTTGTGGATTTCTTCGTTCAGTTTCATATAATGGATACATAGGTGCTTTTCACAAAGAATGATCACCCGCTGGCGGAAAAGAGTTCGGAGGACGATATGGTGTCTTTTGATGATATGCTGAAGCAGTATAAGACGAAAACGTGCATTCTCTCGATCGATAAGATCGATGAGACGAGATACGGCAATATCCTTGTTCTTGCGGGAAATGAACCGCACTGTGAGGATATCCTTCATATCACTGGCCATCCTTTTGTTCCGGGATGTCCTTACGAGATGTGCTTTCCGAAAGATATGAATTTCGAGGACTTTGTTTACCGCTGCGCGATCGGCGGGGAACCGATGCACACCTACGTTAACCTTTACCAGATGGGCCTTTGGCTCAACATGTTCATGATCCCTCTGCACTGTGACGAAGAGAATAAGGGCTACTGCATCTATTCGTACGAAGTCACCCCACAGGCCAATACTGAGAAGATGTCGGATCTTTCTGCGGATGCTTCGGCGCGAGTTCTCGAGACATGCATCAAGTTCCGCGGTACCACGAATTTCGAGGCGACCGTTCAGGAAGTCATCGGTGATATCCGTGAGATCTGCGACTCGGATGAGTGCTGTCTGCTGCTTTTGGATACGGACACCAAGACCTGTCGTGTGCTGGGTGAAGCAAGACGGGATGAGTCTCTGCCGTCGATCACAGCCTATATGAATGAAGGCTTCTACGATATGGTGAAAAACTGGGAGAACACACTTCAGGGAAGTACCTGCATCATCATCAACGAAGAACAGGATATGGACGAGATCCGAAGAAGAGACCCGGTTTGGTACGAGTCTCTTACGGAAGCCAATATCCGAAGCCTGGTGCTTTTCCCGCTGAAACGAGGAGAAGAGATCCTGGGGTATATCTGGTCTTCGAACTTTAATACCGAGAACGCCGTAAAGATCAAGGAGACGCTCGAACTGACAACGTTCTTCGTGGCATCCGAGATCGCGAACCATCTTCTTGTCGAAAGACTTCGTATCTTAAGTTCGATCGATATGCTCACCGGTATCAAGAACAGAAATATCATGAACAACCGTATCGACCGCGTTATCGCCGGAAAGGATTCGCTTCAGGAGCCTTTCGCGATCATCTTTGCCGATTTGAACGGCTTAAAGCAGTTAAACGACACGCAGGGCCATCACATGGGCGACGAGATGATCAAGGAAGCGGCGGATATCCTGTCGGATGTTTTCTCAGACGCGGAAGTGTACCGTGCCGGCGGCGACGAATTCATGGTCATTGCCTGCGACATGGAAGCGGATACGGTCGAAACGCGCGTGAAAGAACTTCTTGAAAAAGCAAATGCCACAGAAACGGTCAGATTTGCCGTTGGTGTGGCGTTAAGTAAAGATGAGCCGGATATCCTCAAAGCCATGCGCGCGGCCGACCAGAGAATGTACGCGGATAAGAACGCATTCTACGACGCGCATCCGGAGTTGAAATATCATTAATGCTCGGATAGTGCTTTTCGAAAAGCACCTGTCTCAGATCAGATCGCTCAGTTTCTTACTGTAGAAAAAGTCGTGGACCATCTTGTCATATTCCTCCCACATGGGCAGAGTCTGGCAGGATGCTTTTCTCGGGCAGGTATTTGTCTTGTCGGAAAGGCAGGCAACAGGCGCGAGTTTTCCTTCCATGAGTTCGATGATCTCTCCGATCTTATAATCCTTCGGTTTTCTGGTGAGCTTATATCCGCCGCCTTTTCCGCTGGCGCCGGTAACGAGACCGCCATTTACCATGTCTTTTACGATGATCTCAAGATACTTCTTGGAAATATCCTGTCTTTCGGCAATGTCTTTCAGCGGGACATAATTCCCGGTATCGTGCTCGGCCAGATCGATCATGACGCGGATCGCGTAACGTCCTTTTGTAGAAACCATAGGATTTCTCCTTTCCGGAACAGATTGATATCACCTATTATACCGCAAGGTGAATGGGTGAATCAATAGTCCGGATCAGGAATAAAAGGCGATTCGTTTTCTGCTTTCGCATCAAAGATCGAATACGAAATACAGCTTGTTCTCGTCGGCTTTTTTCTTCTCGATGATGTCGTTTCTCATGCTGACCAGATCGAAGTCGAGACCGAAGTAGAAGTCGTACGTGTCACTTGTTTCGCTGTGGATCCAGTACTCTCCGTCGGTGGTGATCTTGCCGTTCTTATTCATGAAGATGTCGCTGATCACGACGCAGTCATAACCTTCTTTGGTCAGTCCGTCACCTGTTTCGAGAATGAGTTTATAGAAGAAATACACACCGTTACCACGATCTGTCGTGATCAGGTACTTTTCGAGAAGTTCCGGCTCCTGCTCCAGGCTCCAGATATTGAGTCCGTCGTCGGTCGCTTCGTAGATCGAGCCGGCGTGATCTTCTTTTAAGTACTTCAGCGCCATCTTTTCCGCTTCTTTCATAAAAGCGTCATCTCTCAGAAGTTCCGTCTTCGTCAGACGATACGTTTCCGGCTTATTGCGCATCATCTCTTCGTAACGGGCGGCTTCCTGCTCTTTCTTCTTATCGTCGCTCTTTTTGACCAGGTAGATCATGCCCGCGACGATCGCTGCGAGAACGACGAGCATGATGACCATCCTGACAATGGTCTTCAGCATCGAGCGGAGATGACGGGCCTTTTTCAGTTTCTCTTCGTAGGCTTCCTTTTCGAGCTTCTGCGCTTCCAGTTCCTGGTAATGTTGCTGAAGGTTTACCTTCTTCTGATCGAGGGATCTTCGGATGTATTCTTCCGCGTTGGCGATCCTTTCGATTGCCTCGTTGTTGCTGTCTTTTTCGATCTCCGTGATCGAATTACAGTATTCGCAGACGAGTTTTCCGTCGACGAGGTGAAGGGGAGCATTACAGTTTTTACAGTTCATTACGACCAGTTTCATTTGTCGGCTCCTCCTTTCAAAGTATCGATCGGCATAATTTCATAGTCGTCGTAGGCGAGAAGCAATTCGCGGTAGAGCTGATCTTTTTCAAAGAATCCTCTCCATCCCGTATTACTGGAGCGGGAAAAGGCATGCTCATTTGCAGTCGGATCTCCGTATTTATCCTTGGCGATCTCATTAAAACTGACGACATCGTAAATATAGATCTGCTCGTATGTATCATCGTATACATACGGGATCTGATAGACGATCCAAAGTTCCGGAGCATGGCTGGTTTTTTCGGTCATCAGATAAAGGTCGGTCATTTCCGGATCGCCGGCGAGATGCGCGGTGCGCTCTTGCAGGAAGCGTGTGTCGGTGACCGGAGATCCGATGCGGATCTTGTATTCGTAGTTCTGTCCTCTGGCCACTTCATTTTCCAGGAAGTGCAGATCCGAAGTTACGAGTTCAACGAGCTGCTGCGCGCTTTCCTTGTCCTTCGCCGCCTGCTGTTCCTTGTGGCTTTTCCAGTTTTTGCTCGACCAGATGACCATTGCGATGACTGCCGCGAAACCGATCCCCATGACGACGAGATATGTGGTAGCTGCCTTTGTTGCCGTCTTCAGGCTATCTTTTAATTCCTTCTGGAGCTTTCTCTGCTGTTCGCGGTCCGCCATGCTCTCACTTAACTGAAAGTCTGTCTGCATGACTTCCAAGTCGCTTTGAAGGAGCATCTTCGTTCTGTCTGCCTGGGTAACGAGCTCCGTGTATTTTACGTCCGCTTCGTCATAGTCAATGGTAAAAGCACTGCCGCAGCTGCTGCAGAAGAACATGTCTCCCTGCTGCTGAAGGTAACCGTTGCACTGCGGACAATTGAGATTCGTCAATTTCATGTTTCTTCCTCCTTATCCGCGTTAGTTTGAGATCTTCGAAAAGAGTTCTTGTGTGATGGGCAGTTCAGTTACTTTATCGCCGCTGTTTTCGGCTGGGGTGATCGTCTCCTGATGCAGAAGATCCAGGTTGGTATATCCGCCGTCAGAAGAGGAATACGATTGTCCGATAACAAGCGGGGAGTAGTCGCTTACGACGCTTCCGTCCGTGTTCATATTCTTAAGGTAGATCTTCATGGTGACATAAAGCTCGAGAGTGGTTCCGTCGTCTGTCTGATAGAGGTTTTTCCAGACCATCATGACGAAGGTGCCGTAGTCGCCCTTCGGCTGGATCGAATAAAGCTCGATCAGCTCCGGGGATCCCGTTTTCTTTGCTATAACATCGAAGTCGATCTCCTGCGCGGTTTCCTTATCGGCATAGTAGTAGCCGGAGGCAATTACTTCATCCAGGCAGGAAGGATCTTTTACCAGATCGTTGACAGGGAACATGACCTGTTTTTGTTCTTGCGCGGTGTTCGAAGAATCATCGTTTCCGTTGAGTACGTTTGTATTCTTGACGGTAAATCCGACCGCGCCGAAAAGAATGATTCGTCCGATAAAGAGGATGATCCCGATGAAGAAGATGATAAGGAAAGGCTTGGCAAATTTCATCAGCGCCACCTGGCCGGTTCTTCTTGCCGCGTTGGCGTTTTTCGCCTGCTGAATGGACTGTTGGGTCTGGTAGACCGCCTGCCTTCTCTGCGCATCCGCCTGCGCGCGCTGATACGCCGTCTCCTGACGAGCGCGCTCGACATCGTCGGCCTGCCAGTCCGTGGCAAAGGAACTGCCGCAGATCTGGCAGAACCAGGTTCCGTTTTGAAGCGTCAAAGGCGAATTGCAATTCGGGCATTTCCTGATCTCATTAGCCATATTGATCGTCTCCTTATCCCTTGAATTCCATTGTGATTATAGCATAAGGAAAGAAACGTCAAAAACCGTTGAGATGCATGATTTAGAAGTCCTAATTTGCGAGGAAAAATGAAGAAAGTTTCTCCTCGTGCTGGTCCTCGGCCGCAAGGCGGCCTGCGGAGGCATGTCGGAGAAACTTTCTTTTTTATTTCAAAAATAGTCCTTCTAAATCATGAACCTGTGAAGTCGTACTTTCTGACACCGAGCATCCAGAACTTATAGCTCAAATAGAAGAAGAGGATGCCGAGCGCCGGCGCGCACCATGTCAGGACCGGAACACTGTCGGATTCAAGTATCGCAAGGCTCGGATAGTAAGCGACAAAAGCGATCGGGATCACGAAAGTGAAGAGGATTCTGAACACGCCGTGGAAGATGTTCGACGGGTACTTCGCGAAGTCCTTAAAGCGGAACATGATGACCATGACGTAGCCGGAACCGACGATCCAGAAACAGGTCGCCGCCGCCGCGTTCATGATCGCGATCATAAACAGCGATGCCGTCAGGAGGAACAGCACGAGCTTCGCGATCACGAGGGGCGTAACGGGAATACCGATGTGGACCCACGCGTAGATCAGGGTGCCTACACCGAACGCGAACTGTCCGAGTCCTTTTACGTCGAAAACTTCCGACATGAAATAGAAGAAGACGTTGATCGGACGGAAGCAGTACTTGATGAAATCACCGCTTTGGACCTGGAAACGAAGGTTCCAGTTGTTGTCGAAAAAGCACTGCACGGGTGTCAGCGCGACCAGCGAGAATCCGTAGAGAAAGAGCATGTGATGGTAGTCCCAGCCGTTGATGGAAGGGAAGTTCTTGAAAAGGATCAGGAACGTCACGAAGCCCGAAAGGTTCGTCATGATCATGCCGATCGTGGAGATCAGAAAGTCCGCACGATAGCTCATCTTACTCTTTAAGTCCTGTACGAGGATCTTCCTGTATATCCTGCAGTAGAAGCCGAAGCCTCTCCTGGCCTTTGTTCTTGTCATTGTGTTTTCCATATTAACCTCCGTTCACGGTGATCTTCTTGACCGAGTAGTTCCAGAACAGCGTTCCCAGAAGCGTCAGGATCAGTGCCCACGCAAGCTGCAGTCCGAACATCGGGAGAAGACCCTCGATCGTGTTGGTGTCGTTCTTTTCGAGAAGGATCGTAAGCGGAATATCGTAGACCGCGCGGAAGGGGAGATAATCGACGACCTGTCGCAAGGCTTCCGGGAAGAATGCCAGCGGGATCGACGCGCCCGACAAAAGCAGTACGATAGTCTCTTTTACGATGTTGATGCCCCATGTCGATTCAGTATAGAGGCAGATCGTGGCGACGATCATCTCCATACTGAAGTTGACGATCAGAGCCAGGACCGTCGCGACGGCAAACCACAGAAGGTTGATGCCCATCGGGATCGCGCCGTTGGTGACGATGAGTACGACGATGAATGTCGGTACGAATGTCAGCGCGAAAAGCACTACATGGGAACCTGAGTAGCTCCAGAAGGTGTACTCGCGGAACCGCATCGGCTTAAGCAGGTCGAGTATGATCTTTCCCGACTGGATCGAACGGCTCATATCCCACACGACGAACATTTCAAGGAAGTTGAAAAGGGCGGTCGCGAGGATCAGGTAGATCATGGTGTCAGTAAAGGTCATGCCGTTCACGACGTCCGTTCCGGCGGAAGCGTAGATCGCTTTCCAGAGGAAGTACACGAGTACCAGATATATCAGGTTGGCAAAGAGCGTGACCGCGGTGCCGAGGCGGTACTGGAGAGACTCCATGATGCCCGCGCGCGTCAGCGCCAGATGTCTTTTCAGATTCATGTCAGTTGCCTCCTTCGTAGATCTTCTTGATGACCTCTTCGGTCGAGATCTCCTGAAGCTGGATGTCTTTGATCTTCTGTTCTTTCTGCTTTGCCAGGATGACCTGCATGACGTCTTCTTTCGTCTCGTCGATGACACGTTCTTCCCAGGTGTCGTCGGAAAGCCTCATACGGAGCGTTCTGTAGGAGCCGAAGTAGGACTTTAAGTGGTCGATGTCATTGTCGTAGATCTTCTTGCCTTCGTCGATGATGACAATCCTCTTGCACAGCGCGTCAACGTCGCCCATGTCGTGCGTCGTCAGGATAACGGTCGTGTTCTTTTCCTGGTTTAGTCCCTTGATGAGATCACGGATCTTCGACTTCATCGAAACGTCCAGACCGATGGTCGGCTCATCGAGGAATACGATCGCCGGATTATGCAGAAACGCAGCGAGGATATCGCTCAATGTTCTCTGTCCGAGGGACATCTGACGGACCGGCTTATGCAGGATCGGCTCGATATCGACGAGCGAGCGGTATAGCTCAAGCATGTCTTCGTATTCCTTCTTCGGAACCATGTAGATGTCGCGAAGAAGTCGGAAGGATTCGATCAGGGGGAGAGACCACCACAGCTGGCTTCTCTGTCCGAATACGACACCGATGTGCTCGGAATTCTTCGTTCTTTCCTTATAAGGTACGACGCCGTTAACTAAGATCTCGCCGGAGGTCGGCTCGAGAACGCCGGTCATCATCTTGATCGTCGTGGACTTACCTGCGCCGTTCGGTCCGAGGTATCCGATGATCTCACCCTTGGCGATCTCAAGAGAAACGTCCTTTACCGCGGAGATCGTCTTGTAGTCACGGGAGAACAGGTCGCGGATGCTGCCCTTCAAGCCTTCGTGACGGTTCAGGATCTTAAAGTCCTTGCATACATTTTTCATTACGATTGCGTTTTCCATTTTTACCCTCTCTTTTTCTTTGTTGATATGTGTTTTCTGATCACTGCCTGAAAAAAGAAGTGACCGCAAAACGCGGCCACTTAAAAAGTGATTGCGTTATAGTTCTTTTTCCATATATCCGCATGTGAACGGGAAGAAGTCGAATTTCTTCGATCCGAGATGAATAAAGCCTTCTGACTCGTACCATTTACGAAGACGTACATTCTCTTCCACGATCCCGATATGCAGTTTTTTCGCGCCCAGCTCTTTTGCTTTGGCAAAAGCATCTGTCAGGAGCTTGTCTCCGATCCCTTCGTTTCGGTGCTCGGGGAGGACGCAGAGGTTATTGAGTTCCCACTCGGTATCGCTCAGCTTTGCCAGGGAATAGTAGCCCAGCATCTTTCCGTCGTCGGAGAAGAAAGCATACATCGGGCGTTTTTCGACTTCCATCTGATACATCAGCCGGTCTTCCGTTGTAGCGAAAGCCACGTGGCGTGGCGCGTTTTCTTCCGTGAGTCCGAATTCCTCGGCAACAGTCAGGAAGCTTGTTCGGATGACATTTACGCTCTCTTTGATATCTTCTTTTGTAATCGGTCGGATCATGTTTCTTCTCCTTTCTTTTCATGTTCGAAAAGCACTTGCTTTTCCTTACATTTGCAAGTATATTGTAAGAGAAAGTGCTTTTCTACATGGAATTTCGCTGAATTTTATAACAATCTTACACACTTTTGAAAGATAGTTATACTTTTATGGAAGATGAGGTAAGTTATGAACCGAGACATCATGGGATTGATCATAAAAAGGGAAGACGGTTCAGAGATCGTCAATTACGATGATCCTCAGTTTCCTTCTTACATTTTCGAAGGCTGGGTAAAGCCGAATGTCACCTGGGAGAGAGTTCCGCATTTTCACGAAGACATCGAGATGTGCACCGTCACGAAAGGAAAGATGGCATACTCCGTAAACGGAAAGACCGTCATGCTCCACGAAGGCGACACGATCTTTATCAATTCCAATCAGATCCACTACAGTATGTGTATCGATGACGTGGGCGCAAGATACATCATCTTCATCGCGCACCCCGGGATCTTAAACGCGTCGGTCGCGGTCGAGATGCAAGCGATCCGCCCGATCACGGATAACAAGGATCTTCCATATCTTCGTTTCCGTGATATCGACGAGATGACAGAAGCCGTTTATCAACTCATGTACTCTCTTCTTCCGATCCGCCACTGCGCGTTTGAAGTCACGAAGCAGTTCTATCAGATCTGGGATCTTGTGATGAAAAGATCGGAGATCATCGGTGTGCTCGGACCGGAAGACGCGCCGGACGCAAGGATGCAGACGTTTAAGAACATGATGCACTATATTTCCAATAACTACCAGAGGACACTGACGCTCGAGGAGATCGCGGGTTCAGCGAACATCAGTAAGTCCCTTTGCAATCTGCTTTTCAAGCAGTACGTCGGGGAATCTCCGATCAACTATCTCATGCATTTCCGCGCGAGAAAAGTCGCGGAGTACTTAAGATCCAGTAATCTCAGCATGTCGGAGATCGCGAATCTTTCGGGATTTTCGGGTGTCAGCTACATGAGTGAGACGTTTAAAAAGTGTTTCGAATGTACGCCTCGTGAATACAGGAAAGACTGGCGTGAAATGGCAAGAGCGGAAGCGCCGCAGCCTCAGTTCGAAGGATAAGAAAACGTAAGATTTTCAAGTACTGTACGCTTGTGTTATTATGAGTGGAAAGATCCGTTTCTTATATAAGATCAGTTAAGAAAGGAAGATACGGGCATGGGTGGAATCGAAAAAGATCATGAGATCAATGAGATCGTAAAAGATATCATCGCCGATTTTGACGGCGGGAAAAATATTGACGCGAAAAAGTTTTTTAACAATCCGGATAAGACGGAAGTCATCGAACTCGTCCAGCACTTTTTCAGGATCATTTACCCCGGCTATTTCAGAGACCGTTCCTATAAGATCTATAACCCGGAAAACAGTTTTGCGGTGACGATCGAGGATGTGTTTTATCATCTGAAAAAGCAGATCTACCGTGCGCTTGATTATTCGCAGAACGATGAGGGCAGCGAGGCGGAGAGAGAAGCAGAGAGCTACCGTATCACGAAGGAATTTTTCAAAAAGATCCCGCAGATCAGAGAGTATATCGAGACCGATCTTCTCGCGACGCTCGACGGCGACCCGGCCGCGGGCAACTTTGATGAGATCATCCTCGCATATCCGGGCCTTATGGCGATCACGGTCTATCGTATCGCGCATGAGCTTTATCTTCTGAAAGTACCGGTACTTCCGCGTCTCATGACAGAGTACGCGCATTCGGAAACGGGAATCGATATCCATCCGGGAGCTACGATCGGCAAGTACTTCTTTATCGACCACGGTACAGGTATCGTAGTCGGTGAGACTTCGATCATCGGACAGAATGTCAAGATCTATCAGGGTGTTACGATCGGCGCGCTTTCCACACGTGGCGGACAGAAGCTTTCCGGAAAGAAGCGTCATCCGACGATCTGCGATAATGTCACGATCTATGCTAACGCGTCTATCCTCGGCGGAGACACCGTGATCGGAGAGAACGTCGTGATCGGAGGCAGTACGTTCATCACCAAGTCGATCGCCGCGAATTCCAAGGTCAGCATGAAAAATCCTGAGATGGAATACCAGACCAACGGCCATGAGAGAAAGGTCGAGGAATTAGAGCAGGGAGACGCCTGGTGCTATATCATCTGAAATAAAAACCGATCAGAGCCAGAGGATCTCGCTTAACGTCTGGTGGACGTTGTGATCACTTACACGAACGAGCTTGGCCAGATGCCATGCGCGTTCTTCGTCGCTCATCTCTTTCATATCTTTTGCGAACAGACCATCTGCGATGGCGTCCAGCTCTTCGATCTGAGCCTGCGCCTTCCAGATGGTTTCATTTAATGTCTTTCTTTTCTCTTCGAAGATCTTCTGCGCCTCGTCTTCCGAGAGTTTACCGCTTAAAAGAAGCTCGATCTCATTAAGCGAAAACCCCATATCCTGAAGTTCGATCAAAGCATCCAGGAGCTTATGCTGGTCAGGGGAGTAGTAGCGGTAGCCGGTCTCCGGATCGACCTTTACGGGACGAAGAATGTTCTTCTGCTCATAGATGCGAAGCGCCTTTGGAGAGACGCCCGCAAGAGAAGCAAGTTCGCCGATCTTTAAAAGAGCGGAATCTTCGGAAGATCCGTTTTCGTTATCCATGATCTCGGAAGGTTCTTTTGCCATCGAATACTCCTTCGTTTATGCTCCCTCGAATACCTCGAGGACACGTTCGGCGCCGGCACGGTTGCCGCGCATATTGTTGACGGACGAGTTGATGATCATCGTGCTCATCATCATAGCGCCGCGGTACTGCGTGATCTTCAGTAGTTCCGACAGATCCGCGATCGTTGATCCCATCATACTATCGCCGCAAAGAAGAAGCAAGATATACCCGGAGGTGCCGCAGAGGGTGTTGAGCGCGGCGGCGCGGGCTGAAGCGCGGTGCGCCTTCATGTTCTCGGAAAGGATCGAAAGGCTCGTTTCTTCGATCTTTTTCAGGACGTATTCCTCGCCCTCAAAGACTTCGATCGCATCACGGGAAGCGATGATCGGTCCCGCCCAGTTCGTGTACTTTCCGAATTCCTCCTGCGCGCGGCGGCGGAAGATCGGGATCTTTCTGACGACGACCACGCAGCTTAAGATCGAAAACGGCACGAGGATCAGAACGCTCATGATCATCAGCGGCAGGTTCAGAAAGCCGAGGACGATCGCGGAAAGGATCATGTTGAACATCGCGATGACCATGTGCATGAAGTTTACGGGCATCATGAGATAGCCGTGGAGCCGGTCGATATCGCTGTTCATGCGGTTGATCCATTCCCCGCTCGAAAAGCGCAGGACGTCCTTATATTCGCTGCCGAGAAGCTGCAGGAACATCTTCCTTCGTATGCGCTTTTGAAGAAGGATGTTGACCTTCAGAGAGATCGTGCTCCATATCGTCATGTTGTAAGCAAAAAGAAGAGCCGAGAGTCCCAGAAAGAGGAGAAATGTCGACGTCAGTCGATCCTTCTGGTTCTTTTCGATCAGGCTGATGAACGAACTGAGCATGTTCGACGCAAGGACCGTGTTCAGAAAATCGAACGGCAGACGAAGAAGAAGCGAGACCACAAAGATACGATGCACGCCGAGTTCTTTCATGAGACGGTAGAGTTTTCTCAGCATGCCGGGCCTCCTTCCGAAAGAACGCCGTCCTTCATGTGAAGGATACGGTCGTAGTTTTTCAGGTACTCGACCTGGTGCGTGACGTGCACGATCGTTCTTTTGCCGGCCGCGGCATCCAAAGATGAGAGGACGGATTCCGCCGTTGCCGAATCAAGTGATGCGGTCGGTTCGTCCAGAAGCAATATCGGGGCGTCTTTACAGAGCGCTCTTGCGATCGAGATGCGCTGCGCTTGTCCGCCGGAAAGTTCGTCCGCGCGGTCACCGAGATACGTGTTGATCCCGTCGGGAAGAGATTCGATCCAGGAAAGAAGACTTGCCTGCTCGAGGACCTCATGGATGCGTTCATTCGGGATCTCATGTCCGAGCGTGATGTTCTCGTAGATCGTCACCGGAAGAAGCATGGGGGACTGCATGACGAGAGCGACATTCTTTCGGATCTCGGGAAGCGTGCTTTCGCCAAAGATCGTGGCGGAACCCGAGTCGGGGGAGAGGAGCCCCGCGAGGATCTTCAGAAGTGTACTCTTTCCGCAGCCGCTCTCCCCGACGATGCCGAGGCGCTCACCGGAGCGGATCTCAAGGAAAACGGAGCGCAGGATCGGCTGCTCCTTATACGAAAAGGAGACGTCGGAAAGTCTTGCGATCACTGTATTTGTAACATTGTTAAACATATTTCATCCTCCCGTTCATGCGATATTCACCTTCGAGAGATTCGAAGTGAAAGTTTTGAATCTGGCAATGAAACTCGGCGTATTCATGAGGAATCTCGTGACGCTGTTCTGAAGATTTAAAAAGACGATCAGTGTGCCGAGCGTCATGTCGCCGCGAAAGATCAAAGTGGCGCCGCAGAAGAAAACACACAGAAGCGGCAGGCGCGAGATGAGTCCCGAGATCGAATTAAGGACGGCGTTCATGCGGTCGTCTTTTTTGAACTGCTTCTCCCAGGCGGAAAGATCCTGCTCGTATTTTTCTTCGAGAAAAGCACCTGCGTCATATACCGAGATCGCAGGAAAGTTCTTGGCGATGCTGAACGCGGTGCGGTTCATCCGACTCTTTGCGGCAAGTGTCGCTTTCGTGATCTTCGCGAGCTTCGTTCCCGAGAGACTAACGTAAAGAAGGATCAGAAGCGTCGGAACCAAAAGCGCGATCGTGAGAAGGACGTTTTCAAAGAAAAGGAAAACGATGACGAGCAGGCAGGCGATCAGGTTTCCGATGATCTCGAAAAAGGAATTGTTCAGGTAATCCATGGACATAGAAATCTCGCCCTGCACGATCGACATGGCCTGATCCTCGGATACATCGGATCTGTTTTTCAGAAGATATCGCATGAAACCCATGCGAAGTGAATGCGAGGCGCGTTCGGACGCGTAATGCCCGATCGTGTGATTTCCGTATACGGACAGAACCTGCAGGAGGATAAAGAGCGCGAGAATGAAAACGAATAAAGGAGAGATCGAATCCCGCTCGACGATCTTATTGACGAGATCTCCGACCTGATGCGTATAGATGATCTGTACACCGTAGGAAAAAACGGCGGCGAACACAGCCAGAAAAACCCATATGCGATTCATGGCGAGGATCTTCCGAAGTACTTTCATACACGCATCTCCTTTCTTGTCTTTGAGACAAGCATAAACTTTGTCCCAAGGGCAAAGTCAAGAGAGGAGCTTGTGTTGTTTTTGAAATGTCAGTTCAGGCGCTGGGAAATACAGATATGTCTTCCGTCGATATCTTCGATGACGAACTCGCGGTTTGTGTGTTTCGAAGTATCCGCGTCTTCCAATGTCTTGATCAGCTTTACGCCGTTGTTCTTAAGCTCCATCTGAAGAAGCATCGGTTCGGCGCAGTAGATGAAAAGATCATAGGGAATGCCGTAAAGTTCACGGACGGGAAGAACGGAAGAAGCCTTTTCCGGCTCTGCTTTTACGAGAAGGATCTCGATGTTGTCTCGAACGAGACGGATGTGCGGCATGCTCTCGTCATCAAGATGCGCGGCGTGAAAACCGAGGTGTGTTTCGTAAAAAGAAGAAGTCTTCAAAGGATCCGCGCAGACGAGGATCGGAGCGGTACCGTCCATGAGGTGCAGATTCGAAGAACCTTCCTCCTCGGTTTCCGATTCATCTTGCGGCTGCGAAGAAACAGTCTCCGGATCGATCTTTTCCGGTGCTTTTTCATTATTGAAAGCAAAGCCCAGGAGCGGACGGCAGAAGCTCTTTTCGCGCTCCTCAAGACTCTGGTGAAGTTCGATCCTCTTTTTCAGTTCTTCCGGAGAAGGTGTAGAAGGGATCTGTCCGAGAATATCGATCGCCTCACAGTAATCGACGAGATTGACGAAACGGATGTAAAGAGGAAGGATCTCGTCGCAGGCTTTCGGAAGATCGGTCTTTCCGTGCAGAAACTGCATGCCGTACTCGACGGCCTGTACCGGAAGCGCGGCGAAAAGCCGATTCAGAAAAGACATCTCGTCGAGTGCGTTGTCTGCGACATTCCCGGAGGAAAGGATCGTATGGATATAGTCAAAGACCTGATTGATATCGTGTTCGGGATACTGGGCTTGCGGCATAACGTCTCCTCAGATACCCAGCTCGAAAGTCAGCTGCGGCTGCATCGGCTCGTAGTTTACCATTTCGAAATCCTCGACGGTGATCGACGTGATGTCGCATCCCGGCTCTTTGTTGAGGATCAGGTTCGGGATCTTTTCACCTTCCGAAGAAACAGGCGTCATGGCGCCGGCTTCGTCCGCGCGGCGCAGAAGCTCATGCGCATTATCGATATGACGGTCGTAGATCTGTTCGTTGGCGACGAAATGAGTAAAGACACCGGCTTCGTAGCCTGTGGTCCTTGCGACCATGAGGAGAAGCGCGGCGTACTGGATCTCGTTGATGCCGCCGGCACCGGATGCCGTGAGCATGTCGCCGGATCTTTGGACCATGACCATGTCGAGATACTTTCCGCGGACGTTCCAGATCGTCAGAAAAGCACACGGCGCCAGACCGGGAGTCTCGCGAAGGTCGGCTTCCTGCCAAAGGGACATGATCTTTCTTCTTCCGTACGGGTCTTTTTTGATGTCGGCGATCAGGTTATTGAGCAGATCGTAGCGCTTTACGGTCGCGCCGTAACGCTGGCCGATCGTGCCGTCACCGATATCCCACGGATCCCACCAGGTGACCTTCATCTCCGCCATCTCGGAAAGAACATTGGTCGGCTTCTGGTAGATCGTGAAGATCTCGCGGATGCCTGTTTTCCATGCCTGACGGCGAAGGGTGCTGATCGGGAACTCGCCCTTGCTTAAGTCATATTTTCTCATGACGTGGTTGACGCTGATCGTATACGCCGGAGTGCCGTCTTCGTACTTCGGGCGCGGATTCTCGTCCTTGTAGCCGTTTTCCAGAATGTTATGAATATCGTCTACCAGATATCGGTCAGCCTTTGTCATAAGATCCACCTCATTTAGAAATCTTGTTTCTTCGCGAAAAGTACTTCGCATGAATCAAGTATACCAAACTTCAAAGAGGTTGTATCGTTCACTTCAGTTCGACGGCGATCAGGGGGATCTCGAGTTCTTCTTTCGAAAGTCCCGCGTGTCCGCCGGGCATGAGTGCCGCTTCTTTATGCGTATTAAAGAGCGATGTGTCGGAGATCGCGATCGCGAGGAAGTCGCCGAGCATGTCACGGAAGATCGGATGCTCATTTCCACGGCCGAAAAGCTGTCTTTCGATGACTTCTTTTTTCGGGACCAGCCAGAACTTATCCCCGAAGGTCTTCTCAAAAAGCGCCGGGAACTCCTCTTTATATTCGTCCTTGATGAACAGGTTCAGCGCACGCGGCTCGATCGAAGGCATACGGAGAAGACACTTCATGATCTCCGGGTAATCGAGGAAACAGAGGTTTTTGCTGTCCATATGTCCGTGGTCCGCCGTGATGAAAAGAAGCGTGTCGGAAAGCGTCGAAGCGAATTCTTCGATTCTCTTTTCCAGCGCAGTGATGACTTCGTGGGTCTCTTTACTGGTCGTACCTGTCCTATGCATCGTGCCGTCCGGTTCGTTCCAGTAGGCGTAGATGAACTTCTTTCCGGGCTCTTTGCAGAGGTCAGTAACACGTCCTAAGATGGCGTCCAGGTCCTGCGGATTCGGCTCGACGTACGGGGAAGAGAAGAAGGCCTCAGATCCTGCGTTCTTCATCTTCGTTACGATGCTTTCATAAGGCGTATATTTGAACCCTGCGTGAAATCCTTCGATCGGGCGGATCGGTTCAATGTCCGGGCAGCCGTTCTCATCAAGTCTTACATCTTTTTCGAGGGCAAAAGGAGAGCCTGCTTCCTGGATCTGTTCGGAATTCGTATAAACGGTGACGTTCTTTCCGAGTTGCGGGAAGAATTCATCCCAGCCGAGCCAGGCGCTTTCACAGGGAAAAAGACCGCTTGTAACGGATGTCGTCGCGGCGACCGTCGTCGGCGGAAAGACCGAGCTGTAAGATCCTGCCAGGTGAGAGCGGAAGAAGCCGTTTTCGGACAGGTGCTTTTCGAGGATGGAAATACCCATGGCGTCAAGAAGAATCACGACCACGTTCTTATAGCCCTTCGCAAGATAAGAGTCGGCGAGAGGGAGCGTCGGAGCTGTCGCTTTTGCGCCGAAATGCACAAGCATCGAGCTCGCGAGATTGACGAGACAATGGTCGTAATCCGGAAGTGGCGGTAACTGCTTCATAAGAGGCCTCCATGAGTGCTTTTCGAATATTATAGCATGACGGGAAGATCGTGCATTCAACGGCTGGTATAGACTATTTCGGTTCACTTAATAAATGCGAAGCGAGTCCTACTGCCGGGACTCGCTTCTTCTACAAATGCTGTTTTTTGTCTTCTTTTGTTACTCGATGTCAAGATCAAGCGGCTTATCGAGCTCGTCCGACACGTATTTGCCGTTCTTTTTTCTTTGTCTGACGCATTCGGTCAGAAGGTATTCGATCTGTCCGTTGACGGAACGGAAGTCGTCTTCGGCCCACGCCGCGATGGCGTCATAGAGCTTTGCCGAAAGCCGAAGCGGGACCTGTTTCTTCTCAGCCATAACGCCTGTCTCCCGTGAATCAGTAGAGGCTGCCGGAATTGACGACTGGCTGTGCTTCCTTATTGCCGCACAGTACGACCAGGAGGTTAGAAACCATTGCCGCCTTGCGCTCCTCGTCCAGCTCGACTGTGTTTTTCTCGGACAATCTTTCCAGAGCCATCTCGACCATGCCGACGGCACCGTCAACGATGAGCTTTCTCGCGTCAACGATCGCGGAAGCCTGCTGGCGCTGAAGCATCGCAGCTGCGATCTCCGGTGCGTAAGCGAGATAGGTGATACGGGCGTCTACGATCTCAAGACCCGCGTCAGAAACCTTGCTCTGGATCTCTTCCTTGATACGGTTGGCAACGACCTCTGTGGAACCACGAAGGGATCCGTCATCGGCTTCACCGTCGCCTGTGGTATCTACGTTATCTGTTACATCGTAAGGATAGACCTTAACGACATTTCTTACTGCGGTGTCGCACTGCAACGAGAGATACTCCTTGAAGTTGTCGACGTTGAATACTGCCTTCGCGGTATCATTTACTTTCCACATAACAGCGACTGCGATCTCGACCGGATTACCGAGAACGTCATTGACCTTCTGCTTAGAGTTCGAGAGGGTCATGACCTTAAGGGAGATCTTTCTGGAGACCATCTCTGCTGTCGTTGTTGCTGATGTTCCGGTGCTTGCCGCAGCGGCAGCTACCAGGATAGAAGATCCTTTCTGGGAAACATCTCCGCTCTGACCGAGGTGTGTGCCTGCGGCCGGGTTGAATGCAGTGCAGAAGGGGTTAACGAAGAAGAATCCGTCGCCCTTCAAAGTGCCGATATACTTACCGAAAAGAGTAAGAACAAGTGCTTCGTTCGGCTTTAAGACCTTAAGTCCGAGAAGCGGGAACCAGCCGATGCAGATGAAGACGGTACTTACGATGAACATCCAGAGCGGATCCGGGTTGTCGTTTGTGGCATTGATGCCGCTATAGATGATGCCTGCGATAGAAGCAATCGTCAATACGATGTAAAGGAAAAGGATCAGACCGCCGATGCGGCGTCCCTTTAATACTTTCTCTTGCATGTTTGTGTTGTCTTTCATAAGGATGACCTCATTTCTTATTTTGGCTGAAAGCCTGCGAACAATTCAAAGTGATATCAAACTGATATCATTACGAATATACTACTCCCGTATTCGTACGCTGTCAATAGTATTCCTTGACAGACTTTTCCACTTTGATTAATGTGGTTGGAAAGAGAGAAACCGGGGGTATTTGAATTTGGCTCTTCTTTATCTGTTGATCAGTTTTACCGTAGGTATAGTTGTACTGGAACTTTACCTGATCATATTGACCGCGATCATTGCCGACACCTTGATCCCGTCGGGCGCGGAATTCCGAAGACTGGATTTTCTCTGGTTCCGTCTGGAAAGAAACCTGTACGCAGAAGGCGATAAGCAGGGAAGATTAGCTGTTAAGAGGATCAAATTCGTATTTGCCCCGCATCTGCTTCTGGATCATTCGAAAGTCTCGAGGAAAAGATTCAGAGCCATGGATCTTGTCACTACCATCACCGGAATCCTCCTTGCGATCACCGTGATGATCCTTTCTTTTTTGAAGTGGAGAAGTCTTTCTGACGGTTGCTACCGCAGTGTCATCTATGGAGTTTGTGCCGGATCTTTCGGTTTCGGTATCATGCTCATCGCAGCTTTGATCAAGGCGTACGCAAAAAAGAATGCTTTCCGTGATTTCGTCGCGGAGAAAATATATGAGAGACATCAGAAAGGATCCTATCGTGAGGTAGAGCTTCCGCCTTTAACAGATCTTACTCATCTGGATCCTTCCGAACCGGATAAACTGCTGTATCTGGATATGCGTTACCGCAAGTGTTCGTTTGAAAATGACCTTTCGGGGATGGCCATGTGCGCAATGGAATTGGAGCTGTTAAATGAAGCGAAACTTTTACAGATTAACCGCTTCTCAAGAAATTCCAACCTCATGGATTACTATGCTTTCCGCCAGAAAGATCCGGTGAAGGCGAGAGAGTATTACGAGAAGTCGAAAAATGAGATCGAAGACGACCGCGACTGCAACGGCAGAAGGAAACTTGCCTATTTTTCTTATTTCGTCCTCAAAGATCCCGAAAAGGCAAAAGAGTGCATCGAACAGGGCTTTGCGGCGCTTACCGTAGAGGACCCGATGTTTACCGAAGAAGAGAAAAATTACGAACGACAGATGCTCACATATTTAAAGGATCTGATCGATCAGGAAACGGCAGAGAAAACTCTTTGAATATCTTGAAAATGAACTGTGAATTCTCGCGACTTTAATTGAGGTTTTCTCAAATTTGTTTTAATATGTATTCATGCAGAATACATGTCGTAAAAGAATCGCCGTCCTGCTCGGACAGCCCGAAGAATTCCTTCACGAACGGTTCCTGAAAGGTTTCCTGAAAGAGGCTTTTTCCAGGGATTACGACGTTTGTATGTTTGCCATGTACATCAAGTACCAGAACTCCCCCTCGCGTTGCAAAGGTGAATCGTCGATCTTTGATATGGTGTCATTTGATAAGTTTGACGCCGTTGTCGTCATGGCCGACACCATCCAGACCGAAGGTGTCGTAAAGAGGATCGAGAAGAGGCTTCGCGAAAGCTATCGGGGGAAAGTGCTTTTCATAGATAAGGACAGCGACTATTTCCCGTCCATTCATATCGACAACTATAATCCCGCAAAAGCGATCATCAACCACCTGATCGAAAGTCACGGTATCCGCGATATTGCTTTTTTGACCGGTAAGTCCTGGCATCCGCACTCGATCATCCGACTGAACGCGTATAAGGACGCGCTTACGGATCACTGTATCCGGATCGACGAGGACAAGATCTTCTACGGAGACTTCTGGTACACGAGCGGTGAGAGCCTCGCGGAGAGCCTGACGGGAAGAGATGGAAAACTTCCGCAGGCCGTTGCGTGCGCCAATGATTTCATGGCTTTAGGTCTTGCGAAAAAACTTACGGAAAAGGGCCTTTCGATCCCGGAAGATATCGCGATCGTCAGCTGCGACGGTAACGAAGAAGGACGTCACGCGCCGATCCCGGTGACTTCGGCGATCCTTGACGCGGGCATCCTCGGACAAAATGCCGCGATCGTCATCGACGCTTACTTAAACGGAAAAGAACCGGACATGATCGACAGTGATCCGGAGCTCTTTTACGGCGCGTCCTGCGGATGCGGCTGCGAGAGCGCAAAGCCGGTCTACTTCAGAAGAGATTCCTGGGATACGGATCTTTCCCTGTCGTCGATGTTCTCGCCTCTTAACAACATGGACGAGGATCTTCTCGCGCAGTCTTCGTTCACGGGACTGATCAGCACGATCTTTGTTTCGCTCCAGCATATCAGCGGATATGAGAGTTTCAATCTCGTTTTGAATCCTCATCTCGGCGAGGCAGGTCCGGGTTATGAGGACGATCTGATGCACGTCATCCAGTGCAGCGGAAGAGACGATAAGGTCGACCATATCCTGACCGATACATATTTCAAAAAAGAAGACATGCTCCCGGAGCTTTTCGAAAAAAGGGAAAAGCCGGCAGCATACTGCTTCATGCCGCTTTATTACGAGGATAGTGTCTTCGGATACGCGGCGATCAGTTACGGCGATAAAGAAAAAGTGATCACGCATGAATATCGCGCCTGGCTGAAAAGCGTCAGCCGCGGTATCGAATGCTACAAGCGCGCGGATGCCCTGATCGGCAGTAATAAGATCGCCAAGACCGTCGTTACGACGGACAGCATGACCGGACTTCTGAACTACAGAGGATTCCTCGAGCGTTCGGAAACGCTTCTTCATCTGATGCACAATAACGGTGGCTATATCAGTGCGCTTGCGATCGACATCAAGGACCTTTCTGTCATCAATAACAAGTACGGCAGAAAAGAAGCCGATAACGTGATCGTCTGCACGGCGAGCGCGATCGAAAAGGTTTTCTCTTCCAGAAACTGTCTTTGCTTCCGTGTCGGTAACGATGAGATGGTGGCGCTTCGTATCTCGAGAAGTTCCGATGACGCGGAGATGCTTGTCGAAAAGGACCGTCTCATAAAGATGATCGACGAGCGTGTCGCCGATTCCGACGCGCCGTACGGCATCGATCTTTTCTACGGAGTCCAGAGCGGTTCTCCGACGAGTTCCGAGGAGCTTGAGCGACTGGTCAACGTGGCGATCAGTAAGAAGAATACCGATAAGGCAAATGCCCGAAAGCTTTTCGAGAAGAGGGATCTGACCGAAGAAGAACTGCGCGATGCGCGTCACGTGAGCACGATCCTGGATGATAACAAGATCATCTACCACTTCCAGCCGATCATCGAGGTAAAGACCGCGAAGATCTACGGTTATGAAGCTCTGATGCGCGCGGATGTCACACCGCCGCTGTCCCCGCTGGATGTTCTTCGCTACGCGGAGTATTACGACCGTCTCTACGATGTGGAGAAAGCGACTTTCAATAACGTCATCAACATGATGAAGAAAAATACCGGAAAACTCACCGGAGGAAAGAAGATCTTTATCAACTCGATCCCGGGCCACCTTCTGAAGGAAGAGGATATCATCGTTCTCGAAGAATATGTGTCCGAGCGTCCGGATTCCATCGTCGTCGAACTGACCGAGCATTCCGAGGTTTCGGACGAGTCGCTTCGTCTTATGAAAAAGACATATGAGAAGATGGGCATCAAGACGGCCGTTGACGATTACGGAACCGGCTATTCCAATGTTTCGAACCTCTTAAGATATGAACCGGATTATGTAAAGATCGACCGCGCACTTCTGGCGAGGATCGAAGAGAGTCCGCAGAAACAGCACTTTGTAAGAGACATCATTGAGTTTTCACACGATAATGGCATCAAGGCTTTGGCAGAAGGCGTCGAGACAGAAGAAGAACTTCGTGTCGTGATCCAGCTCGGAGCGGATCTGGTACAGGGATATTTCACGGCGCGTCCGGAAAGAGAGATGATCCAGTCCGTTGATTCCCGTATCGCAGATTCGATCAGGAAGTATTCTTCGATCATCTATCAGCGTTCAGTTTCTTAAAAGTTTCCTAATGGGCAAACAATGGACACATGGTTGGTATACCATGTTGTCATGGAGGTATTTAGTTGATGAACAGGATCTTGATCGTGGAGGACGCGCAGCAGCTTCGTGAACTGGTCGCCGACTACTTTCGAAAGTCAGGTGCTTTTGAAGTGGACGAGGCGAAAGACGGTATCGAAGGCTTAAAACTCGTCGAATCCAATGAATACGATATCGCGATCCTGGACATCATGATGCCCGGCCTTTCCGGTTTTGATATCTGCAAGATATTAAGAAGAAAAAGCAACTGTCCGATCGTCTTTCTGACGGCGCTCGGCACCGAGGACAATATCCTCAAAGGATATGCTCTCGGCGCGGATGAGTATATGGTCAAGCCTTTTTCACTGAAGGTGCTTTACGCCAAGTGTCTGGCGCTTCTTGCCCGCTCGAAAAGCGGCGATGCCGAAAAGGATCCGTGCCTTTGTTCCGGACCGATCAAACTCGATCCGATGCGTATGGAAGTGACGGCGAACGGGGAAGAAGTCCTTCTTGCCCCGAAAGAATATCTCCTTTTAAAAGCCCTTATGGAAAACCGAGAGCGGGTCCTGGGAAGAGACAGACTTCTGGATCTGGTGTGGGGTGTTGATTTCGAAGGAAGCGACCGAGTCGTGGATTCGCATATCAAGAAGCTTCGGAAAAAACTCGGTTCTTTCGGAGGCTCGATCAAGACGGTGATCGGCGGAGGCTATAAGATCACTTCGTAATAGGAGCAGTTTGTTGAAGATGAAAAAAGACGGAATCGTAAAACCGAAAAAGACCATCACCAAACCGGTGTACTGGAAGATATTCGTGCGTGTACTTATTGTCTCGATCGTTGCTTGCTTTCTTCTGGCACAGTATTACATCGTCCGGAAAAAAATCGATATCAATATAGAACGCCGGCAGGACTTTGAGAATATGCTCCAGGATGTCGTAAATCTGACTGATGATCTGACGCTTCCAAACTATTATTCCCAAGAATATGGGTATCTTAACCTCAGATGGTTATTGAGCAGGATGTATCTTTACGAGCCGGCTCCGTACGTGGAGGTCTACCTGTACGGTAAAAAGGTCATGGATACGACAGAGGCCCCTCCTTGCGTTCTTGCGACGGACAGATCTCTGGAAGGGAACTGGTATCCATACGCATATTACCTGAAAGATGTGTCTTATCTTGAGCCGATCAGAGAATATCTCGAACAAGGGTACCATTACGAGATCAGCGCTGCATATCTTGATCCTGTGACCCACACTTTTGTGCCTGACTATGTCCATGTGTTTCCTGAGTACGGGAGAGAAACTGAGGGGATCAAGATCAAATGCAGACCGGACGATCTGGACGTTGAAGACTACATTTACAAGTCGCTTTTTTACTTTGTGTGGCCTTCAGAAACGATCCTTCATGAAGTCGAGCCTCAGGTCGACAGAGTACGCTGTCTGGTGAATATCGACGATATGACCTATGAAGTTAAAGATATGGCATATCCTTATGAAAAAGAGGATGGAGCGAGTTGGTCGATCCGCTATAAAGATTTTCAGGAAAGATCGGTAAAAGACCTGTTCCCGACGAAAAGATGGGTCGTCTCCGGCATTGCGCTGGCATCGGCTGTTGTCGGATCGTTCATTATTTCGCTGATCCTTTATTTCAGAAGAAAAACCCTTTTTGAGATCTTCGATTACAGGAAAAAGACCACGGAAGCGATGGCCCACGATCTGAAGACGCCGCTGGCGACGATCTCGGCTTACGCGGAAAGCCTGGAAGAAGGCCTTGCGGAAGAAGTGCGTAATGTCGGGTCTTCCGATCCTGCCAAGGAAAACAAAAACGCGGAATACGCCAAAAAGATCCGCGAGAATGTAAGCGATATGAATGACATTGTCGAGGGGATCCTGCAGTTTTCAAAGAGCGAAGGTTCCGGGGGAAAAGTCGTTTCGAAGGAAACAGACATCCGTGAGATCATCGACGGATGCCTCATCAAATACAGTGAACTTTTCGAGAAGAAAAAGATCATCGTGTCCGTAAACGGAGAGACGCCTTCGAGAAAGACAGACCCGAAACTTCTGTCTCAGGCGATCGACAATCTGTTTTCAAATTGCGCGAGATATGCCGATGAAGAAAGCACTGTGAAGATCGATCTTTCCGAAAACGACATTAAGATCAGTAACCGTTTCTCCGGTGAGATCGGTAATCTTCAGGATCTGAAAAAACCGTTCGTAAAAGGCGAGACATCTCGTTCTCAGAAGGGCAGCGGCCTTGGTCTTTCTATCGCGGATAACGACCTGAAACTCCTCGGGTACAAGCTCGATCTGACGTTTGAAAACGGCATATTTACGGCGATCGTCGGCCTTCGATAATTTTGTCAGACGATTTTAAGAAACATCCTTGACAATATCCTTATTAGGACTTATTATCAATAGTAGAAAACACTTGGACACAAGAATCGCTGTTCCCAAGTGGATCTTCTATGATCTAGCAACCGTAAAGCAAAGGAGTTTTGGAAGGATGCAGGAAAGGAATACGCTTCAGAAAAGGATCGTTCACGAGACATTGATCCGTATGGCCAATCACCCGACCGCAGACGAAGTCGTCGCGGAAGTGCAGAGCGCCTACCCGTCGGTTTCCCGCGCGACCGTATACCGTATTCTTAATAAGCTCGCCGATTCGGGCGAAGCTCTCCGTATCCGCATCAACAACGGAGCCGATCATTTCGACCACCAGACCTTCCCGCATTATCACGTGCATTGCAGTGCATGCGGCAAAGTCGCGGATGTCGCGATGCCGGTGGAGGAATTGGTCGATATGCTCTCTGATACTTCCGGCTATAAGATCTTAGGATATTCACTTCAGTTCGACGGACTGTGCCCGGAGTGCGCAAAGTTGGAAGGGGAGCGTGGCGCGTGATCTCGGCAGGTGGTTTTGCCGAAGAAAGCGGATAACGTTTCATCAAAAAATCTATTTAGACAAGGAGCAAGTATTATGACTAAGTTTGTATGTTCTGTATGTGGTTACGTTTATGAAGGACCTGACGCACCGGATGAGTGCCCGGTATGCAAAGCCAAGAAGGCGGCTTTTAAGAAGATGGAAGAGGACATGGGTCTGGCCGCTGAGCATGAGTTCGGCGTTTACGCAAAGACAGTAAAGAATAATCCGGACATCTCCGAGGAGGATAAAAAGTATATCTTCGACCAGCTCAAGGCGAATTTCACAGGTGAGTGCTCCGAAGTCGGCATGTACCTCTGCATGGCTCGTATCGCTCATCGCGAGGGCTATCCGGAGATCGGACTTTACTGGGAGAAGGCAGCTTTTGAAGAGGCTGAGCACGCGGCGAAGTTCGCAGAGCTCCTCGGTGAAGATCTCGAGCCGAACATGAAGGCAGACACAAAGGCGAACCTCAAGTGGCGTGTTGACTGCGAATTCGGCGCGACAGCAGGTAAGACAGAGCTCGCTACATGTGCGAAGAAGAACAACCTCGACGCGATCCACGACACAGTTCATGAGATGGCAAGAGATGAGGCTCGTCACGGAAAAGCACTGAAGGGACTCCTCGACAGATACTTCGGCTGATCCGATCTCGGCGCCGAAGGGGCGCCACCCCAAAAAGAAGCATGAGGGGCGTCCGCAGAAGAGATGCGGACGCCCGTTCTTTATTACGAAAGGAAAGCACTTATGTTTATCAGTAATGACATTAAGTATGTAGGCGTAAATGACCATAAGATCGACCTTTTCGAGGGCCAGTATGTCGTTCCGAACGGTATGGCGTATAACTCCTACGTGATCGCCGACTACAAGGTCGCGGTCATGGACACGGTCGATAAGAATTTCACGCACGAGTGGCTCGATAATCTGGAAAAAGCACTGAACGGCAAAGAGCCGGATTACCTTGTTGTCCAGCATATGGAGCCGGACCATTCCGCGAATATCCTGAACTTCATGAAGAACTATCCGAAGGCCGAGATCGTTTCTTCGCAGAAAGCATTCACCATGATGAAGAACTTCTTCGGTACGGAATTCGAAGACCGCCGCATCGTAGTCGGTGAGGGTGATGAGCTTCCTCTCGGAAAGCACGTCCTGAAATTCATCGCGGCTCCGATGGTGCACTGGCCGGAAGTCATCATGACATACGACACGTTTGACAAGGTGCTTTTCAGTGCGGACGGATTCGGTAAGTTCGGTGCGCTCGATGTAGAAGAAGACTGGGCATGCGAAGCCCGCCGCTACTACATCGGCATCGTCGGAAAATACGGTGCGCAGGTACAGGCAGTCCTGAAAAAAGCGGCAACTCTTGAGATCAAGACGATCTGCCCGCTTCACGGACCGGTCCTTTCCGGAGATCTTTCCGAGTACTTAAAGCTCTACGACATCTGGTCTTCCTATGGTGTCGAGTCTGACGGTATCGCGATCTTCTATACATCCGTTTACGGTCACACGAAAGCCGCTGTCGAGCTTCTGGCGAATAAGCTTAAGGAGAATGGCTGCCCGAAGGTCGTCGTCAATGACCTCGCAAGAGAAGATATGGCCGAGTGCGTGGAGGATGCTTTCCGCTACGGAAGGATCGTTCTTGCCACAACGACATATAACGCGGACGTATTCCCGTTCATGCGTGAATTTATCCATCACTTGACGGAGCGTCAGTTCCAGAACAAGACCGTTGCCATGATCGAGAACGGTTCCTGGGCACCGCAGGCGATCCGCACCATGAAGGCGATGCTCGAAAAGAGCAAGAACATCACCTATACCGAAAACAACGTCAAGATCATGTCGGCATTGAATGACGAGTCCAAAGCTCAGGTCGATGCTCTCGCAAAAGAACTCTGCCAGGACTACCTTGCGCAAAAGGATGACACGGCGAATAAGAACGATCTGACGGCACTCTTCAATATCGGATACGGCCTTTATGTCGTTACATCCAATGACGGCAAGAAGGACAACGGACTGATCGTAAATACCGTAACGCAGGTCACAAATACACCGAACCGGATCGCGGTCACGATCAACAAGCAGAACTACTCGCACCACGTCATCAAGCAGACCGGTGTCATGAACGTCAACTGTCTGTCCGTCGAAGCACCTTTCAAGGTATTCGAGACATTCGGATTCCAGAGCGGAAGAAACGTCGACAAGTTCGCAGGACTTGACGAAAAACTCCGTTCGGACAACGGACTTGTGTTCTTAAGTAAGTACATCAACTCCTTCATGTCCCTGAAGGTAGAGGATTACATCGATCTGGATACACACGGTATGTTCATCTGCTCCGTGACCGAGTCCAGAGTGCTTTCCGATAAGGAAACAATGACATACACCTACTACCAGAAGAACGTTAAGCCGAAGCCGGAAACGGAAGGCAAGAAGGGCTTTGTCTGCAAGGTCTGCGGATATGTCTACGAAGGCGACGAGCTCCCGGACGATATCGTCTGCCCGCTCTGCAAACACGGCGCTGCGGATTTCGAACCGATCGGATAACGGAAAACGTGAAGAATAAAATGAAAGAACAGGCTTTCTCGGCCTGTTCTTTTTTTGTATACTTACGAAGGATAAATCAAAAAGATCGGATGGCAGATCCTATGCAGCATGTAGAACCATATGAGCATAAAGTACAGTACTACGAAACAGATAAGATGAGCATCACTCATCACAGTAACTATGTCCGCTGGATGGAAGAAGCCAGAGTCGATTTCTTAAGTAAGATCGGCTGGGATTTCGATAAGCTCGAAGCAAGCGGTGTTGCGTCTCCGGTCATTTCCATCGAAGTCAAGTACAAGGGCAGTACGACATTCCCGGAGGTCGTCACGATCCATGTGAAAGTGCTGGTCCTGAAGGGAGTCCGCCTGACGATCGGGTATGAGATGAAGAACGCGGAGGGAAAGGTCGTCTGTGAGGCGAGATCCGAGCATTGCTTCATCAATTTGGAAGGCCGTCCGATCCGTCTCGAAAAGGACTGCCCGGATTTCTACGAAGCACTGTCGAAACTAGTTTCGGAAGAGTAACGAATAATCTCAAAAGATTTTTGTATTTGATAGACTTCTCTCTGTATTTGCAATAAAATATCACCATGGGTTACTAGGAATTGGGAATACAGGAGGGTTTTCTCATGATGAAAAAGAAAAGCATTAAGTGCTTTTGCGCGCTTCTTCTTACCGTGGCACTTATGTGCGGTTTAGTTCCGATGACGGTAATGGCGGATGATTACTATACAGCGCCGGCGAATGATACGGATGTCACATATATAAAAGAAGACGGAACATCTGATGTTGTAAAAGCAGGGACCTATACCGTTCTCACCGCGGAAACTACAAATCTGACCACGGGATGGTATGTTGCCAAGACCAACTGGGATGGATTTAAGCCCAATAAAAGAATCGAAATCACCGGGGATGTTAAGATCGTAATTGAGAATCGAGCCTTTTTCTACATTCCTTATGGTATTCATGTATCTTACGGCAATTCTTTGACGATGTATGCGTCAGTTCTGTATAACGGACAAATTAGAGATGATCTGCGCGGTCAGGGCAATCCTCGTTCAAATCTGTCTTCCAAGACAGCGATCATCGGCGGAAATGAAGGAGAAGCCAACGGAACCATTAAACTTGTTAATATTTCCTACTACCAGACCAATGCACCTGCTGATGCTCCGGTCATCGGCACAGGTGGAGCAACCGGTGACGGATATATCGCTCTGCCTTCTGATCCGAATCCGATCTTGATCTATGGTGGACAATATGTCATCACCAGTGGAGACCGAGCAGCAGCTATCGGAGGAGGCTACCACGCATCTTCATCTCCGATCTACTTGTATAATGCTGACCAGATGGTCGCATATGGACGTGCAGGCGGTGCTGCAATCGGTGGCGGACTTGGCGGTTGCTGCAGCGAGATCGTTATTGACATAAGAGGCAATATCGTTGCGCAATGCATGGGATCGGACGGATCTTTTGATACAGGTTCCGGTGCAGCTATCGGAGATGGTGCATATGCCACACATACATTTTCATCATCTGAGCCGGTCATTTCGATTCGAAGAGGCGGCGTAGTTGCTATCTCTGAACAAGGAAGTGCGTTATTGCTGGGAAAAGGTGCCGGAAATACCAATGTTCCCGAGAGTGCTGTTTCCATTTATGCGGAGGCTTCCGTCCGTATCTTGGAGGAATCAGGGACCAGTGCTAATGCCCACTATTCAAAGGACATGACAGAAACTTGGAAGTTCCCGGGATTCGAGCTTTATGAGTGCAGACACGATCATGCGCACTACGAAGTTGAAAACGGACAACACCTGTTTGTCTGTGAAGAATGCAGAATTCCATTTGATTATGAACCGCATGATTTTAACGATGATCTGATCTGTAAGGACTGCGGATACGGTGCATCTGTCGTGCTGCATTCCGTTGCGACGGTATTGACCGGTAAGATCCAGTTCCGATATACGCTTTCTCTGTCGGATGAGATAAAGGCTGACCCGAACGCATATCTGTGCTTTACAGATTATGATACGGGCGCTGAGGTCAAGCGCATCAAAGTATCCGAACTGAAACCGGCTGCGGATGGAAGCGGAAGATACTATGCTTTCCTCCCGAAGTGTATCGTTGATTTCAGAGAATCGACGAAGTTGAAGGTGTATAGATCTAATGGCCAATTGGCTTCTCTTTACTCAGCAAGAGGCATCAACTTAACAGATTCAGGATTCAATTATTCGCTTGACAGCTATGCCATCAGTACGACGGCATATCACGATCAGGCGATGGTCGACGTTGCCTACGGCATTCGTCATTATGGTATCGGCTCACGAAGGATCATGGGTGAATATGAGTATGAAGACGTAGTGTCGGAGATCATGGATTCTGTTTCATTAGTAGACCTGACACCTTACAAGGCTACGACTTCCCAGAATAAGAGTGAAGTTGCAGGTTTAAAGAATTCGACGATCCGACTGAAACTCGATTCGGACAATACGCTTCGTGTTACGTTCTATCTCAATGCAGGTGAAAATGTTTCCGATTATAAGTTCTATCTCGGAGCTGAAGGCGGAACGGCAAGTGAAGTGACACCTGTTTCTTTGGGCAGTAATGCGTACGCCATTGACGTCAAAGCGTTATCCGTAAGAGAACTGGCAGATAAGTATAATTTCTCCATTGAAAGAGGCGGAAAAGTCTATACGGTCACTGCATGTGCGCTGTCCTATGCATATACATCCGTAAAGAGCGGTACCGATGAAAAAGTACAGTTCGGAAAAGCTTTCTACAACTACTATGTGACAGCAAACTATTATCTTAACAAGATCGGAAACGAGTGATCGGGGAGGAATAGCAGATGGTACAGTATGAGGAACTTCAGATCGAAGTAGTACAGTTTTCAGATGAGGATATCATCGTGTGCAGTTATTGGACTCCCGAAGATGATCCGGAGAATGGCTGATCACAGCTGGATGCATCATGAAAAAAGAAGTATTGGTTGATATGGTTTTGTGCGTGATCATGTGCGTTTCCTGCGGGAAAAGCACTTCTGAGAGCAGCACTTCGGAATTAAAGGTAAGTGAATCGGGTCAGGAAGTATCGGCAGTTAAGATCGATGAGTCATCCGAAGATATTTCTTCAGATGAGAAAGAAAAGGAATCTGCTGACGGATCCGCTTCTGATGTTACTTCGAAAGATGATAAGGAGGCGTCTTCCTCGTCGAAGGATCCTAAAAAGTCGACCACTTCGTCGGATCCTTCCAAAGTTCAGACACTCGACGAAGATGAGTTTTTCATCGATGACGACGACGCGCCGTCCGCCGGCGAGAATCAGCCGGGAACTTCGAACGTTCAGGCACCTGATGAGTCGAAGCAGACGAAGCAGAGCGAACCTTCACAGAAAGGAACCTCAACCGGAAAACCTTCGGTCAGACAGACGGATTACACAGACAATCTGGTACTTCCGGAGGATACAAACTTCTAATGAAAAAGGGGCTTTTGATAAGCCCCTTTCTTATTTCCATTCATCCAGCAAAATGTGGTCGAAGGTGCGGTCCCGATATTGTTTCGGTGTCAGACCGCAGTCCTTTTTCAGAACATTGGTGAAATAACTCTGGCTCGGGAAGGCAAGTGACGCCGAGATCTCGGCGATGGAATAGTCCGAGGAGGAGAGCATCGCTTTTGCCGTTTCGAGTTTTTTCGTCTGGATATAATCGCTTACCGAGTAGCCTGTTTCTTTCTTGAAGAGACGGGAAAGATAGGTCGGGGTGAGGTTCGTGATCGATGCCAGGGTATCCAGTTTGATCCTCGTGTGAAGATGCTCGTAGATGTAGTTGATGCACGTGTTTACAGCCTTGGAAGAAATGGTGCTTCTTCTTACATTCTGCATGCGGCTGGCGTAGTGGATACACATATCGTTATGGATGTCGGTGATCTCTTCTTCCGTTTTCGCCTCATCACCGAGGCGGATGTAGTAGTCACTGAGACTATAGGATTCTGCCTGGCTCAAGCCGCCGGAGATACAATATCTCGCGACCATGGCGGTCGTGATCGTCAGATGGTATTTCAGATTCGAAAGTGGATTATTGGAAAGGACACCGAAGCCTTCTTTCTTGTGAAAAGGTTCGGCGAGAAGCTTTCTGACCTGCTTGATGTTACCGCTCTGGATCGTCTCGTAAAAGTCCAGTTCAGGCGCAAGAGGCGCATGGAAGAATTCGTACTCCCTGTTTAGAAACTCGTGGTAAGAGATCTTCTTTTTCTGCGAACTCATAACTATCCTCTCTGAAAATCAAAAAATCGCAAACGACTGGTGCTTTTCAAGTGGTATTGTAGCATGAAAAGATAAAAAAAGATATGAAAAAGCAATAATGCTCAGACAATAATTGTTATTTTGGTGTCAACATAGAACCTTAAGGGGTAAATGATGAGGAGGGCAACTATGAAGAGTAAAAAGATCATCAGCTCGATCCTTACGGTAACGGTTCTGCTTTCTGTATGTTCCTGCAGTAGGAAGGAAGAAACAACGACGACAGCGTCTGAAACTTCCGAGACTTCTGCCGAGGTCGTAAAGACAGAAACACCGGAACTCGAAGGATACAACATTCTTTGGAGCGATGAGTTCGACGGCGACGCGATGGATGAGAGCAAGTGGAACTACGAGCCACATGAGCCGGGCTGGACGAACAACGAACTGCAGGAGTATACCACTTCGACAGATAACGTTTTCGTACGTGACGGCAAGCTTGTCTTGAAGGCGATCAAGACCGAAAAAGACGGTAAAGAATACTATACATCCGGTAAAGTCACCGGCCAGAACAAGACGGATTTCCTCTACGGAAAAGTCGTTGTTTCCGCGAAAGTTCCGGAAGGACAGGGACTGTGGCCGGCGATCTGGATGATGCCGAAGGATGAATCCTATTACGGTCAGTGGCCGAAGTGCGGCGAGATCGACATCATGGAATCTCTCGGTAACGATACCACCATTTCTTATTCCACGATCCACTACGGTGAACCGCACGGTGAGCAGCAGGGCACGATCGAAAAGACCGGATCCGAAAGCTTCTCCGCCACATTCCACGAATATTCCGTAGAGTGGGAACCGGGCGAGATGCGTTTCTATACGGACGACGTTCTCGTGCTGACAGTCAATGACTGGTTCACAGCTGTTCAGGGCGAAGACGACAAGCCGTATCCGGCACCGTTTGATCAGCCGTTCTTCGTACAGATGAACCTTGCCGTAGGCGGAAACTGGCCGGGCAACCCGGACGCGACGACCGATTTTTCCAAGGCGGAGTTTGAGATCGATTACGTTCGTGTTTACCAGAAGCCTGAATACGACACCAATGTAAGTAAGCCTGAAAAGCCTTTCCGTGAAGCTCTTCCGGACGGAAACTTCATCCGTAACGGTAATTTCGCGGAAGCAGAAGATCTGACGGACGATGTCGACTGGAAGTTCCTGCTCTTTAACGAGGGTGAGGGTGCAGCCGAGATCAAGGACGGTGAGATGATCATCACATCTACCAACTGCGGTACGGAAGAATACTCCGTTCAGCTCGTTCATCCGGATCTTCCGATGAGAAAGGGTCATAAGTATAAGATCACTTTCGACATCAAGGCCGATGAAGCAAGAAAGTGCATCGTTTGCGTTTCCGCGCCGAATGCCGGCTGGATCCGCTACTTCCCGGATACATCCATCGATCTTACGACCGAGTGGCAGACATTCGAATTCGAGTTCGATATGACCGAGAAGGACGATAACAACGGTCGCCTCGAGTTCAATATGGGTAAGCACGGAGATACCGCGACGATCCATCTGACGAATGTTCGTGTCGAGGAGATCTGATCAACTGAAAACCATGTAGATATAACCTACCACCATAAAGCCGGCTGAGAGATAATCAGAGGACGATTCACAGAGTATGACGCCTATCTCATCTGTGATGACGATTTGATCTCGGTCGGCTTTATTTTTTGTTTACAAAGTGTATACTTTGCAGTTCTTTTTTTGTGCCCGCTAATCCAGTAGAATGAAGTTAGAATAGAAAATATTTTTGTGCATGGGGTTTAGTGGTATATAGCAAGTAGAAGACCGGGGGTAGAAGATATGAAAAAACGCGTTTTCCCGAATAGAGTGCTGACGATCCTTTTTGCCGTTTTGATCTCTGCGGGCATGATCCTTTCTTCCTGCAGCAAGTCCGACGACGATTCGGAGACGAAGAAAACAAAGAAGACCAAGAGTACGGAATCGGCTGAAGTGATCGAAGATGATACTTCTTCAGAGACAACAGAACCGACGACAACAACTACCGAAGAGCCGACCGAAACGTCGGATCCCGGAAGACTTCAGCTGGCGGGAACATACGAAGGATACGCGATACAGACAAAAGCCGAGTTTTATCCCGAAAAAGGAACCGTCAATGATTATCCGATCCTTCAAAATGACGGCTCTTTCCGTCTCGTTCTGAACGCGGACGGAACAGGTGCCTGGGAAGATTCTCAAAACGGAAATTCCGATATCGTCGAATGGACGGCGGACGGGGAATCTGTATCCGTCTCGATTTCCGGCAAGACGATCCCGGGAACGATACGAAACGGACTTGTCTGCATGAATGACGAGGATAAGTACTGGTATTACGCCCAGGACGGCGCAGATCCTTCCTTGTTTGGCGCTATCACCGAAGATGAGGCGGTTGTGGTTACCGGTATCGACTACTATTTCGGAATCGGTCCGGAAGGCTATGACATGGATAAAGCAGTGGACTGTTTTCAGACGGCGGCATCCGCCGGAGTTGCCGACGCATATTACTGGCTGGGAAGATACTACAAAAACTCTACTCTTTGCATCGACCATTACGTAACGGCTATGGAGTATTTTGACAAGGCGATCAATCTCGGGTCGGTGTACGGCCTTGTCGGAAAAGGAACGCTTTACGAAGGCGGAAACGGTGTTGACAAGGATTGCGCTCAGGCCTATGAACTATATCAGCAGGCGGCAGACGCCGGCTGCCTATTGGGTTTTACCTGCATGGCGATGATGGTCCGTAAAGGCACGGCTCCCGGTCAGACCGGACCTGAGGGGATGAGAGCGATCGAACTGTGCGAAAAGGGCCTTTCGAGTAAACATTGGATCGATCAAGTATATTCTGCTTACGTGATAGGTGTGGTATACGAATTCGGAGCGGGGGATATTTCCGCAGATGCGACTCAGGCGATCGAGTGGTTATCTAAAGCTTCCGATCTGGGGTATGGCAATGCAATGGAAGAAATCGGACGAATGTATGATAACGGCCGTGGAGTTACACAGGATTATGGAACAGCCAATTATTGGTATGAAAAAGCTGTTTCACAGGGAGATACCAATGCGGCTGTTAATCTCGGATACAATTACAGTCACGCGTTCGGAGTGGCAGAGGATCAACAGAAAGCATTTCAATTGTTTTTGTTCGCCGCCGAAAACGGGAACGAGGTGGGCGCATTTGACGTGGGCATAAAATATAGGGACGGAGTTGGAACCACACAGAACTATGCGGAAGCATATAGATGGTTCGATGCAGCGGTCCGAGACAAATATGCTCACGCATACCGGTCATTGGGAGATCTGTATCGAGAAGGCCTGGGTGTGACAAAGGACGAAACTACTGCTCTGAACTATTATATCGAGGGAGCCATGATGGGAAGCTGCAAGTGCGCTGAACAGGTCGGATGGTGCTACTTGTATGGTCATGGCACTTCCATAGACTACTATAAGGCTCTGGATTTCTTTGCTCTGGGAATGAAGAAAGCAGATCTGTCGGATCCTAATGAAAAGGCATCATATGATTACTGCCAGAAGAAGATCGCCGAAATGGTAACAAAAGGCTATATCCGTCAGGATCAGGCGAACGCGGCAGTATCCTGATCTGCGAACCCGCACGAATCAAAAGGGGGAGAAGAAATGAAAAATAGGAGTTCATCGAAGAGATATCTTGCCATACTTTTTGCCGTTTTGATCTCCGCAGGCATGATCCTTTCTTCCTGCGGAAAATCCGATGACGATTCGGAAACAAAGAAGAGCAAGAAGACGAAGAAAACGGAAATCTCCGAAGTAATTGAAGAGACGGAAAGTGAAACGCCTTCTGAGACTACGACCGAAAGTGAGACCGAACCGCCGGAAACGACCACGGAACCTTCCGATCCGGAAAGAGTCCGTCTGGCGGGCACTTACGAAGGCTACGCGACACAGACCAAAGCGGAGTCTCATCCGGAAAAAGGATCTCTTAACAACTATCCGATCCTCCGAAACGACGGTTCTTTCCGACTCATATTAAATGAAGACGGAACAGGTAAGTGGGAAGACTCGATGAATGGAAGTTACGACATCTCTTCTTGGACAGTAGACGGTAATTCGGTAACCGTTACGCTTCCTGACAGAACGGTACCGGGAACAATCAAAAATGATCTGGTATGCATGAACGATACAGATATTTATTGGTATTACGCCAAAGACGGTGCGGATCCTTCCATCTTTAACGCGATCACTTCAGATGAAGCACTTGTTGTTACCGGTGACGATTACTATTTTGGCATAGGACCGGAAGGTTACGATCTTGAAAAAGCCAGGGCATACTATCAGTCGGCGGCTGACGCAGGTGTGGGAAAAGGATATTACGGTCTCGGAAGGATCTATGCCGACAGGATGCTCGGAGGAGGCGGTCAGCGTACTACCGCCATAACCTACTATGACAAGGCCATCGAATTAGGCTGTCCGTATGGATATGTCGGAAAAGGCAGGCTTTACGAATGGGGAACCGGTGTCGATCTCGACTACGCAACGGCCTTTCAGTTCTATAAGACTGCGGCGGATAACGGCTGCCTGTTAGGGTATGCCTGCATGGCCTTTATGATCCAGGATGGAGTTGCTCCGGGATATGCCAGGAATGGACAGACATCGATCGAGTATTGTCAGAAAGGCTTGCAGAGCAACGATTGGTACGATCAGGTGTATTCGATGTACATACTCGGATATACTTACGTGTATCCAAGAGATGATCTTGCCCAGGATACGAATAAAGCGGTCGAGTGGCTTGTAAAAGCTTCGGACATGGGATTTAATCAGGCGATGCAAAGGATCGGAGATCTGTACTATTACGGCACGAATATCTCGAAGGATTACGGCACGGCCATCTACTGGTATCAAAAAGCATTTGAACTCGGAGATCCTAAGGCGGCCAGAATGCTCGGTCATTGCTACACGAACGGGTACGGAACCGCGACGAACTATGCCGAGGGTTTCCGATACTACACGGCAGCGGCAACGAACGGCGATGCATTAGGAGCATATAATCTCGCGATCTGTTACGAATACGGGCGGGGCACGGATGTGAATATGAAAGAGGCGTTTGCCTGGATGCAGATCGCCGCGGATGAGAAGATCGCGGATGCTTATTGTGAACTCGGATTCTTCTACGATGAAGGTGAAGCTGTCGCGCAGGATTTCACGAAAGCGTTTGACTGCTGGGTCAAAGGATCTGCTCTTGGAAGTGAAGATTGTTCGCTCTATGTGGCAGAATGTTATTTGGATGGAGACGGCGTTTCGCTGAACTATTCTAAAGCACTGGATTTTTATGCTCTTGGCATGAGTCAGGCGTATAATCATGGAAACAGCGAAACATATGGATACTGCCAGCAGGACATCGCCTGGATGGTCGAGGAAGGCTATATCACGCAGGCACAGGCTGACGCGGCAGTCGGCTATTACTTTGACTAAAAGAAGGGAAACAAGATTGAGACAGGTAGATGAAGCGATCGAACGCATCTGTGAAATGGAAGCGATCTTCGATCAGGCGCAAAAACTTATGGAAGCGCCAAAGGATAACAAAGAAGAGTATTTGAATTATCAGGGCGAGATAGAAAAACTCGCCCGATACTATGAAAGCCCGAAATGGAAGGCGGATTTCGCTTTAGACGAAGAAGGAGCAATTCCAAAAGATCTTAAGCGCGGAGTCCTTTCCGAGGACGGGATCTACGATCTTCTGGACAGAAATAAAGAGATCCTGGAAGAACTGGGAGCAGATACGTCCTCCCATGAAAAGCCCGGCATCTGCCTTTGCGACGCGCAGGAGATCGATACGGGACGCTTGATCCTTCGCTCTTTCCGCCACGAGGATGCCGAATCCATGTTTCGAAACTGGCTTTCGGATGAAGAAGTACAGAGTATGTACGGAGAGCCGACTTACACCACGTTGGATCAGGTGAAAGAACTGATCGACAGATACACCGATCAGACAAAAGAGGGAAGAGCTTTTCGCTGGGAAGTGATCGAAAAAACTTCAGGCGAATGCATCGGTCAGGCTTCGTATTTTCTTGTAGATAAGAATAACCATTTCGGTGAGATCGAATACTGTATCGGAAGGGCGTTTCAGGGCAAGGGCTACGCGACCGAAGCGACGCGCGCCGTGATCGACTACGGCTTTGAAAAGATCGGCTTTCATAAGGTGCAGATCTGCTGCCGGCCGTCGAATAAGTCCTCCAAAAGAGTCATCGAAAAGTGCGGCTTTGTCCACGAAGGCACGTTGAGGGACTATTTCTTCCGAAACGGCGGCTATGAAGACCGTATGTTTTTCTCTATACTAAAGTCGGAGTATAATAAGCACGACAAGCCATAAAAGGAGCGTCAGACTTATGAAGAATCATCTTATTGCCGTAGCGGCTGTCGTTCCTCCGATCAAGGTCGGGGACGTAAACTATAACACCGACGAGATCATCTCCGTCATTAAGGATCAGACCGACTGCGGAGTGATCGTTTTCCCGGAACTTTCCATCACCGGTTATACATGCGCGGACCTTTTCGAAAGCGACCTTCTCATCAATTCTTCCAAAGAAGCGCTTCTTAAGATCGCAAAAGAGACGGAAGGAACAGGCGTGACCGCGATCGTCGGACTTCCTTTTGCTTATGAGAACAACCTTTATAACTGCGCGGCGATCCTTTCCGAAGGTTTGGTAAAAGCACTTGTCCCGAAGTCCTATATCCCGAATTATTCCGAGTTCTACGAGTGCCGCTGGTTCGCTTCCGGAAAGAAACTTAAGGGCAAGACGGTCTCTCTTGGCGGATACGATGTTCCGTTCGGGATCGATATTCTCGCGGAAGATCCCGTAACCGGCGCGGTTTTAAGCGCAGAAGTCTGTGAAGACCTTTGGATCCCCGATAAGCCGAGTACACACGCGGCGCTTGCCGGCGCGAATATCATCGTAAATCTTTCCGCTTCCGATGAACTGATCGGAAAGCAGGAATACAGAAAGCAGCTCGTTTCCCAGCAGAGCGGTGCCTGTTACTGCGCGTATCTTTATGTATCTTCGGGTACCTGCGAGAGCAGTACGGACCTGGTATTTTCCGGACATACGATCATCGCGCAGAACGGAAGTATCCTCGGTGAAGCGATCTTCCCGGAGTATCCGCATGTTGAAAAGACCTTGATCGATCTCGGTCCGATCATGCACGATCGAAGAAGACAGAATACATTTGATAACGATTTTTCCGTAAACTATCGTCGTGTTTCCGTACGTGTGCAGGCGGCGGGAACTGATGAAGTTGATATTTCCGCACTCGCGGACATCATGAAAAGATATGAATACCGCATGGCCAGAAATCCGTTTGTTCCTGCGGGCGAAGCGGCAAGAAACGAACGCTGCAGAAGGATCCTTCAGATCCAGGCAAATGGTCTCGCGACACGCGTCCGTGCCACGGGCATTAAGAATCTGGTGCTCGGTATTTCCGGAGGTCTCGATTCGACGCTGGCACTTCTTGTTTGCGCAGAAGCGAAGAAACTCGTTCCGGATATCCATATCATCTGCTACACGCTTCCGAGTGAAGGAAACACCACAGAGCATACTTTAGGCAACGCATGGAAGCTCATGAAGATCCTCGCGGATGAATCGCACGAAGTGGCGATCGGTGAGGGTGTAAGCCTCCATCTTTCTCAGCTCGGTCACGAGCAGACCTATCAGGGCGAAGGAGACGTCACCTACGAGAACGCACAGGCGAGAATGCGCACCTATATCCTGATGGATGCCGCGAACATGAAGAACGGTCTTGTCGTCGGTACCGGCGACCTTTCCGAGCTTGCTCTCGGCTGGTGCACATATAACGGTGACCATATGTCGATGTACGCGGTAAATACATCGATCCCGAAGACGCTCGTGCAGTTCATCTGTAAATCCTATGCGCTGATGTGCGGTAACGACGAGCTGAAGGAGACGATCTTCTCGATCTGCGATACACCGATCACGCCGGAACTGACACCTAGCGACAACGGTACGATCGCGCAGAAGACAGAGGATAAGATCGGAAAATACGATCTTAACGACTTCTTCCTTTACTACACTTTGCGTCACGGTTTCGAGCCTTCCCGTTCCGCGGCTTATGCGATGCATGCATATCCGGAACTTGCAAAAGAAGACGTCGTTGAAGCGGCTGTGAAGTTCTTTAAGCGTTTCTTCACACAGCAGTTCAAGAGAAGCTGTCTGCCGGACGGTCCGAAGGTCGGTTCCGTAACTCTTTCTCCGAGAGGCGACTGGCGTATGCCGAGTGACGCGACTGTGGCTCTTTGGCTCAAAGATCTGGAGTGCAACAAATAATTCGGCACGATCGTCTGATTTATGAAAGTGATTTCACCCAAATAAATCAGTGATTGAGGTAAAACCATGAAACGTCGTATTTTAGCGCTTATTCTCACGGCTGCATCGCTTTTTAGCCTTGCCGGATGCGGGTCTTCAGATAAAGAAAAGAAAAGCAGCAGGACAAAAAGAACCAAGGACGATACGTCTGTTGTCACATCGAAAGGCAGTAAACAGGCAGACGTTGATGATGACAATAAGACTCCTTTTTCCGATCTTGAACTGAGCGAAAAGTACCTTGTCGGGTTCCAATACAGCACAAATGATCTCTTTGAGTATGATCCGTATGTCACCATACGTTACCGCTACGATAAGAAAGTGGAACTAGAAGGCGCGTTTTCAACCGGAACCAGAGCGGAAACAAGAGTGCTGGAGTTTGATCTGACCGACGATCAGTTTGACGCAGTCACAAGTGCAATCGATCTATATAAGCTTTATACTCTCGACCCGGAAGAACTGGATCCGGAGACGACATACGACGGCGGATATACCTATCTGCACATGTACGGAAAAGACGATGATATCCTTTACTCGGCCGGAGGTTTTTGTCCGATGAATAAGGATTTCGGGAATATGCTTCATGCCGTGCATACGAATCTGCCGCAGGAGCTCCTGGACGCATACGAGCAGTTTAAGTACCGTTTCCATTTCCAAAATGATGTCCAGTGCTGTGATTATGGTGTTTTCCTAAGCGATGACATCGATGTGAATGCAATCACCGGCTATGACCTCCTTGTCGTAGATGCACAGTTCTTAACCGTAGGCGATATGGATACACTCAGACAGAACAATCAGTATATCTTAAGTTACATCAATGTCGGATCTCTCGAATCTTTCCGCCCGTATTACGACGAATATGCGGATCTTGCTCTTGGCGATTATGAGAACTGGGAAGACGAAAAGTGGATCGATGTCTCAAGTGAAAGATGGCAGTCGTTTATTCTCGATACTCTTGCACCGCAACTTCTTGAAAAAGGTATAGACGGCTTCTTCGTCGATAACTGTGACGTTTATTATCAGTACCAGACGGACGAGATCCTAAACGGCCTTGCGACGATCATGGAGGGCCTTGTAGACACGGATAAAGAAGTCATCATTAACGGCGGCGACGTATTCTTGGACGCATATACCTCAAGACTGGGCTACTGGTCAAACGTGATCACCGGCATTAACCAGGAAATGGTATTTACTTACATGGACTGGGACAACGATATGCTTCGTGCCAGAGTCGGCGATTGTGATGAAATGAAATACTACAAGGACTATATCGAAAAGTACGCGGATTTCGGCGCTTTCATCTTCCTTCTGGAATATACGGACAACGCAGGTATCGAGCAGAGAGTTCAAGACTACTGCCGCGATCATTATTTCTCCTACTATATTTCGGACTCACTCGAATTAGACTAAAGATTTGAAGTTAATCATACGTGAAAAAGAAAAAGCTTTCGAAGTGCCTCCGTAGACGCGTAAGCGGCGAGGACCGGCACAAGAAAGCTTATTTCTTTTTCTGTTACTCTACTGATTCAGTTTCTGCTTTCATCAGATAATTCGCATGGGCTTCATTCTCGTTCCATTTTTCTTCGAGACGCTTGATGATCGCGTCGTAGTTTTCGGGATCACAGTCGGTGAAGATCGTGAAGAAGCAGCCGGCATAGCGGTTGACGATGTCGTTTTTCTTGAGGTTAGTGATCAGCATATCTTCAAACGCGTCCCTGATCTCATCCGGAACTTCTGAACCGTCTTCAGCTTCCAGTGTAAACTTAACGATACTGCTACTGTTGCCTTTGACTTTGTTGTCTCTGTTGAGGAACTTATAGATGACCTGAAGCTTGTCGAAGTTAACGGAGAAAGCGCCCTTGCCTTCGTTTCTTTCGCCGATGATCTTCTTGATCTGCGTAAGGTTGTTCTTCTCGGAATCGGCGGCCTCTTTCTCGGAGGCATCGCCTCTTTTCTGGAAGAAGGCATAGCCGTGTTTTCCGTTCTGCTTGACGATGTACAGTGCTTTATCCGCGTAACGGAAAAGCTTACTGAAATCTCTTCCTTCTGCCGGGATACGTACCGCGCCGACGGACGCGCCCAGCGGGATGTTCATGTCATCGCCCATGAACTCTTTTGCGGACTTGACGATCTCTTTATTGAGGTGATCCGTGATGCGTTCCACATCGGCTTCGTCCTGCGTGTTTTTCACAAAACCGATAAACTCGTCACCGCCGAGACGGCCGCCCATATTTCCTTCGCCGACGGCTTCCATAATGATCTCGGCGAACCGGATCAGGATTCGGTCGCCCATGTCATGACCGTAGATGTCGTTGACGAGCTTGAAACTGTCGAGGTCGATCATCATGAGGATACCCGATTCTTCCTCTTCGCAGATCTTGGTCAGGACCTTTTCGGAAGCGGATTTGTTATAAAGTCCGGTCATCGGATCTGTACTCATCTCTTTTTGCAGACCACGGATCTTCGCCGCTCTTTGCTTGATCGTGACAAAGAGCCAGATCACATAACATGCCAGCATCGCCATGACAAAGATCAGATACAGCTGGAAATAGACTCTTTCATACATCATCGCTTTTTTCTCGATCTTAAAGACCTCATCCCGCTCGACCTCGCCGGTCGCTTCGTTTAAGATCTGAACATGCAGTTCATAGCTGCCGTAAGCGAGATTGGTATATTCAAGAGGAATGATCTCGTTTTGGCGGCAGGTGATACCCTCGTCTTCCGCACCGTCGAGATAGTAGTGGATCAGCGGATTTGTGAGCGTGAAGTTATTGACGGCAAGGTTAAAACTTACACGTCCGTTGACTGCGGGAATCGTGTATTTTCCGTCTTCTCCGGAAATGACCTCATTTCCTGCCTGAACAGATTCCAGATGGATCTGGTAGTCTGTGTTCGTTAAGGAATAGTTCTTTGTAGAGAGGCTGCGGATACCGTCCGAGCAGCAAAGATAGAGTGTGCCGTCACGCATCAGGTTCCATGAGTTCGCGGTAAATGACGTATCCAGGCCCCAGTTTTTATTCAGAAGCGTACAAGTATATTCGCCGTCTTCGATCAATGTCTTTTCGTCAACGACAAACAGGCCGGCGCTGGAAGTGATCCAGCATGTGCCGTCTTCTGAGATCAGGATGTCATAGTTGTTTGTATACGGGAAATTTTCCAGCATACGGATCGCGTTTCCGTCATCGTAATAGATCGCGTTACTGGTTACATAGAAGTAACCGTTCGTGCCTTTGACGATACGAAGAACTACCGAAGACATAAGGCCCTCGGATTCGCCGATATGACCGACGACACGATCGTTCTTGATGATGTAGATCCCGTCTCCGTCGGAGGCGGCAAGGATAGAACCGTCTTCGCGCTCCATCATCGAAAGGATCAGCTGGTTATTCAGTCCGTCCTTTTCGCTGAGCGTTGCGACGACTTTGTTGTTTTCGATGAAAGAAAGCCCGATGTTGCTCGCGACAAGGACGCGACCGTCCGAAAGAAGGATGGATGAACGGATCTGACCGGAAACAAGACCACCGTTGCTTTCGTTAATGGTGGAAAGAGCACCTGACTGTTCGACCTTGACAAGACCTTTGACGCCATATGTGCTGATCCACAGATTTCCATCCGTATCGCACATGATGTTACGGACTCGCTCACCTTTCAGATCCTGCTGCCAGGGGCGGTATTCGGCGTTTCCGCTCTTGATGTTGATGATCGCGATTCCGTTATCCAATCCGATGTAGAGAAGTCCGTTGCGTTCGCAGATGGCATTTGCGGCATTGTTTCCCGTCTCGGCTTTATAGAACAGATAGCGGAATGGTGTTTGAGAACACTTCAGGATGCCGCGTTTGCTGGAGGCGAACCAGATATTTCCCTGCGTATCGACGCACACATCTCCGACTGAGTCACGGAATCCGAATTCGGTCATATCCGAAACGATTCCGGTCTCGGGATCGATCATTCCGAATCCGTATTCGCCACAGTAGAAGAATCCTTCGTAAAGCTCGGAATACCTGATGTTGTTGAAGTACTCGTGGTTACTGATCGTAAAGGAATCGATCTGAGCAAGTTCATCTCCTTCGATCTTGTACTCCACGATCTCACTTGCGGTCGTGGTGACAAGGATCCTGTCGGGGCTTCCGGCTACCGCCAGATAGGAGATGCCGTTGCCCGATTCGTATTCTTTGGTATCAAGCAGCAGACCGTCTTTTGCGAGAAACAGGGTACCGCTGTTGGTAACTCCGACGATGGAGCCATCTGCCATACTGTCCAAAGAGACCGCGTGAAAGATGCTTTTCCATTCGGAAAAGGACTTGACCATGCCGTTACCGTCGATCCTTGCGACCGACATGACTGTTCCGACATAGATGTTTCCGTTTGTGTCTTCGCAGATCGAACGGATCGCGTTGGCGGAAAGACCGTTTTCTGTTGAGTAGCAGGTCACGTCCCCGGTATTCGGATCGTAGCGGAAGACGCCGCTGTCATTGGTTCCGATCCAAAGAAGTCCCTTGGAGTCGACAAACAATCTCATGACATTTCGGATGCGGTCGTCGACCTCGGCCTTGGAGAATCGGACACCGTTGAAGTGATAAAGCCCGGCGTATGTGCCGACCCAGATATAGCCGTCATTGGTCTGTGCGACTGCGTTGGCTTCGCTGGAAAGAAGACCGTTGTCTACATCGTAGATGACGGTATCAAAATCCGATTCGTAATCGAAATCTTCCTCGGAGGAAGTATCCGGATCATTATCAAATGCACGGATCAGAGACGTGGATCCGGCAAAAAGACTTCCTGCAATGATGACGGCGAGAATGCCGGACATGCTCTTGGTCAGTATCTTGTTTTTCTTTTTGGATTTGTGTTGATCCGTCATGTCAATAAATGAGAACGCGAGGATCACCGAAAGAAGACGGTCCGGAAAATCAATAAAGGCAACGGCCATGTAAGCGTTGATCCTTTTGGAACTGATCTTTTTCGAAAGCAACATAAAGAACTGGTCGCCCCAGAGATTTCCGGGATAGCCGTTATTGAACTTGGCGTTGAGAGGAAAACTCAAAAGGGAAGTGACGAGTGCCGTGATCATGGCAACGGTAACGATGGCAAAAAGATCGTTCTTCCTCTTTTTCGGGAACAGGAATCCGACGACCAGCGCGACGGATATACCGATGAGATAGTAATGGAAGGGAAGTCCCAGCGGCACAAAGATAAATATCTGAGATATGACGGAGATAAGAATGCCTGCCAAAGGACCGTAGGAGATAGCGACCATGACGGTACCGACGGTGTCGAGCCACAAAGGAAGACTCAAAGCTTTCGCGGCATAAAATCCGCCGAGGTTAATGCCTATGGCGATGATAAGATTGATGATACAAAACAGATCCGGTTTGAAAAGTAAAGTCTCGCGAAGTTTTTTCTTAGTGCTGTCTTTCATGCCCCCTCGATTCCCCCTTATCATGATTACCTACATTATAAGACGAAACGGCCGCGAGAAGAATACTTCGCGGCCGTTTTATATAATCAAATCTATCGGCATTCAGGCGATAATGTTACTTGTGCTGATTGATGCCCGTACCGTCGCAGGCCGAACACTTCAGTGTTCCGTGGCATCCCTGACATTCTTCAAGGCCCGTGCCCTGACATTCGTTACACTGTTCAACTCCCGTACCGTTGCAGTTGAAGCAGGTGACCTTTCCGGTTCCGCCGCATTCTCTGTGTTTACCGGAGCCGTCGCAGGCATCGCACGATTGACCGTTGTCGCTTGTTCCGGTACCACCGCACTTATGGCATTTTCCGTTATCACACGGGCACTTCTGGTAGCCGTGATCACAATCTCCGAGGTGGCAGGGAAGTGTTCCCGCGCCTTTGCAGACATCGCACCTAACCTTGCCGGTTTGGTTGCATCTGTCACAGATTCCGGTGCCCTGACAGACCGGACATCCTTCGACTTTTTTACCGTCGCCGCCGTTATTGCCTCCGCCGTTTCCTCCGTTATTTCCTCCGTTGTTGTTCGGATCGGGATCGCCCGGGGTATTCGGATCCGGTGGCGGGTTATTCGGATCGGGATCACCCGGTGTGTTCGGATCGCCGGGTTGGTTTGGATCGCCGGGCTGGCCGGGATCTCCCGGATTATTCGGATCATTCGGACCCGGCTGGTGCTCGACAAAAACGACTTCTTCATCGATCTTCGGGGCGGTAGAGATGTTGATGTCTCTTTCCCTGGCGATGTTTACGATGCGCTGCTCGATATCGCCGATCATTCTCTCCGCGTCTTCCGCGGCACCGTTACTGCTGATGATCGTGACGTTGACGACACCGTCATCTTTTAGGAATCCGCGGTCGATACATACATTAACGATATCGGAGATGCCGTCCTGGATCGTTCTTCCTTCGAGCATCACCGAATCCATAAGGCTCTCCGCGTCTTTGTTCATCGGCTTAAAGGTGAATACCTCGTTTCTCTCGTTCGTGTAGAGCATGAACGACGGGTTGATCGAAACGAGGACCGCGTTCGTGTATACTTCCGGCGCTTCCTTTAAGATCTCGCTGTTTTCGGGAAGAGAATCCACGGCGTTCGGATCCGGAAGATTACTTTCCGGAAGGTTCTCCGTTATGGCCGTATCGGAAGTATCATCCGTTTTATCGGAGCTTTTCCCGCAGGCGCATAAACTGAATATCATGGCAGAAGCCACCAGATATGTGGTGAGCTTTCTTAGTCTGTGATTTCCTTTCATAGATTTGTCCCCCTTGTAACTGTATATGCTCATCGTACCAATCGGCTTTTTCCAAACTATTTCGAAAATGAAAACAGATTAACGGGAAGGATTACTCAAAATATCAAGCCGCAAATATCCGGTCTGCTATACTTGAATTAAGATCGATCTTCAAAAGAAGGAGGCACCATGAGTAAGCTCGCACTTCTGGCAAATGTTCTGGAATATATCGAACAGCATATCTCGGAAGATATCCATACCGAAGATATCGCGTCTGCGTGCTACTGCTCCCGTTCCTCCCTCGAAAAGCTTTTCCGGTGTGTGTATCACATCTCGGTTCGAGATTACCTTATACGCCGTCGTATGACTCATGCGGGAAAAGCACTTGTCGAGCGGCCTGATCTAAGTGTTCTGGATATCGCGGTCATGTACGGCTATTCCAGTAATGAAGCCTTTACCAGAGCTTTTCGACAGGTATGGAACCAACTGCCTTCCGATTACCGCAGTAATAAGCGGTCACCGGAACTGTTCCCGAAGATGAGTACGTCTTCGGTAGAAGGAGATGATCTTATGAAAACGACCAAATTCGACATTAGTGACCTTTATGACCTGTTTCAGACGCGCAAGGACTGCTGGTTCGTCTGCGCCGATATCCGAAACCTCATCCCGATCAACGATATCTCGCGAAAAGCGGGTGACCTTGCGATCTTAGAATCCATGAACCGTATGGAAGCGGTCGCGGAGGAAGACGATATCGTTTTCCGTATCGGCGGAGATGAGTTCGTGATCCTGACAAACAGCACGGACGAAGAAGCCGCCCGCGCGAAGATGAACAAGCTTCTCGAAAGAAACGGGGAGTGCATAAACTTCGAAGGTAAGGATATCCCGCTTTCCCTTTACGGAAGTATCGTACAGCTCGGAAGAAAGACCGTCCGCTACAATGAACTTTTCACGGCGCTTTGGGAAGCGATCGCGTCCAGTAAGTAAGTTCTTCGATCCTGATATTTAAGAAACACAGTTCCCCGGAATGTATCCGATGAGAGATGCATGGACATGTTCCGGGGAACTTTTCAATTGAGAGATGCATGGACATGTTCCGGGGAACTTTTCAATTTGTCCGGATTATTTAACATGACATTTGTCATGTCCTTATGTGATGCTTTTCACTAACACCATGACATGTGGTTATGGAATAATGGTCTCATGAAAGAAGCGGGCAGTGCCCGAAAAGAAAACACATACTAGGAAATGAGGAAAAGAAAATGAGTGAGATCATTAAAGTAGACGGACTGGTAAAGCGCTATAAAGAACTGATCGCTGTCGACAATTTCAGTATGTCGGTCAACGAAGGCGAGATCTTAGGTCTCCTCGGACCAAACGGCTCCGGTAAGTCAACGACTATCAACTGTATCCTGTCGCTTCTCGAGTTTGACAAGGGAACGATCACGATCATGGGAAAGGAAATGAGCCCGAAGGCATATGATATCAAGAGCCAGATCGGTGTAGTACCACAGGAAGTTTCCGTTTTTGAAGAACTGACAGTTTATGAGAATATCGATTTCTTCTGCGGTCTTTACATCAAAGACAAAGAAGAAAGAAAAAAGAAAGTTCAGGAAGCGATCGACTTCGTCGGACTTAACGAGTTTAAGAAGTTCCGTCCGAAGAAGCTCTCCGGAGGTCTTAAGAGAAGACTGAACATCGCCTGCGGTATCGCGCATAATCCGAAGATCATCTTTTTCGATGAGCCGACAGTCGCGGTTGACCCGCAGAGCCGAAACAAGATCCTCGAGGGTATCGAAGAGTTAAGAGAAAAGGGCGCGACGATCATCTACACTTCCCACTACATGGAAGAAGTCGAGCAGCTCGCGGACAGAGTCATCATCATCGACAAGGGCCAGCTGATCGCGGAAGGTTCCGTAGATAAGCTCAAGAGCATGATCAAAAAGAGCGAGATGATCAAGATCTCCGTGAAGGGGATCACGGATGAAGATCTCGAAAAGATCAAGAACCTCGAGAATATCTTCAGTGTGGATTACGACGGCAAGCACTTAAAGGTCGAAGCCGGCAAGGGCAACAATGTAGTAGAAGTCATCAAGGTCCTCGAAGAGAAGGGCTACAAGATGAAGAACGTATACTCCGAGCAGCCGACTCTCAACGACGTTTTCCTCGAACTTACGGGAAAAGAACTGCGTGACGATTGATTTTGGGAGGAACCGGAAAATGATGTTTACATATTATCTAAAAAAGACCTTGCGCGACAAAGGCTTTGTCTTCTGGTCACTGGCCTTTCCGCTCCTTCTGATGCTCTGCTTCAACGTAACGTTCATGGGCCCCGCGAAAGGCGAAGTGGACTTTGATCCGGTAAAGAGCAGTGTGATCGTAGAAAGCGAAAGTGCTTTTTCAGAAGAATTCGTAACGGTACTTACGAACCTGGCAGATGCCGAGACCGTTAAGTCCGGAAACATGGGATATAACCACGCGATCGTTGAACTCGTCGACAGTGCTTCTCTTGAAGAAGCCGAGAAGAAGATCCTCGATAAAGAGATCGAAGTCATCTATCTGGTAGACGGTGAAAACGAGAAGATCGACGTTAAGGTCGGTGACGGCGCGAACATGACAACATTGATGGTCGCAAGATCCGTTGTCGAGTCCTACAGAAGAAACTACATGATCATGAAGGATGCCGCGATGACGGCCCCGGACAAGATCGAGATCGTTCTGGCGAGCATTTCGGAGTCCGTTCCGGTTATGAAGGCCAAGACCACCTATCTTGGTGATGATGGTTCTTCCGCGAATGTGTACATGTGGTATTTCTACAGCACGATCGTTATGGGAATGTTCTTTAACGTAACCTCCGGTATCCACACCGTGTTCGACATCCAGGGCAATTTGAGCGGATCGGGAATGAGAACGAGCGTATCCCCGACGAAAAAGTCGAAGATCCTGCTGTCTGCATTCTTCGCAAGATACGCACTTGCATGCGTGATCACATTCTTCGAACTTTTCGCGATGAATAAGTTCTTCAATATTCCGGTCGGAAACCGCCTTTTCGAGATCATCGTATTCGTACTGATCGGAAACCTCTTCTCCATGAGCCTCGGCTGCTGCTTCGGCCTCTTTGCCAAGGGAGATGAGAACGCGAGAGACAACAAAGCCACGGCATTCATCATGCTGTCCGTTTTCTTAAGCGGTGAGATGATCGTCATGCTCCCGGGTCTTCTCGAGAAATCCTGCCCGATCGTCAATAGGATCAATCCGGCGACGCTCATGAACTTCGCGTTCTACCGCCTGGTCAACTATCCGACACTTGACGGATTCTGGATGAACCTTGTAAAGATCTTCGTGGCGACACTCGTATTCCTTACGGTCTCGATCATGAAATTAAGGAGAGAAAAGTATGCAGCTTTATAAGAATTTCTTCAAGCTTTTGAAAGCGAATAAGGTCTCGATCATTATCGCGACTGTCATCATGGTGGTCTATGGCGCGGCTATGATCTTTGCCGCACCGGGCATCGTCGATAAGAACGAAGATACAGCGACGGAAAAGAGCGTAGAATATAAAAACCTCGGAGTGCTTTTCCGTGATAACGATAACAGCGAACTCAGCAAGGGCGTAAGAACGCTCATCGAAAAATACGGCAGTGTAGAAGACACGAACGCTTCCGAAGAGCGCATCAACGACATCCTCTACTTCTCCATCTCCGATTACTATATCGAAGTACCGGAAGGCTTCCAGGCGAAGATCGAAGCCGGTGAGGATGTATCCCTCGAATATCAGTCGCACAGCCAGGTCTCTGGTAAGACCTTCAGCTTCGTAAATGATATCGACTCTTTCGTAAACACCTACAAGAGCTATCGCGCGATGGGCATGGATGATAAAGCTTCCGTGGAAAAAGCACTTGAGACGACCGTTTCCGAGGTCACCTTCGGTGTCGTTACGGAGAAGAAAGAAGCCCAGCACACCAATGCCCGCGAGTATGCGGTCTACATGATCCTCATGTACTTCTGCTTCATCTGCCTGTGGCTCCTCGGAATGTCGATCGCATCGGTCATCATCTCCGCGAATAAGAAGGAAGTCTCCATGCGTATCGACGCGGCTCCGGTAAAGCCGACAGAGAAGACCTGGTCGCAGATGTTCGGACTTCTGACCTGTGCGGTCTGTATCGTGATCGTCTATACGATCTTCAGCTACATCTATGCCGGATCTTCCGACATGATGAGAAAGTACGGCTGGGTCGTAGTCCTGAACCTGATCACAACGACCTTCTATATCAGCGGATTCACGCTCATGATCTCCTGCTTCCGCCTGAACGCGGGCACACTGAGCCTCATCTGCAACTCGGTAGGACTCTCCATGAGCTTCCTGTGCGGCATCTTCGTTCCGTTCTACTTCTTAAGCAGCGGAGTACAGACATTCGCCCACTTCCTGCCGTTCTTCTGGACGGGAAAAGTACTGAACACCATCTATGCCGGCTCCGGTATGAACTACACCTTCAGCACCGCCTCGATCCTTTCCTCTTTCGGAGTACAGATCCTCTTCGGTCTGGCTTTCATCATGATCTCCGTTGTGATCAAGAAAGTCCAGCAGGGTAAATCAGTTTAATAACAGAGTGAGACATGCAAGCCTAGTGCTGCTCCTCGTGGCATGCCACTGCGGAATCTCACACAAAAGGAAAATCGCTTGTCTTCAGCTGGTCCTCGGGGCTTTGCCCCTGCGGAATCGCTGTTCGACAAGCGTTTTCCATTTTTGGAGTATAATAGGCGTATGATTAACAGACTGTTGGACAAATCAATCATAGCGATCCTTTCTGTGGCGTTGATCCTGTTTTCCGCTGGATCTTACGGCAGTCTGTCTTTGGCGTCGGATATCGGAACGCGTGAAGTCGTCGCGATCCTTGTCATCTTTATCATCGGCATGGTCGTGGAAGTCATAAGAAACCAGATCGTGTGCATCGTTCTTGCCGTGGGATCCGGGCTTCTGGCGTATTTCGTTCCCGAGATGAGCGTCCTTATCCCGATCTGTATCTACGGGCTCTTTTCCGATGAAAGCTCCGAAAAAGCGTTCACGGAATTCCATCGAGAGAAGAACAGGCGCGAGTCCGTTTCGGGTATCTTTTCAAAAAAGATCACCTGGTTGAAGATCGTGATACTGATTGCTTGTGCTGTTGTGTCGACCTATTACTGGGCCGTTTTCCTGATCGTTGTATCTGCTGTTCTTGCCATGAAGACCGCTTATATGAATACGCAAAAAGCACTGCTCACCGACAAGTTTGACGATGTCCGCTACGATGCGCAGAAGTCGCTCCAGCTGAAAAACGAGATCTCCCATAACATGGACATGCAGGTGCGAAACGCGACCTTAGCGGAAAGAAACCGTATCGCCAGGGAGATCCATGATAACGTCGGACATATGCTGACGCGTGCGGTCGTTCAACTTCAGGCGATCTCGGTCATCAACAAGGACGAGCAGACCAAGCCATATCTGGAATCGGTAAGCAGCACTGTAAATGAAGCGATGACGAATATCAGAAGAAGCGTGCATGAGCTTCACGACGATTCGATCGACCTTTCGATCGGTATCCACGAGGTCGCATCCGTGATCAAAGACAAGTTCGACGTGACGGTCAGTACATCGATCGAATCTCCGGTTCCGAATGACGTTAAGAGCGCGATCCTCGGCATCTTCAAGGAAGGTGTCACGAATATCGCCAAGCACAGTAACGGCAACAAGGTGCGTCTGGAAGTCGTTGAGAATGTGACTTTCTGGAGGATCCTGGTTTCCGATAACGGCAAATGCGAACCGATGGAACTTTCGCGTCCGTCGGATTTTGCGGCTTTGGAAGGCGAGCACGGGATCGGACTTTATAACATTAACTCGAGAGCCGTTTCCTGCGGCGGACGAACATCGATCCGAGGCGGGAAAGACGGTTTCCATATCACGGTAACGATACCCAGAAAAACGGAGGAAAGAAAATGAGGATCATGATCGTGGATGACGATCCACTCGTAAATCAGTCATTAAAGATCATACTGGAGCAGGATAGCGACATTGAGGTCGTAAGCATGTGCGGAAGCGGAAAAGAAGCAATTGCCGCTTACCCGGAAGCGAAGCCGGATGTCGTGCTTTCGGATATCCGTATGGAAGATACGGACGGCCTTGACGCGACGGCAGAGATCTTAAAGATCGATCCGAAGGCAAAGGTGATTCTTCTTACGACTTTCCTCGATGACGAGTACATTAACCGCGCCCTCAAAGTCGGCGCGAAAGGCTACATCTTAAAGCAGGACTGCGCGTCACTTGCTTCCGCGGTCCATGCCGTACAGGAAGGACAGACCGTATTCGGCGGCAAGATCGTCGAGCGACTTCCGGATCTTTTGAACCGAAGTGAATCCTTCCGCTGGGAAGATTTCGACATCACGCCGAAGGAAAGGGAACTGGTCGAGCTCGTGGCCGAAGGCCTTTCCAATAAAGAGATCGCGCAGAAGATGTTCCTCGGAGAAGGAACCGTCAGAAACATGATCAGTTCCGTCCTAAGTAAACTCGATCTTAGAGATCGTACGCAACTTGCCTGTTTTTACTATCAGCGCATTAAGATCTGATCCTTTGGAATACTCATAAAAAATTTTCTCGGCAGGGTCTTCTCAAAAACGGTCAATAGAGTAAAAATGGTATTAACCGATACGGTCAATGACGAAAGGGAGATCCCATGAACGAGAAGTTTTACCAGCTGCCCGAGGAAAAGAGAAACCGCATTTTAAATGCCGGATTTTGCGTGTTTGCGAATAACTCATACCGGAAAAGCCCGATGAACGAGATCGCCGCCGAAGCCGGCATCAGTAAATCCCTTCTGTTTTTCTATTTCAAGAATAAAAAGGAATTCTATCTTTATCTTCTGAAAACGGCCGAAGAACTCACGCATAAATACGTGCAGGATGCCGGCTGCTATGAGGAGAAGGACATCTTCGAGATGATGTACAAAGGTCTGGTCGCCAAGGCCGGCATGATGAAGATCTACCCGGATATGAGTGCTTTTGCCATAAAAGCATATTACGAAGAAGACGAAGAAGTAAGATCCGGGATCGAGAGAATCATCCGCCCCTATAGAAAACTCGATACAAATAAAATCATTCCGGATCTGGATCCGTCGGCCTTTAAGGACGGGCTGGATCTGAAGATGATGTATCAGGATATGTACATGGCTTCGGAAGGATACATGTATCGGATGCAGCAATCCGGAAAACTCGACGTGGAAAGATTTGTTGCCGAGTACAGAAAAATGATCGATTTTTGGAAGACGCTATATTTGAAGTGAGGAAATACTATGTCAAAAGATCCGGCCATCGAAACTTATGAACTTACGAAATACTACGGGAAGATCCGCGGCATCGAAGGATTGGACCTTCAGGTCGAAAAGGGCGACTTTTTCGGTTTTATCGGACCGAACGGCGCCGGTAAATCCACCGCGATAAGAACGCTTCTCGGACTGATCGAAAAGACCTCGGGAAGCGCGAAGGTCCTCGGATACGATATTTCAGAAGAAAAAGAGAAGATCCTAGAAAATACGGGATATCTTCCTTCGGAGATTCATTTCTATTCGAAGATGAAGGTCAAGGATGCCATCTCTTATTCGGCTGCTCTCCGGAAAACTGACTGCAGTAAACGGGCGACGGAATTATGTGAACGGCTGGATCTGGACATTAATAAACGAGTCGAGGATCTGTCCCTCGGAAACAGAAAGAAAGTCGGCATCATCTGCGCCGTACAGCATCACCCGGATCTTCTGATATTGGACGAACCGACATCGGGCCTTGATCCGCTGATGCAAAAGAGTTCTTTTCGATATTGAAAGAAGAAAACGAAAACGGCTCGACGATCTTTTTCTCCTCGCATATCCTTTCGGAGGTGCAGGCCTATTGCCGGTCGGCGGCTTTTATCAAGGAAGGAAAGATCCTTCTTTCAGATAAGGTGGGAAAACTCGAGCAGACCGGCGCGAGAAAGGTCACTATACGCGGAGACGTCACAAAAGAAAACCTCACCGGCCTTTCCGGGATCACATACACGGAAGAAAACAGGGAAGATGCCTTGGGTTTCCTTTATAACGGAGATATCAAGAAGCTCCTTACGGTCCTGTCTAATGAGAATGTAAAGGATCTGACGATCACCGAACCGAGCCTTGAAGAGATCTTCATGCACTACTACGAGTCGTGAAGGAAACCCGGAAGAAAGATACGAAAAAAGAGGAAAAAACCATGACGATACTCAAACAGGAAATAAGATCACAGAAGACCGCGACACTGATCTGGAGCCTTTCGATCGGCTTCATGATCGCCGTGTGCATCCTGATGTTTCCGGAAATGAAGTCGCAGATGAGCGATGTCAATAAGCTGTTTGCCTCGATGGGCAGTTTTACGCAGGCTTTCGGTATGGATAAACTCAACTTCGGAACGCTGATCGGGTTTTATGCCGTAGAGGCGGGAAACGTACTCGGCCTGGGCGGCGCGTTCTTCGCGGCGATCGTCGGTGTTTCCGCGCTCATGAAAGAAGAGCACGGCCATACCGCGGAGTTTTTGTTCACGCATCCGGTCTCCCGTATCCGCGCGATCACCGAAAAGCTTATGTCGGTCTATGCCATTCTTCTGATCATGAATGTGGTCGTCCTGGTCTTTTCGATCGTGTCGATCCTTGCGATCGGGGAAGAAGTCTTCTGGCAGGAACTTCTTTTGATCCACCTTTCGTATCTTCTGATGCAGTTTGAGATCGCGGGGATCTGCTTCGGTATCTCGGCATTTTTGACGCGCGGCGGCATCGGCATCGGTGTCGGTGTGGCCGGTTTTATGTACCTTCTGAACATCATTGCCAACATCACCGAATCGGCAAAGGTCTTAAAATACATCTCGGCCTTCGGGTATACGGAAAGTTCCGAGATCATCAACAATCACGGGATCGAAGTAAAGTACCTTCTTCCCGGCATGGTCCTGATGATCATCGGCATCGTTTGTGCTTATGGAAAATATACGAAAAAGGATCTCAGATAAGGGGCTCTTACTTTTTAAAGAGGGAGCCGGTAAGATCTGAAAAGCTCTTGGTGAGCTGCTTGGTGTCGCCCTTTTTGAGAGATTCCAGAAGATCGGAAACATCCAGACCGTCATTTTTCTTTTTGGAAGAGGCGGTCTTTTTCGTTGTCGCTTTCTTAGTCGTGGCCTTTTTGGCGGTGGACTTTGCGGTCGTCTTTTTCGCCGTAGTAGTCTTCTTAGCAGCGGTTGTCTTTTTAGTAGTTGTGGACTTCTTCGCGGTGGACTTGGAAGCGGTCGTAGAGGAAGAGGTGCCCGCGATCGATTTAAAAGCACCGTAGACCTTGATGTCCTTGATGACTTTCGAAGGAAGCTTGCTCTTATCGGAAGTGATCACGATGGTCTCGTGCTTGCTTGCCGTGTGATATCCAATGAGGTAGGACATGGAGGCGGAAAGCTCGGACGCGGATCCGATCTCGAAATACTCGATCTCCGCTTTGACGTCTTCCAGTGCTTTTTTCACGGAAGCGGGGAGAGTTTTCTTTCCCTTAACGTAGAGGAAGACAAGGTGGTCGGTCTTAAGAAGTTTTTCCGAACCGGAAAAATCGATTTTGCTGCTTTCTGAAAGTGAGATAAGTACGTACTTCATATTCGTTCCTCCCGCAAGAAAAGTTGAGTATTTCGGGTATTTTCACCCCGATTCCATTATATCATTTCTAACCTGCTTCCAAGGAGAAAATAGAATGTTCTATTTTCATGTGCTTCCTATGTTTCTTCGGTGGGCAGAAAGCTAGAATAGTACCCGAGGAAAGAAAATAGTGAAAAAGATACTGAAGCAAGGATGTGACTTCATGGATATTGACAAAAGGCTTCAAATGATCCGCCTGCATAATGAAATGCAAACCTTCCCGGATTTAAGCAGACGGATCGGACTGGTAGACAATTCGACTTATCGCGGTCGGAGGATCTGCCAAGAAACACACACACCTCCACTTTCAACGAAAGAGCCCGCATGAGTGAGACATGCGGGCTCGCTTTTTGCGTTTAATCATTTAAGAAAAAGATCAGTCCTTGAAATCGTCCTTACTGAGTTTACCGGCGGCGATCGCGTTGTCGATCCAAAGACGCAGGGAGTCGATGGTCAGAGCCATCTTATCCAGCTCGTTTTTGATCTCGATGAAATCCGGGAGCTCGTGATCCGCGATCTTACCGTCTACCGTGATCTCGATGAGGCGGTTCTTGTTCTTATCGATGGAGTTGAGTGTCGCGATCATCTCCAGAGTGATCTGGGACAGCTCCTTCGGAACGACCTCAGGAACATATTCCTGACCGATCGGGCACTCGTGAGAGCAGAAGTAATTGCACAAAGAAGGATTCTTGTACGCATCGGCCATGGCCAGGATCTCTTCCGGATGAGGAAGCGTCTTTTCGTTCTCGATCTTCTCGATACGGTCTGCCGAGATGTACTGGAGTTTTTCTGAAGCTGCGTCACGCGTAAGGTTCTGAGCCTCACGGCTGATCTGATAGATGTTCTTGTTTTCTTTTGTAGATTTTCTTCCCATATTCCCGCTCCAACTATATTTTGAACTTCAAAGCAAATTAGAGGTGCCTAAACGCATATCTGCACCGTTTATCCCTTGACACAGTAGATTATAAACTATAGTCAGAACAAATCAAACAATTCGTAATAGTTTTTACGAAAAATGTTCAAAAAAAGAAGAGGAATTCGAAGTACTCATTAATGTATCATTAATATGAGAAAACATGAGCCGCGAAAGAGGGCTCCTAAGAAGAGAAGAAAAGAACCGCGAAAGAATGTGCTACTTGAAGAATCGCGATGTAATTAGGAGGAAGTGACTTATGAGAAGAGATTATGAATATGTAAACGGTCAGAGAGTTCGTCCGAGAAGATCATTTCTTGGCAGATTGTTCCACGGAGCTTCGATCATGCTGACCATAGTCGGAGCGATCGCCTTGCTGATCGTGTTCGGCGTTTGGAAGCCCTTCGGATCAAATTCCGACAAGACTTCCCGTGAAGCGATCATCGCTGAAGAAGAAAAGTTCCACGGTATCGTGCTTACAAATGAAAACGTCATGGCGCAGCTCAGTGAGATCTCCGAGCTCATGACATATTCCGAGTCCTACGCGGGAACGGCGAATGTCGTCGATTCTCTCCAGATCCCGTACACAGATGTAGACATCTGGGGCACACAGCACAAGATCGAGATCGTGTACTCCGGTACCATCAAGATCGGCTACGATCTGAATCAGATGAAGACAGTCGTCAACAACCAGAGAAAAGAGATCTACATCTCCATTCCGGAAGATCCGATCATCGACAACAATCTTCCGCAGGAGAATGTGACCGTCCTTCAGGACAACAACCTCTTTAATCCGATCCGCGCTGACGAGGTCAACGTGAGATTGACAGAGATCAAGGCCCAGTGGCTTGAGACGTCCATCGCAAACGGTATCTGCGACAAAGCAAAGACACACCTTAAAGAGATCGTCACCGAAACGTTGACTAAGATGCACAGCGATTACAAGGTCATCTTTTTGGATCAAGGACAAAAACCTACTCAAGTAGCACAACCGGCGACAGCGGCTTGATGTAGTGGGAAGTGCCGGCTTCCCGATCTTCGGATACTACCGGACCGCGATGCCCCGGAGTGATGAAAATCACTTCCGGGGCATTCTCTTTTTTATTGGAAAAGTTGGTGCTATAATATCGCGGGCGCGAAAATAGCACTGCCGCAAAAAAGGTGCTTTTCAAGCGGACCGGACTATTTTATTGACGAAGGGAAAAGCACTGTGGAGCAGGCGAACACTTCAATTTCGAAAAAGTGTATCGGTTTTTTCAAGAAGAACACGGTCATGTGTATTGCCGCGCTCTTGGCTGTTACGACCTCGTTTTTCGTCCCGCCGGATAAGACCTGGCTCGGCTATTTTGACCTTCGCACACTGACGTGCTTGTTTCTGACGCTGGCTGTGATCTGCGCGCTCAAGGACATCCGCTTCTTCGGGATCGTCGCGCAGAGGATCGTCGTGACCACGGGAAACCTCCGTCTTCTGACGCTGGCTCTTGTCTATATCACATTCATCGGATCGATGCTGATCGCAAATGATATGGCGCTGATCACGTTCCTTCCGCTCGGCTACTTTGCCCTTTCCGTTACGAAAAACGAGGAGAAGATGGCCTATATCTTCATCCTCCAGAATATCTCCGCGAACCTGGGCGGCATGCTCACGCCTTTCGGAAATCCCCAGAATCTCTATCTTTACTCGCATTACGGCATCCCGACGGATGAGTTCGTAAGGATCATGTTCCCGCCGTTTGTTCTTGCGATCGCGATGCTGACGGCGGCGTGTTTCCTGCTTCCGAGGACACCTCTTGTGATTAGGGATGATTCCGGACAGACCTTAAACAGAAAAAGAACCGCGCTCTATCTTGCGCTTTTCGCGTTCTCGCTCCTGATCGTTTTCCGTCTGATCCCGTACTGGGCAGGCTTGATCCTGATCCCGCTCGTTCTGGTCTTTGCGGATCGAAAAGCATTTGCCGAGGTCGATTGGGGACTTCTCGCGACATTTGCGCTGTTCTTCGTCTTCTCGGGAAATATGGCGCGTATCCCGGCCGTTCAGGATTTCGTCGGCAACCTTCTCGGAAAGAGCCCGCTTCTGGTAAGTATCGGATCGTGCCAGTTTATAAGTAACGTGCCGTCGGCGATACTTCTTTCGAGATTTACGGATAACTACAGGGAACTGCTCCTCGGCGTAAACATCGGCGGAACGGGAACCTTGATCTCGTCTCTGGCGAGTCTGATCACGTTCAGCCATTACCGTACTTTACGCCCGGGACACACGAAGAAATACCTTGCTCTCTTTGCCATCATGAATATTATATTCCTGGTTGTAATGACCCTTTCGGCATGGTTCTTCTTCCGCTAATCTGATAGAATAAACATCTGGAGGTTCATCGTATGAACAGTCATGTGATTACAATCGGACGTGAGTTTGGCTCCGGCGGACATGAGATCGGCATGAAGCTTGCCGAACGTCTCGGTGTGCCTTTTTACGATCGTGAGCTGATCACTCTTGCTGCCGAGCAGGGCGGGATCGATCCAAAACTCATCGAGAGAAACGAAGAGGGCGCGCACAGACTTTCCGAAAAGGGAAGAAGCCGTATGCCGTTCTTTTCACTGTCATACACACCGGACTTTTCGGACGCGATCTATCTTCAGCAGTGCAAAGTCATTAAGGATCTGGCGGCAAAAGGACCGTGCGTGATCGTCGGACGATGCGCGGACTTCGTGCTCCGAACGGAGGGCAGCATCAACGTGTTCATCGCGGCAAGCATGCCCTACAAGATCCAGAGAAAGCGTAAAGTCGCTATCGAGAAGAAGGACTATACCGATGAGCAGTTCGAGCGTTATATCAACGACATGAATGCTGCCCGAGCCAATTACTATAACCATTACACGAACCAGAAATGGGGAAACAGCTCGACATATCACCTCTGCGTACATTCAGACCTGGTGGATGTCGACGGCGCGGTCGAGACGATCGTGGCATATTTGAAAAGCGTAAAGTGAGGAAATAACATGAAACAGAAAGTATTTGTTGACGGAAGTGAAGGAACCACGGGCCTTAGGATCTTTGAAAGATTCCAGGGAAGAGACGACGTCGAACTGATCAAGATCGATCCGGAATTAAGAAAAGATCCGGAAGAAAGAAAAAGACTGATCAACGCTTCAGATATCACATTCCTCTGCCTGCCGGACGTGGCGGCAAGAGAATCCGCGGGTCTTGTTGATCCCGATAACGATCACACCGTCATTATCGATACATCTACGGCACATAGAACGGAAGAGGGCTGGGCATATGGTTTCCCGGAGCTTTCCGATAAGCATCTTGAAGCAGTAAAGACCGGTAACCGTATCGCTGTTCCGGGCTGCTATGCATCCGGATTCATTTCTCTGATCTATCCGCTGGTTGCGGGCGGCATCATCCCGAAGGATTACCCGGTCAGCGCATTTGCACTTTCCGGCTATTCCGGAGCAGGTAAAAAGACGATCGCCGTTTACGAGTCAGAAGACCGTCCGAGTGAGCTTTCTTCCGGACGTGAGTACGCGCTTGCCCAGCAGCACAAGCACCTGAAAGAAATGAAGGCGATCACGGGCCTTTCCAGAACACCGCTTTTCTCACCGATCATCGATGACTACTATAGCGGCATGGTCGTTTCCACGCCTTTTTACGCGGATATGTTGAGCAAGAAGATGACTCCTTCCGAGCTTCTCGAGTTCTATCGCGAGTACTATGCAGGAAAGAAGTTCATCAAGGTCGCGGAAGCTGACGATGAAACAGCTGCAAGCGGATTCCTCGCGGGAAATTCCCTGTCCGGCTGGGACGGATTGAAGATCTATGTCACGGGTAATGAAGAGAGGATCGTTGTTTCCTCCCAGTTTGACAACCTCGGTAAGGGTGCTTCCGGTGCCGCGATCCAGTGCATGAACCTGCGTATCGGATGCGAAGAAGAGAAGGGATTGAACCTCTGATGGGAAATGAGACGCTGAAAACAGAAAATCAGACGAGAAGAAGCAAAACGCTATTCGTCTGTCACGCGGGCATCATCGCGGCCATGTATGTGGCGCTGACGTATGTCTTCGCGCCGATCTCTTTTGGCGCGGTACAGGTCCGTATCGCGGAAGCCCTGACGATCCTTCCGATCTTTACGCCTGCCGCGATCCCGGGTCTTTTCGTCGGATGTATTCTCGGAAATATCCTGGGCGGCGGTGTTATCTGGGATGTTATCTTCGGAAGTATCGCAACACTTCTCGGAGCGATCGGTACATATCTTTTGAAAAAGAAAAATCCGATCTTCGGTACCATTCCGCCGATCCTGGCCAATACCCTGATCGTTCCGTTTGTCCTGAGGTATGCATATGGCGTGGACGATATGGCGTTTCCGCTGATCGTTCTTTCGATCCTCGGTGGCGAGATCCTTTCGTGCGGAGTACTCGGCGGTATGCTGGGCATCTCCCTTAAAAAGACGAAGGGCGTTTTCAGCAAAGAAAAATCGAAAAAGTAAGATATATAACATCCGGGAGGTGCAGCATGAAGACATTAGTCGTTTATTATTCTCTGGAAGGAAATACGAAGGAAGCCGCCGAGAAGATCGCTTCTTCTCTTGGCGCGGACATCATGGCGCTCGTTCCGGTAAAGGACATCCCGAAGAAGGGACTTCTTAAGTTCCTCCACGGCGGATCCGGCGCGACCAAGGGCAAAGGCACGGAGCTTCAGCCGTATACTCTCGATGCTTCTGCCTATGACGCGATCATCATCGGAACACCGGTATGGGCGGGAAAACCGAGCATGGCGATGAACCAGTTTCTTATGGATCTGAAAAACAAAGAGAAGATCATCGGCGCGTTTGCTTTCGCCGGAGGATCTGCCGAGAAGTGTCTCGCCGGTCTTTGTGAAAAGCTCCCGTCGATCAAGCATAAGGTGGGCCTTGCCGACAGAAACAGCAAGAAGCTCGCTCCTGAAAACGAAGGCAAGCTCAATGCCTTTATCGAAGCACTGAAAGCCGAGATCGCATAAGACTCCGTCTTAAAGGACAGAAAGAGCAAAGAATGAATTTTGAAGCATTTGTTTCCGATATCACGACAAACGGATGGAAGGTCCATGGCGCCGAGGTCTATGAGAACGGCGTCCTGACGCACAGCTTCGGCGATACGTCGGAGAATATCCATGAACTCTATTCCATAACGAAATCGGTGCTTTCCGCGGCCGTCGGCATCGCGTATGACGAAGGACTTTTTGATCTGGACCGATGCGTGCTCGATTATCTTCCGAAAGAAAACGTAGAGAAGATGTCTTCTTCACAGAAAGAAGATTTCGGACATATCACGATCCGAAGACTTCTGACGATGTCGGTAAAAGGTCTTCCGTTTTGTGCGGAAGGCAACAACTGGCTGGACTTTTCGCTTGCCTGCAAGATCGAAACACCGGAAGAGCCGGGCTTTGAGTACAGTAATATCAGCGCTTATCTTGTCGGTGTGGCGCTGACGGAAGCGATCGGGCAGGACCTCTGTGCTTTTATCGAAGAAAGACTTTTAAAGCCGCTCGGCATCGATAAGTACGAACTGGGAAGATCTCCGGAGGGCTATTTCTACGGAGCTTCGCGCATGAAACTGACCGTCTCGGGATTAAGCAGGCTCGGTCTGCTTTACCTGAACGGCGGAGTCTATAACGGCAAGAGGATCCTCTCGGAAGAGTATGTGAAGATGTCCTCATCCATTCAGCAGATGAACAGAGAAGGCGGCTACGGTTTCTTTATCTGGAAATATAGGACCGGATTCAGCTTTAACGGCAAATGGAAGCAGAAGTGCTACATCCTCCCGAAAGAAGGCATCCTGGTCAGTTACCTGAGCGACATTCAAGATGACTCGCACGATCTTCTTCAGAGTATGGAGAGAAACATACTGGAAATGTGAGAAATGCCGATATGCTTGACTTTTCGCAAGTGCAAGCGTACAATTCTCCCATGCAATGAAGGTGCGTAAGTAGTTTTCGCTTAGAACCTGTGAGAAGAGATTCGTGTCACCGGCTGAGAGCACGATCACAGAGAGCGCAAGATGAATTTCAACACCGGAGCGTTCTGACGAAGGCGGGATTTCCGTAGATAAGCAGATGCAGGCGCAGCATTAAAGGCGCAAGTAAAGTGCGAAAAGACGAGTGCTTTTCGAACATGGGTGGTACCGCGAAGGTGCGAGATAAAAGCGAATTCGTCCCATGGCAATCGATCGTTGCCATGGGATTTTTGTTTCTTTGGCAAAAGAACCGTTAAGAACTGCGAAAGCGTATGAAATAGGAGGAAAACATGGCAGAGTTAAGTGAACTGAATGAGAAACTGTCAGGGATCCGTAGCGAGATCGAAAACGATCTTACCACGATCACGAGCTCGAAGGGTGTCTATGAGTACAGAAAGAGTGTCATGGATGCAAAAGAGGGCAAGATCGGCTCGCTCATGAAGGAAATGGGCAAGATCCCGAAAGAGCAGAAGGCTGACTACGGAAAGATGGTCAACGAGATCAAGAACTGGGCGCAGGAGAAGTTTGACGCTCTCGACGCACAGTTTAAGGACCAGGAGAGAAAAGCCCGTTATGCTGCCGAGGCGATCGACATTACGCTTCCGGAGAAAAAGCAGAAGAAGGGTTATCTGCATCCGAATACACAGGTTCGAAACCAGATCGTTGAGATCTTCGGTTCCATGGGCTTTGAGATCTATGAGGGCTTCGAGATCGAGACAGATTACTATAACTTCACCGCGCTTAACATCCCGCAGGATCACCCGGCGAGAGACATGCAGGATACATTCTATCTGAGCCCGGAGTTCCTGCTCCGTACACAGACATCCGCAGGTCAGATCCATGTTATGGAAGCACAGAAGCCGCCGATCAAGATCATCTCCCCCGGTAAGGTTTTCCGCTCGGACGATGACGCGACGCACTCTCCGATGTTCTCCCAGATGGAAGGACTCGTAGTAGATAAGGGCATCACACTTTGCGACCTGCAGGGTATGCTCGATGTATTCGTTAAGAAGATCTTCGGTGAAGAGACGAGAACACGTCTTCGTCCTTCGTACTTCCCATTCACAGAGCCTTCCGTTGAGGTCGACGTCAGCTGCTTTCAGTGCGGCGGCAAGGGCTGCAAGCTCTGTAAGGGAACCGGCTGGATCGAAGTTCTCGGCGCCGGTGTCGTAAACAAGAAAGTCCTCGAGGGCTGCGGTATCGACAGTAATGTCTACAGTGGTCTCGCTTTCGGTATCGGTATTGACCGTATCGCGATGCTCAAGTACGGCATCAATAACATCAAGTTGCTTTTCGAATCGGACCTTCGTGTCCTCGATCAGATCGACGATTGAGATAGGAGGAAAGAAAAATGTTAGTACCATTAAGTTGGCTGAAAGATTATGTAGATATCGATGTTACACCTGATGTTCTGGAGGAAAAGCTCTTTTCCTGCGGCTTCGAGGTAGAAGAAAAGTACGAAGTCGGTCACGACATCAGTAATGTCGTTGTCGGTGAAGTAAAGACCTGTGAAGGCATCGAAGGTACACACCTTCACCTCTGCCAGGTAGATGCAGGTGAGCACGGCACACTTCAGATCTGCTGTGGCGCGGATAACGTTAAGGCCGGCGGCAAGTACCCGCTCGCTCTGATCGGCGCGCAGGTTTACGCTACCGCAAAAGACCACGTTACCGTTGAGGGCGTCATGACGATCGGTCAGGGTAAGCTTCGCGGGTACGATTCTTACGGTATGCTCTGCTCCGGCGTAGAAATCGGTGTTACCGAGGACATGTTCCCGGGTGCCGGTTATAACGGACTTCTCGTTCTTCCGGAAGACAGCGTTCCGGGTGCAGACGTTAAGCCGATCTTAGGTCTTGACGACTATATCTTCGATGTTTCCATCACGGCAAACCGTCCGGACTGCCAGAGCATCTTCGGTATCGCACGTGAGGTCGCTGCCGTTCTCGGCAAGCCGATCAAGGAACCTGCTCTCGACTACACAGAGTCTGAAGTGACCGTTCCTTTCAACATCCGTGTTTCCGCTCCGGATCTCTGCCCGAGATACATCGGTCACTATGTATCCGATGTTAAGATCGAAGAATCTCCGCTTTGGATGAAGCGCCGTCTGGCTCTCGTCGGATGTTCCGCGATCTCCAACGTCGTTGACATTACGAACTATGTATTAAAAGAACTCGGCCAGCCGATGCACGCTTTCGATTTCTCCTACCTCGAGGGTGGTGAGATCCACGTCCGTCGTGCGGAAGAAGGCGAGAAGATCGTTACTCTCGATGAGAAGGAGTTCGCTCTGACAACTGAGAACCTCGTTATCTGCGATGGTAAGAAGCCGGTCGCTCTTGCGGGTATCATGGGCGGTCTTAACTCCGAGATCCTCGACAGCACAAGCGCTGTTATGTTCGAGGCGGCAAAGTTCGCGCACGACAACATCAGAAAGAGCTCGAAGGCATTGGGTCAGGTATCCGATTCTTCCATGCGTTTCTCTAAGGGCGTAGACGAGTACACGACCGTTATGGCCATGAAGCGTGCGCTGCACCTGATCGAAGAACTCAACTGCGGTAAGGTAAGTGCTACGAAGTTCGACATCAACACAGGAAACTCCGTCGAACCGAAGAAGATGACCGTAAGCGTTAAGCAGGTAAACGGTGTTCTCGGTATCACGGTACCGGACGAGGATATCGTACGTATCCTTACGAACCTCAACTTTGCTCCGGAACTGAACGGTGACGAGCTGACGATCGCGATCCCGGGCTACCGTGTAGACATGGAGTCCTACCAGGATGTAGCTGAAGAAGTCATCCGTATGTACGGTTACGATCACATCACTCCGACATTCATCCCGACGGCTCAGGTCACATCCGGCGGATATAACCTCAAGCAGAGATCGGAACTGAAGATCAAGCAGGCACTTTGTGCGGCAGGTGCTTTTGAAGGAGTACACTATTCCTTCTTCTCGCCGTCTGACCTGGATCTTCTGAAACTTCCGCAGGACGCGAAAGAGAGAACTGCGATCAAGATCTTAAATCCGATCAACATCGATCTTTCTCTGATGAGAACGACTCTTGCTCCGCAGATGATCGCGGCTATGGCGAGAAACCAGAAGAAGGGCACTCTTTCCGGTCGTATTTACGAGATGGGCAACAAGTTCCTTCCGAAGAGCCTGCCGCTTACCGAGTATCCGGATGAGAGAGAAACGATCTGCATCGGTGTTTTTGGTGAGGACGAAGATTTCTATTCGCTGAAAGGACTTGTCTCCGTGATCGCCGACACACTGGATGTGAAGTTCGATTACGAAAAGGATGAGAAGACCTTCCTGCATCCGGGAAGAACGGCGAAGGTCGTTTGCGACGGGGAAGAAGTCGGTTACTTAGGTCAGGTCCTCTACGAGATCTGTGATGAACTGGATATGCGTGTTCCGGCATACGTTGCCGAGATCGATCTGCGCGCTCTTTCCAAGTACTACGGAAAAGAGAGAAAGTTCATCCCGCTTCCGAAGTTCCTCGAAGAAAAGCGTGACTTCTGCTTCGTTATGAATAAGGACATCACCTGCGCGATGGTTGAAAAGGAGATCGCAAACTCCTGCGAATACATCACGAAGATCGACCTGTTCGATATCTACGAAGGCGCACAGCTCGGCGAGAACAAGAAGAGCCTTGCGTTCAGCGTAGTCTTCTCACCGAAGGATGAGGAGTTCAAGCCGGAGGTCATTGACGGTTTCGTAAATACGATCCTTTCCAACCTTAAGGAGAAATACGACGTTACACTTCGTGCGTAAGTTTAAAGTTCACTTAAGGTACGTGGGGCATAATGACATCATAAAGCAATAAGATTTCATAACACCCCCTTCAAAACCTGAGATCTAAAGCCCGGCTAATCACCGGGCTTTTATCTTTGTAGTTGATTGATATCTCCGAAAAAGAGTGCTAAAACTTTATAAAGGAGGAGTGAATATGACCGCACTCGTTATTAACTGCAGCCCTGTAAGAACAGGCGCGACCGCGGAGATCGTAAAGATCGTTTCCGAAAAACTTTCCCAAGAAACCGAAGTAAAAAGTGTCTGCATCGATGACTATAAGTTCAGCTTTTGCCGTGGATGCCGAAGCTGCCATAAGACGGCAAAATGCGTGATGAACGATGACGCGCAGGTCCTTATGGAGGAGTTCGAAAAAGCAGACATCATCGTATGTGTGGCGCCTTCCTACTGGGCGGATGTTCCCGGACAGTTCAAGGCGTTTATCGACCGTGTGACGCCCTGGTGCAACACACACGAACCGCATGCATCCTTAAGTAAAGGGAAGAAGGGTTATTCGATCGTGATCCGCACGGGTCCGAACATGCCCGAATGCGAGCGTCTCATCGGAACGATCGAGCACTTCTACGGACACCTCGAGATCGAACTTGCCGGCCACATCGGCTTTGCCTCGGTCGAGTACAAAGAAGATGTCGCCGCGCATAAGGACGAGATCGAAGCTTTCTGCGATAAGATCGTCTCCTGAAGGACAAAATCCTTATACTATCTGTGCCTTTTTGAAGAGAATAGTTGAAGTATTCCATATACCACGGATGCTATAATGAAGTCACTAATCTTCGGGAGGTATTGGAGCATGGGAAATACAGTTAAATGGGGAATCCTGGGTACTGCTAATATCGCAAGATGGGCAATGATCCCGGGTATTAAACTTGCCGGGAACGCAGAGCTTTACGCGATCGCCGGAAGGTCTCTGGAAAAAGCACAGCGGTTTGCTTCAGAGTATGGTATCGGCAAAGCATACGGAAGTTACGATGAACTTCTTGCCGACGGGAATATCCAGGCAGTCTATGTTCCGCTTCCAAACGATATCCACATTAAATGGGTAAAAGCAGCACTGAAGGCCGGAAAGCATGTTCTTTGCGAAAAGCCTCTGGCGATGAACGCCGGGGAAGTCGAAGAGATGTTTGCCACGGCAAAAGAATGCGGTCTTCACTTAATGGAAGCGTATGCATATCTTCACAGCCCGTATATCGAGAGCCTGAAGAAAGATGTCGCAAGCGGCATTATCGGCGATGTGAACTACATCGATACGGCATTTGTCACACAGGGCTATAAGGAAGATTTCCGTCTGCATAAGGAACTCGGCGGCGGCGCGATGTACGATCTCGGCTGCTACTGCACGACCATGATCCTTTCGCTTATCGATTCGGATGTTGAGTTCGTTAAAGCAAGCGCCGAATTTACGGATCTCGGCGTAGACTATCTGACTTCGGGTCAGATGAGATTTAAAAACGGCGCGCGTGCGTCTTTTAACATCGGCATGTGTCTCGGTGAAAACTCCAATTCGAGATTCGACCGTCTCTATGTTCACGGAACGAAGGGATCGATCCGTTCGGATGTCGAGTATAACCAGGAAGGAAAAGTTCGCTACAGCATCTATACCGAAGACGGCGTGATCGAAAGAGAGATCGATGTTCCGCAGAATTACTCACTTGAGGTCGAGCAGCTCGGAAGATGTATCCTCGGAGACGAAAAGCCGCACATCACTCCCGAGTTCTCCATTAAGAACGCGAAACTGATCGATGCGGTTTTATCTGAGATCGGTTACTGAGAAGGGATCAGCTTGCGAGAGCGTTCCAGTCTCCTTAAGAAGTCTTCACGCTCCCATTCATATTTGAAATCATGGTCGAGTATGCTCTGTTTACATTTGGCAAAAGCATCCTCGGCCTCTTCATTTTGTCCTTTAGCGAAAAGCACCATCGTCTGCGTCAGTTCGAACTGAAGACGGTGACGAGGGAATACATCACACCACTCACGAAGACGGGCGTAGTATTTCTTGATCAGGTCATCGTATTTTTCGTAAGAATCAGGATCCTTTCTTCCCGCGATGGCGCAAAGAGTCGCGGCGTACATATAGTAATCGCCGGCGACACGGGATCTTGCGGCATTCTTGAAATGGACATCGAGGAAACGGACTCGGTCGCCATAGACCGAAAGTGCCTCATCGTAGTCCTGCGTCGCGATGTACAGATTCATCTTGCAGATCGCCTGAAGACCGGTGGAGATATCATCCATGAGGCCACCTGATTTACAGGAGAGAAGTTCTTTTTGCGCGGAATCGTAACGTCCCATTTCCGTGTAGATCTCGCAAAGAGTGAAGTGCACATCCGAAGTTACGCGCTTAACGGAAGCAAGATAAGCCTCGACATATTCGTCACTGTAGTAGCCATGCTCCTCATAGGCCTTCCGAAGCCTTGCCTGTGCTTCTTTTTTCTCTTTGCTTGAAAAGAATGAAAACATAAACGTTCCTCCTTGAAATGACATCTTCTATTTTACATCAAGAAAGGGCGCCTGAAGGCGTCAGTCTTGAATTTTTCAAAGTAGAAAGATAAAATTTTATAGAGAATGGATTAAGAGGTTGAGTATGAGAAAAACAATTGCATTGGGATTAGTATTTATCATGGCTTTGGGACTTTGCTCCTGTAAGAGTTCCTACAGCGCGAAGATCGGTGACGTAGAGGACGCGCTGGAGGATACCTGCGGCGCGAAGGATGCCGATGACGACCAGTACGACAGAATGGTCGACAACATCTATTCGGTCGCTGACGAAGCAGCATATTTCAAAGATGGTGTTTATACCAAAGTATCTTCAAGTGATTACACGTTCTTTCCTTTCCACGCGACGATCGATGTAAGCGATGTAAAGTCAGTTTTTAAGTATCTGAAAGCAGATCCGGACAGTGAAGAGAGCGGTTCTGTCGCGCAGATGGAAGTTCTTGTCATCCAGTTTTCGAAATCGGCATATGCCCAGAATTACTTTGATCTGATCATGAACTCGAGAAAGAAGACCTATGAGAATAATGAAGATCTCGGCGAGGGCATCAAAAACGAGTTTGTGGAGAAGAAGGAATACTTCGCTTTTGCCAGTGAATCCGAATTCATGTCATATAACGTATACGCAAGTATCGACGGAAGTACGGTATTCTACGCCTTTGTACAGGGCCCGAACGCGGATTCGCTGAAGGCAGAATACTATGACTTCATGAATAAAATGGAATGTTCAATTATATCTATGTAAGAGAAGGAGGATAATAGTATGAATTGTTCGAATTGTGGTAATCCGTACCGCGAAGGTGATGTCTTCTGCATGAATTGCGGATTCAGACTCATTCCGGCAGAGGCTCCGGCTGAAGTACCGGCCGCTCCGGTAGCAGAAGCTCCGGCTGCGCCTGCTTTTGAAGCACCTGTAGAAGCAGCTCCGGCTCCGGTAGCAGAGGCTCCTGCTTTTGAGGCACCTGCACCGGTCGAAGCCGCACCTGTCGCTCCGGCATTTGAAGCGCCGGCTGCACCTGTTGCGGAAGTACCTGCGGCTCCTGTTGAAGACAGACTGCCTGAGCCGCCTCCGTTCCAGCCTGCATCCGCGGCGCCGGAACAGACACTGCCCGAACCGCCGCCGTTCCAGCCCGGTTCTTCTGAAGTCACAGGCGAACCTGCTTATTCCGGAGTTGAAGGCGCCCAGGAATTTGCGGCACCTATGCCGGCTCCTGTTCCGGTAGAAGGAACTCCGTCCGCTCCGGTTGCCGGAGATAACCAGTACGCGGCTCCTTTCGCGTCTGCTTCCGTACCGGACGCATCATATACTCCTGACGCAGGATTCCAGCAGCCGAAGGCCGACCTTGAGAACACTTTCCAAAGAAAGTCCTGGAAGGATGAGGGCCTCAATAACGGCGGTATCGTAAATCAGGGACCGAAGCGCTGAACGCTTTAGTTCAATACCATGAGATGACTTAAGGAGGAAAGATCATGGGTTTATTTGACGGAATCCAAAACGCGGCACCGGTACCGACCACACCGAATACCGGCGCTGATCTTAGAAGTAAAACAGTTGTATTTCAGGAGATGCCGGAGACACTCGAACAGCTCAAGGCTCTTCCGGTAGCTTCCATGAAGGACCCGCTCGATGTAGCGGTTCTTACGGTTGCGGCACTTTGCGTGTATCCGTTTAACAAGGATGAGAGCATTAAGATGCTTAACTTTTTAAAGGGTCCGCAGCCGCTTTCCCCGTATGAGATCTCCTTTATCGCGGATCGTTTCAGAGATTCGGACTATATCCCTCGTTCGTATCTTACCGGCGCGACACCGCAAAATAACTACATGCCGCAGCGTCCGTATTCCGTTACGGTATATGAACTGGCGCACAGCAGAGACAATCTCAACGAAGGCTATCTCACCGTGAACCTCAATTCCGGCGGAGCTGACAGCCCGCGCCAGATCCGTCTTCGCACGAAGCCGTCAACCGGCGAATGGTTCCTGTGGGAACAGTTCATTCTCGTAGGTATCCGTGTTCCGGACGCGGCAAATCCGTGGGCATAAGAAAAAAGCACATAACTGATGTGTCACAAAGACCGGTCCGTCCATTCGGGCCGGTTTTCTTATGCTATAATAACCGAAGGAAACGTGTTAAGAGAGTGTGTGTCTATGACTTATAAGATCTTAGTGGTGGAAGACGATTTCACCATCGCTTCAGAATTAAAGACCATAATGACCAGTTGGGGGTATGAGGTGAAACTTACCGAGAGTTTCGGAGATATCCTCGGAGAATTTCAGGCTTTTGAGCCGCACCTGGTCCTGATGGACATCGGACTTCCTTTTGCCAACGGTTTTGTCCGCTGCCAGAAGATCCGTGAGATCTCCAAAGTACCGGTGATCTTCCTGTCTTCCGCTTCCGACAATATCAATCTGGTCACCGCGATCAACATGGGCGCGGATGACTTTATTTCCAAGCCTTTTGATATCAACGTCCTAACTGCAAAGATCATGGCGGTCCTTCGCCGCGCGTATGCTTTTACCGAAGAAAAGAGCGACGTGATCGAATACAAAGGCGCTTCCTATAACGCTTCCGACAGTTCGATCACCATTAATGGCGAGAAGCTGGATCTGACGAAGAACGAGAACCGCATCATGCTGGCGCTTCTTTCTTCCAAGGGAAATATCGTTTCCAGAAACACCCTGATGCAGCAGCTTTGGGACGATGACTGTTTTATCGACGAAAACACACTCTCCGTCAACATGAACCGCCTGAGGAAAAAGCTCGAGGCCGCGGGCCTTCCAGACTTTATCGTAACGAAGAAGGGGCAGGGATATATCATTGAATAAGAAAGTATTCTTTTCATTTCTTCGTATTCGCATCCCCCAGATCGTGACGGCGCTCATATGCCTTTTGATCATGGCGCTGGTCCTTTGGCTATACGGTGAGCCGTTGATGCCTGTTGTTCTTGCCGCTGCCATCATGGCAGTTCTCGCGGGGATCTTCTGGACGATCGATTATCGCAGTTATAAGAAAAAACATGATTCTTTGGAAAAAGCACTTGCCTTCCCGGAAGCGTTCGCGGAGCGCCTTACGGGAACTGACGAAGAAGAGATTTCCGAAGTCGAGGAAAAGATCGATCTGATCGAGACGGATTATCGTTTGCTTCTTGTAAAACTCTCAGATACCCTTTCAAAAGAAAAAGAAGCTTCTTCTGTCGAAAGGAACGCTCTTTTAGATTACTACACCATGTGGGTGCATCAGATCAAGACGCCGATCGCGGCGCTTTCGCTCATTATTCAGAGCATGGATGACGACGAAACGGCGAACCGGCTGAGATCGCAGCTTCTGCACGTGGAAAACTACGCGGATATGGCACTTAACTATCTGCGTCTGGGATCCGAAAGCAACGACCTGCAGTTTGAAAAGGTCAATGTCGACGATGTGCTTCGAACCGAGATCAAGCGCGCGATGACGATGTTTGTCAGTAACGGCCTTTCGGTAGATTTTCAGCCCTCGGGACTTGTTGTGACGACCGACAAAAAATGGCTCGGATTCATCGTCAGCCAGCTGATCTCCAATGCCGTAAAATATCAGAAAAAGGGAACGATCCGTTTCTACGGAGACGCGGAATCCTTTACCATTGAAGACCAGGGCATCGGTATTGCCAAGGAAGATCTTCCCCGTATCTTTGAAAAAGGATATACGGGATATAACGGACATAACGAGAAAAAGTCCACGGGCCTGGGTTTGTATCTCGTGAAAAAAGCGGCCGATATGCTTTCGTGCGAAGTGCTTTTCGACTCGGAAGTCGGGAAGGGAACGAAGGTCAAGGTGCTTTTCGGAAAGAAATGATCTTACCTCTAACCTTGCGAAAATGTAAGATACCGGGCTTTTATGTAAGATAAATCGATAGATGGGAAAATCCCCGAACTGTAAGATAGTGGTGTAAACACACAAGGAGGACTACTTATGTCAATGTTGGTAGTAAAAAATGTTAAGAAGGTATACACAACGCGTTTCGGCGGCAACAAGGTGACCGCGCTACAGAACGTGAATCTTACAGTTGAAAGAGGCGAATTCGTAGCGATCATGGGTGAGTCCGGATCCGGTAAGACAACACTTCTGAATATCATCGCGACGCTCGATAAGCCGACAGAAGGTGAGATCGAGCTGGACGGTACTTCCATGCAGTCCATGAAGGAAAAGAACCTGGCGAAGTTTAGAAGAGACCGCCTCGGCTTTGTTTTCCAGGAATTCAATCTTCTGGATAATTTCTCGGTAAGAGATAACATCTATCTCCCGCTCGTTCTCGCAGGATGCTCTCCCGCGGAAATGGAAACACGTATCCGTCCGATCGCCGAAAAACTCGGTATCACGGAACTTCTGGAAAAGTTCCCGTATGAGATCTCCGGCGGCCAGAAGCAGCGTGTCGCCGTCGCCAGAGCGATCATCACGGAACCGGAAATGGTCCTTGCCGATGAACCGACTGGCGCGCTTGACTCGCGTTCCACGGATGAACTTCTCCAGCAGTTTTCAAACATCAATAAAGACGGACAGACGATCCTGATGGTCACTCACTCCATCAAGGCGGCAAGTACCGCCGGACGTGTTCTTTTCATTAAGGACGGTATCGTTTATCACCAGATCTACAGAGGCGATGAAACGAACAGTGAGTTTTACAGGAAGATCTCTGATTCACTTACCGCGCTTATGGGTAGCGGCCTTCGCGCCGCAAATGAGTGATTGCGGAGGTTTGACGAATGACTAAGATATACAGAAATCTTGCCGGCAACGCGCTGAGCAAGAATAAGATCATTTATGTGCCGTACATCATCTCCTCCATGGTGATGATCGCGATCACATATATCCTTACCGCGATTGCCAAAGACCAGCACTTAAGGCAGGTCGAGGGCGGCGCTACACTTCAGGTGATCATGTCGGTTGGTATTCCGATCATGTACATCATCTCTTTCTTCTTCCTGATCGGTGTCAGCCGTTTCGTGATCAAGCAGAGAAAAAAGGAACTGGGTGTCTACTGTGTTCTCGGCATGCAGAAGAAGCATATCATCCGCGTGCAGTTTCTGGAGAACCTTTACGTCTTCCTGCTTAGTGCCGTTTCCGGTACCGTAGTCGGATTCGTGATCGAAAAGATCGTACAGCTTTTGTTCCTGAAGATCTATCATCTGGACGCGGACTTTTCCTGGGATGTGCAGTGGAAGATCATGCTTTTCAACGCATTTGTTTTCGCTTGCTTTTTCTTTGTATTCTTCGTATTTAACGCGATCGGTATTCTTATCTCGAATATCCTTGAGTACATGAAAGAGGAAGCGAAAGGTGAGAAGCAGCCGAAGTCAAAGTGGATCCTGGCGATCGTGGGATTGCTCCTTCTGGGTGGAGGTTACGCTCTTTCTTTTACATCAAAAAAAGGAGTCGAAGCGATCGAATACTTCGGAATCGCTGTAGCACTTGTTATCCTTGCTACCTACGCGCTCTTTACCGCGGGAAGTATCACACTTCTGAATACCATGAAGAAGAACAAGAAGTTCTACTATAAGACAGGTCACTTTATCTCCATCTCCGGTATGCTTTACCGAATGAAGAGAAATGCCGCGAACCTGGCAACGATATCGATTTTCGCGACAATGGTACTCGTTACCATGTCATCTGTTACCACACTCTATACAACGATCCAGGACACCGCAAAGCAGTGGTATGCTTCGGACTTTGAGATCGTACATTTGAAGTCGAAAACGGAAGCGGAAAGAAAAGAGAGAGAAGATGATCTCCGTAAAGTGGCCGAAAAAACAGGCGTTTCGGTCGATCAGATCTATACATATCGATATATCGATGGATTTGCTACCGTCGATGACGGCGTCATCAGCACGGCACCTTATTACAGATCGGTTGATATCTCCAGCGTGATGATCATGACGGAAGATGTCTTCGATTATGTCCATGAAACAAAGTTAAATCTGGCCGAGGATGAGATCGGTGTGATCTGTGCCGGCTCTTTTCCGGAAGAGACCGTACGGTTCCAGCCGATGACGAAAAACTACGAGTTAAGTAACAAGATCTCTTCGGATTTCCGTGTGCGTAAGATCGATGAAGAACCGGGTGTGAATTCCGGTGGAGCAGTCATGGTGTCTGACGGATCTTACATTTTCATCGTATCTGATTACAACGTTTATGAAAACCTGGAACCATACATCAATGAAGAGATGTGGAAGATGGACGAATTCCATGAGTACATTCTGGTAAATACTTCTTCGTCCAGAAAAGCACAGCTTGCCATGTACGATGAACTTTTGACGAATCAGGAAAAGTTCGAATTCGATTGGGTGAACTGCAAGGTCGATCGTATCGATGAGATCCTGGGTGTATACGGAGGTTTGTTCTTCCTGGGCGCGTTCTTAAGTGTCGCGTTCCTTACGATCACGATCCTGAATATGTATTTCTCTCAGCTGCAGCAGGGCTATGAGGATGCCAAGCGTTTCGCGATCATGAGAAAGGTCGGCCTTACGAGAAAAGAGATCAAGAAGTCGATCAACTCACAGATCGTCGTCGTATTCCTCCTGCCGCTTCTTGTGGCCGTGATCCATACCGCCGCATCGTATCCGATGGTCAACAATATCCTTGACATACTCGGCGGTTGTAAGCAGCAGGCATTCCTTCTGATCGTTACTACGTGCTGCCTTCTGTTTGCCGTAGTCTATACCATCGCTTATCTCTTTACGAGAAGAACGTATCTGAAGATGGTCAGCGGCGCTTATGACGGCAAATAATAGGACGTTTAAACGATATAACTGAACAAGAAATTGATAAACGAACATACCTCCGGTGTTGTAAAATCTACTATGACGAGATTTTGCTCATCGGAGGTTTTTTATGCCTGAATATATACTCGATTGGAACAAGTACACAGATACCGCGATCCGTGTGGCACAGGAAGGTTCTGTTCTTCTAAAGAACGACAGATCAGCACTGCCGCTTTCAACAGGCGCGAAAGTCGCCGTTTTCGGAAGGATGCAGAACAACTACTATAAGAGCGGTACGGGCTCCGGCGGTATGGTCAATGTCAAGCACGTTGTCTCCATTCTCGAAGGCCTCCAAAACGAAGAAACCATTTCTGTTGACGACGAACTTCTGAAGATCTACGAAAAGTGGGAAGAGGAAAATCCCGTCGATCCGGGTCTCGGTTGGGGCAAGGAAAACTGGTCTCAGAAAGAAATGCCTCTCACATCTGATATCGTAAAATCGGCGGCTTTAAGAAATGACGCGGCGGTGATCGTGATCGGAAGAACTGCGGGCGAGGACCGTGATAATACGGCGCAGAAAGGATCTTTCTTTTTGAGCGACGGCGAAGAAGAGATGATCGAGAAGGTCTGCTCTGAGTTTTCTAAAACCATTGTCGTCTTAAATGTCGGCAACATCATCGACATGTCTTTTGTAGAAAAGTATGATCCGGCTTCTGTCATTTATGTATGGCAGGCGGGCATGATCGGCGGCACGGCAACTGCGGATCTTCTTTGTGGAAAAGCCGTTCCTTCAGGATGCCTTACGGACACGATCGCAAAAGATCTTTCCGACTATCCGTCTTCGAAAAACTTCGGCGGAGAAGATCTTTCCAAAGACTTCTATGCCGAGGATATCTTTGTCGGTTATCGCTATTTTTCGACCTTTGCCGAAGATAAGGTCCTGTATCCTTTCGGATACGGTCTTTCCTATACGACATTTGATGTCAAATCCCTCGGTTTCGAATCGCAGGGAACAGACGTCTTGGTGAAAGCAGCCGTGAAGAACACGGGTAGCTTTAAGGGGAAGAAGACCGTGATGCTTTTCGCGAAGACTCCTTCCGATCGTATCGCGACACCGTCTCGTGTTCTCGTTGATTTTGCCAAGACAAAAGAACTTCTGCCCGGACAAGAAGTTGAGATCACATTAAAGGCAGGCGCGAACCGCTACGCCTCTTTTGACGATGACGGACGCCTCATGGGAAATACCGGATGGGTGCTTCCAAAGGGGACTTACACGTTCTTTATGGGCGAGAATGTATCGGTCGCGACGGAAGTCGGATCCTTCGAAATCTCCGAAGATACCATGATCGAGCAGCTGGAATCTGCCGCAAAACCCGTTCAGGCCTTCGATAGATTAACGATCGGCGGAAACTATGAACCGGTACCTCTTCGAACGGTCGAGCATGTCGAGACAAGACTTGAAAGAGTTCCGAAGGAGATCGCTTTTACGGGCGATAAAGGAATCAAACTTGCCGATGTAAAGAACGGTAAGAATACTTTGGAAGAATTTATCGCGCAGATCTCGGACGAAGATCTTTCTCTCATCATCCGAGGTGAGGGAATGGGCAGCCCGAAGGTCACGACGGGAACCGCTGCCGCATATGGTGGTGTTTCCCGTGAACTGATGGATATGGGTATCCCGACACTTTGCTGCGACGACGGCCCTTCCGGCATGCGTATCGACAGCGGAAAGAAAGCATTCTCACTTCCGAACGGCACCTGCCTGGCATGTACTTTTAACGAGGAATTGAACGAAGAGCTTTTCGACTGGTTTGGTATCGAGATGGTAAGCAACGAAGTCGACGTCATCTTAGGACCCGGCATCAACATCCACCGCCATCCGTTAAACGGCAGAAACTTCGAATACTTCTCGGAAGATCCTCTTCTTACCGGACGTATCGCTTCCGCGCAGATCCGCGGTATGGAAAAGCACGGAGTCACGGGAACGATCAAGCATTTCTGCAGCAATAACCGCGAGACGAACCGCCGCTGCATGGATTCCGTTGTTTCGGAAAGAGCGCTCCGCGAGATCTATCTCAAAGGCTTTGAGATCGCGATCAAGGAAGGAAAAGCCAGAAGTGTCATGTCCGTATATAACATGATCAACGGCACCTTCGGTACATCGAACTATGAGCTGAACACAACGATCCTTCACGAGCAGTGGGGCTTTACCGGACTTCTCATGACAGACTGGTGGGCATATATCGACGGTGTCCCGGCGAATACATTTGACCATTCGATCCCGACACATTCCGTGATGGCTCGTGCCCAGTGCGACGTCTACATGGTATGTTCTTCGGTCGAAAGAGAAGCGTTGAATGTCACGGATACTTACGAGAATCTGAAAAACGGAAGAACCGATCTGATCACGAGAGCCGAGCTTCAGAGAAACGCGGGAAACATCCTGCGCTTTGCCATGAATACGCCTGCGATGGATGCGGTCATGGGCGACCGTCCGAAGGTCAAGCATATCGACTGTCCGTTTGCCGATGATACGATCGAGGCAAAATGCGATCTTTACTACGATATCGATAAGGATCCGGTCATCAAGGTCGATGTGAATACTGCTGACGGAAATGATTTTGTATTCGGTATCACGACCGATAGACCGGGCGTATATGATTGCGAGCTTCTGGTTTCTTCGGAATTGAACGCGCTGGCGCAGCTGCCGGTCACGGTCTATTACACGAGCATTCCGCTTCGTGTCGTGACGTTTACGGGAACAGACGGACAGGACGTGACAAAGAACACAGAGTGTGTCCTGATCGCAAAACATTCCGTATTCAGACTGCATTTTGGAAAACGCGGATTAAAGCTTAAGAGCCTTACGTTCAAATTCGAGCATGGACTCGAGGGATTTAAGTTCGACGATTAAACGATCTGCAAAAGATAGAACTTGAGATAGTCGGTCTCGGGAATCGCCATGGCAACAGGGTGATCCGGGGCCGCTCTTCTTTCTTCGATCAAACGAAGCGTGACGCCCGCGTCTCTTGCCGCCTCAAGAAGCATCTTTCTGAACAGTTCGTTCGGCATGAAGTGCGAGCAAGAACATGTCGCGAGATAACCGCCTCGGGGCAGCATCTTCATGGCACGGTAGTTGATCTCTTTATAGCCGCGCTTGGCGTTATCCGTGGTCTTTCTGCTCTTGGTAAATGCCGGAGGATCGAGGATGATGAAGTTATAATCCGCGTGCTCTTCGGCAAGCTTCGGCAGAAGATCGAAAACATCCGCGCACAGAAAATCCATGCGTTCGGAAAGACCGTTGATCTTCGCGTTTTCAGATGCCGTATCGACGGCGAACTGTGAGATATCTACGGCGGTAACATGTGCCGCTCCGCCTTTTGCCGCGTTCATGGCAAAAGAACCTGTATGTGTGAAACAGTCGAGGACCTTCATGCCGCGGGCAAGCTTGCTTACGGCAAGACGGTTGTATTTCTGATCAAGGAAAAATCCCGTTTTCTGTCCGTTTTCGACATCGACCGTGTAACGGATGCCGTTCTCGACGATCTCGACACGGGGAGAAGAAGGGGTACCGACGAAATCTGCCTGATACCAGCCCTTTTCGAGAGGAAGGCCTTCGAGTTCCCTGATCTTGGCTTCATTTCTTTCAAAGATGCCTCTGACCGTGATGCCGTCGTTTTTCAGTTCTTCCACGAGCGCTCTGTAGATGATGTCCTTGACCTGCTCTGTCCCAAAGGAAAGCACTTCGGTGCTGAGGATATCTTCGTAGCGGTCCACGGTGAGACCCGGGATGCCGTCGGCTTCACCGAAGATCAGGCGACAGCAGCAGTAGTCGTCCTGCATGACCGTTCTTCGCATATCCAGCGCGTACTTGACGCGGCGATGCCAGAAGGAGGGACCGTATGTCTCGTTGGCGTTATTGCCGAGAATTCGGATACGGATCTTGCTGTTTCTACTTAAAAAGCCCGTGCCGAGGTAACGGTTCTTTTTGGAAAAGACGTCTACGAGCGCGCCGTTTTCGACAGAGGAATCTTCCGGGAAAACGCCGTCGGAAGTTTTGAGCCCGTCAAACTCGGTGATCTCGGCATCGTAGACCCACGGATGGCCGCGCTTGATCGCGCCCTCCGCTTTTTCTGTGACTATTGCTTTTGGAAAAGATCTTTCTTGCTTCATATCAGGACTCGAGCACCGTTTTCAGTTCGTCCAGGAATACCTTGGATGAGGCATCGGACGGAAGTTTCAGATCGCCGCGCGGGGACAGGTCGACAGAGCCGATCTTCGGGCCGTCCGGCATGCAGGAGCGTTTGAACTGCTGCGAGATGAATCTTCTCAGGAAATTCTCTTCCCACTTATAGATGGTCGCGTCATCGTATTCGCCGGCAAAGGCGATCTTCGCGAGGCGGTAGATCTTCGACGGGGCAAAGCCCAGACGGAAGAAGTAGTAGAGGAAGAAGTCGTGGAGCTCGTAAGGTCCGACGAGATCTTCGGTCTTCTGGGAGATCTTTCCGTCTTCGGTCGGCGGAAGAAGTTCCGGCGAGACAGGCGTGTCGAGAATGTCTTTCAGGACAGCGGACAGTTCCGGGTTTTCGGAAGCGACGCGATCTGCTTCAAATGCGACGATATGGCGGATCAGTGTCTTCGGAAGAGATCCGTTTACCGCGTACATGGACATGTGGTCACCATTATAGGTTGCCCAACCGAGTGCCAGTTCACTGAGATCGCCGGTACCGACGACGAATCCGTGTTCATCGTTTGCCATGTCCATAAGGAGCTGTGTGCGCTCTCTGGCCTGCGCATTCTCGTAGGCGGCATTGTGGTTATCCGGATCATGTCCGATATTCTTGAAGTGCTGGAGCACGGAATCCTTGATGGAGATTTCGTCGATCTTTGCGCCGAGCGCGGTCGCCAGTGTGATCGAATTGTTCTTCGTTCTGGATGTGGTGCCGAAGCAAGGCATCGTGACCGCGTGAAGATTCGTCTTCGGAAGTCCGAGGATATCGATCGCTTTGGCGGAAACAAGGATCGCCAGTGTGGAATCGAGTCCGCCCGAAAGGCCGAGGATCAGTCTCTCGGAATTCGTGTGACGCATTCTGGTAACAAGTGCCATCGCCTGCATATCAAGGATCTGTGCGCAGCGGGAAGCAATCTCATCTTTATCTTCCGGAATGAACGGATTCTTCGGGACCTTGCGGATGAGTTCCATATCTTCGTCAAGATCCATTTCGAAACCGACGATATCGAGATCTGCGTCAACCGTGCTGTTGGCAAAGTCGGTTCTCCAGGATGTATCGCGCATCCTTTCGCCATGCAGAAGTTCAAGATCGACATCCGCATAGATGATTCCGTCCGAAAAGCGCTCGCTTTTGGCAAGCTGACGTCCGTTTTCGTAAATGAAATCCTCGCCGGCAAAAACATTGTCCGTGGTGGATTCGCCGACACCGCAGTTCGCGTATACATAAGCGGCGTGGAGCTTTCTGCTCTGCGCGGTCAGGATCTGAGCGGTCTTTTCAGAGGATCCGATCGTTGTCGCAAAAGCAGAGGGGACTGCCAGGATGTGGCAGCCTGCGAGAGCGGCGTCTACATCGTCAGAGATAGGAGATGTCAGGTCATCGTGGAAGATGACGGAGAAAGAGAACAGGTCTCTTTCGCAGAAGTAAAGCGGCTGACCGAAAGCGATCTCATCTTCAAAGTATTCGTCATAGAAAGAACCGGAAACTTCATACGGGGAGAAGTAGCGGGCTTCTTCCTCAGACAGAGTGAGTTTTACGTTGCAGCCCAGGATCGTACCCTGATGAATGACAACGGCAAGGTCCAGAAGTTTTCCTTCGATGTAGGCCGGAAGACCGATGATGAATACCACGTTCTTCTCGGATGTTTCGTCCGCGATGCGGTACATAGCTTCCCAAGCCGCGTCGATAAAGGATCTCTGGCGGAAGAGGTCGCCGCAGGTCTTTCCCGTGACACAGAGTTCCGGAAAGACGAGAAGCGCGCAGCTCTCATCTGCGTTGTTTACGGAAGCGATGATCTCGTCCGCGTTATAGTCGATATCCGCGACGCGGAGTTTCGGGGTAACTGCACCTACTCGTAAAAATCCGTTTTTCATGGTACCGCTCCTTTTAGTTCAAGCTTATCGCAGTCAGATATTGTTCGGTGTGATCAGATCTTCGTTTTCGGAAGAAGCGGTCGGTTCCTCAGGGACCTGCGGGGCCTCTTCCAGTGCTGCCGCTTCTTGAGTACGATTATACACCTGATCGATCAGCTCATTGAAACGGTTGAAATACATGTCTTTGTTTTCAATGACATATCCGCTTAAAGCGTTCGGCTGCCTTTCTTTTACGGCACGGCAAAGAAGTTCGCTTTGTTCCTTGGTCTTCGTGTTAAAGCGGAAGAACTCGCGGTTTCTGGTATAGAAGTCGGCAGTATGTGTCGCGGCTCCGTTTGAATTGTAGGATGTGTTCGGGTACATCCAGACGACATCTTCGATCTTAAGAAGTGACGGATTCGCGGAGGCTGTGACGATATGCTTGTCGCTGACGTAGACATTTCCGACGTTAAGCGCGGGAGACGAGAACTCGTTATCGAAATCTTCAAGAGTCATGTTCTCGACGGCAAGCTTACTCTGTAGCTTCTTCAGGTGCTTTTTGCTGAACATCGTCACGAGAAGGAAGATGCCCGCTCCGAGGATAAATGCTTCAAGCACGAGCCAGAGGGTGGATTCGCTCAGAAGGACCTCCTGCATCGGCACCATAACGAACATGGTGTCACAGGCCTTTTTCTTTTCGGACTGCGGCGCACCGGCGTAGTCGAGGTATTCATTAAAGAACTTCGTCGTCTTCGGATCGATCGTTGTCATATAGCCGTTGCAGGTGATGCTTTCGGTTAAGACGTCCTCATCGCCGGTATCGATGTAATCATAGGTCTGGTAGATGATCGATTCCGCCTTGGAATTGTACTTGTTCGGCATGTAGATGAAAAGGTAACGCTCCTCGCCGTCGTTGTTCTCGACCGGCGCGAAGTAGAAGCGTCCGTCGTCGTTTTCCGCGAAGTAGTCATAAAGGAAAAGCGTCTTGGCGCGGTAGTACTGATCGACTTTGTATTTGTCACAGGAAGTCGAGAAGACGTTCTTTGTGGCGAACAGATATTTATGTGTCTTCGGAAGAAGCGCGAAAGCAAATATCAGGACGATGACCAGACATGCCAGAGCACCGAAAATGTGGAGAAGACGGTTCTCCTTCCTGATCTTTTTGATGATTGAAAAACGGTTCATTTACATCCCCCTCGAACTGTTTTGGCTGTTTCTTGAGAAAATAGCCTAATCAGTATATCATAATATAGTACGAAATCAGAAGGACAATAGAGGTGCGACACTATGGATAACCGCTTCAATGCGCAGCCGATCCCGAACAACGCTTTTTCATCAATGCCGGTAGCCGATAAAGGCACGTCACTTCCGCCGTTTACGAAACAAGAACTCGCTTCGTTCCGACACAAAGCCGAGAAGCCGCTTTATTGTTTCATGGTATTCATCAACGTTGCAGTGATCGTGGCTGCGGTCATCTGCAGTATCTTCGCGTATTACGGTGAGGGTCCGCTTACCGGAGAAGCCGGCGAGTGGATCATCAGGAACCTGTTCGGAGCCTCTTCCGAAAACGTGGAAGCTTACGCTGAGGTCCTTTTCATCCTTATCATGCTCCCGCTTATTCTCATGGCGGCTGTCTATCTTTACTACGCGCAATATCGCGCGAATTCGATCCGGATCACCGAAAAGAACTTTCCGGAGATCTATCAGGTGGTCGAAGATTACTCGAAGCGCCTCGGCCTGAAGAGAGTCCCGAAGATCTATCTGACGCAGGAAAACGGCGTTTTGAACGCGTTTTCGACATTCATTCTGAGAAGACAGTATATCGTGCTTCTGACAGACCTTTTCGAAGTCGCCTATCTCGAACATCACGATCTGGAGAGCATGAAGTTCATCATCGCGCATGAAATGAGCCACATCCGTCTGCGCCACGCGACTTTCTCCTATCAGATGAGCATCCTTTTCGCGAACTACATTCCGATCCTTTCCTCCACGCTTTCCCGTGCGAGAGAGTACAGCTGCGATCGTGTTGCCCAGCACCTGGTCGGTGTCAGCGGTGTTGAGCCGATGCTCGCTTTGGTCGTCGGAAAGCACCTGTACAAAAAGGTCGATATTGAGGATTATGTGAAGCACTGCCGTGAGACGAGAGGCTTCTTCGTATTTCTTCTGAATATGTTGAGCACTCACCCGATCATGCCGAAGCGAATCCAGGCTCTTCTCAAGGGCAGCGGCAGCGGTCGTCTGTTCTTCTGATTTTCACTTCTTCATGCAACTTGGCCAAAATAATCTTGCAAAACCAAGACCTTGAAATGAAAAAGTAGAAAAAACGTTTTTTGCGTTGACAAGCGCCCTCGAAACCTATTTACTATATACGTGCGCAATGGGGCGTAACTATATAATTTTGCAAGCAGGAGGAATATCACATGAAAAATATTGCGTTGAGCGACAAGAGCAATCTTCTTGAGCAGGATCCGTATCAGTATACTTTGCAGGACGTCGAGAAGCCGGAACTCTTCCGCGAACTGTTCCCCTATGCTGAAGTACCGAAGATCGCTTACAACTATAGAAAAGTTCCGATGAACATGCCGGAAAACATCTATATCACAGATACGACATTCCGTGACGGTCAGCAGTCCAGAGCTCCGTATACGACTGAGCAGATGGTTGAGATCTATAAGATGCTCCACCGACTCGGCGGTCCGAAGGGCATCATCCGCCAGACAGAGTTCTTCGTTTATTCCGAAAAGGACAGAAAAGCACTCGAGCAGTGCATGACGCTCGGTTATAAGTTCCCGGAGATCACTACATGGATCCGTGCGACAAAGTCTGACTTCGCTCTGGTTCGTAACATCGGTATCAAGGAAACAGGTATCCTCGTGTCCTGCTCTGACTACCACATCTTCAACAAGATGGGTCTTACACGTCAGCAGGCTATGGATAAGTACCTCGGTATCGTTAAGGATGCTATCGACGCAGGCCTCCGTCCGAGATGCCATTTCGAAGATATCACACGTGCAGACTTCTACGGTTTCGTAGTTCCGTTCGCAACGGCTCTTATGAGACTTTCCGAAGAAAGCGGAATCCCGGTAAAGATCCGTGCATGCGATACCATGGGCTACGGCGTACCGTTCCCTGGTGTTGCTCTCCCGCGTTCCGTATCGGGTATCATCTATGGTCTGCAGCACTACGCAGGTGTTCCTTGCGAAATGCTCGAGTGGCATGGCCACAACGACTTCTACAAGGGAGTTGTTAATGCAACTACTGCATGGCTCTACGGTGCGCAGGCAGTTAACTGCTCACTGCTCGGTATCGGTGAGAGAACAGGTAACGTACCGCTCGAAGCGATGGTATTTGAGTATGCTCAGCTCCGAGGTACTCTCGACGGAATGGATTCCCGCGTGATCACAGAGATCGCGGATTACATCTCCCGTGAGACAAACTATGAGCTGCCGCCGATGACACCGTTCGTAGGTAAGAACTTTAACGTAACTAAGGCAGGTATCCACGCAGATGGTCTGCTGAAGGATCCTGAGATCTACAATATCTTCGATACAGAGGCACTCCTCGATCGTCCGCCGCTCGTTGCGGTAAGTAACGTATCCGGACTTGCAGGTATCGCTTGCTGGATCAACAACTACTATCGTCTTGCAGGCGAAAGTGCCGTCAGCAAGAAAGATCCTTTCATCGCAAAGATGAAGGAATGGATCGACAAGCAGTACGAAGAAGGCCGTATCACAGTCATCTCCGATGAAGAGATGGTCAAGCTCTTTGAAGAGTGCGGCGGAGAGGTCTTCCAGAGAGTAGCTCGTCCGAAGTCCTGATCCTGAAGTTCAAAAGAATTAAAAAGCATAAAGAAAACCACTAGGCCACGAGTTTTTTGCGAAGCAAAAGCTGTTTGAGTGGCAGAGTGGTTATTCTTTTATGCTTATATTGTTCTGACTCAGGTGCTGCTCGTCGCGACTACGCCCGGGAGGACTTCGTCACCGACTGCGACCGGTGCGTTGATGATCGTGTGGTGGATCTTGGAAGCAAGATCAAAGATCTCTTCCTTCGGGATCTCGCCATTAGACTTTACGCTGACGCGACCGAGAGTACCGTCTTCGTTTCTGACACGGATCGTCGTGGTCAGGGTACGCATCGGGTGAGTGACCTCGGCGATGGCATATTCTTCACCACGCGGGCATCCGTTTCCGGTAACTACCGGCGGCTCGGAAAGCTTGACGCTCAGGCGGCATCCGCGCGGGCAGATGATGCAGGTCATGTGACGGACGCTGTCGTCGCCGTCTTTTTCATCGTCGCTTTCATTCAGCGGCTTAATGACTTTGCCGGGGAAGACCTTTGGGTTATCGATCGCGTCTTTTGCCGTGGTCTCTGCTTCGCCCGAAACATAAAGAGCGGCAGCTTTACCTGCTTTGATCGCTTCTTTTGTAACGTTATCGGCAAGGTCATGAACGTGCAGGACGTTGCCGCACGCGAAGATTCCGGAGATACCTGTCTCCAGAGCTTCGGAAGCGAAAGGTCCGCCGGTCTTCGGATCGATCGGAACACCTGCTTTTCTAGACAGTTCGTTCTCCGGGATCAGACCGCAGGACAGAAGAAGGGTATCGCATTCGATCTCCCATTCCGTTCCCGGGATGACCTGGTATTTGCTGTCGACTTTCGACACGGTAATGCCTGTGAGACGGTCCTTTCCGTGGATCGATGTGATCGTCTGGGAAAGATAGAGCGGGATACCGTAGTCTTCGAGGCACTGCGTGATATTTCTGGCAAGTCCGCCCGGCTGAGGAGCGATCTCGATACAGGCGAGGACTTTCGCACCTTCCAGAACCATACGGCGGGCCATGATGAGTCCGATATCCCCGGAACCGAGGATAACGACCTTTCTTCCGACCATGAAGCCGTCCATGTTGACGTAGTGCTGGGCAAGACCTGCGGTCATAACGCCTGCCGGACGTGTTCCCGGGATCGCCAGAGCGCCTCTTGCTTTTTCACGGCAGCCCATCGCGAGGATGATGGCTTTGGCGGAGATCTCGAAATATCCGTCCTTTTTATTCATGGCATAGATCTTCTTGTCGGGAGTGATCTCCATAACGAAAGTATCGAGAAGAACGTCTACGCCCGGAGCCTTCTCTTTCAGCTCTTCCATAGCGCGGTGCGCGTATTCCGGACCTGTCAGTTCCTCACCGAAGTGCGCAAGACCGAATCCGTTATGAATGCACTGGTTTAAGATACCGCCGAGTTTGGTATCTCTTTCGATCAGAAGTACGGAAGAACATCCGTTTTCAAAAGCACTTGCCGCGGCGGCAAGACCTGCCGGACCTCCGCCGATGACAACGATATCGTAGTTCTTCATGATTCCACCTCCTCATCGCGCGAAGTAAAGAGATTCGAGCCGTTTCTATCCTGAAGGATGGAGAGAGGAGAAGCATCTTCGCCCTGCTTGGCAAGGAGCATCTGGACGATACGAGGACCGCAGAAGCCGCCCTGACAGCGTCCCATGCCGGTTCCTGCACGACGCTTCACGGCATCAAGGGATTTCGGCGGGATCGGACTGTTGATCGCATCGCGGATCTCACCCTCGGTGACACCTTCGCAGCGGCAGACGATACGGCCGTATGCCGGATCCTTTTTAACGAGCTCGGCACGCTCTTCGTTGCTCATATATCTGAAGTGAACAGTCTTTCTGGTCATGTCATATCCGCCGTTCTTTTCCGGAAGGGAAACGCCGCCTTCCTTAAGAAGACCGACCATGTAGCGGCCGATCGCCGGACTGCTGGCAAGTCCCGGGGACTTGATACCTGCGGCCTCGAAGATACCCTTGTTATCCGGGATCTCGCGGATGATGAAATCGTCGATATTGGTGTTGGCGCGAACGCCGGAGAAGTTTCTGATATTGTCACGCCAGGAGATGTTCTTGACGGACTTCATGGCCTTTTCTTTAACAACGGCCAGCATCTTGGCAGTCGTTGCCGTGTCTTCCGGATCCCCCTCCAGAACTTCCGCCGTCGGTCCGCAGATGAGGTTACCGTGAACGGTCGGGGAGACGAGGATGCCCTTACCGTCTTTGTTCGGGCACTGGAAGATAACGGTATTTGCTTTTGCCGCTTCGCACTTATCGAGAAGGAAGTATTCGCCTCTTGTCGGAACGATCTTGAAATCGGCCTCAGCAACGAACTCATGGACCTTATCGGAACGAAGTCCGCATGCCAGGATGACCGTGTCCGCGCTAAAAGCACCGTTATTGGTCGTTACGGTGAACTTGGCGTCAGCGCCGTCTTCGTTTTTGGAAATACCGGTAACTTCGGATTCTCCGATAAAAGTACCGCCGTTTCTGACGAAGACCTCAGCCTGAGCAAGACACAGTTCCCAAGGACTTACGATACCTGCGGACGGAGCATACAGAGCCGCGAGCGCTTCTTCGGAAACGCAGGGCTCGAGCTTTCTGATCTCATTCTGGTCGAGGATCTTCAGATCCGGGACACCGTTCTTATTGCCGCGATCCAAAAGTTCGTCGAGCAGTGCTTTTTCCTCATCGGAAAAAGCCAGGACAACGGAACCACAGCGCTTATACGGAACACTTAAGTTCTTGCAGAGTTCTTCGTAAAGGGCGCAGCCTTCTACATTCAGCTTCGCCATGAGTGTACCGGGCTTCGGATCGAATCCGGCGTGGACGATGGCACTGTTGGCTCTTGTGGAACCCATGGCCACGTCATTGTTCTTATCGAGTAAAAGTACGGAAACATCGTACGGAATGAGGTTGTAGGCGATCGATGTACCTATGACCCCGGCACCGATGATGATGATGTCGTATTTCATATGACCCTCTCTTTAATCAACTGATGATTTGTTACCGTTCACATTTTACTACAAATATAGGGGGAACTGGCATTGGTTGAGCGAAATTCTACGAAATTGACATCGACAGAGCAAATCATTATACTTTTCTTTGCTATATATATAGGATGCGAGGGATTAATCATGCGAGTTTCTAAACTTTTCATGTCCACACAAAGAGAAGTACCTTCTGATGCCGAGATCGTGAGCCATCAGCTCATGCTCCGTGCCGGCCTGATGCGTAAGGCCGCTGCAGGTATCTATTCATATATGCCGATGGGTTATCGTGCATACCGTAAGGTCGAGGCGATCGTCCGTGAGGAAATGGACCGCGCCGGTGCCCAGGAGCTGATCATGCCGGCTGTCCTTCCGGCGGAGACCTACATGGCTTCCGGCCGTTGGGAGAAGTTCGGTCCGGAAATGTTCCGTCTGAAGGATCGTGGCGGCCGTCAGTTCTGTCTCGGCCCGACGCACGAGGAGCCTTTCACGGAGGCGGTAAGAGATACGATCCGTTCTTATCGTAATCTTCCGGTCACCCTTTATCAGATCCAGCACAAGTATCGTGACGAGAAGCGCCCGAGATTCGGTGTTGTCCGTTCCCGTGAGTTCGTCATGAAGGACGCATACAGCTTCGACGTTGACGAGGCAGGTCTGGATAAGTCCTATCTCATCATGAAGGACGCTTACTGCAAGATCTTCGACCGCTGCAATCTGGACTACATCCTCGTAGATGCCGATTCCGGCGCTATGGGCGGTTCCGGTTCCCAGGAATTCATGGTCAAGTCCGCTGTCGGTGAAGACGCGATCGCTTACTGCCCGGATTGTGATTATGCTGCTAACGAGGAAAAAGCACCGTGCCCGGAAGTTCCGGTTTCCAAGGATTTCGAGATGCTTCCGATCGAAAAGATCGAGACTCCTCACGTAAAGACCATCGAAGAGCTCATGGAGTTCATGCACTCTGAGCCGACGGCTTTTGCAAAGACCATTCTTTACAACATCGACGGTAAGATCGTTGCCGTAATGGTACGTGGTGACCGCGAGATCAACGAGACCAAGCTCGGTAACCTCTTTGACGCGACAGAGATGAACCTGGCTTCCTTCGAGGAAGTTGAGCGCGTCACAGGTGCCGCTGTCGGTTTTGCAGGTCCTGTAGACCTTAAGGAAAAGGTGGAAGTCATCGCTGACTACGAAGTAGCCGCCATGCAGAACTTCATCGTAGGTGCGAACGAAACAGACTATCACTTCAAGAACGTGAACTTCGGCCGTGACTTTACTCCGGACCGTGTCGTTGACGTAAGATGCGCAGTAGAAGGCGATCCGTGCCCGAAGTGCGGTAAGCCGCTTGCTATGTGCAGAGGTATTGAAGTAGGTCACATCTTCAAACTCGGTACAAAGTATTCCGATGCTCTCCACTGCATCTACCTCGATAAGGACGGTAAGGAAAACTCCATGATCATGGGCTGCTATGGTATCGGTGTTTCCAGAACACTGGCCGCGATCATCGAGCAGCACTACGACGAGAACGGTATCATCTGGCCGATGTCCGTGGCTCCGTATCAGGTCATCGTCGTTCCGACAACATCTCAGGATGAGACAGTCGTTAAGATGGCGGAAGAGATCCACGACGCACTTGAGAAGGCCGGCGCAGAAGTTCTGATCGACGATCGTGAAGAGCGCGCAGGCGTTAAGTTCAAGGATGCTGACCTCATCGGTATCCCGGTTCGTATCACAGTCGGCAGAAAGGCCGCTGAGGGCAAGGTCGAGTACAAGCTCCGCGCAGGCTCCGAAGTCATCGAGATGACCGCGGAAGAAGCGATCGCCGCGGCTCTTAAGGAGATCGAGGAAAAGAAATAATCTTCGATAGATTAAACTAACAGGACAAGCCACGCTGACCAGATCAGCGTGGCTTTTTCGTTTCGAATGATATAATGGACTCGGCAAACTGAAGCGGAGGATGATGTTGTATGGAGTTCCGAAAGATATTTGATACGATCCCCGATCAATTCGACAAGTACAGACCGAGATACAGTCAGGAGCTTTTCGATAAGCTTGTAGATTACGCGAAGATCGGCCCCGGAAAAGAAGTCCTGGAGCTTGGTCCCGGAACCGGTCAGGCAAGTGAGCCGATCATTAAGACCGGCTGCGACTACCACGCGATCGAGCTCGGTGAGCACCTTTATGCGAAGATGAAAGTAAAATATGCCGATCTTCCGAATTTCTCCATCGTAAACGATGACTTTATCACGCATGATTTCGGAGATCAGAAGTTCGACATGATCTATTCTGCCGCGACGATCCAGTGGATCCCGGAGGAGATCGCTTATTCCAAGACTTTTGAGCTTTTAAAGCCGGGCGGAGTTCTGGCCATGATGTTTACCCGAGGCGACTATAAGGAAAGCAACGAAGCTCTGTATGACAAGATCCAGAAGGTCTACGAAGATTATTTCAAACCGGAGACCAAGTACGCCCAGAGCGGCTTCGGATACAAAAATGCCCCGGCATATGGCTTCACAGAGGTGGAGACCTATAATTTCTACGGCACGCGCGAACTGACCGCCGATGATTACGTGGAATATTCCCGCACGCATTGCGACCATCTGGTCATCCCTGAGCCGTATAATACACAGTTTTTCGATGGACTGAGAAACGCTGTCTTAGAAGAGGGAAATAAGATCATATTCAAAGATACATACGTACTTTATCTGACCAGAAAACCGGAAAGATAAGTGCTTTTCGAAAGGAACGACCATGAAGAGAATCGAGATCTTAGGAGAAAACCGCTTTCATAATTGGGAGAACGAGAGGACGGCGTGCCGCGGGATCGTTGTCCAAAACGGCAAGATCCTTCTTTCGTACGAGACCGTGACCGGTCAGTGGATGATCCCCGGCGGCGGGCTCGAAGAGGGCGAAGATGAGAGAGAATGCTGCGCAAGAGAGCTTCTCGAGGAGACCGGCATCAAGATCCGTCCGTCCGCATGCGTCCTTGAGATCGATGAATTCTACGAAGACTGGAAGTTCGTAAGTAAGTATTTCCTCGGGACTGTGGAAGGTGAGGGGGAGATCAAACTGACCGAGCGCGAGATCGAGGTCGGCATGGAGCCCAGATGGCTTTCGGTTCAGGAGATCATGGAGATCTTTTCACATCATGCCGACTATGCCGAGACAGATGAAATGAGAAGGGGCATGTACCTTAGAGAGTACACGGCCCTTTCCGAACTGCTTCCGCTGCTTGAATATTGAATCTGATCAGTTTCCTGAGATAGTCTTTGATTCTTCCAGGAGTCGTTCCAGCTCTTCTTCCGTGTGCTCGACAGGCAGGGACGCGCCCTGCTTGGACGTGGAGTCCTTCGGGAAAGCTCTGTGGAAGTTCTGTCTTCTGTATTCTTCCGGCGTGAGTCCCGTCTGCTTTTTGAAAGCCTGAATGAAGTGGCTCTGCGTGGAAAACGACAGGAACTGCGCGATGTTCAGACACGAATGATCCGAATGCTTGAGCATGTGCTTGGCGGCCTCGATCTTCTTGATGCGGATGAAGTCGCTGACCGAAACGCCCGTTTCTTTCTTGAAAAGCTTCGAAAAATACGCATCGTTCAGACCCAGATATTCCGCAAGGTCAGGAACGAGGATACGTTCCTGAAGATGACTGTAGATATATTCGATCGCGCGGACGACGTGCTTACTGAAGATGTTGTCCAGACGAAGGGCACGCATCCTCGTGCAGTAGTCCTCGATGCACTGCTGCTGGATCTTGTCGAGTTGTGCCGTGGATGTCGCGGCATCGCACTTCTGGATGTAGATATCCGAAAGTGAATATGAAGTCTCGACGTCCATACCGTAGTTGATGCAGTATCGGGCGATCATGGCGATGGAAATGATCAGGTGATAACGGACATTTCTTAAACGGTCAGGGGAGAGCGTGCCGACACCGCGCAGCTCAGAGATGTGATACTCTCTGACCTGACGCATGACTTCCTCCAATTGTCCGGTCGCGACAAGGTCGTAAAAATCCACCTCGTGCTCATAAGAAGAACGCACCATCAGGTGCTCTCTCTGCATGAAAAGCAGTCTCTGGAGTTCCTTATTTACGTCATGATCCATGATTGTCACCCCCGTTAATCACACTCGAAAAGCACTGTTCAAATGAAGGAGCTTTTCGAAATGTTACATGACAAACCCCAAATGTCAAAAAATCTTACAACATTATTATGACACAAAGTACAAAAATTTGGTATCTGAAATTTAAATAATGAGTAGAATAATAATCGTAGGGGGCGGTGTGAAACAGACAACCCCAATGCCTCCGTTAGAGAAAGTTTGCCATCTTTCTGACGCACACGACTCTGGCCCCCCACGCTTGTTGACAACTTCTTGCATTTGCACGACACACATTTTGATGCAAGAAAAGATTTCGTTACTGCATCCCGTAGCTGCAAAGCTGCGGGATCGGTTTCTTTTTAGGGGTTTTCCGGAGTTTCTTTCCTAAAATCAGATGAACAGGTTGCCGATCAGGGTAACGGCATAAGCGGCGATCCATGCGATCACGCACTGGAAGATCACGATGGATGCTGCCCATTTCGCGCCGAGTTCGCGCTTGACGGAAGCAACCGCCGCGACGCATGGCGTGTAGAGAAGACTGAATACCAGAAGCGCCATGGCGGATACCGGTGTCAGAAGCGTAAGGATCCCGTCGCCCGAGCCGACAAGTACATTGAGTGTCGAAACGACGCTCTCTTTTGCCATGAATCCGGAAATGAGGGCGGTCGAGAATCTCCAGTCACCGAAGCCCAGAGGACCGAATACAGGCGCGATATAACCTGCGACTACGGCCAGGATGCTCTTGCTGGAGTCATCAACGAGTGTCAGGCTCGTATCAAAGGACTGCAGGAACCAGATCACGATCGAAGCGATGAAGATGATCGTAAACGCGCGCTGCAGGAAGTCTTTCGCCTTTTCCCACAAAAGCTGGCCGACGTTCTTGGCGCCCGGCATACGGTAGTTCGGAAGCTCCATGACAAACGGGACGGCCTTGCCTCTAAAGAGTGTTCTCTTGGAGATAAGGGCGACAATGATGCCCATGAAGATACCGATGAAATAGAGTGCGATCATGATCAGACCGCTGTGTTTCGGGAAGAATGTGCTGGCGAAGAATCCGTAGATCGGAAGCTTTGCCGAGCAGCTCATGAACGGTGTCAGAAGGATCGTAAGCTTACGGTCTCTTTCGGACGGAAGAGTTCGGCTGGCCATAACGCCCGGGACCGTACATCCGAAGCCGATGAGCATCGGGACGATCGAACGGCCGGAAAGACCGAGTTTTCTTAAGAACTTATCCATGACGAAGGCGATTCGGGCCATGTAGCCGGTGTCTTCGAGAAGTGACAGGAAGAAAAAGAGCGTGACGATGACCGGAAGGAAGGAAAGAACGCTTCCGATACCGGTGAATATACCGTCGATGATCAGCGAATGCACGACCTCGTTGACGTTCCAGGAAACAAGCGCGGAGTCTACAACTTCCGTGAGCGCATCGATGCCGCTTTCCAGAAGTCCCTGGAAGAAGGCGCCGATGACATTGAATGTCAAGAAGAAGACGGCGGCCATGATCAGGATAAATGCCGGGATCGCGGTATATTTGCCCGTCAGGATCTTGTCGATCGCACGGGAACGCTGATGCTCTTTGCTTTCTTTCGGCTTGATGACGGTTCTGTCAACGAGCTTCTGGATGAAGGTGAAACGCATATCGGCGATCGCGGCGGATCTGTCCATACCGGACTCTTCCTCCATCTGGAGAATGATATGCTCCAGCGTTTCTTTTTCATTCTGGTCCAGGTTCAGTCTGTCGAGGACACGCGGATCGCCTTCGACGAGCTTGGTTGCGGCAAAACGCTCGGGGATCCCCGCATCTTTCGCGTGATCTTCGATGAGGATCATGATACTGTGCAGGCATCTGTGGATCGCGCCGCCCTTATCGTTTTCGTCGCAGAAGTCCAGACGTCCCGGACGCTCCTGGTATTTGGCGATATGCAGGGCATGGTCGACAAGCTCGTGGATACCTTCGTTCTTGGCTGCCGAGATCGGTACGACCGGAACGCCGAGTTCATGCTCCATCTGGTTTACGAGGATGGAACCACCGTTGCCTCGAACTTCGTCCATCATGTTCAGGGCGAGTACCATCGGGACATTAAGCTCCATCAGCTGCATGGTCAGATAGAGGTTTCTTTCGATATTGGTGGCGTCGACGATGTTGATGATGCCGCAGGGCTTCTCGTCGAGGATAAACTGTCGGGAGACGATCTCCTCGGCAGTATAAGGGGACATGCTGTAGATACCCGGAAGGTCCGTGATCTCTGTTTCCGGATGTCCTTTGATGGCGCCGCTTTTGCGGTCGACGGTAACGCCCGGGAAGTTTCCGACGTGCTGGTTGCTTCCCGTGAGTTGGTTAAACAGTGTCGTCTTACCGGAGTTCTGGTTTCCCGCGAGAGCAAACGTGAGCTTTGTTCCGTCCGGGAGAGGGTTCTCATCCGCTTTTACGTGATAACGTCCGCCTTCGCCGAGACCCGGGTGGTCAATGATGATGCGGCGTTCTTTTTTCTTTTTCTTATCTTCAGGTGTATCGGAAGAAGTGTCCTGCATTTCGGCCTTTTCGATCTTTTCGATCTCGATCAGGCGCGCGTCGTCTATGCGGAGCGTCAGTTCATATCCGTGGATACGAAGCTCCATCGGATCTCCCATCGGCGCCAGCTTTTCGACTTTTAAAGTTGCACCCGGGATGACGCCCATATCCAGGAAGTGCTGACGCAGGGCGCCTTCGCCTCCGACTTTTAATATGCTGGCATGCTGGCCCGGTTTTAATTCGGCAAGATTCATTCTTCTTATTTAGTCCTTTTCGTTCATTAGTCGATTACTCGGATCTCTTAAAGCTTAACATCGTAAAGCGGTTCGATACTGAATTTTCTTCCGCTTAAGCGGGTATGCATATTTCCTTTCGGGATCGTCCCGAAAAGAAGAGTGGACGCAAAGAGCTGCTGATAACGGACCTTTCCGCCCTTAAGATTCGTAAAGTGAAGGTTGTACTGGTTTCTTCCGTAGTTGCCGTCGCCGATGATCGGGTGACCGAGGTGGGCAAATTGCGCGCGGATCTGATGCGTGCGTCCCGTAACAAGCTCGACTTCGATATCGGAAACATCTTCACCGTCAGGGCCGATCCCGGAGAAAACTTCGAGAACACGATAGCGGGAAGTGATCGGAAGATCGCCGTCCTTTGGTATATCGTGGATAAAGACATTTCCGGTCGCCGGTTTTTCCAGGTAAGCGGAGATCTCTTTCATGATGGCCTCGTCTTTACAGATGACGTTTTCTCCCACTTTCGGAACGCCTCTTACGAGACAGCGGTAACGCTTCGTGATCAGATCGCCCTTGAAAAGCTCGATCGCGTCTTCCAGGCTCTTTTTGTTTTTGGCAAGAAGGATAAGCCCGCCCGTATTCATATCGATGCGGTGGCAGAGATCCATGGCCGGATCGTGATAGTCTTTTCTCAAGATATCGATCAGGCAGTCGCCGCTCATGCCTTTTCCGCCGTGTACGGCAATGCCCTGACGCTTATTTACCAAAAGAAGGTCATCGGACTCAAATACGACCTTATAGTCATCAAATGCCGGCTTTTTCGGTTCCGCCTGCTTTTCGAACATGGCGTCAGGAAGCCAGATCTCAACGTTATCTCCTTCGCTTACGATCGTGTCGGAAGAGATACGCTTGCCGTTGATACGGATATCTTTATGTTTCAGTGCTTTTTGCAAGGAAGCGGGCGTCAGGTTCGGAAATTCCAGGATCGCTGCCCGGATGACCTTCTTGCCGTCGCTCTTTGCAGAAACAGTAAAATGCTTCATTTGTGTCCCCTTTGCATTTGTAACCATGCATATTATTTACTATTTTTATATAAATCTCAAGACAGTAGCAGGTCGAAAAAGAAGATCTCTCCTGCGGCTCAAACAGTTTGTTTGCACAAAACTCGTCACTCGAGAGATATTCTTTTTCAATTCTCTATTGTGCCGATGAGATTCATGATAAAATCTAGTGCATAAAACGTTAGGAGTAAAAGTGATGGAGAAAACAGCCTGCCTGGTCAGCATCAAGACAGCTTTTGAGGAAGAAGAGAAGAGATACGAGGGGACTTTCGAGCAGTCGGAGGAGCGTATCCGTGTGTCCTGGATGCAGCCGGAGGAGAATCAGGGTGAGGGGGACACAAAGTTTCTTTTAAGCTATCGTGTGGCGGAAAAACTCCTTCGCCTGACCCGTAAAGGATCAACGGAAATGGAACTGACTTTCCGTGAGGGAGAGATCACGGACGGCATCATGACGACCAGCCACGGCGACTTTGACATCTCGATCGAGACGTTCGGCATCCTCTTTTTCCCGGAAGCAGGGGACGAAGAGGCCGAGATAGAGGGCAAAAAGTACTGTGTGAAGAACGCGATGCTCGAGTACGATCTTCGCTTTCCGAATCAGGATCCTATGAGAAATACGATGTTTTTTAAAGTACATCTTGCCAAATGAGAAAAATATGTATAAAATCTTTCGGTAACTCTTTGAAAGTTGCTTGACAAAGGGTTTTCATTAGTGCATAATATCTTTCGCGCCTCAGGGTTTAGTGTGGCTGCGAATATATTAGAGAGATCTAAGATTTGTATTGGAGGTGGATGCGATGGCTCATCCGAAGCGTAAATGGTCGAAAGCTAGAACTTCTCGTCATAGAAGTGCCTGGAAGCTCGTTTTGCCAGGTTTGGTAGAGTGCCCCAATTGCCACACTAAGATGTTGCGCCATAAGGTTTGTAAGACCTGCGGTTATCTTGATGGCAAGGAGATCATCAATAAAGCTGATGAGATTGCTTAATAGCTAATCGAGAAGTACTACTACGAATAATCGGCAGTGTTTCGAATAAAATTGAATCACTGCTTTTTTCTTGCTTGTTTCACATTGTTACATTCCCTGATATATCGGGGTCGATCGCGATTTGGAACAGGCGGACGAAATAAGACAGAAAGGAAGTGAAAAGGATGGGAAAACCGGTAGTTGCGATCGTCGGTCGCCCGAATGTAGGTAAGTCCTCGCTCTTTAACGCACTTTATGGTGAGCGTATCTCCATCGTGCATGATGAGCCGGGTGTAACGCGTGACCGTATCTATGCCGAATCCGTCTGGCGTGAGCGTGAGTTCGTCATGATCGACACGGGCGGTATCGAGCCGAAGTCGGATGACGTTATCTTAAAGGGCATGCGCATGCAGGCCGAGATCGCCATCGAGACCGCGGATGTCATCCTTTTCATGTGTGATATCCAGTCGGGCTTGACCGCTGCAGACGAAGAGATCGCGATCATGCTTCGAAAAGCAAATCGCCCCGTCGTTCTTGCGGTCAATAAGGTCGACCATGTCGGCGAGCCGCCGTCCGAGCTTTATGAGTTTTATAACCTCGGTCTCGGCGAAGTCTATCCGATCTCCTCGTCTCACAGACTGGGACTCGGCGAGATGCTCGACGCCATCTACGATCACTTCCCGAAGGAAGAAGAGAACGAGGAAGGCAATGAGACGATCCGTGTCGCTCTGATCGGTAAGCCGAATGCCGGTAAATCCTCCCTTTCCAACTATATGACCGGTGAGGAAAGATCTATCGTTTCCGATATCCCGGGTACGACAAGAGACGCGATCGACTCCGTGGTCGAGAACAAGCACGGCAAGTTCACGATCGTCGATACCGCGGGCCTTCGCAAAAAGGGCCGTATCGAGGACCAGATCGAAAAGTACAGTATGATCCGCTCTCTTTCCGCGATCGAAAAAGCAAACGTCTGTGTCATCCTGATCGACGCGATGGAAGGCGTTACCGAACAGGACACCAAGGTTGCAGGTTATGCCCATAATGCGGGTAAAGCCTGCATTTTTGCTGTGAATAAGTGGGACCTGGTCGAAAAGGAGACCGGTACACTCGAAGCAATGGAACGTCAGCTCAAGGACCGTTTCGCGTTCATGAGCTATGCGCCTGTGGTCTTTATTTCCGCCAAGACCGGACAACGCGTAGATAAGCTTTTCGAGCAGATCAAGCGCGTCTACGAAAACTCCGGGAAGCGCCTAAAGACAGGCGTCCTTAATGACCTTATCACCGAGTGTGTCGCGATGGTTCCGACACCGCAGGATAAGGGAAAGCACCTGAAGATCTACTACGGTACTCAGGTCGCGGTATATCCGCCGCAGTTCGTCCTTTTTGTCAACGACCAGAGCCTGATGCATTTTTCATATGAACGTTACTTGGAAAACCAGTTTCGTAAAAACTTTGATTTCGCCGGTACGCCGATACGAATATACATGAGAGAAAAAGATAAGAAGAAAGATCTGAAACCAGAAGGGGAAAAGAAGTATGACAAAGATTGAGAATCTGAGAAACATTGCAATCATCGCCCACGTTGACCATGGTAAGACAACGATCGTAGACTCCATGCTCAAGCAGGCGGGTATCTATCGTGAGAACGAGCAGATCGTTGAGCAGGTCATGGACAGTAACGACCTCGAGCGTGAAAGAGGTATCACGATCCTTGCGAAAAATACCGCTATTTCCTATAAGAACTATCGTATCAACGTTGTAGATACTCCCGGCCACGCCGACTTTGGTGGTGAGGTTGAGCGAGTCCTGAAGATGGTTGACGGCGTTCTTCTTGTCGTAGACGCATATGACGGACCGATGCCGCAGACTCGTTTCGTTCTTCGAAAAGCACTTGAGATGGGCTTAAAGCCGATCGTCTGCATCAACAAGATCGACCGTCCGGATGAGCGTGCCCTGGAAGTTGTCGACATGGTTCTCGAACTCTTCATCGAGCTTGGCGCGGATGACGATCAGATCGATTTCCCGATCATCTACACATCCGGTAAGGTCGGTATCGCGACAGCGGATCTTCAGGAGTATATCGATGGAAAAGAACTCAATTTCTGCCCGCTCCTCGACGCGATCATCGACAATATCCCGTGCCCGGAGGGAGACACCGAAGCACCGCTTCAGCTCCTCGTTTCTAACATCGACTCTGATCCGTATATCGGACGTATCGCGATCGGCCGTATCGAGAGAGGTTCCATCAAGCAGAACCAGCCGGTCGTCGTCTGCACATACGACGACAATACAACAAAGAACGCGCGTATCGTAAAGCTTCTGCGTTTCCAGGGCCTCGGCCGTCAGGAAGTTCAGGAAGCATCCGTCGGTGAGATCGTCTGCGTTGCGGGTATCCCGGAGATCAACATCGGTGATACCATCTGCGCTCAGGACTGCCCGGAGCCGATGCCGTTCGTTGATATCGACGAGCCGACGATCGCGATGACATTCTCCGTAAACGACAGCCCGTTTGCCGGTCAGGACGGTAAGTTCGTTACCTCCCGTCACCTTCGTGACAGACTTTTCAAAGAGATGGAGACAAACGTTTCCATGCGACTTGAAGAAACAGATACGACGGAAGCATTCGTAGTAAAGGGTAGAGGTGAGCTCCACCTTTCCATCCTCATCGAGACCATGCGTCGTGAAGGATACGAATTCCAGGTATCCCGTCCGCAGGTCATCCTCAAGGAAGTCGACGGCGTTCTCTGCGAGCCTGTTGAGATGCTCCTGATCGACGTTCCGGAGGACTTCGTAGGTGCCGTTATCGAGAAGCTCGGCGCCAGAAAAGCGGAGATGGTCAACATGTTCCCGCCGGAGAAAGGTTATACACGTCTTGAGTTCAAAGTACCGTCCAGAGGTATCCTCGGCTATCGTACCGAGTTTTTGACCGACACTAAGGGCAATGGTATAATGAACAGCGTAATCAGCGGATTTGAGCCGTTTGCCGGCGAGATCGAGACACGCTCCCACGGTGTACTGGTAGCGTTCGAGAGTGGCGAGGCAATGACTTACGGTCTTTATAACGCACAGGAAAGAGGACAGCTCTTCATCGGTGCCGGAACACCGGTCTATGAGGGCATGATCGTCGGTATCAACCCGAAGAACGAAGATATCACGGTCAATGTCTGCAAGAAAAAGCACGTTACGAATATGCGTGCCGCAGGTTCGGATGACGCTCTGCGTCTGACACCGCCTCTGAACTACAGCCTCGAGCAGTGCCTCGAGTTCGTAGGAGACGATGAACTCTGCGAAGTGACACCGAAGAACATCCGTCTTCGCAAGAAGATCCTTTCCACAGAGCTTCGTGCGAAGGACCGCGCTGCTAAGAAGAACAGCTAAGAGGCAGGTGCTTTTGCCGTAGAAAGGCCCGAAGGACTTGCCGGAAGGAGATATAAACCGTCATGTTTTCGAGAAAAGTATCGATTGCATTGCGTGTTCTGATCGCAGTTACGGCGCTGCTCCTCTGCGGAGTGATCGGCGTATTCCTCGGATATAACTACGTCATTTCCCAGAATGCCCGTTTTAAGAATCTGGAGAAAAGGATCGAGACGGAGGAACTGGTCATTAACCAGGATACCCCCGGCGCGGTCATGATCGTTATCCGCTCCGGTGATACCACCGGCGATATCGCGGATAAGCTCAAAGAAGCGGGCCTCATCAAGAACACCATGACCTTTTCCATCATGAGTAAGTTCAACGGCTTTGACGGCGGTTACCTCGCGGGTACCCACTTTCTGACGCCGGATCTTACCTATGACGAGATGATGTACCTTCTGTGCCAGGAGCCTGAGGTCGTTCGTATCACATTCCCTGAGGGTCTTACCTATCGCGAGATCAAGCAGAAACTTAAGGAAAAGGGACTGTCGTTCAACGAAGCCCATCTGGACGAGTGCATGAACAGCCCGGACCTTTTCGTTAACTACCCGTTCGTTTCGGCGATCTCGACGAACGAGAACCGTGACTTTATCCTTTCCGGATATCTGTTCCCGGATACCTACGATTTCGATATGAACGCCAGTGAAGAGGAGATCATCTCCACCTTCCTGCGTAACATGAACAATAAGCTCTACGACGAGTTCTATGAGCGTGCGGAAAAACTGAACATGACCATGGATGAGGTCATGACGCTTGCTTCGTTGATCCAGAAAGAGACGACCGACAGAACCGACATGCTCTATATCTCCGCGGTCTTCCATAACCGTCTGAAATCCGATGATCCGGATATGCAGTTCCTGGGCTCCGACGCATCAATCAACTATCTGCGTGAGCAGGAAGGAAAGAGCCACGTTTGGGCCGCGACTGCCGAGGATCTTACCTGGGATAATCCGTACAACACCTATATGTACAGAGGACTTCCGCCGGGACCGATCTGTATGCCGAGTCTCGACGCGATCCAGGCGGCACTTTATCCGGAACCGAACTGCAACTACATGTACTTCTGCGCAAAAGGTGACGGAAGGACCGCGTTTGCAGTAACCAAAGAAGAACACGAAGCGAATGTCGAAAAGTATAAGGATAACTGGAACGACAACGCCGTAATCGATGACGATCCGCCGATCGGCGACGAAGGCTGACCTTAAAGAAAGGAAGCACGACATGAGTGATCTTTTCCGCGCGCCGGAAGTGCTTGCTCCGGCAGGTAATCTCGAGAAACTGAAGACAGCGGTCGCCTATGGCGCCGATGCCGTCTATATGTCCGGCAAAAGCTTCGGCCTTAGAACATTCAGCGATAACTTTACCCATGACGAGATGAAGGAAGGCGTCGAGTATGCCCATTCTCACGGCGTGAAATGTTACTGTACCGTCAACGTTATGGCGCATGAAGACGATATCGAAAAACTCGACGATGAGATCCTCTTTCTGTCTTCGATCGGTATGGATGCCCTGATCATCTCCGACGCGGGTATTTTCCGAAAAGTAAGAAAACTTGCGCCTGACATGGAGATCCATATCAGCACACAGGCCAGTGTTACCAACAGCGAAGGCTGCATGTTCTGGTATGAGCTTGGCGCAAAGCGCGTCGTTCTCGCCCGTGAACTGACTCTCGAAGAGATCATCAAGATCCGAAAAGCGATCCCCGCGGACCTGGAACTGGAATGCTTCGTACATGGCGCCATGTGCGTTTCCTATTCCGGCAGATGCCTTCTTTCCAACTATTTCACGGGAAGATCCGCGAACTCCGGATCCTGCGCGCAGCCTTGCCGCTGGGGCTATTATGTCGTTGAGGAAAAGCGCCTTGAGGCACCACTTCCGATCCAGGAAGACGAGAGAGGCACATACATCTTTAACTCCAAGGATATCTGCATGATCGGACATGTACCGGAACTGATAAAAGCAGGTATTACAAGCTTTAAGATCGAAGGAAGGATCAAGGGAGCCTTTTACGCGGCATCGGTCACAAAGGCCTATCGTGAAGCCGTCGACCTTTACATGAAAGATCCGCCCGCATATCAGGAAGACAGCAAGTGGCAGGAGATGCTCGACCGAACGGTCCACAGGGAATTCGCGACCGGTTTCTTCTACGATAGACCCGGCGAGAACGCCCAGATCTTTCCGGATAAGACATATCACCGCCCGGCATTCGTTGTCGGTGTCGTCACAGGTTATGACGAAGAGAAGGGCTGCGCGATCGTCAGCCAGAGAAATAAGATCTTCCGCGGAGACACATTGCATGTCTTAATGCCGGAAGGCTACACTGAGCCGATCGTGGCAGAAGAACTCTGGGACGAGGAAATGAATCCGATCGAGTCCACGCCGCATTCGGAAATGAAGTATTATCTGAAGGTAAGCAAGCCGCTTCCTGAGTATTCATTCTTAAGCCGAGACGGCGATAAGGACGAAGGTATCTATAAGAGCGGAGAACAGCCGACACAGACAAAACCGTAAGGGTGATCTATATGTTTCGAAAGATGCGTCGCTTTAAGCAGGAATTAAGTCAGGAAGAGTGTATCGAGGTCCTGAAAAGTGAACCTCGAGGAGTCCTCTCCATGTTTGGTGAGGACGGGTATCCGTACGGCATTCCGATGTCGCATTACTACAATGAAGAGACCGGAAAGATCTATTTTCACTGCGCAAAAGAAGGGCATAAACTCGACGCGATCCGTGCCTGTGACAAGGTAAGCTTCTGCGTCATGGATAAGGGTTTTCGTAAAGAAGGCGATTGGGCGCTGAATATCAAAAGCGTCGTTGTTTTCGGAAGGATCTGTGAGCTCACCGATGATGAGAAGAAGAAGGATTTTCTGGTTCGTCTTTGCGGCAAGTTTTCGGATGATCCGGAGTATCCCGAAAGAGAACTGAGAACCTCGTTTTCGAGAGTATGCTGCCTGGAGCTTACGATCGATCACATGACCGGTAAACTGGTCAATGAGTCCTAAAAATATGCTTAGACCGAAATACCATTTCACACCAAAAAAAGGCTGGATCAACGATCCGAACGGGCCTGTTTTCTACAAGGGGAAGTATCACCTTTTCTATCAACATGACCCGAACAGTCTCGTATGGGACCGGATGCACTGGGGTCACGCGGTTTCCGATGATCTTCTTTCGTGGGAACATCTTCCGATCGTACTGTATCCCGATGATATGGGAGACGTTTATTCCGGAAGTGCCGTGGTAGATAAGGAGAACGTAAGCGGTCTTGGTTCCAAGGAAGATCCCGCGCTTCTGGTCTTTTACACTTCACATCACATGGAGACAAAAAGAGAGCAGCAGTGTGTCGCGTATAGTCGTGACGGTCTGAGCTTTACCAAGTACGAAGGGAATCCGATCATACCGGGAAAAGAACACACTCCTGCGAGAGACCCGCACGTGATCTCGAATCCGATCCTCGGCGGCTTTACGATGACGTTTACCAAAGAAGACGCGGTCGTTTTCTATCACTCGAAAGATCTTCTAACATGGGAGAAGACAGGGGAGTTTATTCCTCCTGAAAAAGCACTTACCGGCATGATCGAATGTCCGTGTATGTTTCCTTGCCGCGTATCTTCAGACGAGAGCAAATACGTACTGATCCTGAGCATGGACATTCCGGAGGACGAGTTTTCCAAGCTTCCGGAAGGATGCGTGCCGCATAAGCGCCTGATGCAGTATTTCGTCGGCGATTTCGACGGGAATAAGTTCGTTCTGGATGATTCCTATAACGGACCTCTCATGGTCGATAACGGACCGGATTTCTACGCGGGAACGATCTTCAGTAATGTGGAGTTTCCGATCCTGATCTCATGGCTCGGAGACTTTTCCGAAGGCGCCGGGATCCCGATGGAAAACGAAGGCTTCCGAGGAGTGATGAGTTATCCGAGAAAACTTTCACTCGGATACGAAAACGGCGCGTATTTCTTAAAGCAGGAATTCTATCCGAATCCGAATGAGATCAGTAGAAAGTACGGCGCTGATCCGGAAGTTTCCTATGCCAAAGAACCCGGGCGTGAGATCTTGCGCGATCACTGTGTAGAAGAAACGATCGTAGACGGAAAATACGCGCTCACACGTTTCGTAAAGTAGTGCTTTTCAAACGGTATTGTCCGCATGGTATAAAGCGGATGACAAAAGGATTTCCGTGTGTTAGTTTCCTATTAGGGTACAAAGAGTACCGGGAGGAAATCGAATGAATATCGACAACATGTATTTTATAACAGGAACCGCGTATGCCGGGAAATCCACGATGATCAAGCTTCTGGCGGAGCGTTTCGACGGTATCGCCTGTGAAGAGAATTATCACGATCAGCTTCTGCCTGAACTGGACAGCAAAGAGTTTCCTGCCGTGACATATACCCGAGATATCAAGGACTGGCACGACTTCGTAAAGCGCTCGCCTCAGGAGTACAGCGACTGGTTCGATCAGGCGAAAGCAGAATGTGAGATCCTGGAAATGCGGATCCTCGAAGAACTCTCCAAACAGAATAAAAAGATCTTCGTAGATACGAATATTTCCCTGGAAACGCTTCGAAAGAGATTCAACCCCGATCACGTGGTCATTATGCTCGCGGAGCAGGATATTTCCGTGAAAAGATTCTTTGAAAGACCGGATCCCGAAAAGCAGTTTTTGTATCAGCTGCTTCTTGAACTCCCGGATCCTGAGAAGGCGATCGCGAATTTCCGAGAGGGCTTAACGCTTATTAATTCCAAAGAGAATTATGAGAAGATGCAGAATTCGGGATTTAAAGTGATCTACCGTGATGAGACTAGATCAAAAGAAGAGACATTAGATCTTGTTGCACGTTATATGGGGCTTATCAAATAAGGTCTGAAAAACGTATAATAGAGTAAGACTAAAAGCTGCAGGAGAAGAATATGAGACTGGTCATTATTCGTCACGGAGATCCCGATTATGAAAGAAACTGTCTGACCGAACTTGGTAAAAAGCAGGCGAAAGTCATGGCACAGAGACTTCTGAAAGAAGATGTCACGGAAATCTGGTCTTCTCCTTACGGCCGAGCAGTCGAGACGGCCGAGGCTTTTTCGGAAGTTTCCGGCATCAAGGACATAAAGATCCTCGATTTCATGAAAGAGATCCGCTATGGAAGACTTGAGGCACTGTACCAGGACTTAAATCCCTGGTTTGGTGTGGACGATATGATCAACGAAGGCTGGGATATCCGCGATCCGAAGTGGAGAGAACATGCTCTGTATACAGAAAACGCGGCGGTTCTCGATGTGGATATCATCGCAAAAGAGACGGATAAGTGGCTTTCTACTCTCGGCTATGAGAGGGAAGGACTTTACTACCGATGCACGGCAAAGGAAGAGAACGATCGCACGATCGCGCTTTTCTGCCACGGCGGTTCTGCTACCGCAATGCTGTCTCATATCTATAACCTCGCATTTCCGTTTCTTTGCGGAACGATCCACATGCCATGTACCGCGATCTCGATCCTTCGTTTCGATAAGCGACCGGGAATCCTGAATCAGCCGATCGTGGAACTTCTTTCTGACGCGACGCATCTGAAAGATCTGGAAGAGAATTAACGAATGAACAGTTGTTCAAGACAAAAATGCTGATATAAGTCTATTTGGAAAATAGCAGGTGATACAAATGTCTGATTTGAAAAAGAACATCACTTATAAGAAATTGACAGAGAACGAAGTGGATGAGCTGATCCGACTTCGTATCCTTCAGCTTCGTGAAGAAGGCGCAAAAGAGGAAGTCGATCTGGTACCGCATCTGAAGGATTTTTACAAAAGACATATGGCGGATGGAACATTCGTATCGTGGCTGGCGATGGACGGGGATAAGATCGTCGGAACCAGCGGCATGTCCTTTATCGAAAAACCGCCGTACTTCAGCAATCCGACAGGTAAGATCGGACTACTTTCGAGTATGTATACCGATCCGGAGTATCGTAGAATGGGTATTGCCAAGGAACTTCTTTCCCGTGTGGTAGAAGAAGCCCGCGCATACGGCTGCGGAGTCATGCAGATCACCGCTTCCGATATGGGTGTTAAACTGTATACAGCTTTCGGCTGTAAACACAATCCGAACTTTATGCAATTGAAATTGTAAAATAATTATCGACATAACTGACTTAAGGAGAGACATCATGGATCTGAAAGTAGCATTATTACAACTGGTTCCCGGAAAGACACAGGAAGAGAACTTAAGGAAAGGCATGGATGCCTGCATTATCGCAAAAGAAAAAGGCGCGGATGTAGCGCTTTTCCCGGAAATGTGGAATAACGGATACGCGATTCCACAGGATAAAACGAAACTTGAAAAAATGGCAGTCACCAAGGACAGCAATTTCGTTCAGAGCTTTAGAAAACTGGCATTTGAACTTGAAATGGCCATCGGGATCACGTTCCTGGAAAAGAACGATCCGAAGCCGCTGAATTCCGTTGTGTTCTTCGATCGAAAAGGAAATGAGATCCTTCACTATTCGAAAGTTCACACATGTGCTTTTGAAGCGGAAGCCATGCTCAAACCGGGCGATGATTTCTATGTGGCAGAGATGGATACCGGAAATGATGTGATCCGTTTTGGTTCTATGATCTGCTTCGACAGAGAGTTTCCGGAAAGCGCGCGTATCCTCATGATGAAGGGCGCGGAAGTGATCCTGGCCCCGAATGCCTGCCCGATGGAGATCAACCGTCTGGCTGCGCTTCGCACACGCGCTTATGAGAACATGGTAGCCGTCGCGACATGCAACTATGCCGAGGGCCAGCCGGACTGTAATGGTCACTCCAATATCTTCAGCGGCGTTCCGTGGAAACGCGATGAAGAGGGTGTCCGCGATATGTGCGTGCTTGAAGCACCGGGCGAAGAAGGCGTTTATGTCGGATCGATCAACATGGATGAGCTTCGCAAGCACAGAGAAAACGATGTTATGGGCTGGAAATTCCGCCGCCCCGAAAAATACGACATTTTACTTCAGAAGGAGAAATGAACATGAACTACAAAGTGGTAGATCTTGATTCGTATTACAGAAAAGGCGTGTACCGCCATTTTACCGAGGATTGCAAGTGCAGCTCTTCGATCACGGCAAGGATCGATGTGACAGATCTGGTCGCTTATTCGAAAGCTAAGGGCACGAAGTTTTACATCAACTTCCTGTACCTTCTGAGCAAGGTTCTAAACTCAAGAGACGACTATAAGATGAACTATCTCTGGCAGACGAATGAAGTGGTCTGCTATGACGTTATTCACCCGACACAGTACATCTTCCACGAGGATACGGAGACCTGTACTCCCGTATATACAACGTACTACGAAGATTATGAGACGTTCTATGCCCAAGCACTGGAAGACGTCGAAAAGGCAAAGGAAACACGTGAATACGGCCTCGACGCGGCAAACCATCCGAACTGGTTCGACGCTTCTTTCATCTCCTGGCTATCCTACGATTCCCTGAATATCGAGCTTCCGGACGGGTATCTTTACTATCTTCCGATCGTCAACTGGGGAAAATACAGAGAAGAGAACGGAAGACTTCTGATGCCGGTAAGTGTCAGAATGAACCACGCGATCGCTGACGGATATCTGATCGCGAACGTTTTCAGACTTTTGGAAAAAGAGATCGGTGCTTTTTGCGCGGAATAATCGAGGAGAACAAAATGCTTAGAATCAGACCATATAAGAGCTGTGACGCGAAAAAGATCGTTACATGGCATAAGGATGAAAAAACATTTCTGTACTGGGGAGGAAACCTGATCGGATCTTTTCCGTTATCGGCAGAACAGCTTGATGACATGTACATGAAGAAAAACGGACTTTGCGAGGAAGAAGACAACTTCTATCCGATGACCGCCTTTGACGATGACGGCATCGTCGGAAGCTTCATCATGCGCTACATCAAGGGAGATAAGAAGAATCTTCGTTTCGGCTGGGTCATCAATGATCCTGAGATCCGTGGAAAAGGATACGGAAAAGCCATGCTTCAGCTGGGATTTCAGTACGCTTTTGAGATATTAAAGGTCGATAAGGTCACGATCGGTGTATATGAAGATAACCTTCCGGCGTATAAGTGCTACCAGGCCATCGGTTTTCACAAGGGTGGAGAACTTGAAGACCACTACGAAGACGTACTTGGCGAAAAGTGCAAAGTCGTTGAACTCGAGATCCGAAAGGAAGAATGGAAGCGCTGATATTTACGACATGATCCAGCACAACGCCAGGAACGCGACACCGATGATGAAGTCCGCGTGGAAGTGCTCGCGAAGCGGGATGGAGAGCGGTTTTCCGTCTTCGGATCCGCAGCGGATGTCTTCATTTTTCTGAAGATAACGCACCATTCGCAGCTGCCTGATCACGACGAGCATCATAACGATCCCCAGAGAAACACCGATGATCGATGAATACAGGGTCGTCTTATTGTAGTCGATCGCGTTTTGGACAAGATCCGGATCCTGCAGAGAAAGGATCGGAGCCAGAAGTATCCGCATACAGAAATAACCGATCCTCGTCAGGCAGGAAGCAAGCGTGTTGTCGGTGTAATAGCGGACGATGGAGCAGCAGATGCCGATCACGAACAGTGCCGGAAGCTCCAGGCGATTCACCGCAAAAAGCGAACTTAAGATTGCCGGGATCGTGATCCGAAGCCACCATCTGTCCGGGATCACGGCATATACCAGGCCTCTGAAGAAGAGTTCCTCGATCAGGATCGGGAATAAAACGACCATGACCAGAAGCAGAAGGATGCCGTAGATGGACTTTTCGGAAGTGACGTAATAGTAAAGCTGCGGCGGGATCGGGTTTTCCAGTTTCAATTCCAGATAGATGAAAAGGTTATGCACGCCGACGGAAATGAGCATGGCCGGAATACCGACGAGAAATGCCATGAAAAAGCCGCCCAGACCGGGATCTCTTCCCCATGTGTGGTGTTCTTTGATCTTGTAGTGCTCGGTAACAAGGACATAGACCAGAAGAAGCACGAGGAGCCTGCAGAGCGTGATCAGGGAATAGCCGATCAGCGAAGTCTTCGAGTAGAAGAGCTTTTCGTCAGGATATCCCGTCCAGATCATCTGGATCAGAAACGTCAGACCGAAAGCGCCTGCCATTACGATGCCGAGATTCGGATAGGATGACGGGCACAAGAATGGAAGAACGTAGTCCTTCAGTACGGACATAAAGGTCAGGTTGCCGCGTTTTTGATGATCACTCATTAAACTGCCCCCAAGACCGAGAAGTAACGATCAAACAGTTCCAGGAAATACGGCTCATACAAAAGGAAGATCACTGTTCCGAATACCAGGAAAGGACCAAATGCCAGGTAGTCCGGGTCATCCGCGAAGTGCATTTCGCGCTTCTTTTTCATAAGGATCTTTCTGGCTTTTACCGGATCCGCACTCTCTCGGATCTCTTTTTCTTCTCTGGCGATCCTCATGCGCTTTCTGATCAGCAGGGGGACGGCAACGACACCCGCCGTGACAAAAGAGATGGAAACGACGAATATCAGGCCTTTGAGACCGGAAAGAAGACCACAGAGGAAGAGGAGTTTAACATCTCCCATACCCATGGCTTCGGCTTTGGCGATCGCCGAAGAAATGATGCCGACTAAAAGAAGGATACCACTGCCGATAAGAGCGGCGATAACACGGTTCAAAACGAAGTAATACCAGGCTTTTTCGGAAGAGATCCAGATGTTTCCGTCCACGAAATCGGATACAAAGTACAAAATACTGATCGCGATGTTCAAAATGATGATCTGGTCGGGAATAATGCGGTTTAATGTGTCCGACATGATGATGATCGTAAAGCCCGGAAGCAAAAGAAGAAGGGCAGTTACGCGGATCCAGTTACCTGCGCAAAGGAAATCCGGATAGATCGCGTTGCTCAAAAATACCAAAACTGCGTAAATAACGGCGAAAACCGCGATATGATAAGGCTTTAAGCGCTTTGCAAAACGAACGTTTTCGGCCTTGGGGTCGAAGTCATAATCCTGAAGCCAGGGTTCGGGCATTTTGTTGAACATGAAAAAAGCCGGAATGGCCATAAATGCTGCAATTAGCGTTAATACGATAGTTTGAGACGTGACTGTCATGATCATCCTCCGGAGAATACTATATATAATAATACTTTGATTTGCAGAAATTGTGAAGTCTGCTAAAATAGCAAATGTGGTTTTAGACAAACCTATGGGGAAAAGGAGGTGCATCGTTATGAGTGAACGTGCACAAAAGAAAGAAACACAGAAGACAGTAAAGAAAACCGCAACAGCTAAGAAGGCTGCTCCGGCCGCTAAAAAGGCACCGGCAAAGAAGGCAGCTACTACGGCAAAGGCGCCGGCGAAGAAAGCAGCTACTGCAAAGAAAGCCGCTTCTGCAGCAAAGGCTCCGGCCAAGAAAACCACTACTGCAAAAAAGGCTGCTCCTGCTAAGAAGACTGCTACAGCTTCTAAAGCTACCGCTAAGAAGGCAGCTCCGGCTAAAACAGCTAAGGCTCCGGCAGCAGTAAAGGCACAGGCAAAAAAGTCTGTGACAGCCGCGAAGAAAGCACCGGCAAAGAAATCTCCTGCAGTAGCCAAGACAGCAGATCGCAAAAAGATCGTTGTTCATCCGGAAAAAACACACAACATCACCGCTCAAGAACTTCACGACATGGTTGCTTTCCAGGTCAAGTCCTGCTCCGGTAAGAGCGCTGACAAGGGTACAGCAAGAGACTACTGGCTGGCTCTTTCCCGTTCTATCGTAGAGATCATGGCGGATGACTGGGAGAAGACACGCGAGAAGTACGGTAAGGTTCGTCAGGCACATTACCTCTCCGCAGAATTCCTGGTCGGTCGTTCCATGCTCAATAACCTCGTTAACCTCGGTATCTACGAGCAGGCAGTTGAAGCCATGAAGGGCTTCGGCATCAACCTCACGGATCTTCTCGAAGAAGAAACAGACGCAGCGCTCGGTAACGGCGGTCTCGGCCGTCTGGCAGCCTGCTTCCTGGATTCCTGCGCGACACTGGATCTTCCGGTAACAGGTTACGGTATCCTTTACCGTTACGGTCTGTTCCGTCAGACATTCGAGAACGGCTTCCAGAGAGAGCATCCGGATTCCTGGATGGAGAATGGTTATCCGTTCGTTATCCCGAGATACGAGGATAAGATCCGCGTACACTTCAATGACTTTGACGTATGGGCTATCCCGTGCGACATGCCGATCACAGGCTACAATACACATAACGTAAACCGTCTGCGCCTTTGGAAGTGCGAACCTGCTCAGGAATTCGACTTCAATCTCTTTAACTCCCAGCGTTTCGATGACGCAGTTATCGAGAGAAACCGCGTAAACGATATCTTCAGAGTGCTTTACCCGAATGATACATCTTACGATGGTAAGGTTCTCCGTGTACGTCAGCAGTACTTCTTCGTATCCGCATCCCTGCAGGATATCGTTAGAAACTACAAGGCTGTTCATGGCAACGACTTCTCTAAGTTTGCCGAGCTCAACAGCATCCAGCTCAACGATACACACCCGGTTATCGGTATTCCGGAACTCATGCGTATCCTCGTTGATGAGAACGGCGTGAAGTGGGAAGATGCCTGGGAGATCGTTCGTCATACATTCGCTTACACCAACCACACCATCATGGCTGAGGCTCTGGAGAAGTGGGACTGCAATATCTTCCGCTTCCTGTTCCCGAGAATCTTCGAGATCGTCGAGGGCATCAACAACCAGCAGCGTGCACAGTTCTTTGAGATGGGTATGTATTCCGAGCTTGTTGACCGTCTGTCGATCCTTTCCGACGGTAAGGTCCAGATGGCCTGGATGGCGATCTACGGTTCCTACTCCGTTAACGGCGTAGCTGCCCTGCATACTGAGATCCTTAAGAGAGATACTCTTAAAGAGTGGTATGAGATCTATCCGGAGAAGTTCAGTAACAAGACAAACGGCGTTACTCCGAGAAGATGGCTCCGTGTCTGCGACCAGGATCTGGCTGCTCTCATCACTGACCTTCTCGGTAACGAAGACTGGGTAACTGATCTCGATCAGCTCAAGAAGCTCGAGAAGTACGCAAACGACAAGAAGGTCATGGAACGCTTCCTCAATGTTAAGCGTGGCAATAAGGTAGCGCTTTGCGATCACCTGAAGAAGACAAAGGGCATCGAAGTCAATCCGGACTCTATCTTCGACGTACAGATCAAGCGTCTGCATGAGTACAAGAGACAGCTCCTGAACGCGATCTACGCACTGAACCTCTACGATCGTATCAAGGAAAATCCGAAACTCGATATGCCGCCGATAACCGTATTCTTCGGCGCAAAGGCTGCTCCGGGTTACTTCCGCGCTAAGGCGATCATCAAGTTCATCAACGAGATCGCTAAGATGATCGACAACGATCCGGCTATGAAGGGCCGTCTGAAGGTCGTATTTATCGAGAACTACAACGTAAGTAACGGTGAAAAGCTCTTCCCGGCAGCAGATATCTCCGAGCAGATCTCTACAGCAGGTCTTGAGGCTTCCGGTACAGGTAACATGAAGTTCATGATGAACGGTGCGGTCACCCTCGGTACATGGGACGGCGCTAACGTTGAGATCGCACAGTCCGTAGGTGATGACAATGTCTACATCTTCGGTTGCCGTGTCGAGGATATGGAAGCTACACGTGCTTACTACAACCCGAAGTGGCAGTATGAGAACATCCCGGGTCTGAAGAAGGCGCTCGATCGTCTGGTCGACGGTACATTCAACGACGAGGGAACAGGCATGTTCCAGGATCTGTTCAATGGTCTGATCTACGGCAGCAACTGGCAGCCGGGCGACACCTACTATGTACTGGGTGACTTCGACGATTACAGAAAGACCAGAGACCAGGCATACAAGGACTATGCAAACCGCATGGCTTGGGCAAAGAAGTGCTGGATCAACATCTGCAATTCCGGTAAGTTCTCCTCTGACAGAACCATCAGCGAGTACGCGAAGGGGATCTGGAAGATCAAACCTGCAAAGATCAAGTAACGCGAAGATCTAATTGAAAAAACAAAGAAAAGCACCTTCTTGTGCTGGTCCTCGGGCTTTGCCCTGCGGAGGCACATCGAAGGTGTTTTTCTTTGTCTTGTTAGTATCTTTCGCGTGGGAGTTCTTTGTGGGCACTGAAAACTCTTTTTTATTCGCGCTTTAGAGGGACGCTTACTTTATCTTTGAGTTCTCTCGCGAGAGGGTGGGGTGCTTACATTGGATTTCTTTATTCTTTCTTTAACTTCGGTTGACGATGGCTTTACCTTTTGTCGGTAAGATAGAGACATAAACAAGGAACGCACCGGAGGGTAACAACATGACGAACACAATGAAAAAAGAGAACCAGACAGTAATTACAGGCAGGCAGATGGTACAGTACCTTGTACTTGTAGCTTTGGGATTGATCGTGCTTATCTCACTCAGCATAGCGGTCATTAAGATCTCCACAGTATTGTTTAGTATCTCAGGTGTGAACGCGGTTGCCCTCGGCGGCAAGATCGGTCTTCTGGTCTGGCTCGTATTCCTGGGATTTGTTACAGGAAAAGTCGTTAAGAAGGCAAAATCATAATCAGCATACCCCTCAAATCATAAAAACCACCCTCTAGTTAGAAGACCCGACCGAAAGTCGGGTCTTTCTTTATTCTTTCTTTAACTTCGGTTGACGATGTATTTACCTTTCAAAAGTAGAATGGAATCATGAAGCACAGGGAAGTGGTTCAGGAAAGAGGATTTGCAACAATGACAATTCAGCTTAGTAAGACAATGAAGAGAGCAGAAGACCTGATCAGAAACAACAGAAAAGTAAGATATGCAGCTTATGCGGTTCTCTTTCTGGCCACTGCCTATGCGAGCTTCGGCCTTGGTGAAAGATTCGGCGCGTTCGCTTATATTCTCACTCACTGACGGAAAAGAAATAACATTTCAGATATGGAACTTGAGAATATGGATCTCGGGACGGGCGAATAAACGGATCGGCAGGAAGCCGTTACCGACGCCTTTACTGATGAATCCTTTATAACCACGGAATTTGAATTCGCCTGCGAGGATGCCCTCTTCGCAGGCGATCCTGTCTTCTCGGAAGATTCGGAATTCGAGATTTCCGGGAAGGTGTACCTGTCCGCCGTGAAGATGTCCGCAGAGCATATAGTCGAAGGGAAGATCTTCCTCGTCAGAGGATGAACGGTCAGGAAGTTCGTAGGTGTAATCCGGGTTATGTACCAGCAGGAGACGAAAACCGTCGAAATTACTGAAATCAGAGGGGATCTTTCCCCAGGGACGGTTTCCTCTTTCGCTGTCGGCGATGCCGCAAACGGCGATCTTACTGTCGAAGGAGAGTTCTTTCCAAGCATTGTCCAGAAGGATAACGCCCATCTTATCGTAGTCGGATCTTTCCAGCTTCCAGTCGTGGTTCCCGTGAACGACGATCAGGTCGATGTTCTTTTCCTTAAGAAGCGCTGAGAGCTCGGTAAGGAGCTTGGTGTCCGCGTTATGGACGTTTTTGTGATGTACACAGTCACCGCCGAAAAGGACGACATCACAGTGCTTTTCGAGAAAATGACCGGCGATCCATTTCGGGGAACGAAGGCAGCCGAAGCCGTGGGAATCGGAGAAAAAACCGATCGTTATCTCTTTGGTGTCCTTGCGATCTTTATTTGTCGGAAAGATATCCCGAACGTCTACCTTTACGAGGGCGGCGGAAATGACCATGAACACGACGAAAAGGATGCCGAGAGCAACCAGGATAAGAAAGATGTCGAGGATAGAGATCCTAAGTGAAAAGCTCGTGGCGGCAAGAAGAAAACGGTTCATAGAAGACGGTTCTTTTTCCTTTCGGGAGAATTGCTCTTTTAAGTATATATATAATAGCATATATGGTATAATCATGAGGTATTACTAAGAAATGGTTCGCGCGAGGGGCCTTTGCCCTGTTGGAAACGCGTGAAAGGAAGGAAGTAGAATATGCCTGAAATCAAGTCTGAAGTCGTTAAGGAGATCGGTATCCTTTCGACAAGTAAATCTAACTGGAACCGTGAGGTAAATATCATCCGCTGGAACGACGGTAAGCCGAAGCTGGATATCCGTGACTGGGCTCCGGAGCACGAGCGTGCAGGTAAGGGCATTACCCTGACAGCAGAAGAAGTAGCTGTTCTTAAGGAACTGCTCGCGGACTACGATCCGTACGAATTCGAAGAGTAATTTTTGTATCTGAAAGGCTAAAGCCGTGCGAAGTGATATCCGGGCATTGATCGTTTCCATATTGTTGTTTTTACTCTGGGGAACTGTGCTCACATATCCTTTTCGCATAGATGCGGATCTTATATGTGAATCAACAGAAGCAATTGTAGGTAAGCTCGGACTTCCTGCAATTGCTTTTGCTGTTATTGTGCTTTTTATCGTCATGGGCATCACCTGTGCCGCGCTCTATCTGGGCAGGATGGAGATCAGCGACGGCGTCGCGCTGGCCATGGCGCTTCTCGGCAGCATCGTGTACTGTGTGCGCGTATTTACATCGCGCTCTTTTTCCATCGAGGCGGTCTTTGTTGCGATCGTTTTAGCGGGAACGATGATCCTCGTACTTGCAAGAAAGACAGAGTGGAACCGTTATATCGCGGACGCGTTTATCATGGCGCTTCCTGTCCGCATGGTCTATGAATGCATCATGAACCCGCTTTACCGTCTTCTGAAAAAGGACCTGTACCTGCTGTCTCCGTTTATTACCGTTCCGCAGACGAGTATCTTTTCCAAGGTCGGAAACCTTCTTCATGTCGACCTTCTGGTGTGGAGCGGCTTCTTTTTCGTGCTGACGCTTCTTCCGGTGATCTATCTTTCCGGAGGAAGAAAAGAGGGTAAGATCAGAAGGTAAGAGGTGTTCCGGTATGGAAATATGGGAAAGAATGGAGTTCCTTCGTACGGAACTCGAAAGACATAACAAACTCTATTACGAGAACGACGCGCCGGAGATCTCGGACTTCGAGTACGACGCGATGCTCCGTGAACTTGAAGAGCTGGAGCAGAAATTCCCGATCTACGCGACACCTGATTCTCCGACGAAACATGTCGGCGGACGAGTAAATGAGAAGTTCTCCAAGGTCACGCATGCCGTACCGATGAAGAGCTTAGGTGATATCTTTTCCAAGGAAGAAGTATTCGAGTTCACAAACCGTGTGCGCTCTACCGTTGGAAGTGAAGGACTTTCTTTTGTCGTTGAAAGAAAGATCGACGGCCTTTCCGTGTCTGTTGAGTACGAAAACGGCAGACTGATCCGTGCCTCGACACGTGGCGACGGCCTCGTCGGCGAAGATATCACGGAAAATGCCATGACCATCAAGAACCTCCCGAAGACGATCGATCCTTCGATCCCGTATTTGGAGGTCCGTGGTGAAGTGTATATGCCTTTTGAAGTTTTCCTGCGAGTCAATGAGCAGGCGGAACTTCAGGGAGAAAAGATATTTGCGAATCCCAGAAACGCGGCGGCCGGCTCGCTTCGCCAGTTAAACGCGAAGGTAGCGGCAGAACGCCAGCTTTCCATTTTTGTGTTTAATATCCAGGCGGTACGCGGAAGAGAATTCTCTTCTCACGCGGAAACGCTCCGTTTCCTTTCTGACCTCGGTTTTGAGGCAAGTCCGGGCTTCATCGAGTGCCGTACCGATGAGGAGATCTGGTCGGCGATCGAGAGCATCGGCGAGTCCCGAGGCGAACTGAGCTACGGTATCGACGGTGCCGTCATCAAGGTCAACGAGATCTCTCTTCGCGAAAAGCTCGGTGAGACGGCGAAGATCCCGCGCTGGGCGATCGCTTATAAGTATCCGCCGGAAGAAAAAGAGACGCGACTTCTTTCTGTTGAGGTCACCGTCGGAAGGACCGGAAAACTTACGCCTGTCGCTATTCTGGAGCCTGTGCATCTTGCAGGTACCACGGTCAGCAAGGCAACCTTGAATAACGAAGACTTTATCCGCGATAAAGATGTCCGTATCGGAGACATGGTCGTGGTCAGAAAAGCCGGCGAGATCATCCCCGAGATCGTTTCGGTGAATATCGACAAGCGCCCCGCTGACGCACAGCCATTTGCGATGCCTGAGGTATGTCCGGCATGCGGTGAAAAGGTCTACAGAAAAGAAGGCGAGGCGCATATCTACTGCCTCAATGAGCTCTGTCCGGCGCAGGTGTATCGCGCGATGATGCATTTCGCGTCAAAGGATACGATGAATATCGACGGCATGGGTCCGGGCATGATCAACCTGCTTCTGGATGCCGACCTGATCCACGATGTTGCCGATATCTACACGCTTTCCGATAAGAAAGAACTGCTCGTGGATCTCGACCGTATGGGTGAGTCTTCGGCGGCGAACCTTCTGGCATCCATCGAAGAGTCCAAGAGCCGCCCGCTTTCGCGTCTGATCGCGGCGCTCGGTATCCGAAACGTCGGTGTCGTTGCGGCCCGATCCCTGGCAAAAGCTTTCGGAAGCATGGATAAGCTCATGAACGCTACTGTTCTGGAGCTTGCGGCACTCCCGGATTTCGGTATGGTCACGGCACAGTGCGTTTCTGATTTCTTCAGTAAAGAGACCAATATCGCGCTGATCGAAAAGCTTCGGTCTCTCGGTGTGAATATGGAGGAGACCTCAGACGGAAAGGCGGGAACCGCTTTTGCCGGTAAGATCTTCGTTCTGACCGGAACGCTTTCCAAGTATACGAGAAGTGAGGCATCGGAGCTGATCATGGCGCAGGGCGGAACCTGCTCCTCCTCGGTATCTAAGAATACGTCATATGTCCTTGCCGGTGAAGCGGCAGGATCGAAGCTTACTAAAGCGCAGAATCTCGGCGTTGCCATCCTTTCCGAGGATGATTTCGAGAAGATGCTCAGCGAGGCCGATTCGGCTTCGGGAGAGTCCGTATGAACGGCAATGCCCGAAACTTGAAAAAACTGACGAGAAGGGTCCTTCGAGATAGAAGAAGACCGGATCAAGAGGTTTGTGCCGCGGATATTGAGAAATGGCCGAAGAAGTGGCAAGATAGGATCATAGGGGCACATATGGTCGCCGCCTACATGCCGATCGATGATGAGCCGCTTCTGGATAAACTTTTGAAAGGCTTAAAGGAGCACAACGTAAAGATGTGCTTTCCCCGGGTGGAAGGGGACGATATCGTCTTTTACGAGGCGTCATCGGAAGATGCTTTTGGAGAAGGGAGCTTTTCGATTCGAGAACCGAAACCGGGTCTTTCGATCGTGGCGCCTTCAAAGATCGATGTTATGCTTGTTCCGGGCATGGCATTTGACAGAAAAGGAACCAGGCTCGGAAGAGGAAAAGGCTTTTATGACCGCTTCTGCCGGGATCTGAAGGGGAACGGACGTCTGAGTATTATCGGCGTGGTTTCCGAAAAGAACCTGCTTCCCGCGATACCTCGGGAACCGTGGGATCTTGTAGTCGACGCAGTCGTGACGGAATCGTCTTTTACGGATGTTTCCGATTATGTAAAGAACGAGGTGGATCAATGAGTTATTTCTGGGCAAATCTGGCAGGACATCTTCTGGTCAGCCTGATCCTTCTGATCATTTTCCTGTGGTCTGTAAAGAATACTCAGCACAACCGCTGGAAACACGGCTATCTGATCTTTCTTCAGGTGGTTCTGGTCATCGTGCTTCTCGTGCAGATGGCGCTTTGCTCGATCCCGAGACTTCTGGATACGACAACGGTCCTTCGTTCCTCCTTCCGTATGAGCAGCGGAAAGATCGAGTCCGTAAGCTCGTTTAAGGACAGAGTCGTGATCGACGGCACGAGCTACTATATCAACCCGTTTTCTTTTGAACTGAAAGAGGGCGATGAGGTGACGGTAAAATACACCCCGTATGCCCATTATGCCTATTCTCTGGAACTTGATGAGGACGATGGTTTCAACGATAACGGCGTTGGCTGAGTTCTTTTCAAATTGTTTTCATAACTACTCATATATCATATTGATGCGTCTGATCCTTCCGTGATTTAATACAGAAAAACGACGGGAGGAATGAGATATGTCTTCTTATGGAACGAAAGTAAAAGAGGCGCCTTCTGCCTCCGTGCGGTACTCCAAAAGCGAATACGGCTTCTATATTGCCTGTGATGACCGATCGATCCTCAAGTGCGTAAATGCCATGCTTCTTGACAGCGGAATGCTGGGCTTAAGTGATACGGAAGGGAAGATCCATTACCTGATCGACGGAAGACGCGGCGGTAGTTATGTGCTTGGACGCGTAAAAGAAAAGGTCCTTCCGCTTCGTGAACCGACTCCGTCAGATACCGGATATGAGGACGCGATCGTCTATCGGGCGATCGATTCCGTACTGGAAAGATACGGGATGAGCCAGACATTGACAGGAACGAGGATACTCCGTGTTCTGCTTTTCCGTCTTTATCGCGATCCGAAGCTTCTCAAGTCCGCGGCAAAGTGCCTCTATCCGCTGGTAAGACCCGAGTTTCAGATGTCATCTGCCCAGGTGGAGAGAAATCTGCGATACGCGATCAAGAGAAGTCCGAAGCTGAAAGAGGAGACCAGGGTGATCCTGGTATTAAGAAAACTTCACGATAAGACAGCGGAAGAAGTGCTCGAACGCTACGGCCGGGCTTATTAAGACAAAAAAAGAACCGTCTCGGAAGAGACGGTTCTTGAAAAGTCTACTTAAGCAAAAATTACTTCTTGTTGACCTTGTCCTTCAGACCCTTACCAGCCTTGAAAACAGGAGCCTTGGAAGCAGGAATGTTGATAACTTCCTTTGTGCTCGGGTTGCGGCCCTTACGAGCAGCGCGCTTCTTTGTCTCGAATGTACCGAAACCAACGAGAACAACCTTCTCCGGCTTCTTAGCAGCGAGAGCGTCGCCGATAGCATCGAGAGTAGCGTTGATAGCTGCCTCAGCCTGCTTCTTTGTCATGTTTGTCTTCTTTGCAACTGCATCAATAAGTTCTGATTTATTCATTTTCATTGCCTCCTTCAGGGCTTTATTTCAAAGTTATTATGTACGTCAAATCGCCTATTGTCAAGGGTTTTTTCGCTTTTTCGTCAAAAAACGAAAAGAAGCATATTATTTTATTTTGTCAAGATACTTTTCAAATTTATTTAAATCTCCATTTCTTCAAAAGCAGTCAATCCTTTTACGGGTGTAGCGCGGTTGTCACCGTGCTTAACGAAGTACATCGTGCAAAAACTCAAAAACGCAAAAAGTGCCGCGTAAGGGAAAAGGATCTTATAGCTGACATGCTTCAGTAAAGAGCCCGCAAGCACTGGTGTTACTACCTGAGCGCTCATTGAGGCAGTGTAATAGTATCCGGTGAATTTTCCCGTGTCGGCTCCGCTGCACATCTCGACGCACATCGGAAGCGAATTGACGTTGATCAAAGCCCATGCGGCACCTACGATGAAAAAGTCGATATACATCGTGAAAAGCGCGCTGTCGTGGCCGCTGGTAGTGATGAAGTAAGCAAAAACGAAGCACAGGGAAAAGGAGATCGTGCCGATCTGAATGGTCTTTTTCCTGCCGATCTTAGAAGCCAGGATACCGGCGGGGATGAAGCAGATGATCGCGCCGACGTTCGTTACCAGGAAACACGTGGATGCAAAGCCGAGGTTCTTGTTCATGAGCGTGGAGCAGTAGGTGGTAAACCATGTGGTCAGCGCGTTATAGGCGAAATACCAGAGTGCCACGGACGCAAGAAGGAAGAGCATGGAGCGAAGGACCGGGCGGGGAAGCTTGCTGTGGTTTCCCTCGGTCTTTTCGGTCAGATCCCATTCCGGATGCTCTTTTTCGATCCGTTCATTCTCCTTCGACCATTTCGGTTCGCGCACCGTCAGGAACATGATGCCGACGGCGAGGAACATAAGGGCAGAGATGAATATGAAGAGCGGCTGGTAATTGACGTGGTCGAGTGCTTTTGTCTTGGACTCGGGATACATGAGTGCCGAGAAGATGAGGTAGATGATGCCGCCGAGCGCGCCCATCAGGTTGATGATCGCGTTTCCTCTGGAGCGAAGTGGCTTCGGCGTGATGTCCGGCATCAGCGCGACAGAAGGCGAGCGGAAAACGGACATGGCGATCAGGAGAAGCGCCAGTGTGATGGTAAACGAAATGAACTTGAACTGCGACGGTGAAGACGCGTAACTGTTGTCAAAGACAGGAAGAAGGTTCGTAAGGATGACGGCGACACCCGTTCCGAAAAGGATATAAGGCATTCGTTTTCCGATGCCGGTATTCGTCTTATCGGAAAGCTTTCCGAATAAAGGGAGAAGGAACAGTGCAAGGATGTTGTCGGAGGCCATGATCGCGCCGGTCACGCTTTCGCTTAAGTGAAAGGTGTTTCCGAGGATCAAAGGCAGCACGTTATCGTACATCTGCCAGAAGGCCGTAATGGCGAGAAAAGCAAGTCCGGAGAGGAGCGTGCGTTTGTAGTTCAGTTTCATGCGGGCCTCCTGTTTATGTCTTATGTAATCACTATAACATGAAACTTTCTGTCAAAAAATCAAAATTGAAATCTTCACTGAGTCATGGTATGGTACTTATTGTATGAATTTGCAATAATAACCACCGGAGGAAAAAGATATGGCTATTACTAAAGATATGATCATCGCAGAAGTTCTCAATGAGCATCAGGAGCTCGTTCCCGTATTCATGAACAGCGGACTGCACTGCCTGGGCTGCGCAATGGCTCACGGTGAGTCCATCGAAGAAGCTTGTGCCGTACACGGTCTGGATTGTGACGCGCTGGTTTCCGCTCTGAATGTGGCTCTTGGCGAGTAAGACTGATCAGTTAACTGATTTAGATCCAAGTAAAAAGAACTGCTCAAACGAGCAGTTCTTTTTTATTCTTCATCTTCGGGTTCTTCCTCGAAACTGTATTTCGAGGCTTTGAAAACGATGTGGAATTCAGATCCGACACCTTCTTCACTCTCGACCCAGATCTTGCCGCCGTGCTTATCGACGACGCTCTTAACGATAGAGAGACCTAAGCCCGAACCGGTCTTGTTGATGCCCGAGTTCTCGGCTCTGTAGAATCGGTCGAATACATACGGGACTTCGTTTTCGGGGATACCGACGCCGTTATCCTTGATGATGACTTCGACTGCGTTTCCGCCGAGCATGGCCGGGTCCTTATAGCGATGACAGGTGATGTCGATCTTACCGTCATCGTGCGTGTACTTCATGGCGTTGACGATGATGTTCTCAAATACGCGAAGAAGCTTCTTCGGATCACCGTCGATCAGCAGGTCGTCATCTTCCGGAGCATGGAAAGAGATGACCTTTTCGGATCCTTCGCACTCCGCGTGATACAGCTGGTAAAGATCACCGACCATTTCCTTGATGCTGATCGGCATCAGCTCGATGGTATCGTTTTCGGATTCCATACGAGTCAGCTGTACAAGGTCGGAAATGAGCTGTTCCATCTGTACGCTTCTGGTATGCATGTTCGAAAGATACTGCAGTTCCTGTTCTCTCGGAAGAGGTTCCTTGGCGTTCATCATGAGCTCGACATATCCGCGGATCGCCGTGATCGGTGTTCTTAAGTCGTGCGAGACGTTGGACATCATCTTCTTTCTGGCTTCTTCGTTTTCGAGGAGCTTCTGGTGGTTAAGAAGAAGGTCCTGATTGACTCTTGTGATGTATTTGGTCTTTTCTTCAACGGCGCTCGCGAGATTTCGGTTGTTATCCTGAAGCTTCTGGTATGTCTTAACGTAGTCCATAACGAAGTAGAGGGTAAAACCTACGGCGATGAACAGAAGAAGGAACGCGTGAAGCGTGATGTATACGAAATACTGTCTTCTATAGAAGTAGGATACGTGCATGCTGCAGCATATGATCATGGATCCGGTGTAGAGGAACTTACCGTGATCGAAGCGTTTGAGCATGTAGAATACTCGGAAAGTGCAGTACACATTTGTGATCAGTACAAGAACCATCAGCGCGACAACGGAAGACTTCAGGTAAAGAAAACTCGGGAATCCCCAGAAAACTACAAGATAACATGCAGTCAGCATGGAGAAAAACGCGAGGTCGACAAAATGCAGCTTGTCGAAAAGCTTGCTGTGACCTTTCGGATAGAGGGATCTGAAGAACATGAACATCCAGAAGTTGGATACGATCATGAGGGTGATCTTAGCAAGCATATTCCAGTTTTCCGGAAGGATCGTGACCATCGGAGAGAAGATCTCGTAGAGGATCTCGCCGAGGAACATCAGAAGGAAATAATAGAACTTTGCCCTGTTCGCGAAAGTTTTGGATACGTAATGGCCGCCGATGGCAAAGAAGATCCAAAAAGCGATAAGAACCGTCAGGTACATACGTACGGAATACTCGATCGTGCCGATCGTAGCGGTGGAAGCGATCGCGGGGCTGCAGAGGATACCGCCATATGGAGAAGAGTAGTTCGCGCAGTCGATGACGATCTCGACTTTGCCGTCTTCCGGCTCCAACTGGATATCCGTGCAGACCTGCGCCGGTTCGTAATAATCCTTGTTTCTGGTGACGTTGCCGTAATGACGTACGGCTTTGCCGTTGACCCAGATCGTCGCGGACTGGGCGATCTCCGGGATGTTCAGTGTGACAAAGTCGACCGTCGGGTTTAAGACTAACTCGATCCGGTATGTACCGACGCCGAAATGGCTCATTTCTTTTACATCCTGACCGAAAGAATAGAGTTCGGCGCCATCTCCCAGATCGGACCAGCCGTTTGAGGAGATCGTTACTCCTTTGTAGTACGGGTAGCGAACCGTCGAGTTTTCCAAACGGCTGACACGGATCATCTCAGGTGTCAGGAGCTGATCGGGATAGAACTCCCAGCCCTTTTGAAGAGTAACGGGCATGCGCCGGTTCTCGCCCCAGTATGTCAGGTTGACCTGTCCGTAAATGGTATAGGAAAAATCGCTGCCTCGTCTTTGGTTGATCAGAAGAAAAGCCAAAGACGAAACGGCGACTGATATCAGTAGAATAAACGCGAAAACGCCGACAGATACGCGGCGTTTTTCTGCAGTTTTGGATTCCGATGACATAACGACCTACGCTTCCCGAATAAAAAGATTACTCGGCGCGCATGGTGTTGCGGATCGGCGGGTATGTGAAGGAATAGCCGGAGCCCCATTCTGTCTTAACGAACTGAACAGTCGGATCTGCTTTTTCCATCTTCTTACGAAGGTAAGAAATGTTAACCATGACGAGGTGGTTGTCGCAAAGACCGTCATCTCCCCAAACGTGAGAGTAGATGCGGGCAAACGGTACGATAACGTTCGGTGTCTCAGCCAGGAGGCGGAGAATATCGAACTCGCGGTTCGTCAGGTGTACGGGAACATCGTTGAGGGTGACCTCACGAGTCTTGACATTCATGGTCAGCGGCGGGAATTCCATAAGGAAGCCGTCACGAGTCATGTTTCTTCTGATATGAGCAGAGATACGTGCGGAAAGCTCCGGAAGATTATACGGTTTTGTCATATAGTCATCACCGCCGGCCTTGAAACCGGTGATCTTGTCTTCCAGCTGGTCCTTCGCGGAGAGGAAGATGATCGGAGCGTTTGTGTAAACGTGAATCTTGGAAGGAAGATCATATGCGTTTCCGTCCGGGAGCATAATGTCCAGAACGATACAGTCATAAGAGTTTGTCTCCACCTTCTGAAGCGTCTGAGCAATGTTTGTCGCGACGCTTACGTCGTAGCCTTCATTCGTCAGAAAAGAACGGTTGATCTCCAAAATGTCGGTATCGTCGTCAACCAATAAAATGCGATGTTTTGCCATACTTACACCATCCTTTTGAAATACATGTTTCCAGTTTTTGCTGAATCCCCAAATTTACAATTACAAAAAAACTTGTGTTCTTCGACATTATACATTTTTCGTATTCAAAAAGAAAGCAATATTTAGAATTAATAATGACCAAATTGTAAATCTGTAGAAAAACGGACTTTGTTGTGATAGAATAAAAACAAACAAATGTTTCGAAAAGGAAAAACGGGTACGGATGGAATCGCGAGATATCCTGCATGTGGATCAGAACTGCTTTTTCGCCTCGGTCGAGATGCGAAGTCATCCCGAGTGGCGGAATATTCCCATGGCTGTCGGCGGAGACAGTAAACAGCGCCACGGGATCATTCTCGCGAAGAACCCGCTCGCACAGAAGGCGGGTGTCAAAACGGCAGAGGCGATCTGGCAGGCGAAGCAGAAGTGCCCGGATCTTCTGGTCGTACCGGCGCATTTCGATCAGTACGTTTACTATTCCGACCGTATCCGTGAGATGTTCCTCCAATATACTGATAAAGTCGAACCTTTCGGCCTGGATGAGTGCTGGCTGGACGTGACGGGATCTTCCATGGGTACTCCCAGACAGATCGCCGATGAGATCCGCGACCGTGTGAAAAATGAGCTCGGCCTCAGCTGTTCCGTAGGTGTCAGTTTCAATAAGTCCTTTGCCAAGCTCGGGTCGGATTACAAAAAGCCTGATGCGACGACGGAGATCACGAGAGAGAACTTTAAGACGATCGTCTGGCCGCTTCCGGTCAGCGACCTTCTGTATGTCGGACGCGCCACGAGTTCCGCCTTTACGAAGATGAACGTCAAGACGATCGGGGATCTGGCTGCTTTAAATCCGGACTTTGTGATCTCGGTGCTCGGGAAGAACGGGTACGCGCTCTGGATAAGCGCGAACGGTCTGGAAAATGATCCGGTCTCGCCGGCTTCTTACGAACGTCCTTTGAAGTCGGTCGGCAACAGCACGACGACTCCGAGAGATATGGAAAACAGAAGTGATGTCTGGAAAGTAGTATGTACGCTTTCCGCGCAGGTGGCTTCCAGACTTCGAAAGCACCATTTCTACGCCGGCACCGTGACGATCTGGGTGAGGGACACGAACCTTCAGTCCTATGAGAAGCAGCGTGCTCTTCCCGCAGAAACGAATGATGAGAAAGAGATCGCGAAACTCGCGATGGAGCTTTTCGACGAGAGCTATGACTGGCACGCGCCGCTTCGAAGCTTCGGGGTCCGTACGACACATCTGACCGACGAAGACGACTATCACCAGATGACGCTTTTCGAGAATGTCGAAAAGATCCAAAAGGATGATAAGGTCAATCAGGCGCTGGATGGTCTTCGCTCGAGATACGGTTATAATATCGTTATGAGAGGAACCCAGCTGGAGGGCTATGGCGATCTGTGCGCCGAAGGAAGAGAAGATGCCCCGCACGGCGGTTTCCGGGAGGACCTGTGAGTTACAAAAGCGCAAATGAATACTATAGATCACTGTTCGGCCAAAAGGTCTACCGCATCGCACTCGATGCCGGATGCACCTGTCCGAACAGAGACGGTACGGTAGGTTTCGGCGGCTGCATATTCTGCAGCGGCTCCGGGTCCGGTGAGTTTGCCGCGAGCAGAGAAAAGCCCATCGCAGAGCAGGTCAAAGAAGCGAAAGAACGTGTCGCGGATAAAAACGGCACGGGAAAGTATATCGCGTATTTTCAGAACTTTACGAATACCTACGGGGACGAAGATGACCTGAAAGCCAAGTATGAAACGGCGCTTTCCGATCCGGAGGTAGTCGGGATATCGATCGCGACCAGACCTGACGCCATCAGTGAGAAGATGTACGGAATCCTCGAAGAACTATCAAAGAAGACGAAGGTATGGATCGAACTCGGACTTCAGACGATCCATGAAAAAACAGCGAAATGGATGAGAAGAGGCTACGAGCTTCCTGTCTTCGAGGAAGCGTTCAGACATCTGTCCGAGATACCGGGAATCGACGTGATCGTGCATGTGATCATGGACTTTCCTGGAGAAACGAAAGAGATGATGCTCGAAACGATCGACTATTGCAGCTCTCTTCCGATCCACGGTATCAAGATCGCTAACCTCAACATCCTTCGCGACACGGATCTCGAAAAAGAATACCTGAAGGATCCCTTTCCGCTTATGGAGATGGATGAGTATATCAAGTTTTTAGAAGTTGCGGTCGAAAGACTTCGTCCGAATATCGTTATTTACCGACTTACCGGTGACGGCGCGAAAAAGGCGCTTATCGCTCCACTATGGGTAGGAAACAAGCGTGTAGTGCGTAATAGCATTGCCGCCGCTTTTAGATCGGACGGAGTCATTCAAGGAAAAAACTATCTTCCGAAAAGTGATCACTGATTTACGGAATATCTCTTTTTACGAATCCGTCGTACGCGGTCAGAAGGAGAATGAAGACCAGTATTGCCAAATAGATCAGCGAGAAACGAAGCGACAGGGCATTGTTGGTTCCGATGCCGAAAAGACCTGCTTCTCCTGCATCCATATATCCGCTTAAATCGAAATACGGGAAGATCTTGCCTGCCAGATCCATATTGGAGAACGGCAGGAAATCGATCCATCTTTTGTGTCCGACGATCTCTTCGATGATGGAAAAAGACCTGTTGCAGAAAACAAGTCCTGTCGAGATACCGACCGCGATACCTGTGTTTCTGGTAAAACATGAGATCGTGAATGCTCCGAGAAGATAAACGAACAGAGAGATGTTATCAGCCAGGAAGAACAGGAACGAGAACAGAAAATTCGGCATGGTAACGACTTCTCCGCCGGAACAGTAATAGTATGGCGGAAGGGAAGATGTGCCCATGCAAAGAGCCGTAGAGATCGTGGTGATCAACGTAATGAGGATACTTCCTGCGATCACCCAGGTGACAAGTGAGAGAAGCTTGGCCGTAAAGATCTTCCAGCGCTTAACAGGCGCAATGATCAGGGATTTGATCGAACCTGTAGCCATCTCCTGGGAAATGCTGCTTCCCGCGATGATGATCAGTAAAATGACGAGAAGGAAGCGAGCCGCTTTCTGAGCGACCTGTCTGACAGTTGTTGCGTTTGATGCTTTATCTGTGATCAGGCAGTTGTGTTCGATCTGATATTCCAGGATCTTTACTCTGTCTTCGATCTGAGTTTTGCGGCCTTCTGAAAGCGGGATCTTGGTGCCGTCCACGTTATCGATTCCCATAGCAAGATTGCTCTTATACTCTTCGCAGCGACCAATGGCCTCGATGATGTCTTCAGTTTCACGATCGCTCAGTTTTCCTTCGGGATCCAGTTCGATCACTTTTTGGAGCGTAGAGATCGAGGTGGAGTTGAAGTCCGGAACTTCGTTTTCCTGATATTCAAGGTAGGATCCGTAGTCGTGGTAGAAGAAAGCTTCTTTGGCAAGATCCAGCTGACGGGTCGCGAAAATGTATTCGTCATACCACTCATTGGTGCGGGTCCTAAACGGCTCCATATTCAGAAGGCAGATTCTTTCGAAAGCCATACGGTAAGCGTAGAACGCATTTATGGACAGATAAGTTCCGTTGATCGGATATGCGTCAAAATCATAGTTTGCCAGGATCGCGTTGAAACAACTGAGCTGTTCGTAACTGTAGAACTGGTCATCGGTCAGATTCAACTTTGTCGCAAAGAGTTCGACCGTCTGGTTGTCTATGGTGAAACGCAGAGTCTCGTGTTCGACATATCTGTTCGGGTCGCCAAGAGCACTCTTTGCAGTATCGCGCTCTTTGGTGATCTCCGTTTTTCCGATCTCGGAATAGCTGCTTCCGGATTCTTCAGGGATAAGGTTTTTCAGCATGAACGGCATGAAAAACGCGGTCAGGATCATCAGGATAACGAGGATCCAGACGAGCATCCTGTGCGAAAGTTTGACCATTTCATTATGGTATAGTGCTGCAAGCTTACTCAATGTGGATACCTCCGCCTGTGATCTCAAGGAATGCTTCTTCAAGGGAGGATTCCAGCTTCTGTACACCGAGGATATCCGAGCCTGAAGCGACAAGCGTACGTACGCATTCGTTGATCTGCTCTTCCTCGATCTCGATGTCCAATGTATCGTCGTTTATGTTAGTGATCTTGTTATTGTACTTTGCCGAAAGGATCTCTTTGGCCTTTGCGGGATTTGATGTCTTGATGCGATAGACCGAAGCGCTCTGTGCCTGATTGACAAAGTCATCGATCGAGCAGATCTGCAGGAGTTTTCCGTGGTTGATGATACCGATACGATCGCACATCAGTTGGATCTCGCTCAGAAGGTGAGAGGATACCATAACGGCAACACCTTCCTCATGTGCGCAGTGTGTCAGGATATCACGAAGCAGATGAATGCCGGCAGGATCCAGACCGTTCGTCGGTTCGTCGAGGATCAGGACTTTCGGTTTGTGAAGCAGTGCCTGTGCCAGACCGATACGCTGTTTCATGCCGAGAGAGTACTTTTTGATCGGTTCATCGGCACGGTCGGAAAGTCCGACGAGTTCCAGGACTTCATCAATACGCTCTTTTGTGACACCATCATGGAGTCGGGCATACATCTGAAGATTCAGTCGTGCAGATAACGTGTTATACATCTCCGGGTTCTCGACAATGCCGCCGATCGAGGACATGGCCGCCTCGTAATGTGTTCTTCTGTTAAATCCGTTAATGATGATCGTTCCTTCGTTCGGGCGGAAAAAACCCATGATCATCTTGATGATCGTCGTCTTGCCTGCGCCGTTCGGGCCGAGAAAGCCGAAGACCTCTCCGGGGAAAAGATCGAAAGAGACGTTGTCAACGGCAGTTTTCTTGCCGAAGGTCTTTGTCACGTTCATTATCTGAAGAGCCGGTTGTTTCTCTTGTTCGGACATCTCGTTCTCCTTCATTTTTGATCTTCGTTATCGTTCAAGATATGGCATATTGCTCTGGACGCTTACAAGCTTCCATCCGTCTTCCTGCTTCAGGAAATACAGGATCTCATCGCATGTATATACTTCTGAGAGCAATGCCTCGTCTTCTTTTTTATACTCTACGGTTGTCTGTGTGCTGACATAAACGGTCGCCGAGCCGTTATAGATCTCGGAGATATCGACGGATAAGGCCTTTCTGGTGCAGTTTACAGGACAGATCTGGTTTTCCCGACAGGCAGAGAAGTAAGGGAAATAGTAGTCGATCTGTGAATTTCTGACAGCTTCGTTATCACAGTAGTAGGATTCCAACGGCTTTACCTGAGCGGACATGGAAGAGACAAGGGAGTCCTTGTCCAGTTCATCCTGCAGCCAGAAGTCGAATCCGGAAGGACAGGTGAGATAGACAGATGATTCGGGAATGAATTTTTCGGCGATCTCTTTGATGGCCACCTTATCTTTTTTTGTCTGTGCACCATCGATAATCAGATAGACGGATACGGCCAGCACCGCTAATGCCAGCAGCAATAACCCGCGATTTACCTGTTGCCACCACTTCTTCATTATCTTCCTCCGCCACTAGATAAAAATATTCTATCATAATGGATATCAAGAGAAAGTGACATGCGCGTCATTTGCTCATCTCCGGCCGAAAACTCTGTAATTTATTTGCAATGTGTTGTAACCGAAACGTAACGCCTTGTGCAACATATACAAATATGCGTTTTGTTTCGTTCATTTCGTGCTAAAATGTTGACAACAGAATTGAAGATGTTATACTGAAAATAGCTCCAGGGAATGCGGGTTCACACCGAGTCCTAGTCGGAGAGCCGCCACTTGCGGATGCACAAGGCGAGGTTGGAAAAAACAGAAAGACCATAGGGTGGTCAGGAAACGAAGATTGAACGGCCGCAGATCGGATCCCGTGAGGTTCGATGGCAAGGGAGATCGGAACCGTCAGAGCCATAGCAGAAAGAAGTGGAGAGCGGACAGCGATTGACGGTACGCGATGGCGGACACAAGTCGCAGGTCAGGTCGGAGACCATGGTTTCGGAGGCAGATCGGGATCGTTACGGGCGGTCAGGTCGCAAGGGGACCAAAAGAAATGACAGGAGACGGGTCGTTGCCGTAAAGGTTACCGGGTCGGTTCGGAAAGGTGCAGTGGCACGGGGTCATTGCCAGTTGGAAGGATCGCTGAGGGTAACGGAAGGAAGACCGCTGATACGACATCATTTCGGATCGGACCGGTTGGAAAGGTGCTTCTGATGAGGTATCGAGTAATTCCGGAAAGAGTGGGATCGACAGGATTGGGAAGGTTCGCAGATAATATAGGGCGACCGAAGGATACGGATGGAAGGTTGGTTCGCTGGAGCTTTTATTTGTCCTCATTTTCACGTGCAACGGAGATCCGAATGGGTCTCCGTTTTACTATGTCTTTTAATGATCCAGTTCCGCGATGAAAGGAAGATTTCTGCCGTATTCGCCTGAATCCATGCCATAGCCGATCAGCCAGGAACGGTCGACCTCGAAGCCGTAGTACTTCACGGGCAGGTCGATGAGCTGGCGCTCCGGATTGTAAAGGAGCGTGCAGACTTCGATGGAAGCGGGCTTTCTGGCTTCCAGAGTCTGAAGAAGATACGCCGTTGTCAGCCCTGTTCGGATAATGTCCTCGATAACGATGACATGCTTTCCCGTGATATTCACATCCACATCTTTGGTGATGCGTACGATGCCGGTGCTTTTCGTCATGTCCGGGATATTTCCGATGGCGATCATATCCAGCTGCAAAGGAATATCGATGGCTCTCGCCAGATCGGTAAAGAAGAAGAGCGAGCCTTTCAGAACGCCAAGGATGACGAGTTCTTTTCCCGCATAGTCTTTATTGATCTGCTTGCCGAGTTCATCGACCCTGGCAAGGATCTGTTTGTTATCAAAAAGGATCTTCTTATAACGGATCTCTTCCATATGTTATTTCTCCTGTTCGTTTCCCGGATCCGGAGAACCGAAGGCTTTCAGGCGCTCGGCCAGTTCAAGAAAGTCCTTTTTGTAAACGATCTTGATGGAGATGCCGGGATACAGTTCCTTTACTTTCTTAAGTTTCCTGTTCTTCTTTGTGACGTACTTCTGATTCATTGTCGTCAGTTCAAGATATGTGTCGAATCGCGTCAGATAGAAGTCCGGGCTGAATGCCAAAGTGACGTTTCCTTCGCTGTCCCATTCGACCGGGAAGGTCTTCGGTTCATATTTCCAGTCGATGTGGTACATGTCGAGGATCTTGGCAAACTCCGCCTCGGACGCATTCTTAAATACCGGACGGTCCGTCTGGTGATCGATCGCGCCTTCGCTTTTGGTCTCGGAGGAGATGCGGACGCGCAGTTCATGCTCGCGGAAAGCGGCGAGGATCGCGGCTACGCATTCGTCGACTGACATAAAGGAGGTGTTGAGGACCAGATGATACAAAGAAACATCCGTGGAATCCTCTCCGAATACATGAGATACGAAGCGCTTGTGCTTCCTGTCCGTTGAGGCGAGAAGCTCGGACGCAGCTGTTTCCGAAAGGTGGAACTGCTTCTGGACACGGGAAAGACGGACCTCGTCAGAGGCGACGATACGAACGTGAACGGCGCTTTCCGAACCGGAAAACAGAAGCTGGGAGCCGAATCCGAGAAGGACGGCGGAGGTTTCTTTCGACATGGAAAGAAGTGATTCCGAAAGAGTATCTTTAAAGGTCTTTCCGTCTTTATACTCGGAAAGGTAGAATTTCGCGCTTTCACCCAGTCTCGTACGCTGATCCGGACGGATATCCGGGAAGAAGCGTTCCATGAGAAGATCACGGGTGATAAGATCCCAGCCGAGCTTGCTGCTCAAGGCCCTGGCGACCTCGTCTCCCAAACTTCCCATCTGTCTTGAGATCGTGATGATCGACATGCGGAAACCGCTCCTTTCAGTTCTTGCGACGGGTCAGTTTACCAAACTGGTTGACTTCGTACTTTGCGGCAAATGCCGGATTGATGGCGGCGATCTCTTCGTAAGAGGCATGGCCGTTATTTACATAGTTATATGCGACGATCGGATTGGTATGGATCTGCTTTTGGAAGTCTTTCTTGGCCATGGCTCCGCCGACTTTCTTTCCGAGGAAAAAATAGAAGAAGATCGCGAGCGCGATGAGAAGGAATCCGAGGGGGATCATCAGGAGGCCGAACTTGACGGCCAAAAAGAAGCAGACGATCGCTCCGAGGCTCAAGCCGTAGGCGATCAGATCCATAAAGATCGCGAAGAAAGTTGCCTTGTTGGAGTATTCAAAAGATGTGTAGATAAAGATCATAAAAATACCTCCATGGACTACTTATTTCATTTTATCACAACGCATCCTCGTGAATAGCAAAAGTAATTGAAATAGTTTGCCATCTGTGCGAAAATTCTTCTTGTAAATACGGAAAAAACGTACGAGGAAAGGGAATAAGAAATGCTGAATTATTATTTTGTATACGGCGTAAGGTCATTTAAGAAAGTATATGGACCGAAGGGTCAGCCGCAGGCCTGCCCGTTCTGTCATAAGGAGTATCAGGAAACGTACGTGAAGTTCAGAAAGTACTGGCATCTTGATTACATTCCGCTCATTCCTCTGGGCTCGGACATTTATCATTTCTGCCCGGTCTGCTTCTACGGAGACAAATTCGACAAGCAGGGAGAGAAGGCGGCAAAGGCGCTCATTAAGGACACGACTCCTCCGACGACACATCTTATTCCGCGCGGAGTTCATCACACTGCCGAAAAGACATGGGATCTGGTGGTACAGGATCAGATCTCGGGTGAAGTATTCCCGGTCAAGACAGGTATGAAAAAAGGCGAATATAAGCAGCTGAAAAAAGACAGATTCTATAAGAATATCGATGAGACCAATGTGTAATTCGAACTTTAAACTCAAGAAGATCCTTTCCGTTCTGCTGGCGTTGTCGGTAGTACTTGCCTGTGCGTGCACAAAGAGCGAAGAAACGACGAAGAAGACGAAAAAGACCAGAACGAAGAATACGGAAGACTCCGCGGTTACGGATACCACGGAAAAAGCAACCGAGTCGGATTCCGAGATCTCGACCGAAAGTACAACGGAAGTGACGCAGACGACGCTCGCTCCCGCTCCGAGTACTTTTGACACGGATAAAGCCAAGGAATACATGAACTCGATCAATTTTGACGGTGTCGTTTTGGTGGCGGAAGGTGACCAGATCGTCTGGACATATGCCGAAGGCATGGCGGATCGCGAAAACAAGACTCCGAATACCTTGGATACGGTATTCGAGTTCGGTTCGATCACGAAGCAGTTTACGGCGGTGGCCATCATGCAACTGGAGGAAAAGGGCCTTCTTTCCACGGATGATAAACTCGATAAGTACATCCCGGAATATAAGTATGCCGATCAGATCACGATTCACCAGCTCCTTAACATGACATCCGGAGTTTCGGATTATCTTTTCAACGGTATGCTGGGATTCTCGTTTGACGAGTTCGACAGCATGACGGTGGATATGCTCTTGGACTTTGAAAATACGATGACGAAGATCGTTACGACCCCTTTGGCAAAAGACGAGTTCGTCACAAAACTGTCCGAGTATCCTTTGGATTTCACACCCGGCTCGGAGTACGCGTATTCGAATTCCAACTACTATCTTCTCGGTATCATCATCGAGAAACTGAGCGGCATGAGCTATGATGAGTATGTCCGCAAGAATATCCTCGAGCCGCTTGCTCTTTCGGATCTGTACCCGGATATTGACCATCTGACATCAGACGGCCGATTGAGACTTTTGATCATGAACTTCGATCTTCCGCATCAGGATCCGACCATCAGTTACGCGGTCGGAGTAATGACAGGTACCGCGGAAGGTCTTTTCAACTGGGAAAAGTGTGTCATGGACAAGGCGCTCTTAAGTCAGGAAAGTTGGGATAAGATCCTCGACGGAGGTTCTTTCGGATACGGATACGGATGGTATATCGAAAACGGATATATCGAGCATTCCGGCATGACACTCGGCTATAACACCAGTGTTCGTGTCGCTTCGGAATCGAGAAGAGTCATCGTCGTGCTCTCAAATATCCAGCTGCTCGAAGGAACTTCGAATGAGCCAATGGCTTCTGAGGTCGGCGAGGAACTGTGGAAATACTACGGCTGATCTGAAGGATCGGCCTTTTTGGAGTGGATCATGAAAAAAGAAAACAAGACGAATGCCATGCGCATCCTGGATAAGGAAAAGATCCCATATGAGCCGTTTTATTACGACTGCGAGGAGTTCATCGACGGCGTTCATATCGCCGACATGCTCGGTCAGCCGTATGAGAGTTCTTTCAAGACTCTGGTCATGCAGGGAAAATCGAAGAATTACTTTGTTTTCGTGATCCCGATCGCCGAGGAAGTCGACATGAAGAAGGCGGCCAAAGCGGTGGGTGAGAAGAACCTTGAGATGGTGCATGTCAAGGACATCATGGCGGTCACGGGCTATATCCGCGGCGGTGTGACGTCGATCGGCATGAAGAAGAAATATCCGACCGTCATCGATGAAACGGCGCAGCTTTTCGACACGATCATCGTAAGCGGAGGCATGCTCGGCACGCAGATCCATCTGGCGCCGGATGATCTTCTGAAAGCAGTATCGGGCCAATTTGCCGATATTACTCTGGCGCACTGATCCCGATACTACGAAATTTCAATTATTCGACTGTGTGATAAAGGCGGGCGTATGCACCGTCTTTTTTCAAGAGCTCTTCGTGGGTTCCTTCTTCCTCGATACCATTTTCGGAAAGCACCAGGATCCTTTTTGCGTTCTGGATCGTGGAGAGACGGTGGGCGATAACCAGCGTCGTTCTGTCTTTTGCCAGATCCTCGAGGGAATCCTGGATGACGCGCTCACTTTCATTATCCAAAGAAGATGTCGCCTCGTCGAAGATCAGGATCGGCGGGTTCTTCAGGAACACTCTCGCGATCGAAAGACGCTGCTTCTGTCCGCCACTGAGCTTGATGCCTCTTTGACCGATGTCTGTATCGTATCCGTTCGGAAGTTCCATGATGAAGTCATGGGCATTGGCGCGCTTGGCTGCGTCGATGACCTCGTCGAAAGTTGCATCCGGACGACCGTAGCGGATATTTTCCAAAACTGTTCCTGCAAAGAGATATACATCCTGCTGAACGATACCGATCTGCTTTCTTAAGGACTTCTGGGTGACCGAATTGATGTTGGTATCATCGATCGTGATCTCGCCTTCACTCGGTTCATAGAATCTCGGGATCAGGCTGCAGATCGTGGTCTTGCCGACACCGGAGTGACCGACCAGCGCGACATACTCGCCCGCGTCGATATGAAGGTTCAGGTGCGAAAAGACGGTCGCTTCCTTCGTCGGATTACTTCCGTAAGAGAAGGTGACATCCTTAAAGTCGATGTTACCCTTCACGTTCGTCATCTCTGTCGCGTCCGGGGAATCCTCGATATCCGGTTCGATGCAGATCATCTCATAGAAGCGCTCAAAGCCGGACATGCCGTTCTGGAACTGCTCGGTGAAACTGACGAGCTTTCGGATCGGCTCGGTAAAGTTGTTGACGTAAAGCAGGAACGCGATCAGGTCCTGAAGCGTCAGCGCGTCTTTGCCGATCATAAGAGAACCGACGGTCGCGACGACGATCGTGATCAGACCTGTCGTTGCCCAGAGAACGGCGTGGTAGATCGCCATATAGCGGTAGTTGTCGCGCTTGCTCATAAGGAACATGTCGTTGCCTTCGGTGAACTTATGGATCTCCATGTCCTCACCGGTAAAGGACTTAACGACACGGATGCCCGAGAGACTGTCCTCCATGCGGGTGTTGATCTCGGCGATCTTTTCACGGTTCTTTTTAAACGTCCTCTTCATCTTCTTGTTGAGGATCGAGGCGAAGACGATCATAAACGGCACCGGAACCAGCGCGACAAGTGCCAGAGGCACATTGATCATGCAAAGGATGACAAGTGAGCCGATCAGCTTGATGGCGGAGATCATGAGATCTTCAGGGCCGTGGTGGTATAGCTCCGTGATCTCGAAAAGGTCATTGGTCACGCGCGACATCAGGGATCCGACCTTCTGGTCGTCGTAGAAACGGAAGGACAGCTTCTGATAATGCGTGAAAAGCTCATTTCTCAGGTCATATTCCATCCTGGCGCCGACCATGTGGCCGACGTAGGCGATAAAGTAATTGCAGCCAAACTCGATGGCAAGAAGCCCCAGCATGATAAGGAAAAGGTTAATGATCGTCTGGGAAGCGTTGGTAAAGCCTTCCGCCAGAACGGTACCCGTGATGTAACGGATGATGAGAGGAATGATCAGGGACGTGGCGGCACCGACGAGGGCGAAGCACATGTCTGCGATAAAACCCTTCATGTAGGGTCGGTAATATGATAAGAACTTACGCCATTTAGCGCTCATATGACACCTTCTTTTAATGTGTTTTTCAATGCCTGAAGTCTGTAAATTAAGAGGTATTCTAGCAGATTTAGAATTGACTTTCCAGCAATTCGTGGGCAATAATAGTAGCGGTATAAAATCTGATGTAAGAGGTGACTGAAATGGCTTCTGAAAAAGTGCTTTTCGATACGACAAAAGACGGCAAGAACGTCTCTGAATTCGTTATTACACGCCCGAACGGAGAGAGCTTCTCCGTGATCGAATACGGTGCGGCGATCCATACACTGAAAGTTTTTGATAAGGAAGGAAAACTCGATGATGTCATGCTCGGTTTTGACACGATCGAAGGATATATGGGTTCCGGCTCCGGCCACGGATCTATCATCGGCCGTACGGCAAACCGTATCAAGGGCGGTGCTTTTACCATTGACGGCGTAGATTACCAGCTCCCGAAAAACGAAGGTGAGAACAACCTTCACGGCGGTCCGGGCAACTTCCAAAACAGCTTCTGGACAGGTGAGATCATTTCCCGTGACGAAGCGCAGGCCTTTATTGACGATCTCAAGATCAAGAACGACTGGACTGTCGAGACCGAAGGCGTTCTGCTTTCCTTTATGCTTGCTGACGGCGTTTGCGGTGTTCCCGGAAATATGGACATGAAGGTCCTTTACACATGGGCAACAGACGGAACGCTCATCATCACCTATCGCGCGGTTTCCGATAAGAAGACGATCTTCGCTCCGACGAACCACTCTTACTTCAATATCGACGGTCAGGCGGCCGGCCGTATCGGTGAGCAGCTCCTCTGGATCGATTCCGAGCAGGTGACCGAGAAAGATATGGACAATGTCCCGAATGGTAAGTACATTGACGTAGCAGGCACGGAGTTTGATTTCAGAACACCGTGCGCTACGGAGAAAGTCCTTGTGAAGACATCTTCCAACCCGCAGCTCAACTGCAGTAAGGGCGCTGACTCAAACTATGTTCTTAAGACCACTCAGGACAAGGTATCTCTTGTCGCTTCCGTCGAATCTCTGAAGAGCGGAAGAAAGATGGAAGTCCTGACAAACTTCCCGGGCGTACAGCTCTACTGCGCATGCAACCTTGACGAAGACGGCAAGGGCGGCATCCACTACAATCCTTACGAAGCGATCTGCCTCGAGACACAGATGTTCCCGGATGCGATCCATCACGCGAACTTCGCGTCGGCCGTCATCGATAAAGATGAGGTCAAAGGCTTCCTTTGCGGCTATCGTTTCTCGGTAAAGTGAGGTCTGCTTTTCCGTGAGTTCTAAAAAACTGTTTTTACGCGGTATCAAGGACGGGTTCCCGATTTGTCTCGGGTACCTGTCCGTTTCCTTTGCCTTCGGTATCTTTGCCGTAGGCGCGGGTCTTTCCGTCTGGCAGACGGTACTTGTCTCTCTGGCGAATGTCACTTCCGCCGGCCAGCTCGCGGGTGTTCCGATCATCGTAGGAGGCCTTCCGATCATCGAGATGGTACTGACGCAGTTTGTCATCAACCTGCGCTATTCTCTCATGTCCGTTTCGCTTTCCCAGAAACTGAGTCCGCGTGTGAAGCTCCTGCATCGACTGGCGATCGCTTTCGGTGTGACGGATGAGATATTCGCGGTCGCGATCAGTCAGAAAGAAGATGTTGAGACACCGTATATGCTCGGTTTGATAACATCTCCGGTCCTGGGATGGGTCACCGGAACGGCGCTGGGAGCACTTGCCGGCGACATCTTGCCCGAGATGGTCGTCTCTGCATTGGGGATCGCGCTTTACGCGATGTTTGTCGCGATCGTTATCCCGCCTTCGAAAAAGAACCATTCTGTCGCTCTTTGCTGCCTTCTGGCAGTGGCTCTGTCGTGTGCGTTCCGCTATCTTCCTGTCTTAAAGGATGTATCCGCGGGAATCGCGATCATCATCTGTGCTCTGGTTTCCGGACTTCTTTTTGCCTGGATCGCTCCGATCCCGGATGAAGAGAAGAAAGAACCGTCCGATAACGGATCGGAAGGCACCGGAAAGGCGGTGGCCACATGATCCGTACAGATATATTTTTCATGTATCTTGTCGTCATGGCAGGCGTTACCTATCTGATCCGTATGCTGCCGCTTGTTCTTTGCAGGAAAAAGATAGAGAACAGGTTTATCCGCTCGTTCCTCTATTACATTCCGTACGCGGTGCTTTCGGCGATGACGATCCCGGCGATCTTCTATTCGACCGGATGCCTTCTTTCCGCGGCGCTCGGTCTTTTCGTAGCCGTGCTTCTTTCGCTTTTCGAAAAGAAGCTTCTGACGGTCGCGATCGGTGCATGCTCGACTGTTTTTATAGTAGAATATCTTATGAAACTTCTGGGCTGATAAAGGACTTTTGAAGAGAAAGGGAATACCATGAGTGAGAATTTTGTTCCGGTCGAAAAGCGCGATCTGGAGTGGGCCAGGAAGACTTTTGCCGATGACCGTTTCGCTACGGAAGCGGCCGGAGTCATTATCGAAGAAGCGGGGGATAAGATCTGCCGCTGCAGTATGAGGATCACGCCGGTGCACAGAAACGCGGCCGGAGGAGTCATGGGCGGCGCCATCTTTACGCTTGCCGATCTGACTTTTGCCGTGGCGGCTAATTTCGGTGGAAGAATGACCGTATCCATTTCCAGTAACATCTCCTTTGTCGGACCGGCAAAGGGGGAAGTGCTGATGAGTACGGCCAGATGCATCAAGTCGGGAAGAAGTGCCTGCTTTTATGAGGTAGAGGTCGTCGATGATCTTGGAAACAAGGTCGCGATCGTCACGTTCACGGGCTTTGTCAAAGACCAGTGTTTCTGAGCGAAAAGCCCCAATTACGGTGCTTTTACCGAGGTCCCGAAAAACTTTGCTCTTTTTTGGGAAATCTTGTTGACAACAAGGGAGTGTTTCGGTATACTTCTTCTTGCGCTTGAGAAAGCGCTCCAGCAATGTAGATGGAAGATTAGCTCAGCTGGGAGAGCACCTGCCTTACAAGCAGGGGGTCACAGGTTCGAGCCCTGTATCTTCCACCAATATGGCGCAGTAGTTCAGCTTGGTTAGAATGCCAGCCTGTCACGCTGGAGGTCGAGGGTTCGAGCCCCTTCTGCGTCGCCAGATGATCGGTCCATAAAGGACCGATTATCATTTGCCCAGATAGCTCAGTCGGTAGAGCAGGGGACTGAAAATCCCCGTGTCGTTGGTTCGATTCCGACTCTGGGCACCAACCAGGGACTGTTTCAGAAATGAAACGGTCCCTGTTGTTTTTTTCGAAAAATCTATTTTGCTATTTTCGACGGAATAGATAATGACTTATTTAGATTTTCCGCTTCCCTAGATTTTTTTAATATGTTATATTTTGATACGCACGCACGTACGCGTAGGAGGTAGAAAATGAATCATCCGTTTTCAATGGAAACCGAACAGGTTCTTAAAGAACTCGAGACCGACATAAAGGCCGGCCTTACGAAGACCGAGGCAGACAAACGTCTAGCCAAGTATGGTCCGAACTCCCTTGGAGAAGAAAAGAAGACTCCGCTCTGGAAACGTTTCTTAGGACAGTTTGCAGACGCGATGGTACTGATCCTGATCGGTGCCGCGATCCTTTCGGCGATCATGGCCGTAAAAGAAGGCGGTTTCTCCGGATGGATCGATGTAATCGTTATTCTCGCGATCGTCATCATCAACGCGGTCCTCGGTGTTTACCAGGAAGGTAAAGCGGATGAAGCGATCGCCGCACTGAAAAAGATGAGCTCCCCGCAGGCGAAGGTCGTCCGTGACAATATGCAGCAGATGATCGATTCCGACAAGCTCGTTCCGGGTGATGTCGTCGTTCTCGACGCAGGTGACCTGATCGCCGCGGATATCCGCCTTACGGAAGCAAGCTCCATGAAAGTTGAAGAAGCTTCCCTGACAGGTGAATCGGTTCCGGTCGATAAAGACGCGACAGTCGTTCTTGAAGAAGACTGCGGTATCGGTGACCGTAAGAACATGCTCTACATGGGCACAGCCGTTACATACGGCCGTGGACGCGGTGTTGTCGTTGAGACGGGCGGAAATACCGAACTCGGTAAGATCGCGAATCGTCTTTCCTCTATTGATAACGAAGAAACTCCTCTTCAGAAGAATCTCAACAAACTCGGTAAGATCCTCGGTATCGTCTGCATTGCGATCTGCCTGATCGTATTTGTCGTAGACGTATTTGTTCAGGGGGAAGCCTGGGATGAAGCTCTGATGACAGCTGTCAGCCTCGCGGTTGCCGCTATTCCTGAAGGCCTTGCCGCTGTAGTTACCATCGTTCTTGCCCTCGGCATGACGAAGATGGCCAGCAAGAACGCGATCGTACGCCGCCTGCTCGCTGTTGAGACACTCGGCTGCGTTGACGTTATCTGCACCGATAAGACAGGTACTTTGACACAGAACGAGATGACCGTACGAAAAGTATTTGACGGTGAGAAGTCCTTCGATGTTACCGGTATCGGATACGCTCCGGAAGGTCAGATCCAGGACGAAGACGGTAATAAGATCACTCCGAACGAAAAGCTCCTTCGTCTTCTTCAGTCCTGCGTACTCTGCAGTGACGCCGTAACTCCGAAGGGTGAAGACGGACGTTATTCCTGCATCGGCGACCCGACAGAGGCCGCTCTGATCGCTCTCGGCGCGAAGTCCGGACTTCCGAAGGAGGAAACAAATAAGGTATTCCCGCGTATTGCCGAACTTCCTTTCGACTCCGATCGAAAGATGATGACCACATATCACCCGAATATCGTTCCGGGTGCGATCGTATCCTTTACAAAGGGTGCGCCGGATATCGTTTTGAACCGTTGTACCGAGTATTTCGACGGAACGAAGAATATCCCGATGACAGAAGAGATCAAGAATCGGATCTCTGAAACGAACCATGCTTACGCGACGACCGCTCTTCGTGTTCTGGCTTTTGCCTATAGAACATATGAAGGGAAGGAATCGATCGAGGCAGACTTCGCGCATGAGGAAGATATGTGCTTTATCGGTCTGGTCGGTATGATCGACCCTGCAAGAACCGAAGTTAAGGACGCTATGGCGATCTGCCGTGAAGCCGGTATCCGTGCCGTCATGATCACAGGTGACTATAAGGATACTGCAGTCGCGATCGCAAACGACCTCGGCATGATGGATGAGACATCCGGAAGTCTTTCCGGCGCCGAGCTCGATAAGGTCTCCGATGAAGACTTTCAGACTGTCTGCGAGACCACAAACGTATATGCCCGTGTATCTCCGGATCACAAGGTGCGTATCGTAAACGCTCTTAAGAAGAATGACCACATCGCTTCCATGACCGGTGACGGCGTTAACGACGCGATGGCTCTTAAGTCCGCTGATATCGGTGTTGCCATGGGTATCACGGGAACCGATGTCGCGAAGAACTCTTCCGACATGATCCTTACGGACGATAACTTCGCCACGATCGTATCCGCAGTTGAAGAAGGCCGTGTCATCTACAGCAACATCAGAAAATTCGTCGGATTCCTTCTTTCCTGTAACGTAGGTGAGATCCTGGTCATCTTCCTGATCTCTCTGATCCCGGTTTCTCTGATCCCGGGAATCGGTACTCCGCTTACCGCGATCCAGCTTCTGTGGCTGAACCTTGTAACCGACAGTTTCCCGGCACTTGCTCTCGGAAGAGAAAAGGGTGAACCGGACATCATGAAGCAGCCGCCGAGAAAGAAATCCGAATCGATCATCAACAAGACGATGAAGATCAACATCCTCGTACAGAGCCTTGCGATCTTTGCCGCTGTCTTTACATCCTTTGTCCTCGGTCTGACGGTGTTCTTCAAGGACGCCGAAGTTCCGCTCGAGGGCGCGAGAACGATGGCCTTTGCCACATTGATCCTCGCCGAACTCTTCCGTGCTTACGGAGCCCGTTCCGAGCGTATCAGCGTGTTCAAGCTCGGAGTGTTCAGCAATAAGTTCATGAACATCTCCGTTGCCGGTTCCATCGGACTTCTCCTGGCAGTCATCTACATCCCGGGTGTGAATTCGATCTTTGACAATATCATGCTCGCTCCGATCTACTGGATCCCGGTCATCCTGCTGGCGTTCATTCCGTTTGCCGCAAGCGAGATCCACAAGTTGATCAAGAATCGAAAATAACTGTTGATTAAGAAATATTCTTGTGTTAATATCTAACAGTTATTATATTTGAGAACAGTCTTGGAGGCTGATATAATGAATACATTAGCAGTTGTACTTACATGTGTCGATATTATTGTTTGCATCGCATTGATCATTCTGGTCATGTCCCAGGAGGGCAACGATCAGGGTATGGGTGTCGTTGGCGGTAGCGGAAACTCCTTCTACGAGAAGTCGAAGGGCAGAACTCTTGATGAGAAACTCAAGAAGATCACGCTGTTCACGGCGATCCTCTTCGCGATCCTTACAGTTGTTCTTTTCCTGGTTCTTGCCAGAGGTTTTTAAGACACATCTGATCTGAAAGAACAAGTGAACTGCTGACCGTTCAAGCGGGAAGCAGTTCTTTTTTTACTTCTGCTGAGGAAATGAGGGACGAAAATGGGAAGACATAACCGAAGACATATAAAGATCCGCCCGAGCGGAAGAAAAGAAAGTTCAAAGGCCAAGATCCCGGCATCCCGGGAAGTAACGATCGCGGAACTGCCGCCGAGAGGCCCGCAATGCCTGGAAAACCAGTGCGTCGGAATCCTGAAAGAAGGAAGAGACTGCGGGATCGTCGTTCCGGATCCGGGCTACCCGGCTGCGGCTTACGGCCAGATCCTAATTAAGCGAAATCAACTGAACGGCGCGCCTTACGGTATGAAGGTCGTCTGTGAGATCTTAAATCCTTCCGCGAAGAGAGCGGAATATGAAGGAAGGATCATCGAAGTGCTCGGTGATCCCGGAAATAACGACGTGGAGATGCTTTCGATCCTGCGTCAGTTCGGACTTTCCAATGTATTTCCCGCTGCGGTCATGGATGAAGCGTCGCAGCTTCCGCTGTCTCCTACGGAAGAACAGATCGAGGAAGCGCTCCTTCACGGACGTAAGGATCTTCGAAGCCTGCAGACGATCACGATCGACGGCGAAGAGGCAAAGGATTTAGACGACGCGATCTCCATTCAAAAACTCGAAAAGGGCTGTTATAAGCTCTGGGTGCATATTGCCGATGTCTCCGAGTATGTCACCGACGGTTCCGCCCTGGATAACGAGGCGAGACTGAGAGGCACTTCCGTATATCTCGTTGACAGGGTCATCCCGATGCTTCCACCGAGACTTTCCAACGGCCTTTGCAGCTTGAATCCGCATGTGCCGAGATTTACGCTCACCTGTGAGATGAAGATCGATCCGCAGGGCGAGATCATCGACAGTGAGATCTATGAAAGCATTATCGAAAGTAATGCCAGAACTTCTTATAACGAGATCAACGGTATCCTTTTCGAGGATAAGACGATCGAGGACTATATCCCGCTGGTCCCGATGTTCAAACTGATGCTCGATCTTCGAAACGTGCTCAAGGACAAGAGAAAGAAGAGAGGCACGATCGATTTCGTATTCCCGGAGACCCATGTCGAACTGGATGATGACGGAAATCCCGTTGATGTATATCCGTACCCGATCAATACGATCCACAGCGTGATCGAAGAGTTCATGATCGCCGCCAACGAAGCGGTCGCCGAAAGGTTCAATCAGCTCGAAAGTCCGTTTGTCTATCGTATCCATGAGGAACCGGACGAACTGAAGATCGCCGAGTTCATGCATGTGGCAAGACTTTTCGGTGAGAACAGAAGACTAACGGGAAAGGTGACTCCGCTTTATCTTTCCGAGCTTTTGGATGATATCGCGGATAAAGAGTATGCGCCTGCCTTAAATCAGCTCCTTCTGAGAAGCATGGCGAAGGCTGTCTACTCGGAAAAGAACGTCGGACACTTCGGTCTGGCATCGAAGTATTACTGTCATTTCACATCCCCGATCAGAAGATATCCTGACCTTTATATCCACAGGATCATCAAGAGCTGGCTGCATCAGAAGCACGAGAAGCAGAAGTTCGCCAATAAAGTCGCCGATATCGCTTATCACAGCTCGGAAATGGAGCGAAACAGCGTGGAAGCAGAGCGCGCGTCCGTGGACTTAAAGTGCGCCGAGTACATGCGGATGCATGTGGGTGAGGAGTTCCCGGGAGTCGTATCCGGAGCCTGCCCCGGAGGTGTTTTTGTAAAGCTGGAAAATACGATCGAAGGTATGGTGCCGTTTGCCTCACTGAACGAGTACTTCGAGTTCGATGAGAGAAAACTCGAGGCCAAAGGGTCTCGCGGAACGGTCTATCGGATCGGAAAAAAAGTGCGTGTCAAGGTTGCTTCCGCAGACCCGCTCACGCACCATATTGATTTCAACTTTGTCGAGTAAGAGTCTTACTCTTCTACTTTAAAAGGCGCCAGTGCCTCAACCAGATCATCGCAGGAATTGCTGTGGATCTCGAGGTTGATCGCGCTCTGAAGTTCCAGACTGAAGATGCCCATGATGGACTTGGCGTCTACCACGTAGCGTCCGGAGGAAAGATCTACATCATAAGGATAGGAATTCACGATCTGAACAAATTCCTTGACATCAGAGATAGATTTAAAGCGAATCGGAAAACGAACCATGCTTTTGCCTCCTAATATGTGCTGAAAGACTATGGAATTAGTTTATCACAGGTGATATGTATGTCAATGTGATAATGTTTGAAAGATATCGGTTTACAGGTATAATTAGTTCATCAATTTGACGAAAGGGAAAAGATGTCGTTTAAAGTTTACTTTCTTACTTTAGGCTGCAAAGTCAATTCCTACGAGACTGCGGCGATCGGAAAACTCCTCGCGGAGGAAGGTTTTGAGGAAACAGAGGATCCTTCTTCCTGCGATGTGTATATCGTGAATACCTGCGCGGTTACGGGCGAGGCGGACAGAAAGTCCCGTCAGATGGTCAGAAAGGCCCGCCGTGTCGCGCCAAACGCGATCGTCGTGGCGATGGGCTGTCATACCCAGATGTGCATGGAAGAGACGGACGCTGACATCGTTGTCGGAACGGATGACCGTCCGGCGCTGATCCCTATACTTCTCGAAAAACTCAATATCCGTAAGTCCGATAATCCCTCGGATGACCTTGACGCTGGGACCCGTTTCTTCGAATACGGCTCGGTTCCGTATCAGGAAAACACCCGCGCCATCGTTAAGATCGAGGACGGCTGCAACAATTTCTGCACGTACTGCATTATCCCTTATTCCCGAGGAAGAGTCAGAAGCAGAAGCCGTGAGGCGATCCTTTCGGAGATCTCGGATATGGCGCAAAAAGGATACCGTGAGTTCGTCATTACGGGTATCCATCTTTGTTCCTTTGAAAAAGAACTCGGGCGAGACAGTATGGCGCTCGGAGAACTTCTGGAAGAAGTGTCGAAGATCAAGGGCGTGGAACGCATCCGTCTCGGCTCTCTCGAACCGTCCTGCATGACGCCTGAATTGATCGCAAAACTCAAGGAGATACCGGCGATCTGCCCGCATTTCCATCTTTCGCTTCAGAGCGGTTCGGATACTGTTCTTAAGAGGATGAACCGTAAATACGACACGGATCTTTTCCGAAGAGTCGTTAAGGATCTTAAAAGTGCTTTTCCCAATGCCAGCTTCACCACGGACATGATCTGCGGGTTCCCCGGGGAAACAGAGAAAGAACATAAAGAATCCTGCGCTTTTGCCGAAGAGATCGGTTTTACTCATATCCATGTGTTCCCGTTTTCGCCGAGAGAAGGAACGAAGGCCTGGAATATGGATGACCAGGTCGACGGATCGGTCAAATCAAGAAGAACGGCAGAGCTTCGTTCCATTTCAGATAAAATGGAGAAAGAACGCGCAAAGTCTTTTGTCGGAAAGGCCGTGGAAGTCCTGGTAGAGCAGGCTCCCGGCGATGGAACCTATGAAGGGTACAGCAAGGAATATGTGCGTGTGATCGCTTCCTCGGAAGAGAAATTTGTTCCGGGAGACATCATTTTAGGAACTGTCAACGAATTTCGAGATTTTGAGATCATCGGACGTGATTTTACGGAAAAATCGTGAGATTTTTCAATTTAGTGGAGTTTTTCCTCCCAAAAAGTCTAAAAATATTTACCTTGTATGACAAATTAATAATGAAAAGTTGATTTCTTATGTGATAGAATAGACACATAACTGTGAAAGTAAAAAGGAGGTGCGTCAGCTATGCAGGATTCCGGTACAGCCAGATTCTCATTTAACATGGAGAGATCTGAGGATGCCAAGGTATTGATGATGCAGGTTTTGGATGCGCTGCAGGAAAAGGGGTACAATCCTATCAACCAGTTGGTAGGCTACTTTATGTCCGGTGACCCGACCTACATTACAAACTACAAGGGCGCACGTGGAATTATCCGTCGTATGGAACGCGATGAGCTTCTTGAGGTCATCGTCAGAGAGTATTGTGAGAGACTGGCGGAAGAATAATTTATCAGGAGATTTAAAAGAATGAGTCGGGTAATGGCCATTGATTTCGGTATGCGAAGAATCGGGGTGGCTGTATCCGACCCTCTTCGTATTATGGCCCGGGGGCTTGAGACGATCAACTGGAACGGAGTAGACAGTGATTATGCCATCGAGCGCATTTTTCAGATCGTTTCGGAAAACGATATCACGGAGATCGTACTGGGAAGACCGAGCCGCACGGACGGAACGGTCAGCGAGTCTGAGGAAAAAGCAGTGCTTTTCGGACAGATGATCGAGGAAAAGACCGGTATTAAGCCTGTTTTCCGTGATGAGAGATATACAACGGTGATCGCTTCTCAGTTTTTAAGACAAACCGGTGTTTCGGGAAAAAACAAGAAAAAAGTCGTCGATCAGGTCGCCGCGGAGATCATTTTGCAGGAATATCTGGATATTTCCCGTAAGTAAAAGAATTTCATGTTATAATGAGATAAGTCTGATAAGACAAAAAGATGGGTAATTTATTATTCGGAGGACGAGATTATGTTATTTGATTGTGGTAAAAGCTGTGATAACGGCGATTGCGATAACTGTGAAGAGAACATCGAAGGTATCGAAGATATCTATGATGATGAAGCGATCATCACGATGGTAGATGCCGAAAGCGGCGAAGAATATCAGTTCGCGCTCGTTGATGATTTTGAATACAAGGATCAGTCTTATTGTGTACTGGTTACAACAGACGAAGAAGAGCCGGAAATGGTCATCACCAAGGTCGTTAAGACAGATGACGGCGAAGAAGGCCTGATGAGTCTGGACGAAGATGAAGCGGACGAGATCTACGAAGAGTACGATCGTCTGTGCGCGGAGGCTGAGCTCGACGATGAAGAAGACTTCTCAGACGAAGAAGAGTAAATCAAAGTCCATAAGAAGACCGCAATTCACGCATCATTCTCCGAAGGAGGGTGATGCGCTTGCTGTTATTCGCGATGCTTCTAACGGAAAAGAGTATTACCTGTCCATGATCGATACGTTCATGATCGAAAAGATCGAATACGCGGTCATGTACAACTATGAGCCGGATGACGGAAATCACGCGGATCCGGAACTTGTGATCATGCGTACGGAATATGCCAAGAACGGCGATCAGTACTTTTATTCCATCAAAAACGAGAGTGAACTTGAAGCGGCATTTACCGTCTTTATGAGAAGATATGCCGCGAATGTCAAGGACAAAAAGAAAAAGGGGGCTGTTTATAACCGTATGCCGATGGTAACACCGAGTCCTGTTCAAGAACCCGCACCTTCGCAGAATGAGGAGAAAAAATGAGTTACAGAAGCAGGGTCGCGTTTCGTTTTTTCCTGGAACCGCTTATCTGTGTCATCGCGTATTTCGTGATCATGTTTTTCTCGCTTCAGACTGTTGCTTTGCTCGAAGGCGAGGACTATCTGGACCATGAAGGTCTGATCTATCTGATCGAAGGAGTTATCGGCGTAACGGTCTGTATCATCTGGTGGATCATCAGGAAAAAGTACGTTCTCGGGACACCGACGATCGCTGCGGGAAAACCGGTTGACTGGACATACGCCGTCGTATCCGCTCTGGCCATGCTCGGCGTGGTCGTTCTGTATTTTTTTATCGTAAAAAACCTGCCTGTATCCGCGGTTCAGAAATCCCTCGAGAACTATAGCGAGATGATGCAGTCGAAAAGTACCTCTAACGCGGATCTGTATATGAGTGTCATCGGAACGTGCATTTTTGTTCCGGTGTTTGAAGAGATCCTTTTCCGCGGCTTCATCATGCAGGGTATGCTGGAACTGAAAAAACCGCTTCTTGCCATATTTGCAAGTTCTCTGTATTTCGGAGGCATGCACGGGCAGCCGATCCAGATCGGATACGCCTTCCTTGCGGGTCTCATGCTCGGAGCGCTGTACTATCTTACACGCAACCTGATCATGGTGATCGTCGCGCACATGGTGTTTAATATCATGGGAAGCGGTATCTATATGCTGTTCGATATATCGGAGAAAGCGGACAATATCCTGACCGGGATCGAGATCGCCGCGATCGTATTCTTCGGTGTGATCACCGTGTATATGGCACTTAAGAGAAAAGAACGCTTTGCTGAAGTTAAGGAGGAGACCGCAGACATCAATAAGATGCTGTCCGGAAGACACACATGAATTGGCTTCGAAGGATGTTTAAACGCGATAATCGTGTTCATAAGCGCCCGCTGCTCACCGCAGTGACGGTGTTTACGATCTTTTTGCTTGTCGCTTCGATCCTCTTTGTCAGTCTGGGAGTCTTAAGAAGGTCTTCCGAGTTTCCGAGGGTCTCGACGCAGAATGAGAAATCCGGTGTGCCCACTTCCGGAATGGGCGTAAACCTTTCCTATGTTCCGTCGACGAACCTGATCTGGGATCCGTCCTTTGAAAGCAGCTACAACGAAGATGTTTTCAGCGTGGCGGAGGCCAGTGAAAACGTCGTATATCTCCACAACCGTTCAGATGAAGAAATCATGTCGTCCGGATCTTACAAAGACGGAAAGCTGCGCATTCTTTCCTACGACGAGGACGGTCAGTTGAAGCAGGTCGTGAATGCAAATATCCTTGATTATCAGACGGAACAGCTGGGCATCTGGCGTCCCGTAGACAGCTCGGAACAGGGAAAACTGTCCGCATCGGTCATACGTACCAACGGAACATATATCGCCGCGCTTCTGGAAAGTGGTGAACTTCTTGCGGATCTGACATCTGCCGAACCGGTCACCGTTTTTGCGCCGGAAGAAGGCGACCCGATCGTCGATGTGGCGGTCCTGAACGGTCACTTTTTCGCCGTGACGAAAAAAGGTTCTTTCCTTATCTCTGCGAACGGCAGAAGCTGGGATTCGGCGATCTCTTCGGAAAAAGGTGATTTTGAGATCCATTCTCTTACGATACTCGGGAAAATGGCAGTCGCTTGCGGAACGAACGGAACCGTCAGAGTTTGCGATACTTCCAAGATCACTTCGCCGATGACAGGGACCGCGAACGATCTTTATACTTCGGTCTCGGACGGATCGAGGATCATCCTTGCAGGTGAAAACGGTTATGTCTGCACTTCTGTGAACGCTTCCATGTTCCGAAAAGTTTCTCAGGATGAACTTGAGACGAACAGCAGCGACACATGGGTGCTTTCCGCGTATAACAACGGCGAATTCATCCTGATCGGTGACAACGGTCAGGTCGCGGTCGGAAAGTACGATACTTCCGCCGATACGTTTTCCTTTAACCGATATGACGGCAAGCTTCCCGACGATGTTGTACCGAAGCAGGTCGTAACGTTCCCGGGCGGGGATATCTGGGTGCTGACGGATAACGGTTATATCTATTCGTTCTCGAAAAGCACTTGTTCCTGGCATCAGGTATTTGCCGGAAAAGACAATCAGATCTCTTCGATCTGCGGTTCTTCGGATGAAAGCATCCTGATATCGAGATCCGGCACATTGTCTTCGGCTTCCATGTATACCAAAGTCACGCTTGACCGTGATATCGGAGAGATCGAAGTGCAGAATGGTGATATGTGTATCCTGTTCGCGCCCGTACCTTCCGTTTCTTCGGACGGAAATAACGCATGGGACGTTTTCGGACCGGAGACCTTTGTCCAGATCGCCTCGGACGCGCCGAAGATGGCGGGGGTAAAATCCCTGCACCTTTCTTCGTCTGACCCTGACGAAGAAGACGCGCACTTTATTTCTCAGGTGATCTCCAGGGATGAACTGAATCCGATGAAAGAAAAGGTATTCTACAACATCCGTCTGTGGCTTAAGTCAGGCAACACGGAGAATGAAGAAGTGCTCGTCTGGATCTCCGGTCTGTCTGAACCGATCGGAACGACATTTACCGGAGTGAACGGAAACTGGAAAGAGTATTCGTATACTTTTGCATGGCCGAAGGAAAAGATCGATCTCGAAAAAACGGAGATCCGTCTGAATATCGGTTTTTACGGAAGTGGTGAGATGTTCACCGACGTTGTCCGTCTGGAAAGAGACACGTATTCTGACCCGGTGATCAAACCGCAGCTTGTAGATCTTCTTTCGGACAGCCATCCCGAATTCCTGCGTCTGGAAAATCTCGGACTGGGAAGAAACGGCAGACATATCGCTTCGAATATTTCCGTTATCGGAAATGAATATGTATATGATGACGAGAACGGGAATATCGTGGATTCCGGAGTAGTTTCCCTGGAGTCGACGATGCGTCTGGTAAAGCAGGTGGACGCCGATCCGTGGCTTGTGATCGATTCTTCTTTCGCCGCCGATGAGACCGAAATCCTTCTGGGATATATGTGCGGCGGTATCACCGATACTTACGGAAAGATCCGTGTGGATAACGGAACCGCTGTGCCGTGGAACAAGCAGTTCGACAGGATCGTGATCGAGATCTCCGACCATGAGGGCCTTTTTGAAACGGATCTTCAGAGAAGAGCCTATGTCGACTATATGATCTCTTTGATCTCCACTTCGAGGTACTACCCGGAGCTTAAGGATAAAGTTTTCTTTGTCGACGGTATGAAATACGACAGCGGAACGATGACTTCCATTGCCGATTACCATGCTTCGGCCCTGAATATTACGAACGCGGGAGCGGAAGTGGCGGAAACGCTGCCGGATGACGGAAACGCGAAACTGATCGAAGCCGCGTATACGGATTATGTGGACGCGATCCCGAGAAATACCTCGCATGTACAGGAGTCCGCAGGTGAATGGATCAGTGATCTCTCTTTCTCCGTTGTACAAAACCGTGTATCGGAAAACCGTGTTTATCAGGACGAGAAGCCGCTTTCAGCCGCTGAGATGATCGATTTTCTTCTTTCGGACCTCGGCGCGCATACTTCGTTCGTCACGGTCGATCTTCCCGTCAGCAGATCCGGATCCGACGCGAACGATGATTACCTGTTTGCCAATGACGGCGATACGCTTGAAAACCGTAAGGTCAAAACGGCCAACACGGAGACTCTGATAAGACTCGTCGGAGTTTTGACGGAAGTCACGTCCGGTCAGCGTATCGAGACATCATGGGCCGCGCCTTTGACGCATATTAAAGATGAGAACTATTCCGTAGGGCTTCATTCGTACGCATATACTTCCGAGGGGTATGTGTATCTGATCATTACGAACCCGACGCAAGAACAGCAGCAGTTCCTGATCGATTCCAATGCGTCGGACCGTGATATATCCGTAACGAGATACTCTTCCTCGTGTAAAAAGATCGCTCTGGCGTCCAAGAGGGGGTTCCTGAATCTCGGAGACAGAAAGTATACGCTTCAGGCAGGTCAGTTCTGTGTAGCAGTGATCCCTGTGTGACGGAATGCTATCCTGATATAAACATTCACAAGAAAACATGATATAATTAATTCGTTCATTTTCCCGCTGAACGTGCAGGTTTCGTACGGAACGGGACATATAGAAATTGACCAGGAGGGTTCGTTTATGATTTGTCCTAATTGTCAAGCTGAAATGCCGGAAGGCATGAAGTTCTGTTCGTCTTGTGGTACTCCTCTTGCTGCTCCGGTCGCGGAAGCAGTAAATGACGCGGCTGCACAAGTGCAGCAGGTTGCCGAGGATGTCCCGAGTGCTTCTTTTGATCCGGGTGCGCCGATCGCCGTTCCGAAGCAGAAAGAAGTCGTACCGGAAGTATCTTCCGATATCCCGGAGGTAGTTCCTGAAGTTGCACCAATCGAAGAAGTAGTACCTGAGTTTTCTCAGATCGATCAGGCTCCGATCGTTGAGCCTGCTGTAGCTGTTGCTCCGATCCCGGTCTCTGCACCGGCACCGGCTCCTGCTCCGGTTTCCACACCGGCACCGGTTGCTCTGAATCCGGAAACGATGGCTGCGCCTGTATATTCCTCAAATACGAATCCGTATCCGGCTCCGGTTACTGAAGAACTGAATCCGGATGCCGATCAGAAGCCGCTTAAGACGGGCACGGCTTTCTTCCTGATGCTTCTGTTCGCGATCCCGGTCGTTGGTCTGATCAGCTCGATCATTCTCTCGGCAGCAGGTAAGAAATGCAAGAGCAGAAAGAGCTTCGCAAGAGCCGTATTGATCTGGAAGATCCTCCTGATCATCCTCGCGCTCTCTCTTGTTATCGTTTGTTACTTCATGTTCAATGAGATCTTTGAAGCCGCGATGTCCGGTGATGTGGAAGAACTTGTAGACACCATTAAGGATGCTTTCGATCTCTGATAAGTGCTTTTCCTTTAGTGCTTTTCGAGACGTAAAAGGAATGTAAATGCTATATGGCTGTTTAGAAGTTGTAACATTGTTTCTCTAAAATGATAGCTGTGGATTAATCTAAGGGGATTATCCGCAGCTATTATTTTGTGAGGGGTGAAACCATGTTTGAGAATGAAGAATTGATTTCGAAAAAACAGCTTCTTCGTGTAGCGCGTATTTCATACGGTACACTTTATCGTTGGAAAAGAATGAAATTGATTCCGGAGAGTTGGTTTATCCATAAGGCGACCGTAACCGGACAGGAGACTTTTCTCCCCAGAGACCGTGTCCTCGCACGTATTGAAAGAATTCAGGATCTTAAAGGTGAGTTGACAGTTGAACAGCTTCAGGAGATCTTCTCGCCGAATGTAAAGAGCTTTTTGATCCCGTTAGATGATTTCGCAAAACTGAATCTGGTATCGAAGATCTCGATGACTGTTTTTACTTCCGTTTTCCCGGAAAAGAAGAACATGAAGTTCGACGATGTATTCGGCGTATATGTGATCGACCATCTCATGCGCCTTTCCGGTATCTATCTTGAAGATGCCAAGCAGATCCTGCGCATGCTCAGCAAGTATCTCGCCAATCAGCCGAGCAAGGAATATCAGCTCCTGCTTCTTAGAAAGCTCGGTGTTCCGATGACACTGCTCGTTAAGGAGGATGAAGATATCCTTCTTGAAGATAATACGGAAGTCGTCGCATGCGCGAACCTTTCTGATTTTGAAGAGGCTCTCAAAGAACAACTGATCGCATAACGGGAGGTAGAGACTTTGGATAACGTAAACTCACGCTTCGAAGTTTTGGGTGATCCGACAAGGATGCAGATCCTCGGTATTTTAAGCCGTGGCAATAAGCTTCGCGCAAAAGATATCCTTGAACATCTGAAGATCTCTCAGCCGACGCTGTCTCACCATATGCAGCTTCTTACTTCATCCAAGATCGTTTCCGTCAATAAAGTCGGACGCGAGTGCTTTTACATGATCAACGAAGAAAGCATCATCGAGATGAAGAAATGTCTTTCGGATCTATTGTCGGTAACGGCTCCTGAAGAACCGGAAAAAGAGAAGAAGGTAAAGAAAGACAAGAAAAAGAAGAAAAAGGACAAGAAGGATAAGAATAAGTAGTTCACAAATAGTTCCGATTGGAATATAGTGAAATAAAGAAAAAACATATACGGAGGGTTGTTTTATGTGGAAAGATTTTAAAGCTTTTCTTATGAGAGGAAATGTTATCGACCTGGCAACCGCAGTAGTTATCGGTGCTGCTTTCGGTAAGATCGTCACCGCGCTTGTTGATAACATCATCATGCCTTGCATCGGTATGCTGACATCCGGTGTAGATTTTGCGAACATGAAGTACGTTCTGAAGTCCGGTACATTGAATCCGGAGACACTTGAGATGGAAGGCGAAGTCGCTATCGGCTACGGCATCCTGATCAACGCGATCATCCAGTTCATCATCATCGCTTTCGTTATCTTCATCGTTATCCGTCTTATGAACAAGGCTAAGGAAAAACTTGTTAAGAAGGAAGAAGAAGAGAAGAAGGAAGAAGAGACACCTGCAGATATCGCTCTTCTTACAGAGATCCGCGACCTCCTCAAGAAGGACGCATAAGTTTCTAAATACAAGCAAAATATATCCCTCTTGCGACTCGAACAGTTTGCTAAAGCAAAACTCGTCGCAGGAGGGATATTTTTTTGCTTTTTGTATTTTAGAAATCCGTATTCTTTCTGATTTGAGTTTCTGTTGTGTAGTCTGCTTGCCGAATGAGTTAAAAACATTCATTTTTCTAGCCTTTTGCCATGTTGATTTATATAGGGGGCAATACTATAATTCTTAATACGCAATAAAATATCAGGAGGGACATATGGCTAAAGTATCTTTTCAAGACGATTTATGTAAGGGCTGCGGCTTATGTGTAAATGCCTGCCCGAAGAAGATTCTGGTCCTTGATAAAGAGAGACTGAATTCTAAGGGTTATCATCCGGCTTCCTGTGTAGATCTTACTCAGTGCATCGGTTGCACATTCTGTGCGACAACTTGCCCTGATTCGGTTATCACTGTGGAAAGATAAGGAGAGATGGTTATGGCAAAAAGAGTTTTAATGAAGGGTAATGAGGTTATCGCTGAAGCGGCGATCCGTGCCGGATGCCGTCACTATTTCGGTTACCCGATCACACCTCAGACAGAAGTCATGCACTACATGGCCAGAGAGATGGTCAAGCATGGCGGTACATTTGTACAGGCAGAGAGCGAAGTTGCCGCGATCAACATGGTATACGGCGCAGCTGCTACAGGTGAGAGAGTTCTCACATCTTCTTCCTCTCCGGGAATCTCCCTCAAGCAGGAAGGTATTTCATATATCGCCGGCGCAGAACTTCCGGCAGTTGTAGTTAACATCATGCGTGGCGGTCCGGGTCTCGGTGGTATCCTCCCGTCCCAGAGCGACTATTTCCAGGCGACAAAGGGCGGTGGACATGGTGACTACAAGAACCTTGTTATCGCTCCGGCTTCCGTACAGGAGCTTTACGAGCTGACTGTAAAGGCATTTGATCTCGCGGATCAGTACAGAATCCTCGTTATGATCCTCGGTGACGGTACTATGGGCCAGATGATGGAGCCTGTTGCTTTCAAAGAGAAGGAAGAGACAGTAGAAGTTGCTAAGCCGTGGGCAACCACAGGTATGCACGGTCGTGAGAAGCACAACACGATCACATCTATCTACATCGATCCGGATGATCTCGAAGCAAAGAACCGTGAACTTCAGGCGAAGTACAGAGAGATCGAAGAGAAGGAAGTCATGGTCGAGACCATGAATATCGAAGACGCTGAGGTCGTTATCACAGCTTACGGTACATGCTCCCGTATCTGCAAGAACGTTATCCGTCAGGCTGCCGAGCTTGGTATCAAAGTCGGTATGGTCCGTCCGATCACACTGTGGCCTTTCCCGACAAAGGAGATCGCCAAGGTTGCCGATATGCCGAGTGTTAAGGGCTTCCTCGATGTTGAGCTTTCTTCCGGTCAGATGATCGAAGATGTCCGTCTTGCCGTTAACGGTAAGAAGCCGGTCTACTTCCACGGCCGTATGGGCGGTAACCTGCCGACCCAGAAGGAGATCCTGGATGAGATCGTAAAGATTCATAAGGGGGAGATGTAAGATGGCAGTTGTATTCCAGAAAACAAAAGGTCTGACAGATAAGCCGTTCCATTACTGCCCGGGTTGTATGCACGGTATCATTCACCGCCTCATCGCGGAAGTAATGGAGGAGATGGATATCCTCGACAAGACCATCGGTGTCGCATCTGTAGGATGCACATATAACAACTATGATTATTTTTCCTGCGATATGGTACAGGCAGCTCATGGTCGTGCTCCGGCCGTTGCTACAGGTATCAAGCGTTGCAAGCCGGAAGAAATGGTCTTCACATATCAGGGTGACGGTGACCTCGCTTCCATCGGTACCGCTGAGATCGTTCACGCCGCTGCCCGTGGTGAGAAGATCTGCACATTCTTCGTAAACAACGCGGTTTACGGTATGACTTCCGGTCAGATGGCTCCGACAACACTTCTCGGTCAGGTCACAACGACCTCTCCGCTGGGTCGTGACGCTGAGACACGTGGTTATCCGATCAACGTCAGTGAGATGCTCTCCACATTGACCGGTGCCGTTTATATCGAGCGTGTCGCTCTGTTTGACTTCAAGCACATCCAGGAAGCAAAGAAGGCGATCGCAAAGGCTTTCCGTGTACAGCAGGCAGGCCTCGGTTTCGCGATGGTAGAGTTCCTTTCCACATGCCCGACTAACTGGGGTAAAGAACCGATCGAAGCACTTGAGTGGTGCAAAGAGAAGATGGTTCCGCAGTATCCGCTGGGCGTCTTCAAGGGACAGGATCTGGAGGTGTAATGACATGATCGATTTTTCTATTATTCTCGCCGGATTCGGTGGTCAGGGCGTTCTTTCCGCAGGTAAGATGGCTGCGGAGTCTGCTTTGATCGAAGGTAAAGAAGTTTCCTGGTTCCCGTCCTACGGTCCGGAAATGCGTGGTGGTACAGCGAACTGTTCCGTCGTTATTTCCGATGAGCCGATCGGTTCTCCGGTCATCAACGAGCCGGACGTTCTTATCGCGCTGAACCAGCCGTCTCTTGAGAAGTTCGAAGATACTCTCAAGCCGGGCGGAATCATCATCATCGACAGTTCTCTCGTTAAGGTTACTCCGAAGCGTACAGACATCCGCTTCATCCCGATCAACTCTTCTGAGATCGCTTCCGAGCTCGGTTCCATGGCTTACGCTACGATCGTGCTCCTCGGATGTGTATCCGCGGCGACAGGTGCGTTTACAAGAGATTCCTTTGAAAAAGCACTGTACGATGTTCTTCCGGAAAGAAGACACCACATGATCCCGAACAACTTAAATGCCTTCGATAAGGGCGCAGAGTTCGCTAAACAGTGAGTTTGGGCTTAACCGATTTAGGAGTTAACAAAATATTAACAAAGCCCTATATTTCTTGATATAAAGGGAACGAATTGTGACATGTGATAAAAGAGAGCCGAGAAATCGGCTCTCTTTTGTTAATTTTGCTAGAAACTATCTCAAGTTTGATTTATAATATATGAAATGAAAGAACGTGGGCGTATATGCCCATGCGAGTAGGAGATATCACATGGATCAAGCGTATCTTTTCAATACGGGAAAGGACTACAAGAGTTATAACTATCTTGGTTCGAGACCCTACGAGAAACCGGACGGTGAGAAGGGCTTCCTTTTCCGTGTCTGGGCTCCGAATGCGAAAGCCGTAAGTGTTGTGGGTGATTTCAACGACTGGAACCCGGAAGCATACTACCTTTACAAGATCGGTGACTCCGGAATCTGGGAAGGATATATCTCCGGCGCGAAGCAGTGGGACCGTTATAAGTACCATGTTTACGGCGCGGACGGATCTGAAGTCAACAAGGTCGATCCGTATGCGCGTCATTGTGAGACGCGTCCTGCCGATGCATCGATCCTTTATGACCCGAATGACTACACATGGCATGACGATGCTTTCACAAGTAAACGCGTACATGCGAACGCGCCTCGCCCGATCTCCATCTATGAAGTGCATCTGGGATCCTGGCGCCGCCACGAAGACGGAAATTTCATGAACTACCGCGAGATCGCAAAAGAACTCGCCAAATACTGTAAGAAGATGGGTTATACCCATGTTGAGCTGATGCCGATCCTCGAGCATCCTCTGGATGACTCCTGGGGGTATCAGGTCATTTGTTATTATGCGGTCACCAGCCGTTTCGGAACGCCTGCGGACTTTAAGTACTTCGTAGATCACCTGCACAAGAATGGGATCGCGATCATCCTGGACTGGGTACCGGCGCATTTCCCGAAGAATCAGGAAGGACTCGTACGTTTTGACGGATCTGCCTGCTATGAGTACAAAGATCCGAGGATCGGTGAGCATAAGGAATGGGGCACATTTGTATTCGATTATGCAAAGGCTGAGGTTCAGTCGTTCCTGATCAGTAACGCCGTTTTCTGGATCGAGGAATTCCATCTCGACGGTATCCGTATGGACGCTGTATCCAGTATGCTCTACCGTGACTACGGAAGAACCGAATATATCCCGAATATCTACGGCGGCACGGACAATCTCGAAGCGATCGATTTCATCAGAAATCTCAATACCATCATGTCGGAAAACTATCCGTATGTCATGATGATCGCTGAGGAATCCACGGCTTGGCCGAAGGTATCACATTCCGTTTCGGACGGAGGCTTAGGTTTCACTCATAAGTGGAACATGGGATGGATGCACGATACGCTCGATTATTTCCAGACAGATTCCTACGCGAGAGAGTGGCATCACGACCAGTTCTGCTTCTCGATGATGTATGCATTTTCCGAGAACTTTATCCTGAGTCTTTCCCATGACGAAGTCGTGCATGGAAAGAAGAGCCTGATCGACAAGATGCCGGGCGACAACTGGAGAAAGTTCGCCAATCTCCGTCTGATGTTCCTATACATGATGGCACATCCGGGCGCGAAACTGAACTTCATGGGCGCCGAATTCGGCCAGTTCATCGAGTGGCGTTTCTATGAGCAGCTCGAATGGTTCATGCTGCAGTATGAGTCACATAAACTCCTTCAGGACTTTGTTGCCGACCTGAATCATGTCTACATCAAGAACGCGCAGCTGTGGCAGGACGATCATTCCTGGGGCGGCTTTGAATGGGTCGACGCTTCTGACGTCAAGAACAATGTATTCGTTTTCAAGCGTAAGGGTGTCGCGAATCAGGAAGATATCTATGTCGCTCTGAACATGGTTCCCGTTCCGCTCGAAAACTACAACATCGGCGTGACGGAGAAGGGCAAGTACAAGATCCTGATGAACACGGACGACATGAAGTATGGCGGTTCCGGATATCCGGACGGCTCGGACGAGAAGGGCGTCTTTAGGACGAAGGATGAAGGATGGAACGGTAAGCCTTACCACATTTCCGTCAATCTCCCACCTCTCGGCGGTATTTATTTCAAGAGATTAAAAAAGTAAGAAAATAAGAAATCGGAGGTTCTAGTTATGGCGAAAGCGCAAGTAGTCGCAATGATATTGGCAGGAGGTCAGGGCTCCAGACTGGGCGTGCTGACAAAGAGTATTGCGAAGCCGGCCGTTCCGTTCGGAAGCCGTTATCGCATCATTGATTTCCCGCTTTCCAATTGCGCAAATTCAGGAATTGAAACTGTCGGTGTTCTGACGCAGTACCAGCCTTTGGCACTGAATACTTACATCGGTAACGGTCATCCTTGGGATCTCGACCGTAACAACGGAGGCGCATTTATCCTTCCGCCTTTCCAGAAGACGGGAAAGAGCGACTGGTACAAGGGTACCGCGAACGCGATCTATCAGAATCGTGATTTCATTGATGATTGTGAACCGAAGTACGTACTGATCCTCTCCGGTGACCATATCTACAAGATGAATTACGCCGAGATGCTTCGTCAGCATATCGAAAATGAAGCTGACGCTACTCTGGCTGTTCTTGAAGTACCGTGGGAAGAAGCTTCCCGTTTCGGTATCCTGAACACCAAGGAAGACAGCGATGTCATCACCGAGTTCGTCGAAAAGCCGGCCAAGCCGGAAAGTAACCTCGCTTCCATGGGTGTTTACATCTTTACCTGGGATGTTCTTCGAAAAGCACTCGTCGAGGATGAGGAAGATACCAAGTCCAACAACGACTTCGGCAAAAACATCGTTCCGCTCCTTCTGAATCAGGGCAAGAAGCTCTGTGCTTACCGTTTCTCCGGTTACTGGAAAGACGTCGGAACGATCTCTTCGCTTTGGGAATCCAACATGGATATCCTCGATCGTCCGCATGAGATCAATCTCATCGACCGTTCCTGGAGGATCTACAGCAGAAACCCGGTAAAACCTTCGCAGTTCCTGGGTGACTGTGCCGAGGTAAGAGGTTCCGCTCTGACAGATGGCTGCCAGATCTTCGGATCTGTTCAGCACTCCGTTCTTTCCAACTCCGTTACGGTTGAAAAGGGCGCTTACGTAAAAGACTGCGTGCTTTTCCCGGGCGTTACAGTTAAGGCAGGCGCACATCTCAATCGCTGTATCGTCGCTTCCGGCACGATCATCGGTGAGAACGTCAAGGCCGGTTCCGACGTCAAGGGCAAGAGCCCGTATCTGAACGAGAAGATCTGCCAGGAAGGTATCGTAGTCATCGAAGGCGGCCTTCGCATTAAGGACAACGCCGTGATCCCTGCTAATTGTCAGGTTGATAAGGATATACGTGTTCCCGCGAAAGACAACGTGATCGAAGAGATCTTTCGTGTATGACAGGAAGTTGGGAGGAATAAAAAATGTTTATTGATGCAATGGGTTTGATCCTTGGTGATAACAAAAAGATAACGCTTGGAGAGCTTTCCAAGCCGAGAGCTCTGTCCGCTATTCCGTTTGGCGGAAGATACCGTATCATCGACTATATGCTGTCGAATATGGTGAACTCCGGTATCAAGAATATCGGTATCCACACATACACAAAATACAAGTCCCTCATGGACCACCTGGGAACAGGTTCTTCCTGGGATCTTGACAGAAAGAATTCCGGCGGACTTCATATCCTGCCGCCGTACGTTAACTCCGAAGCCACATCGGTACAGGGTGATGAAGAGATGGCAGGTCTTCTGGACTTTGTCCGTTCCAGTAACGCTTCGTACGTCATCATGGCGGCAAGTAACGTCATCCTGAATACGACATTTACGGAATTCGTTGAAGACTTCAAGGCATGCGGTGCCGACATCTCCGTTATGTACAACAGAGACGGCACGAAGTTCGGCGGCCCGAACTACATCCTTGATGTAGACAGAAGAGGCTGGGTAAAGGATATGCTTTTCAATCCGGAAAAGAGTTCTTTTACCAAGAGCAGCATGGGTATCATCTGCATGAGAAGAGAGCTTCTCATCGACCTCATCGCCGAGATGATGGCAAGAGGAACCAATCATGTAGGTATCCATTCTTTCGTAAAGAAGTATGACACGCTCCGCGTACACGCTTATGAGTACAAGGGCCTGGTACTTCGTATCAACAATGTACAGTCCTATTTCAATTCGTCGATGATGCTTCTGAACAATCAGATCCGTGCAGAACTTTTCTGGAACGGTATCCCGATCTTCACAAAGGTCAAGGATGAAGCTCCGACATTGTACTCTGACGACTGCAAGGTAACAGACGCGATCGTATCGGATGGTTGCCGTATCTCCGGTAACGTTACCGAGTCGATCCTGTTCCGTGGAGTTGCGGTCAGCAAGAACTGTACGATCAAAAACTGTGTTATCATGCAGGATGTGCATATTTCCGATAACTGTTATCTTGAGAACGTTATCCTCGATAAAAATTCTGTGGTCCGTCCGGGAGTAAAACTTGTTGGACACAAGGATTATCCGGTCGTGATCGGTAAAGGAGCGATCGTATGAACAAAGTGAAGGTCCTGTTTGTCTCTTCGGAGGTATATCCGTTTGCAAAGGTCGGCGGTCTGGCAGATGTAGTCGGCGCGTTGCCGGTTGAACTGCAGCATCACCACTGTGATGCCAGAGTCATCATGCCGCTTTATAAGAGCGTTAAACAGAAACATCAGCACAATCTCGACTTCATCGGCTGGAAGATGATCAAGATGGGCTGGAGATCCCTCTATGCGGGTCTTTACACACTGACATTAAATGGAGTGAAGTTCTACTTCGTAGATAACGAGTACTACTTCAACTTTGATCAGGTCTACGTGGAATATGTATTCGACATCGAGCGTTTCTGCTTCTTCCAAAGAGCAGTTCTGGACTTCATGGGAGACTTCATGGGATTTGAGCCGGATGTTCTCCACTGTAACGACTGGCAGTCCGGCATGATGCCGCTGCTTCTCGACGCGCACTACAAGAAGTACGGCTATCACACGAACGTCAAGACCGTCTACACGATCCACAACCTGAAGTATCAGGGTATTCACGGTATCGAAGTGATCCAGGATCTTTTGGATCTGCCGAGCGAGTATCTTACGGATGAACTGTCCATCAAGGACGGCGCCGTCAACTTCATGAAGGCCGGTATCGTTTACAGTAACTCCGTAACGACGGTTTCTCCGACATATGCTTATGAGATCATGACCGACTACTACGGCGAAGGATTGAACCATACGCTGCAGCGTTATGCGTATAAGGTTTCCGGTATCTTAAACGGAATCAATGCCGATGAGTATAACCCGGCGAAGGATACGATGATCCCGTCGAAGTATTCCATCAAGAACTACGAAGAAGGAAAGGCGATCAACAAAAAGTCCGTTCAGGAACAGCTGGGACTGGAAGTCAATCCGGGCGCTCCGCTTTGCACCATGATCTCCCGTCTGGTTGACCAGAAGGGTCTTGACCTCCTGCTTCGTGTCGTAGAGGAGATGCTCTATGACGGCATGCAGATCGTTATCCTCGGAACCGGTGACGCTTACTACGAGAGATCTCTCGCGGACATCGCTTCGAGAAACCCGGGCAAGATGTGTGCCTGCATTTCTTTTGATAACGGACTTGCCCATACACTTTATGCAGGTTCGGATATCTTCCTGATGCCGTCACTGTTTGAGCCTTGCGGACTTTCCCAGCTCGTTGCCATGACCTATGGTACGATCCCGATCGTTCGTGAGACAGGCGGTCTTCGCGATACAGTCGTTCCGTATAACGAATTTACCGGTGAAGGCAACGGTTTCTCCTTTGCCAACATCAACGCGCATGAGTTCCTCTTCGTTACGAAGTACGCATGTGATCTTTATCGTCACAATAAGCCTGTCTGGAACAAGCTTATCGAAGAAGGCATGAAAGCAGACTATTCCTGGAAGAAGTCCGCGCAGGAGTATGCCGGTCTTTATTCCTTCATTACGGGTATTTCCATCGCGGAGGAAGAAGAGCCTGAAAAGAAGCCTCTGACAGAAGAGATCCTCGACATTCCGAAGAAGAAAAAGGCGGAACCGAAGAAGACCGAAGCAAAGAAGCCGGTTGTCAAGAAAGCGGCTCCGAAGGCAAAAACTGAGGCGGAGAAGAAGCCGGAAGCGAAGAAGGCTCCCGCAAAAACAGCTAAATCTTCTTCCACGGCAAAGAAGGCGGCTCCGAAAACAGAGAAGAAGCCTGCCGCCAAGCCTGCTAAGAAATCTTCCGAGGAGACGGAGAATAAGAAGGCATGACATCTCTCATCGCGAAGAATACGGATTGCGTGGTGCATTGCTCGAGACTTGCGGAGTACCGCTTCCCGTTTGGTGCGCAAAAGACCGGCGGATATGTTGATCTTTACATAGACGCTTCCGTTTCTGTCGATGAGATCGTTCTTTGCTATGCATATGGTCTTTATGGCCTGTCATACAATGAACTTCGCTGCAAAAAGATCGAATCAGTCCCGAACCGGTATGGATGCCGTCTGCGCATGCCCGCCGAGCCGGGACTGCTTTTTTACTGGTTCTGTCTGCGCGGAAAGCACTCGGATATCGAATCGATCGTTGATCCACAGTATCACGAGCTTCTTTACCGGAAACACGAGGAAGACAGAGCTTATCTTTACTATGTCGCCTCATGGGACGGTGATGACGGAAAGGGAAAGTTTGCTTTTTCCGCGCCGAAAGTCGGTGTTGACGAAGAAAAGTATCCGCACGCTTTTCAGATTACAGTCTATGAAGAAGGTTTTACCACACCTGACTGGATGAAGGGTGCCGTGATGTACCAGATCTTCCCGGATCGTTTTGCCCGTGGATCTGACTACAGTTTCGAGAAAATGGAAAGCACGGGAAAGGACCGTCCGGAACGTATCTTCCATGAGGACTGGTATGAGGATGTCGACATTGACGGAAAACCGGAAACGGGCTATCTGGCCTGTGATTTTTATGGCGGCACACTTAAGGGCATCGCCGAAAAGGTCGATTACCTGCAATCACTGAATGTGGATGTTCTCTATATGAATCCGATCTGCGAAGCCAGATCCAACCACCGTTATGACACGGCGGACTATCTGAACGTGGATCCGATCCTCGGCGGAAAAGAAGGGTACAAGTGCTTTTCGAGCCTTATGAAAGAAAGCGGGATCCGATATATCGTGGACGGCGTGTTCAGCCACACGGGGGCCGACAGCAGGTATTTCAATAAGTACGGAAGATACGAAGCACCGGGCGCCTATAGTGCTTTTGCCGAAGGAAAAAACAGCGACTACTCGTCGTGGTATGCTTTCCGAAGAGATGAAAACGGCAATGTGGTTTACGATTCCTGGTGGGGATTTCCGGAACTTCCGAACACGAAAGAGGATGACTTAAGTTATCGCGATTATATCCTGGGACCAGAAGGCGTCGTCGCGTCCTGGATCCGAGGCGGCGCGAGCGGTGTCCGTCTGGATGTATCAGATGAGCTTCCGGATTCTTTCCTCCGCGAAATGCGCTCGTGCGTGAAGAAGGCATCTTCGGGCGACGGACTCGTCCTCGGCGAAGTCTGGGAAGAAGTCACGACAAAGATCAGTTACGGCAGTTACCGTGATTTCGCGTTTGGACGGACGCATGACACAGTCATGGGATATCCGTTCCGTGAAGCCTTGCTCTCATTTCTCCGGGGCGATACTTCCGCGAGGACGTGGAGCCTGACGATGGAAAAATACAGGGAGAACCTGCCGGATCAGATGTTCTACTGCATGATGAACCTGATCTCCAGCCACGACGTACCACGAGCGATCACGATGCTGGCAGGTCCGCCGGATCCGGGATCTCGTGAAGAGCAGAAAAAGATCCAGCTGACCAAGCATATGAAGAACAGAGGCGCTGCCTTGATGAAGATGGCGTTCGCGCTTCAGATGGTATATCCGGGCTGTCCTTGTACCTACTATGGAGATGAGATCGGTATGGATGGTTTCCGTGACCCGTTCAACCGCAGAACGTACCCGTGGGAAAAGGAAAGCGAATGGCAGAAAGATATGCTTTCCGCTTTCCGAAATCTCAGCGAACTTCGAAGAAAGTATGAAGTACTAAGATGCGGAGATGTTGAAATGATCCATGCGGACGGTGACGACCTGATCTTCGGCAGAATTTTGGACGAGCAGGGGAAAGACCATTTCGGCAAGGTGTGCGAAGGCCCTAAGAAAATTTTGTGCATTATGAACCGAAGTGATAAAATGAGATTGTCGGTCCGACTGGATGAAGATTCCAATGTTGTTTCTACGGAACATATACCGGATGTCTTTTCGGGAAGCGGAGAGACGAAATGCGTTCTCTCTTCGACACAGCAGGGAAAAGTTGAGGTAAGACCTCTTTCCGCTATAGTTTATGTACAAGTCTAATATCTATATATATCTTTATTGGAAATAGGGAGGTTTCTATGGCAGATTTTGATGAGCAGGGTGTACAGATCCAAAATGAGATAACCGAGGACGTTACCAATAAAAAGTGTCCGAATTGCGGCGCTACGGTCGTTTTCGATCCGGAATCCGGCGGAATGCTTTGTGAGTTCTGCGGATACAAGGCTGAACTTCCGAAGCCGGAATCCGACAACGCGATCGTAGAACTGGATTTTGAGTCGGCGACACAGACTGCAAGTTTCGAATGGGGGGCACAGAAGAAATCTGTTGTATGTAAGCAGTGTGGTGCCGAGACGATCTACGACGCACTGGAGACAGCTGCTGTTTGTCCGTTCTGCGGATCCACAAGCGTTATGCCTGCCGCTTCAAGCGACTCTATGGCTCCGGGTGCTGTTTGTCCGTTTGCCGTTTCAAAAGAGAAGGCCGGCGAAAGATTTACTTCCTGGATCAAGGGCAAGATCTTTACTCCTTCCAAAGCGAAGAAGAGCGCTCGTCCGGAATCCTTCCAGGGTGTTTATCTCCCGTATTGGACATACGATGCGCAGACGACATCGAACTTCTCCGCGAGAGCCGGTTACGACCGCCGCGTAAAGAGAGGCGACACATATGTTACCGAGACGACATGGCGTCCGGTAAGCGGTGTATATCAGGAATTCATCGACGATGAGACGGTCATGGCCTCCAAGAGAAACGAGAATTCAGTTGTGAAGAAATGTGAACCGTTCGATTTCTCGAAACTTATTCCTTATTCTCCGCAAGTAGTAGCCGGCTTTATTGCCGAGCGTTATTCCATCGGTCTTAAGGAAGGCTGGGGAATTGCTCAGGAATCCATCAAGAAGCAGCTGCGTTCACATATGGATCAGTATATCCGCAGAAACTGGAGATGTGACAGAGTTGATTCTCTCCGATTCTCCACACTGTACAGCAATATTACTTACAAGTATATTCTGGTTCCTGTCTGGATCTCTTCGTTTAAGTACAATGAGAAGGTATATCAGTTCGTAGTAAACGGTCAGACCGGAAAGGTCGGCGGACACGCTCCTGTATCCGTTTGGAGAGTGCTTGCCGCGATCGCTCTCGGTATCCTGTTGATCGTTTTGATCAACTCGCTCATGCACTGATCCAATCAGTCAAATATCGTTTGATATATGTGAAGAGGATCGTAACAAATGTTACGATCCTTTTTTCGAATTGTGTACAAATTGTGAAGATTTGTGCACATTGCACAATCGAAATCGGTTGAGCAATTTTTCTTAATATATTAGGATAGAGGAGGTTGAGTTTGTATTTCTATACATATAATATGGTTTGGGAACCGTATGGAGGGTTAAAATGACAGAAGATAACACGCATCAGGTATCGGCCGGCCACCGTTTCGGCCGCTGGATCAGGACGTTGTCGACCACTCTGGTAATCGCTTTCTTAGGCGCACAGGGTATCGCAGCACTCCCGGGCGGCACGGCTACTAATCACCTCTCTAATGGCAACACATCAGTAGTAAATCCGGATAACCCGTTTAACTACGCACTTTATTGCTTCGGCAACTTCGAGATCGGTAATGGTGAAGGTCACCACTCGACCGGTGCTTTCGCGATCGGCGGAGATGCCAAGTTCCAGGGCCAGTATTCTTTCGCAGGCAGCAACGCGGCTCCCGGCGAAAAAGGTTTACCGCAGCTCGCAGTAGCAGGTCAGCTCAACTTTGACCAGCTCAATACTCTCCGCGGTAACCTTGAAGTATCTTCGGCTTCCAATATCCACGGAAATAATTACTCTTTCAGTTCTGAGTCTTATCACCTCGTAGAAGGCGTTTCCGCTAACTTCGGTGAAAGAAAGGCCGCTATGGTCGCTCGCGCAAACTCCGGTAACGAGCTTGCCCAGAAGTCTTCCAACGCGACTCTGAGAACACAGGGCGGCGGCGGATGGACAGAAGTAGAAGCTTCTGTTCCGGCAGGCTTTAACGCAGAAACTGATGTACTTGTTTTCAACCTTCCTGCAGGTACGAATAAGCTTTATATTCCTGAGGGTGTAAATACGATCATCAACGTTCGCGGTGATTCCGTTAACTACTTCCCGCAGCTGATGTACGGTTCTTTCAACAGCGCAAGCACACCGAACGACGGTGGTGACGATCGTGACAGACATGTTGTATGGAACTTTGCCGAGGCAAAGAGCATCTACATGCCGGACAACCTGGCCGTTCACGGTGCGGTTCTTGCTCCGAACGCGTACATCCAGAAACTCGGTGGTAACTCCAACGGTGCGATCATCTGCGCATCCATCTTCACAACTTCTGAGTTCCACACAGTATCCAACAGTGTAAAGTATCCGACACCGACTCCGACGCCTACACCGACTCCGGAACCGACGGCTACACCTACACCGACTCCGACAAACACACCGACGCCTACACCGACAAATACGCCGGTTCCTACAGATACGCCGACACCGACAGCTACACCCACAGCTACTCCGGTTCCGACGGACACACCTACGCCGACAGCTACACCTACGGCTACTCCGACGCCGACAAGTACTCCGACGGCTACCCCTACACCGACTAACACGCCGACACCTATGCCGACGGCTACACCTATCCCGACAGCGACACCGATCCCGACTGCAACTCCGATCCCGTCGCCAACGGCAACACCTGTTCCGACAGCAACTCCGACGCCGACAAACACACCGACGCCTACGCCGACGAACACACCAACACCGACAAATACACCAACACCGACAAATACACCAACACCGACGAATACGCCGACGCCGACTCCTACAAACACACCGACGCCGACCAATACGCCGACACCTACGAACACGCCGACACCGACAAATACTCCGACTCCGACGAGTACGCCAACGGCAACACCTACACCGACAAATACACCAACGCCTTCGCCGACACCGCTGCCGACGGCAACTCCGATCCCGACAGCAACTCCGATGCCGACAGCGACGCCGATACCATCGCCGACAGCGACGCCTGTTCCAACGGCAACGCCTACGCCGACGATTCCGCCGATAGAGGATCCGTTCGAGGAGACAGTGACACCTACACCTACGGATACACCTACTCCGACGATCCCGCCGATCGAGGATCCGTTTGAGGAAACAGTAACACCGACACCTACGATTCCTCCGATCGAAGATTCGTACGAAGAAGAAGGAACACCGACACCTGTTCCTACGGAAGTACCAGAAGTACAGGATCCGGTTCCGGAAGTAACTTCTACACCGGTGCCGACCACACCTCCGGATGAGGGCGAAGTTCTCGGTGTAACCCGTGTACCGAAGACAGGTGATACAGGAAATAATCTGAAGATGTTCGCCGGTCTGTTCTTCCTCGTAGCTTCCGCGGCATCCTTTACGATGGTCGTTAAGAAGAAAGAAGAAGACGAAGAGTAATTGAATAGCATCAAGCATGAAGGCTGCCTTTCGAGGCAGCCTTTTTGTTTTTTCATTTTTCATGTAAAATATGCTTTGGGGATTCTATATAGGAGATAATAGTACAGCATGATCGATCATTATAACGCTTTCATTTCATACAGACATGCGCCGCTGGATATCAAAGTCGCGGAGCACATTCATTCCAAACTCGAACATTTCCATATTCCCGCGAAGATCAGGAAAAAGACAGGCATCAAGCGCATCCAGCGTATCTTCCGTGATAAAGACGAACTTCCGATCACGAGCGATCTTACCGATACGATCTCTCATGCTCTTTTGAATTCCGACTATCTGATCGTTATCTGCTCGAAAAGCACCTGTGAATCCACATGGGTCAAGCGCGAGATCGAGCTGTTTCTGAAATCTCATTCCAGAGACCACATCCTGGCTGTCCTTGCCGAGGGCGAGCCTTATGAGGTGCTTCCTGAAGAGCTTCTGAAAGAAGAAGTGCAGATCGTCAATCCGGACCTGACCACTTCGACCTATCTTCGTGATAAGGAACCATTATGCTGCGACTACCGCCAGTCTTTCCGAAAAGCGGATAAGGACGAACTTCCCAGACTGGCCGCGGCTCTGATCGGGTGCTCTTATGATGAGCTGATGAACAGAAGACGTGCTTATCAGATGCAGAGGATAACGGCCCTTGGTGCTATTCTGGCGACACTGGCTCTCGGCTTCTCCGCTTTCCTGATCTGGAGCCGGATGAAGATCCAGAAGAACTATCAGGAGTCGCTCCGAAATCAGTCCAAGTATCTGGCATATGAATCAGAAAAACTTCTGTCGGAAGAAAAGCGTATTGAAGCGATCCAGCTGGCTCTTGCCGCGCTTCCGTCTGACGGTGATGACCGTCCGATCACATCGGAAGCGATCCGCGCTTTAACGGATTCCACCCTTGCCTACCAGCCGCTTGCCGGAAACAGTATTCACGCTGTGTGGAACTATCAGACATCGACCAGTATCACGTACATGGCACTTTCTCCGGAAAAAGAAACATTTACCGTTTCTGAATCGACCCAGAAGGTTACTACCTGGGATACGGAGAATCACGAAGCTGTTTTTGAAAAACAATTCCCCGGGCAGACGATATACTCTCTTGATTATATCGAGGAAAACAAACTCTTGATCACTACAAATGAAGCTCTTTATCTGTGCAACATAGATAAGTCCAAAGTGTTATGGGAGTTCTCTTTGCCGACGGGAGGAAGCATAGATCTTCAAGGACCGATGATTTCTGAGGATAAGAAATCCATCTTTGTGCCGTCTTCGTTGAATCAGATCTACCATATTACTTCCTCGGAAGGTACCCTTCTGGAAGAATATGAACTGCCGTATCTCATAGGTGATCAGATCGCGATGTATTACGGTTTTGTTCTTTCTCCGGATGCGACGAAGGTCGCTTTTAACATGAATTCTACTTCGCCTTCTGTAGGTGTATTTTCTTTTGCGGATCGATCAGCCAAAAGTGCTGAGATCAGCGATCCGGATATCCGTGATCTGGTGTGGATCGATAACGATACGATCGTTTTTGCGGAATATGATTATTTTTCTTCGGACAATATGTTCCGAAATATGCCGACCATCGTTCAGCCGCATATGGATGTCGTAACCTGTGTGGATACGAATACGATGACTGTGAAGTGGTCGAAGGAGTTTTCGTACAATATCTATCTTTCTTTCAGCGAACTGCTAAACCTTCCGTCCAGAAATGCGGTAGCCTATGCGACCGGTGACGTGATCGAGATCTATTCCGCAGATACCGGCGAAGTTCTCGGTTCGTATATGGTCAATGAGGTCGTGGTCGATATTGACGACAGTGACGGGGACGGAAACCTGATATTCATCACGCAGTCCGGAGCACTGGGAAGTACCGTGGACAGCATAAGCACCAACACTACATCGTTGACCTATGAGCTCGTAAACAACATCAATCATGTGGTGATCGGCGGTGGTATCTACGTAAAACAGGATCTTTCCAATGAGGTGATCTATTACGCTGCATATGTTTCGGACACTGATTGGAAAGAGATCGACCAGGATGTGGTTTTGACAAATATTGATGACAGATATCTTGATGACGATTATCTCGTTATATCTACATTGGTAAATGAGAGTCAGACGACTCGTTTGGTAGCCTATGATGCAAACGAAACGGAACTGATATTTGATGTCGAACTTCCGTCGATCGGATTTGCCGGTGCTCAGATACTTGGAATCTACCAAGATGAACTCTATGTTTCCAGACAATCATCAGATAACAAATATGTAGTTGACGTGATCTCCATGGAAGATGGAGAACAGGTAGATGAGCTCGAACTTGGAGATTTCTATATCGGCCTTTCTAAGATCGGCAGTATGACGGACGGTTATCTGACCTATATTGCGAAAGATAAGGAGACGAGGACGGAAAGGCTTGTGATCCGTGATCTTGACTCCGGAAAAGACGAAGATTTCGATATGCCGGACACAACGGCATTCCCGTTAAGAGCTCCCCGATACTATCCGGAGTTTAAAGCGATCTATTATTCCACGGAGGAAGGTGACTATATCTTCGACGTGGCAAATGAGGATTACACCGAAATCGACCTTCCGAAGAACTGGACAGGTACCGAAGTGATCGAACACGATACCAAAGGAGAGAGGTGGATCCTGACAGACAAAAGCCGTGTTCTCATCTTCAATTCAAAAGGAAGACAGGAGATGAAACTTGAGTGCAACGGTCTTTCCGCGATCGGCGCCACTTTCTACAGAGAAGGCAAAAAAGACGAACAGATCCTTGTTGTCTTTGATGACGGTTCTCTTTACCGATACGATGCCGAGAAAGGACAGTTCCTCGGGAAAACCGAGGTGGAGGCCTACTATAATTCGATGGTCGCTGCTGAGTTTAAGTACTATGAGGACCAGGGTCTGATTTATATTCAGACAGGTGAGGTCACGGATATCGTGGATACGAACACATGGGTCGAACTGGCAGTCGTATGGAATTCCCTGGGATATCACGCGCCGACAGACCGTTTCATGGCGTTCTCGTATAAGTCCACCAAGGAGATCCATGTCGGATACTTCAAGCACTATACGCTTTCCGATCTTATGGATAAGGCGTATAAGATCATCGGTCGACTGGAACTGTCGGAAGAACAGAAATCCCAGTACGGAATCAGTTGACGGATTGAGATTTGGCTTCCTGATAAAGAAGCGGGAAGATGTGCTTCTTGATCACGTAGATATCGTGCTCGTCTTCGGAACGTACCGCGATATAGTCTCCGACATTGCCGAGATAATATTTCTCCTCGTCCCACAGGGTGAAGAGTTTGACGCTTCTTTCCAGAGGTTTAGCGTAGATCAAGCCGCCTCCGTGGCTGATCATGGCCTGGGCGTGCGACATGACGTCGGTCTTTTGTCCGGTGGCCAGGTTCTTGATGTTCGGAGCATATTCGAATGTCTTTGAATACGGACGGTTAAGTGACATATATCTCGCGAAAAGCTTCTCGCGATTCGTCGGATAGACTTCGCCTTCGATACCGATCATGAGGTAACTGTCTTCTTCTACGGAAACGACAACGTCGCCTTCGAGCGTACGGATCTCGACCTGTGTCTTCGGCGGGAAGATGTCCGCCAGATGAACGGCGCCGACTTCCTGAGGTCTCTTTTCATAAAGCAGCATATCGGATGTATCCAGGACAGTATCCTTTGTATAAAGGATCGTGAACATGTTGAAGTATTCCTGCATGCGCTCCTTAAGCAAAACGGAAGGATCCTTGTCCAGTTTCTCCGGGCGGAGAGAGCCGCCTGCTTTGTATATGTGTCCACCGCCACCGCCGACACCTTCAGCGAGGAAGGCGGCCAGTTCGTTGGCATGAACTTCTTTCGTGCAGGAACGAACGGAGAACTTGACTTCATAAGGGCTGATATAGTATGCGAGGCATACATCGACTTTATCGGTCTCCAGGGAAAAATCACTGATGACGCCGAGAATGTTCGGATCGCACGGCTCGGATCTTAAGATCAGATAGTTGTGATCCTCATAGAATTCATATTCAAAGATCGTCTTTCCTGTGATCTTCAACTCGGAAAGAGAGATATTCGCGTTACTCATTTTTGTGATCAGACTTCTCTGGATGATAAGAGAATCGAGCATGTCTCGGTCGAGCGGGTGAGATACCTCGGAAAGACGGTTGGTGTCGGAGAACAGACCATAGTACAGAGCCGTGGAGAGGTTTCTTTCTTCGGAAAAGTCCAATCCTTCGTTTCGGATCAGATTCCATACGACCGTGGCGCAGCTGCCGACACTGCTCTTGATCTCCGCGTACTCGGGAAGCGTGACCGTGACCTGGTGGTGATCGATGATGGCAATGTTCTGTGCGCGTGTCGTCGTCACATTTCGCTGCCCGTACTGGCAGTCGACAGTGATAAGGAGTTCCGGATTCTCGTCAAAATCCGGTTCGTATGTGATCGGGATAAAAAGCTCTTCGAGCATGATCTTGAGATTGCTTTTCTGGATCTTATTGTTTCCTCGATAGATGAAACGTACTTTTTTCTGTTTCTGCGTGAAGAACCAGTGCAGAGCAGCTCCGCTTGCAAGGGCGTCAGCGTCAGGATTGTCATGACACTGGATCACGATGTCATCGAATTTAAGAAGTTCCGAAAGTCTCATAATAGGTGCTCCTGTTTCATCTTTTCCTATCTATTCTACCATTCTATAAACATAAATGAAACGTGATAAATTAAGAGAAAAATCGTGCTTGACACCATCAAAGTTTATAAGTATACTTATTCATGCTTTAAGCCATGCGGCGGTGGCGGAATTGGCAGACGCGCACGTTTGAGGGGCGTGTGGGCGACCATACGGGTTCAAGTCCCGTTCGCCGCACCAGGACTCGGAAATCATTTCCGAGTCTTTTTTTGTCTTTTTTGCGGAAATGATGTAAGGATAAATTGACTGAATCAATTGAAGTTATTTATAAAAAGGGATATAATTACTCTCTGTGGAAAAGAAACTGATTATTTTTCATAAGGAGGATAAGAAATGAAACTTAATGTAAAGAAATTTGCTTGCGTTGCTCTTTCCTTTTCTATGATCGCTTCTCTGGCTGCCTGCAGCAAGAAAGACGATAAGGAAAAGGGCGGCGACGACGAGGCTACAGGTTGCATCGCAGCTACTGAGACACTCATGGACGCTGTTGTATCCCTTAACGCTAAGAAGATCAAAAAGCTCGAGAAAGAGCTTGGCGTTGATGGTGACGCATTGTCTGATCTTGAGACGATCGCTGATGAGGAGTTCGTTGCTGCAGTAATGGAGAAGGCTTCTTATGAGATCGATGAGGACAGCCTCAAGGAGAAGAAGAAGACAGCTTCCGTAAACGTAACTGTTTCTATGCCTGATTATGAAGATGCTTACGATGAGGCCGGCGATGACATCGACGACTTCAAGGACGCTCTTGATTCTCAGAAGGAAAAGAAATACAAAACAGTTGATCTGACAGTTAAGTTCGACGTGGAAGACGAAGAATATACACTTTCCAATTTTGATGAGATCTGTGAAGATCTTTTCAATGATATGCTTATGACACTGCCTTCCGGTCTGATGGTTCATCCGACACAGACAGAGCCGACAGATGATACAGAACCGACTGACACAACAGCCGCACAGCCGACGGATACAGATCCGACCGATACGACACCGGCTGCTACAGATGACACAACATCTACAACAACTGCAGGTGCTAAGGGTTCCCTGAGAGCGGTAACAGGTAAGAAGGTCGACTTCAATCAGGGTGTTTTCGAGGCTGCTGTTGCTAACGCTGACGCAGATGCTGCTAAAGGCATCATGTTCTCTAACCAGGCAACTCAGATCCAGGGTTACACAGTAAATACCACAGGTATGGCTTTCTCCAACTCCGGTGTTATCTACACATATTACGAGTTTGACAGCGAGGCTTCCGCTCAGGCTTATGCGGATACTTGCATGACAGGTATCGAGAGCATCGCTACTTCTTATGAGAAGGGCAACGGATATAACTTCTGCATGTACATGTACGGTGATATGTCCATCGTTGTTTACCAGTCCGGTGCTTGCATGACAACGGTTCTTGCTTCTGAAAACACAGAGGAGATCTGCGATCAGGTAAGTTCTTTCGCAGAGGGCATCTTCAAGTAATCAGTACAAAAACGCGATTTAAAGAGAGCTGTCTCCTATGAGGCAGCTCTTTTTGTTTCGGAATATTATAAGGTATACTGGGTTTAGCAATGATTTGGAAAGACAGGATGATCGAATATGAAAGTAACCGTTCTTTCGGAAAATACCGGCACTAAGGCCCTTTCGACCGAGCATGGCCTCAGCTTATATATCGAGACGAACCGACACAAGATCCTTTTTGATTTCGGATCGAGTGATCTGTTTTACAAAAACGCCGAAAAACTGGGTATCGATCTCGGTCTTGTCGACATCGCTTTTCTCTCGCACGGTCATTACGACCACGGCGGCGGACTCGAGAAGTTTTTGGAGATCAACAAGATCGCGTATGTGTATATGAACGAGCTTGCCTTTGAGCCGCATTATAATGGCAGGAACCAGTATATCGGCCTGGATCCGACGCTGGATGGTCATCCCAGATATATCAAGGTGAGAGGAGACGCCATTATCGATGACGAGCTTTCCTTCGTCAGTATCAAGGATCTGAAAAAGCCGATCGATACGCATGGCCAGAAGGTCAAGCGCGGAAGAGACATGGAAAAAGAGAAGTACGAGCATGAGATGTATCTTTTGATCCATGAAGGCTTTAAAGACTATCTGATCTCCGGATGCGCACATAAAGGGATAATCAATCTCGTTTACGCGCTTCGTTTCAGCGCCTTTGTCGGAGGACTGCACACGATGGGTTATGACGAGGTCTGCGATGAAGAGATCCTTCTGGATACGGCAAAAGCACTTAAGAACGCATGCGCTGACTTTTATACCTGCCACTGTACGGGAAAAGAACAGTTCCTCTTCTTAAAGAAAGAAGTAGGAGAGAGGATCCGTAGCATCTCCTGCGGAGACACGATAAGAATCGAATAAAACCCTTGCATCTTTCGATTTCTCTGTTATCATGGGAATGTAGTTTTTATGCCCTTTCGGGCGAAAGTAAATGTAGCGCTGTCAATGTCGGCAGCAGAAGGATGGTAGAATATGGATTCTCTAGATCTCTTGTATGGGATAGTCATTGTCGTATTCTTCGCAATGATTATCGGGGTAGGCTTGTACTCTAGAAAAAACACCAAAGATGTTTCTTCTTTTGTACTCGGCGGTAGAAAAGTAGGACCGTGGCTCACGGCATTCTCTTTCGGAGCTACGTATTTTTCCGCAGTTATTTTCATCGGTTATGCAGGTAAGTTCGGTTGGGACTTTGGTGTTTCCGCGCTTTGGATCGGTCTTGGCAATGCCTTCATCGGTTCTCTGGCGGCCTGGGTCATCCTCGGTAAACGCTGCCGTATCATGACCAAGACTTTAAACACGAACACGATGCCGGACTTCTTCGGTAAGCGTTATAATTCCAAGGCTCTGCGTATCGCGGCGGCACTGATCATTTTCGTATTCATGATCCCTTATTCCGCATCGGTATTTAACGGCCTTTCTTATCTCTTTACTTCCGCACTTCGTCTGGACCGTATCTCTAACGGTTATGAGATCTGCATCGTTGTAATGAGTGTTCTCGCAGCTACATATGTAATCCTCGGCGGTTACATGTCCACAGCGATCAATGACTTTATCCAGGGCACGATCATGATCGTCGGTATCACGATGACCATTATCTGCGTTCTGAATTACCACGGCGGACTGATGCCGTCCCTTACAGAGCTCTCTAAGATCCCTGCACAGGGCGGTGCTCAATTCCAGGGCGTATATTCTTCGCTCTTCGGACCTGAACCTCTTAACCTCCTTGGTGTAGTTATCCTGACTTCTCTGGGTACCTGGGGTCTTCCTCAGATGGTCCAGAAGTTCTATTCCATCAAGGACGACAAGTCCGTTCATACGGCAACGGTCGTATCTACGATCTTCGCGATCATTATCGCGGGCGGTTCCTACTTCATGGGCGGTTTCGCACGTATCTTCATCACAAACGAGAATGTCGACAAGATCAGAACTGCTTCCGGCGGACTCAATATGGATAAGATCATGCCGGAGATCCTCGATCAGGCGATCCCGACACTTCTGATCGCGATCCTTGTCGTACTCGTTCTTTCGGCTTCCATGTCCACACTGACATCGCTGGTCCTCACATCCAGCTCCACGATCACACTGGACGTTCTTGCCGATAACGTTATTAAGGATATGACAGAAAAGAAGAAGGTAAGCATCATCCGTATTCTCCTTGCTTTCTTCGTCATCGTTTCCATGGTTCTGGCGATCTACTCTTATCGTTCCAATGACGTATACATCACGAAACTGATGTCTATCTCCTGGGGTGCTATGGCTGGTTCCTTCCTTGCTCCGTTCCTTTACGGTCTTTTCTGGAAGGGCGTTACAAAAGCAGCTGTATGGGCTTCCTTTATCAGTGGTGTCGGCATTACCGTATCCCACCTGATCTTAAGTAACGGCGCACTCTTCGGACACAGCTTCAAGTTCCCGACAGGTCTTCCGATCAATCTGGCGTCTCCGATCAATGCAGGTGCTTTTGCCATGGTATTCGGACTTATCCTCGTACCGGTAGTCTCCTGGATCTCCCCGAAGCTGGACAAGAAGACCATTGATGCCGCGTTTAAGGATATGCCGAAGGACATCCCGGCGAGAATTGATGATATTAAAGACTAAATCGTGATACAATAGACGGGTGCTAATTCTAGTGAACACTAACTGAATATAAGTGAGGTATGAAGAAGTGAAACAGATCATGTTAGGTAATGAAGCTGTTGCACGCGGTGCCTATGAGGCTGGAGTAAAGGTAGTTTCCTCCTATCCGGGTACCCCGAGCACAGAGATCACTGAGACGATCGCCACCTACGACCGCATTTACTGCGAGTGGGCGACGAACGAGAAGGTAGCATCCGAGGTAGCGATCGGTGCATCTATCCGCGGCGCGCGCGCCATGACATGTATGAAGCATGTCGGTATGAACGTTGCCGCAGACCCGATGTTTACAGCCGCATATGAGGGCGTAAACGGCGGTCTGGTATTTGTTGTCGCAGATGACCCGGGCATGCACAGTTCCCAGGATGAACAGGACAGCAGAAACTATGGTCGTGCTGCCAAGCTCATGGTACTGGAACCTTCTGATAGCCAGGAGTGTAAGGACTTTGCCAAGATGGCATTTGACCTTTCCGAGAGATTCGATACTCCGGTCATCCTCAGAATGCATACACGTGTTTCGCACTCGCGTTCTCTGGTAGAGCTTTCCGATCCGAAGGACATCGTTGTTCGTCCTTACGAAAAGAATGTAAATAAGTACGTTATGATGCCGGCAATGGCGATCAAGCGTCACGTTGTCGTTGAGCAGAGAACACTGGATATCGCCAAGGCTTCCAACGAAGAGTTCCTCGGCATGGGCATCCACAAGATCGAGATGAACGACACGAAGCTCGGTATCATCACGGCAGGTGCTTCTTACCAGTATGTAAAAGAAGGCGTTCCGACAGCTTCCGTTCTGAAGCTCGGCTGCGTATGGCCGCTCCCGATGGATCTGATCCGCGATTTCGCTTCTAAGGTAGATCGTCTTGTCGTTGTTGAAGAACTTGATCCGTTTATGGAAACAGAGATCAAGGCGGCAGGTATTGCCTGTGAAGGTAAAGACCTTTTCACACTGCAGGGCGAATATAACGCCAGAATGATCCGTTCCGTACTTTCTTCGGAAGCGCTTCCGGAAAAAGCACTGGACCTCGAAAAGCTCCCGACAGCTCCGGGCCGTCCGCCGCTTCTTTGCGCAGGCTGTCCGCATAAGGGCATGTTCCTCGCTCTGAACAGAGCCAAGGTACAGGTCATGGGTGATATCGGATGCTATACACTCGGTACACTTCCGCCGACAGCCGCTATGGACGTTTCCGTCTGCATGGGTGCTTCGGTTGGTATGGCTCATGGTTTTGACAAGGCAAGTGACGGAGAAGACAGCAAGAAGACAGTCGCTGTTATCGGTGACTCCACATTCCTGCACTCCGGTATCACGAACCTGATCAACGCGGTATATAACCAGAGCGCGATCACGGTTATGATCCTTGATAACTCCATCACGGGTATGACGGGACATCAGCAGAATCCTGCTTCCGGTAAGAACATCCGTCTGCAGCCCGCTCCGGCGATCGACCTTGAGACACTCTGCAGAAGCGTCGGTGTTACTTCCGTAAGGACCGTTGATCCGGTCGATACTTATGAAGTAGAGAAGATCGTTAAAGAAGAGATCGCCAAGGATTGCGTATCCGTTATCATCGTACGCCGTCCGTGCGCGCTGATCCCGACAGGCAAGAAGCCGAAGGGTGTTTCGATCGTACTTAATGAGGAAGCCTGCAAGAAGTGCGGTGCTTGCTCTCGTATCATGTGCCCGGCTCTCGTAGCGGGTCCGGATAAGAAGCCGGTCATCGATCCGGAGGCATGTAACGCCTGCGGTCTTTGCATCAACATGTGTAAGTTCGACGCACTTTCCAAGAAGGAGGAAGCATAATATGGCAAAGGATATTTCTATCGTACTCGCCGGTGTCGGCGGACAGGGAACCTTGATCGCCGGTAAGCTCCTCGGCATCCTGGCTATGAAGCTCGGTCTTGACATCAAGGTATCTGAAGTACACGGAATGAGCCAGCGCGGCGGTTCCGTAATCACATATGTAAGAATGGGTGAGAAGGTCTATTCTCCGATCATCGAAGAAGGCATGGCTGACTATGTGCTCGCTTTTGAAGAAGTAGAGGCTGTCCGCTGGGCAAACCTTCTGAAAAAGGATGGCATTCTCCTTGTAAACTCACAGAAGATCAAGAGCCTTCCGGTCCTTCTCGGCAACGCCGAGTATCCGGAAAACATCAAGGATGCTCTCGATGCTTCCGCTTCCGGAAACGCGAAGATCGTTGAATTCGATGCTCTGTCCGCCGCACTTTCCTGCGGCAGCAGCAAGGCCGTAAATATGGTCATGGTCGGTGCTCTTTCCGCCGGTATGGATTTCCCGAAGGAACTCTGGGAAGAAGCGATCAACGAGGCATTCGCGTCTAAGGCGAAGCTGATCCCGATGAATGTCGAAGCTTTTAACAAAGGCAGAGATTTCGTTTCGTAACAGCTCCTTATTGCGATATAATAGAATAAGAACAACTAAGGAGGGTTTCCCGTATGTTAGTTAAGCAGATCAATGTTTTTCTCGAGAACTCCTTCGGCCGTCTCGCTGAGGTGACGAAGGTTCTGGGCAAGGCCAATATCGATATCCGCGCACTTTTTGTTGCTGATTCGACTGATTACGGAATCCTCCGTATGATCCTGGATAAGCCGGAAGAGGCGGTCATGGTCCTCACAGAATCCGGATTTACGGTAAGTATGACTCCGGTGCTCGCGATCGCGATCCCTGATAAAGCGGGTACGCTCGATGCGGCACTGAATGAGTTCTCCAAGACCGGTGAGTCGATGGAATACATCTACGGCTTCGTCGGAAGAAAGTCTGATGACGCGGTCATGGTGATCCGAGTACAGAACTTCGAGCCGGTCATTAAGCAGTTTGAAGAAGCCGGAATCAGGATCTTAAAACCTGAGGAGGTTTACGGTATCTGATGAATCAGGATCCATTCAAATCAATGTATGGAATCAGTGATACGGTGGTCAGCATGGCAGATGAAGCGATGACCACCGTTTCGTCTGTTTTCTCCAAGATCGAAGAAGTACGTGAATACAACCAGCTTCGTGTGCTGCAGGCATTCAGAAATGCCCGTTTTGCCGAAGCTCATCTCGGTGCTACGACAGGTTACGGCTATGATGATATCGGCCGTGAAAAGATCGAGCAGATGTATGCCGAGATCTTCGGTGCCGAAGCTGCTTATGTACGTATCCAGGTCACATGCGGAACGCAGATCCTTGTCGCATGTCTCTTCGGCATCTTAAAGCCGGGAGAAGAGATGCTGGCCGTAACGGGACGTCCGTATGATACGCTGGCTTCCGCGCTTGGCGTAGAGAAGAAGGAAGAGGAGTTTACGGGATCTCTTCTCGATTACGGCATGAAGTATAACGAAGTGCAGCTTCTCCCTGACGGATCCCCGGATCTTGAGGCGATCAAGGCAGCCATCAAGCCGGAGACCAAGGTCGTATTCCTTCAGAAATCGAAATGATATACTTCCAGAAGATGCCTTCGTGCCGAGGATATCAAGGCCGTTGTCGATCTTGTAAAGGGCATCCGTGAAGATATCATCGTATTTGTAGATAACTGCTACGGCGAATTCGTCGAGAAGCAGGAGCCGTGCGCTCTGGGCGCAGATCTCTGCGCCGGTTCTCTTATAAAGAACGCGGGCGGCGGTATATGTCCTTCCGGTGCTTATGTTGCCGGTCGAAAAGAACTCGTCGAGCGTGTAGCCGAAAGAGTGACTGCTCCGGGATTAGGAAGCCATGTCGGACCGAGCCTCGGTTTTAACCGCCAGATCGCTCAGGGGCTTTTCATGGCTCCTCATGTTGTTGCCGAAGCCATGAAGGGCGCGGTATTTGCCGCCAAGCTTCTGGAGATGGCCGGATGCCGCTGTGAGCCCGCTTCGGATGACCTCCGCGGCGACATTGTGCAAAGCGTCGCTTTTCCGGATGAGCAACAAATGGTAAACTTTTGTAGAAAGGTACAGAGCTGTTCGCCGGTCGATTCCTTTGTTTCGCCGGAGCCGTGGGATATGCCCGGTTACGACGCGCAGGTAGTCATGGCGGCAGGTGCTTTTGTACAGGGAGCGTCGATCGAGCTTTCGGCCGATGGTCCTATCAAACCGCCGTATCTTGTATATATGCAGGGCGGACTCGTATTTGAACAGGTGAAACTGGCTGTCATGATGGCCGTTTCCGAAATGATGGAGAAGAACTGATACATGGCAAAAGGCAGAAGACCCAATAACGGCAATCGCCCTCAGGGAAACAGACCTTCCGGCAGACCGCAGAACGCGGGCGCGCGTCCTCAGCAGGGCCGTCCTTCCGGTGCGTCTTCTTCCGCCGATAAAATGAAGAGACCTGCTTCCGCAAAGCCTGTTTCCGCTTCGATCAACAGAAACCCGAATGCGCAGAAGAAAAGGCCATCGAATCAAAGATCCGAGATCAATAAACCGTCCGATCTTCGTTCCCGCAAGAACTATGATGTCGAGAACGTAACAAGAGTTCCCGTACGTCCGTCAGCGGGTTTCAACGCGCAGGATCCGAATATCGCCAAGCGTCCGCTTTTCGGTGATGAGCAGATCGTTCCCGCAGGTCCGGTCGTAGAAAAAGAAAAGTTGAAGACTCCGCCGAAGAAGCTTTCCTGGTGGAAGATCATTCAGGTCAGCAGAAAGAACAAGGCCGAGCAGAAGAGTAAGCAGAAGGCCGAAGAAGCTGCTTTAAGAAAAGAAGCCGAAATGACCGCAAAAGAGGTCCCGGATGTATTTGACGAGACCCGTCCGGAAGTCGGAGAAGATAGAAGAAAGCATATGGCAAAGATGCGCAAGAGAGAAACTCTCCGCGTGGCTTTGAACGCTTTCCTGAGCCTTCTTATCCTGACCGGACTCATGATCATCGCCGTTCTTTATGTCGTGGATTATGTCGCGGCAAAACCGAACTACGCGTTTGCCTCGGAAGGATCGATCGAGCATACGCTCGGCGCGACCGCGCTGGTGGTTCGAAATGAGAGCGTGATGACTTCGACACACACAGGTGAACTGATGACACAGGCAACGGAGGGAAGCCGTGTTGCCAAAGGTCAGCTTCTTGCCATGGTCATCCCGGCCGGCATGGAATCCACACTTGCCGATCTTCAGAACGTTGAACAGCAGATCGTCGATATCGAGCGACAGCTGATGACGCAGGGAAAAGGCGTAGCGGCGAAAGCCGTTTTCAGCGAGGCCAACGAAGAGATCCGGCCGATCATCACCATGATCCGTCAGGACGCGATCCTCAATAAACTGAATAACATGACCAGTTATTCTTCTTCCATCCGCGTGCTCATGGAGAAGAGAGATTCGAATCTTAAGGATATCGACTTTGAAGATGAGCAGCTGACGAGCCTGCGCGGCAGTGAAAGCGCGCTTAAGTCCCAGCTCGAGAGCAGAGCCAATTCGATCTTTGCCGACGCTCCGGGCATCGTATCGTTCAAGCTCGACGGTCAGGAAGGTGAGATCAACTACGATCTTCTGATGTCGATGGTCGATTCCAAGTGCGAAGAACTGATCAGTTCGAGCAACAGCATTATTACCGGTGACCTCGATGTTAAACAGAATGAACCTGTTCTTCGTATCGTTCAGAACGATGTGCAGTATTTCGCGTGCGTTATAAAGAACGCGTCGATGGAAGAATTCCAGCAGGGTTCAAGCCACGTCATCCGTATTCCCGCAGAGGGCATCTCCATTGCCGACTGTAAGGTCATCCGCTGCGCGATCACCAACGACGGATTGATGGTCATTTTCGAAACGACCAATTCCGTAGAGAGACTTCTGGACAGACGTACGGTCAACATTCAGATCGTACAGACGAAGACCACCGGTATCCGTGTTCCGGTCTCTTCTCTGGCCAATGCGGACTATGACAGAATGATCGCTACGATCTATGTAAACGAGAGCGGATATGCCAGAGGTTACACTGTCCAGATCAAGGACTATGACAGAGAATACGCGATCATCGCACCGCTTGAAAAGGAGAACATCCCGAGTATCAGTACGATCGTCATCACCAATCCGCAGACGGTAAAAGAAGGGGATAAGGTGGAGAAGTAATCATGAATATGTACAGCAAAGAGCAGATGCTCGAAAATATCAACAAGGTCCGTGAGAGCATCGCGGACGCGGCAAAAGAAGCCGGCAGAGACCCTTCTGAGATCACACTGATCGGTGTTTCCAAGTTCTTTCCTGCCGAGTATGCGGCACAGGCTTTTTCACTCGGTCTTACCGATCTGGGGGAAAACAGAGCCGAGGAGATGCACGCGAAAAAGGAAACACTCGACGCGCAGGGGCTTACACCGAACTGGCATCTGATCGGCACATTGCAGAGCCGTAAAGTCAGAACGATCGTCGGTGATCCGTATCTGATTCATTCGGTAGACACGCTTTCCCTCGCACAGGAGATCTCTAAGCGTTATACGGCAAAAGAACTGACCGCGCGCATCCTTCTTGAAGTGAATGTTTCCGGAGAAGAAAGCAAACACGGCTTTACTTCTGATGGAGTAAAAGAACAGTTTGAGAATATCCTTTCACTTCCTTCGCTTGAGGTATGCGGCCTGATGACCATGGCTCCGATCCAGCAGAAGGAAGGGGAGGCCAGAGCAGTATTTGAAAAGACCAAGGTGCTTTTCGAGCAGTTGAAAGATCTCGGCGCGGACAGCAGTAACTGGAAGTATCTTTCCATGGGCATGAGCCAGGATTATCGTGACGCGATCATCTGCGGAGCGACACATGTCCGAATCGGAACGGCGATCTTCGGAAAGCGGGATTATCCGGATCCGGTGTGATTTTTGCACAAAAAATTACATAAAAACATCTTTATATTTCAATAAAATTACACGCCCAAGTATCAAAGTTACATGTTATTTACCTTTGCTCTTATTCTATTGCGTGTCAAAAAAGGTAGACATATACTTACCTCATAGTGAAATTCGCTAGTGCCTAAAAGCACTGTAGCAGTAAATTTTGGAGGTAGTTATGGCAGGTTTTTGGAATAGTCTCGTAAACAAAATTGCAGGCGTTGACAACAGTGAGTATTACGAAGGTGATGACGGGATCTATGAAGATGAGTACGAGGAAGAAAACCTCTCTGATCTTCATGTAGAAGAAAGCGACTACTCTTATCAGGAGCCGCTCCCGATGCCGGAAATGAACAATCGCATCGTTCCGATCAAGAGCGTATCCGCTGCTGATACACAGGTTGTAATCCTTCAGCCGGACAGCATCCGTTCTTCCCAGCAGGTTTGTGACCACATCCGTGCAGGTCACACAGTAATCTGCAACATCGAGAATGTTGATCGTTCCGTTGCTCAGCGTGTAATCGACTACATCTCCGGTGCAGCTTATTCTATCGACGGTAACGTTAAGCCGATCGACCAGAACAGAAAGACATTCGTAGTTGCTCCGAGAACAGTTGCCCTGATGGACCGTGAGTCTCTTGCAAAGCAGGAAGCTGAACAGGCTCAGGTTAACCAGTATCGTCAGGTACTCTGATTTATTCAAATTTCAAATAGAAAAGGACTGTTACACATCATGTGACAGTCCTTTCTATATACCCCGTGCCACAAGAAAAATAAAAAGGACGATCTTCGGATCGTCCTTTTGTATTTGAAATATGCAGATCTCAGATCAGCCCTGCTGCGGCTTGTAGCTGTCTTTCAGAGAAACGCTTCTGTTGAATACGAGCTTTCCGGGCTTGCTGTCCTTGGTATCCATGCAGAAGTATCCGAGTCGTAAGAACTGGAATCTGTCTGCCGGCTTTGCGTCCGCAAGGGAAGCTTCGACCTTTGCGCCCTCAACGACTTTGAGAGAATCCGGATTGATGAAATCCAGGTAATTACAGTCTGCCAGATCCGGCGCCTCTACCGTGAAGAGACGGTCGTAAAGACGTACGGTGGCATCCAGAGCCGTCTTGGTATCTACCCAGTGAATGGTGGCCTTGATACGGCGTCCATCGGCCGGATTTCCGCCGCGGCTGGATTCTTCGTATTCAGCATGTACGGCAGTCACGTTGCCGTTTTCGTCCTTGTCACAGCCTGTGCACTTGATGACATATGCGGACTTAAGTCTGACTTCATTTCCCGGGAAGAGACGGAAGTATTTCTTTTCCGGAACTTCCATGAAGTCATCTGCTTCGATCCAGAGTTCCTTGGAGAAGGAAACTTCACGCGTGCCGTCTTCCGGACGTTCCGGATTGTTCTCGACAGTGAATGTTTCTGTCTGTCCGTCCGGATAGTTGTCGATGATAAGTTTTACAGGGTTTACGACACCCATAACACGCTTTGCCGTCGCGTTTAAGTCTTCACGCAGGCAGTACTCGAGGAACGCGTAATCAACTACGGCATTTACTTTAGAGATACCGTTTCTGGAGTGGAAATTATGGATCGATGCCGGTGTGTAACCGCGACGACGCAGACCACAGAGGGTAGGCATACGCGGATCGTCCCAGCCGTCTACAAGGCCTGTCTCGACCATGTTACGGAGCTTTCTCTTACTGAGAACCGTATGTGTGATACCGAGTCTTGCGAACTCGATCTGACGCGGCTTAGACGGAACGGATACGTTCTCGATGACCCAGTCGTAAAGCGGTCTGTGTGCCTCGAACTCAAGAGAGCAGAGGGAATGAGTGATACCTTCCAGAGCATCCTCGATCGGGTGCGCGAAATCGTACATCGGGTAGATGCACCACTTGTCGCCGGTATTGTGGTGACGCATGTGGTTGATACGATAGATCGCAGGATCACGCATATTGAAGTTGCCGGATGCCAGATCGATCTTTGCGCGAAGTGTCATGGCTCCGTCTTCAAATTCACCGTTCTTCATTCTCTCGAAAAGATCCAGGCTCTCTTCGATCGGACGGTCGCGATACGGGCTCGTTGCCGGGTGTGTCAGGTCGCCTCTGTGTTCCTTCATTTCTTCGGGAGTCAGCTGGCAGACATACGCCAGACCCTTTTTAATGAGCTCGACAGCATACTCGTACATCTTGTCAAAGTAGGAAGAAGCATAGAAGAAGCGGTCGTCCCAGTCATGTCCGAGCCACTTGATGTCTTCCTTGATCGCCTCGACATATTCTTCGTCTTCCTTGGTAGGATTGGTGTCATCCATACGCAGGTTACAAAGACCGCCGTACTGTTCGGCCATACCGAAGTCGATCTCCAGTGCTTTTGCGTGACCGATATGAAGATATCCGTTCGGCTCCGGTGGGAAACGCGTATGAACGGTTTTTCCTTCGTAACGTCCGCCCGGTCCGATATCAGTCTCGATTGCCTCATGAATAAAACTCTTATATTCGCTCATTTTCTTACTCTCACTTTCTTATCACACGCCATTGTGCGCTTACTATTCTGTGTGAAAAGCACTTTTACGCTTTTCTGATCTTATGACAAAGCAGCTGAGAGTCGCTGTCGTCCGGATTCAATGCGCTTCAGGGCTTCTTCCTTACCAAGGAGAAGCAGGACTTCGACAGCACCGCCCGGGGTAACTGCCGTACCGGAAGCCGCGATACGAACCGGCCACATAACGAGAGCGTTCTTGACGCCCATGCCTTCTGCAAGGCCCGTCAGGCACTCGGAAAGGGAATCCTTGGTCCATTCGATCTCGTAGAGCATCGGAAGAACGATGTTGAGCATCTCAAGGGAACCTTCTTTGGTGGTCTTGCTCTTTTTGTGAACATAAAGCTCCAGATCGTAATCGACAAGCTCGTTAAGGAAGGAGAGCTTCTCGATGATCTGCGAAAGTCTGGTGATACGCGGCTGCATGATCTCGGCAAAGAGAGGATACAGGTCCGGTGTGATCATCGGGAATTTCTCGATCTCCGGTTTTGCGAACTCGATGAACTCTTCCTGCGTCATCTTGTGGATGTACTCGCCGTTGAACCACTCGAGCTTGTCATAGTCGAAAACGGACGGAGACTTGCTGATGCCGGAGATATCGAATGCCTCGCAGAGCTCCGGAAGAGAGAATACTTCCTGATTGTCTTTCGGACACCATCCGAGAAGCGCGATATAGTTGATGATCGCTTCCGGGAGGAATCCCTGCGCGACGAGATCCTCGAATCCCGTGGAACCGTGACGCTTAGAGAGCTTACTTACCGTGCCGTCATCGTTCTTTCCCTGGATCAGCGGGAGGTGAACATACGTCGGGATGTCCCAGCCGAATGCCTCATAGCAGAGGTTGTATTTCGGTGTGGAGGACAGATACTCGGATCCGCGCACAACATGCGAGATCTTCATGAGATGGTCATCGATGATGTTCGCGAAGTTATATGTCGGATAACCGTCAGCCTTCAGAAGGATCTGATCCTCGAGCTCTTTGTTCTGTACGGTGATATCGCCGTAAACACAGTCATGGAATGTCGTCTCGCCTTCGAGCGGCATCTTCTGACGGATTACATACGGAATACCTGCTTCCAGGTTCTTCTTGATCTCTTCTTCGGAAAGATCACGGCAGTGACGGTCATAACCGCCCTCAACGCCGCCCTCTTCGTGAAGGGAAGCGAGTCTTTCCTTGCTGCAGAAGCAGTAGTACGCGTGGCCTTTCTTCACGAGCTCCTCGGCATAGGGCTTATAAAGATCCATACGCTCGCTCTGGACATAAGGACCGTATTCGCCGCCGATGTCCGGACCTTCGTCATGGACGAGACCGGCGGTCTTCAGTGTCTTGTATATGATATCTACGGCGCCTTCCACATAGCGTTCCTGATCGGTATCCTCGATACGGAGCACGAAGGTTCCGCCTAAAGACTTTGCGATAAGATACTCATAAAGCGCCGTTCTCAGGTTTCCTACATGCATGAAACCCGTCGGACTCGGCGCGAAACGTGTGCGTATAGCCGGATTTGTAATTGGCATAGTGATGACCTCTTCCATTATTTATAACAACCTATTTTATCACATAACTTTCCGTATAGGCACTTGTATTCATACTTTTTTATTCAAAGAATGGCGTAAAAGTGTTATCATATCAAGGGTAAATACCCTTATATGGAAGGAGAGGAACGCTCATGACATGTCTTAAGCGCGTGGAAAGCACCAGAAGCTATCCGATCGAGTGCGGTCGGGGAATGGCGCACACCTGTCTTTACGATCTTATCAAAGAGCGTTCTTCCGATCACGCGATCCAGGTCGCGATCGTAACGGATAAAGAAGTTGACGGACTGCATCACGCGGGCTTTATTTCCGAACTTGAAAAGAAGGGGATAGATCCGACAGTGATCCGTATCGACGGCCGCCAGTCTTCAAAGAACTTCGACGTTGTCATGCAGGTATTTGAACGCCTGATGGATATTTCCTTTTCCGGTGATGATCTTCTCGTCGGATGGGGAGGAGGAAGCGTTCTTGATGTGACGGCATTCTGCGCGTCTACCTTCCTGGGAGGACTTCCTTATTGCCTGATCCCGACGACACTTATGAGTATGCTTGAATCCGCCGAGGCCGATCTTTCCTACCTGAACTATATGAGCCATAAGGATTGTGTCAGCGTCAAGTGTCTCCCGCTCGCCGTATATATGGACGTAGATTTTCTTTCTACCGTTCCGGATTCCTTCATGAAAAACGGCTACGCGCAGATCATCCGCTACGCGATGCTCGACCAGATCACGCTTTTGAACCGACTGGTCAATAAGGCCGACATGTTCATTACGATCGATGAGTGCTATCTGGCAAAATCCAGGATCAGAGAGATGGATCCCGATGCTTTTTCTTACGCGAAGGAGATCAAAGAAGCGATCCTTCAGCACTTCAGATTCCTTCGTTATTCCGAAGGTGAGGCTCTGGCTTTCGCCGTGGCTGCCATGAATCCTTCCGAGCCGCTTTTCCGGCTTTATGAGATGCTCGGATTCCCGAGAAGACTCGAGGGAGTTTCCAAAGAAGCCCTGCTTCGCAGGATCATGAAAGAACTTGCGCCCTATAAGGATGAGATCCCTGTGATCCGCGCATCCGGAAACGGAGAGATCAAGAGGGTCGTCATGACGAAGGACGCCGCCGAACAGTTCTTTTCGCAAAGACTTGATGTGATCTGCGATTCTGCGGCAAGGTAAGTATAGGAGAGTTAATGAAGAATATAAAAACACATAAAAAGACACTGCGTATCCTTTCGATCGTGCTTTGTTTCCTGATGGTCTTTTCCTGCGCTTCCTGCGGGGAGAAGGATGAGGAGTCAAAGCCGGCGGCGTACGGGACTTACGGTGCGGATTTCGCGCTTAACCTTGCGCAGTCATTCCCTTACCGCGAAGCTTTTTCCGCGGGAGAACAGGGCGCAGGCGTCATGATCAAAAACGAACTGGAAAGCCTCGGATACCAGGTGGAAGTCCAGCCTGTAGCTGCTTCCGCTTCCGAGAGTTCAAGTAATTACATCATTCGTATCCCGGGTGAAGGCTTCATGCAGAGAGACTCATTCGGCGAGTACAATCCGGTACATAAGACGGTCGTCATCGGCGCGCATTATGATTCGCCGATCAAGTATTCACAGAGGCTCGAGTACCCGCTTTATAACGGCATCCAGAATAATGCCTGCGGCATCGGATCTCTGATGACGATCGCCAAGGAAATGCAAGGCAAGAAATTCGCGTATGACGTGATCCTGGTCGCTTTCGGAGCGTCTACTTCGAACTATTTAGGCGCAAGGACTTTTGTGTATTCTCTTTCCGATGAGGAAAGAAGCAGTATCGACTGCATGTACTGTATCGAAAGTATCTACGCGGGAGATAAGCTCTATGCGCATTCCGGTCTTTCTTCTCTTAAGGCAGGTAACAAGTACAGCTACCGAAGAAAACTCTACGAAGCCTATGACGTTGCCTATGAGAACAGTCTCTTGTCGGAAACCGGGACCGATCTTTACTACAATATGTCTCTTCTGAGCTTTGACGCGAACGGCGACGGTGTCGATGATATGTATCGTGAAGTCACGACGGTCCCTTCTGACTATACGGTATTCGATAACCTTTCGATCCCGATCGTATTCTTTGAATCATCGGACTATAATTTCACGAAGCTTTCCGATATGAAAGAGACGAAGAACCTGACGCTTCAGACCTATGGCGGAGCGGTCAGAAATACGCCTCTTGATTCTTCGATCACTCTGAAAGAAGCTCTTGATGAAACGAGACTGGAAACACGTATCAACGTGGTCTCGTTCATTGTTATCAAAGCGGTCGAAAAGGGCTCGAAGGATTGTGTGCCGGTATCTGAGTACAATGACGGCGAAAGACTGGCGCCGACCGTCTCTCCGAAGAAGAAGGAAGAGAAGATGGCCTCTTTAAGCGAAGCTGCCGCAAAAGAGAGCAATAAACCACAGGAATAAAGGAGAAAAGCATGGATAACAGCGAGAATGAGCAGATCATCCGAGGTGATCTGTTTTCGGGAGTTGCGGTCAGTGAATTGGAAGACCGGGATTATCACTTTACCGTTGACGGAAGTGAAGTGACCCTGAGCCAGAAAGTGCAGAGCCCGAAAGATGACAGAAAGGTGCTGGGATTCCTGTTTCTTATGGATAAGCCCGCGCGTTTCCGTCTGGATATTCTGGTCCCGGCGGACTGTAAGAACGCGCAGTTCTCGCTGAATGATAAAGAACTTCTCGGTTTTTTCAGTAAAGACATTCCGGAGGATCCGGAATACGTACAGGTCACGCATTGTAACGATGAGGCAAAGTATACGCCACTTCGCCCGGGTGAGTTTCAGTCTTTGAATTTCCGCTGGGAGTCGGGAGATGTTCTGAAATGCTTCTTTTACTACTGATTTGCTCGAATTGACGTGATTTTTCGCTAGTGTTATAGTGAAAATATAATCGGGAGGGACGAATATGAATAATAATGCTTCAATGACGGATAGAGCGTGTGCTATTATCCTTGATCTAATCACTTTTTTAGGATATGCATGCGGTGTCTGCATGCTGGTGTTCACTGCTTCTGAGATCAGTACGGAAGTGGACTCGGTAAAAATCTCAACGAATCAGCTGATCAGACTTGCCGTTGTCCTGATCGTAGTTTTTTACGCTCTGGATGTGTTACTGACGAGGCTTTTTGCCACGACTCCGGGAAAACTCTTCATGAACTGTGATGTTGATTTCCACATGGGTAATTCCATGATACACAATATCATCAGAAGTTTCTTTAAGGTCATCTGTCTTTTCACGGTCATTCCCGGCATCATTTCCTATGTTCATGCTTCCGCTGATCCGGAGAACAGATCGTATCACGATCTGCTTGCCAAGTCCAATGTAACGAGCACCACGAGAATGCCACGCTTCCTCGGCGTACTGATCGTACTTGGCGGTATTGCTCTTTTGATCACGTTCTTCGTTACCTATCATGATGTTATCGGAGTCAGCTTCGACATCGGACTGAAGAGCTTCAAGATCTTCGATATTTGATTCGCATATATTAGCGTAGTTTTACAATTCGGTGAACTTGTTTTTTGATACTTGTTATTTCATCAAATACATGGTATTATCTTTTTCAGAAAGACGGATAATTAGCCGGATTTTGTAACTACAAGAATGGCCATCTGATTTATCAGATGGTTATTTTTGTATAAGGCTAAAAATGCTTCTGCCACAGTGGATTCGAGGTTTGCCTTCTGTGGAGATCCTTGCATAAAAACACCCCCTTTTTCATCCTTGTTTTCCGCTTGGAAAACCGTGTGAAAAAGGGGGATTATTTTATGCCTTTTTTATGAGGTGAAAAACGATCAGTCGATCTTTGTTACCCAACCGAATTTGTCTTCCACTTTTCCGCTCTGGATACCTGTGATGGTATCGTAGAATTTCTGTGTGATCGGACCGATCTCTCCGTTGTTGATGTGGATGATCGTGTCTTCATACTTGAGCTCGCCGACAGGGGATACAACAGCAGCTGTACCGCAGCCGAAGCACTCCTGCATGCGGCCGGACTTGCCTGCCTCGATAACTTCTTCGATGGAGATCTTTCTCTCTTCGACTTCGAGACCCATATCCTTAGCGATCTCGATGCAGGATCTTCTTGTGATACCCGGCAGGATGGAACCTGCTGCCAGGGACGGTGTAACGAGTTTGTTGTCGATGATGAACATGATGTTCATAGCGCCGACTTCCTCGATGTACTTCTGCTCAACGCCATCGAGCCAGAGTACCTGCTCGTAACCGGAGTCGTGAGCGATCGTCTGAGCGATCAGGGAGCAGCCGTAGTTACCGGCACACTTTGTGAAACCTGTACCGCCGCGGACCGCACGAACGTACTTGTCTTCAACATAGATCTTTACCGGCTGGATTCCGTGAGCATAGTAAGCACCGGAAGGTGAGAGCAGGATAAAGAACTTATATGTGTTGGACGGACGAACGCCGAGGTACGGGTCTGTCGCGATAACGAACGGACGGATGTACATGGACTCGCCCTTACCGGATGGAATCCAGTCCTTGTCGATCTCAACGAGCATCTTAGTAGCATGTACGCAGAAGTCTACGTCTACCTTCGGGATAACGAGACGGTCGTTACTGTCGTTCATACGCTCGAAGTTGCAAGCCGGACGGAAGAGGTTGATCGTACCATCTTCGCACTTATACGCCTTAAGGCCTTCGAATACAGCCTGACCATAGTGGAATACCATAGCGGAAGGCTCTATCTCGAAAGGTCCGTAAGGAACGATTCTCGGATTGATCCAGCCCTGACCTTCAACATAGTCCATAACGAACATGTGGTCAGAGAAGATGTGTCCGAATGGCAGCGGCTGACCCGGCTGCGGTTTCTGTCTTGGTGAGGTTGTCTTAGTAACCGAAATTTCTGGGAACATAATAATCCTCCTACTTACTTTTATTATTTGCTGCTTTTGATTATAGTCCCTTTTACACGATATGGAGCAGGGTTTTTCGCAAAAACGGAAAAATGTCCTATTTCGTAAAGAAAAGCACCATGTTTGCGATAGAAGGAAAGCCACGCGGCGTGTTGGCGTAAAAGAAGTTTTAGATGTAAAATTATTAAGTGATCGGATATCGCGATCGGGAAGGACAAGAATATGCGGCTCAATCATGTAGATCTGGTAGATGCTACTTTTTCGCTTCAAAAAGATATGACGATGACCGTCGATAACGGACGGATCTCCGCCATTGGAAAAGAGATCCTGTCTGTTCCTGCTGACGAGGAGGAGTATGATCTTTCCGGAATGATCCTGATCCCGGGATTTATCGACCTTCACATTCACGGAGCCATGGGTGCCGATACTTCTGATGGTACTGTCGAAGCCCTTTCAAAAATCTCCTCATATCTCGTGTCAAAAGGTGTAACGTCGTTTTGTCCTACGACGATGATGATCCCCGAAGAAGATGTGAAGAGAGTACTCCTTTCCGCTGATCATTTCAAAAGAGAAGAGACCGGTTCGAGGGTGATGGGTGTCCGTCTGGAAGGACCTTTTCTGTCAAAGGAAAAATGCGGGGTTCAAAATACCGATCATGCTATGGATCCGAATACCGAATATGTAAATGAGATCCTGTCCGGTTTTTCCGAAGACCTGATCTCGATCATTGATATAGCACCGGAGCTTCCCGGAAGCTTGAACTTTATCACCGAAATGAAAGAGAAGTATGTTCTTTCCTGCGCTCATACGGCATCGACGTATCAGACCTGTCGAGAAGCAATAAACGCGGGGATCCGTCACGCGACGCATCTTTTCAATGCCATGAATCCTCTGGGACATCACGAGCCCGGAGCGCCCGGAGCGCTTCTTGAGGATAAGGAAGTTACCTGCGAACTGATCTGCGACGGACTGCATGTGCACCCAGCGCTTTTGAAGATCGCTTTTACCGTACTCGGTGAAGACCGTGCCGTCGTCGTCTCGGATGCCATGCGTGCCGCGGGCATGCCTGACGGTATTTATGATCTCGGCGGCAAAGCGGTCAATGTCGTTAACGGAAAGACGGATTTCGGTGACGGAAGACTGGCCGGTTCAACGACGGATATTCACGCCGAGTTTCTTAATCTTCTGAAGATCGGTATCCCCATGCGCACCGCGCTCAAGGCCTGCACACTAAATCCCGCGAAAGTGCTGAAGATCGACGGCGATACCGGTACGCTGGAGATCGGGAAATACGCAGACATGGTCGCTCTGGATAAGAATAACAATGTGCGCAAAGTGTGGGTAAAAGGCAAACTGGTCTTTTCTTCGGATGAAGGGAAAGAGTAATTGACATGAATCTGGATAAGAGAACTGAAGTATCGATTTTATTTTTGGGACTTTCCGGCGCGGAAAAAGAAGAGTGCCAAGCGCTTTTCCGTTCGAAAGATCTGGTCAAGGGAGAATTGATCGCGTCTGAAGGAGATATTTGTAAAGGGCTGATCATTATCGAAAAAGGCGAGGCGGCAGCTCAGAAGTATACCCATTCCGGCGAGTATTCGACTCTTCGTATCCTCGAGCCCGGAGATGTCTTCGGTGAAGATCAGATCCAGGAGGAAAGCGGACGCTATACATCTACGCTGGAAGCGATCACTGACGTGACGTTGTCTTTTATTTCCCAGAGCAATCTGATCAGTCTCGTCGAGCGTTTCCCTACGATCCGAGAAGGTCTTTGGAAACTGCTTTTACAGAGGATACGGACATCTGATGAGAGGGTGATCCTTCTTTCGCAGAAAAGTGTCAGATCGAAGATCTCCTATTATCTTCTCCGCCTTTCGGAAAAGCAGCAGGAGGCATGCGTTACGCTTCCCGGATCCCGAGAAGTCGTAGCTAAGTATCTTTCGATCCCGCGTCCGTCGTTTTCCAGAGAATTATCCGCGATGGAAAAAGAGGGGTTGCTCTCATTATCGGGAAGGACGGTCGAGATACTGGATAAGCCTTCTCTGAAAAAAGCGATCGGCGAGATATGAGCCGTCTTTAAAGGGGCGTCATTGCGGCGGTTCGCCAAGAGAGTGCCTTCTATGATATAATTAAGAGACGTATTCGAAAGGGGGATGAACAATGTTCGAAAAATTCACAGATTTTATCCGTGAAGTTTTTTCAAGTCTGGACAGCGGCTATCTGTTCTTCGGTGGCCCTCTGGATCTCGTTCGTTATGTCATTGATATCATCCTCGTTACTTTCGTTCTTTACAATATCCTGAAGATCATCCGTGATACCAGAGCATGGCAGCTCCTGAAGGGTGTGCTCCTTATCCTGGTATTCATTTTGTTCTGCAGTTTCCTCGGACTGGAAATGGTAGGATATATCTTCAATAAACTCCTTTACATCGTCGCGATCCTGTTTGTCGTTATCTTCCAGCCGGAACTCCGTCACGCGCTCGAGACGGTCGGACTGAAATCCTTCTCATCCTTCCAGAGCGCGATCATCAGTGATGATTCTGAAGATCAGCTCCGCTATGTTTCCATGGTCGACGAGATCGTCAGTGCATGTACCGAGATGAGTAAGACATACACGGGCGCGATCATGCTTTTGGAAAGATCCACGAAACTCGGCGAGCTTCTGAAGCAGGAAAACGTGGTTCGTCTGGATTCTTCGGTAACGAACTCCATGTTGCAGTCGATCTTCTATAAAGGATCTCCGATGCACGATGGCGCACTTTTGATCCGTGACGGCAGGATCATTGCCGCAAGATGCCATGTTCCGCTTTCCGAGACATTCCACATGATCGAGCGTTACGGAACGAGACACAGAGCCGCAGTCGGCGCAAGTGAGATCGGTGATACGATCGCGGTCGTTGTTTCCGAGGAACGAGGAACGATGTCGATCGCCGTTGACGGTACTCTCTATGAGATGAAAGACGGTCAGGATCTTCGTAAGAACCTTCTTTATCTCCTGGGTCTTACTTCCGGAACGAGCAAACTTACGATCAGAAACAAAAAGCACAATAAGAAGAACGGCAAGAAGGCAAAAGTTGCCGCTTCGGCTTCTGAACCGGTAACGGCATTCTCCGTGGCCGACTCGTCTGACGAATATGACAGCGAGCGTGAAGAAGAGGCAATGCCTGTCGTAGCGAGAAAGAAGACAAAACAGAAGAAAGGCAAGCGTTCCAGAAACGCGCTTCTGCTTCTGGTATCTTTCCTGTTTTCTCTTATGCTCTGGATGTATATCCAGGTCACGACCAACCCGGTCACCGAGAAGTCATTCTCGCTGCAGCTTCAGTATGAAAATGACAACGTCCTCAAGGAAAAGAATCTGGCGGTCAAGTATCCGACGGAAAACGTTAAAGTGCGCCTGATCGGCCGTAAGAGCGACATGGAAGATCTGACGTCTTCTGACCTGTCGGCGTATCTGGATCTTTCCGAGATCGAATCTACCGGATCCATCCGACTCAAGGTCAACGTTAAGTGCGATGAGCGCATCTATTATCGTGTAGAGATGCAGAATCCGACGGATATCCCCGTATCGGTATATACGCGCGAATCAGATGATGAATAAAGGGGATCAGAGAGAAGAGACGACTTCGTTCGCCTGCTCGATGCTTTCTGAGATCGAATAATTACGATAACATGCCATTCTTCCGAGAAGTCGGATAGAAGGGCATTTTTTTGCAAGGTCTGCATACTTTCCGTAAAGCTCCAGACTGGAAGAAGAAAGCGCCGGTTCGAAGGGTTCTGACATACCTCTTGAAACAGAGGTGAACGGTTCTTCCATGCAAAGGCTCGTGCGGCCTTCGATGCTCTGAAGCGTCATGTACTTACACTCGGACACACGGATACAGTCTTTGGCTTTCGGAGTCAGGATGACCGCGCATTCGTTTTTGAAGTCAGTATCGATATCGACAAAAGAAGTGCGGCTGCTGCGGTACGGCAAAGCGCCATAGCAGAAACCGAACAGTTTATCCAGAGATGGAGTGTAAATGACAGGGCCTTTGAACGGAACGCCGTCGAAAAGAACAGTTGTGCCATCCTGATGGATCGATACACGTGACAGAGCATCGGTATTCAGGTAAGTCGTGATCGCGGGGTGGTCGATCATCTGTTCCATGATCGACATAAAGCCCTGCATCGGCATGGACTGGATGCTTTCCGTGTAGTAGCAGTCATCAGATCCGACGTCTACAAACGCGTCATTCATGTAAGAGTCGTCTGCAGGAATAAAAGAACTTCCCGATCTGCGGTTGATGTCGAGTGTAAGGATATTTTCGATAATGAATCTTCCGAGTTCATTCAGTTTCGCGTCGGAAGATGCCATGAGCTGATCGACGGAGATGCGCTTTTCGTCGGGAAAAGCACCGGTAAGCTTCTTGATGAGAGAATCTGCCTGGTTTTTGCCGAAAAGCATTTCCAGCGAATGTGCGTTGAGCGGCAGGGGAACCATCTGGTTTCGGATCGAAACAACTTCGCGATGACGATACGGAAAGAAAGAACCGAATCGCCTGATAAAAGCGTACGTGTTCTCATTGTCCGTGTGGAAGATATGCGGACCGCATGCCTGGACACGGATCCCGTTCGGACGCTCCTCTTCGAAAAGGGCTCCGCCGATGTGGGATTCGCCCTCGAAGCATGTGACGGTATAGCCGGATTCTGCCAGGAGTCTGGCGGCAGAACAACCGGAAATGCCAAGTCCGATCACTAATGCATTTTTTGTCTTCACGAATACATCCCCTTGTAAACGAAGTAATACTAATTTTATACGATAATCCTAAAGATTTCAAAACATTTTTACATCGGGAAGTGCTTTTTGCGTCGAAACGCCTGAAATGTGTCATTCTGTAATAAAGGATACGCAAAGATGTAAATTTGTATACACATGCCGTGTGTTAAAATCACACTGAAATAAGTGTGTGAGGAATGAATATGAGCGGTTCTGAAGAAAATAAGCCGAAGAGGCAGAATGATAAACCAATCCATAAAGGGGTGCCGGATCTTCGCGACTTTATGAATCAGCCGAACTCTGCAAATGAAAAGGATTCGGTGGATATCCAGAGCCTGATGAATGAGATCCGTCGGGTGCCTTCTTCGCGCACCGCCGCAAATCAAGGACAAGCGCGTCCTGCGTCCCAGCCGCAGCAACCGGCAGCTCCGAAGGCATCACAGCCTCAGCAGCCTTCTGCACCAAGGACTGCGCAGCCCCAGCAGCCGGCAGCTCCGAGAGCCGCACAACCGGCAGCACCTAAGACCGCACAGCAACCGGCAGCAAAACCGGTGCCTCAGGCATCACCTGTCAGACCGGGTTCCCAAGTGAGATATGAACGACCGGTAGTCGAAGAGGAAGACGAAGAAGATGAGATCCAGGTACGCCGTGCGCAGGTCAGCAGAGCGAGAAGAAAGCAGATCGAAGCAAGACGCCGCCGTGCGATGATTATCATTGTATTAACGATCATCCTTATCCTCTTGGCTGTAGGTCTCGGCATTTACTATCTTGTCACGCACCTGACTTCAAAGTCCTCTAATACAGAGACAACAACCGCGACAACAGTTACGACATCTTCGGATACGACACCTGTTTCCGAAGAGTCTGAAACGACAACAAGTGAAACTACTGAGCCGGATGTCACTCCTACACCTGAGGTGACACCTTTCCCGGCAGGAGGTCCGGCCCTTACAGGATACTGTGTAGTGATCGATCCGGGTCATCAGGCTGTCGCGAATACCGACCCTGAATCCATGTCATCTTCTATGGGCGGATCGAAAGACCGTTCTTCTCAGGGATACAAGGGTACCGTTACCGGAACGGATGAATCTGAGATCAATCTTTCAAATGCACTGCTGCTCAAAGAGTATCTTGAATCACTGGGCTGTGAAGTCTATCTGACAAGAGAGACAAATGATGTCGATATCTCAAATAAAGAACGCGCCGAATTTGCAGTATCCAAGAATCCGGATCTGTTTATCCGTCTGTACTGCAACGCGGCGAATGACTCCAAGACCAACGGTATTGAAGTCATCGTTCCGAATTCCGGCGAGTACGCTTCGCAGGTAGTGACCTGGGGCGAAAACCTCGGCAAACAGATCGCAAATTCAACGGGCAGTGCTTTTAACGGATGCAAGGCGAGTGAAAAATACAGCGGCCTGAACTGGGCGAACTCCGTTCCGTCATTCATGATCCGTATGGGCTATTTGACAAACAGTGACGATGAAGCGAATCTCATGAACGAAGACTATCAGTTCAAGCTCTGTGAGGGCATCGCCCAGTTTATCGTGTCTATGCCTCAGCACTGACAGAATTGTTGCTTATCCTTGTTTATGGTAAAATAATTGAGTTAATGATAAACAAGGAGGATCTCAGGTGAAAAGACAACGACTTTTAGCGGCTGTTTCTATTATTCTTTGCTTTATGATGCTCCTGTCTTCTTGCGAAATGCATAAAAAGCAGACTACGGAAAAGACTGAAGAAGAGGAAGAAGACATCGAAGATGAAGATGATGACGATGATTCGGATCCTTCCGATAATTCCGGTCCCGAATTTTCGATGAATGTTGTCAATCTTCATCAGTTTATCAGTGACGGCTCTATTTTTGCCGAGAACGTTCCCGTGCCGACTCCGACCCCGATCCCGATGAAGCAGGAGAGCCTCGGTCTTACGAATGATGCAGACGGCTATTACAGCGGTGACCTGAACGGCGCTACGATCGTAGACAACGAGTATTTCAAGTTCGTGATCACGAGCGCGGAAGTCACGGACGAAGGATATATCGTCACTTCTGAATATACGAATAAGACGGATGTTCCGTACAAGCTTTACTTTCATGATGTTGTTGTAAACAATGACTGTTTTGACGCGGACAGCTATTATTTTACCGAAGCAGCGGTCAAGCCGAATGAGGTGTATACGGATGTAACGAATTTTGCCAGTGTGTATTCTGAAGAACCGTATGATTTTACTGTTCCGACGCGTATCTCGTTCCTGATGATCGCTTCACCGACGGATTCTGCTCAGACAGCTGTTCTTGCCGATCCCGTGAATCAGGTGAATTACATCCCTGTCAATCTCTTCCCGCAGGGCGAGGATGCCTATGTTTACGAAGAAAAGCCTTTGGGGTCCTCCTCTAAGATCGTCTTCGACAGCGAAGGAACGCAGTTGGTCATTGACGGATTCGATGTTACCGATACAAGTTTCGTTATTTCTTACACATACATTAATAAGACCTCGGACTATATCCAGCTGAGACTTGACGATCACACGATGACGATCGATAAGATGGTCTACGATGTCGGAAGTCAGGCCGCGTTTATCCCGCCTTTCGCGCGAAGGACCGGTAGCTTCAAAGTGGATTGTTCACTTATCGAGGAGTCGGGACTTGATCCGAATATGCTGCATCTGGTGTCTATTCCGTTAAGAGCGGACTCCCTCAATAACGGAGTTATGGTGCTTTGGCAGACAACGATCAAGGTGGAAGTCGATTACGGCTGATATCCGTATCTTACATAATCAAAAGGAAAAAGGAAGAAAAGGGAAATGGGTTTATTTGGTAAAAAGAACAATGACGATCGCAGTGATCTCAATGCGCAGAATAAGGAGAATGAGGAGATCTCGTATCCGTTTCTGACGGTCCTGATCGAGGAAGTGCTTTCCATGACGACGACTGAGGTTTCCGTGATCGGAAATGTTCGCGGAGCGGATCTCAAAGAAGGTCAGGAACTCTATCTTCTCGGCAGAAAGGGTAAATCCATGAAGACAAGGGCATTGCGTATCGAAGATGCCCTGATGACGAAGATGCCCGAGGCGAAAGTCGGCGAGAATGTTTCGATCGTTCTTGAAGGTATGAGAGCCGGCGACGTTTCCAAATACGATGTTATCTCTACCGTGAATTATGTTACCGCGGAAAAAGAACCGGCCAAGGAATTTGTAAATCCTTTCCTTACCGCTTTTCTCCGTGAGTCGCAGAAATCTCAGATCGAGGGAGAAGACGGTGTAACACTGGAGAATCGTGAATATATGAGCCGTCTGGTCGAATATATCGCGGAAGACGCGATGTTCCTTTCTCCGTGCATGCAGCCGGAACAGAACGCGAAACCCGGCAGCATCAGTGTAGCCCTCCTGAAGGGAAAAGAAGGAAAGTCATATCTCCCGCTGTTTACGGATCGCTATGAACTCGAGATCACGGAAGGCCTTGCTGAAAAGACTCTTCAACAGCTGGATTTTCCGCGTGTCATGAACATCGTCAAGCAGGCTCCGATCGACGGTATCATCATTAACCCGAAGTCCGCGGGTTTCGTGCTTACCAAAAAGATCCTTGAAAGCCTGGAGTTCCATAAGCGCAAGATCGACAGTCACATCAGAGAGCAGAAGCTCGATACGTCTCAACCGATCATGATCGCGATCCCTACGGATGAGAACACCCCGAATGAGCTTTTCAATGCGCTGAAGGACCACATGAAAAATGAATCGCGTATCCTTCGTGCGTGGTATGCCCTGATGATCTTCCCGAAAGAAGATAAAAGAGCACATCTGATTGTGATCGATACCCTGGAAGAAACTCCGGAATTATTCGGTGCGATCGGCAAAGTCGCCCAGCCTTTCCTTGATGATCTGCAGCTGAATATGCAGGCGGCGGCAAAGGTGAAAAACATGACGGAGAAGATGATGCTTTTCTACGAAAGAAAAGATACGATCAATGTTTGATCATCAACTTCCATAAGGCGAATTTCAGACAAAACAAAACCCGCAAATTCGATCATTTGCGGGTACTTTTTTCTTCGCGGCATCTGCCGCTAATGTGGTGGAGGCGAGGAGAATCGAACTCCTGTCCGAAACCACGTCAACAAGGACATCTCCGGGTGCAGTTCGTGTTTGGAGTATTCCCCTGGATCACGTTCCCACGAACAGGAAGAGATCTCCGGTAGCTTCATAGATACATCTCCGACGCAAAGCTTTGCCGAAGGCGTTGTCCCGTTTAACCTGCCGACAGGTAAGGTCTGTCATCTGACATCTCCGGTCCGGCCGACAGATAGACCGGGGAGATGGTAGCTAAATTAAGCAGCTACGAGTTGTGTATTGTTTGCAATTACTTGCAGTTCTCGTTTTTTTAAGAGGCCAACGAGAATCCTCTACCCGCTTTCCAAGTCTCCACGACCCCGTCGAAACCAGTGCGCCCCCACATCTCACAACTCTCTTATGTGGTTTTGTGTGGTGATTATACTAGAAGTGGAATTGAATGGCAATAGTATTTCTTACCCGTATACAAGTGATATAATTAGATAAAGGAAACTTGTGATTTTGTTGAGGTAAAAGGTTATGGCTTCCGAATTTGTTACGTCGATGATGAGTAAACTGTCCGTTAAGCAAAAAGCATCCCTCTGTTCCGGCTGGGATTTCTGGCGGACGCAAAGACTTCCGATCAATAATGTGCCTCCGATCATGATGACAGACGGCCCTCATGGTCTTCGCAAACAGGAATCCGAAGAGGGAAGAGCAGGCGGCGGAGACAGCCGTCCCGCTACGTGTTTCCCGCCGGCGGCAACGACCGCAAACTCTTTTAACACGGATCTTTTGGAAGAGATCGGAAAAGCGATCGGTGAGGAAGCGATCGATCAGGATGTTTCCATTGTTTTAGGTCCCGCGATCAATATCAAACGTTCTCCGCTTTGCGGCAGAAACTTCGAATATGTCTCCGAAGATCCTTATCTTGCGGGAAAGCTCGGAGCTGCCTGGGTACGTGGCGTGCAGAGTAAGGGTGTCGGAACATCCGTGAAGCATTTCGCGGCGAACAGCCAGGAGAAGTGCCGCCTGATCAACGACTCGATCGTCGATGAACGTGCTCTTCGTGAGATCTATCTTTCCGCGTTTGAAACCGTCATCAAAGAATCTAAGCCATGGACGGTCATGTGCGCATATAATCGTCTGAACGGCACCTACTGCTGTGAAAACAGAAAACTGCTGACCGATATCCTCCGCGACGAGTGGGGATTTGACGGCGTGGTCATGAGCGACTGGGGCGCGACGGACAACCGTCTCGATTCCCTTGCCGCAGGACTTGAACTGGAGATGCCGACATCTATCGGTGAACGTGACCGAATGATCGTTGAAGCCGTTGATTCGGGAAAGATGCCGATGGCCCTTCTGGACCGTGCGGCAGAAAGAATGCTCACCCTGATCGAAAAGGGTATGAATAAGCCCAAACCGACTTCGTCTCCGTATCAGAATCACCAGAAGCTGGCCAGACAGGCTTTTGAAGAATCGGCCGTTCTTTTGAAAAACGACGGTCTTCTTCCGATCGCGGCGGGATCGAGCGTGGCCGTACTTGGTGCCATGGCGAAGGAAACCAGATTCCAGGGCGGCGGAAGCTCTCATATCCATCCGACGAATGTCACACACGCGTTCAGCGGTTTTTCTTCCACGAACTCGAATTTCGTTTATGAACCCGGATACTCACTGGAAACAGAAGAAGTCGATGAGAAACTTCTTACCGCGGCAGTCGAAGCGGCAAAGGGTAAAGATGTCGTCGTGATCTTCGCGGGTCTTCCGGAAAGCTTCGAATCCGAGTCTTTTGACCGCACGCATATGAATCTTCCGAAGTCTCATACACGACTGATCGAAGAGGTCGTTCGAAGAAACAGCAACGTCTGCGTTGTTCTTTATGCCGGATCTCCGGTCGAGATGCCCTGGGTATCTCAGGTCAGATCGATCCTGATGGCGTATCTTCCGGGACAGGAAGGCGCGGGAGCGATCGCCGATATCCTTTACGGAAAGGTGAATCCTTCCGGAAAACTTGCCGAAACATTCCCGATGAAACTTACGGATACACCTACGTATCTCTATTTCGGTGAACCTCGCCAGACACTTTACAGCGAGAGTGTCTTTGTCGGTTACAGATATTACGACTCGGCCAAAATGCCGGTGCTTTTCCCGTTTGGTCATGGTCTTTCTTATTCGAAGTATTCTTATGGAGAGATCTCGTTGTCTTCGACGGATATCGATGAAGACACCCCTCTGACAGTCTCTGTGGATGTGACGAATATCAGTGACTTTGACGGCAAGGAGATCGTGCAGCTCTATGTAGCTCCGCCGGAGTCTACTGTCTATAAGCCGGTACGTCAGCTCTGCGGTTTCCGTAAAGTGTTTATCCAGCGCGGCGAGACCAGAACGGTCGAATTCAAAGTCGATAAGAGAGCCTTTGCTTACTATAACGCCGCGGCGGGCTCCTGGCATGTCGAGACCGGCACGTATAAACTCGAGGTCGGCGCTTCTTCCAGAGATATCCGCGGAACTCGCGAGGTCAACGTAAGATCGAACCATCCGGAGATCCTGGCGCCTGATTACAGGGAAAAAGCACCGCAGTACTATCATCTGGACGTTCAGACCAAGATCTTCGATAAGAAGCAGTTTGAAGCTGTTCTCGGCAAGGAGATCAAAGAGGAGAAGGCTCCGAAAAAAGGTCAGTTCACGATGAATTCCGCGCTTCAGGATCTCCAGAATGGTAACTTGAAGAGTAAACTTTTCTATAAGTGGACGATGCTGGGTGTCAAGAAACGTAATCGTAAAGAGACACAGGAGCATCTTCGTAAGATGAATGAGGTCATGACACGTGAAATGCCGCTTCGTACGGTGGCTACATTCTCGCTCGGAAAGATCACGCTCGAACAGATGGACGCACTTATCCTGATCTTTAACGGACATTTCTTTAAGGGCATGTGGAAACTGAAGAAAGCAAAGAAGAGGAAAAAAGAACTCAGTTTTCTGTGACGTCAATTTGTTGCCTTGATTACTTCAAAATGAAATATGTCTGATACATGTGACGTAAGGCACCGTGCTACAATATCGTTAACAGACTGCATAACTATGCAAAGATGTAACGGAGAGAAGCATGGTGCCATTACCATCACAAGGGTATTTCTACCCATATGATTCGATCGACGAACTCTACACGGAAAAGCAGCCGCCGGAGTTCGGACGCTTGAACTCGCTCTGGAGACTGGATCTCCCGAGCTGGCGCTTTTACCATGCCAAATTGACGGAAGACATCCCGCAGGGATGGACGGATCCCGAATTCGATGATTCATCGTGGGATCTTATGGATGTTCCGAGTGTCTGGCAGATGCAGGGATACGGATATCCGAGCGAACTCCGTTATGAGAAGAATGCTCTTCTTTCCCAGAAAACATCCAGGCTTCAGCAGCGCCTCGCCGATGAAGCGGGCAAGGATAACACGAATGATTTCGGACTTTACCGTGTGTGGGTCAATCTGCCTGCGCAGTTTGTTCATCGCTTTGTTTATTTTGTAACAGACGGTATCGTCGGTCATTATATCCTCAGTGTCAACGGACACCACGCGGCTTCTTCGAGAAGTACATTCGCGACGACCAAGATCCTTTTATCAGAGCACCTTCATGAAGGTCCGAATCTGATCACGATCGCGGTTCGCCGTTTCGATATCCGTATGCAGAACGGCAAGCCGAGAAAGGATGTTCACGCACAGGGCGCGTTCGGATTCTCCGGACTTTTCCGCCTTCCGTATCTTGTCGCGGAATCAAACGTAGAAGTCTCCTCTTTGCGACTTTCATCTACGTTCCTTAATGATGCCCTTGCCAAAGACGTCGTTCCGAAGACGGCGATGATCAACAGCCTCTACCGTTCCGACAGTGATGACCAGTCTACGGAAAGACAGCGTGAGATATTGCCGGATGCCGAGTTGAGAAGAGACGCGGAACTGAAGGTGGAGGTCGAGCTTTTCAACCACCTTCCGTATGACATGCAGGTCACGGTGTACTGCCGCCTGATGGAGGCCCGTGATGAATATGATCTTTATAATCTTCCGGAGCATCGTCTTACCCAGCGAAAAGAACTGACCGACATCATCCCGAAAGACGGAGTCAAACTGATCGGCACTGAGTTCTACGCAAAACTTGTCCTTCCATGGACAGATCAGACACCGAACCTTTACGATCTGATCGTCGAAGTCCGAGATAATAAAGACCAGGTCATCTGCGTCAAAAAGCAGCGCTTCGGTTTCCGTAATCTTTCTTATCAGGAAGGCATCTTCCATATCAACGATGTCGCGGTACCGATCCACGGTGTCAAATACTATGAATTCGATCCGGAGAATGGTATCTCCGTTCCTTTGGAGCGCTTCCGTCAGGATATCCTCATGATGAAGAGCGCCAATATCAATACGGTATATGTTGTCCATCATCCGACGGACTCCAGGTTCTTCGATCTGTGTGACGAGTACGGCATGTATGTCATCTTGCAGTCCGCGGCTTCGATCCTTCCGCAGACGGTCTATTCTCTCTATAATCACCCTTGTATCATCATGTGGTCGATGACGGGAAGAAGATTCGATGAAGGAACCTATCTTGACGTGAAGTCCCGTATCAACGGCTTTGATCCGTATCGTCCGCTTTATTGCGAGATCGATAAGACCGGCCGTGTCGCGGATATCCCTCCGTTCCCGAATAAAGCGGGTATGCTTTTCGGTGAGTGGTGTGATCTTTGCGTCAACCGCCGTTACTTAAAGAGCAAGTTAAAAGAAGATAAGGTGCTTTTCGAGTCGATCCTTGCAAGACCGAGAAGAGAAGAAGATGAGATGGATCTCAAATATATCCATCAGGGAGACCTTGTCGAATATTCCGAACAGGTCGGTGTAGCGATCGCGCAAGGTATCGTTGATGCCAACAGAAATCCGCACCCGATCTTCTATGAAGTGAAAAAACAGTGCGAGTTTATCAAGATATTCTCGTCGGTCGAAAACCCTGCGCATCTTAACGTAAATAACGTCATGCAGTTCGCAGGTACCCCGCCGATCGAACTGAAGTGGCAGCTGCTTTTAGGTGGTATCCGTCTTACGGGCGGTTCCGGTGTAGTACCTTCTATTCCGGCGATGGGAAGCAAAGCCATGCAGTTCCCGTTTAATGTAGGTGATTTCCTTACACCTGCATGGAAGAATCAGTACTCGAAGGCGGTCGACGTATATAATCAGGCAGTCTGTAAAGAACTGCTCCTGGATATCAGTATGACTCTTGCGGCTGATACCTCTTACGCGAGAGCCGGTTATGAAGTGGCTTTCTATCAGCAGGTCCTCGTCGATGAAGTATGCGATCCTTCTAAAGAAGATGAATGGACCAAGAGCGGAGCGGATGATTCGGAGATCCAGATCATCGACGCGTCCGCGCTTTCCGACGGACTTATCATCGATGAAGAAAAGCCTGTTGTCACGATCAAGACATCGCCGGCGTTCATATTCGCGCAGACAAAGCATGTACGATACGGCTTCAGCCGTCAGGAAGGCGGACTTTGTTCTGTCATGATCGATGATCAGGAATACTTCGACGGTCTGTTGGAGCCCAGCTTCTATCGCGCCGCGGCAAATATCGACCGTGCCGATAAGTCGTATGTTCTTTCCCAGACGGTATTCTCACATGAGACCGACTGGCGTACGATCCAGGGAGATATCCGCTTTACGGGAAGCTTCTATGAAATGGATGGGGAAGATTTCCATCTTATCTGCAAATATGAATCGTCCGGTATGAAGGGCCCGATCAAGGTCCATTATCGCGTAAAACCGGACGGTACCATCTATTCGACGATCCACTTCCAGCCACGCTTTGATCTGGTGCGTTTCGGATTCCGTGTACCGATCGATCCAAGAGCACATATCGGTTGGTATGGGCGTGGTAACGGTGAGTCCTATATCGACAGAAAAGAATCGCAGCGTATCGGCTGGTTCACCTCTTTGGACAGTGCGCTTTATCACGAGTATGCCCGCCCGTCCGAAAACGGCGGTCATACGGATACGAAATATCTTCTCTTGCAGCACGACGACATTAAGGGTCTGCGCATCAATAAAGAGAACATGGATCCGTTCTCGTTCTCCTGCCTGCCTTATATGCCGGAAGATCTGGACGATTACTCGCATCAGGAGCTTGTCTCTTCAGATAACCGTACGCATCTTTATATCGACTTTTACATGAAAGGGGTAGAACGAAGCCCGGATGTACTTGCCCGACGAGGGCTGCCGAAAAATGCAGTATACGAGGAAACGATAGAGTTTGCTCCAAAATACTAATTTCACTATATGGGAAGGACCTTCGCAAAACGAAGGTCCTTTTCATTTATTCTCCAAAATCTTGAAAAGGTCTTTTCTTTCCTTGGGAGTCAATTCTCTATACTGTCCCACGGGAAGTGAGCCGAGAGATATATTCAGGATACGGATCCTTTTTAAGCGCGTGACACGATATCCCAGATACTCGCACATCCTTCGGATCTGACGGTTCAGTCCCTGATTTAAGATGATGTGAAACGTGTTTTTGCCGGTAAGACTGACCTTGCAGGGGAGAGTCACGGTATCGAGGATCGGAAGACCGTTCTCCATCTTCTCCTTAAAAGCCTGATCGACCGGTTTATCTACGGAAACGACGTATTCCTTGTCGTGACGGCCTTCTGCGCGAAGAAGCCGGTTAACGATGTCTCCATCATTTGTAAGAAGGATAAGGCCCGTCGAGTTTTTGTCCAGACGTCCGATCGGAAAGATCCTTTCCGGATAGTTGAGATAGTCGATAATGTTATCTTTATCCCTTTTATCTGTCGTGCAGGTGATTCCGAGCGGCTTATGGAATGCGATATAGATGTGGTCGTCTTTCGGAAGAACGACCTTATCGTTTACGCGCACGACCTGTCCCGGGAAGACCTGAGATCCGGGCTCGGCAGGTGTTCCGTCGATCGTAACGACACCAGATGCGATATACTCATCAGCTTTTCTTCTGGAGCAAAAGCCCGTGGAACTGATGTATTTGTTGATACGGACTGATTCTCCGGAATTATTATCGGGCATGATTCGATCTCCCATCAGTACCAGACGGAACCGGTAACACGTTTCAATGTGAAGGTGAAAGTCGTGCCTTCACCATATTCGCTTTTAACAGTGATCGTTTCTCCCATGTAGGAAAGAAGTTCTTTGGCGATAGCAAGACCGAGACCGGTGCCTTTTTTACCACGCGCGCGGTCAGCTTTATAGAAACGGTCGAAGATATGGTCAATATCGTATTCGTGGATACCTTGTCCCGTGTCGATGACGGAAACAAGTACCTGATCTGTTTCGTTACTGTACTCGGTAGAGATCGTGATACTTCCGCCTGCCGGAGTATACTTTTTCGCGTTATCCAGAAGGATAACGATGATCTGCTCGACTCGGTCGGGGTTACCCATAACCGTCGGAAGCGGTCCCGTCTTATATTCGACGGAGAAGTTGAGTTGAGCCTCTTCCATGACAGGGCGGAACTTTGTTTCAAATTCGTTGAGGAGCTTGTTGAGATCGAACGGGAAAGTCTTAAACGCGAGCGTTCTTGCCTGAAGACGTGAAAGCTCAAGCATGTCATCGATCAGGCGGGAAAGACGCATCGTCTCGTGGAGGATGATTCCGTAATAGCGCTGACGGTCTTCCTCCTTCTTGACCATGCCGTCTGCCAGAGGTTCAACGAGTCCGCGCATGGCGGTGAGAGGTGTACGCAGCTCGTGGGATACGTTTGCGACATAGTCTCGGCGTGTCTGCTCGAGACGTTCCTGCTCGGAGATATCACGGAAGAAGCCCGTGGCACCGATGATGGTCTTTTCGTTATCAAGGATCGGCACGATCGTGGAAGAATACGCGCAGTCTTTTGCCTCGATCGTACGCTCGTATGTTTCGCCGGTCTTCAGACAGTTTCCGAAATCCTCCCATACTTCCTCGAACGGGATCAACTGCAGTTTTTCGGTGAAAAGATTCTTTCTCGGAACCTTTTCGAAAAGCGTCGCGATGGCGTTGTTGGAATAGTCCGGCTGAAGATCCTTGTTAACGGAAACGATACCTTCAGAAATGATATCGAAGATCTCTTTGAGTCGGTTACGCTCTGTGGTAACGCTCGTGATGGATTTGCTGAGCTTTTCGGCAAGTTCATTGACGGATGCCGCGAGGTCACCGATCTCACCCTTGGTCTTGTCATTCGCTCTGATACTGAAGTTGCCCTGACCCAATGCGTTTGCTACATCCGTTACCCGGTTAAGAGGACGGATCAGTCGCTTGCTTGCGAAATAGATCGGAATCAGCATGGCCAGGGAGACGACCAGAGTAGAAAGGAACACGAGCTGGCTGAAATTTGCCAGTGATGTCTTATCGACGTTGATCTTATTACCGATGATCAGATAGGAAACAATGCGGCCTTCGTACTGGATCGGAACCTGTACGATCGTGATGTTGGTCTTGCTGTCATCCGTCTTCAGCGTTCCGATAAGATTCTTATTGTCGCTGTTGGTCAGCATGTTGGTCGCGCAGAAACTGTTGATGTCGTTGATCGCAGAAGCGATCTCGTTCGAAGTGGATGCCGTACAGCTGACAAGTTTTCCGTTTGCGTCGTAGAGAAGATAGTAGCAGGAAAGAACATCGTAGGAGCGATATCCGATACCGGATCTTTTGATCGTCTCCATACGTGCGGTGTCGTTCACATCGACGCCGTCTGCGATCTGCTCGCTGAGATAGTCGGCCATCGACCTTGCTTTATCTACGATCTCTTCCTGAGATGAGTCTTTCGTCAATTCGTTGGCGGCCAGATTATAAAGCGCCGAAGAAAGAAGTGCTGACGCAAAGAGCGAGACCAGCACCAAAAAAATCATCTTTCGTAGAAAGAGACTACGGTACATCAGGAATTGACCTCAAATTTATATCCGACACCGTATACAGTGATCAGGGACCACGGAGCACCTTCGTAATAGATCTTCTGACGGATGCGCTTGATGTGCGTATCGACCGTTCTTGTGTCACCGAAATAATCGTATCCCCAGATCAGGGAAAGGATCTGCTCACGGTCCATGACCTGTCCGATGTGAGAAGCGAGAAGATGCAGGATCTCAACTTCCTTCGGTGTGCATGGAACAAGCTCACCCTTCACTTTGACCTGATAGTTATCCAGATTGATCTCCAGACCTTCAAAACGAAGGAAGGAAGTATTTTCCTGAGGTTCATTGATACGGCGGAGTACTGCTTTGATGCGTGCGATGACTTCTCTCGGGGAGAAGGGCTTAACGATATAGTCGTCCGCTCCGAGTTCCAGACCGAGGACACGGTCGATCTCCTCGCCTTTGGCGGTGAGGATGATGATCGGAGTGGAAAGCGTCTTTCTGATCTCACGGCAGACTTCGATACCTGTCTTTTCCGGCATCATAACGTCCAGAATGATCAGGTCCGGTTTGTCGGAAACAACGTGCGCGAGGGCATCACGTCCGTCATAGGCGCTTGAATAAGTGAAGTGTTCGTTTTCAAAATACAGACCCAGGGACTCATGTACGACCGGGTCATCATCGCAGATTAAAATATGAGGAGCAGTAGCCATTCTCAATACCTCTTACTTACTGATTAGCAATACACATCTATTATAATCGAAAAAATGATTTTTGAGCAAACGAATGTGAACAAATCGTAAATACTATTTCACAAGTTTGAAACCATGTTTTATCCGATTACTTTTTCAGTTCGTTTCTGTCATTGCTAAGCGATATGAATCATGGTCGATGTGGTATAATTTTACTATCTTGCGGAAAGTCGGTAAGAATTATGTTTTTGGCAGATAAATGGACAGATTTCGAATTACTCTTCTGTGGACAGGGAGAAAAATACGAAAGGTGGGGCGATGTATATCTTCAGCGTCCCGATCCTCAGGCGATCTGGCCGAAAACAGGCTATGCCGGTATGAAAGAAGAGCGCTGGCCGAAACCGCACGCGATCTATCACAGAAGTGAAAGCGGCGGTGGTTCCTGGAGCAAGGAAAAGCCGTTCCCGCAGAAGTGGAAGATCCACTATGAAGCGGTCGGTCGTCCGCTTACGTTTATCATCGAACCCACAAGCTTTAAGCATACAGGTCTTTTCCCGGAACAGGCCGCCAACTGGGATTTCTGCGGAAATCTGATCCAGAAGGCAGTCGCAGAAGGAAGAAAACCGAGGATCCTGAATCTCTTTGCGTATACAGGCGGAGCGACGATGGCATTTGCCGCGGCAGGAGCGGCGGAAGTCGTTCATGTCGACGCAAGTAAAGGTATGGTCCAAAGGGCGAAAGAAAACATGGTCGCGAGCGGTCTTGAGGACTGCTATATCCGCTTCATCGTTGAAGACTGCGGAAGATTCGTAGAACGTGAGATCCGAAGAGGCAGAAAATACGACGGTATCATCATGGATCCGCCGGCATACGGAAGAGGACCTTCCGGAGAGATGTGGAAGCTTGAGGACGCGCTTTTCCCGTTGGTCGAAAAGTGCGAGCAGCTCATTTCCGAAGACCCGCTCTTTTTCCTGATCAATTCCTATACGACCGGTCTGTCTTCGATGGTCATCGAAGATATCTTAAGACTGGCCATTAAGACGAAGCACGGAGGTAAAGTCGTTTCGGAGGAACTCGGGCTTCCCTGCACAAGGATGGACTGCATCCTGCCTTGCGGAAGTACAGGCAGATGGACAAAGAAAGAGGTCTGAGATGCAAGATACACCGAAGATCCTCTTTGAAGACAACCATCTTCTCGTTGCCGTCAAACCCGCGGGAGTCCTTTCGCAGAGTGATATGACCGGAAGCCCCGATATGCTTATGCTTCTGAAAGCGTATCTGGTCGAAAAGTACAATAAACCCGGAGAGGCTTATCTTGGGCTTCTTCACAGACTCGACCGACCTGTCCGCGGCGTAATGGTATTTGCCAAGACAAGTAAATGCGCATCAAGGATCAGTGAACAGATCCGAAGCCGAACAGTGAAAAAGAAGTACCGCGCGATCGTGTACGGTGCTTTTGACGAAGAAAAAGGTGAGATCCGTTCTTATCTTTTGAAGAACAGTAAGACCAATCTGGTGGATGTTTTCGACACGAAGGAAAAAGCACCGAAGGACGCCAAAGAGTGCTTCCTCGAATATGAAGTCATCGGGCAGGGAAGGATCGCCGGAGTTCCGGTTTCGCTTCTTTCCGTTGACCTTCACACGGGTCGCTCTCATCAGATCCGAGCACAGCTTTCGTCGATCGGACATCCGATCGTCGGAGACCGAAAATACGGGAAAGGTCCGAACCGGTTTTCCGGGGACATCCTTCTGGAATCCTACCATCTTGAGGTGGATCATCCCGTAAGTCATGAGAGGATGGTATTTGAGCTCCCTCTCTCTGAAGAAGAACCATGGAATCAATTTGCAAAGGAGTGATGTAATGGCAGACGATTTTGTGATCACGAAAGAACAGCGTGATGAGAACCAGAAGAAGATCACCGAACTGCTTTTATCGACGAAGCGTCCGGGAATGGAGCGCCTGGTGGAGTGGATCGTGACAAAGACGGACTTTTTCACGGCACCGGCATCCACGAAATATCACTTAAACTGCGAGGGAGGACTTGCGCTTCACAGCCTTCATGTGTATCAGCGCCTGTCCGAAAAAGTCGCGCAGGGACTTGTGAAGATCGAGCCGGATACGGTGATCATCACATCTCTTTTGCATGACCTTTGCAAGGTCAACTTCTATGTGAAAGAGGTCAAGAACGTAAAAGAAGGCACGAAGATCAACCAGTACGGCAAGGAAGTGGCCAACTGGGTGGAAAAAGAAGTGTGGGGCATTAAGGACTCTTTCCCGGTCGGTCACGGAGAGAAGTCCTGCTGGTACATCCAGAACTTCATAAGGCTTAAGCCGGAGGAGTATGCCATGATCAGACTTCACATGGGTCCGGATAAAAATACTTACCCGGATCCGTTCTCCGAGACAGCAAAGATCTATCCATCCGTAGTGGCCATTTTCACATCAGACATCGAATCAGCATACATTTTGGAGGAAAAACAATGATCTATTACGTAGACCAGAACACCAAGTCCCAGGGATGCGGTACCAAAGAACATCCTTTTCTGACGATCTCCGCCGCGGCAAAAGTCGCAAAGCCGGGTGATGAAGTCCTCGTTATGCCGGGCGTTTATCGCGAATATGTCGACCCGAGCAACGCGGGTACGGAAGATGCCCGTATTACTTATCGTTCCGTCGAACCGCTTAAGGCGGTCATCACGGGTGCCGAGATCGTTAAGGGCTGGGAAAAGTACAAGGGCAAGACATGGAAAGTCGAGATCGACAACGGCATTTTCGGATCTTATAACCCGTACGACACAAGGATCGGCGGCGACTGGTATTTCTGGCACCGTCATCCGCATACAGGATGCGTTTACATCAACGATGTCGCGCTCTACGAGACAGATACTCTTGAGGACTGTCTGAAGGGAGAAAAGGACATCTCTTCCTGGGAGCCGGAAAACTCTACACGTAAGTGGTACTGTGAGCAGAAAGATGGAAAGACCGTTATCTACGCGAACTTCCAGGGCAAAGATCCGAATAAGGCGAAAGTCGAGATCAACGTCAGAAGAAACTGCTTCTTCCCGAGCAAGACCGGCGTCGGCTATATCACTCTTTCCGGATTCACCGTAAACAAGGCTGCGACCACATGGGCTCCGCCGGCGGCTTTCCAGGATGGTATGATCGGCCCGCACTGGAGTCGCGGCTGGATTATCGAGGACTGCGAAGTCAGCCACAGCCGCTGCTGCGGTATTTCCCTCGGTAAGTACCTCGATCCCGAGAACGATCACTATTTCACGAAGTACCGTGTAAAGAGCCCGACGCAGATGGAACGTGATGCCGTCTGCCGTGGCCAGTATCACGGATGGCTGAAGGAGAACATCGGCTCGCATATCGTGCGTCGCTGCCATATCCACCACTGTGAGCAGACAGGTATCGTCGGCCGTATGGGATGCGTTTTCTCGATCATCGAGGATAACCACATTCACAACATCAATAACATGATGGAAGTTGGCGGCGCCGAGATCGCAGGCATCAAGCTTCACGCCGCGATCGACGTCATCATGAGAAGAAACCACGTGCACCACTGCACCATGGGTCTTTGGTGTGACTGGCAGGCACAGGGCACGATCCTTTCGCAAAATCTGCTGCACGATAACCACACTCCGGCATTTGCCAAGAGGATCCCGGGCACTATCATGAGTCAGGATATCTTCATCGAAGTCGGTCATGGTCCGACGCTTGTCGATAACAACATCATGCTCAGTAAAGCATCTCTTCGTCTGGCAACAGAAGGTGTCGCGATGGTCAATAACCTGATCTGTGGTACGTTCCAGGCGATCGGCGAAGGGACCGACGATGTCATCTCCGGTAAGAACCAGCCTCGTTATACACCGTATCACTTCCCGCACAGAACCGAAGTTATGGGCTTCATGAGCATCCTTCACGGTGACGACAGGATCTACAACAACGTATTCGTACAGAAGTGGCCGATCGAGGAGTGCCCGAAGGATGTGGATCCGAGATTCTTCGACAAACAGGAGGCAGGAACCTTCATCTTCGACGAATACCCGACCTATCAGGACTGGATCGACTCGTTCCATCTGGATCAGCCGATGTCCTATGAATTCAAGATCATGGAAAAGCACTTCCAGCACCTGCCGGTCTGGATCAACAGCAATGTCTACTTCAACGGCGCCAAGGCCTGGAAGAAGGAAGAGAAGAACCTGATCGTCAAGAGATTCAAGGCGACCGCGGATATCGTCGAGAGAAACGGCAAGTATGTCCTCGTAACGAATATCTTCAAAAAGATCGCGGATTTTTCCTGCGGTATCATCAACACCGATATCCTCGGAAAAGCGTTCCAGCCGGATCAGCGTTTCGAGAATACGGACGGCTCCGATATCGTATTCAACTACGACTATTACGGAAAAGACAGAGGAGTGACGACCATCGCGGGTCCTTTTGCCGAGGTAAAGGACGAATACGAGGTATAAGCTTCGAAAAAACAGCGAAAAACAAAGAGACGTTCCCGTCGGAAGTATCCTTCGGGAACGTTTCTTTGTCATTTTTGACGAATTTGTCTCTATAATATAAAAAATATACTCACAAATGGGAACGTATGATATAATGACGGGAGCTTTTAGAGAAGAAGAGGTTTTACTATGTATAAAAAAGTATCGCCGGATATGAAGTTTATCGATCGCGAGAAGGAAGTACTGGCCTTCTGGAAAGCAAATGACATCCAGAAGAAGTCCATCCGCCCGGAAAAGGACGGAACTCCGAATTTTACGCTGTATGACGGCCCGCCGACAGCAAACGGCAAGCCGCACATCGGACATATTAAAACCCGTGTCATTAAGGACGTCGTTCCGAGATACCATTCCATGAAGGGTGAGCACGTTCAGTTCAAGGCGGGCTGGGATACACACGGCCTTCCGGTTGAGCTGGAAGTAGAGAAGATGCTCGGTATCAACGGTAAGCCTCAGATCGAGGAATACGGTGTTGAGCCTTTCATCAAAAAGTGTAAGGAATCCGTTTGGAAGTACAAGGAAGAGTGGGAGCAGATGTCTGACCGCGTAGGTTTCTGGGCAGACATGGAGCACCCGTACGTAACATACGACAACACATACATCGAGTCCGAGTGGTGGGCACTTAAGACCCTCTGGGACAAGGGAATGCTCTACAAGGGTCACAAGATCGTTCCGTACTGCCCGCGTTGCGGTACCGCTCTTTCGAGCCACGAGGTTGCTCAGGGCTATAAGGCCGTAAAAGAGAACTCCGTATTCGTACGCTTTAAGGTCGTAGGCGAAGAGGATACATACTTTGCCGCATGGACAACAACACCGTGGACACTTCCGTCGAACGTCGCTCTCTGCGTCAGCCCGACAGATGAGTATGTAAAAATCTCTGTACCGAAGGACCTCGACGGAACCGAGAAGAAGGTCATGTACTACATGGCCGGCTGCCTCGTTCCGCAGCTTTTCGATGAGTATGAGATCCTCGAAAGATATCAGGGCACAGAGCTCGTCGGTAAGAAGTACGAATCCCTGTTCCCGTATTCCGCTGACGCGGTAGCCAAGAGCAGAAAAGAAGCTTTCAAGGTATGCGCGGACGGCTACGTCACCATGAGCGACGGTACCGGTATCGTTCACATTGCGCCGGCATTCGGTGAAGACGACGCAAGAGTCGGTCGTGACAATGACCTTCCGTTCGTACAGCTCGTTAAAGAAGACGGTACGCTTCCGGAGGAGTGCGAAGAGTTCGCAGGCCTGTTCGTTAAGGACGCTGACCCGCTCATCATCAAGAAACTCAATATGGAAGGCAAGCTTCTGAAGAAGATGCCTTACGAGCATGACTATCCGTTCTGCTGGAGATGCGATACTCCGCTTATCTACTACGCAAGATCTTCCTGGTTCATCGCAATGACCAAGGTTAAGGATCAGCTCGTAGCATCTAACCGTATGGCAAACTGGTATCCGGAGACGATCCGTGACGGCCGTATGGGTAACTTCCTCGAGAACGTAGTTGACTGGGGTATCTCCCGTGAGCGTTACTGGGGTACGCCGCTTCCGGTATGGGAGTGCGAATGCGGACACCGTCAGTGCATTGGTTCTATCGAAGAACTGAAGGCGAAGTCCACAGACTGCCCGGACGATATCGAGCTGCATAAGCCTTATGTAGATAACGTACACGTTACCTGTGAGAAGTGCGGCAAGCCGATGACACGTGTTTCCGAGGTTATCGACTGCTGGTTCGACAGTGGTGCGATGCCGTTTGCTCAGTTCCACTATCCTTTCGAGAACAAAGAGTTCTTCGAGTCTCACTATCCGTGCCAGTTCATCTCTGAGGCACTCGACCAGACACGTGGATGGTTCTATTCACTCCTGGCGATCAGCACACAGCTGTTCGGAAGATCTCCTTTCGAGAACGTAATCGTTATGGGTCTCGTTCAGGATAAGGACGGCATCAAGATGAGTAAGCATAAGGGTAACGTTGTTGACCCGTGGGATATCCTGAACCGTCAGGGCGCCGACGCGGCAAGATGGTATTTCTACAGCGCAAACGCGCCGTGGCTGCCGTCCCGTTTCGATCACAGCAATGTAGATAAGATCCTCGGTAAGTTCATGGGAACGCTTTGGAACACATATGCGTTCTACATCCTGTACGCCGAGATCGATCAGTTCGATCCGACCAAGTACAGCCTTGAGTACGATAAGCTTTCCGTTATGGATAAGTGGATCCTTTCCAGACTTGCTTCTCTTGAGAAGACAGTTGACAGCAAGATGCAGGGCTACGACATCACGGGCGCATCCCGTCTGATGGAAAACTTCGTAGACGATCTTTCCAACTGGTATGTACGTCGCGGCCGTGACAGATACTGGGGCAAGGAAATGACTCAGGATAAGATCAACGCGTTCATGACTCTGTATACGGCTCTCGAGCAGTTTACACGTCTGGCCGCTCCGTTTATCCCGTTCATGACTGAGGCGATCTACCAGAACCTCGTTCGTTCTGTAAACGAGAACGCTCCGATGTCCATCCACATGTGCGACTATCCGGTAGCTGAAGAATCCTGGATCGATGAAGACCTTGAGAGAAACATGGACGATGTCCAGCAGATCGTTACTCTGGCTCTGTCCTGCCGTCAGTCCGCAAACCTCAAGATCCGTCAGCCTTTGAGCAAACTCTACGCGGTATGCGAAGATGAACTGCCGGCTGAGTATCAGGATATCATCAAGGATGAATTGAATGTTCACGAAGTAGCATTCCTGAAAGATGCATCTTCGCTTTTGGATTACAAGTTCAAGCCACAGCTGAGAACACTGGGCAGAAAGCTCGGAGCGAAGCTCAACGCGGCTAAGGAAGTCATCGCGGCTCTCCCGGGTAAGGAGACCATGGCGGCTCTCGATAAGGACGGCAAGATCAACATCGAAGTTGAAGGCGAGACCTTCGAGCTTCTGACAGAAGACCTGCTTGTTGAAAACGTTCAGCCGGAAGGTCTCTCCACTCAGGCAGATAAGGGCTTCACGGTATCCCTCGATACCAAGCTCGATGACGCTCTGATCGAAGAAGGCTTCGTACGTGAGATCGTTTCCAAGATCCAGAACCAGAGAAAGAAGTCCGGTTTTGAGGTCACAGACAGGATCACAGTGAAGTATTCCTGTGGTGAAAAACTCGCTGCCGTATTTACGAAGTTCGGTGAGCAGATCGCGTCCGACGTTCTTGCGACAAGCATCACGGAAGGATCTGACGAAGGCAGCACAGAACTTGATATCAACGGAGAAAAGGTCAACCTTTCACTTAAGAAGGCTTGATCAGATAGGATAGGAATAAGTAAGAGATATGTTGTTTGATATTCTTAACCTCGACGCGCCTATGAGCGAAAAGATCATGTACCTGACTGTTATGGTCATGGTACTGACTTTTACATTTTCCATCCATGAGTTCATGCATGCATGGGTCGCTGAGAAGATGGGTGATGATACACCGAGAAGGCAGGGTCGTATCACATTAAATCCGATGGCGCATATCGATCCGCTCGGTACGGTCATGCTCCTTCTTGCCGGATTCGGCTGGGCAAAACCGGTCCAGTATAACCCGAATAACTTAAAGAGATTCAAGAGGTGGACATGTGAGCGCTATATCAGCCTTGCCGGCGTTACGGCAAACTTTGTTATCGGCTTCATCGCGACGCTGATCGTTCCGCTGACAAGATACTGGTGCATTAAGACAATCGATGACGGAAGAACGATCCAGATGATCGCTTCGCTTGTGGAGATGTTTTTCTACTTCCTTCGTGAGTATAATTTCCTCTTCCTGGCGTTCAATCTCCTGCCGATCCCTCCGCTTGACGGTTATCGTTTTGTCTCTACTTTCATTCCGTTTAAATGGAGAAACACATTTGATACGCTTGCGCAGTACAGCTACTTTGTATTCTTTGCGCTGATCCTTCTCGGAAGATTCGGAAACCAGAGCCTGCTGTCGGATCTTATCAATCTCGTGGCAAAGCCTTTCCGTTACGGTCCGGATCAGCTCGGAAAGATGATATATGAAGCCCTCAATGTCCCGAGAAGGCTCAGACTATAAATAGAAACAAGGAAAAACACAAAAAGAGGTAAACATGGAAAACAAAATCGTACTTTCAGGAACACGCCCTACGGGCAACATTCATCTGGGTAACTATTTCGGCGCGATCGAGAACTGGGTCCGCCTTCAGGATCAGTATGAGTGCTATTTCTTTATCGCAGACTGGCACGCGCTGACTACAGGTTATGCGGATACGGATGTTCTTCGCAAGAATACTCTGGGTCTTCTTGCAGATATTCTCGCAAGTGGTGTTGATCCGGAAAAAGCAACGATCTTCCTGCAGTCCGATGTTAAGCAGCACGCAGAGCTTTACCTTCTTCTTGGTATGAACACTCCGCTTTCCTGGCTGGAAAGATGCCCGACATATAAGGACATGATCGCGAACATGTCTTCCGAAAAAGACATCATGACTTACGGTTTCCTTGGTTATCCGGTCCTCATGGCGGCAGATATCCTGATGTATCGCGCAAACTATGTACCGGTTGGCGAAGATCAGCAGGCTCACCTCGAGATCACTCGTGAACTGGCACGCCGTTTCAACTATCTTTATAAGTCTGAAGTTCTTCCGGAGCCGCAGCCGCTTTTCACAAAGGCAAAGGTACTTCCGGGAACAGACGGAAGAAAGATGAGTAAGAGCTACGGTAATACGATCGCTCTTGCGGATACGCCGGAAGAGGTCAAAAAGAAGGTCATGAGCATGATCACTGACCCGGCCCGTATCAGAAAGGATGACCCGGGTCATCCGGATATCTGTACGGTATATGCTTTCCATAAGGTCTTCAATGAGGATAAGGTCCCGGAGATCACGGAGCAGTGCAAGGGCGGCTGCATCGGATGCGTTGCCTGCAAGAAGATGCTTCAGGAAAAGATCGCCGAGTTCCATACTCCGATCTACGAGAAAAGAACCGCTCTCCTTCAGGACGAGCCGAAGCTTCTTGAGATCCTGCGTCAGGGAAGAGAGAAGGCAAGCAAGAAGGCAGAAGAGACGATCCGTGAAGTAAGAAAAGCCGTCATGATCGGCTTCGATACGGAAAAATGATTGAAACAGCTTGAGGTAGGATAAAGTGGCAGCTTTGGAGAATCCACAAGTCAGACTTCGTAAGTTTGAAGGTCCGCTGGACCTTCTGTTTCATTTGATCGAAAAAAACGATATCGATATCTATGATATCCCGATCGCAGAAGTGACCGACCAGTATATGGAGTACCTCGATAAGATGAGTTCTCTGGATATGGAGGTTGCTTCTGAATTTCTTTTAATGGCGGCCACGCTCGTGCACATCAAGTCGAGAATGCTTCTTCCGGACAGAAATGTCAGTGAGGATTCCGCCGAGCCTGACCCGAGAGAAGAACTTGTCGTTAAGCTCCTCGAGTACAGAAGATGTAAGATGCTCGCTTCCGATCTTAAGGACCGCTATCGCGACTATTCCAAGTGCGTATATCGTCTTCCGCAGACACCCGCTTCTTTAGGTATCAAGGTCGAAAACATACCGGCTCCGGTCGATGAAGACGCGCTGAATAAGGGTATCGATGACGTATGTAAGAGAAACAAAGTCCGCTTTGCCGATATTGCTTCCCGTATTACTCATATTCTTAAAAGAGACAAGTTCTCCATTCGTGATAAAATTAGATTTGTCTGGGACAGTCTTAAAGGAAAAGGAAAAGTCTTTTTCCATGAGCTTTTCCCTGCGCATAAGGTAGAGAAGATGGACCGTATCGTAGGATTTCTGGCAGTGCTTGAACTTCTTCGAGGCGACCAGATCAAAGCCGAGCAGGAAAAGCCTTTTGACGTCATCATGATCGAGCCGAAGAAGAAGGATCTCGATGAAGAGCGTTTCGGACTGGATACAGGAAAAGAATCGAAGGAGTTAGCCGCATATGACTGACGGATTTGAACGTGAAAACAAGATAACGGTACAGGAGCTTCCTTCTGCGCTGGAGGCTTTGCTTTTCGCGCACGGTGATCCGATCTCCTGCGACCGCCTTTCTGAGATCACACAGATGCCGAAAGAAGCCATCGAAGAGACGCTCGAGCGCATGATGAAGGATTATGAGACGAACCCCTGGGGCGGCCTTTTGATCAGAAAGGTCGATGATTCCTATGTTATGTGCACGAAGCCTTCCATGAAGCCCGTACTCGAGAGGATGTTCGCTCCGAGAACACGTCCTCCGATGTCGCAGGCAACCTATGAGACGCTGGCAGTTATCGCGTATAACCAGCCGGTTACACGTGCCCAGATCGAAGCCGTCCGTGGTGTCAGTTCCGATTCGATCGTCAGCCGCCTGATCGAGCGCGGTCTTGTCGAAGAATGCGGAACTCTCGAAGCTCCCGGAAGACCGGCGCTTTTCAGAACGACTCAGCAGTTCCTTCTCGAGTTCGGTATTTCCTCTGTATCGGAAATGCCGGCGATGGAGCTTATGATGTATAAGACGATCCGCGACCTCCAGGATTCCCTGGAAGAAGCGGCGGGAAATAAAGATGACCGTCAGATCACGATCGAAACGTGGATGGACGGTCAAAAAGGAGATGAAACGACATGAATCCCGAAGATCAGAAAAATGAGTCTTTATCCAGTGTTGTAGAGCGCATCACCGTTTCTCTTGACTCGATGAGCAAGGGCCAGAAGGCGATCGCGAACTATATCCTGGCAAATTACGAGACGGCCGCTTACATGACGGCGGCAAAACTCGGCGAGACTACTGGAGTCAGCGAATCCACTGTCGTTCGTTTCTCCATGGAACTCGGCTATGAGGGCTATCCGCATTTTCAAAAAGCACTTCAGGAAGAACTGAAGGTCAAACTGACATCAGTTCAGAGACTCAATGCGGCGAGCCGTTTCTCCGACGATGCTTCTGTCGTTAAATCGATCCTTCAGGCGGATATGGACAGTTTGAAGTACACCTATGAGAATCTCGACGAAGATGCTTTTGCCAAAGCGGTAAAAACGATCCTCGATGCAAAGAAGATCTACATCATGGGACTGAGAAGTTCCTCTCCGCTTTCTTCGTTCATGCATTTTTATATGACACCGCTCTTCGACGATGTCCGTCATATCCACAGTAACAGCGCCAATGAAGTATTCGAGCAGATCCTTCCGATCGGCCCGGGAGACGTTATGATCGGTATCAGCTTCCCGCGTTATTCGACAAGAACGATCCAGTCGCTTCAGTACGCAAGATCCAGAGGCGCTTCCGTTATCGTTATCACGGACAAGGCCGATACACCGATGACGGAGTGTGCGGACGTTGCACTGTTTGCCAGATCGGATATGGCTTCGTTCGTAGACTCGCTGACGGCACCGCTTTCTCTGATCAACGCGCTTCTCGTCGCGCTCGGCATGCACAGAAAGAGCCATATCGAAGAATCTTTCGAAGCGCTCGAACAGCTTTGGAAAGAGTACAAAGTATATGATACCGGTAAGGACCGTACGATCGAGGCCGGCGAATCGAAGGAGGAGAATGAACCATGAAAGAATTGATCGCCAGCAGTAAAATGACCGCATCGGCTTCCATCCGGATCGCGCTTACTAACAGCAGAGAAGAAGAAGCAGACCTCAAGGCGGCTTTGAAAGAAGAAAAGATCAGTGCGACCGCTGCCGATTTCGGCGGTGAGTTCATCTCTTCCGTAAGCAAGATCATCGAAAGATGCGTCGTTGCCGCGCAAAGAGAAGGTATCATCGGCAACAGCCATAACGAAGAAGGCGCATTGGCCGGTGCAGCAAGAGAAGCGATCTCCCAGATCACTTCCAAAGCGATCGGATTGAATGTCGGCGGAAAGATCGGCATCGCACGCTTTAACGACCACATCAGTGTCTGTGTATATTTCGGCATCGGTCTTCTGCATCTCAATGAGATCGCGATCGGCCTCGGACACAGAGCGATTTAAGACATAGGAGGGAATCAACATGAGTGAGTATTTTCAGATTGCAGTAGACGGACCTTCCGGTTCCGGTAAATCCACACTGGCCAAAGGTATCGCGAAGAAACTGGGCATCCTCTATCTGGATACCGGCGCGATGTACCGCGCGTGCGGACTTAAGGCATTAAAGAGCGGTATCGGCACCAAAGATAAGGATGCTGTCGAGAAGATGATGCAGGATATCCGGATCGATATCACTCATGAAGACGGTTCCCAGCATGTATGGCTGGACGGCGAGGATGTTTCCTCTGATATCCGTACGCCGGAAGTATCCATGGCGGCATCTGACGTATCCGCGATCCCTTGTGTACGTGAAGCCATGGTCGATCTTCAAAGAAAGATCTCCGAAGGAAAAAACGTCATTCTTGACGGCCGCGATATCGGATCCAAGGTATTCCCGAACGCGAAGTATAAGTTCTTCCTCGTTGCTTCCGCTGAAGAGCGTGCAAGAAGAAGACTTCTCGAGCTCCAGGAAAAGGGAAATACGGAAGTGACTTATGAAGAAGTCCTTGCCGACATCGAGAAGAGAGACCTGCAGGACAGCACACGTGCCGCGTCTCCGCTTGTAAAAGTCGAGGACGCGATCGAGATCGATACGACTAAGATCAATATCGAAGAGACACAGGATCTTCTTCTTTCATATATTAAAGAGTAAGGGCAGGAAAAAGATATTGGGCTGGACGATCGAACTTGCGAAATCCTCAGGCTTCTGTTTCGGTGTGCAAAACGCCGTGACGACCGCGTATTCCGTGATCAAGGATTATCCGGGCCGAAAGATCTACATGCTCGGTGAGATCACCCATAACGAAACAGTCGTCGGTGAACTTCTTTCTTCCGGGATGCTTTTGGCACATTCTCCCGAGGAAGTAGAGGAGGGTAGTGTCGTGGTCATCCGTGCCCACGGTGTTACTCCCGCGGTCATTTCTGAACTGAAGAACAGAAACTGTGAGATCATCGACTGCACGTGCCCGTTTGTTAAAAAGATCCACGACATCGTCAGAAAAGCGGGAGAGGAAGGTCACCCGGTCTATATCACCGGTACGAAAGGCCATCCGGAAGTCGTCGGCATCTGCGGTGAAAGCACTCTTCCCGTGACTGTAATTTCCTCTCTTGAAGAGGCGGAAGCCCTTGCTGAGATCGAATCTGACTCCGTTTGGGTCTCCCAGACTACATTTTCCAGCAAAGTTTTCCAAAAAATTTGTGAATTCGTGCAGAAAAAAATTGCAAAAGATCAAATATTTGGTACAATATGTTATACGACTGAAAATAGGCAGAGGGAAACTGCGGATTTAGCGGGTGTTTCGGATGTTATGGTTGTCATAGGATCCAAGACCAGTTCGAATACAAAGAAACTCTATGACATATGTTCAGATCGTTGTGCGCTGACATATCTTGTCGGTGATGCCGAAGAAGTAAGACCACTGCTTCCTATGTGGAGGGAACGCGGAGTCAGACGGATCGGGGTTACGGCAGGAGCATCAACGCCGGTGAGTATTATCAGGGAGGTTATCCAAACCATGAGTGAAAACGGGGTAAACACGAATCCAGAGTCTAACGACATCAATTTTGGCGATTACATTGAAAGCATTCCACAGCTTAGAAAGAACGCTACAGTGAAGGGAGCAATAACGACCTGCGACAGCGATTTCGTTTATGTAGATGTCCATGATAAGTCGGAAGGCAAGATTCCAAGAAGTGAGTTTGAACCTGATTTTGACTTTGAAGCGGCAGTTGAAGAGCACAGAGAGATTGAAGTTTACGTAAAGAGCATCCGCAATACCGACATGGGCAAAGAGATCATTCTCTCCAAGTCGCACGTGGATTTCAGCAAGAACAAAGCTGAGATCGAAGCAGCATATGAGAACAAGACGCCGGTTACAGTTAAGATCACAAACGTTGTTAAAGACGGTGTTATCGCTAGCTACGGCGGAGTTGACATCTACATTCACAGAACGCAGCTTGAGCTGAACGTGGTTAACGATCTTGAAGCTTACAAGGGTAAGACAATGGAGATCCTTATCACACAGTTCGATCCGGACAAGCGTCGTCTGAGAGTTTCCGGTTCCAGAAGAACACTTCTCAACAATGAGCGTAAGGCAAAGGCTGAGGAAGTATGGAGCGGAATCGAGAAGGATAAGGAGTACGATGGTGTTGTAAGAAGCCTCACAGACTTCGGTGCATTCGTTGACATCGGTGGTGTTGACGGTCTCATCCACGTATCCGAACTGTCCTGGAACCACATCCATCATCCGTCTGAAGTTCTTTCCGTCGGTGATCAGGTTCACGTTTATGTTAAGGATTTTGATCCGGAGAAGAAGAGAATCTCTCTCGGTTACAAGAAGGCTGAGGACGATCCGTTCTACAACATCGACGAGCGTATCCCGGTAGGTTCTATCGTTCGCGGTAAGGTCGTTCGTATGTTCCAGTTCGGTGCATTCGTAGAGCTTGAGCCGAATCTCGACGCTCTGTGCCATGTTTCCCAGATCTCCGATGTTCGTCTGAACAAGCCGCAGGATGTTCTGAAGGAAGGCATGGAAGTTGAGGCGAAGGTCCTCGATGTAAATCCGGCTGCACGTCGTATCAGCATCTCCATCAAGGAAGTTGCTCCGATCAATCCGGAACCGAAGGATGAAGAAGAAGCTCCGGCTGCTGAAGCTGCAGTTGAAGCACCGGCAGTAGAAGAGGCTCCGGCCGCTCCTGCTGAGGAGAAAGCTGAAGAGTAATCTTCGACCTGAACTTCAAACAAGTAAATGAAAGAACTGTCCATTCGGACAGTTCTTTTTTTGTCACTTAAGAAATGACAAAAATATCACTATTTTGTCATAGATGTTTGTCTATGGGAAATCTTTGATTATCAAAACGTTTGAAAATAAGCCTAAAGGCGTTTTGAGAAAGGCGTGAAATAACTAATATCATATTACAATTGTGTCACATTTCTTCCAAAGGATAAGTGTTTTGATATAATTAAACTGTCAGTGTTTGGGTTAGCGATTCTCTCTGGAGGTCATTTTGAAGAATAATACTGAAAAACAGAACAAAGTTGAACTGAGCTACAGAATGGCGCAGCGCAGGCTGCACCGCGGACTGAAGATGTCTTCGATCGTCATGGTGCTTTCTATGGTGACTGTGCTTTTCCCGATCGTTCCTCTCGGACACGCTTCCGATATCTGTCTGCAGGTTCCTTCCGAGTACACGATGCCTTCTATCGAAGAAAGGGCTTCATCCACTGTCATACTGACGTACAATGAATCCGATGAGACAGGTGAGACGGTCGATCCTCTTGAAGCGGACACATTCGTGATCTCCGAGCATGATGACAGAGACGGTGTTTCCGTAGAGATGCTCGATCCTTCTGCTTTTGAATCCAGAAACGATGTTGTTTACGCTTTAAAGAATATGGTCGTACATGCTTCCCCGAGTTCGGAATCCTCATCGGTAGGAAAGCTTCTTTACGCGGAGCAGGCCGTTCGTGACGGTCAGGGCTCTTCCTGGTCCCATATCGTATATGAAACAGAAGAAGGAACGATCTCCGGTTTTGTTCTGACACAGAATATTACTCTTGATGTCGTAGCGACGCCTACACCTACTCCGACGGAAACTCCCACTCCGACTCCCACTCCCAAGAAAAAATCCACACCTACTCCGAGCCCGACGCCGGCGGCGTCAAGCCAGTCTTCGGAATCCAAGCCGAAGGCAACTCCTACTCCGGAACCGGTCGTTTCGGAAACAGAGCTCAGCGGCACTTTCTATTCCAATGGTGATGTTAACGTAAGAAGCGGCCCGGGCACAGGTTATTCTGTTGCCAGAAAGCTTGTGAGAGACGAAGCTGTCACTGTCGTTGCCAGAACAAGTAACGGATGGTACAAGCTTTCTGATGGCGGTTATGTCAGATCCGATCTCGTAAGAGATAAGCTTGAGACCTCTGCTCCGGAAGTTACGGCTACTCCGGCTCCTGCATCTACATCGACATCCGAGCCGAGTACGACGACAGCGCCTTCTTCCGGCACGAATACGAATCCGTCGATCCCGAATCCTTCTTCGTGTGATCTTCTGACGTACGCAAGAGCGTTTATCGGTATTCCTTATGTCTATACCGGCGCTTCTTTGCAGGGATTAGACTGTTCGGGATTTGTCATGTATGTATATGCTCACTATTACGGCATCTCACTGCCGCACCAGTCCGCATCTATCGCGCAGCTGGGAACTGACGTAACCAATCAAGAACTAAAACCGGGTGACGTCATCTGCCATGACTACAGAGGAGACGGCAAAGTCGACCACGTCAGCCTTTATTGCGGTAGCGGCGTAGTCATCCATGCTTCGACAAGTAACGGCGGCATCGTTGAAGACTGTATCCCGATGTCATGCGTGGTCTGCGTAAGACGTTTCGTTTGATGTGAATATCAGATAACCGTATTTCCGAGCTTTTCCAGTGCCTCTTCGTACATCGGTACGAGGAGGTACATGTTTTCTTTGAGAATCGATTCGTTGGCCTGATGGCACTGATCCTGATTCCACGGAAGCTGCGGACCGAACGCGACGATGTTCGGCATCGTTCTGGCGTAGGTTCCGCCGCCGACGGCGATCGGCGAAGCCTTTTCGGAAAGTGAAGCGGCTCTTGCTTCTTTTTCGTCCTCGGTAAATGCAAAAGATTCGCGATAAGAGTCATAGATCTTTGTAAGAACACGGATCTGCTCAGAGTCCTTATCCTTGAAAAGAGGCGCCTGTACGGAATCATCGACAACAGTAACTCCGAATTCGGAGGCGATCTCTTTAAGTTTAGATCTTACAGCTTCCTCTTCGATCGTGACCGGCCAGCGGATATCTACGTGGAGCTTCGCGTGTTCTTTACTGATATCCACGATGCCGACATTGGTCGTCATCGGTCCGGAAACGTCAGGTGAGAAGAATGAGGAGAACTTCGTTTCGGAGTTTTTGCCGAAATACTTTTCCATAAGGAGAAGAAGTTGCGAGGAATTCTTCAGATCGGAAGGCATCTTTTCCAGGATCAGATCGATCGCGTTAACGCCGAGATCCGGTTTGCTGGCATGAGCCTGCACGCCGTCAGCGGAGATACCGCGCATTTCAGTAAGATCGATACATTCGCAGTAAGGCGGTACCATGTTGGCCGCGTTGCCGCCGTGAAGCGTGAACTTGCCGGATGGAGTTTCTTCGAAGTGCATCTGATAGATGCCTTTCTCGGCGAAGATGCACGGGAACTCGGCATCCGGAGTAAATCCGATATCCGGAAGCTCCTCGGTCTCACAGTAGCGGACCATGCAGGAGGAACCGTGTTCTTCGTCGGTTCCGATGATAAGACGGACACGATAATCTGGATCCGGGTTCTTTTCCTTAAGTCTGAGCATCGCCATGTAGGCGCAAAGCACCGGTCCCTTATCATCGACGACACCGCGTCCGATGAAGTAATCGGTCTCCGTGTTGAGAGTAAATGCATCTGTCTTCCAGGCGGATCCTTCCGGAACAACATCAAGATGTCCGAGGACCGCGACGAGAGGACCTTTATTTCCCCACTGAATGTATCCGGCTTTATCTCCGACGTTTACGGCAGTGAATCCGTCCGCTTTCGCGCGGTCCAGAAGGTAGGTCAGAGCCTGCTTCGGTTTCTCGCCGTACGGGGCTCCTTCCTTCGGTTCTCCTTTGACACTTGCGATGCCGATAAGGTCGGAAAGAAGGGTATTAAATGTTGAGATTTCTTGTGAAGAAAGCCTGTTCATAGAAAAAAGTCCTCGATTTCATGAAAAAATGCCGATTTTCAGCGAATTTCTTTCGAAAAACACTTGCCATGACGGCTATCTCATTGTATCATTTTAGAGGCTAAAAATCACATGAGGTGTAGTCTTTTGTTCTTCGGAGACACCGAAGTAAGCCTCATGGAAGAAAAAACAGGAGGATTTTTTATGTCAACTATTTCTATGAAGCAGCTTCTTGAAGCAGGTGTACACTTTGGTCACCAGACACGCCGTTGGAACCCGAAGATGGCGGAGTATATCTTCACGGAGCGTAACAACATCCACATCATCGACCTGCAGAAGACCGTTAAGAAGACAGAAGAGGCTTACGATTTCGTACGCTCTATTGCTGCTGAAGGCGGAAACATTCTTTTCGTAGGTACAAAGAAGCAGGCTCAGGATTCTATCTCTGAGGAAGCAGTTCGCTGCAACATGTTTTACATCAACAACCGTTGGCTCGGTGGTACACTGACAAACTTCAAGACGATCGAAAAGCGTCTTGCTCGTCTTGCTGAGCTCAAGACAATGTCTGAGGACGGTTCCTTCGATCTTCGTACAAAGAAGGAAGTTGCTAAGCTGAAGCTCGAGATGGAAAAGCTCGATAAGAACCTTGGTGGTATCCAGGGAATGAAGAAGCTCCCGGCTTGCCTTTTCATCGTAGACACAAAGAAAGAGCACCTGGCAGTTTCCGAAGCACGTCGTCTTGGTATCCCGGTAGTTGCTATTGTTGATACAAACTGTGATCCGGAAGAAGTTGATTACGTGATCCCGGGTAACGACGATGCTATCCGTGCAGTTAAGCTCATCGCAGGCCACATCGCTGACGCAGTTCTCGAAGGCCGTCAGGGCGAGCAGCTCGAAGTCGCAGCTGAAGAAGCTGAGGCAGAGGCTGAGGAAGCAGCTGAGGCAGTAGAGGCTCCGGCTGAGGCTTAATCTCCGGTTCTTTTCAAAAGGATCTTTAAAACTAAATCAATAATTTAATGGAGGATATAACTATGGCTGACATTAGTGCTGCACAGGTCAAGGAACTTCGCGACATGACAGGTTCCGGTATTATGGATTGTAAAAGAGCTCTTCAGGAGTCTGATGGAGATATTGAAAAGGCAGTTGCATGGCTGCGTGAAAAGGGTATCGCTAAGGCTGAGAAGAAGTCCGCTAGAGTTGCTGCAGAGGGTGCAGTAATCGCTAAGATCGCTGACGATAAGAAGTCCGGTGTTCTCGTTGAGATCAACATCGAGACAGACTTCGCTGCTAACACAGATAAGTTCAAGGCTTTCGCAGATGCAGTTGCTACACACATTCTTGCTAAGAAGCCGGCTTCTGTTGAAGATCTTATGGCTCAGACACTTTACAACGATGACTCCAAGACAGTTGAGCTCTTCCAGAAGGAAGCTATCGCTGATATCGGAGAGAATACTTCTATCAGAAGATTCGTAGTATATGAAGTAGAGGGCAACGGCGCTATTGCTTCTTACATCCACATGGGTGGTAAGATCGGTGTATTCGTTGATTTCGCTACCGAAGATGATTCCGTTATTGCTAAGTCCGAGTTCGCTGACTTCGCTAAGGACATCGCAATGCAGATCGCTGCTGCTAACCCGAAGTGGCTCACACGTGAAGACGTACCGGCTGCTGAGATCGAGAAGGAAACAGAGATCATCGTTAACAAGAACCTCAACGAAGGTAAGCCGGAGAAGATCATCAGAGAGAGAATCCTTCCGGGTAACATCGAGAAGTTCTACAAGGAGAACTGCCTCGTAGAGCAGGAATTCGTTAAGGATGATTCCAAGTCTATCGCTACATACACAAAGGAAAGATCTTCCGCTATGGGTCAGAACATCTCCATCCGTCGTTTCACACGTTTCGAAATGGGTGAGGGTATCGCTAAGAAGGAAGAGAACTTTGCTGAAGAAGTTATGAAGCAGATCAAGTAATTTCCGCTTAAAAAGTACTTACTGAAGAGACAGTCTTTCGAGACTGTCTCTTTTTTTCGTTTATAGTCAAGTCTTTATCTATATAGGTATTCTGCTAAAATGAATGAGGAGAGGAAAACAAAGGAAAGAAAGGGCCGTATATGAAGATTATTATCGTCCGGCACGGTGATCCGGATTACGAGAGTGACTGCCTGACAGAACAAGGAAAAATCGAAGTCGAGCTTCTTTCCGAGCGTATGAAGAACGTTAAGGCGGATTACTGCTACTGTTCGCCGCTGGGACGAGCGAAGCAGACTGCCGCGCCATGTCTTGAGAAGATGGGTATGGAGGCCGAAGAACTCCTGTGGCTTCGTGAATTCGCGCCTATGGTCAAGCACCCGAATAAAGTTACCATCGCGTGGGACTGGTGCCCGGAAGAGTGGATGTCGATGCCTTATGCTTTTGACTTTGATAAGTGGACGGAGCATCCGGCGCTTCAGGAAGCGCATGTCCGTGAAGAACGCGACTGGGTCTACGCGGAGTTTGATAAGCTTCTTCGAAAGCATGGCTATCAGAAAGAAGGAAAATGGTTCCGTGCGGTCCGGCCGAACAACGATACCATAGTGCTTTTCTGTCATTTCGGGCTGGAAGCGGTACTTCTTTCGTATCTTTTGAATCTTTCGCCTTTTATCATGTGGCACGCCATGATGGCGGCTCCGACATCCGTTACGACGATCGCGACCGAGGAAAGACGCGAGGGGATCGCGCAGTTCCGTATGCTTTCTTTCGGTGACATCACTCATCTTAACGCGGCCGGCGTGGAGCCCTCGTTTTCCGGAAGGTTCCGTGAGTGCTATATGAACGACTACGAAAGAAAAGATTAATATGGAAAAAATCGGTCATTTGTCTTTTCATAATCTGGAATTAACGATAAAATGATTTAAGTATATATATTGGAGGAATTGGTAATGAGCGAGCCTGTCTATAAAAGGATCCTTCTGAAGATCAGCGGTGAGGCGCTGGCCGGTGAGAAGAAGGTCGGAATTGACGATGCGACAGTTATCCGGATCTGTGAGCAGATCAAGAAAGTCGCCGATCTCGGTGTTGAGGTTGCCGTTGTCGTAGGCGGTGGTAACTTCTGGAGAGGAAGATCCAGTGAGAACATGGATCGCGTTACCGCGGATCATATGGGTATGCTGGCCACCCTGATGAATGCTCTGGCGATCTCTGACGCGCTGGAACAGGCCGGTGCGATCACACGTGTCATGTCGGCGGTAGATGTCCGCCAAATGGCTGAACCGTACATCAGAAAGAGAGCCGTAAGACATCTGGAGAAGAAGAGGATCGTTATCTTTGCCTGCGGTACAGGTAACCCGTTCTTCAGCACAGATACAGGCGCCGCGCTCCGTGCGACGGAGATCGAGGCAGATATCTTCTGCAAGGCCACAATGGTCGACGGTGTCTACGATAAGGACCCGCATAAGTACGCGGATGCAGTAAAGTATAAGACAATTTCTCATGACGAAGTTCTCGCGAAGAACTTAAAGGTCATGGATGCTACAGCGGCAGCACTCTGCCGTGATAACAACACAAAGATCATGGTATTCTCCATGGAGGATCCGGCAAATATCGTAAGAGTCGTACTTGGTGACGATATCGGTACGATCGTTTGCTGATCAAATTCGAATAACAAAGGAGGCTTGAGATTATGGCAATGGTTGAAATTACAAAAGAGGTTTTTGATTCTTACGAAGATAAGATGAAGAAGACGATCGCAAATCTTACGGAGAACTTCAACGCGATCCGCGCGGGACGTGCAAATCCGCATGTTCTGGATCGTATCACCGTAGATTATTACGGCACACAGTCCCAGCTCAACGCTGTGGCGAATATCCAGGTGCCGGAGCCGAGAATGATCACACTGACTCCTTGGGATCCGTCTATGCTCAAGGAGATCGAAAAGGCGATCCAGTCTTCTGATCTCGGCATCAATCCGAGTAATGACGGTAAGATGATCCGTCTGGTATTCCCGATCCTTACAGAGGAACGTCGTAAAGAGCTCGTTAAGAACGTTATGAAGTACGGCGAGGAATCCAAGGTTGCGATCCGTAATATCCGTCGTGAGGGTATTGATAAGTACCGCGGAATCAATAAGAAGAAAGAACTCACAGATGACGATCTGGGATATTTCGAAGAGCAGATGCAGAAACTGACAGACAAATATATCAAAGAAGTCGACAAGTGCTGTGAGTCCAAGCAGAAGGATCTCATGGAGATCTGATCACCGAGAGTAGAAATACAGGGGGTTGTCTCGGCTGAAAACAGTTTCGGGACAATCTCTTTTTTTGGAGTAGAATATGTGTCCGCAAGAGGAAGGAAAATTCTCAATATTTTCGAGAAAGAAAGCTGAGAAGATCGATGAATCGCAGCTGAAGATCCCGACCCATCTGGCCGTCATCATGGACGGTAACGGAAGATGGGCGAAAAAGCGCATGCTTCCTCGTTCCGCCGGCCACCGCGCGGGTGCGGATAACCTGAAGAACCTCTGTAAGAACTGCGGCCATTACGGCATCAAGTATGTCACCGTGTATGCTTTTTCCACGGAAAACTGGTCACGTCCCGAAAGTGAAGTCCATACTCTCATGGAGCTTTTCGTCGAGTATTTCGACCGATATGATCCGGAACTTGAGGCAGAAGGCATCCGCGTCCGTTTTACGGGTGATATCGCGGCGCTTCCTCAGAATATCCAGGACGTATGTAAACGTGCCGAAGAAGGCAGTAAGCACAGAGATAAGATGACATTGATCGTAGCCTTTAACTATGGCGGAAGAAGAGAGATCGTTCAGGCAGCGCAGAAGCTTGCCGAGCGTGTTGCTTCCGGCGAATTAAAGAGTGAAGATATCACGGAAGAGCTTTTCGCGAAGAATCTGTATCTTCCGGACGTTCCGGATCCGGATCTGATCATCCGTCCGAGCGGAGAAGAACGAACATCGAACTTCCTGGTATGGGAAGGCGCATACTCCGAACTTTGGTTCTCTGATGTGCTGTGGCCGGATTTCGGTATGAAGGAACTTACCGATGCCCTGGTTGCTTATACCAAGCGCGATCGCCGCTTCGGCGGGCTTTCGCAGGAAAAGAAAGACGAGAAGTAAGGTATGCGTCAGAGGATCATTACAGGAGCCATATTCACGATCGCGGTATTAGCGCTGGTCATCCCGGCGTATTTTGTGCCGCCGGTCATTTTGGCGTTCACGTTTATCGTGACCACACTTGCTCTTTATGAACTGATCAAGGCCGTAAAGACGACAGAAAAAGAGATCGCCGTTGTTGTGACGGTGATCGGAGGATTCTTCGGATTCCTTCCTGTCGCGCTTTGGAAGTCGGGTGCTACACCGTCGCAGGGCTTTACGCTTTACGCGCTCCTTGTCCTTGTATACTGCTTTGTTACGACGATGATCCCGCCGCTCATTAAGGAAGATCCGGGCGCACTGCATTCCGGTTTCAGTTCTTCCTTGATCATCATGTATGTTTCGTTCCCGATCGCGTGTACGCATATCATGATCTTCCTGATCCCGAAGGGCTGGTATTACATGGTCATCGGACTTTTTGCGCCGTGGATATCTGACGTTTTCGCGTACTTTACGGGTTCCTTTATCGGGAAGCATAAGATCGTTCCGCACATCAGTCCGAAAAAGACCTGGGAAGGCTGTATCGGAGGCGCTGTCTTTACGTCGCTTATCACCGCGCTTTTCTTCGCCTTTGTCATGATCGACATCATCGATGTCGGAATGCCTTACTGGCTCTATGTGACATTTGCGGCTCTGTTCGGTTTCGTACTTTCCTGTTTCTCCCAGCTGGGTGACTGGATGGCCTCGAGTATCAAGCGAATGGTAGATATTAAGGATTTCGGCAAACTCATGCCCGGCCACGGCGGTATCATGGACCGCTTTGACAGTGCGTTCTTTACGCTTCCTGTAGCGCTTGGCCTGGCGTACGCCTTGATGTTGGGGGTGTAATATGAAAAGACTGTGCATTCTCGGTTCGACCGGTTCCATCGGTACGCAGACATTACAGGTCGTCCGCCATTTTCCCGAAGAGTTTAAGATCGAATCTCTGACATGCGGCTTTAATATCGAACTTCTTCTGGAGCAGATCCAAGAGTTTCATCCTTCGTGTGTCAGCGTAGCGACAAAGGAAAGAAAAGAGACGCTGAAGCGTATGCTTCCGCGTGATTCGAAGGTAAAGGTATTCTGCGGAGAAGACGGTCATTCCCATTGCGCGACGCTTCCGAAAGTCGACTGTGTCGTAGCGGCGATGGTCGGCATGAAAGGCCTGGCGCCTGTCGTGGCCGCGATCCACGCGGGAAAGGAGATCGAACTGGCGAATAAGGAGACGCTTGTTGCCGGTGGTTCGATCGTTATGCCTCTGGTAAAGCAGAAGAATGTTTCCCTTCGTCCTGTCGATTCCGAGCATTCAGCGATCTGGCAGTGCCTGATGGGTCAGCCGAAGGGTTCCCTTAAGAAGATCCTTCTTACGGCTTCCGGCGGACCGTTCCGCGGATACAGCCGTGAGCAGCTGGAGCAGGTAACGCTCGATGCGGCACTGAACCATCCGACATGGAATATGGGCGGAAAGATCACGATCGATTCCGCGACCATGATGAATAAAGGTCTGGAAGTTATCGAAGCTTCCTGGCTGTTTGACTGCCCTGTCGACCGTATCGATATCGTTGTCCATCCGCAGAGTATCGTCCATTCCATGGTCGAGCTCAATGACGGTTCTGTCCTGGCGCAGATGGGTTTTCCGAATATGATGATGCCGATCCAGGTGGCGCTTTTCTATCCGGAAAGAAGCCTCGGCATCTGCCGCCCGTTCTCTCCTTTTGATGAGCAGAGCGGAACGCTTACGTTTGAGCCTTGTGACCGTTCGGTATTCCGCCTTGTGGATATGGCCTATCATGCCGCGCTCGTCGGCGGTACGCTCCCGGCGGCCATGAACGCGGCCAACGAAGTGATCGTTGCCGATTTCCTTGCCGGAAAAGCATCGTTCCTCGACATCGAACGGACCGTCGCCAAGGTCATGGAAAGACACGAACGTGACGGTGTTACCCAGAACCCGTCGCTTGCGGAGATCTTCGCTGTTGACGAGTGGGCAAGAATGATAACCGAAGAGATTAGAAAGTGAGTCATAAAACGAAGTTATGTCGCCGCTTAGCATTGTCATATGCATATTGGGTCTGGGTGTTCTGGCCGCCGTTCATGAGATCGGTCATTTTCTCGTCGCCAGACTGCTGAAGATCAAAGTCTATGAATTGTCCGTGTTTGTCGGACCGAAACTTTTCTCGTGGAAGAAAAATGACATCGAATACTATATTCGTCTGATCCCGTTGGGCGCTTACGTGCGCTTTTCGGAGATCGATGAAGAGACGGGTGAACTTAAGGACGATAACCCGGAAAACCTTATCAACCAGGCCAGATGGAAGCGCCTTTTAGTGTCTCTGGCAGGTCCTGCCATGAATGTCATCCTTGGCATCATCATCTTTATGATCTGCTTTTCCAAGTTCGGATATCTCGAGCTCAAGCAGGATATCGTGGTCGACGGGACCCAGGTAGCGCAGACGCAGATCGAAGAAGGCGATAAGATCTTGAAGTTCAACGGTCAGACCGTATTCTGCCAGATGGATCTTTCCTACTATCTCAGTCAGTGCAACAATGTCGATGAGATCACGCTTCTGATGAAGTCCGCCAGAACAGGTGAGAAGTACGAGGCCGTGCTCGTTCCGGAGATCTCCAAGCAGTATATGCTCGGTATTACGCACTATTCCGATCTGGATGAGAATAACGGATGGAAGATCATTGCCGTCGATGAGCAGCAGAACAACGGAAATCCGCTTCTTAAGGTCGATGACTCGGTGCTCTCCGTGAACGGTATTCCTGTCTCCGATGAGGGGATCACGGATGTCGTTAAGAACTCAAACGGTGAAGATCTTACGATCGAACTTATCCGAAACGGAGAAGCGATGACGATCACGATGAAGGCCACAATGATCGAAACATCGAACCTTCGAGGCATTTATCTGCAGGACGGTTCCGGTTTCTTCTCATGTCTTCGTGAAGCGGTCGTTTTCCCTATCTCGTTCGTAAGGATCTCCATAGATGCGATCGCGCAGGCCTTTACGGGAAAAGTACCGGCCTATGACGTCGTTTCCGGTCCGGTCGGTATCGCATCGGTCGTTTCGGACGTTGTCGACGCGCCGAAGACGGACAACAGTGAAAAGATCGAGATGCTCCTGATCCTGGCGGGCGGTATCTCCACGGGTCTTGCTTTTACGAATATGCTTCCGATCCCGGGTCTTGACGGTAACGCGATCGTTATTACGCTCGTGGAAATGGTTCGCGGAAAGAAGCTTTCCAGAAAATCGGAGCAGGTCATCAACGTGATCGGTTTTGTCATGATCATCGGACTGGTCATATTTGCGCTGGCGTCCGATATTATACGACTGTCGAGGTGATTATCAGATGATTGAACGCTTTGCTACCCGAAAAGTAAATATCGGAGGCGTGTATGTCGGAGGGGACGCGCCGGTCGCGGTGCAGTCCATGAATAACACCGATACCCGTGACGTTAAGGCGACACTTGCCCAGATCGAGGAACTGAAGAACGCGGGATGCGATATCACACGTGTGGCGATCCTCAATATGGAGGCGGCACAGGCGCTTTCCGAGATCACGAAAAAGAGCCCGATCCCGGTCGTTGCCGATATCCATTTCGATTATCGTCTGGCGCTTGAGTCCATGAAGAACGGTGCCGCGAAGATCCGTATCAACCCCGGAAACATCGGCAGTATGGATCGTGTGAAAGCGGTCGCCGATATGGCGAAAGAAAGAAATATCCCGATCCGTGTCGGAGTCAATTCCGGCTCGATCGGAAAAGATATGCTCGAAAAGTACGGCGGCGTTAATGCGGACTCTCTTTCGCAGAGTGCGCTTTCATCGATCAGGATCCTGGAAGACTGTGGCTTTGACGATATCGTCGTCAGCATGAAATCTTCCGATCCGGTACTCACGATCGAGAGCTACAGAAGACTTCGCGATCAGGTTCCTTATCCGTTCCACGTAGGTGTTACGGAAGCGGGAACACTTCGTGAAGGCATTATCCGATCAAGTGTCGGAATCGGCGCTTTGCTTTCGGAAGGTATCGGTGACACGATCCGCGTAAGTCTTACGGATGAACCGAAAGAAGAAGTATACGCGGGTATTTCGATCCTTCGATCCCTCGGACTGAAAAAAGGCGGCATGCGTCTGGTTTCCTGTCCGACCTGCGGCAGAACACAGGTGCCGCTGATCGAAGTGGCCAAGGAAGTAGAATCCCGGATCAGAGATCTTCCTTATGACATGACGGTCGCCGTTATGGGTTGTGCCGTAAACGGTCCGGGTGAGGCAAGAGAAGCAGATGTCGGAATCGCAGGTGGTATCGATGAGTTCCTTCTTTTCAAGAAAGGCGAGCCGATCTGTAAAGTGCCGAAAGAGTCTGCGGTGGAGACTCTCTTAAAGACCATCGAAGAGATGAATCATTAAAGAACATGACCGGATATCCGGTCTTCGGAAGGATACGGGGATATGACGTTATACGAGTTTGCGATGCAGACTTCGCAGGATGAAGATCTGGCGAAGATTGCTAAAGCTATACCAAGTGAAGTTCAGGAGATTTCGATCGACGAACGCTTTGAGGGGATGGAGCTGAAGATCGCTCTTACAGGCCCCATCGCGTCGAAACGTGCCCTGAAAGTCATGGAACAGTATCTTCGTCAGGTCCTACATCTTTCTCATCTTCGTATCTATATCACGAACATGAAAAGCGAATTCGGAAAGCAGTCACTTCCGTCGGTCCTTGACTGGATCCTATGGGTCATCAACACGAAGACCGGATACGGTGCCTGTATCGATGAAATGGTCTCGGAAGACGATTCCGTGCGCATTCTTCTTCAGACGCAGCTTTCCGATGATGTAAAAGACAGCATCAGCTCTTTTATCAATCAGTTTTCATCGACGTACCTGTCTTTGAACTGGGATCTGAAATATGAATTCAATCCGCCGGATACGACGGCGGTTTCCGACCCTGATTATTTTCTGAACCGTATGCGTGAGCGCGCCGCGCAGCACGCCAAGACCGCGGTCGATGACGCTATGTCCTCTGTGCCCGTTTCAGGTGCCAAGGCACCTTCCGGAGACGGCAAAAAAGCAAAGACAGAAGAACCGACTCCCGACATGAACAAGAACTCCTGGGAGTATAAGTCGATCGTCGAAAAGAAGCATATCAAGCAGGAAAAGAAAACGGATTTCAGAAGAGGTCAGAAGTTCGAAGACGCATCAGATACAGGAGAAGTCGTCTGGGGCTTTAACGATATGTCCGCGAAAAAGTATAAGATCAAGGACGCGATCTCGAAAGCCGGAAGCAACACGCTTTCATCCGATACGATCATCCGTCTCGAGGGTGAGATCAAGGTAGATACCGAATCTCAGCGTCTGGTCGGTAAGAATAAGAACATGATCCTTTATAAGTTCTTCCTCGCTGATGATACATACGCTGTTGACTGTGTTTTCTTCCCGTCGCCGAAAGATGCGGATCTCTTGAACGATAAGTACGGAAAAGGCGGATATGTCGGCGTCAGCTGCACGATCGGATACAGTAAGTTCGACGGCCAGATCAACGCGACCGTGAAGGGTTTCTATGTGGCCGAGCCGCCGAAGAAGAGAAAAGATACCGCCGAAGAAAAGCGTGTCGAACTTCATGCCCATACGAAGATGAGTGAGAAGGACGCGGTGATCGAACCGAAAGACCTGATCAAGACGGCATATCGTATGGGTCATCCTGCCTGCGCCATTACCGACCACGGTGTCGTACAGGGCTTTAACGACGCGTACGCGGCCTATAAAGACTGCAAGAAAAAGGGCGATGTTCCGGGCTTTAAGCTGATCTTCGGTATGGAAGGTTATCTTGTCGATGATGGTAACTGTATCGCCTATCATATCAAGGATGAGGAAGTTCCTCTCGATTCTTTTGTCGCGCTCGATGTCGAGACGACAGGTCTGGACTGCACCAGGGAAGGACTTTTGGAGATCGCGGCGATCCGCTACGAGAAGCAGGAAGACGGAGAATATAAGGAGACCGACGTATTCACTACAATGGTTGATCCGGGTATCCCGATCTCCGATAAGGCAAAAGAACTGACCGGCATCACAGAGGATATGCTCGAGGGTGCTCCGACACCTTTTGAAGCGGTCACAAAGCTTTCTGAGTTCATGAAAAAGGAAGATGTCATCGTCGGACATAACATCTTCTTCGATATGGGATTTATCCGAGAAGCAGGATTCCAGATCGATATCGAGCAGCTCGATGAAGAAAAGCACCATCCGTATCGTGTGAAGTTCTACCAGCCGGAGATCGATACTGTTTCCGCGGTCACGTTCCTTTATCCGGATATGGAAAAGCACAACCTTAAGGACGCATGTGCGTACCTCGGTATCGTTAACGAATCCGAGCACAGGGCGATGGGAGACTGCCGCGCGTCGGCACAGATCCTTCTTCGCTGCATCAAGGATTTCGGTTTTACTACTTGTAAACAGATGAACGATCATGTCGGCATGCTTCCTTCCTCTGAAGTCACGAAGAGAAAGACGCCGTCGTACCATATTATTTTCCTCGTAAGAGATACGCTTGGCCTTTACAACGTATACCGCATGGTATCCGAAGGCCATACGGAATATTTCTGCATGCGCCCGCGTATTCCGAAGTCGGAGGTGCGTTACCTCGGTGCCGGTGTCATCGTCGGTGGCGCATGTGAAAGAGGACAGATCTTCCGCGCCGTGCATCAGGCATATGTAGCAAACGGCAACGATCTGGATAAGACGCTTGAATCGTTAAGCTCGGATTCGAAGTTTAACCGCATGATCCGTCTTTATGACTATTTCGAGATCCAGCCGATCTGCAACAACGAGTTCTATCTGCGTGAGGAAGATTCCGGACTTCATAGCAGAGAAGATCTTGTGAATATCAATAAGATCATCGCGATCATGGCCGAGCGTGTAGGAAAGCCGTGCTGCGCGACGACTGACGCGCACTTCCTCGAAAAGAAAGACGGCGAGTACAGAAAGTACATGCTCATGGATATGGGCTTTAAGGATGCCGAGCTTCAGAGTGATCTTTATTTCAGAACGACGGATGAGATGCTCGAAGAGTTCTCGTACCTTGGCGAAAAGCGCTGTAAGGAAGTCGTCATCGACGCGCCGAAGGGGATCGCGGATCTTATCCGTGACGATATCAAGCCGTTCCCGGACGGCACATATCCGCCGGTCATTTTGTCTGCGCCGGATGACCTTCGAAATATCGTAAATGACACGATGAAGAAGATGTACGAACACGAGGGACAGATCCCCGAGATCGTGCAGCAGCGTGTCGATAAGGAACTGAACAGTATCATCGGTAACGGATATTCGATCATGTACTACATCGCTTATAAGCTTGTAGGCAAATCGAATTCTGACGGCTATGTAGTCGGCTCGAGAGGGTCAGTAGGATCTTCGCTTGTCGCGACACTTTCAGGTATATCGGAAGTAAATCCATTGCCGCCTCACAGAAGATGCCCGAAGTGTAACTATTCCGAGTTTGACTTAACAGGTGCCTATGGTTCAGGATACGATCTTCCGATCGAGCCATGCCCGAAGTGCGGCACTATGATGCTTTCCGACGGCCAGGATATTCCGTTTGAAACGTTCCTCGGATTCTATGGAGACAAACAGCCGGATATCGACCTGAACTTCTCCGGTGAATATCAGCCCAGAGCACATAAGTACGTTGAAGAGCTTTTCGGAAAACACCATACTTTCCGTGCCGGTACGATCGGCTGCTTCGCGGATAAGAACGCGATCGCTCTTGTGAAGAACATCTGCGACACAAAGGGAGAAACGGTAACGGACGCGGAGCTTAACCGAAGAGCTTCCGGACTGATCGGTGTCAAGAGGACGACCGGACAGCATCCGGGAGGTATCGTCGTACTTCCTAAGGAAATGGATATCTATGAGTTTACGCCGGTACAGCATCCGGCCAATAAGCTCGACTGCGGTATCATCACCACGCATTATGACTTTAACGCGCTCCATGATACGATCTTAAAACTCGATATTCTCGGTCACGATGATCCGACCATGATCCGCATGCTTACTGACCTGACCGGTGTCGATGTCCAGAAGATCCCGATCCCGGATCCGAAGGTCATGTCGCTTTTTACGTCGACAGAAGCGCTCGGAATCCCGGACGGTACATCTCCGGCAGGCGCCGCGACACTCGGCCTTCCGGAACTCGGTACCAAGATGGCGCGAGAGATGATCAAGGAAACACAGCCGTCGCGCTTCTATGACCTTGTCCAGCTGATGGGTCTTTCCCATGGTACGGACGTATGGAACGGTAACGCGCAGGACCTGATCCGAAACGGCACATGTACGCTTGAGACCGTTATCGGATGCCGTGACTCCATCATGACGAGACTGATCTACTGGGGCCTTCCGAATAAGGAAGCATTCGATATCATGGAGGCCGTACGTAAAGGTAAAGTAGCTAAGGGCAAAGAACCGAGATGGCCGGACTTTAAACAGCACATGCAGGAACATGGTGTACCTGACTGGTATATCGAATCCTGTAATAAGATCAAGTACATGTTCCCGAAAGCGCACGCCGCGGCCTACGCGATCTCGGCGCTTCGTATCGCGTGGTTTAAGGTCAACTATCCGGAGGAGTATTACTGCGCGTTCTTTACGATCCGTGCGGATGAGTTTGACGGAGACCTTCTGTGTAAAGGTATCGAATACGTAACAGCAAAGAGACTGGAACTCGATAATGGTCTCCAGAGACGTAAGCCGAATGAAAAATCACTTTACTATCTCTGTGAGCTCGTCGAGGAGATGTATCTGCGTGGTATCTCCTTTGTGCCTTACGATCTGAATAAGTCGGATGCCGTGAAGTTCATTAAAGTGGAGAAGGGTAAGATCCTTCCGCCGTTTAATGTCATCAGCTCGATCAGTACTTCCATGGGTGAAGCGATCGTCGCGGCAAGAAACGAGCGTCCGTTCTCTACGCAGGATGATCTGGCGACCAGAGCGCACTTAGGACCGTCCGCGATGCAGAAACTGGAAGAGGAAGGTTTGATCAGTCAGCTGCCGAGATCCAGACAGCTCGACCTGTTCGATCTTCTGTAAGTAACCGATGATATAGAAGATGCGAAAGGAGACCGCATGATCGCTGAAGTCGTCCTGCGCGATTGCGTATGGCAGACAAATAAGTGTTATGACTATCTCGTTCCCGAAGAACTGGAAAGCAAGGTTCGGGAAGGTCAGTATGTGCGGGTGCTTTTCGGAAGGGGGAATCGTGCCGAGGTGGCATTGATCCTCAAACTGAAAGATCAGTCGGATTCAAGCGCGAAACTTAAGTATGTAGATTCACTGGTAGAAGAAGAGCCGGTATTAAATGCCGAGCAGCTCGAGCTTTTGAAGTTTGTCGTAAAGCGCTATGCGTGTACATATGGCTCTGCGATGCATCAGATGGTGCCCGCGCTGGTCACGAAGCGTACGGGAAGATCTCAGCTCGTCGTGTCGATCGAGTCGGAGGAAAAGGCAAGAGAGGCGCTTGAGAGCGAAGCAGTCGGATCGATCCAGCAGATCAGGGCGCTGGAATGGCTTCTTGATGTCGAAGAGATGACGCTTGCCGATCTTATGCAGGAACTCTCGATCAGCAGATCGCCGATCGATACGCTTGCCAAGAACGGACTTGTAAAGATCCGCTCCGTGAAATTCTCGGCGGAGGAGCTTTCCGAAAAGAACAAAAGCGAAGAGGAGCTTCCGGAGGTCAAAAAGTCGGAGATCACTTTAAACTCCGAGCAGCAGGCCGCGGTCGATGCCGTTGTTTCCGCGGAAGGAAATAAGGAGTTTCTTCTTTTCGGCGTGACGGGTTCCGGTAAAACGGAAGTGTACCTCCGTATCACCGAGCAGATTTTAAAAGAGGGCGGAAGCGTCCTTTATCTTGTTCCGGAGATCTCTCTGACTCCGCAGACGGTCGCCCGAATCCGTGCGCATTTTCCGAACCGCATCGCGGTCCTTCACAGCCGAATGACGGCAAAAGAGCGTTACGATTCCTGGAAGATGATCCAGAAGGGTGAAGTAGATATCGTCGTCGGCGCAAGATCTGCGGTATTTGCTCCTATTCAGAATCTTAAACTCATTATCCTTGACGAAGAACATGACGGCTCTTATAAGGCCGATACTATGCTTCGCTATTCCGCAAGAGATGTTGCGAGATTCAGGGCCAGAAAAGCCGGTATCAAGCTTTTGCTCGGATCGGCGACACCTTCCGTGGAGACGTACTACGCGGCCAAACTCGGATACATGACACTTCTGAAGCTTTCGACCCGCGCGGTCAGCGGAGCCGAGCTTCCGAAAGTAGAGATCATCGATATGCAAAAAGAACTTGCCGCCTCGAACCGTTCGATCCTAAGCCGCAAGCTCTATACTGCCATGAAAGACGCGCTTTCCCGCGGGGAGCAGATCATGCTGCTTTTAAACAGAAGAGGCTTCTCGCAGAACGTGTACTGCACATCCTGTCGAGAGATGATCCGCTGTACGGACTGTGATGTTCCGATGACCATGCATACCAAGACGATGGGAAAGCATAAGCTTCTGATCTGCCATTATTGCGGTAAGGTCATCCCGATGCCGCAGACTTGTCCGACATGCGGAAGCGAATACCTCTCCATAAGGGGCGACGGTGTGCAGAAACTCGAGGACTGGGTCGCCGAAGATTTCCCGCAGGCAAAGGTCCTTCGCATGGATCAGGATACGACTTCCTATCGCGGCGCACACGAAAAGATCCTCCGTGCTTTCCGGGATCACGAAGCGGATATCCTTGTCGGTACGCAGATGATCGCCAAGGGACACGATTTCCCGAAGGTCTCGGTCGTAGGTATCCTCGGCGCGGACAGCGTTTTGTGGCAGAGTGACTACAGAGCCAGGGAAAGAGCTTTTCAATTACTGGCACAGATCAGCGGCAGAGCGGGAAGAGGAAGTGTTTCCGGACAGGTATTCGTGCAGACGATCTTCCCGGATTCCGAGATCTATGCCTATGCGGCGGCGCAGGATTATGAGAAGTTCTTCGAGTCCGAGATCAAATACAGAGAGCACCTTGCCTATCCGCCGTTTAAAGCCATCGGCGGCATCATGATCACGCACGAAAACGAGCAGGTCTGCGCGATGCAGGCCGGCATGGTCGCCGATACGCTTAAGGAGATGGCAGTTAACCTAAAAGACGACATGATCATTCTCGGACCGTGTCCTGCCGGTATTCCGAAACTTCTCAATCGATACAGATATCAGATCGTGGTCCGAGCAAAGAATAAAGGACTGCTTTCCGACGGTTTCACAAAACTCCAGCAGGCATATGCCGGATATGGCTATTCCATCGCTGTAGATATCGACGCAATGTGGTAAAATAGATTGGATAATCATTTTACTTGAGGTGGATGAATCATGGCATTGCGTGAAATCGTTGTCGACGGCGATCCGATCCTTCGGAAGATCTCCCGTCCCGTAGAAAAATTTGACAGTAAACTTGCGACTCTGCTCGATGATATGGCAGAGACGATGTATCTTGATAACCGTGGTATCGGTATCGCTGCCGTACAGATCGGTATCCTTCGTCGCATCTTTGTCGTAGACGTCGGAGACGAGCACGGCAAACTCGAGTTTATCAATCCCGAGATCTATGAAAGAGAAGGCGCCCAGCTTTATCTGGAAGGATGCCTTTCCTGCCCGGGTAAAAACGGCTACGTAGAACGTCCGGAGCGCATCCGTGTGCGTGCCCAGGACAGAAACGGTGAGTGGTTCGACCTTGAGGCAGAAGGTCTTCTTGCGATCTGCATCTGCCACGAATACGATCATCTCGACGGTACTCTCTTCATCGACAAGGTCGTTGAATTGACCGAAGAACAGATCGCGGAGCTCGAAGCGGAAGAGGAAGAAGAGTAATATGCGTATCATTTTCATGGGAACGCCGGAACTCGCGGCGACAGTGCTTTCACGTCTGATCAAGGAAAACTACGAAGTGGTCCTTGTGGTGACCCAGCCGGATAAACCGGTCGGAAGAAAGATGATACTGACGGCGCCTCCTGCAAAAGTCGAGGCCGAGAAGAACGGCATCGAAGTCTGGCAGCCGAATTCCCTGCGTACAGAAGAAGCTCTCGAAAAAGTAAGATCCTATGATCCTGACCTGATCATCACGGCCGCATATGGCAAGATCCTTCCCAAGGATATGCTCGATCTTCCGAAATACGGCTGTGTCAACGTGCACGGTTCTCTGCTTCCGAAATACAGAGGAGCCGCTCCGGTACAGTGGTCGATCTTAAATGAAGACGAAAAGACCGGCATTACCATCATGAAGATGGACGTCGGCATGGACACAGGCGATATCCTGACACAGGCGGATATCGTTATCGGTGATCGGATCCATACACCCGAGCTGATGGCAAAACTTGCCGATCTCGGCGCGGATCTTCTGATCCAGACACTTCCGGGTTATATCGACGGATCGATCAAGCCCGTTCCCCAGAATAACGATGAAGCGACGATGTCGCCGCCGATCACGAAAGATCAGGGAAAGATCTCCTGGGATCGTCCGGCATCTTCCATCTGCGCGCAGATCCGCGCACTTTCTTCCTGGCCGGGGGCATCGACCATGTGGAAGGGCGGAAAACTGAAGATCTACGACGCTCAGGTCGCATCGGATGATTCGATCTTGTCGAATTACCGGCAGCAGAATGGCGAGCCGGTTCCGGGAACTGTCCTTTATGGTAAGAAAGGAACCCTAGCTGTTATGTGCGCCGATAAGGCGTTACTGCTCCTTGAAGTCCAGCCTGCATCCGGAAAGAGAATGAAGGCCATCGATTGTGCCCACAACTTTGAGGTCGGCGCGAAGATGGAGGACGAAGAATAATGACTCCCAAACAGGACTTAGCCAGAAATACGGCATACCGCTGTCTTTTTGAGGTCCTGGAAAACCAGGGCTATTCGAACCTTGTCCTGAAGCAGGAGCTTTCCGGTTCATCCCTTAGTGAAAAAGAAAGATCCTTCGTTACGGCCATGGTGTACGGAACGGTAACGAGAGTTTACACGATCGACTTTCTTCTTGCACCTTATCTGAAAAAGGGACTCGAATCTCTTGACGCGTCGGTAAGGACCTGTCTTCGCATGGGTGCCTGGCAGGTGCTTTTCGCGTATGGAGTAAAGGAATATGCCGCCGTATCCGCGACCGTGGATCTGGCCAGAAATGTCTGTCCGAAAGGCGCAGAGAGTATGGTTAACGCCGTGCTCCGTAAACTGTCTTCAGAAGGTGAGGATGCGCTTTCGAAGATCCCCGCGAAGAAAACGGATGTGAGATATTCCCTGAAAAGCGAGATCGCGGGCTGCCTGAACAAATGGTACGGAAAAGAAAAGGCAGAGAGGATCATGGAAGCATTCCTTGAGATCCCCGATGTGACGGTCCGCCCGAATGCTTTTCGAGTAAAGAATAATGAGGATCTTATCGTCGAATTGAAAAATGACGGGATCGAAGCGATCCAGGATCCGGTCGTTTCCGAAGCACTCGATATTCCCGGAAACCGTATGGATATTTCCGATTCGTCCGCCTACAGAAAAGGTCTGTTTTCCGTGCAGAGCCTGTCCGCGATGCTTGTCGGATATGTGGCTTCTCCGGAAAAGGGATGGTCGGTACTTGATACCTGCAGCGCGCCGGGCGGAAAGACCGCGCACCTTGCGGAACTTATGGATAATGAAGGACATATCGACGCGCTGGACGCCAATGATATCCGTCTGAAAATGGTCGACGAGACGGCGGAAAGACTCGGTCTTTCGATCATATCGACCATGCACTATGACTGCACGTACTTAAAAGATGAAAAGGAAAAGCTTCTTCCCGAATATGACCTGGTGCTCTGTGATGTGCCATGCAGCGGTCTCGGCCTTCTTCACAGAAAACCGGATATCCGTCTTTCCATGACATATGAGAAGATGCAGTCGCTTTTGCAAGTGCAGGAAAGTATTCTGGAAAACAGCTGCCTTCGCGTGAAGAACGGCGGATGCCTGATCTACAGTACCTGTACGATCAATCCGAATGAGAACGAGAACCGGATCGACGCGTTTTTGACGGCGCATCCGGATTTCGAATGCGTGCCGTTTGACGACAAGCTTCCGAAGAATCTTCTTTCCAATCCGCGGCTGCTTTCGCAGAGCAAGGAAGGGAAGATGACGATCCTTCCCGATGAAGAAGGAATGGATGGCTTTTTTATTGCGAAATTGAGGAGGAGATCCTGATGGACAAAAAGTTTGTGCTTGATCTTAATCTTTCTGATTGGGAAGTCTATATGAAAGAAAAATCGTACCCGAAGTTCCGTGCTTTACAGGTGTTCTCCTGGTACAGCAAGGGCGTTCTCGATATGACGAAGATGTCGAATGTCCCGCAGGAGATAAAGAACGCGATCCGTGAGGATTTCATCACGGACAGTATGAGTATCGAAAAGCACCTGGTCTCCGAGATCGACGGGACACAGAAGTTTGTGTTCCGCCTCTATGACGGGCACTGTGTCGAGACCGTTCTGATGCGGTATAAGACAGGCCTTTCGATCTGTATCTCCTCGCAGGCCGGATGTAAGATGGGCTGTCGCTTCTGCGCGTCGGCACATGCGGGATTCGGACGTTCACTCACTCGCGGTGAGATGCTCGGCCAGGTCCTCCTTGCCGGTTCTTTTGCAGGCGAAAGGATCCACAGTGTCGTAGTTATGGGCATCGGCGAGCCTTTCGACAACTATGATGAGCTCATCGGCTTCCTGCACCTCGCAAATGACGAAAAAGGGCTGAATTTGGGCGCTAGACACATCACGGTCTCAACTTGCGGACTTGTACCTCAAATGATACAATTTTCTTTGATAGATATGCAGGTGAATCTCTCGGTTTCGCTTCATGCTCCGAACGATGAGCTTAGAAAGAGCATCATGCCGATCGCGAATAAATACAGCCTTTCGGAACTGCTCGATGCCTGTCGTGAGTATGAGAAAAACACGAACCGAAGGATCACTTTTGAATACTCTCTTTTCGACGGTGTCAACGACACGGCGGAATGTGCGAGAGAACTCTGTAAGGTGCTCAAGGGGATCCACTGTCATATCAATCTGATCGCCGCCAATGAATTTGACGGCAGTCCTTTTCGAAGAAGCAAACCCGGATCGGTACGGGCGTTCCAGGATCTGCTTGAGAAGAACGGCATGACGGTGACGCTCCGTCGTGAGATGGGTACTGACATTATGGCGGCCTGTGGTCAGTTGCGCAGAGGCATGCAGGAGAAGAAAGAGACATGAAAGTAGTCAGTGTATCTGACAAAGGTCTGGTACGCACCAATAATGAGGATTGCCTTTCTGTGTTTTCCGTGGGTAAAGACGATTGTTTCGTCATTGCGGACGGCATGGGAGGTCATGCGGCGGGCGAACTTGCGAGCAAGACCGCGGTCGAATATGTCGAACAGTCTCTGAATGACTATCTCTTCGAAGCCGATGATTCCCAGAAATTGAAAAAACTCCTGGCATTTACTCTCGAAAAAGCAAATGTAAAAGTATATCTTGCCTCTCTCGGAAGTTTCCGTTATCGTGGCATGGGTACGACTCTTCTCGTGGCGGTGGTACGCGATAAGACCCTGTACATTTCCCATATCGGTGACTGTCGGGCGTATCTTCTTCACGGACAGCGCATGAAACGGCTTACGACGGACCATACACTTGTCCAGAGAATGATCGAAAAGGGCATGATCACAGAGGAGGAAGCCAAGACACATCCGAAGAGACATGTGCTTCTCCGTTCCCTCGGAGTCAATGAATATGTTAAGCCTGACACGTTTTCAGTTGAAATCAGCAACGGAGATGTTATACTTTTATGTTCAGATGGTCTTTATGGCTGTGTAGAAGATAAAACGATACGGGCGGTGCTGCGTAAACACAAGGATCTGAATTACTGTATGCAGCTCCTTCGTGATCTCGCGAACGCCGCGGGTGCCCCTGATAATATATCGATGATCTTGGTGGAGACCGAGATCCGTAAGAATAAGGAGAAAACATGAGTACGACAATAAGCCCTGAGGGCATGATCTTAGGCGGCAGATACCGAGTCATCAAGCTGATCGGCAGCGGCGGTATGGCAGATGTATATCTGGCAACCGACCTTTCTTCCGGACTGAATGTGGCCATTAAGATCTTAAAACAGGAATTCGCGACGAACCCGGAGTTCATCAAGCGCTTTGATACCGAGGCAAAAGCGGCTTCCTCGCTTTCCCATGCCAATATCGTGCATGTATTCGGAGTCGGTCAGGAAGGGAATATCCGTTACATGGTCCAGGAGTATGTCGAAGGTATCACCGTTAAAGACATGATCCTGCAAAACGGTCACCTCGATTGGAAGGTCGCGGTCCCGATCCTTATCCAGGTCGGTATGGCACTTGATACGGCGCATCAGAACGGAATCGTTCATCGAGACGTAAAGCCGCACAATATCCTTATTACCAGAGACCGTATCGCTAAGGTTACGGACTTCGGTATCGCACATGCGTCTACCAATCACACGATCACACTCACATCCGGCGGCGCGCTCGGTTCTGTTCACTATTTTTCTCCTGAACAGGCAAGAGGCGGCATCGTCAGCCCGAGTTCGGATATCTACTCTCTGGGTGTCACGCTTTTCGAGATGGTCACGGGACGAGTTCCTTTCGATGGGGAAAACTCCGTAGCTATCGCCGTGAAGCATCTTCAGGAGCCGGTTCCGTATGCTTCCAATTTTGTTCCGGGCATTCCGCAGGGACTTGACGCGATCATCCAGAAAGCCATGCAGAAGGATCCGAAGCTTCGTTATAAGTCGATCCGTGATATGGTCACCGAGCTTGATGCCCTGATGGTCGATCCGAACGGTTCCTTTGGTATTGTCGATACGAATGTGGATGCTCCAAAAGAACCTGTCGAGGCGACAGGCGTGTCTCCGGCCATCCGCCAGGAGCCGAACTACGGAAAGCTCAAAGATATCGAGCGTTCCATCAAGACGAGAAGAAGATCAAGATGGAAAGACAACGTGATCGTTGCCGTGATCATCGTTCTGATCATCGGAATTTTGATCGGTCTTACCTATCTTGTTACCGATACTCTGAAAAAGTCCGTAAAGCAGGAGACGCAGAGCGTATTTGTCGTTCAGAACTATGTCGGAAAGACCATAGTAGAGGTCCAGGCTGACTTTAAGGAACACAATTTCACGACATATCAGATCGAATATGAAACTCGAACCGATTACGCGGACGGCATTGTCGTCAAGCAGAGCATCGCGGCCGGAATGGAAATGAAGAATAACAGTTCGGTCAATGTTCTTGTGCTCACCGTAAGCCGGTCCCCGGGAGCGGTCACCCTTGCTGACTATTCCGGAATGAAGAACGATGATGCTTTTGAGATCCTGAAGAAAAACGGATACGATGTCATGGTCCGTCCTGAAATCAATGACGATGTGGAACCCGGACTTGTCATTCGCACGGAACCTGCAGCAGGTTCTTCCGTTAAGCCGGGAGATGAGATCACGATCATCTTCAGCCGTCAGTCTACGGAGAGCGAAGTTCCGTATATTCTGAAGAAAGACCTCAAGACGGCAAAAGAGATGATCGACGCGGCAGATCTCGTACTGGGCACCATCGAGATCAGTCCTGAACTCGCCGCTCAGAATCTGGACGATAAGGATCTTTACGTCATGCTTACCGACCCGGCTCCGGGAACGAAAGTGCAGAGAAAGTCTTCGATCAGAGTCTATGTAGGAAACTCCGAGGACGTTGCCCGAGGCGGTACTCCGACACCGACACCGGAGATCATCGGATATAACGTTATCCTGAATTTCCAGGGTTCCGGTTCCGTTACCGGTGCGCAGGTATATCCTGAGAATTCCGCGGTAACGATCTCCGCAGTCCCGAGTATCGGATATCAGTTCGTGGCATGGCTGGATGTGAACAATACGCCTGTCAGCTATAACGCGACGTATACGTTCGCGATGCCGGCAGCAGATGTCACACTGACCGCTGTCTTTGAGCCTGTTCCGACACCGTCTCCGATCCCGACGGCAACACCTACGCCTACGCCGACGCCGACACCGACGCCGACTCCGGTTCCGCCGCCGCCACCGCCGCCGGATGATCCGAACAACAATAACAATAATCAGCAGCAGAACCCGGATAACCAGAACGGCTGACGGTAAGTCTGAATACGAACGATCATTAGAAACGAGGCTAGGGGTATTACGTCGGATTCTACTAAGCAAAAGAACCATGGACGCATCACCAAAGGTGTTGGCGGTGAATACACGATCCTTCTGGAAAACGGAGGATCTGTACTCGCAAAGCCGCGCGGAATCTTCCGTAAGAGCAAGATAACACCTACGGTGGGCGACTTTTGCGACATCGAGCCTTCGGGCGACCCGGATATTCCGTATACGATCGTTTCCATCAAGGAAAGAAGAAACGCGCTGATCCGTCCGAGCGTCGCCAATATCGACGTGCTGATCATTGCTGTATCCACTTGTGAGCCACAGCCGGATCTAAAGCTTCTCGACAAGCTTTTGATCTTAAGCGCGAAACTCGGTATCAAGCCGATCGTCTGGCTGACAAAGACGGATCTTTCGAGAGAAAAGGCGGACGCTTTAAAGAACGAGTACGAGAATGCCGGTTTCAAAGTTGTCGAGACATCCGTAGAGACGATGCTTCCGAAAGAACAGATCAGAGAGATCTTTGAAGGAAATACCGTCGGTATCGCCGGTCAGTCCGGGGTGGGTAAATCCACGTTATGCCATCGTCTTACCGGAATGGATCATATCGAAGTGGGCGATATCAGTGAGAGATTGAGAAGAGGTAAGCACACGACAAGACATGTCGAGCTTTTTCCGTTCGAAGGCGGATTCCTGATCGATACACCCGGCTTTTCTTCTTTGGAAGTCGACAGGATCGGTATCGAGGAAGAGGATCTGATCGGAGGTTACCCGGAACTTATGGCGATCTCCGGCAAGTGCCGATTCCTTGACTGTCGCCATAACGGGGAACTCGGGTGCGCCGTGGAAGAAAGCGGAATTTCAGAAGGAAGACTTGCGCGTTATCGCGAGTTTTTGGATATAATAAAAGAGAACTCGAAAAAATACGGGAAAAAGAAGGAAGGTCTGTAAAATGAATGACGTGGTGATCGCACCATCCATACTGGCTGCTGACTGTGGCCGTCTCAACGAAGAGATCAAAGAAGTGGAGAAAGCGACGTCCTATCTGCATATCGATGTTATGGACGGACACTATGTGCCGAATCTTACCTTCGGTGTTCCTGTTGTTGAGTCGATCCGTAAAAACACGAATATGATCTTCGATGTTCACCTGATGGTGACCAATCCGATGGATTTCTTTAAGCCTTTTGCAGACGCCGGTGCCGACATGCTCACATTCCATGTCGAGACAGTGGAAGATCCGGATCAGGCGATCGCGGCGATCCGTGCTCTCGGAAAAAGAGCAGGTATCTCGATCCATCCGGATACTCCGATCGAAAAGGTCTTTCCGTATGTTACAAAGTGCGATCTCGTCCTCGTCATGTCTGTCCGTCCGGGTTTCGGGGGCCAGCATTTCATGACAGAATCTCTGGACAGGATCGCGGCGGTCCGCAGGATCATTGACGAGAATAACGCGGATACGGTCATTTCCGTTGACGGCGGTATCTGCGACGAAACGGCGCCTCTTGTCGTAAAGGCAGGCGCGAGCTATCTTGTCGCGGGCTCCAGGGTATTCTCGAATTCCGATCACTCTTCCGCGGTAAAGGAACTTCTCACATGTGCATTGTCGTAATCGCGGGAGGTCCGAATAAGAATCTTCTGCCGATCCTTCCGATCCTTCGTAACGCAGAGGAGATCATCTGTGCCGACAGCGGCGCCGATTCGCTTCTACCGTACGATATCGTTCCGGGTACCGTATGGGGCGATATGGATTCCATCGCGCCGGAGACCGTTTCCTGGCTTAAGGAAAAGAATGTTTCCCATAAGCTCTTTCCCGTTGAAAAGGACATGACGGATTCCGAGCTTTGTTTAACGAGTGTTTCCAAAGACAAAAAGATCCTCTTCGTGACGTCTCTCATGGGACGCCCCGATCATGTGATGTCCAATCTTCTTTTGACGATGCGTCTGAAGGAAGAAGGATATGATATTACCGCGACAGACGGTGAGACGTGGGTGTTTCCCATCGTCGGTGCTTTTCGCTTCGTAATCCCTGATGAGCTTGTAAAAGAAACGATCACGTGCTCCCTTATCCCGCTCGGAAAGGGCTCGAAAGGTGTTTCCACCTTTGGCATGAAGTATAAACTTGATTGCCGTGACATCATTTCCGGAAGCTCCCTTACGGTCAGCAATGAATTTGATATGACAGAAAAAGAGCACGGTTTCGAACAGAAGTCCGGAACCATGCTCGTTATCGTTACCCCTAAGGTGTGATCCGTCTCGGATCTTTGATCAGGCCTTCAGGCCGAGTTCTTTCGCGATCGCTTCAAAAGCGTCCTTAGAACCGAGGATCGTTTTCTCGGATACGCAGAAGGCGAGTCTTACATAGCCCTCACGCTTGAACGCAGATCCCGGAACGACCAGGACATTGTACTTCGCGCAGACTTCGCAGAACTTCGTATCATCGATCGGTGTCTTCATGAACAGATAAAGAGCGCCCTGCGGCTTGGTGCAGGTAAAGCCGGCTTCGGTGATGATGTTGTAAAGTTCGTTTCTTCTTCTTTCGTAGTTCGGAACATCGACCTTCGCGTTCAGAGCTTTGGCAACGACACGCTGCATCAGGGCAGGCGCGTTTACGGCACCGAGGATACGGTTGCAGAGAACGAGAGCCTGTGTCAGAAGCTCAAAATCGGCATGCTTCGGGCTGACACATGTGTAACCGATACGCTCGCCCGGAAGAGAAAGGGATTTACTCCAGGAGAAGCAGACGATCAGGTCGTCGAAAGAGGCCAGGGAAGAAGGAACCTTCATTCCGTCATATGCCAGATCGATGTACGGCTCATCGGAGATAACGTGGATCACGTGATCCTGCTTCTTGAAAAGCGCATTCAGCTCATCGAGGACTTCCTTCGGGTAGATCGCGCAGCTCGGGTTGTTCGGAGAGTTGATGATGATCGCCTTTGTTTTCGGAGTGATCGCCTTTTCGATCTCGGAAGCGATCGGAAGGAATGTATCCGGATCTGTGTTTACGATGACCGGAACACCCTTGACGTTGCTGATATAGTTCAGGTACTCAAGGAAGAAAGGAGCAAGAAGGATGATCTCGTCGCCGGGTTCGATAATGGCACGAAGGATGTTGTTCATACCGGAAGCGGCACCGCATGTCATGCAGATCGAATCGATACCGATCTTAAGTCCGCTTTCGGCGGAAAGCTTATCCGCGATCGCCTGTCTTGTTTCCGGATAACCGGCATTTGCCATATAACCGTGCATGCCCGGGATGTCCGCGTTGGCAAGTTCGATCAATGCGTCTTTTACTTCCTTCGGCGGCTCGAGGTCCGGGTTGCCGATGGAAAAGTCGAATACTTTATCATCTCCGTAGATCTTCTTCAGGCGTGCGCCCTCGTCAAACATTTTGCGGATCAGGGAACCGCCGGAGATCTTGCTTTCTATTTCTTTAGAGATCATGTCGTCCACTTCCTTTTACTTTCGAAATTAGATATAAGCGATTATAGCATATATGTTTATCGGCTGACTTATGGTATGATGAAAAAGCGCCGAAAAGGTTGAAAAAATAAGAAATTGTGCTTGACAAGTACTTTTCTAATAGTTATTATGTTGAAGTTACAGCAAGTAGGAGTTTCCGCTTCTCACCTCAAGTTCCGATGAAGAGGTTCACTAATGTGGCTTATTGAATGGTAAGTTTTGACGGAGTGAAGCGGGAGAGTTTCGCTCCGTTTTTGATTTTAAGGAGGTGGGTTCTTATCGCCAGACAGAATAATGGGCAGCCGATCAACGAAGAGATTCGTTTTGAGAAGGTGCGATTGATTGATGCAGATGGTACGATGGTCGGTATCGTTCCGATCGAGCAGGCCAGAAAGGCCGCGGATCTTGCAGGACTCGATCTTGTACTGATCGCAAATAACCCTGACAACCCGGTCTGCAAGGTAATGGATTACGGAAAGTATCTGTTCGAGCAGGCTAAGCGTGAGAAGGAAGCCCGTAAGAATCAGAAAGTGATCGAGACGAAGGAAGTCGGCATGAAGCTTACGACCGAAGATCACGACCTGAATGTCAAGACGAAGAACGCATGCCGTTTCCTTAAGGATGGAAACCGAGTAAAAGTAATCGTAAAGTTCCGTGGCCGTGAGATGGCTTACCAGAACCAGGGTTACGCTGTAATGGAAAAGTTTGCGTCATTGTGCGCAGAGGTCGGCCAGATCGACAAGCCGGCAAAGATCGAGGGCAGGAATATGGTTATGTTCTTGGCTCCAAAGAAAAACTGATTGTGAATAAGGAGGAAATAGAAACATGCCTAAGCAGAAAACACACAGTTCATCTAAGAAAAGATTTAAGGTAACGGGTACCGGTAAGGTTCTTTACTCCCAGGCTTTCCGTCGCCACATCTTGAGCAAGAGACCTAGCAAGAGAATGAGACATCTTCGTCATACTGCAGTTTGCTCCGCAGCTAATGCGAAGGTCATCAAGACAATGGTTCCGTATAAATAATCGGACCCGGTGATTTGAAAAGTAAGATTTTAAGGGAGGATTAATACCATGTCCAGAGTAAAAAGAGGTATGCGTACAAGAGCGCGTCATCATAAGATTTTGAAGCAGGCTAAGGGTTACTTCGGCCACAAGAGCAAGCTGTTTAAGGTTGCTAACCAGCAGGTAATGAAGTCCGGTACTTATGCTTACCGTGACAGAAAGGCTAAGAAGAGAGATTTCAGAAAACTGTGGATCCAGCGTATCAACGCTGCTTGCCGTGTAAACGGTATGTCCTACAGCCGTTTCATGAACGGTCTGAAGAAGGCTAACATTGCCCTCGACCGTAAGGTTCTGTCTGACATCGCTATCACTGATCCGAACGGATTTGCTGCACTCTGCGAGCAGGCGAAGAACGCTCTTTGATTCTTTCGTGGAGCGCTATTTCGAGATAAAAAGCAAAGAAAACCCTCGATACCGATCACTTGCTGCCCTGCACGACCGTAAGGTCGCGCGGACACAGGGAAAGGTCTTTATCGAGGGTTTGCGCTTATGTGAAGATGCCTTAAAAAGCGGACTTATTCCGGAAACGGTCATTCTTCGAAGCGGAGAAGAAGCACTGATCGACAGATGGACGAAGAGCTTCCCTTGTGTCGGCAGCGCGGATATTGTCGTGCTGTCAGAACCTCTGTTCAATAAGCTTTCTTCCACGATGAATCCCCAGGGTATGGCGCTTGTTGTGTCAACTCCTGACCATTCCGGTGCTTTTCCGTATGAAGAAGGGAAGAGCAGATATATCGTGCTCGAGCATCTTCAGGATCCCGGGAATATGGGAACGGTCATACGCATGGCGGACGCATTTGATTATACGGCGGTGCTTTTCACGGAGGATTCCGTGGATCCGTATAATGAAAAAGTCCTTCGCGCGTCTATGGGATCGTGTTTTCATATCCCGCTTATTTCGTATTCCGACAGTCAGGCGATCTTTGACGAACTGAAATCTCATAAGATCCCTTCGATCGGAGCGCACCTTAAGGGAAATGACCTTCGCGAAACGTCCTTCCCGAAAAGTTCCGCGCTTTGGATCGGAAATGAAGCCAACGGATTATCGGAGTTGACTTCTTCTTGTTGTGATATACTGATAAAGATACCGATGCCGGGTAAGGCAGAATCCCTGAACGCGGCTTCGGCAGCATCGATTTTGGGCTATTTGCTGGCGTTTTCGCCGGATAACTGATTATTACGGGAGGCTGTTTTCATGCAGATAATGATTCTGGGTGCTTCGCGCTCTAGTATCTTCCTGATGAAGCGTTTGATCGAAAAAGGCCATACTTGTGTACTTGTCGATCCGAGAGCGCAGGAAATCGAACAGCAGTACAGTTTAGGTGTTTTAACGATCAACGGTATCATTATCGATATCGATGTCCTCAAAGAGGCCGATATCGGCTCTATGGATATCGTCTGCGCGATGAGTGACAGTGAGAATCAGAATCTTATGGCGTCCGAGATCGCGAGAGATATTTTCGGCGTAAAGAGTGTAATCACGAGAGTATTTGCTTCTCAGGATTATCATCTGTTTGATGACGCAGGTTTCCTTTCTATATCGTCTACCGTTCTGACTGCCGACGCCTTTATGCGAGCGATCGACGGTAAGGTAAAGAAAGAAGATTATACCGGACAGTGCATGTCCAATATCTTCGGTAACAGCATCGCGTTCACGATCCTTGATATCGAGGATAGTTTCGTAGGCGCGAAGATCCGTGATGTTGAGGATACCGAGGGAAGACATATCTTCGGTATCGTTCGTCATGATGCGTTTATGACGACGCTTCCGAGCATGAAACTGGAGAAGGGAGATAAGCTGATCCTGGCCGAAAAGAAGGTCTGATCAGTCAGGTGTTCATATGAAGATCGTAATTGTCGGTGCCGGAAAACTTGCTCATTATCTGATCCATGAATTGGAACAGGCTGATAAGATCGTCATCATCGATAAGGATCCCGATGCGGCGAAGAAGTTTGCCGATACTCAGGTTTCCGAGGTCATCAACGGTGACGGATCTTCCTATCCGGTATTAAGTGTTGCCTGCAAAGACGCGTCGATGATCGTCGCGTTGACCAATGAGGATGAGACCAACCTTCTCGCGTGCCAGATCGCCAAGAAGCATCTTGGTGTTCCGAAAGCGATCGCGAGAGTAAATAACCCGAAGAACCGCCATATCATGGAGCATTTCGGTATCGATCGTGCGTTTTCGGGCACACAGATCCTTGCCAGCATGATCGAGCAGGAGATCGATTTCGAAGGTCTTCGCATCGTTCACCGTATCAAGAATTCCAACCACGTACTTATCGAGTTCGTCCTTTCCGATAAATCTGACGCCTGCGGTAAGTCAATGATCGAGTATAAGTTTATTCACGGTTCACGTGTCGTTGTTATGGCGGGTGCCGACGGAGGTACGATCACTCCTATCGGTAGTACCGTTATGAATGCCGGTGACCAGATCATGATGGTTTGTGATCGTAAGGATATTGAAGCGATCTGGAAAGCGATGGTGCATTAAATGCTTGTCAGAAGAAGCAAGACCAAAAAGATCGTTGAATGGATGCTTGAACGTCCGGCTCGAGTTATCGTTGCCAGCTTCCTTCTTATTATGGCTATCGGGACATTGCTCCTGATGCTTCCGTTCGTTACGAATTCCGGTGAAAGCATCGGATTCTTCGATTCTTTGTTCACAACGGTTTCAGCCACCTGTGTGACGGGCCTCATCGTTCGTGATACCGCTACGACCTTTAATACTCTCGGAAGATGTATCCTTCTGGTGCTTATTCAGGTCGGAGGTCTCGGACTTGTTACGATCTATTCGTTTGCGGTGACCATTTTCCGAAGAAGAGTTACGGTAAGGACCCGTGTCCTGGCGCAGGAGAACTCCGGTAGTTTTTCTTTTTCCGAACTGAAAGGACTTCTCAAGACGATCGTAATGATGACCTTTGGATTCGAGTTCATCGGTTTCATTATGTTTTCTACGCAGTTTGTTCCTGAATACGGCTATGCCAGCGGTATGTTCAAAGGCCTGTTTTCTTCTGTTTCCGCGTTCTGTAATGCCGGATTTGATATTTTCGGTGATACCGCTTCAGGTCCGTATTGCAGTTTCACGGCATATAACGGGAATACGGTCGTCATGCTGACAGCGACTTTCCTGATCTTTTCCGGCGGTCTCGGATTCCATGTTTGGAAAGATCTGATCGAGTATTCGATCAGAAAGATCAAAACACTTATCCACCATGACAAAAAGGAAAGAACGAACATTCATGTCAATTTGCATACCCGTCTGGCATTCTTCATGACAGTCGGACTTCTGGTCGGAGGCACCATTCTGATCCTTCTTATGGAGCTCGGGAATGACAGCGGATTTACGATCGGAAATCTTCCGTGGGGGGAAAAGATCAATGCTTCTTTGTTCCAGTCCATGTCTCTTCGTACGGCAGGTATGAATTCGATCGATCTTCTGGCCATGCGGGATTGCACCAAGGTGCTTTGTGTCATCTTCATGTTTATCGGTGCAGGCGCAGGTTCTACCGGTGGTGGTATTAAGGTCCAGGCTTTCGCGCTTTTGATCAGCACGGTCAAATGTGACATGACGGGAAAGAGCGAGATCGTCATCATGAATCATCGAGTATCCAGATCGACGGTACAGCGTGCGATCACGATCTTCGTCCTCGGATTCTCGTTGATGCTTCTTTTGACCTGCGTACTCTCCGTTACGGAAAGAAATCTGATCGCGGAAGGAAAGTTTACCTTCCTGGATCTGTTGTTCGAATCAGCCTCTGCTTTTGGTACTGTCGGTCTTTCCTCGGCCGCGACACCGCAGTTCTCTACATGGGGACAGCTGGCGATCATACCGGTCATGTTCCTCGGTCGTGTCGGTCCTTTGACATTCGCTATGGGTCTTGTCACGAAGGGTAAGAACAAGGTCAAGAGCATCTATCCGGAAGCGAAGATCCATCTCGGTTGATATTTCATTACTGAAGAATAAAAAGGGCGTCTCCCGACGGGAAGACGCCCTTTTCATATAGAAACTACAGTAAGGAAAGAGGCATTATCACTGATGTCAGCCTATTATGTCGTTGCTTTTCTCTCTTAGTGTTTCTTTAAAAGATTACTATCTCTATGTTTGTATTATAAAAAACATATTTTTTTGAAATTTGATGAAAGTATGAATTTTTTGTTATTGATAGAAAACAATAAAAGACCCGATAAACTCAAACATATGGTGTACGGGTATTTTCAACATACCTGTTTTGTGAGAGAATACATAGGATCTTTTAGTGATGTAGGGGATAATTATGTTAAAAGATGTATTCAATTTCTGGGCGATCCTTCGTGTCGCCACTTACTATTTTTTCTTTATGCTCCTTTTCTGGGGCAGTTCCAGTAAACTAGGTAAGAAAGATTTCCATAAGGACTTTGCCTCTCTGGATGTAATGAAGTCTCTTCGCGGTTTTGCCGCGATCGGTGTTATTCTGCACCATATATCTCAAGAAACCATTTTTCAGAACGGAAAAGTGCTGACACCTTTTGTGAATGCCGGTGCTTTCTTCGTTGCAATCTTTTTCTTCTGCTCCGGCTACGGCCTGATCAAGAGCCTTGATTCGAAGGAGAATTACCTCCATGGCTTTGTAAAGAACAGGATCGTTAAGGGGATCATGATCCCGTTTTATGTGAATATCATTCTTTACGCGCTCTATTTTGTTATCGCGAAGGTGAAGATGCCGACACAGCAGTGGATCTTTAACTTTACCGGTCTTACCATGATGAACGCATATGCGTGGTTCCCGGTCGTCCTTGCCATTTTGTATCTCGTATTCTTCCTTTGCTTCCGTTTTATCAAGAACCGCCCGCTTAACTTTTTGATCATCGGTCTGGTGATCATCGGCCTGGGCATCGGATTCTGCTACAACGGACACTTCGCGTGGTGGTCCAGAAAGAAGGCGAACTGGTGGATGTTCAATCCGAGTGGCGTTCACTGGTGGCAGGAGCAGAAAGCACTTTGGTTCAACGGTGAATGGTGGGTTAATTCCGCTCCGGCTTTCCTGACAGGTCTTATCTTCGCAAACTACGAGTCGAAGATCGTCCCGTTCTTTAAGCGTCTTTACGCGCTGAAATTCCATATTGTCCTGATCCTCACATATCTCGCGTTCCGTCTTTCGGAGTTCGGCCAGAGCCACTACGGTTACTGGAGAGAGTATGAGATGAAGGGACCGCGTATCGATCTTAAGATGGCAACATACTTCTGCCAGGTTCCGCTGTTCGCGCTTGTCGGATTCCTCGTTATCCTCTTCATGATGAAATATCACGTGGAAAATCCGGTCACCAAGTTCTTCGGAAAGTATTCACTGGATACATATCTCATGAATCTCATGGCACTCGAGATCACAAGATTCCTGATGGAAAAGAAGAAGTTCCCGTTTGTTATCAAGAACAACAAACTTCTTATCTTTGCGATCACGGTATTTGTCCTGACGATCGTCCTGGGCGTTATCGAAAAGCACCTCACGGATCTCATAAAAAAGCTTCTTTTTCCGCAGAAAAAGAAGCCTGAGTCAAAGTCTGAGATGAAGCCTGAGACGGCATCTGCCTGATCATTTAAGCAGCGAATCGACATTCGCGTTCAAGTAGAACGGCGTACGGATATGAAGGTCGTCCATAAACTTTTCGACTCGTTTCAGCCAGTCGGCATCAAGATTAGCAAGTTCACCAGATGAAAGGACGATAGAGAAAAAGACCAGAATATCGTCCTGGATGTACAGGCATTCGAACAGATACGTCATGCTGTCTTTGGTAGTGAGCATAAGGTAAGAATTGTTGTCTTCATCGTATTTGTAGATCTTTGGATCGGATTCGGCGATTTTCTTTTCCGATGCAACTACCTGATCATAAAGTGATTGTGCGTCTTCTTTCTGCTGATAATCGGTATAGATCACGATAAGCTGACCGATCGTGTTTCCCAGCGTCTGGGAATATACTTCAACATAGTGATCACGCTTGGGCTGCGTCTCGTCGGTGTTGTCGATAATGTTGTCAAGTTCGTAATAGCCGTTTTTGTCTACGTTTGACATGTCCCTTTTTTCGATCTGGAGATCTTCCAATGCATACTTTTCGAAACTGGCAATATCCAGGCGGGGCTTCTTGGAACAAGAACAAAGCTGGATCATCAGACCGAAAGCAAGAACAAGAGAAAGTGCTTTTTTCATAGTATCCTCCGAAGAAATAGGTGGTTCTAATACGCGTTCCATAATATCACATGTGATAAGCGGATGTGTTATAATTTTCGTGTAAGAAAAAAGGAAAGAGGGAACTGGTATATGAAAAAGGCGATTTCCTTATTAACTGTTTTTGCGATGATGACGTCTTTTGCGTGCTTTTTCAGCTCATGTAAAAAAGACGATAGTTCTTCCGGCGGAAAAAGTCTGCTGAGATCAGTTGCACATTCGGAAAAGGAGACCGAAACTGAACCGGTCATTCCTACGGATACCGTTCCGACAGATACAGTTCCGACAGATACCGATCCGACGGACACCAGCCGCGATTCGCTTCAGAAAACATCCGTCGAAACAACTTCATATGATTGCCCTGTTTCCGTGATCGGACCTCACGAGATCCCTTCGTACGAGTACAAGGATATTCAGATCGCAGACACTCTCATTCTCGATAAAGACGGACTTACGATCCATGTAAACGGCTTTGATCTCGGACTGGGAACAGAGCGTATGCTTCTGATGCATCTGGATAACCAGACGGGACACCCGATCTCTTTGAGCCTCAGATACCTTTCTGTTGACGGCTTCAATGTACTGCCCATGTGGCTTAAGAAGTTTGATGACGGCGCCAGCGAAGATTTTGACGTGGGCTTTTATATGACACTCGGAAATGAGATCGGTCTTTGGGATCCCGGTATGTTCGAGATCAGTTTCGAAGTGGAGTACACGGATACGGAGGCTTCATACGTTTCGGACCGCGCAAAATTCTCTACTTCGGTCTACGATCCGAATAAGGTCTATGATCTTTCGTACGCCGCGGTTCTTGTCGAGAATGAAAACGTTCGCATCTCTGCCGTTGACTACGTGATCTATAATGGGGAACCCCGACTCTATCTTATGTATGAAAACCTTTCCGCGGAAGAAGAGTATACATTCCGTTTCGATGAATCTCTGCTTAACGGCGTTCCGGCGTCCCTGTTTACTGTCGTGACATTGGGACCGGGTGAGAAGCAGATCGATACCATTTATCTCGGTGAATCTTATCTGGAAGAGTGTGGGATCGATTCTATTGAAACGATTTCCGCGATCATGATGTACTCGGGAAAAGATGAGTATTTCAACGGAACTCTCTGCGATCCCTTTACGCTCAGTGTTGTTTAACTGAAAGGTTCTGTGAACGATGAAACTTATTGATATGACATGTACCGGCTGCGGTGCCAATGTAACCGTAGACTCTGCTTTGAAAGTAGCGACATGTACCGTTTGCGGGAAGAAGATGCTGATTTCCAGAAGCGGTGAATACGGTGCGGGTTACGATCGTGAGATGGGGCGTATTCAGGCGCAGCTCGATATGGAGCAGGCCTGGAAAGAAGAACGCGAAGAGAAACTCCGAAAAGAAGAAGAAGAGAAAAAGAGACGGATGGAACAGGCTGAAATGGATCGTATCCGTCATCAGCTCAATAAGATCTGTATCGCGGAAGCGGTCATCTGCTTCCTTTTCCTTGCTTCCCCGATCGTTCTGTCCGACAGCGTGACGGAAGGATGGATCAGATTCTTCGCGGGTTTCGTTCAACTCGGGCTGATCGCCTTGGTCACCCTTTTCTTTACCAAGGACAAGTACTACGGAAAGATCGTTCTCAGCTGCCTGATCTGCGCTGTTCTGACCGCTGTGACCACGTTCTTCGCAAGTGCGGTCATATGGTTCGTTGTCTTCAATGTGATCAAACTTATCTGGATGATGCGAGTGGAAAGAGTCCGTTACTCATGGAAAGAGATCCTCGGTCAGGTCGTCGGAAAGAAGCAGGACAGTCCTTCCTGAATTCTGCTATAATAGACGAAAAGGGGAGAGGTTCTTATGGATAAATCGAAGCTTCCGGAACATTTATCGGCGATCGTATCTGATCGAGAGAAGTCTTTAGACCGTATCCGCGGCTGTCTTATCGGCGGCGCGGCCGGTGATGCCTTAGGTTACAAGGTTGAGTTTGTTTCTTACGATGAGATCATAAAGGCGTACGGCCCTTCGGGGATCACATCTTATGCCATCGATCCGACTTCCGGAAAAGCACTGTTTTCCGACGATACGCAGATGAGTCTTTTTACCGCTGATGGTCTTCTTTGCGCACAGACCAGAGTCGCGCTTCAAAAGATATCCTCTCCGTCCAGATATTATGTATACCTTGCTTATCTCGACTGGCTTGAAACGCAGCGCGGAGATGCTCATGGTGAGAGGATCAGCTGGCTGCTGGATGTCAAAGAACTCTGGAGCTGTCGTGCTCCGGGCGCGACTTGCCTTGATGCCCTTTCTTCAGGAGAACAGGGATCGACCGAACGTCGGATCAATCACAGTAAAGGCTGTGGCGGCGTCATGCGTGTAGCGCCTGTCGGAATAGCTCTTCGTGATATGGATGATCGCTCTGCCGATATCGAAGGCGCTGAGATCGCGGCTCTGACACATTCTCATTCTCTTGGTTTTATGCCTGCCGCGTTCCTGACACATGTGATCAAGAATATCGTTTCTTCACAAGAAAAGCCGGTCCTTCGCGAAGTGGTCAGAGATGCCCGGGAAATGATCCGAAGCATCTTTTCCGAAAGAAAGCATCTCGGTGCTTTTATCGAACTGATCGACCGTGCGGTCGCGCTTTCTTGTAATCAGGATAAAGACGAAGACAATATTTCCCGGATCGGTGCCGGATGGTGCGGCGATGAGGCTCTCGCGATCGCGATCTACTGCGCGCTTCGTCATTCCGATGATTTTTCTTCGGCGATCATCGCAGCGGTAAATCACAGCGGAGACAGCGATTCTACAGGTTCCATCACCGGAAACATCGTCGGCGCGCTTTTGGGTTATGACGCGATCGACGAAAAGTGGAAAAAAGATCTCGAATTGAAAGACACGATCTTGGAGATCGCCGATGATCTCTGTTATGGCTGTCTGATGGGTGAAGACGCCACGTACACGGATGAAGCATGGCTTGAAAAATATGCACGTTTTGACAGGAAATGAATTATGGATCAGACACCTACGCCTTCAAATAATGAGAATAAGCCATTTTACCAGACGCAGGAATTCTGGCTGGAAGTGGCTCGCGCTGTCGGCGTGGCCATCATGGTCGCGGCTATGATCCTGGCCGGGGTCGCCGTATATAACAAACTGCGTGATTCAAAAAAATCATCGTCAAAAGAGGATTCATCCGGGCTGATCTCGAAAAGCGGCGACCGGGTGCCGAAGTTGACCAAGGATTCCGGTCTTCACATCGTTGTTACGGATATAAAGAACCTCTGTCGCGATGAGAATCTGATCATTTTCGATGAATCGGGTTCGGTCGAGTTTACGGCTCTTGATGACAGCGCAAAAATGATCGTTTCATCGGCTTCGACGCAGGGAAAGTCTTTTGAAAAACTCATCGAGCAGCTTGTAACTTCAACGGCGCCGTTTGACGATGCTGAGATGCTCATCACGGATTGCTGCCTGATCTATGACGGTTATCTTGATAAGTCGGATCATTCACTCGGATATGCGTATATCGAACTGATCTACGGCGATAACGATTACTATGTCATGGTCCAGGGACTCGCGGCCGATTCTTCCGATCCTTCGGTCGTATCCGCCCGAGAATTTTCAAAACGTCTGGAAGAATATCTAAAACTTAAGTGAGTTTATTCGACTGCGAGTAAAAAGTGCTTGCATTTCGCAAAACGTTGGAATAAACTGTAAAACAATTAAAGGCATTGAAGAGGATATGTTTTCCGCATATTCTTTCCTGACAGAGAGAAAGGATCTTAGGCTGGAAGTCCTTTTACGGGAATTATCGGAAAGTACCACCTCGGAGCCGCGCTTCGGAAAGAGTCTCGAGTATGAAGCAGCCGCTGCCTACAAGCGTTAAAAGGGGTAATGAGTGGTCCGGAAATGATTTCGGGCAATTAGGGTGGAACCGTGCAGCCATGCATCCCTATCGTCGGGATACATGGCTTTTTTGTATTCCGGAATAACAAGCTGCAACACCATAAAAGGAGGAATGCGAAAATGGTTGATTTTGCAAACAAAGAAGAAAGAAACAAGTATCGTCACAGTACTTCGCACATCATGGCGCAGGCTATTAAGAGACTGTGGCCGGAGACGAAGCTTGCGATCGGCCCTGCCATTGATGACGGTTTCTACTACGATTTTGACAGAGACGAGGCTTTTTCCGCAGAAGATCTGAAGAAGATCGAAGAAGAGATGAAGAAGATCGTTAAAGAGAATCTCCCGATCGAGCGTTTCGAACTTCCGCGTGCGGAAGCAAGAAAACTCATGGAAGAGAAGGGTGAGCCGTACAAGGTCGAACTGATCGATGATCTTCCGGAAGATGCCGTTATTTCATTCTATAAGCAGGGTGAGTTTACAGATCTCTGCGCAGGTCCGCATATGGAGTCTACAGGTGAGATCAAGGCTTTCAAGCTTCTTTCCTGCGCAGGCGCTTACTGGAGAGGCTCTGAGAAGAATAAGATGCTTCAGCGTATCTACGGTACATCTTTCCCGGATAAAGAGCAGCTGAAGGCTTTTGTTGCCGCAAGAGAAGAAGCTCTGAAGCGTGACCATAACAAGCTCGGTCGTGAACTTGAGTACTTCACAACTGTAGATTATATCGGTCAGGGTCTTCCGATCCTCCTGCCGAAGGGCGCTCGTGTCGTTCAGCTCCTGCAGCGCTGGGTCGAGGATGTAGAACAGTCTCAGGGCTGTCTTCTGACCAAGACTCCGTATTTCGCGAAGCGTGACCTTTATAAGATCTCCGGTCACTGGGATCACTATCGTGATGGTATGTTCATCATGGGCGACGCGGAAGATGAGTCGAAAGAGTGCTTTGCGCTCCGTCCGATGACCTGCCCGTTCCAGTATCAGGTATTCCTGAATCGTCAGAGAAGTTACCGTGACCTGCCGATGCGTCTGACTGAGACGTCCACTCTGTTCCGTAATGAGGACAGCGGTGAGATGCATGGTCTGATCCGTGTCCGTCAGTTCACCATTTCCGAGGGTCATTACATCCTTCGTCCGGATCAGCTGGAACAGGAATTCAGCAACTGCCTTGAGCTTGCGAAGTATTTCCTTGGTACAGTAGGACTTCTGGAAGACTGTACTTTCCGTTTCTCCCAGTGGGATCCGGCAAACCCGAAGAATAAGTACGAGGGTACTGCAGAACAGTGGGAAGAGGCTCAGGCTACCATGAAGAAGATCCTTGATGATCTCGGTCTGGAATACACCATCGGTATCGATGAGGCTGCTTTCTATGGTCCGAAACTCGATATCCAGTACAAGAACGTATTCGGTAAGGAAGATACACTCGTTACCATCCAGATCGACATGCTCCTTGCCGCGAAGTTCGGTATGGAATATATTGACAAGGACGGACAGAAGAAGAATCCGTACATCATCCACAGAACCAGCCTCGGCTGCTTCGAGAGAACTCTGGCTTACCTCATCGAGAAGTATGCAGGCTGCCTGCCTCTCTGGATGGCCCCGGAACAGGTTCGTATCCTTCCGATCTCCGACGCGCATCTTGATCGTGCATTCGAGATCCGTGACGCTCTCATCGCCAAGGGCATCCGCGCTGAGGTCGATGATCGTTCCGAGAAGCTCGGTAAGAAGATCAGAGAAGCGAACATCAATAAGGTCATCTACATGTTTACCGTTGGTGATAAGGAAGTAGAAGAGGGTACTGTATCCGTAAGATCCCGTTTCGAAGGCGACCTCGGATCCATGACGATCGACGAAGTATCCGCGAAACTTCTCGAAGAGATCGAAACAAAGAAAGCAGTTAAGCAGTAACAGAGCTTTCATTCCGATTGAAAAGAACTAAAAAGAAGGTTTCTTGTGTTACCGCAAGAAACCTTCTTTTGTTATCTTCTGTTATTCAGATCCGAGAAATATTAAGCGCCGTGTCAATACTCCCAAAGTCCAACTTGCTGGATAAGGTCGTAATATGTATAAGACGGATCAGCGTTCGGATAGACATCGATTCCCGCGATAAGAACAACGGATTGATCGTGATAAAGATAGAAATCATAGGAATGATTATCCTCTGTCTTTACATTCGACATGAACATATTCAGAGTATCTTTATATGTGCTCTCGGTGAATTCTTCACAGTCCGGCTTCATATTTCTGAACTCCTGAACATATTCATCATAATCTTCCTGAATGGCTGAAGAATCCGGACTTTCATAGTAGTAGAAAACGAAATCTTCATCATACTCATATATGCGCATAATCTCGTTATCGAATGACTCCTCTTCAACCGTGAAACCAAAATCCTTCAGGACTTTGTCAAGGTCGTCTCCGACGAGTACCTGATGTACGCCTGCGGTAACAGGAGTTGTGGAAGAATCCGGCTCAGTCGTAGTGGTCGGTTGTTCTGTCGTCGTTGTCGTAGGCTCTTCGGTAGTGGTTGTTGTCGGTTCCTCAGTTGTAGTTGTCGGATCGATCGGATCCAGATAGTATTCAAGATCCTCTAATCCGTTAAAGAGAAGATCACAGATCGCGGAATCGTCAACGATCTTCCACTCGCCATCATCACTCTCAAGAGAAATCTTTACACTCTTTTTAGCAGTTTTTGCTTTTTCGATCGCCTCGATGATGCTTTCCGCATCTGCCTCGCCGTCAAAATTGTCGAGAATTTTCTCAAGATCGACATAATTGACCTTTACTTTCGCTGTGCAGGTGCTTGTCTTTTTCTTCTCCTTGATCTCGGTCTCTTCAACTTCGAACGAAGCTTTCTTTACCAGTGCCTTAACGATATCTTCCTCGTCTCCGGAAAGATCCAGATCCTGAAGGCTTGTGTCCGGAGCGATATCCGCGATCTTGGAAACAGATAATTTTTTCAGCTGCTTTTCGTATCCTTCGAAAACTTCTACGATCTCTTCATCGACATCGGAATCGCTGTCCTTATCCTTCTTCTTGGAAGATTTGCTCGTGCATGATGTCAGAAGAAGAGAAAAAGTCAGCATTACAGATGCTAAACTGATAAGTCTTTTTTTCATACATCCCCCTCGATTCTTGTGTATTTTATTGGACTATATGGAAAATAATATAATCTTTATCAATTAAAAGCAAATGAATTCTTTACGAAAACGCAAAATACTCCCATTTTTCATAGTATTTTTTGTTGACAAGAACGCGATTAAGAATTATCATTTATAAGTCGCGACGGGGTGTGGCTCAGGTGGTAGAGTGCTTGCTTCGGGAGCAAGAGGCCGCGAGTTCGAGTCTCGCCACTCCGACCAGACGACTGCGCTTGATGCTTAAAAGGCATCGAGCGCTTTTTCTTTATCCGGATTTAACGTATAATCTAAATATCTGTTTTTGAATGGAGAACAAACATGGAAGAGATAATTAACTGGCTCATATCTCCTAAACCATATCTTTGTCTGGCTACCGTGATAGTCGCTTTGATCGTTTGGATCACACTTCGTCGCTTTATCAACAAAGTGTTTGATAAGAACGACCGAAAGAACGGAATCGTTTCCATTCTGGTCAATGTTATCCGATATTTCCTGATCATCCTTTGTGTTCTTGTGATCCTTCAGATCAACGGCATCAATGTTTCCAGCGCGATTGCGGGTCTCGGAATCGCCAGTGTTATCGTCGGTCTTGCGCTTCAGGACGCGTTGAAGGACATTATCATGGGCGTCAATATCATAAGCGAGAGCTTTTTCCGTATCGGCGATATCATCAAGATCGACAATTATTCAGGTCGGGTTGAGGGAATGTCCCTGAAATCAACACACATCATAAACGGTGAAGAAGGATATGAGATGCATATCTGCAACCGAAATATCGATAAGGTCTATCGATATACGGATGTGCTGCCGATCGATATTCCTCTGTCTTACAGTGAGTCGAGAGATAAGATCAAAAGCGTATTCGGAGACATCGTTAAAGAGATCTCTTCCTGGAAAGAAGTTCGAAAAGCCGAATTCCTCGGAATTCAGGATTATAAGGATTCCTGCATACTGTACCGTATTCGTCTGAATGTTGCCCCGTCAAACCGCGCGACCATCAGAAGAAGAGCGCTCAAGTATGTTGACGAGACGCTCCAAAAGAATGAGATCATTATTCCGTTCCCGCAAATGGATGTGCACCTGGATAAGTGAGACTGTCCAAAATTTGCTTTTATTTGAAAATCATCGAGGAAACTGAATTTTAATTTTCGGAGTAATAGGAGAAATGAAAAAGAGTTACATTATTGCGTTGATCATCATCGGTGTCATTGTTCTGGGCATTCTCGGGTATGGCTGGTTTACATCTTACGGACCGGGCAGTGACAAAGCTCAGGTGAAAAAGAGAGTAGAGTACTGTCTGGAGTCCTGCGGAGCGATCAATCATAACGGCAGTACATGGTCGACCTACAAGCCGGATGAATCTGATCTTGAGATCGGACTTTCACCGATCAGTCTTTGCAACTTTCTGGGCAAAGAAAAATTTGAAGATGAAGAACTTGCGCGGCAGGCACTTTTGATGGGCGTCATTTTTGATATAGATGATGTTACCAGAAGAGATGATACGTACATCGTTACCGTGGAACTTAAGAGGTTAGACGGTTCGACAGGGAAAACATACTTTGTCTTTGATAAGAATTTCGGTTCGTGGGATCTGAATCCATCTTGTCTTGAAAACGCCATATATGTAGGAAACGGTTATGGCGGAGATTCCGGAAACTTAGCAGACATGGTGCTTGGTCTTCTCGGGACTTTGTAATCACCGCAATAGTAAGGAAAATCAGAGGTTGTCACATTCTTTCACAGAATTGGGGCAGCCTCTTTTTTGTTATTCATAAAGTTTCGAAATCGATTTCGGCAAAATCATTGAAGTTCTTTTTTCTTTCGGATAATATGGGATAGTAATTAATTACCCGGGGATCATCCCCGGCTAGGTAAATGGAGGAATATTTTATGTTGAAGAAGAAGATCGGCGCCATGCTTTTGGTGCTGGCGATGCTTTCTTCCGTTGCTCTGACAGCATGCCAAAAGTCCGACAAGGATGAGTCTGCTACATCAGAGGTTGCTACCGAAAGCGCAACTGAAACGGAAACAGAACCGACGGCTACGGAGAGCGCGGTTCCGAGCATCATGGAAGACTTTGGCAGCGACGTGATCACATATGAACCACGTGGTGAAGTTCAGCTAGATGTTGAAGATGCCGACGGTGCGGATGGAAAAGTACTTCACATTTCCAATCGTACAGAAAACTGGAATGGTGTAAATTTCCCGTGCAGCAACATGGCAGGAAACACCATCAATATCAAGACTTCTGTTAAGTCTCCGAGTGATCATGTCATCGTTTCTCTGCAGTTTGACATGCTCGGAAGCACAAAGTATGAGAATATCATTCATGTCTCCGGCTGCAAGGATTCTTTTGTAGTCGGTGAAGGATCTACTCCGATCCCGGAAACGGCTGAAAACGTTTATGTTTATATCGAGGCCGGTACAACTGATGATATCTATGTTGACTACATGTATGTAACTATCGAAGGTGATTATTTTGATCCGGCGAACGCTGCTGCTGTTGAACTGGTAGATATCTCTTCTTATGAGTCTTTGAAGGATCTTTACAAGGATGACTTCTATATCGGATGCTGCGTTCCGGATTCTTTCGTAACAAGCCCGGTAGAAGAGCCGAGAACACTGCTTCTTAATCAGTTCAATTCCATCACATGTGAAAACGAGATGAAGCCTGAGAATGTTCTTGACGCAGCGACAACTCTTGCTGATCCGGCTAAGTACAACGAGAGCCCGGCTCTTGATTTTACTAAGGCGATCACGATCCTTGATTTCGCAAAGGAAAACGGACTTAAGATGCGTGGTCATACTCTCGTATGGCACTCTCAGACACCGGACTGGTTCTTCTATGAGAACTACGATACATCCGCAAACCTCGCAAGCCGTGAGCTCATGCTGAAGCGTCTTGAGAACTACATCAAGGGTGTATTCGAATTCGTAAACACAAACTATCCGGGTATGTTCTATGCATTCGACGTAGCTAACGAGTGCGTTGATGACAGCAACAACCTGCGTGAGAGCAACTGGACAAAGACCATCGGTGATGACTTCCTCGAGTATGCTTTCAAGTATGCAAGACAGTATGCCGGCGACGACATCAAGCTCTTCTATAACGACTACAATGAGTATGAAAGCGGTAAGCAGAACAAGATCATTGAGGTCCTTAAGCCGATCGCTGAGGCAGGTAACCTTGACGGTATGGGTCTGCAGTCCCACATCTCCAGCCCGGTATCCATGGAAAAGTATATCGGCGCTCTTAAGAAGTATGCTGATGAACTCGGTGTTACGATCCACGTTACCGAGCTTGACGTAAACGCTGTTAAGGGTTCCGCTAACCAGGATTACGAGCAGGGTCTTTACTTCCAGAACCTGTTCTCCGAGCTCCTCAAGGCGAAAGCTGAAGGTTATGACATCGAGAGCGTTACGATCTGGGGTCTCACAGACGCAGGTTCCTGGCGTTCTTCCGATACACCGGTCCTTTTCCGTGGCGATCTTTCCAAGAAGCCGGCATTTGATGGTGTTGTTCTTGCGAAGAAGGGCGGCGAGCTCGAAAAGCCTTCTGACTATGTAGAACCGCCGAAGGATGACGATCCGTTCGATGATAACTTCGAGGACGGCAACTTCAATGGTTCTGCTCGTGCAGGCGCTACTCTGAAGGTTGTTGAAGACGGTGCGTTTGAAGGCAATAAGTGCCTCTCTGTTTCCGGTGCTACCGAGACATGGGACGGTTATGTTGTTAACCTTACCCGTTACCTCGGCAAGAAGCTGAAGGTTTCCTTCGCTGTTAAGTCTACAGCTGCTCAGGTTTCCTTTAGTGCCGATATCGCTGACCTGTGGCCTCATATCATCGAGGTTGATACATCCAGCGGTGAATGGGTTCCTGTTGAAGGCGAACTCGATCTGACAACAAGCAAGTGGGTACTGCCGACCGGTGAGGTTGAAGTACCTGCTGATCTCGATTCTCTCATCCTTTACTGGGAGACACAGGATTGTACTGATGATTTCTTCGTTGACGCAGTACACATCGAGGTTATCGGATAATACCGATCGAAAAAGTCTTTTCAAGGAGCCGTGTCTTCGGACGCGGCTCCTTTTTCTTTGATCGATCTCCTGTTATGCTATACTTGAAGTGTCGGTGAGAAGTGCTTTTCGCGAAGTAAGGAAGAAGTAGGTGGTCACGAAATGAGTATCTGTGCGATTGTTGCTGTAGACGAAAACTGGGGGATCGGGAATAAAGGAGAATTACTCATCAGCCTTCCCGAAGACCAGAAGCAGAACTTCAAAGTGAAAACACTCGGTCATCCCGTTATTTACGGAAGAAAGACGCTTGAGACTTTTCCGGGCGGAAAGCTCCTTCCGGGGCGCCCGAATATCATCCTTTCCAGAAATCCCGATCTGGCTGTTGAAGGCGCGATCGTCATGCATTCGATAGAAGAGGTGCTCGAATATACGAAGAAAGATCCGGAAGAGACCTTCTTTATCATCGGCGGCGCGCAGATCTATGAACAATTCTTGCCATATTGCGACACATGTGTCATATCTAAGATACATAAGTCTTTCAAGGCAGACGCGTTTTTCCCGAATCTTGATAACCTCAAAGAGTGGAAGCTTCTGAGCCGCGAAGCCACCGTGAATTCGGTAAAGGGCGTAAGCTTTGCTATCTGGACGTATACAAGGATCAAGGCCTGAAAGCGTGTGTGAATATGCACAATTAGAGTATGTGCAACGTGCATAAATAAAAACGTTACGTCATGTGCAAACTCTACAAATAAGTCGTTGACTCCCAATGGGGCGAAAGTTATAATGTGTTTGCAAGGTTAGGAAAGACCTTGTGAAAGAAAAGAAGGAAATAACTCATTTACTTAAAGGAGGTAGTCACCATGAAGGCTTTTAACATGAGCAACGTAGATGTTCACCAGTTTATGCAGGCATTGGATTCCTGTTCCGGCGATGTAATGCTTATTACCGATGAGGGTGACAAGTTCAATCTCAAGAGCAAGCTGAGCCAGATCACAGGTCTGATGAAACTCATCGAAGGCGGTAAGCTTGTAAGCGCGAAGATCTACTGCTCCAACCAGGAAGATGAAGCTCTGCTTTTCAGACTGAATCTTTTCGGAACAGTTGAAGATGTTGAGAACATCGGCTGATCTTCGATGAACATCGGTAGGATCTTCTGATCCTGCTCACCAATCAGCGTTTCAGAAGGAGTTGCCAAAAGGGCGGCTCCTTTTTCTTTATATTTTCTTAGTACATTTGCTTGACTTTATAGTTATAATGTCTTGGTAGGAGGTAGTTCGGGTTATGATAAAAGAACTGAAAGCGAATTTTTACAGGATCTTGCGATCTAAGTCTTTTATTGTTATCTGTATCCTCATTTTTCTTGGCGCTATTATTTCTGCGGTAGAGATCAAAATGGTCGCCGATAATCCCGGACACTGGATCGAGTATGTTGAAGAAGCGATGGCCGGAGCAACCGAATCTTCGGAAGCGGAAGACCTTGAATACGATGAAACATCAGCTTCCGTTGCGATCTTCAGTACAAATCTCAGTAGTCTCGGTGAAATCGACAATCTGACCGGTGTTATGCGTTTGACCTGGAGTGTCGATCTGATCTGCTTTCTCCATTGCATTTTCATCGCGCTTTTTATATCGGCTGAGTATAAATCACATTTCCATGTAAATCATTTCTCGTTAAACGCGAAACCCAGGATGATCGTGCTGATCGAGTGGCTTTCAATTATGATCACTGTGGTTTTGGTGGAATTTGTCGCGTATGGTATTGCTTTCGGACTTAGCGCGCTGGTCTGTGATTCTTTTGATGCTACGGATATCTATAAGTTCGCGAAATATGGCACGCTCATGCTGGGTATCATGATCGTATACGCTTCTTTCGCCTTTATGATCGCTTTTATCCGCAGAGCTGCGGCTCTTGCGATCGTGTTGAGCTCGCTGTTTGTTTTCGGCATTTTGGACTTTATCTACGGGTTCGCTTCCGTATGGATCAGTGCCACGCAGTATTTTGCTTTGAATAATCTGTTCAGCACCATGGCATACGGTAATTTCGATTCGATCAATTATTGGCTTGAAGTGTGCATAATCATCTTCTATACCGCTGTTTTCCTGGGCGTTTCGCTTATTGTCGCATCGACCCGTGATCCGTACTAAGAATAGTTCTTTTGTGGTATAATAATATGTCACGAAATTGCGTTCTTAGGAGATTTTATGATCAACTATCTATATAATGCCAGAGATATTGCCGCGTACTTCAAATGGGCAGGTGTTTCCTCCCATCAGGAGAAGGAGTATTTGAACTACATTTTCCAGATCGGCGCGGATATCCTTGCAAAACCGCTCACCAGAGATTACGACGAGTTCGAAAAGGCCGTTTACAGGGAGCTTTACTACCTGTGGTCGGAAGGCTTTGAGAACGAGTTTTCCGATATTGCCCTGATCGCACCGAAGGGCGCGGTGTCTTTGATCTGCGATCAGGAGTTCATCACGCTGGAATCGTACATGAAGCTTCTGGCGCTGCATCTGATCTTTTCTCGCAATCTTCCGTATGTTCATGTGAACTTTACGGGTCTTATGCTTCCTTTGGGTTTGAAGGGAGAATTTTCGGATTATGAGAAGAATGTCGTAAAAGCGTGCGAGATCCTTCACCTGACGACTCATGACGTCTATAATCAGCCGTTTGACCTGAATCTCGGTATTCCGGATGAAAAGCTCTGCCTTTGCCTGGACGCTGAATTCAGAAAGAATCTTTCCGAGCACGAAGATATCAGAATGCGATTCCTTAAAACTGCGGCTTCGCGTCTTCAGGAATTCAAGAAGACTTCCGCGGCGATCGAAGAGAAGGAAGAAAAGAAGAAACAGCGTCTCTTAAAGAGAAAAATGGCGCGCGAAGCGGCAAAAGCACTGCGAGAAGCCGCTAAAGCGAAGATGGCAGAAGAAGAGAAAAAATCCGAAGTGAAGAAGGCTTCAAAGCCGACTTCGAAGTCTTCCGCTAAAACTGCCGCGAAGAAAGATAGTGAAGTAAAGACCAAGGAAACAAATAAGGGGAAGAAACAGACGAAGAGTGTCGAAAAGAAGGAAACGTAAGGGGAAAGAAAGTTTTCATGGAACAAGTTAAGCAGATGGGCCTGGATATAGGCTCTACAACGATCAAGATCGTAATTACAGAAGACGAGAATGTGATCTATTCGGAATACCGCAGACACCACTCGGATATTGCCGGAGAGCTTTTAAACGCATTCGAAGAAGTAAATAAGAAATTCCCGGGCCTTGAAGCTCGTGTACAGATCACCGGTTCCGGCGGACTTTCCGTCGCGAAATGGCTGGGTCTTGATTTCGTTCAGGAAGTTATTGCAGAGACTGTTGCGATCACGAAGTATCACCCGGAGACCGACGTCATCATCGAGCTCGGCGGTGAAGACGCGAAGATCACATACCTGCATCCGGTTCCGGAGCAGCGTATGAACGGTACTTGTGCCGGCGGTACAGGTGCTTTTATCGACCAGATGGCGACACTTCTTCGTACCGATGCGGACGGACTCAACGAACTTGCGAAGTCCTATACGACTTTATACACGATCGCTTCCCGATGCGGTGTATTTGCCAAGAGTGACCTGCAGCCGCTTATTAACGAAGGCGCGGCAAAAGAGGACCTCGCGGCCTCGATTTTTCAGGCAGTCGTTAACCAGACGATCGCAGGTCTTGCCTGCGGACGCCCGATCCGAGGTCACATCGCTTTCCTCGGTGGTCCGTTGTTCTTTAACTCTGAGCTTCGTAGGGCTTTCGAGAGAACACTTGAAGAGCAGGTCAAGTCTTTCTGGATCCCGGATAACGCCCAGATCTATGTTGCGCTCGGTGCGGCTCTCGGCGCTAAGGGAGAGCCTGTTAAGCTTTCCGATCTGATCGCGTCTTTTTCGACAAAAGAAGGCTTCGAGCCGGACATCAAGCGTATCGCGCCGCTTTTCGCGGATGCGCATGAAAAAGAACTGTTCGACGAACGTCATCAGAAGGCGACGCTTGATCTGTATCAGCTTTCGAAACAGAAAGGTCCGTGCTACCTCGGTATCGATGCCGGAAGTACCACGACCAAGGCAGTTCTTATCAACGAAGAAGGCCAGATGGTCTATACCTACTACGCAAGTAATCAGGGTAATCCGGTAAAGAGTGCGGTAAATATCGTTAAGCAGCTCTATGAGCAGATGCCGCCGGAAACATATATCGCGAACAGCTGTGTTACCGGTTACGGCGAAAATATTATCCGTGCCGCGCTCGGCGTTGATCTCGGAGAGATCGAGACCATGGCGCACTTCCAGTCCGCGAAGTACTTCTGTCCGGATGTCGATTTCATCATCGATATCGGCGGACAGGATATGAAGTGCATGAAGATCCGTAACGGCGTTATCGACTCCATCATGCTCAACGAAGCATGTTCTTCGGGTTGCGGATCCTTTATCCAGACATTTGCCGAAAACCTCAACATGGACGCGCATACGTTCTCGATCGAGGCGCTTTCCGCGGAGAATCCGGTCGATCTCGGAACGAGATGCACGGTATTCATGAACTCCAAGGTTAAACAGGCGCAGAAGGAAGGCGCGACCGTCGGAGATATTTCCGCGGGCCTTTCTTATTCTGTCGTCCGTAACGCGCTTTATAAGGTCATCAAGATCCGTGACACACAGGAACTCGGAAAGAAGATCGTCGTTCAGGGCGGTACGTTCCTAAATGACGCGATCCTCCGCTGCTTTGAGCTTATTTCCGGTCGTGAAGTTATCCGCCCGAACGTTGCGGGCCTGATGGGTGCTTTTGGCGCGGCGATCATTGCGAAGAAGCGTATGCCGAAAGACCAGAAAGTTTCCGGACTTCTTGGACTTGAAGATCTCAACAACTTCGATATGACCACAGAGATGACGACATGTCCTCTCTGCACGAACCATTGTAAACTTACGATCTCTACATTCAGTAACGGCGAGCGTTTCATCTCCGGTAACCGCTGCGAAAGAGGTGAGGGCAAGGAGAAGGCAAAGGATACACTTCCGAACCTGATCGCTTACAAATACGCGAGAACTTTCCGCTATAAGCCATTGGCCAAGGACAAGGCGCCAAGAGGCGAGATCGGTATCCCGAGAGCTTTGAACATGTACGAGAACTATCCGTTCTGGTTCACGGTCCTGACGGAACTCGGATTCTCCGTTATCATCTCTCCGAGATCGAACCATGAGCTTTTCGAGAAGGGTATGGATTCCATTCCTTCCGAGAGTGTCTGCTATCCGGCCAAGCTTGTTCACGGCCATATTGAGGCACTGATCGAAAAGGGCATCAAGACGATCTTCTATCCGGATGTTCCTTATGAGCGTCATGAGAACAAACAGTCCGGTAACCACTTTAACTGCCCGATCGTAGCTTCCTATCCGGAAGTTATCCGCAATAACCTCGAGAATATCAAGGATAAGGGAATCACGTATCTCAATCCTTTCCTGCCGCTCGATAACGATGACGCCCTTGCCGAGCAGCTCGCGATCGCGCTTGCTGATTTCGGGGTTACAAAGGCAGAGACCGTAAAAGCCGTTGCCGCAGGTAACAAGGAGTACGACGAGTATAAGGCGGATATCCGAAGAAAAGGTCAGGAAGTCATCGAGGATCTCGAAAGGACAGGCCAAAAGGGTATTGTTCTTTCCGGCCGTCCGTATCACACGGATCCGGAGATCCATCACGGTATTCCGGAGATGATCAACTCCCTCGGTCTTGCCGTTCTCAGTGAGGACAGTGTCGCCGTTCCGGGAAGACTCCAGCGTCCGATCCGTGTTGTTGACCAGTGGATGTACCATACACGTCTTTACGAAGCCGCGGCTTATGTCGCGACCAACGATAATCTCGAGCTCGTTCAGCTCACATCTTTCGGCTGCGGTCTCGATGCCGTTACTTCTGATCAGGTGCAGGAGATCCTGGAATCCCAAGGTAAACTCTATACACTTTTGAAGATCGACGAAGTAAGTAACCTCGGTGCCGCTCGTATCCGTATGCGTTCCCTGAAGGTCGCTATGGATGAGCGTGAAGCGGCAAGAAAAGAAGGCACGATGGTCAAGCGCGAGAAGAAGTCCTATACGATCAAGCGCGTACCGTTTACCGAAGAACACAAGAAGCGTCACACGATCCTCGCGCCGCAGATGGCACCGATCGAATTTGAGTTCGTAGAGGCGGTCTTCCATAACCACGGATATAAGCTCAAAGTCCTGAAAGAAGCGACTCAGGCAGATATCGAGTGCGGCCTTCGTTTTGTAAATAACGACGCATGCTTCCCGACAGTTATCGTAGTCGGACAGATGATCAACGCGATCCTTTCCGGTGAAGTGGACCGCGACAACACTACGGTCCTGATCACACAGACCGGTGGCGGATGCCGTGCGACGAACTATGTCGCTTTCTTGAGAAAAGCACTGCGCGAGGCAGGCTACGGTGATATCCCTGTCATCGCTCTTTCCGTACAGCAGTTCGAAAAGAACCCGGGCTTCCGCCCGACACTTCCTTTCATCAACAGTGCTCTCCGCGCGATCTGCTACGGCGATATGCTGCAGACACTGCTCCTTCGCGTACGTCCTTACGAGAAGGTCAAGGGCTCCGCAAATGCCCTCTATCAGTTCTGGAACCGCTGCGGTAAACTGTTCTTTAACCCGAAAGAGAAGTTCGAAGATATCACTACTGAGTACATCATGGCCGAGGCCTGCAAGAACGCGCCTCTGACTGACGAAGAGAAGAAGGCTGTTGAGGATCTTCTTACGGAACTTCATTGTACAAAGGTCGGCCGTCCGTCTTCTTATAAGCGCATGATCGACGCGACGATCGATACCTTTGATAAGTTCCCGATGCTCGATATCCCGAGAAAACCGCGTGTTGGTCTCGTCGGTGAGATCCTCGTTAAGTTCCAGCCGGATGCGAATAACCACGCGGTCGACGTAGTTGAGCAGGAAGGCTGTGAAGCCGTTGTTCCGGGTCTTCTGGACTTCTTCCTGTACTGCACGATGGGACCTGTATGGGCAGCTGAACACTTAGGAAGAAGCAAGAAGAGCGCTTGGCTTTCTAACCGCGGAATCGATCTTCTGCAGTCCTATAGAAGCCACATCATCAAGAAGATGGAGGAGACCGGCAAGTTTCAGCTTCCTCAGAGCATCCGCCACATGGCGAAGAAAGCAGAGAATGTTCTTTCCTGCGGAAACAATAACGGTGAGGGATGGTTCCTGACCGCCGAGATGATCGAGCTGATCGAGAGCGGCGTTCCGAATATCATCTGCGCGCAGCCGTTTGCCTGCCTGCCGAACCACGTTACCGGTAAGGGCATGATCAAAGAACTCCGCCGTCAGTACCCTGAAAGCAACATCATCCCGATCGACTACGATCCGGGTGCCAGTGAAGCGAACCAGCTGAACCGTATTAAGCTCATGGTCAGCACGGCGCATTACCGTGAGGAAATGAAGCGTCAGGAAGAAGAAAAGAAGAATAAATAAACTTCGGGAGATACCAATATGTCTGATGCCAAACGATTACTTCTGGTAGATGGAAACAGTATCATCAACCGTTCCTACTATGCGACAGCGGGACGGAATAATCTGACGGCACCGGACGGTACTCCTACAGGCGCCGTAAATATCTATCTCAACACGCTTTCAAAGTATATCTCCGAGGTCGAACCGACGCATACCTGCACACTTTTCGATCTGAAAGCACCGACATTCCGCCATAAGGCGTATTCCGAGTACAAGGGCACGAGAAAAGGCATGCCCGACGATCTTGCGGCGCAGATGCCTGTTCTTAAAGAAGTCCTCGACGCGATGGGTTTTCCTCGTTATGAGCAGGAAGGACTCGAGGCAGACGACCTGATCGGAACTCTTAAGACCATGGGCGTAAATGCCGGATTTGAAGTCTTTATCCTTAGTGGTGATAAGGACGATTTCCAGCTGATCGACGAGCATACGAAGGTGATCATGCCCGTTACCAAGAAAGACGGTTCCGGCACAGATTACTACGATGAGGCGCTTTTTCAGGAGAGATACGGCATTCCGACTTCCGATTTTGTTACGGCAAAAGCACTTATGGGCGACAGTTCCGATAACATCCCGGGTGTAAAAGGCATCGGTGAAAAGGGCGCGATGGATCTTGTCAGAAAGTATAAGACCCTCGACGGACTTTACGAGCACCTTTCCGAGCTGAGCCCGAAACTTCGTGAAAAGCTCGAGACAGACAAAGATAATGCGTATATGTCCCTGATGTTAAGTAAAATCGTTACGGACGCCGAGATCGGTATCACGCTCGATGAACTCGAGAGAAAACCGCTGGATAACGCATCTACGGCAGCCTGCTTCTATAAGTACGGTTTCCGTGCGCAGATGAAGAAATGGAATATCGATGAGGCCGCGGTTGCCGAAGCAACGCCTGTTGTTGAAGAGTCTGAAGAAGAGGCCAACTACCCGAAACTTTCCGGTAAGCGCCCGCAGATCCTTTTGAACGAAGACGTCGCGTCATCCATGAAAACGATCCTTTCGCAGATCTCCGAAGAACAGCCTGTCATGATCGATATGGTCGATCAGAACGGTCCGGTTCTCGGTCTTTCCGTTTCTTCTGATCAGGTGTATGTCTGGTCGAAGAAAGACGATATCAGGAAAGTCATTTCGGAACTGAATGCAGCCGGAATCGGCGCTTCTTCGGAAAAAGCACCTGTCGCTTACAGCGCGAAGAATCACTTCAAACATCTGGACGAAGGACTCCCGTTCGATTACGTATTTGACGTTGAGATCGCGGGTTATGTCCTGAATTCAATCGAAGGAGCAGATCCTTCTTTTGAGATGCTGATCGAGCATGGAACACACCGTCCGTTCCCGATCCTGGAAGACTACGGACAGGCGAAGGAAGACCCGAAAAAGGCAAACCGGCAGCAGGATCTTTTCGCGTTTATCGATGGTACATCGGAAACGGAAAAAGAAATCACGGAAGACGATGAACTCGATTTTTCGTATCAGGTGCTTCTCTCAAGATGGCTGTCGTTCTACCAGAAGGCAGATGTCGAAAAACAGGGCATCGAGAAGCTGATCTATGAGATCGAAATGCCTCTGGTCATGGTACTTGACCGCATGGAAAGAAGAGGCGTTCTCGTCGACGTCAGTAAGATCGACGAGCTCCATAAAGAGTTCGACGGAAAGGTCCGTGAACTCGAAAAAGAGATACATGAACTGGCGGGAGAAGAGTTTACCATTCTTTCACCGAAGCAGCTCGGAAAAGTGCTTTTCGATAAGCTCGGGCTTCCGTCCGGAAAGAAACTTGCCAGCGGCGGGTATTCCACGAATTCCGAGGAACTCGAGAAGATCCGTGACAAGCATCCGATCGTGGATAAGATCCTCGAATACCGTCAGATCCAAAAGCTCGATTCGACCTTTGTCATGGGCTTGAAGAAGAGTATTTCCGAAAAAGACGGTCGTGTGCATACGACGTTCAGCCAGGCGATGACCAATACGGGAAGACTTTCTTCCTCGGATCCGAACCTGCAGAATATCCCGATCCGAACCGACCTCGGATCTTTGATCCGTGAGACTTTTGTCGCCAAAGACGGCTATGTCCTGATCGACGCGGACTACTCACAGATCGAACTTCGACTTCTTGCGGCGATCTCGCACGATGAAGAAATGATCAGTGCTTTCCGCGAAGGAAGAGACATCCATACAAAGACTGCCTGCGGTATCTTCGGAGTTCCCGCGGATAAGATCAATGCGGGCATGCGCGCCGCGGCAAAGCGCGTCAACTTCAGTATCGTATACGGTGTCAGTGATTACGGACTTTCCCAGGATCTCGGCGTCAGCGTGTATGAAGCGAAAAGATATATCGAAGAATATTACCGTCAGTTCCCGACGATCAAGCCGTGCCTTGACGGCTTTAAGCAGGAAGGTAAAGAAAAGGGCTATGTTTCGACTCTCTTCGGAAGAAGAAGGATCCTGAAGGAACTGACATCGGCGAACTATAACATCCGAAGTTTCGGCGAGCGCGCCGCCATGAACACCCCGATCCAGGGAACCGCGGCAGATATCATCAAGCTCGCGATGAACCGCGCGGAACAGGCGCTTCGCGAAAAAGGCTTTGACGCCAAGCTCATCCTTCAGGTACACGACGAACTGATCGTCGAAGCCAAAGAAGATATCGCGGAAGAAGCGGCGAAAGTGCTTTCTGAGGCGATGGAAAACGTGATCGAACTCGATGTGCCGCTTATTGCGGAAGCAAGAATCGGAAAAACATGGGCAGAAGCCCACTGACATAAGTGGAGGAAAAAGATGTTTGTTTTAGGTGTAACAGGTGGTATCGGAACAGGTAAAAGCACTGTTTCCGGATACTTCAGAGATAAGGGCGTAGAAGTCCTGGATGCTGACGAGATCTCCAGAAGAGTAACTGATGTCGGAGGCGTCGCGCTTCCTGAGATCGCCGAGCTTTTCGGACCTCGCGCGCTTACTGCAAACGGTGCATTGAACAGAAAGTATGTCGCTTCTCTGGTTTTCACGGAAAAGAAAAAACTCGATAAGCTTTCAGCGATCGTGCATCACTATGTGCTTACAACGATCGGAGAAGAGATCGCGAAAGCCGCGGAGCGCAAAGTCAAACTGATCGTTCTCGATGTCCCGATCCCTGTAAAGCACGGTTTCGTAGATGTATGTAATCAGATCCTCGTTGTCAGCAGCAGTGACGATATCCGCCTCGAAAGACTGGTACTTCGCGGTATGGACAGAGATGATGCGAGAAAGAGAATGGCGATGCAGATGACTCGTGAGGAATATGAGGAGCTTGCTGACCGCGTTCTCGTTAACGATGGAACGATCGAAGAGCTTTACGAGCAGATCGACCGCTATGTCAAAGAAGAACTTAACGAACGAGGGATACGTCTATGACAGCCGGGATCGTTCTTTCTTCGATATTTATGGCCTTTTCACTGACGATCACGGTGCTTTTCTTTACAGCGCTTAAGAAAAAGCCATATTCGAAATTCGCGGGCGCGTCGACAGCCGTTTACGCTTCTGCTTGTCTGATGATCCTGCTCCTTGCGATCTTTAAGAAGGATCTTCCGATCCTGTTCTTTATTCTCGCGGATGTTCTGGCGACGATGGTCTGCGGAATGATCACCGCGATGATGATCGTCCTTTTTACAAAAACAACTCCTGTGGAGACGACAAAACCGAAAGAAGATGAAGACGTAGAAGACAAGACAGAGTAAAGGAGAATCGCTATGGGAATGGGTGGTCCGGGCCCGATGAGAATGGGGCCGCGTGGTTTTCTGACAGAAGAAGAAAAGAAGAATAAGCCAAAGGTCGATAAGAAACTGATCAAACGTATCACTTCGTACATGAAGCCATATAAGCTTCAGTTCGCGCTCGTATTCCTGTCGATCCTGCTTTCCGCGGTCGTTGGTCTGTTCCCGTCGATCATTACGGGAAGGATCGTAGATAAAGCCCTTCTCGGCGATGACCTCGGCCTTCTGATCAAGCTCCTGATCGCCGCTTTTGTCGCTCTTACTGCGTCTCAGGTCATCAGCGTAATAGAAAGTTACATCAACGCGTGGATCTCCCAAAGGATCATCTTCGATATGAAAAACGAGATGTACCGCCATCTTCAGTGGATGCCGCACAGCTTCTTTACGACCGAAAAGCAGGGCGATATCATCACGAGAATGAACACGGACATTTCCGGCGTCAGCTCCGTAATTTCCAATACGCTTTCCAGTTGCATCAATAACCTCGCGACCGTCATCACGACTCTCGTCGCGCTCTTTATGATGAGTGTTCCGCTGGCTCTCGTCGGCATCCTGATCATCCCGCTTCTGATCCTTCCGACCCGAAATGTCGGCAGAAACCGTTATAAGCTTCTTACGAAGACACAGGAAAAGAACGATGAACTGAATCAGGTCATCAACGAGACGCTTTCGGTTTCCGGTTCCATGCTCGTAAAGCTCTTTACGAGAGAGGATAAGGAGTATGAAAATTTCGTAGAAGTCAACGAAGAGGTAACGCGTCTTTCTCTGAAAGAGCAAAGAAGCGGTAAATGGTTCCGTGTCATGATGGGTATGTTTACTCAGGTCGGTCCGCTCCTTATTTACTTTGCCGGTGGTATCTGCATCATCAAAAAGTACGATCCGAATCTGACGGTCGGTGTCGTTACCGCAACTGTCGCTCTCATTAACCGCCTGTATCGTCCGGTCGAATCCCTCATGAATCTGGGTGTCGACTTTACCCGTTCGCTGGCGCTTTTCACGCGTATCTTCGATTATTTTGACAGGGAGAATCCGCTGAAGTCTCCTGAAAACGGCGCGAAGCCGGATGTCTCGAATAAAGATATCGTTTATGATCACGTGAAGTTTTCCTATACTCCGGAAAAAGAACTTCTCAAGGACGTTTCGTTTACGGTCCCGGGTGGCAAGATGTACGCGATCGTCGGTCCGTCGGGGTCCGGTAAATCCACGGTCGTTAACTTCATTCCGCGTCTTTACGATGTCGAAGAAGGAAGCGTTAAGATCGCGGGCGAAGATGTTCGAAACTTCGATCTTACCTACCTTCGCCAGCAGATCGGTGTAGTTACCCAGGATACGTATCTTTTCAACGGAACCATTAAAGAGAACCTTCTTTATGCCAAAGAAGACGCGACAGATGAAGAGATCGAAAAGGCCTGCAAGATCGCAAGCATCGACGAGTTCATCAAGAACCAGCCGGACGGATATGACACGATGGTCGGTAACCGCGGTCTTAAGCT